>NZ_JBEZHR010000004.1:0-583414 GCF_040650655.1 Streptomyces sp. NPDC048636 | reverse complement strand
CGGTGCTGACCGGGTCGGTGCGGGAATGCTTGGACGGCCAGGACATTACGGCGGTGCCCAGTCTGCGTCACGGTCGTGGCGAGGTCGAGTCGGTGCTGGCGGGGCTGGGTGCGTTGTTCACCGCCGGGGTGGCGGTGAACTGGCCGGAGTTGTTTGCCGGGACCGGGGCTCACCACACCGAACTGCCCACTTACGCCTTCCAACGCCAACACTACTGGCTGGAACCCTCCCCCCTGCCGGACACCGACCTCGCCGCCGTCGGCCTGGCGCCGGTCGATCACCCCTTCCTGCGCGCCGAGATGCCGCTGGGCGATGGCGGCGCGCTCGTACTGACCGGCCGACTGTCCGTGAACCAGCAACCGTGGTTGGCCGACCACGTGGTGCTGGGCACTCCGATCCTTCCCGGAACTGGATTTCTGGCCCTGGCCTTGCACGCCGCGCAGCGAACCGGCGCCGGCCCGGTGGAAGAGCTCGTCGTGCGCGCCCCCCTGGTCGTGCCGGAGCACGGCGACACCCAGCTCCAGGTGGTGATCGATGCGCCGGACGGCACCGGTCGCCGTGCGCTGAGCGTGCTGTCCCGCGTGGGAGACACCGCCGGGAACGGCACCTGGACCCGGCACGCCGAAGGCACCGTCGCCCCACCTGCCGGGCTCTCGCCGGTCGGATCGGCGTCCGGAACCGGCTGGAACGGCGAGGCCGGTCCCGACGCACAGCCGATCGCCATCACCACCGCATACGCGGAACTCACCCGCCGGGGGTACGACTACGGGCCGGCGTTCCGAGGACTGCAAGCCGTCCGACGCGGCGACGGCGAGGTGTTCGCCGACATCGTCCTGGGCGAGGCGGCGGGACACGGCGGCCCGGTGTTCGACCTGCATCCCGCCCTCCTGGACGCCGCCATCCAGGCCGCGCTGGTAGGCCTGTTCGGGACCGCGGACGAGACATTGGTGCCGTTCGCGTGGAGTGGTGTCACCGTGCACACCGCGGCCCCGCCGGCCTTGCGGGCCCGCATCTCGAGGACCGGCGCCGACTCGGTGGCCATGATGCTCACCGACCCCGAAGGCAACCCGGTCGCGTCGATCGACTCGCTGGTGCTGCGGCCTGCGCCCGACGCTCCACGCGCTCCGTCGACGGATCCGAGCGAGGCGGCGCTGTTCCGGTTGTCGTGGCTGCCGAAGGAGGTCGGCGCCCACCCCGGCACCGGTCACTGGGCGATGGTGGGGGAGGACCCGCACGACCTCGGTGCCGAGCTGGCCGGTGACCGCTCACCGCTCGACCGGTACTCGGATCTCTCCACGCTGCGGGCCGCGATGGCGGCGGGGGCCCCGACGCCGTCCGCGGTGATCACCGTGGTTCCCCCGACCGACGTCACGGACGTCGGCGGCACGCACCGCATCCTGCGACTGGTACAGGACTGGCTGGCCGACGAGACGATGGCCGACGCGCCACTGGTCGTCGTCACCACCGGTGCCGTCGACACGGGGGGCAACGGCCGCATTGATCTCGACCACGCGCCGGTCTGGGGTCTGCTGCGTGCCGCGCAGTCCGAGCACCCCGGCCGCATGGTGCTCGTCGACGTGGCGCCGGGCAGTGAGGGGGCCCGGCGGTTCGCCGCCGCGGTAGCCACGGGGGAGCCGCAGCTGGCTCTGTCCGCCGAGGGCGTTCGTGTCCCGCGCCTCACGCGCCTGCCCGTGGATCCCGGCTCGCCCCCCGCCGCCGAGAAGCCGATACCCGAGCGCGGAACCGTGCTGCTGACCGGGGCGTTCGGCCGACTCGGCCGGCTGCTCGCGCGGCACCTGGCCACCGAGCATGGAGTGACGAGCATGCTCCTGGTCAGCAGGAGCGGCCCCGTCACGCCCGAGGCGTGCGCCTTGGTGGCCGAGCTGACCGCGCTGGGTCTGGACGTGCGAGCCGAAGCCTGCGATGTCGCCGACCGCGCCGAGCTCGCCGCGGTGCTTCGCGGGCTGCCTGCCGACCGACCCCTCACCGCTGTGGTCCACACGGCCGGTGTGCTCGACGACGGCGTGTTCACCGGGCTGAGTCCGCGGCGCCTCGACGCGGTCATGGGTCCGAAGGCGGTGGCGGCGAAGAACCTGCACGAGCTCACCGCCGACATGCCGCTGTCGGCGTTCGTGCTGTACTCCTCCATCTCGGGCCTGATCGGCGCAGCGGGCCAGGCCAACTACGCCGCCGCCAACACCTACCTCGACGCGCTCGCCCACCATCGCGCCCAGTTCGGACTCCCGGCGACGTCGCTGGCGTGGGGACTGTGGGATCAGCGGGGCGGTATGGCGGCGGCGCTCAGCGCCGGCGACCTCAACCGGATGGCTCGCTCCGGAATAGCGACGTTGTCCGAAACCGAGGGACTCGCACTCTTCGACGCCGCTCTTCGGCGGAGCGAGCCGCTGCTCGTGCCACTGCGGCTGGACACCGCCTCCGCCACGGACGGCGGGAACGTGCACCCGCTGCTCCGCGAACTGATCACGAGCGCGCCGCGCCCGGCTCGCCCAGCGGCCCTACCGGGCCGTCCGGACGGACCGCGCCGTGAAGGCGCGGACGTGACATCCCAGCCTGGGCGACTGCTGGAGTTGGTGCGCGCGGAGGCGGAGCGAGTACTCGGTTACGACGGGCGGGACTCGATCGGTGTCGACCGCACCTTCAAGGAATTCGGACTCGACTCGCTCACCGCCGTCGAGCTGCGCAACCGGCTCAACGCGATCACGGGATCGCGCTTGGGGACCACGGCCGTGTTCGACTACCCGACCCCACGGGCCCTTGCCGACCACTTGTCCGGCGAGCTCACCCCGAGCGGTGAGACAGCGGACACGACCAGTTCGCCGGCGAGCGACCCCGATGATCCTGTGGTGATTGTCGGGATGGCTTGCCGTTATCCGGGTGGGGTGGGTTCTCCGGAGGATTTGTGGTCGCTGGTGGTCGAGGGCGGGGAGGGGATTACTGGTTTTCCGGAGTTGCGTGGCTGGGATGTGGAGGGTTTGTATCACGCGGATCCGGATCATCCGGGGACGACGTATGCGCGTGGTGGAGGGTTCCTGCACGACGCGGGTGAGTTCGATGCCGGGTTCTTCGGGATCTCGCCCCGTGAGGCGACGGCGATGGATCCGCAGCAGCGGTTGTTGCTGGAGGTCGCCTGGGAGGCTTTCGAGCGCGCGGGTATCGACGCGGACTCCCTGCGCGGCACCCGGACCGGGGTGTTCGCCGGTGTCATGTACCACGATTACGCGCCGGCAGTGGACCTGGTTCCGGACCAGCTCAGCGGAGCGGTTCTGACCGGTAGCGCGGGCAGCGTGCTCTCGGGGCGGGTGGCGTACCAGTTCGGCCTGGAGGGGCCCGCCGTTTCGGTCGACACCGCGTGCTCGTCGTCATTGGTGACACTCCACCTGGCCGCACAAGCACTGCGGTCGGGCGAGTGCTCGCTCGCGCTGGCCGGCGGGGTCACGGTGATGTCCACCCCGATGACGTTCGTCGACCTGGGTCACCAGCGAGCCTTGTCCCCGGACGGCCGGTGCCGCGCGTTCGGCGCGGGCGCGGACGGCACCGGCTGGGCCGAGGGCGTCGGCCTCGTGGTGCTCGAGCGGTTGTCGGACGCACGCCGACAAGGCCACCAGGTACTCGCGGTGCTCAAGGGCTCCTCGGTGAACTCCGACGGCGCGTCGAACGGCCTGACCGCCCCGAACGGTCCCTCGCAGCAGCGGGTGATCCGCCAGGCGCTGGCCTCGGCCGGTCTGTCCACGTCGGACGTCGATGTGGTCGAAGGGCACGGCACCGGCACGAAGCTCGGCGACCCGATCGAAGCCCAGGCGCTGCTGGCCACCTACGGCCAGGACCGCGAAACCCCGCTGTGGCTGGGCTCGCTGAAGTCGAACATCGGGCACACCCAGGCTGCCGCCGGGATCGGCGGCGTCATCAAGATGGTCATGGCGATGCGTCACGGCGTCCTGCCGCGGACGTTGCACGCCGAGCAGCCCTCGCCGTTCATCGACTGGTCGCAGGGAGCCGTCGCTCTGCTCGACCGGAACCACGACTGGCCGAGGACCGGTCGGCCCCGCCGTGCCGGCGTTTCTTCGTTCGGTATCAGTGGCACGAACGCGCACGTCATCCTCGAGCAGGCGCCGGAGCAGCCGGCGGCCGGGCAGTCGGACGCCGTGACGCGGCTCGGAGTCTCCGCCTTCCCCGTGTCAGGCCGGGGGTTGGCGGCGTTGGCCGGCCAGGCAACCCGGTTGCGGTCCGCGCTGGCTGACTCACCGGACACCGATGTGGCCGGGTTCGGCGCGGCACTGACCAACGGCGGGGCCACGCATTCCCACCGAGCTGTGGTGATCGCGGAGAACCGCCATGAGCTGCTGGCCGGCCTTGACGCGATCGCGGCGGGCCAGCCGGAGAACTCGGCCCTGGTGGTGGCGGGAGCCGGTGAAGCCGACCACGACGGCCCGGTCTTCGTGTTCCCCGGGCAGGGGGGCCAGTGGCTCGGGATGGGCATCGAACTGTGGAGGAGCAGTTCGACGTTCGCGGAGCTGATGCGGACCTGTGACGAGGCGCTGGCGCCATGGGTCGACTGGGACGGGTTCTCGCTGTGGGACGTGCTCGCCGGGGTGCCAGGTGCGCCGAGCCTCGACCGGGACGACGTCGTCCAGCCGGCGCTGTTCGCGGTCGGGGTCTCCTTGTCCCGGCTGTGGGCATCACTCGGCGTTCGACCCTCGGCTGTCGTCGGGCACTCCCAAGGTGAGTTCGCCGCTGCCGTGGCGGCGGAGGCGTTGTCGCTGACCGAAGGCGCACGCGTCGTGTCTCTGCGATCTCGGGTGCTTCGGCGTCTGGCAACGCGAGGCGGTATGGGCTGGGTGAACCGATCGGCAGACGAGGTGCGCGAACGCCTGGCCGACTATCCCGCGCTCGGCGTCGCCGCGGTGAACGGACCGATGTCCACAGTCGTCTCCGGGGTCACCGCCGAGCTCGATCAACTCCTGTCGGTCTGGGAGTCGGAGGGAGCGCGGGTCCGGCGCGTACCGATCAACTACGGGTCACATTCGGCGGTGGTAGAGGTCATCCGGGCTGAGCTGGCCGACACGCTGGGTGTGGTCGAGTGCTCGCCCGGCACGGTTCCGTTCTACTCGACGGTGACCGGCTCGTTGCTCGACGGCCGGAAGCTCGACGCCGACTACTGGTACCGGAACCTGCGCGAGATGGTGCGTTTCGCGGAGGTGGTCGACCAGCTGCTCAGCGACGGGCATCGATCGTTCCACGAAGTGGGCGCGCACCCGGTACTCGTCCATTCGATACAGGAGCTCGCCGAGGCCAAGGGGACGTCGGTCACGACGGTCGGAACGCTCCGTCGCGGCCACGGCGGCGCGCGGGAATTCCTGCGCAACGCCGCCGAGGCGTTCGTGGGTGGCGTCGACGTGCGGTGGTCCGACCTGTTCCCCTCGGGTCAGCAGCCGGTGCAGCTGCCCACTTACGCCTTCCAGCACACCCCTTACTGGATCGAGACGCCGCCCGGCCGCTCGTCTCGTGGCACCGAAGTCGACACCCGGTTCTGGAAGATGGTCGACCAGGGCGACCTCGACGGACTGACCACGGCGCTCGCCCTCTCCGACGACGCCGGCCGATCCTCGCTGGGCACCGTGCTCCCGGCCCTGTCGTCGTGGCGTGAGCGCAGCCGGCAGCAGGCGACGCTGGCCGGCTGGCAGTACCGCGTCGCCTGGCGCCCCACCGAAGGATCGGACCGACCGCTCACCGGCCGTTGGCTGGTCGTGGTGCCGGCGGACATCGCCGGGCCGACGTGGCTTGAGCAGGTCATCGCAGCGCTGAGCGCCCGAGGGGCTCAGATCAGCCGGGTCGATGTCCCCCGAGCGGCGGATGTCGAGGCGGTCCGTCACCAGCTCGTCACGGCGCTGGACGGCGAACCGGCCCGGGGGATCTTGTCGTTGCTGGCGCTTGACACAGCCGAGGACACCGACGCCGTATCCGTGCCGGTCGGCCTGAGCGGCACGCTCGCGTTGGTGCGGTCGGTGAGTGAGCTCGGCTTGTCGACCCCGATCTGGTGCGTGACCCAGGATGCGGTCGCCGTCCGGCCGGGAGACGCCGTTACCCAGCCACGGCAGGCCGCGCTGTGGGGGTTCGCCCGGCATGCGGGGTTGGAGCACCCCGTGTCGTGGGGTGGCGTCGTCGACCTGCCACGCGAGGTCGGCCGAGCGGACCTGGTGACGCTGGCCGGGGCGCTCGGAGACGGCGAGAGTGAGCTGGCGGTGCGAGGCGGCGCGGTGTTCTGCCGTCGGCTGACCCGGGTCACCGCACCCGCGCTCCGGACGCATCAGCCGCTCGAGCGCAGCGCTCTGGTCACCGGCGGCACCGGCGCTCTCGGGGCGGAGGCGGCGCGCTGGCTCGTCCGGCGCGGCGCGCGACACCTCGTGCTGGCCAGCCGTCGTGGCCCGGCCGCACCCGGCGCAGCCGAGCTGGCCGCCGAGCTGACCGAGCGGGGTGCCTCGGTGTCGGTGGTCGCCTGCGACGTGGCCGATCGGGCGCAGCTCGCCGACCTGCTGGCCAACTGGCCGGCCGAACATCCGCTGACCACGGTCGTGCACACCGCGGGCGTGCTCGACGATGGCGTCATCGACCGGCTCACCCCGGAACGCTTCGCGCGGGTGTTCCGCCCGAAGGTGGCCGCCGCGTGGCACTTGCACGAGCTGACGAAAGACCGCGACCTCGTCGACTTCGTCCTGTTCTCGTCGTTCGTCGGCACGGTCGGCCCGGCTGGCCAGGCCAACTACGCCGCCGCGAACAGCTCGTTGGACGCACTGGCCGCGCACCGCAGGGCTCTCGGTCTGACCGGGACTTCCCTCGCCTGGGGACTCTGGCAAGGCCCAGGGATCGCCGACCGCGACGGAGTGGAGCACCGGCTGGCGGCCCGCGGCCTGCGCGCGATGGACCCGCGCGGCGCCGTCCAGGCCATGGGCCAGGTGATCGACCGCGATGAGACGGCCGTGGTCGTGGCGGACGTCGAGTGGTCCTCGTTCGCCACCGAGCTCGTCGGCACTCGATCGATGTCGCTCCTCGCCGAGCTGCTCGAGGCGAGGCAGGACGACCCCGAAGGGTCGGCGGACGGAGCGGCCGACACCGGTGTGCGCGAGCGGCTCGTCGGCCTGCCCGCCACCGAGCGGACGTATGCGATCACCGACCTCGTCCGGGCCACGGTGGCGGCCGTGCTGGGACATGCCGACGGCAGCTCGGTCGAGTCAGGGCGCGGTTTCCAGGAAACCGGTTTTGACTCGCTCACCGCCTTGCGGTTTCGGAACCGGCTTGGCGTGGCGACCGGCTTGCAGCTACCCGCCACGCTGATCTTCGATTACCCGACGCCCGCCTCTGTCACGGAGCTGGTGTACGCCGAGCTGTTCGGCGAGGACACCGGGACCCACGGGAGCGAGACCGGTGAGAGCGTCGACGACGCAGGGTTGAAGAAGATCATCGACCGCATTCCGATCGCCTCGCTCAGGCAGGCCGGGCTGGTGGACGCCTTGCTCCGGTTGGCTGAGACCGCTCCCGGGGGCGAGCCGGCCGACAGCGCCGGGTCCACGACCGCGATCGACTCGATGGACATGGCTGATCTCATACGCGCCGCATACGGCCAAGCCGACGCGAGCGACCGAGCGGAGGGGCCGACCTCATGACCACCCCGTCCATGAACGAGCTCGTTGACGCGCTGCGCAACGCACTCAAGGAGAACGAGCGAATCCGGCAGCGGCTCGGCGACGTCGAGGCGCGGAACCGGGAGCCGATCGCCATCGTCGGCATGGCCTGCCGCTACCCGGGGGACGCCGACAGCCCCGAAGCCCTGTGGCAGCTCGTGGCCGACGGTACCGACGCGGTGTCCGGCTTCCCGACGGACCGCGGCTGGAACCTGGACGAGCTCTACGACCCCGACCCCCAGAAGGTGGGCCGGACGTACTCCCGGGGCGGCGGTTTCCTGCGGTCGCCGGACCTGTTCGACCACGAGTTCTTCGCCATCCCCCCTCGGGAAGCGACCGTGATGGACCCGCATCAACGGCTGCTCCTGGAGACCTCGTGGGAGGCTCTTGAACGAGCCGGGATCAGCGCCGACGCGGTACGAGGAAGCCAGACCGGCGTGTACGTCGGCGTCAGCTACCAGGACCACATCTCGCTGCGCACCGTGCCGTCGACCTACGAGGGCTACGTGCTGACCGGCAACATCGCCAGCGTCGTCTCCGGACGGCTGTCCTATGCGTTCGGTCTTCAGGGGCCCGCGGTCACCGTGGACACGGCCTGCTCCTCCTCGCTGGTCGCGCTGCACCTGGCCGCCCAGGCGCTGCGCTCGCAGGAGTGCTCGCTCGCCCTGGTCGGCGGGGCGACGATCATGTCTGGCCCGGCTTCGCTGATCGAGTTCGCCCGGCAGCGCGGGATCGCCCCGGACGGCCGGTGCAAGGCCTTCAGCGACGAGGCCGATGGCATGGGCTGGGCGGAAGGCGTCGGCGTGCTCGTGGTCGAGCGGCTGTCCGACGCCCAGCGCAACGGCCACCAGGTGCTGGCCCTCGTGACAGGCTCCGCCCTCAACCAGGACGGCGCCTCCAACGGCCTCACCGCGCCGAACGGCGCGGCTCAGCGCCAGGTGATCCGGGCCGCGCTGGCCAACGCCGGTGTGGCCTCGACCGACATCGACGCGGTCGAGGCGCACGGCACCGGCACCAGGCTGGGCGACCCGATCGAGGCCCGGGCCCTGCTGGACACCTACGGCCGGGAGCGAACGGCGGACACGCCGTTGTGGATCGGATCGCTGAAGTCGAACATCGGACACGCGCAGGCGGCGGCCGGCGTCGGCGGCGTGATCAAGATGGTTATGGCCATGCGCCACGGGGAGTTGCCCAGGACGCTGCACGCCCAGCGGCCGACCTCCCACGTGGACTGGTCGGCGGGGACGGCCCGGCTGCTCACCGACCAGCGGCCGTGGCCCGACCGGGGCCGTCCCCGGCGTGTCGCGGTGTCGTCGTTCGGGATCAGCGGGACCAACGCGCACGTCATCCTGGAGCAGGCTCCCGATGACCCGGTCGAGGCCGCGTCCGTGCCGACGGGGCGGGCCCGCACCGGTCCGTGGCCGTTCGTGGTGACCGGCCGGGGCGCCGCCGCGCTGCGCGGTCAGGCCGAGGAGCTGCGCTCCTTCGTCGAGCGCCACCCGGAGCTGGAGCCGACCGACGTCGGACGAAGCCTGGTCACCACCCGCGCCGTGCTGGCTGACCGTGCCGTGGTGGTCGCCGAGGACAGGGCGGCCCTGGTGGCCGGTCTGTCCGCACTGGCCGACGGCACGGACAGTCCCGCGGTGCACGTCGAACGGGCGAGGGAAGGCCGCCTGGCGATGGTCTTCACCGGCCAGGGTGGACAGCGCGCCGGAATGGGGCGAGAGCTGGCGGCGCGGTACCCGGTGTTCGACGCGGCGCTGGACGAGGTCTGCGGAGTGGCCGACGAGCTGCTGGGCCGATCGCTGCGTGAGCTGATGTGGGAGGGCGGTCCACTGCTGGACCGCACCGAATTCGCCCAGCCGGCGCTGTTCTGCTTCGAGGTCGCACTGTTCCGGCTCGTCCGGTCGTGGGGCATCCGGCCCGAGTTCGTCGCCGGTCACTCGATCGGCGAGATCAGTGCCGCGCACGTGGCCGGCGTGCTGTCCCTTGCCGACGCCGGTCGCATGGTCGTGGCGCGCGGCCGGTTGATGCAGGCGCTGCCCGACGGCGGTGCCATGGTCGCGGTGAACGCCGCCCCGGATGCGGTGGCCCCGCTGGTCGCGGCCGCGGACGGGGTGTCCGTGGCCGCGGTGAACAGCCCTGACTCGGTCGTGGTGTCCGGTGCGGAGGAACCGGTGGCAGAGGTCGTGGCCCAGTTGGCCGCGGCCGGGTACCGGACCCGTCGGCTCGCGACCAGCCACGCGTTCCACTCGCCACTGATGGACCCGGTGCTCGAGGACTTCCGGGCCGTCGTCGCCGGACTCACCTTCGGCGCGCCCGACATCCCGGTGGTGTCCACCCTCACCGGTGCCCTGGCCGACGCGGCCACGCTCGGCGAGCCCGAGTACTGGGTCCGGCAGGCACGCGAGCAGGTGCGTTTCGCCGACGGGGTGGCCACCCTGCACGAGCGAGGCGTCACCCGCTTTTTGGAGCTGGGACCGGACGCGGTGCTCTCGGCCATGGTCCGGGAATGCCTGTCCACCGACCGGCGGGTGACGGCGGTGGCCGCGTCCCGCCGTGACCGGCCCGAGGCCATTGCCCTGCTCGACGCGGTCGCTCGCCTCTTCACCGGCGGCGGCGAGGTGAGCTGGGCGGCGCTGTTCCCCGACGAGAGCCGGCGGGTCGACCTGCCGACCTACGCCTTCCAGAGGCATCGGCACTGGCTGCCGCGCGACGGCTCCGTCGCCCCGGCTCCCTCGGACCCGCCTTCGGCCGCCACGCCCGAGCCGAGCACCGACGCCCGGGTCACGGACGTGCTGGCCGTCGTGGATCAGCGTCGCGTCGTGAACGATCTGTTGCGGACCTCGGTCGCCTTGGTGCTCGGCCTCGACTCGCCGGCCGATGTCGATCTCGAGAGCACTTTCCAGGACCTGGGCTTCAGCTCGCTCGCGGCGGTGGAGCTGCGGGATCGGCTGAACGCGGCGCTCGGTCTCGGGCTGGCCGGCACCGTGGCCTTCGACTACCCCACCCCCGCGGCCCTTGCGTCGTACCTGGTCGGACTGGTGACCGACGCGACTGACGAGGAACCCGGCACGGCCGTCCCCCTTGCCGCGTTCGCCGACGACCCGATCGTCGTGGTCGGCATGGCCTGCCGCTACCCGGGTGGGGTCGGCTCGCCGGAGCAGCTGTGGGAGCTGGTGGACGGCGGGCGCGACGCGGTGTCGGGGCTGCCGACCGACCGGGGCTGGGACCTCGACACCTTGCTGCACCCGGACTCGATGCGTCAGGGCGCCACCCACGTGCGTGGCGGTGGCTTCCTCGACGACGTGGCGCAGTTCGACGCGCGGTTCTTCGGGATCTCGCCGCGCGAGGCGGCCTCGATGGACCCGCAGCAGCGGCTGTTGCTGGAACTGACCTGGGAAGCGTTGGAGCGGGCCGGGATCGACCCGAAGTCGGTGCGGGGCAGCCAGACCGGTGTGTTCGCCGGCACCAGTGACCAGGACTACGCGGACCTGCTCCGCGGCAGCGCCGAGCTGGCCGACGGTTACCTGCTCACCGGGACTTCCGCCGCGGTGCTCGCCGGGCGGGTCTCCTACCAGTTCGGCCTGGAGGGGCCGGCGTTGACGGTCGACACGGCCTGCTCGTCCTCGCTGGTGGCGATGCACCTGGCCGCGCAGGCGCTGCGTTCCGGGGAGTGCGCGCTGGCACTGGCCGGCGGGGCCACCGTCATGGCGACCCCGGTCGACCTGCAGGAGTTCGACAAGCAAGGGCTGTCCGCCGACGGTCGTTGCAAGGCGTTCGGCGCGGGCGCCGATGGGACCGGTTTCGCCGAGGGCGCCGGCCTGTTGGTGCTGGAGCGGCTCTCCGATGCCCGCCGGAACGGCCACTCCGTGCTGGCCGTGCTCCGCGGCTCGGCGATCAACCAGGACGGTGCGTCCAACGGCCTCACCGCGCCCAACGGCCTTGCCCAGCAGCGGGTCCTTCGACGGGCACTGGCCAACGCCGGCGTGCGCCCCGACGAGGTGGACGCGGTGGACGGGCACGGCACCGGCACGGTGCTCGGCGACCCAATCGAGATCAAGGCGGTGCAGGCCGTGTACGGCCGGCACCGAGGGGAGGGCGAGCCCCTCTGGCTGGGCTCGCTCAAGTCCAACATCGGCCACTCCCAGGCAGCGGCCGGGGTCGGCAGCGTCATCAAGATGATCATGGCGATCCGGCACGGTGTGCTGCCGAAGACCCTGCACGTGGACCGGCCCTCGGAGTACGTCGACTGGGAGAGCGGAACGGTCCGGCTGCTCGGCGACGCCCGGCCGTGGCCGACGACCGGGCGTCCCCGACGGGCAGCGGTGTCGTCGTTCGGGGCGAGCGGGACCAACGCGCACGTCATCATGGAGCAGGCTCCGGACACTGAGCCCGAGGTCGAACCGGCGGATCGGTCCCACGCGCCGCAGGTGCTGCCGCTGCTGCTCAGCGGCCGCGGCGAAGCCGCGCTGCGCGGTCAGGCGCTGCGGTTGCGCGAGCACCTCCTGACACTCGGGGCCACCGGCCCGGCGGAGCTGGCCGACGTGGCGTTCTCACTGGCCAACACCCGCTCCTCGCTGGATCACCGGGCCGTGGTGCTCGGCGCCGACCTCACCGAACTCCTGTCCGGGCTGGATGACCTGGTGGCAGCCACCACCCCGGTCACCGGACCCGTCAGCTCCGGCAACACCGATCCGGTGTTCGTGTTCCCGGGGCAGGGCGGGCAGTACGTCGGGATGGCCCTGCGGCTGTGGGACTCCTCGCCGGTCTTCGCCGCGTCCATGGCGGAGTGCGAGGCGGCGCTCGCGCCGTACGTGGATTGGCACGGCCACACACTGCGCGATCTTCTGGCCGGCGCGGACGGCGTGGACCTCGAGCACGCCGAGCAGGTCCAGCCGATGCTGTTCGCGGTCATGGTCTCGCTCGCCCGGTTGTGGATCTCCCGAGGGGTGGTGCCCTCCGCGATCATCGCGCACTCCGTGGGAGAGGTCGCGGCCGCGCACATCGCCGGCATCCTCACCCTCGCCGACGCGGCCCGGGTCCTGACCGCGCGGGCGCGCGTGTCCGGCCAGGTGACCGGGTACGCCACGCTCTGGGTCGGGCTGCCGGTCGAGCAGGTGCGCGCCCAGGTCGCACGGCTGACCGACGTGCACGTCAGCGCGATCAACGGTCCGCGATCGGTCGTCGTGACCGGTCCGCTCGACCGGGTCGCCGCGCTGCGGGCCGAGTACGAGGCCGCCGGTGTCCGCGCGCGTCCCATCCCGATGGACTACCCGACGCACTCCCCGGACATGGCGGTGGTCGAGGACGAACTCCTCGCGCTCCTGAGCGACATCCGCCCGGCCACCGCCTCGGTGCCGTACTACTCCACGACGTTCGCCCGCCGGGTGGAGGGCGACGAGCTCGACGGCCGGTACTGGTTCACCAACCTCGTGCAGCCGGTACGGTTCCACGACACCGCCGCCGTGCTGCTGGCCGACGGGTACCGCGTGCTGCTGGAGGTGGCCCCGCACCCGCTGCTGGCTCCCGCGATCGAGGAGACCGCCGAGGAGCACGGCGTCGAGGCGACCGTGCTGACGACCCTCCGCCGCGGCGAGAGCGACCCGGAGATGTTCCTGCGATCGGTGGCTGCCGCGTGGCGGGCCGGGCTCACCGTGGACTGGTCCGCGGCCTTCGCCGACACCGGGGCGCGGCGGATCGACCTGCCGACCTACGCCTTCCAGCGGCAGCGCTACTGGCCGACCGCGTCGGCGTCCGCGCCCGGCGACCTGGCCGCCAGCGGCCTCGAACAGGTCGATCACCCTCTGCTCGGCGCGAAAATGACCCTGGCGGGTGACGCCGGCTTCCTGTTCACCGGCCGGCTCTCGCTGCACGCTCACCCGTGGCTCGTCGACCACGCGCTTTTCGATCGGCCGCTGCTGCCCGGTACGGCGTTCCTCGAGCTGGCGATCCGCGCAGCCGATGAGGCGGGCCTCGGCCGGCTGGAGGAGCTGACCATCGAGGCGCCGCTGATCCTGCCGAGCGGGCACGACGTGCTGATCCAAGTGCTCGTCGGGGCTCTCGACGGCGACGGCCGCCGCACCGTCGAGGTCTCCTCCCGGTCGGCGGAACCCGGTGAGGCCGTGGGTGTCTCGTGGACGCGGCACGCGTGGGGGAGCGCGGTGCCCGGCGACAGTCCGGAGCCGGCGCCGTGGCCGGCGGACGTGACCTGGCCGCCGACCGGGGCGACCGAACTGGACGTCGCCGGATCGTACGAGCGGCTCAGCGCGCTCGGTTACCACTACGGCTCCGCCTTCACCGGGCTGCGCCGGGCCTGGCGGATGGGTGACCAGGTCTTCGCCGAGGCGGAGCTGCCCGAGGGACTCGCGGCCGATGCGGTGCGTTTCGGCCTGCACCCGGCCCTGATGGACACCGGTCAGCACAGCCTGGCGTTGGACCAGCTCGACTCGCGGGGGGCTGACCCGGACAACCCCGGCGTGCGAGCGCCGTTCTTGTGGTCCGGGGTGCGGCTGCTCGCCTCGGGCGCCGCGGCACTGCGGCTCGTGTTCTCCCCGACGGGGCCATCCTCGTGGTCGGTGGACGGGTTCGACAGCACCGGTCGCCCGGTACTGAGGGTGGACTCACTGGTCGCCCGGGAGGTTTCCGCCGAGCAACTGCGCGACGTCGACACCGCACACCGCGACGCGCTGTTCGAGCTCGGCTGGGTGCAGTGCGGACCGGCCGAGGCCGGTCCGGGGGCGAGCGCCGAAGGACCGATCGGCTGGGTGGTGCCGTCCGATCCGGCGCAGCCCGCGCCGTCGGAGGACGAGCACACGGTCGATGCGTGGCTCCACCCCGACCTGGCCGCGCTCGGCTCGGCGGTGGACGGTGGCGCGCCGCTGCCCGAGCTGGTGGTGCTGCGCGTTCCCGGCCGCCGGGCACCCGAGTCGACGGTCGACTCGGTGCACACCGCGGTGAACGGCACGTTGCGGGTGCTCCAGGACTGGCTCGCCGATGCCCGGTGGGAGCGGTCGCGGCTGGTCGTGGTGACCGACGGCGGGCTCGTGGGTGCGGCGGTCGGTGGTCTGGTGCGCTCCGCACAGTCGGAGAACCCGGAGCGGGTGGTTCTCGTCGAGCAGGCGTTCGCCGATCCGGAGCCGGCCGGGGCGCGGTCGGTGGAGGCACTCGCCCGCGCCGCGGTCGAATCGGGTGAGCCGGAGGTGTCGGTTCGTGACGGACGGCTGTGGTCGCCCCGCCTGAACAGGGTCGCCGCCGAGGCGCTCCCGGAGCCCGCCGGGCCGGCGCCGGACGAGCGGTCTTCGGTGTGGGGCACGGGGACCGTGCTGCTGACCGGGGCGTCCGGCGTGTTGGCCGGGTTGGTGGCCGAGCACCTCGTGGCCGAGTGCGGGGTGCGACGGCTGGTGCTGGTGTCGCGGCGGGGTCCGGCCGCTCCGGGTGCCGATGAGCTGGTCGAGCGGCTGACCGAGGCGGGTGCCTCGGTGCGGATGGTCGCGTGTGACCTCGCCGTTCGCCAAGAGGTGATGCACCTCGTCGGCTCGGTGCCGCCGGAGTTCCCGCTCAGCGCCGTGGTGCACTGCGCGGGTGTGCTCGACGACGCGACCGTGGGTTCACTGACCCCCGACCGGGTCGATGCGGTGCTGCGGCCCAAGGTGGACGGTGCCTGGCACCTGCACGAGGCCACCCAGGACGCCGAGCTGTCGGCGTTCGTGCTGTTCTCCTCGGCCGCGTCGGCGTTCGGCGCCGCCGGCCAGGCGAACTACGCGGCGGCCAACGCGTTCTGCGACGAGCTGGCCGAGCACCGGCGGACACTCGGCCTGCCGGCGGTGTCGATCGCCTGGGGGTGGTGGGCCGAGGCCAGTGGGATGGGCAGCCACCTCGGAACCCAGGACCGGGCCCGGATGGCCCGCACCGGCATCCGCCCGGTGGACAACGACTTCGGTCTCACCCTGTTCGACGCGGCCGCCCGCCGACAGGGCCGGGTCATCGCCGCCCCGTTCGACCTCGTCGGCCTGTCCACCGCGGCCACGGTCCCGGGACTGCTGCGCGGGCTGGTGCGCCGTCCGGCGCGGCGGGTCGTCGAACCCCACCTGGCCGGTGGGGCCGGACCTCGCGAGGGCCTGGCGGCACTGGAGCCAGCAGAGCGCGACCAGGTCGTCGCCGAGCTGGTGCGCACCCATGCCGCGGCCGTGCTCGGGCACTCCGCAAGCAACGCCATCGACGACCGGCAGCCCTTCACCGCGCTGGGGTTCGACTCACTGACCGCGGTGGAGCTGCGCAACCGGCTCAACACGGCCACCGGGCTGCGGTTGCCGGCCACACTGATCTTCGACTACCCCTCCCCGGCCGCCCTGATCGAGTTCGTGCGGGGCGAGATCGGCGGCGAGGCGGCCGCCCCGGCCCGGACGGCCGTCAGCGCGACCGCGGCCGGCACCGGAGACGACCCGATCGCGATCGTGGGCATGGCCTGCCGCTTCCCGGGCGGGGTGAGTTCGCCCGACGAGCTCTGGGACGTCGTCGCCGAGGGCCGGGACGTGATCGGCGCCTTCCCCACCGACCGGGGCTGGAACCTGGCCGAGCTCTACCACCCGGACCCCGATCATCCCGGGACCACCTACACCCGTGAGGGTGGCTTCCTGTACGACGCCGACCAGTTCGACCCCGAGTTCTTCGGCATCTCGCCGCGCGAGGCGATCACGATCGACCCGCAGCAGCGGCTGTTGCTGGAAACGGCCTGGGAGTCCCTCGAGAACGCGGGCATCGATCCCACCTCGCTGCGTGGCGGCCCGACCGGCGTGTTCGTCGGGCTGATGTACCACGACTACGGCTCGCGGCTGCACACCAAGCCCGAGGAGCTCGAGGGCTACCTGGGCAACGGCAGCGCCGGGAGCATCGCGTCGGGCCGGGTCGCCTATGAGTTCGGCTTCGAGGGCCCCGCTGTGACGGTGGACACGGCGTGCTCGTCATCGCTGGTCAGCATGCACTTGGCGGCGCAGGCGCTGCGGTCGGGGGAGTGCTCGCTCGCGCTGGCCGGCGGCGTGACGGTGATGGCCACGCCCGACCTGTACGTGGAGTACAGCCGACTGCGCGCGAACGCCGCGGACGGTCGGTGCCGGGCGTACGGCGCGGACGCGGACGGCACCGGCTGGTCCGAAGGCGCGGGCCTGGTGGTACTGGAGCGGCTGTCCGACGCGCGGCGCAACGGACACCAGGTGCTGGCACTGCTGGCCGGCTCGGCGCTGAACCAGGACGGCGCGTCGAACGGGCTGACCGCCCCCAACGGTCCGTCCCAGCAACGGGTGATCCGCCAGGCCCTGGCCAGTGCCGGGTTGTCCGCCTCCGACGTGGACGTCGTCGAGGGACACGGCACGGGGACCCGGCTGGGCGATCCGATCGAGGCCCAGGCGTTGCTGGCCACCTACGGCAGCGAGCACACCAAGGACGCGCCGCTCTGGCTGGGGTCGATCAAGTCGAACATCGGTCACACGCAGGCGGCGGCGGGCATCGCCGGCACGATCAAGATGATCATGGCGATGCGGCACGGGGTCATGCCCAAGACCCTGTTCGCGGAAACCCCGTCGCCGCAGGTCGACTGGTCGTCGGGCTCGGTCGCGCTGCTCGACCGGGTTCGGGAGTGGCCGGACCGTGGCCGGCCCCGCCGGGTGGGGGTGTCCTCCTTCGGCGTCAGCGGGACCAACGCACACGTCATCCTGGAACAGCCCCCGGCCGAGTTCACCGCCCCGGCCCCGCCTCCCGCGGCGACCCTGCCGGTGTGGCCGCTCGTGCTGACGGCTCGCGGGCCCGCGGCCCTGCGGGGTCAGGCGGATCGACTGTGCTCCTCCCTGCGCGACCGGTCCGACGTGGCGTTGGCGGACGTCGCCTACTCCCTGGTGGCCGACCGGGCCGGCCACGACCACCGGGCGGTACTGCTCGCCTCCGACCGCGCGCAGGCCCTGGAGCGGTTGGCGGAGTACGCGCACGGGGGCGACGGAACCGGGGTCGTCGCCGATGTGGCCCGGCGGGGCCCGCTGGCGATGGTGTTCACCGGTCAGGGCGCGCAGCACCCCGGCATGGGCGCGGAACTGCACGGGCAGTTCCCGGTCTTCGCGGCCGCGTTGGACCAGGCGTGCGATCAGCTGGATCCCGCCGTCCGGGCGGCCATCCTCGGCGACGGGGAGAATCGGCTCGACGCCACGGAGATCGCCCAACCGGCGCTCTTCGCGGTCGAGGTGGCGCTGTTCCGGCTGTTCGAGTCCTGGGGTGTCCGGCCGGACTTCCTCACCGGTCATTCGGTGGGCGAGATCGCGGCTGCGCACGTCGCCGGCGTGCTGTCGCTGCCGGATGCGTGCCGGCTGGTGTCGGAGCGTGGCCGGCTGATGGCGCGGCTCGACCCGGGCGGTGTGATGGTCTCGGTGACCGCCGGCGAGCAGGTGGTCGCCCCGCTGGTCGCGCAGTACGCCGAATCGGTGTCGATCGCGGCGGTCAACACCCCCGGTTCGGTGGTGCTCTCGGGGCTCGAGCCGACCGTCACCGAGATCGTGCGGCGCCTGACCGAGGACGGATACCGCACGAAACAGCTCGTCGTCAGCCATGCGTTCCATTCGCCGCTCATGGACCCGATGGTCGACGAGTTCCGCGCCCTGGTCCATGGCCTGGCATTCCAGCCGCCCCGCATTCCGATGGTGGGCGGCGAGGAGGTGGCGGACCCGGAGTACTGGGTGCGGCACGTGCGAGACACGGTGCGGTTCGCCGACACGGTGTCCGGACTGCACGGCGCCGGCGTCACCCGGTTCCTCGAGATCGGCCCCGACGCGCCGTTGACCGGCGCGATCCGCGAGTGTCTCGTCGAGCCGGACGTCGTCGCGGTCCCCAGCCTGCGTCGGCACCGCGACGAAGCCGACACGGTGCTCACCGCACTCGGCACGTTGTTCGCCGCCGGGGTGGAGGTCGACTGGCCGGCCCTGTTCGACGGCACCGGAGCTCGGCACACCCCGCTTCCCACGTACGCGTTCCAGCACCAGCGGTACTGGCTCGACATCCCCGAACCGCCGGCCGATCTCGCCGCGGTGGGCCTCGACCCGCTCGACCATCCACTGCTGTTGGCCGGCGTGGAGTTCGCCGGCGGCGAGGCCGTGCTGCTGACCGGCCGGCTGGCGCCGCAGACCCAGCCGTGGCTGGGGGAGCACGTGCTGTTCGAGCAGGCCCTGCTACCCGGCACCGCCTTCGTGGACGTGGCGCTGCGGGCGGCCGAGCAGGTCGGCTGCACCGTGCTCGACGAGCTGACGATCGAGGCGCCCCTGCTGATCGCCGCGGCGGGCTCGGTCGCGCTGCAGATTCTGGTGGAAGCGGCCGACGAGGAGGGCCGTCGGAAGGTCACGATCTCCGCCCGCCCCGACGGCGACGCCGACGACACCCCCTGGACACGGCACGCCACCGGAACGGTGTCCGGCACGGGGAGCCTGCCGGAACCCGATCCGCTCACCGAATGGCCGCCGCGGGGAGCCGACGTCGTCGATGTCGACGGCGCGTACGACCTGTTCGCCGAGGCGGGCCACGACTACGGGCCGACGTTCCAGGGGCTGGTGGCCTGCTGGCGGCGCGGTGTGGAGCTCTACACCGAGGTGGCGTTGCCGCCGAGCGGGACCGACGCCGAGCGCTTCGGCGTTCACCCGGCGTTGCTGGATGCCGGTCTGCACGGCGGCGTGCTCCGGGCCCTCACCTCCGACACCCCCCAGGGCCTGGTGCCGTTCTCCTGGGCCGGAGCGCGGCTGTTCGCCTCGGGCGCCACCGCGCTGCGCATCCGGGTCCGGCCGGTGGCCACCGACACGGTCGCCCTGGACGCCTTCGACGACACCGGCGCTCCCGTCTTCAGTGTGGCGTCGCTGTCCTCACGCTCGGTCTCCGCCGACCAGCTCCGCGCCGCCGCGTCCCGCGACGACTCGCTGTTCGAGATCAGTTGGGTCGAGTGTGGCCGGGTCGACGACATCGCGCCCCGCTCCGGGGCCACCGTGCTGGACGGCCCGCTCGCGCTCGCGGAGCTGATGTCCGGGCGGGACGAGGTGGCCGAGGTTCCGGCCCTCGTGGCGGTGTCGGTACCGGAGGAGGGGCTCGCCGTCACCGCCGACGTCCACGCGGCGGTGAACAGCGTGCTGCGCCCGGTGCAGACGTGGCTGGCCGATCCCGCCTGGGAGTCCTCGCGGCTCGTGGTGGTGACGACCGACAGCCTGACCGGCGCGGCCGTGCGGGGACTGCTGCGCTCGGCACAGTCGGAGAACCCCGACCGCATCGTCCTCGTCAAAGGTGGCGCCGACGCGACCAGCACCGCGGCGCTGCACGCGGCCGTGGAATCGGGTGAGCCGGAGGTCTCGGTGCGCGGCGGCGTGCTCCGGGCCCCGCGCCTGGCCCGCCTGGGAACCACCGACCCCGCGCAAGCCACCTCGTGGTCGGCCGGAACCGTGCTGATCACCGGTGCCTCGGGTGCGCTCGCAGGGCACGTGGCTCGATACCTCGTCACCGACCACCACGTGCGACATGTGTTGCTGACCTCCCGACAGGGCGACAACTCGCCCCGGACCGTCCGGCTCGCTGCCGAGCTGGCGGAGCTCGGCGCCGCGGTGCGCGTCGTCGCCTGCGATGTCGCCGACGGCGAGCAGGCCGCGGCCCTGGTGCGCTCGGTGGAGCCCGAGTCCCCGCTCACCGCGGTGCTGCACTGCGCCGGAGTGCTGGACGACGGCGTGTTCGACTCCCTGACCACCGACCGGGTCGACGCGGTGCTGGCCCCCAAGGTCGACGGTGCCTGGCACCTGCACGAACTGACCCGGGAGCTGGACCTCTCCGCGTTCGTGCTGTTCTCCTCCTCCGCCACGGCCTTCGGAGCACCGGGCCAGGCCAACTACGCCGCCGCCAACGCCTTCCTCGACGCGCTGGCCGTCGAGCGACACCGGCAGGGCCTCCCCGCGGTCTCGATCAGCTGGGGCTGGTGGGGCGAGAGCAGCGGTATGACCGAGAACCTCAACGAGACCGACGTGGCTCGCATGGGGCGGGGCGGGATGCTGCCGATGGCGACCGCCCAGGGCCTCGAGTTGCTGGGCAGAGCGGCCGATTCGGCTCGCCCGAACGTGATGGCCGCTCGCCTCGACCTGGCCGCTGTGCGGTCGGCCGGCACGGTGCCCGCCCTGCTGCGTGGCCTGGTGCGGCGTCCGGCCCGGCGCGCGGCAACATCGTCGGTGGCGGGACGGGAGGCGGTGCGACTGGCCGGTTCCTCCGTGGCCGACCAGGTGAAGGCCATCGGCGAACTGGTGCGCGAGCAGGTCGCCGCCGTGCTCGGCCATCCGAGCGGCGCCTCGGTCGACATGACCCGTGCCTTCCACGACGTCGGGTTCGACTCGCTCACCGCGGTGGAGCTGCGCAACCGGCTCAACACGGCCACCGGGCTGCGGCTGCCGGCGACGCTGGTGTTCGACCACCCCACCCCCGAGGCGCTGGCCGCATTCGTCAGGTCCGAGCTGGTGGGCGACGAGGGCGACACCGTCGACGTCACTCCGGCCGGGCCTGTCACCGCGATCGGTGACGACCCGATCGTGATCGTCGGCATGGCCTGCCGGTACCCGGGCGAGGTGAACTCGCCGGACGAACTGTGGAGGCTGGTGGCCGAGGGCCGCGACGGGATCACCGGCTTCCCGGTCGACCGCGGCTGGGATCTGGCCGGCCTCTATGACCCGGATCCCGACCGGGTCGGCACGACGTACTCCCAGGGGGGCGGGTTCCTCGACCACCTGGCCGAGTTCGACTCCGACTTCTTCGGCATCTCGCCGCGCGAGGCCATCGCCATCGACCCACAGCAGCGGTTGTTGCTGGAGACGGCCTGGGAGTCGTTCGAGAACGCCGGCATCGTCCCCTCTGCCCTGCGCGGCGGCCCGGTCGGGGTGTTCGTGGGTGCGAACGGGAGCGACTACCCCGTACTGCTGACCCGCGACTCCGGTGACTTCGGCGGCCGGGTGCTGACCGGCAACGCGGCCAGCATCATCTCCGGGCGGTTGTCCTACGAGTTCGGATTCGAGGGGCCGTCCGTCTCCATCGACACGGCGTGTTCGTCCTCGCTCGTGGCCATGCACCTGGCGGCCCAGGCGCTGCGCTCCGGCGAGTGCTCGCTCGCGCTGGCCGGCGGGGTCGCAACGATGGCCACCCCCGCCATGTTCGTGGAGATGTCGCGGCAGCGGGGCTTGTCCCCGGACGGTCGGTGCCGGGCCTTCGGTGCCGGAGCGGACGGCACCGGTTGGGCCGAGGGCGTGGGCCTCATCGTGCTGGAGCGACTCTCCGAGGCCCGCCGCAACCACCATCACGTGCTGGCTGTCCTGGCCGGCTCGGCGGTCAACCAGGACGGCGCCTCGAACGGCCTCACCGCGCCCAACGGCCCGTCGCAGCAGCGGGTCATCCGCGCCGCGCTGGCCAATGCCGGCCTGTCGGCGAGCGAGGTCGACGTGGTGGAGGGACACGGCACCGGGACCCGGCTCGGCGATCCCATCGAGGCGCAGGCCCTGTTGGCCACCTACGGACGCGAACGTGAGTCCGACACCCCGCTGTGGCTGGGTTCGATCAAATCGAACATCGGACATTCGCAGGCCGCCGCCGGCGCCGCCGGAACCATCAAGATGATCATGGCGATGCGGCACGGTCTGTTGCCCCGGACGCTCCACGCCGAGACCCCGTCCCCTGAGGTCGATTGGTCCTCCGGTGGGGTGGAACTGCTGGACCGGGCCCGTGACTGGCCCGAACAGGGCCGTCCGCGGCGGGCGGGCGTGTCCGCGTTCAGCCTCAGTGGAACCAACGCGCACATCATCCTGGAACAACCGCCCGAGGATTTCCGCACGCCGCCGACGGCGCCGGCCCCGGACGAGGGCTCCGCGAGCAGGCGGGTCCAGCCGGTGGTGTTGTCGGCCCGGGGGTCGGCAGCCCTGCACGCCCAGGCGGCGCGCCTCCACGCCCACCTGACCGACCGGCCCGAACTGACGCTGGCCGACGTCGCGCGGTCGCTGGTGACCGACCGCGCGATGCACGATCACAGGGCGGTGGTGCTCGCCGCCGACCGCGAGCAACTGCGCGAGCGACTCGCGGCGTTCGCCGACGACACCGCCGCACCTGGCGCGGAGGCCACCGGTGTGGCCGGCAGCGGTGGTCTGGCCGTTGTCTTCACGGGCCAGGGGTCACAACGAGGTGGGATGGGCCGGGAACTCCACCGCGATTTCCCGGTTTTCGCGGCGGCGTTCGACGAGGCGTGCGCGGCTTTGGACCCGTCACTGCGGGACATGATCTTCGATGAGGACGAGGCCCGGCTGAACACCACCGAGTTCGCCCAGCCCGCGCTGTTCGCGATCGAAGTGGCCCTCTTCCGGCTGTTCGAGTCCTGGGGCATCCGGCCCGACTTCGTCACCGGCCATTCCGTCGGCGAGATCACCGCCGCCCACGTGTCGGGCGTGCTGTCGCTGACCGATGCCTGCGCGTTGGTCACCGCGCGGGCCCGGCTCATGCAGGGGCTCGCACCGGGCGGGATCATGATGTCCGTCAACGCCGGTGAGGACGTGGTGGCGCCGCTGGTGGCCGAGCAGGGCGCCGGGGTATCGATCGCCGCGGTCAACACCCCGGAGTCGGTGGTCATCTCCGGCACCGAACTCGCCGTCAGCGAGATCGGACAACGCCTCCGCGACGCCGGACACCGCACGAAGCAGCTGGCCGTCAGCCACGCGTTCCACTCCCCGCTGATGGACCCCATGCTCGCGGAATTCCGGGCCGCGCTCGACGGTCTGGAGTTCCAGCCACCGCGGATACCGATGGCCAACAGCGAAGTGGCCACCCCCGAGTACTGGGTCCAGCATGTCCGGAACGCGGTGCGGTTCGCCGACACGGTCTCCGAACTCCGGGCCGGCGGGACGACCCGCTTCCTGGAGCTGGGGCCGGACGCGATCCTGACCGGTCTGGTCCGCGAATGCGTGACAGGTGGGGATGTCGTCGCCGTGCCGACCCTCCGGCGAGGCCGCCCCGAGACCGAATCCGTGCTCGCCGGAGTGAGCACCCTGTTCGCCACCGGGGTCGAGGTCGACTGGCCGGCTCTGTTCCCCGCGGCCGGCGCGGGCCGGACCCCGCTGCCGACGTACGCGTTCCAACACACGCGCTACTGGCCGGACACGCCGGGGACACCGGCCGCGACAACAGCCGACCCGGACGCCGTGGACAGCCGGTTCTGGGGATGGGTGGAACAGGGCGACCTCGACGCGTTGAGCGCCGAGCTGGACACCGAGGAACGGGACGGCCTCGGCGCCGTGCTGCCCGCACTGACCCGGTGGCGCCTCGGCCGACGCGAGAAGACGGTGGTGGACAGCTGGCGGTACCGGTTGAGCTGGCGGCCCGTGCCGACCCGGTCCGAGGACACGCTCACCGGCACCTGGTTGCTGGTGGTGCCCGCCGGCCACCGCGACGATGCCTGGGTCGCGCCGATCGAAGCGGCGATGACCGCCGCCGGGGCCGAGGTCCGTGGCCTGGAGGTCGGCGAGCACGAGCTGGACCGGGTCGCGCTGGCGACCCGGCTCGGCGAGCCGCCGCTCGCCGGGGTGGTCTCGTTGCTGGCGGTGGAGCAGTCCCGCGTCCCGGGACACCCGGGCGTGCCGGTCGGTCTGGCCGCCACGGTGAGCCTGGTCCAGGCGTTGGAGGACCGCGAGATCGACGCGCCCCTGTGGTGTCTCACCCAGGGCGCGGTGAACGTCGTCCCCGGCGATGGCCTCGACCATCCCGACCAAGCCCTGCTGTGGGGCTTCGGACGGACTCTCGCACTGGAACGCCCCGACCGCTGGGGCGGTCTGGTCGACCTGCCGGTCACCCCCGACGACGCCTCGGCGGCCGGGCTGATCCGCCTGCTGGGTGACGGCGGCACCGGGGAGCAAGCAGCGCTGCGGGACGGCGCCGTTCTGGGCGGCCGGCTGGTCCGCGCCGACCCGGATGAGCCGCCGCGCCGGGAATGGCGACCCTCGGGCAGCGTGTTGGTCACCGGCGGCCTCACCGGCCTGGGCGCCCGCACCGCGCGCTGGCTGGCCGAGCAGGGCGCGCCACACCTCGTGCTCACTTCCCGCCGGGGGCGTGAAGCGCCGGGCGCCATCGAGCTCGAAGCCGACCTCACCGCCCTGGGCTCCTCGGTGACCATCGCCGCCTGCGACGTCGCCGACCGGGGCGAGGTGAAGGTCTTGCTCGCGAACCTTCCCCACGACCTGCCGTTGACCGCCGTGTTCCACAGCGCGGGGGTGGCCAACGACGGCGTCATCACCGAGCTGACTCTCGACAGGCTGAACAACGTGCTACGGCCCAAGGTGGAGGGAGCGTGGAACCTCCACGAGCTGACCCAGGACCTGGACCTCTCGGCCTTCGTGCTGTTCTCCTCGGCCGCCGGCCTCATCGGCTCACCCGGCCAGTCGCACTACGCGGCAGGGAACGCCTTCCTCAACGCCCTGGCCCACCACCGGCGGGCGCGCGGTCTGCCGGCCACGACGATCGGCTGGGGCCTGCTGGCCGGCGGAGGCATGGCCGACGACACCGGCGCGACCGACCGGGCGAGCCGTCGGGGTCTGCACCCGATGGATCCCGGTCAGTCGCTGGCCGGACTGCGGCGAGCACTGGACCACGACGAGACCTACATCGCCATGACGCACGTGGACTGGACCCGATTCATCAAGGCGACCGCAGGCACCGTCAAGTGCACGGTCATCAGTGACCTGCCCGAGTACCGGGCGGCGTTCCCGGTGGACGCCGCGGGGGATCGGCTCGCCGAGCCGAACGGCGGGTTCCGGTCCTGGGCGCGGCTGGACGCTCTGGACGGCGATGAACGTGACGCCCTGCTACTGGAGTTGGTGCAGGCGCAGGTGGCCGAGGCGCTCGGTCACAGCTCGACCGAGGCCCTGTCGCCGACCAAGGCGTTCGTCGAATTGGGTTTCGACTCCCTCGCCGCGGTCGAGCTGCGCAACCGGCTCGTCGCGGCGGCCGGGCTGACGCTGCCGGTGACCCTCACCTATGACCACCCGACCTTGCTGGCGCTCCGTGACCATCTGCGGACGGCGATGTTCGGCGCGGACGCCGACCGGGCCGAGTCCGCACTGGCCGAGCTCGACCGGCTGGAGGAGGTGCTCTCGGCGGTGACGGCAGACGACGGCATCGACGAGGCGGCCAAGAACCAGGTGCTGCGGCGAGTCCAGAAGATGGCGTCCGCGCTCGCCGATCAAGGCGGCCATTCCGAGCAGAGCCAGCTCATCGCGAACGCCGACGACAACGAACTGTTCGACTTCATCAACCGAGAATTGGGCGGCCCCAGCCAGTGAACCGAGACCAGTCCAGACCAGTTGATTCCCTCGTTTCGCCACTTGAGCACAAGGGACGCCCCCTCATGACTGACTCCACGAAGCCCTACACCTCCGGCACCGAGACAGCCGAGGCCGACCTGTTGAACTGGGAATTCATCCAGGACCCGTACCTGGCTTACCAGGAGATGCGCGCCGGGACGGGTCCTCGGCGGCTCGTCATCAAGACATTGAGCACAGGTCTGCGTTCGTGGCTGGTCACCGAATACAGCGATGTGCGTCGGCTGCTCGCCGACCCCAGACTCTCGAAGGCGGCCGGGGGCGCCGCACCGATCATCGCCAAGCACAGCACGGAGGAGGTCTCGGGCGCGTCGATCACGTCGGACAGCATGCTGTTCAGCGATCCGCCGCAACACTCGCGGCTGCGGCGGATGTTCAATAGGGCTTTCACGATGCGCCGGACACTGAATCTGCGGCCGCGCATCGAGGAACTCACCGACGAGCTACTTGATTCGATCCCGGCGGGAGCCGAGATCGACCTGGTGGAGTCGGTGGCGATGGCCATCCCCATCGCGGTGATCGGCGAGTTGCTCGGCGTACCTCGCGCCGCCCACCACGATCTTCGTCGGTGGAACCGCGCGCTGACCAGCGTCGACTCGGAGCCGTCGGAGAAGTATCAGGCATACATGGCGTCACTCGACTACTTCCGGACGCTGGTTGCCCAGAAAGCGAGCAGTCATGACGGCGCAGACGACCTGATCAACGCGATGATCGATCCGGACAACGAGGAGCGGTTCGAAGAGTCCGAACTGCTTTCCACCATCTTCCTGATGATGAACGCGGGGTACGAGACCACCGCGAACTTGATCAGCAGCTCGGTGTACGCTCTGCTGAAGCATCCCGAACAGTTGGAGCTATTGCGCGGGGATGCCACTCTCATACCGAACGCAGTGGAGGAATTCCTGCGTTATGAAAGCCCGTTGAACCTTTCTACACTGCGCTACACCACCGAACCGGTGGAGGTCGGCGATACTGTTATCCCCGCCGGCGAAGTGGTGTTTCTGGCGCTGTCCTCGGCGAATCGAGACCCGGATCGGTTCGCGGAGCCGGACCGGCTGGACATTCGCCGTAAGGCTGCTACGCACCTGGCCTTCGGCCACGGTATCCATCATTGTGTCGGCGCGCCGCTGGCACGGCTGGAGGGCGAAATCGTGCTGGCCCGGCTGTTGGACAGGTTCCCGCGGTGGGAGGCGGCCGAGCCACTGGAACGACTCACCTGGCGTTACACCTTGCAGTTCCGTGGTCTGGAGCGGCTACCGGTCAGGCTGCACGCATGATCCCTGAACACCGTCAACGACGAGAACGGAGCGGACCCATGTCAGCAGAAGTGATCGACCGATTCTTCAAGAGCTCGGGTGCCGGCGACATCGAGACCGCCGTCGAATGTTTTGCCGATGACGGGGAGTGGATCACGCCCGACGGAGACGGACTCGGGACGGTCCACACCAAGGATCAGATCGGCGATCTGATCACCAGTATGAACGCGATGCGCGAAAAGATGGTCGCCTCTGGGGTCGACGGGAAGTTCGAATCGCCGATCATGTTCGGCGAGAACATGGGGCTGGTTCGGTGGACCGTGGAGACCGATGACGGAAAGGTGGTCAATCGTGGTGTTGACCTCTTCATCCTGAGCGACGGGAAGATCGTGCTCAAAGACGTCTACCGCAAGGCCTGAAAAACTCAATCAAGAAGGGGTCGAAACCGTGATCAACAGCTATGAGGAACTGGTCGAGACAACGATCAGTGCCACCACTGACATCGAGGACTTTCAGGACATCCGGGTTGGCCAGGGTGGTAGCTACGAGCACGCCCTTTTCACCAAGTCCGGTGAAAAGGTGGCCACCACCTCAGGTGGCTACAAGATTCTCTATCAGCGAGAATCCGACAAGCAGTTCATGGCCTATCTGACCAACGAAGTCGTCTTCGAGGACGGGTCCGGAACGATCCGGGTTGCCGGTTGGATCGATCTCGGCTCACTCCTGTCAGGGGACTGGGCCTACTATCCGAGTGTGGGTACCAGTGGCCGGTACCTCGGCCAAACAGGTTTCATGGCCTGGCGCCCTTACGACCTGGGCAAGGTGGAAGGAGCCGACGTGAAACTGATTATGTTTGCCTCTGCTGAGTAAACGATCCCGCGGTGCCGCGATATCCCGCGATGCCGTGATGAGGTGAGGGTACTCAAGTTTCAACATTCAGGGCATTTCTTTCGCCGTGAATTGGACACCCCTGTTTTCTGACGTGGAGGTTGAGAAATGGGCCGGGTCGCCGGGAAAGTCGCATTGGTTACTGGCGCTGCGCGTGGAATGGGACGTTCGCATGCGGTGCGACTTGCCCAAGAAGGGGCAGACATCGTAGCTGTTGACCTGTGCACAGACCTTGAAACCGCGCCGTATCCAGGAGCGAACGGGCAAGATCTTGCCTCGACGACGCAACTGGTCGAACAGCTGGGCCGGCGGATCCTTGCACGCCGGGCGGATACGCGCAACTTCAACGAATTGCAGGGTGTCGTCGATGAGGCGATAGCTGAGTTCGGTCATATCGACGTCGTGTGCGCAAATGCTGGAATGTCCAGCTTCGGGTTCTCATGGGAACTTACCGATGAAGCCTGGCAAGAGATTATCGACGTCAATCTGACCGGATCGTGGAAAACCGTCAAAGCGGTGATTCCCCACATGATCGAACGGAATGAAGGCGGATCACTGGTCTTCATCAGCTCGACAGCGGGGTTGATCGGCGTGCCGACCATGGCGCACTACACCGCATCCAAGCACGGCGTGGTCGGGTTGATGCGTGCCTTGGCAGCAGAGCTGGCACCACACAACATACGCGTGAATTCGGTCAATCCCGGAAATGTCGACACGCCGATGGTCAACAATGCTTCGATGCGAAAAATCTACCTGCCGGAAGTCTCCGATCCGACACCGGAGGACGCAAACGAAGTGATGAAAGACATGAGCGCGTTGCCCACCGGCTGGCTGGACTCGCAAGGGATCAGCGACGCCGTGGTCTATCTGGCCTCGGAAGAGGCGCGTCACATTACTGGAATCACTCTTCCGGTGGACGCTGGAATGATGCTTCCCAATAAAATGCGATAGGAGCTGGTGTCGATCCACGAATAAGACGTCGCTCATTGGTCAACCGAAATCCTGTCAGCGGCTCAGGCGCGCGAACAAGTTACCGGAGGCTTTCTCATGATGGCGGAGAACGCATTCTCTCTCATGGTCGATCGACTCGATATCATTGAGTTGACGGCCAAATATGCGTATCGACTCGATACTCGCCAGTTCGATTCTTTGATGGAGCTGTGGAGCGACGACAGCCCAGTTTTCGACGAAGAAAGCTTCGGGCTGGGAAAGTTCACGGGGAAGGACGAGATCCGGCATCACTTCGAAGTCGATATCTACGGCCAGATGGAGAATCTTTGCCACATGACGGTCAACCATGTCATCAACGAGATTCTCGAATCCCGAGCGTCTGGTAACTGCCATGTCTTCGCCCAGGGTGATGTGCGGGCCGGCGGAATTTCTCGGGCTACCGCGTACTACAAGGATGAATATGTTCGCGAGGGTGGGGTCTGGAAGTTCTCCAGTCGCAAAGTGATCCCGTTGACCAGGCCGGAAGTCGGTACTTTCGAATTTCCGGCAGGGCAGAGCCCATTCGATCAGTAATCTGGACAGCCACGGTCTGAGGCTGCCCTCGCGTGTCGGATCGCAGGACTTCCCGCGGCCGGTGCTGACCACGTGGTCGTGCATCGATTGCTTGAGACTCCAATTCTCGGCGATCAGAAGTATTGCCGGTCGCGTGGCCTGAGAAAGAAGGAACGTGCGCGCATCAACCACGAGTGGCGGATCATGGATCAGGCCGCTGCGAAGCTCACCTCAGCGCGGTCAAGTACACCTCGTTTGCTTTCCGTTCGCGGGCGGTTCCGCCGGGTACTTCCGCTCGTTGGCAGACTCGCTCGAGCCGGACATATCGGTGCTCGGAGTTCAGTATCCAGGGCGACAGGACCGTCGTCACGAGCCTTTGATCGAGGACATTGGTCAGCTCGCCGATGAGATTTGTGAGGCGTTGATCCAGTGGGAAACGCGGCCACTCGCATTCTTCGGCCACAGCATGGGTTCGGTGGTGGCGTTCGAGGTAGCGCGTCGCTTCCAGCGAGATAAGCGACGCGCGCCGCTCGCATTGTTCGCGTCTGGGCGCCGCGCCCCGTCGTGTCATCGTGATGAGGATTCTCATGCGGCCGATGACGACAGTATCATTGCCAACCTTCGATCGCTGGGTGGCACCGACCCGGCTCTTCTCGACGATGACGAGATGAGACGCGTGATCCTTCCCGTTATCCGTGGCGATTATCGGGCAGTCGAGGCTTATCGTGCGCCAACAACAGAGACGATGTTGAACGTGCCGATCATGGCAATAACCGGCGATCGCGATCCGAGCGTGTCGCTCGAGGAAGCGAGTGCTTGGCGAGGACATGCAGCGGGATCCTTCGAGATAAAGGTCCTGACCGGAGGCCATTTCTTCATACACGAGCACGTCGCCGAGATAGCCGACTGTGTGCGGCGTGTGCTCTTCGGCTTCCGTTCCGAACGCACTCGACCGCTGCGCGTCGATGTGGCATCCCAGAGTCGAGGTCATTCATGAGGCGTCACGGCGGAACGCCAGGGACTGCTCAGCGACGAATCGGAAGGGGGCGCGGCCATGGACGTCGGACTTGAAGTGAGCTGCCCGATGTGCGGAGGTCTCATCGAGGCGACTGACAAAGATGAGCTCATCCGCTTGTCCCAGCTACACACGATTGATGCCCACCGCTATCACGTTCCCACTGAACACGTGTTGGCCGCAATGACGCCCGGTGATATCGATCCCGATGAGGGAGAGGACGTACAATGAACTCTGCAGCGGCGGAATGTCCCACCGTGGACTTGAACATGCTTGATCCTGACTTCGTGCAGGACCCCTATGAGACCATGGCTGCATGGGGAGCCCTGGGGCCGGTTGTCTATAACTCTCATCACGATCAGTACATGATCACGTCGCATCACAACTGCGCGCGAGTGCTTGGTGACATCCGCCATTTCAACTCTGCAAACGTGCTCCCGGAGATGGAGAAAGCGTTCGGCGGACCGACTTTTCTCGGGACTGATGGTGCACGGCATCAGACGGTCCGGAGAATTTGGGAGCCAGGATTCGAGCGCAGGGCTGTCGAAGCTGACTGGGCGGCGCGGATACAGCGAGTTGTGGACGAATACGTGGATCAATTCGTTGAACGCCTTCGCTCCGGCGAAACTCTCGACGCTCTCGCGGAGATGACGCGGATCATCCCCACTGTTGTCACTGCCCAATTGTTGGGCGCCGAAGAGGATGTGTACGAAGACTTCGTCAAATGGAGTGACGCAACGGCGGCGGTTCTCGGCGCACGGCTGGACCCGACTCCGAGGGGTCAAGAGACTGTCGCCGAAGGCGCTGCGGCAGCAGTTGCCTTGAACTCGTACATCGCCGGTCTCATCGAAAAGCACCGTGCGCTGGGGGTGAGTGATGGATCGCTTATGGCCCAGATGGTGTTCGACGACTTCGCGCCGTCCATGCCTGATCGGGAAATATTGGCAAACGGGACGATGCTGACGGTTGCGGCGAATGAGAGTACGGCGCAGGTGATGGCGATGATGTTGTATGCGCTGGGACGCCATCCTGGCCAACGTCGCGCGCTGGTCGCCGACAGGTCGCTTGTTCCGGCCGCGCTCGAGGAGGTCCACCGCTGGTCGACTCTCACGCAGTCGGTTTTGCGCTTTGCCTGTAGCGACGAGTCGCAGGTCGAGGGTTTTACGATCCCCGAGGGTTCCGCAGTCGTGGCTCTTCTGGGTTGCGCGAATCGCGATCCCGCTCGCTGGGACAACCCACACTCCTTCGACATCTTCCGTCTCCGTAAGGCACATATGGGCTTTGGTTTCGGGCCTCACATTTGCCTTGGAATTCATATGGCTCGGATGGAGATGCGCATTTGGTTGAATCGGCTGCTGGACAAGTTGCCGGAGTACGAGATCGCTGGCGAAGTCGAATTCGGCCCCGACTTCACGCTGCGGGGCCTTCGGGGGATCCCGATCAAAGCGGCATGATTGATCTTCAGAGAGCGGCAGTCTGTCTCATTGGTTGGCGAAGTGCACCTACTTCCAGTACTCCAGCCGTAAGTTCCGCTCCGAGGTGGTGCTGCTCGTAGGGGCGGGAGGCTGCTGGTCAGCCAGGGTTTGGGAGGGCATCGAGCCGGGCGAGGGCGTTGGTTATCACGTCGGTCCAGGGCCAGTGCTGTGCCAGACGGAGGATGCGGCGGCGGCCGGTGGCCCGTGCGGCGCGTATGCGGTCCTCGGCCCTGGCCCGCTGGCGGTGCCGCAGCTACCAGAGCCGCGGTCGCAACGTTGTTGGTGTTGGTGGCAAAGCAGGTCAGCCGCATGCCGTCGGCATCGGTGAAGCGGAGTTGGGCGCCGGGGTGCGGCCGTTCCTCGCGCACGATCAGCCGCAGCCCCTTCGGCCAGCCCGTCAAGCAGTCGCCGGCGAGTTCGGCGACCCAGGCGCCGTCGCGGATGTCGCCGTCGGGTTCCACGGCCGGTGTCCACGCCGAGGCCGGGACCTTCAGGACGGTCTGGTGGATGGCGCCGGTGGGGGTCATGCCGACCGAGTACGACAGCCACCTTCCGCGCTGGGCGAGCCAGGCGACGAACTCGTGGGTGCCGCCGCCGGAGTCGGTACGGATGAGTGTCTGTCGGCCGCGCCGCAACCGCTTCGGCAGCTGGGCCAGGGCCAGCTCGGTGGCTTCGATGTGGTCCGCGGCGGTGTTGGATCCCGCGTTGCCGGGTCGCAGCATGCCCACGACCGGTTCGCCGGACCCGCCGCGGCCGTGGTCGACGAACCCCATCAGTGGGTGGTGCCCGAACGTCTTCTTCCAGGTCGCGGCGGCGTCCTGCCTTCTCGGAGTGCGCCAGGACGAGGACGCCGTCGATGTCCACGATCACCTGCCCGCCCGCGTCCGGTGCTGCTTCACCGGCCAACCGCCATACGTGTGCGCGCACTTCAGCACGGGCGGTGCGCAGCGCGGCCAGGACCCGCTGTCCGCCGACGCCGGCTTGCTGATCAGCCGGGAGACCGTGGGGTCGGAGGCCACCGGCCCGAACACGGCCGGCTCGGCCCGCAACATGCCCACATCGGCCAGGCGGTCCCCACCCGGCGCCACCGCCAGGGCGACATCCAACAGGATCTGGCCCGGATCATGTATTGCACGCGGCTTGCGCCACGGCGCCAACGCGGCCGATATCGCCACGTCCAGGCCGCTCTTGCGAGATGTCTCCACCAGCAGCACAGACCCGGCCTGCCCCACCATGCCAACGGCCACCGCCTCGATGCCCACGCGGATACGACCCGATACGCTCCTTCACCTGAGGAGTGCAGCTTTCTCTGCGACGAATCTCTGCGACGAACAGGACCCTGGACAAATCCCATCGTCCCAGGCCAGCGGCACTCGCTTATTTGATCGAGCCTCGGACACCACACTCGCGAAAGCGCGAGGCCAGTTCCGACGACGCGGCATTCCTCGCTGACCTGACCGGGCTTCAGTCGCCGACCGAAGCGCGGGCTCGGGCCGTGGCGGTCGGCGCGCTCGTCCTCTGTCTTCAGTAAGAGGGGGCGGCTGGCTTCGGGGTTCCGTGGCCCGACCCACCAAACACCGACTCGAGATCACAACCTGGGTAGGTCGCGATCCATATCGGAGACCGACCGTGTCACCGGGCGGCGTCTCACCCCGGAGCCCGTGGGCTCCGTCCACGTCGGGCCTGCCGGCCCCTGCAGGTCGAGTCGCGCCGCCAGGTCGGGCATGGGGAGGGTGACCCAGAGACCCCAGAGATGTTTTGTGACAACTAGGGGATGGTTCGCCGGGAAAACTAGGGGATGGCTCGCCGAGTCGCAGAGCCTACCGTGGGGCGCACGCAGCTTTCCGGAGGCTAATTCATGATTTACGCCGACCAAGCGCCAGTCTTGACCCCTTTTCCGCCCGCGCCGTCACTCTCCCATCCCCCGCCGGAGCTGAACGAGCTGCAACGGGACCGTTCGGTCACCCGGTTCCAGCTCGCTGACGGCAAGACCGGTTGGCTGGTCACGCGCTACGAGGACGTGCGCCAGGTGCCGACCGACCCGCCCGAGCACACCCGTCCGCGCCGGCTCATCGCCGGCGCATTCACCGCCCGTCGTGTGGAAGCGCCGCGGCCGCGAGTGACTGATGTGGACGCCGACCTGGTGGAGAACTTGTGACTAGTCTGCGCTTCGGTGCGTTCCTGCCCCCGATCCACCCGCTGGGGGAGAGCCCGACGTGGTGGCTGCGCCACGACCTGGACTTCATGGCGCACCTCGACCGGCTGGGCTTCGACGAGGCGTGGATCGGGGAGCACCACTCGACCGGCCGGGACCTCATCGCCTCGCCCGAGATCTTCATCGCGGCGGCAGCGGAGCGCACCACCCGGATCCGCCTCGGGACCGGCATGACCTCGCTTCCGTACCACCATCCGCTGTGGGTGGCCGACCGGATGGTGATGCTCGACCACCTCACCCAGGGCCGGGTGATGTTCGGGGTCGGTCCCGGCTCCCTGCCCTCCGACGTCGCCATGATCGGCATGACCCCCACCGAGAGCCGCGAGCTCCTCGAGACCCATCTCGACATCATCCAGCGGCTGCTGGCCGGTGAGTCGGTCACCACGACGGTCGGGAGCCACACGCTGGTCGACGCGACGCTGCAGCTGCGCCCGTTCACCGAGCCGTGCTTCGAGATCGCGGTGGCCGCGACGGCGTCGCCGACCGGCGCGCGCCTGGCCGGCAGCCGCGGTGCGAGCCTGATCTCGCTCGGGGCGACCATGAGCCAGGACGGATTCGACGCGCTGGCGTACCACTGGGGGATCGCCACCGAGCGCGCCGCCCACGCGGGACGGCCGGCGCCCGACCGCGCGACCTGGCGGCTGGTCACGAACGTGCACGTCGCCGAGACCCGGGAGCAGGCATACCGCGACGTCGAGTTCGGGCTGCGGGACTGGGTGAGGCACCTGAACGACAACGCGGCCACGCCTGGGCTCGCGCTGCCCGACGGCAGCACGCGGGAGCTCATCGAGTTCGTCAACGAATCGGGCCTGGGCGCGATCGGCACGGCCGACGACGTCCGCCGCCAGATCCAGCGCATGGTCGACCAGTCCGGCGGGTTCGGCACCGTGCTGCTGCTGGCGCACGACTGGGCCGGCCCGACGGCGAAGTGGCGCTCGTGGGAACTCGTCGCCCGTCAGGTCGCCCCGCACTTCCAGGGATCAGGGACGACCCACGCCCAGGCGTCCCACGACGCCCGGGCCCGGATTCTCGCGCGGCGCGAGGAGGCGAGCATCGCAGCCGGCGCGGCGCTCGAGCATATGAACCGCAAGTACGCCGACGAGGTGGCCGGGGGCGCCTGACCGTGCCGTCGTGACACGCCTGTCCGTGGTCGACGAACGCGGCCAGGGGATCTCGTGGTCCGGGGCTGTGGCACCGGCGCATCGCCACACGGTCCTGCGGGCCGCGGCGCCGGCCGGCGCCCCGGAGCGAGAACCCCGCTCCGGGTCGCCGGCCAGCGCAGTGAGCAGCCGGGACACCGTCGGATCGGACGAGACCGGGCCGAACACTTTCCGGGTCCCGCGCAGAACGGCGACGCCGGCCGAACAGCCACCGCCCACCGCGAGCGACACCGCCAGATCAAGAAGGAACTTCGCCGGACCGTGGACCGCGGCCCGGCAGCGAGCACCGATGCCTACAGAAGGAGACGTTTCCGTCATGGCGACATGGTTCATCACCGGAGCCGCCCGGGGGCTGGGCGCTGAGATCAGCCGGCACGCCCTGGAGGCGGGACACGACGTCGCCGTCGGCGTCCGGCGTGTCGACGCGTTGCCCGACGACCTGCGCGGCGCCGAGCGATGCCATCCGGTCACCCTCGATGTCACCGACCAGGCCCAGATCGACCGTGCCGTCGCGCAGGTCGTCGATCGGTTCGCCAAGATCGACGTGCTGGTCAACAACGCGGGTCGCGTGCTGGTGGGTGCGCTGGAGGAGGTCACCGACGCCGAGGCCAGGTCGCTGTTCGACGTCAACGTCTTCGGTTTGATCAACGTGACGCGGGCGGTCCTGCCGACGATGCGTGCTGCCGGCAAAGGCAAGATCGTGCACATCGGCTCCCGGGCGGGGTTCGAGGGAGAGCCCGGGGTGAGCCTGTACAGCGCCTCGAAGTTCGCGGTCGCCGGCATCAGCGAAGCCCTCGCCGCCGAGCTGGGTCCGTTGGGGATCCAGAGCATGGTCGTCGAGCCCGGGGCGTTCCGCACCGACCTCTTCGACGCCAGCTCCCTGTCGGTCTCCGGAGCGCGGCTGGCGGCCTACGACGGCACCCCCGCCCACCTCGTACGCGACGGGGTCGACGCGGCCAACCACGCCCAGCCCGGGGACCCGGTCAAGGGCGCATCGCTGATCGTCGAGGTGACCGACGGCGAGACGCTGCCCTCGCACCTGCTGGTGGGCAGCGACGCCTACGAGCGTCTCGAGGTCAAGAACGCGATGGTTGCGGAGCACATCGCCCCGTGGCGCAGCAAGGCGCTGGCCACCGCGCACCGCGACTGAGCCTGACCGTTTCACATCGCGCCGCAGGGCCGGGCTCTGCTCGGCCCCACGGCGCGAAGTCCCCCGGCCGTGCCGTCCGGGCCGGCGGGGTGGACGTGATCGAGTCCGTGATCCGGAAGCCGGGCCTGTGAGCCCGTGAGCAGTGGCAACGGAGGTGTGCACATTGTGGTTCTCAGCGAGCGAGGTGTGGTCTCGGTGACGGAACGGCTGCTGGTCGGCACGATCCGGACCGGGGACGGGTGAAAGCCGTGGCCGACGCGCGCGCGGACGCTGAACTCGACGGGCTTCCCGTTGCACTGCATGCGAAAGTCGCCGCCGCGCAGGCAGCGTGGGCGGTTGCTCGCTGCGCGCGGCACACGGTCGTCCCGGAACACTACTGGCCGCACGAAACCGATCTCGCCGCGCTGCGCGCCGGGCGAGCACTGACCGAGCTGGTCTCCCACTACGTGGAGAGGGCCGTCGTGGCCGCACGGGCCGAGGGGATCGGCTGGCCGGTCATCGGCGAGGCGCTCGGGGTCGCCGACCCGGAGGCCGTTCTCGGACCCGCCGTCGCCGGTTGGACCGAAGAGCTGGCGCGCGTCCGCGCGGGACAGGTGCACCTGGCGGACCAGCCGGCGCTCACATGGGTCGTCGACACGGCTTGGTGGGCCGAAGCGCTGCGGGAGTGGCTCAGCAGGCCCGGTGACAACCTCCTCGACTCCGCGGCCGGACGACCGCCGGCGAACGGGAACGGCTGGTGGCACCCGGGTGAGCGTGCCGCCGACGAGGACGACGAGGCCGAGGCGGGCTTCCCGTCGTGAACCGGACCAGCGAAGGAAGGAAAGCCGTGCCGAACGCAGAGCTCAAGGAGATCCAGCAGGCCGTCGTGACCGGGGACCCGGGCGCGCTGGCCGGGCTGCGGGTGCCGGAGAGCTACCGCGGCGTGACCGTGCACGCCGAGGAGACCAAGATGTTCGAGGGCGTCGCCGGCGCGGACAAGGACCCGCGCAAGTCGCTGCACGTGGAGGAGGTCCCGACACCGGAGCTCGGGCCCGGTGAGGCGCTGATCGCGGTAATGGCGAGCGCGATCAACTACAACACGGTCTGGACCTCGATCTTCGAGCCCTTGCCGACCTTCACGTTCCTCCGGCGCTACGGGAAGCTGTCCCCGCTGTCGAAGCGGCACGACCTGCCCCACCACGTGGTCGGCTCGGACGCCTCGGGTGTCGTGCTGCGGACCGGGCCCGGGGTGCACCGCTGGAAGCCCGGCGACGAGGTCGTGGCGCACTGCCTCAGTGTCGAGCTGGAAGGCCCCGAGGGCCACGACGACACGATGCTCGATCCCGAGCAGCGGATCTGGGGTTTCGAGACCAACTTCGGTGGCCTCGCCGAGATCTCCCTGGTGAAGGCGAACCAGCTGATGCCCAAACCCGCGCACCTGACGTGGGAGGAGGCGGCAAGCCCCGGGCTGGTCAACTCGACCGCGTACCGGCAGCTGGTGTCGCGCAACGGTGCGAACATGAAGCAGGGCGACGTGGTCCTGATCTGGGGTGCCTCCGGCGGGCTCGGCTCGTACGCCACGCAATACGTGCTCAACGGCGGCGGCATCCCGGTGTGCGTCGTGTCCAGTCCGGAGAAGGCGGAGATCTGCCACCGCCTCGGTGCGGAGCTGGTCATCGACCGCAGCGCCGAGGGGTACCGGTTCTGGCGGGACGAGCACACCCAGGACCCGAAGGAATGGCAGCGGTTCGGCGCCCGAATCAGGGAGCTGACCGGCGGCGAGGACGCGGACATCGTGTTCGAGCACCCGGGCCGGGAGACGTTCGGCGCTTCGGTCTACGCGGCCCGCAAGGGCGGCACGATCGTGACCTGCGCGTCCACCTCGGGGTACACGCACCAGTTCGACAACCGGTACCTGTGGATGAACCTCAAGCGGATCGTCGGATCGCACTTCGCGAACTACCGGGAGTCGTGGGAAGCCAACCGGCTGATCGACAAGGGGCTCATCCACCCGACGCTGTCGAAGTCCTACGCGCTGGAGGACACCGGCCAGGCCGCGCTCGACGTGCACCGCAACGCGCACCACGGCAAGGTCGGTGTGCTGTGCCTCGCGCCGGAAGAGGGCCTCGGCGTGCGGGACAAGGACAAGCGTGCCCGGCACCTCGGCAGCATCAACGCATTCCGCCAGGTGCACCGGGATTCCGGCCGGTGAGGCGCGACACTGTGGCGCGTTTCCTGATCGACGTCCTGGCCGAACAGGGTGCCCGGCTCGAGCACATGGATCCCGCCGAGCCGTTGAGCCGGGCGGGTGTGGACTCGCTGGGCATCGCGGAGGCAGGCGTGGCCGTGAGCGATGAGTTCGGGATCGAGGTCGGTGAACTGTCCCGGGCGAGGTGGGGACGTGATTCCGGGTATGGATTCCGAGGCATGGCACGACCCTCGATGTACCCGCCCGAGCCGCGCAAGCGCGCGGTCCGCATGGTCGCGGAGGTCCGCGACGACTATCCGACTGAGACGGCCGCGCTGAACGCGGGATGGAGAAGCTCGGCATCGGTTCGCGCGAGACGCTGCGCAAGTGGAGCGGCCGAGCTCGACCGGCCACACACGCGCTCGTAGTGTTCATCGACGGGATTGCGGGGCTGCTTCGGCTGCACCGTGCGGGCAGCACACGGCATCAGCATCGCCCCCTCCACCTACTGCGCAGCCAGGAAACGCCAGTTGGCGCCCTCGCCAGGAACGGTGCGGGACGAAGAACTCAAGGAAAGGAACAAGTCAAGGAGGTCTAGCAGTCCAACTAGTGGCAGAAGGTACGCAATTGACGTTTCGACCCTCCTTTCGCATTCTATCTGCAGAATGAATGTTCTTCTCTGTCGGCCTCGCGGGCCCGGCCAGAGTCTTGAAAGGTATGGCCACATTGCGCAAGAACCTGCTGCGACTTGGAGCGACGGCGGCTGCCGCCCTCGGTCTTTCCCTCGACGCCGGCACCGCGTTCGCGTGTCGCACTCACCACCGCCGAGTGGGTCGACTGGTAAGACCACCGTCGGCTCCACGGTGAGACAGGCCACATGCCGCCTGTGGCACACGAAGCCAACCACTCCTGTGGCATACGAAGCCGACTACTACCGAGCAACCACGAATCCCCAGCTCACAGCCACCAACTGAGAGCGAACCAGGGACGGTTCACCATTCCGCCCACAGGTTCAACGGCGTGATCGACTGGGGGTGGACATGAGTGTTGCCATCGGTGTGGCCAATGTCAGCCCTACGGATGGTCCAACCAGTCTTGTGGCATTGATGTCTCGTCTTAATCGGTCCACTTCCGTATTTCCGATCCTTCTTCCGCGCGGTCTGTCGGTGCGTGCGACGTAGGAACCGCTCCATGAGGGACGGGGTATCGTGCATGATCGAGCGAGAGTCTGAGCTCGCTGAGCTGGCCGCAGCTTTTGCCGAGTCCGCGGCTGGGGGTGTGCGGGTTGTCGTGCTTCAGGGGGTTGTCGGGACCGGTAAGACAGCGTTAATCGAGGAGTTCGGCAGCCGGGCTCGTGGGGCGGGGGCGCGACTACTCCGGGCGAGTGGGGCGCCGACCGAGTGCTCGCTTTCCTTGGGCATCGTGCGTCAGTTGCTTGCTGGTGAGGTTTTCGACCGCGACAGGGCGGCGATCGTGCGTGGTTTGCTCGACCACCAACTGCTCGCCGATGCGGAGTGCGACGGGGTGAGTCGCTCTCGGGTGTTGGACGGGTTGGCGACGGCGGTTCTGGAGTTGGCCGAGCAGAGCTCGGTGGTGATCGCCATTGACGACACACAGTATCTCGACGCGTTCTCCCAGGATTGGCTGATCTATCTGATCCGCCGTGCCGGGCTCGCCCGCATCTTGATCGTCCTTGGCTGGCGCGACGACGACATCGAGATGCCTCCGAGCAACTCCCGGCTACTGTGTGCCGAGCTCTACCAGCAGGCCTACTTGCGGCGGCTGATGCTGGCTCCACTGTCGTCGAGCGGCGTCGCGGAGCTCATGACCGAGCGACTCCTCGAGTCCGTTTCGACGGAACTGGCCGCAGAGGCACACCGGTTCACCGGTGGCAATCTGCTGCTGCTGCATGCGCTACTGGAGGACAGTCGGGCTGCCACCCGCGGCGATGGCCCGCTGGCCGAGCTGAACACCGGGTCCGAGTTCGAGCGGGCGGTCCAGCTCGTCCTGCGCCGGTGCGATCCGGTGACGTTGCGGGTCGCGGGTGCGATCTCGGTGATCGGTGAGCCGTCGTGGTTCGCGTACCTCGACCGGCTGGTCGGCGTCGCGTCGGACCGGGTCGCTGTCGCCGTGCAGGCACTGACCCGGACCGGTTTGGTGGAGGCCGGTCGGATGCGGCACCCGATCATGGCCAGCGCCGTACTCAACGCCCTCTCGGCCGCGGATCGATCCGAGCTGAGCCGGCGCGCCGTGGATCTGCTCAAGGCGTGCGGTGCGGACTCCTTGACGATCGCGGAGCACTGCGTCGCCTCCGGCCGTCTCGACGACCCCTCGGCCGTGCTGAACCTGGTGGAGGGGGCGCAGCAGGCGCTGGAGGAGGGTCACTCGCGGCGGGCCACAGAGCTGCTGCGGCTGGCGTACCAGGTCGAAACCGACGGCCGGCGTCGGGTGGAGATTCTGGCCTTGCTGCTGCGGGCGGAGTGGCGGGACGATCTGCGAGCCTCGGTCGGGCATCTGCCCGAGCTGACCGAGGCGATGCTGAGCGGTCGACTCCGGGGTCGGCACGCGACGATGCCCATCATCATGCTGCTGCTCCAGGGGCGGGTGGAGGATGCTTGCTCCGTGCTCTCCCGGCTGGCGGCCGACGTGCCGCCGGGCTCCCGGCCCTCATGGGAGTTCGAGATGGTACGGATGTGGCTGGCCGACATGTATCCGGGCATCTTCCGGCGCGTGGACGGCGAGAGCAGGACGAACGGCACGCCGATCATGCCTCCGGGCGCTATCGGCTATCGCTTGCTCGAACACTTCCAGAGCTCCCACCACCAGGGGGCAACCGGGGAACGCTTGGTCCAAGCCGACGAGGCGATTTGGCAACAGCCGCTGACCGAGGTCAATCTGTTGCCGCTCATTCTCGCGTTGCACACGATGGTGATTGCCGAGCGATTGGAGGAAGCCGAGCAGCGGTGCCGGGAACTGATGCAGACCTGTCTCGACCTCCAGGCACCCACCTGGCGTGCGCTGTTCTGCGTGATCGCAGCGGACATCGCCTTGCGCCGGGGCTCGCTCAGCGTCGCGGTCTCCCGGGCGACCGCCGCGCTCGAACTCATCCCGGTCGCCGAATGGGGCGTGCTGGCCGCTGAACCGTTGAGTACCCTGCTGACGGCGCAAACGCTGCAGGGCAAACACGACGAAGCGGCACGCACGCTCGCCCTGCGAGTGCCGGACGTGATGTTCGAGACGCCGTTCGGCCTGTCCTACCTGCTGGCGCGCGGCCGTCACTACGTCGAGCGCGGTCTCGCCCAGGTCGCCCTCGACGATTTCCAGGCCGTCGCTGACCTGCTCGACCAGTGGGGGATGGCCCAAACCGAGGCACTGCCGTGGCGCACGGAGATGGCCGCCGCTCACCTGCAACTCGGGGACCACGAAACAGCCGCGCGCTACGCTCGCGAGCAGCTGCGCCGGATCGGCACAGACGGCCACATGCGGGTGCGCGGGCGCACCATGCGGCTGCTGGCGGCGACCCGCGAACTACACCTCCGACCACCTATGCTGTGCGAGGCTGTGGATGTGCTGCACCGAAGCGGGGATAAGTTCGAGTTGGCGAGTGCGCTCGCCGCCCTGCACGATGCGTACACCCAACTTGGTGATGCTGGCCGGGCGCGGTCAGTGGCACGCAAGACCAACAGCATCAGGCAGGCGTGCTTCGCGGAACAACCCGCTCGGCGGGTCGGCGCGCCGGACGTGCTGGAGGAGACGGAAGGCGACATGCTTGCCCTCAGCGATGCGGAGCGGAGGGTCGCCAAGGCCGCGGCAAAGGGCCTGACCAACCGGGAGATCGCCGGCAAGCTCTACCTCACGACCAGCACGGTGGAGCAGCACCTGACCCGGACCTACCGCAAACTGGGGGTCAGCTCACGCGTACAGCTGCAGTCCCGCCTCTGACTCCAACCGACCCTGCCCTTGCCGGAAATCTCATCCGCGCAGGTCACGTTGCATGTCGGTATGCGTGGAGGATGCCGCCGAGGCGATCGTGTCGACGTATGTCGAGGCGGGCTGACGTGTCCGGGTCGTCGATCGGTGGGGGCAAGGGATGCAGCGGTCTGCCGTTCGCGATGCCCAGGTGTGGTCGGTGTCCGTTGTGGAACTGCTCGAACTCGCGCAGGGTATGGAGGAGATGTCGTTGGTTCCAGGTCAACGTCCGGTCCAGGAACTCGCGGTGACAGGTCTGTATCCACCTTTCCGTGATCGAGTTCATCCTCGGCATCCGGATGCCGCTGAGGACGACTTCGATCCCTGCGTCCTTGAGGACGGCATCGAAGAGGGCGGGGAACTTCCCGTCCCTGTCCCTGATCATGAACCGTGCCCGGCAGCCGAGGTCTTCGAGGTCCATCACGAGGTTCTTCGCCGCTCGGGCTACCCAGGATGCGATCGGATGCGTGCGGATGGAGCGCACGGTGCACGGATGGACGCCACCGCGTGGGACAGGGCCATCCAGCGGTGCGAGCGACTGCTGGACACGGAAGCGAGTACCGTGTTGCTCCACGGTGACCTGCACCTGGGCAACGTGCTCGACGGCGGCGTGCGGGCTCGATGGCGACCGGCTCCACGCCTGGAGCCAGGTGATCGCGCCGTTCGCGGCCATCGCCCACCTCGGTGACGGTGGTGCGGAACCGGTGATCGATGAACTACTCGCGTTGACCCGGTAAGCACACCCAGTACTCCCGAGCGCCTCATGCCCCGCGTGGTGGACGAGGACCGGGATGGGTGCTCGACCCGAGCCGAGGTACTCATTGCCGAGGCGATCGAACCACCGACGGTGAGCTACTGCGACGATACTGACGTGGCCGGAGCCCGCGGCCTCGATATCGATCACTTGACCCCGCTTGCCGAGGCATGGGACAGCGGCGCATCACAGTGGTCGGCGACGGAGCGTCAGGCCCACGCCAACGATCTGGGCGCTCGAGGTCCCTGGTCGCGGTCAGCGCCCGGGAGAACCGTTCCACGGCCGACCAGGACCCCCGCGAGTGGCTTCCCTCCGCGCCGGGGCGCGCAGTGCCGGTACATCGAGGAGTGGACGGTCGTGAAGTCCCGCTGGGGCCTGGCGGTGGATCCTGGTGAAAGGCATCTTTGATCGACCTCGCTGACGGCTGTGAGAACACCAGGATCACCTACCGCTCCGCCCGCTGAACCTAGCCTCCGCGAGCCCCGGTGTCACCTGGCACAGCCCCGGGGTGCCTATGGGCTGCGATGCTTGCTCCCGTCGGGTTGGTGGTAGTCCCGGAGCTATGTCGCCGGGGCAACTCTGCTCTTCCCCTAGCCGCCTTGGGACCAACCCCGAGGGCGCGGGGAGCAGCCCAGCTTCTGGTGGCCAGCGCCTGCAGCGGCACCACCGGCGAGGACCCGCGCGTGGGCTCTCAAGGCAGCGGCCAACCGGGCGTGATGCCGAGTTGGCCGGCGGGGACGCTCTTGGGCTCACCTCACTGCCCGGTAGGCGCTGTAGCCTGCGCCGTGCAGGGTCTGGCTGATGCCGACATAGCCATCGCAGACCACGGGAGCGATACCCGGCTTGGTCTCCTTGTCCCGGCCGGTCCTGGCATCCAGGACGACATCACCGCTCTTGGTCTCTCCATAGACCAGGCCCTGGCGGACGAGGGTCACCTTCGGCGCGATCCGGTTCGCGGATTCGTCCGGCAGCTTCCACAGTTCTTTGCCGCTGTGGGAGTCATATCCGGCGACTTCGCTGCCCCAGCCCTCGCTGCCCGAACAGACCGTGACCGAGACGCCGTCGTAGGTGCAGTCCGACGTCACAGCGTCTTCTGGGACGATTCGCCGCTTCCTGCCGGTAGCGGAGTCGAGTACGAAGTACCGCTCGTCCTCCTCGCTGTCATCCGCGTATTCGTCCGCCATGACCGAGTCAGGCCCCATCGCGACCAGTCCCGGCTCGGATCCGGCCACGCTCACCCGCGGCGACTTCCAGAGCCGCCTGCCAGTCGTCGCGTCGAATCCGACGACCTGATCATCGCTGCCCTCGTCGTTCGTCACGGCCACCAACGTGTCCCCGACGACGAGTGGACGGGGCTTGTACCAGTGGTCGCTCCAGACCCGCTTGTGGGTCTTCAGGCTGACACCGAGCAACTCGCCACGTGCGTAGATCACCACGGTGTCCCCGCTCCGTCCGACCACATAGGCCTCGTCCCGGTCGTCAGCCCACTCGTCCTCCTCGGTGAGTTTGATCTCCACGGACCACGATTTCTTGAGGGTGGAGGTGCTGGTGGCCATGAGTTCCACGGCGTCGTACCCCTTAGTCGTCCCGGAGCCCGGTACTTCGGTCACCAGTGCGTTGAAGACCAGCGTCTTCCCTCCGGTGGAGGAGACGAGGGGGGCCTCGGCGGGGTTGTCGGCGCTGACCCCGGACAGGTTGTCGAGCTTGGTGACCGGCTGGTGCTTGGGCCTGACCATCAGGGTGACCGGCACGTTTTTCAGGACGTTGGTGATCTCCAACCCGTCAGGCCGGGAGATGTACGCGTTGCCCTTGTGCAGCGCGATCGGCAACGGCCGCTGATAGCCCGCCAACCCCGACTTCCCGGCACCAGCGGAATCGGGAAGCTCCACACCCGTCTTCGGGGAGAACTTCAAGGGTGCCGCGAAACCCTTGCCCCCGTGACCGGACGATGAGGTGTCCCCGCCCTTGCTGCCATGCGCCGTCCCCTCGCTTCCGCCTCCGGAACCACAAGCCGTGAGAACGAAAGCGAAAGCGGCAGCCACCGCGCCGCACCGGACAGTCCTCTGAACTCCCACGAAGCCCCCTCATCAGGTACCGCAATCGATCATGTGACAGTCAATCACCTCAGTCACCCCAGCTGATCGCAGTCCAAACGAAGGAACAACATCGCGGTCACCAGTGCCGCTATGCAATGTTGTTGAGTTCGCCCAGCTGTCCATCACCAGGCTGGCGCCGTGCTCCAGGGGCAGCCGGTCGTCATCAGCCCTGGAGGGCTCGCAACTACGGGTCCCGGTAGTTCTCGCCGAAAAAACAACGCCAACCGACTGCTGGCCCAGTTCAGCTGCCGCTTTTGCGTGGCGGCAGTAGCTGGGCCGGAGCCTGCGACCTGATTCGTGGATGAGGCCGCTGAGCCGTTCGCGTCGACGGATAGGCGTGTTGTCCCTGCGGTGGGAAGATCGGAGCCGGTGAGTTGGTCTGGTGCCCGTTGTCCGAGTCGGTGTGTCAGCACTCGTTGGGCATGTCGCCGAGGCGCTCGTGCCTTCCGTAATGACGGCTGCCTGAGCTGAAGGCGGGGGTTGCGTACACATGGTTGTGCGTCGTCCTCGGCGAGGGCCCGATGTTCCGTCGGGCGGACGCCGGTGGTGCGCGATGCTTCCCGAGCGTACGGTCGCCTTCGGCTAAGCCACATCGGGAGTGAGACGCTCAGGCATCGAACCGAGCGGGTCAGCCATCGCGGATTCCTCGCCGTGGCCGTGTACTGGGGGACATGACCAGCAACCTTTCCCGCGTTCTCGTTCTCGGCGGCACCGGCAAGACCGGTAGCCGCGTCGCCACCGCACTGCGCCGTCGAGACCTCTCTCCGGCTGTGGCGTCCCGCCGGGGCCCGGTCCGCTTCGACTGGGCCGACCGCTCGACCTGGGAGCCCGCCCTTGCGGGCAACGAGGCCGTGTACGTCGTCGACTCGCAGGGCCCGGACGCGTCGGCCGAGGTCGGGGACTTCGCCGCTGCCGCCGCCCGCGCCCGGGTGCGACGACTGGTCCTGCTGTCCGGCCGCCCCTACGGGGAGATAGCCGGTGACGGGTGGCTCGCCACTGAAAAGGCCATACAGGCATCCAGCCTGGACTGGACGATCCTGCGTCCTACCTGGTTCGCGCAGAACTTCACCGAACTGCCCGAATTCTTCGGAACCCTGTGGAGCGGGGCCGGCGAACTGCGGATGCCCACCGGCGAGGGCCGGGATGCCTTTATCGACCTGGAGGACCTCGCGGACGTGGCGGCGACCGCGCTCACGGAGGAAGGCCACGCGGGACGCACGTACGTACTGTCCGGTGCGCGCTCCCTCAGCTTGGGCCAGGCGGTCGCCGAGATCGCCGAAGCGTCGGGCCGGCCACTGCGCTTCGTCCCGGTCACCGAGGACGCCTACCGCGCCGAACTCATCGCCGCCGGGCACCCGGATCCCTTCGTCGACGGCCTCATCGAGTTGTTCCGGCACATCCGCGAGGAGCGCGGGGCCGAGCCGGTAGACGGTGTCCGTGAAGTCCTGGGCCGCGCGCCGCGGGACTTCACGGACTACGTCACCCGGACGGACTTCAGCGCCGTGTGACGGAGCCGGGTGGCCGGGCCGGCTCACCGAGGCGGCCCGGCCACCCGGCTCGCAAACGATCACTAACGACCTCGTGCACGATGGGCCTTCTGACACGCCAGCGGAGGCTGCTGTCAAAGGGCAAGGTTACGATCGGCATGGATGCGCCTGCGGGACGGCAGGCGGCTCGCGCCGCGGAGTCGGACCCGTCGCTGCCATCCTGACCAGCCACCGCGTTACCAAGCTGCCCGACGGGCGGTTCCTCATCCTCCCCCACCCCGAGGCGGGCGATCACTACGCGCGACGTGCCACCGACACCGACCGCTGGCTCTCCGGCGTGCGGCGGCTCCAGCGGCGGATGGAGGCGATCTCCGCCCAAGCCTGACCGCCCGCGGCGATCGTCATGGCGGTCAAGCGTTCTGTGCCCGGTGAGCCAGGAGGGGTTCTCCACGGATTCCGCCCGGAGTCAGGTCCCACGCCTCGACGGTGAAACCGCTGTGGCCGCTACCCGTGGTGCGGGCTTGGAGGCGCCAGGGGCCGTCGCCGACCGGATAGAACCTGACGGTGAGGGCCTGGCCGGTGGCGAGGTAGATCTCGGCGATCGAAGCGTCCACGACGATGCGTAGTTCGACAGGTGTGCCCGGGACCTTCGCGGACGCGCACGGCATGGTGAACGTACCTGCTCGTGCGCGCCGGTCCCCTGAGGCGTGGTCTCGGTCGACGGTGAGCTGACCGGTGGCGGGATCGAGGGTGATGTCGAGGTATTCGGTACCGTCCGTGGAAGTGAGCAGGCGGAGACCGCTGCTGCCGGTGGCGTCGGGGACCAGGCTGGCGGTGAGGTCGAAGGTGCGGCTGACCTGCCCCAACTCCAACGACCGGGACCGGGTGGCGAGTCCGGTGCGGTGCACGACGCGTTCGCCGCGCAGAGCGAGCAGTTCACGGGCGGGGCGCTGGGTGACCGTGCCGTCGTCGGCCAGGGTGAGTTCGCGTGGCAGGGTGAGGACTCCCGCCCAGCCTGCTTCGTCCGACCACTCGCCGTCGCGGGCCTCCCAGGACCAGCCCCAGAGCAGCCACCGGTCATCGGGGGCCTTCAGCAGGGCGGGGGCGTAGAAGTCGGGGCCGTGGTCCAGTGGCACCGGTGCCACGGCCGCCGCGAAACGGCCGTGTTCCTCACCGCCCACGTGGACCGTCACATGGCGTGGGCCGTCCTGCGGGGTCCAGTCGCTGACGATCAGGACCCTGCGGTCGCCGAAGATCGCGTACTGGGGACACTCCCAGCCAACCGGGTCGGCGGTGTCGGTGGCGCTGGGGTCAGGGCTGCTGGTGTGGAACGGGCCGCGGTACGCCCAGTGCTCCAGATCGCCCGACTCGTAGAGCAGTGCCACGCCACGACCGTCGGCGAGGGCCGCGCCGACCAGCATCCGCCAGCAGCCGTCCTGCCGCCAGACGTAGGGATCCCGGTACATGGTGGTTCCGGCGGGCGGCTCCGGGATGAGCAGCTCCGGCCGCTTCACCCAGGTGTAACCGCCGTCGTGCGACTGCGCGGTGGTGACCGGCTGCCACCAGCGGCCGGTGCGGTTGGCGGAGTAGAAGGCCACCAGCCCACCGTCGACGGAGACGGCGTTGCCGGAGTAGCAGCCGTCCTCGTCGTCGCCGCCGGGGGTCGGGGCGAGGGCGACCGGGAGCGGTTCCCAGTGGATCAGGTCGGGGCTGCGGAAGTGTCCCCAGTGCGTGTTCGCGTGCTGCGGGCCGAACGGGTTGTACTGGAAGAACACGTGGTAGTGGCCGTCGTGGAAGACCAGCCCGTTGGGATCGTTGATCCAGTCGCGGGGCGGTCGCAGGTGTGCGGAGGGCAGGTGGAAGTCGACGGGCGGCGTGGACACACAGGGCCTTTCGGAGGGTGCGCGAAGTACACGGGCAGGCGCAGGACAGGGGGCAGGACTCAGAGGTCGTGAGGGGGCCGGGGCGCGGTACGGCGTGGTCAGCCCTTGACTCCGCTGGAGGCGATGCTGTTGACGAATGCCCGCTGGAAGGCCACGAACAGCGCGAGTACCGGCACGGTGATCATCGAGGCATAAGCCATGATCTGGCCCCAGGAGGGGTTGAGCTGGAAGAAGTACTGGATGCCGACCATCACGGGCCGCAGGTTCTCGTCCTGGACGACCATCAGGGGCCACAGGTACGAGTTCCAGGCCGGCAGGAAGGTCAGGATGGCCACTGTGGCGACCGCCGGGCCGGACAGCGGCATGACGATGCGCCGGTAGATGCCGAACCAGCCTGCCCCGTCGATGATGGCCGCCTCGTCCAGTTCCTTGGGGATGCTCTGGAAGTACTGGTGGAACAGGAAGATGGAGAAGGCGTTGGCGACGAACGGCAGGATCTGCACCTGGTAGGTGTCCAGCCAGCCTTCGGTCAGGGTGAGGTGGAAGCCGTTCAGTTGCAGCCAGGGCAGATGGTTGACCCACCAGACCAGCGGCAGGGCGAACGTCTCGAACGGCACGATCAGCGTCGCGATCACGGCGGTGAGCACGATCTTCTTGCCGCGCCAGCGCATCCGGGAAAGGGCGAACGCCGCAAGGCTGTTGACGAAGATGCCCAAGGCCACGGTGACGGCGGAGATCCCGATGGAGTTGAGCAGGAACCGGGCGGCGGGCACCCGGTCGAACACTCCGGTGTAGTTGTCCAGGGACAGATGGCCGACCGGCAGAAACGCCTTGACGCTGTCCAGGTCGCCGAAGATCTGCTGGTCCGGCTTGAGCGACGACACCAGCATGAACACGATCGGGAACGCGAAGAACAGCGCGAGCGCGATACGTGCCGTCTGGAGGGCGAGGGTGCGCAGCGGTGGCCTTCGGTGACCCGGGCGGGAGGGGCCGGTGGATGCGGAGGTCATGTCAGTCCTTCTCCCGGGTGAGGAAACGCTGTACGAGGGAGACCGCCAGCACCAGAACGAAGAAGACGAGGGAGATCGCGGACGCGTATCCGGTCTGCTGCTGTGCGTATCCGGTCTGCACGGCCTGGTAGACGACCGTGGTGGTGGAGTCCAGCGGTCCTCCTTGTGTCATCACGCTGATCTGTGCGAACAGGCTGAACGCGGCGATGGTGATGGTGATGAGCACAAAGGTGCGTGTGGTGCGCAGGCCGGGCCAGGTCACGTATCTGAAGCGTGCCCAGCGGGTGGCCCCGTCGATGTCGGCCGCCTCGTACAGGTCCTGCGGAATGGTCTGGAGACCGGCCAGCCAGATGATCATGTGGAAGCCGACACCCTGCCAGACGGACATGAAGATGATGGCGGGCATCGCCGTGGACGGGTTGTTCAGCCAGTCCGGCCCGTGCACCTGGCCGAAGGTGAGCTGGGAGATGAGGTGGTTGACCAGCCCGGTCCGCTGGTACAGGAAGGCCCACAGGATGGACACCACCACCATCGAGGTGACGACCGGGATGAAGTAGATGGTGCGGAAGAAGTTGACGCCCTTGACCTTGGCGTTCACCAGCAGCGCGAGCACCAGCGCCAGGCCGCCCTGCAACGGGACGACAACAGCCGCGAAGTAGAAGGTGTTGCGCAGCGAGGTGAAGAACAGCGGGTCATCCAGCAGGGTGCGGAAGTTCTGCAAGCCGGTGAACTGCGCCGGGTTCGGGGACACCAGCCGGGCGTTGGTGAACGCCAGCGCGAAGGCCAGCACCACCGGGATGACGAAGAAGAGCAGCAGGAGGAAGACGGCGGGGCTCACCATGCCGAGGGCGGTGAGACCTTCCCTGCGCCGTGCGCGCCTCCGGGGTATCCGCCTGTTCGGCGGTGCACCGGCGGCGGGTGGCGAGGAGATTGCGGACAGTGTGCTGGTCATGGGATATCCAGGCAGGTACGTGGCCCGGCGGAGGCGGAGCGGAGTGATCACATCCGCCGGGACTTGGCGGAGGTGGTCAGCTGCCGGTGGAATAGTTGCTGGTCGACAGATTCCTGTCGATCTGGCTGACCGCCCGGTCGAGAGCGCCCTTGGCATCGGCGCCGGCGAGGATGTCCCGAGCCGCCTTGGCGAACACCGTGGAGACGTAGGGGTAGGCCGGGGTGACGGGCCGGACCACGGCGAGCTTCCGCGCTTCCCGCAGGAAGAAGTCGAACCGGCCGCCCGGTTCGTAGCCCTTCACCCGCGCCGCTGCCGCCTTGGTGGCGGGGATGGTGCCGGTGGCCTTGGCGAAGTCCACGAAGTACTTGGTCTGCCGGGAGAAGTTCAGATATGCCTGAGCGCCGGCCTTGTTGGAGCAGGTCGAGCTCATGCCCCACTGCCAGGACGCTGCGCCGATCTTCGGCCCCTCACCGAAGTCGACCGGCGGGAGCACGGCCAGGTCCTTGCCGAACTTCTTGGTGTTGGCCTCGGCGGACCAGCTGCCGTCCCACTGGATGGCGGTCTTGCCGTTGCGGAAGTCGTCGCCGGGACTCTTCCCCGACTTCTGCGGCGTGTAGTTCTTCGTGACCAGCGAGCGGAACCACTTGCCCCATGCGATGGCCTTGGCGCCGTTCAGCTCGCCCTTGGCGGTCTTGTAGGTCGAGCGGTCGATGAGGTCGCCGCCGAAGCTCTGCAGCATCGGGGAGTAGGCGTAGGTCCACCACTCACCGGGGTCACCCGTGCCGAGATCCAGGGGGTGGGTGAACTTGCCGCTCGCCTTGAGCCTGGCCAGCGCGTCCATGAACTCGCTCTTGGTCCAGGGCCGGTCGAGAGTGGGGATACGGATATGGTACTTCTTCAGAACCGACGTGCGGGAGTACATGGTCAACGCCACGTCGTAGAAGCCGAACGCGTAGTTCTTGTCCTGGTATTTGCCGACCGTGCCGGGCAACTGGCCGGACACGGCGACCTTGCCCTTGGAGAGGTCCAGCGGTGCGAGGTATCCGCCCCACGCCCAGTTCGGCACGTTGGGCCCGTCGACATCGAGGATGCAGGGCAGCTTCCTGGCAGAGGCGGCCGCCACCACCGAGTCATTGTAGGAACCCTGCGGGAACGACTGGATCTTGACCTTGTACCTGCTCTGACTGGCGTTGAAGTCCTTGACGACCCGCTTGACCACCGCGTACTCGGCGGCATTGCCGGCGTTATGCGTCCACAGTGTGAGGGTGTTGCCATCGGCACCCGACGAGCCGGTGCCGCCGCCTCCTCCGCAGCCGGCCACGAGTGCCGCCACGGTGAGGGCGGCTAGACTCGGCACCGCGAGGCGCCTGGTTCTCGATTCCACGAGGTTCCTCCAATTTCACTGGGCACGGTCCGGCCAGACCGTGCCGACAGCCGGTGACACAACCGGCCGTAGCGGTGATGCTTCGCCGTCCCGGGGTCAGAGTCGGGGCGGCGAAGCGACCGATGCCCGTGCCGTCAGAGGGCAGGGCAGCATTTCCTGCGTGGCCGAACCGGTCTCCTGCGCCGGTACGCCGGTGAGCGCGAGCAGCTGTGCGACCGCCCGCGCCCCCATCTCGTAGTGCGGCAGGGCCACGGTGGTCAGCCCGGGGAACAGTCCGTCGCAGATCAGTTCCTGATTGTCGAACCCGATGACCGACAGCTCGGCGGGGATCGACAGCCCCAGTTCGGCAGCCGCGTGGTAGACGCCCATAGCCATTCGGTCGGCGAAGCAGAACAACGCGGTGGGCCGTGATCTCGCCCGCAGCAGTTCGAGAGCCGCGCGGTGACCACCGGCGGCGTCGGCTTTCTCGGCCACCACCAGGTCGGGGTCGTAGGCGGTCCCGGCCTCGGCGAGGGCGCGACGGTAGCCCTCCAGGCGCCCGTGCGTGGCCGGGATGTCGTCGACGTTGTTGATGAAGCCGATGCGGCGGTGACCGTGGCGCAGCAGCTCACGTACCGCCGTCACCCCACCCTGGACCTCGTCCGGCACCACCGAGGGCACGGCCGGATCGTCCGACCTTGCGTCCAGCAACACGGTGGGCACCGAGCGCAACCGCTCCGGCACCTCCACGACCCGGTGGTACATCGAGGCGTACAGCACGCCGTCGACCTGGCGCTGGAGCAACAGATCGATCTCCTTGCGCTCCCGCTCGGGATCGCCCCCGGTGTTCAGCATGAGCAGCACCAGGCCATGCTTCGCGGCCTCCTCCTGGGCTCCCAGGATGATCCGTCCGGCGTGGGGGGTGGTGGCGATCTGATCGCTGACGAAGCCCACGGTGTTCGACCGCCTCAGCCGCAGCCCACGCGCCAGGCCATTGGGCGCGTACCCCAGCTGCTGGGCCGTCTCGAGAACCCGCTGCCGGGTCTCCGCGTTGATCCGCTTGCCTTCGACCTCGTTCAGGATGTGAGACACGGTGGTGGCCGAGACCCCGGCGGCTGTCGCCACATCCTTGATCCCGATCCGCCTGCCCATGTCATGCCCAATCGTTTTGGCAACTGATTGCGGGATGAGCGTGCGCCCCGGGAGGCGCCCATGTCAACGGCTCGTTACGAACTCGTGGCCGGGCGGTACCGGCGGCCCGCCTCCGAAAGGCGGGTGCGGGAGGTGGCGGGCTCGGCCGCTCCTCCCGTGCGGGCGGCTGAGGCAACCGGACGCGCCGCCCGCCGAGGGTCGCCGAGCGGCTTCTCCGGTCCTTCCGGGCATTGGCCGACCCGAGTCACCCGGTACCGGCTGAGGCGCGTTACCAGGCTCTTCGCAGCTGAGGGTGGAGGGGAAGCCGTCGGGCAACGCCTTGAGCCGGATCAGGCGGTGGCCGCGTTGGTGGTGGGCCGGACTCGCGAGGATGTCGGGGCGGTATTCCAGGTCTCGCTCAGGGCCGTGGACAACTGGTGGGCGAAGTGGCCGGCCGGCGGAGGCGAAGCGCTCGTGGCCCAGCCGCGCGGGCGCCGGGTCGGCGAACATCAGGTTCTCGACGCGGTCGAGCGGCAGGCGGTCCGGCAGGCCGTACGGGATCACCGCCCCTGTGACCTGGGGCATCAAGGGCCGGATGCACTTTCTGGTGTTCACCGAGACCTTCGACGCCGACGTGATGTGCCGCTTCCTGGACCGACTCGTCGGTCACGTCGACCGGAAGGTGCACCTCGTCATGGACGGACACTCCGCGCTCCCCCCAAGGTCCGCGCCTGGCTGGCCGATCATCCGGACCGGATCGAGCTGCACTTCCTGCCGTCGTACTCGTCGGAGCTGAACCCGGACGAGCTGGTCAACGCCGACCTCAATCGGAGCCTTCCGGTGCACGGCCGGGCCCATGATCCGGCCCAACTGGCCGCCGAGATCCGCCGGTTCTTCCATCGGCGTCAACGTCAGTCACACCTCGTCCGCGGCTGCTTCGGCGGCCCCCACGTCCGCTACATCCTCGAATGGAACCCTTTGAGTCGGATCACTAAGCCCGGACGGTCGCACTCTGCTCCTCGGATCCCTGGACGGCACGGTCTGGCGGCGGAAGGACGGTGTCGACACCTTCGTCGCGGTCGGGTGTGGTCCACCCCCGCGGGAGGCGAAGGCCGCCGAGGTGCCACCTGACGCGTCAGCCGACGCAGCTGGGAGGGATGAAGGTGCTGCCGATGCAGTTGGTGGGCTGGTTGTTGGTGATCGGCGAGTTGCTGACGAAGTACGGCACGAGGGAATTGACGCCCCCGGGCTGCTCGGGCGCGGAGTTGTTGGTCACCGGGGTGTTGATCAGGCTCAGGGTCTCCTCGTTGTAGATCGCCCCGGTGTCGCCTTCCGTACCGGCGACCGTGTTGAAGGTGACCCGGCTGTTCCGGAGCGAGAGACTGTTGTAGTTCTCGATGGCTCCGACTTCTCCGTCGTCGACCGTGTTGCGGCTCACCGTGGTGTTGGTGAGTGTGGTGACGGCGTTGTTGTAGAAGGCGCCGTCAGATCCGTCGGGACCGGACACGGTGTTGTCCACGATGCTGCTGTTGTTGAACACCACCGTACCGTCGTCGAAGTCGCCGGCGCCGCCGTCGTTGACGGCGTCGTTGTCGCTGAGGGTGGTGGAGTTGACAGTGGAGGTTCCCGCGTCGCTGTTGAGACCGCCTCCGTACTCCTCGGCGTGGTTGAAGGTCAGGAAGCTGCTGTTGATGGTGGTGACGTTCTCGTTGTCGACTCCTCCGCCCTCGCTGTCACCGCTCTCGGCGGAGTTGTGGGTGACGGTACTGAAGGAAATGGCCGCGGTTCCGTTCACGCTGATGCCCCCTCCGTTGCCGTCGGCCACGTTGTCCCTGACGGTGACCTCCCTGAGGAGCCGCAGTGTGCCGCCACTGTCGACGAGAATGCCTCCGCCGTTCCCGGTGGTGTCGCCGCCGGAGATGGTGAGTCCGTTGGTCAGGCTGAGTGTGCCGCCCGCGCCGACTTCGATGATGCGGAACTGCGGGGCCCCGTCATCGCGTGTGATCGTCGCTCGGTTGCCCACGATGGTGAGGTTTTTGTTGATGACCGGGAGCCCGTTGTCCCCGATGGCGGTGTCGAGCGTGTAGGTGCAGCCTGTGGCGAGGACGAGGGTCTGCCCTGAGGGGGCGGTGGTGATGGCGTCCACCAAGTCCGAGGTGTCACACGGGACGACGACGGCTGCCTGGGCGGGGAGGGGCAGGGCGGCGAGCGCCAGTGCGGCGCAGCAGGAGGCGATCATGGTTCTGAGAAGTCGCATGGGTGACCCTTTCTGCGGACGGGGCCGCGGCCGCCGAGGAGCGGAGGGGCGTCCGTGGTGGAGAACGGGGCAGCGCTGCGGCCGAAATGGCCGGTCCCAGGTCAGCGGCTGGTGATGGTTCCGGTAACGAACCAGACATCAGTTACGCAGCAGTACCGGGGAACGGCAAGGGGCCGGGACCGGTGCCACCTGAACAGCGCAGCGCGCGGAATTGGGCGGGCGGTCGCCTTACGCGCCCGGCGTGCGACGGCGGGGGTGGGGCCCGGGCCTGGAAACCGGGGTGCGGGCACCGCGGCGTGGTTCAGCAGTGGCGCGTGGCCGAACGGGAGAACTCCGTGCGTCGCGGCCGGAGGGGGACGAGCCGCCACAGTCCTGCGCGTGCCGAAAATCTCATCCGCCCTTGTGGGGGCCAGCGGCCGGTGTGTGGGTCCGGGCTCGCTTGAGTCTGCGTTCTCGCGAACCCGTTGGTCGTCACCGCAGGATGTTCGCCACCGAGAGGCATAAGAGCGCCTTGACCGCTCCCGACCCCGTTCCGAGGTGGGAGCACCATTCTTCGCTCCCCATGCGACGGAGATCTGTGGCCCGCTGGCGGCATCCGGTGGCCGCATGCGCGACGTCGCCCTCGCCGCATGACGTGACCGGGTACGCCGACAACAGGGTTCGGGCCGCGCAGCGGTCGGCTGGGATTTCCCATGGCGCGGCCAGCCAGATCATGGGGAGGTGGCTGGCCGCGTCTGGTCACTGTGCGTGGACTGGTGGCGTGCCGTCTTCAGCCTGGCGGGATGTGTGCCGAGCGGGCTGGGCACCGGTGGCTGTCGCCGCGTCCCGGAGTCCCCGGAAGAACTTCCGGATGTCGCTGACGAGAAGCTCCGGCTGTTCCATCGCCGCGAAATGCCCCCCTCGGTCGTACTCCGTCCACTGCACGATGTTGTTCGTGCGGTCCGCGATGTGCCGCAGCGGAATGAAGTTGTCCCACGGGAAGACGGCCAGCGCGGTCGGTGTTGTCGACGGCTCGGGAAGCGCCTCCGGGTAATTCGCGTGCGCGCGCTCATAGTAGATACGGGCGGACGACCCGGCCGTGCCGGTCAGCCAGTACAGCATCACATTGGTGAGCAGCCGGTCGCGGTCGACTGCGTCCTCCGGGCAGTCCTCGGAGTCGGTCCACTCCTTGAACTTCTCCACGACCCAGGCCAGTTGACCGACCGGGGAATCGGTCAGGCCGTATGCCAGCGTCTGCGGCCGGGTGGCCTGGATGTCGGCGTACCCCTGACGGTCGTGGCTCCACGCCTGGAAGCGTTCCCATGAGGCCAAGGTGCGTTCCCGCTCCCTTGGCACCAGCGCCGACAGCTCGTCCGGGTCAGGCTCTTGGGTCTGGTACGAGTTCGGCAGCAGATTCAGATGGACGCCGATGACCCGCTCGGGCGAGATGCGGCCGAGCTCCCTCACGATGCCCGCCCCCCAGTCGCCACCCTGCACCCCGTAGCGCCTATAACCAAGGCGCGCCATCAACGCGGCAAACGCCTCGGCCACCCGCTTGAACTCCCAGCCGGTTTCCACCGTGGGTCCGGAGAAACCGAACCCCGGGATGCTGGGGAGCACGAGGTGAAAGGCGTCGGCGTGGGCGGCGCCGTGCGCGCGGGGGTCGGTGAGCGGGCCGATCACATCGGCGAACTCGACAATCGAGCCGGGCCAGCCGTGCGGCATGAGCAGCGGGGTCGCGTCCGGTTCGGGCGATCGGATATGCGCGAAGTGGACGTTCGTGCCGTCGATCGTGGTGGTGAACTGCGGCCACTGGTTCAACTCGGCTTCTGCGGCCCGCCAGTCGTACACATGCCGCCAGTAGTGCACGAGATCCTTGAGGTAGTCGCGCGGGACGCCGTATGCCCAGCCCACCCCCGCCAGCTCGTCCGGCCACCGGGTTCGGTCAAGGCGTTCATGAAGATCGTCCAGATCGCTCTGGGGTATGTCGATACGGAATGGATGGACGGTCTCATCGCTCAAGGAGGAGGTCATTCGGGGGATGCTACGTCCGGGAGCGCACCGACCGCTCCCCCTTTCTTCACCGGGGCATCTTCCATGGTCCGCCCGCTGATCCCAGCGCAACCGCCCAGGCGTGCCGCCTCATGCGGTTGGTTCCACGACCTCCGTGAACGACACTGCGGCGGGAAGGAATCGAGCGGGTCCGGCGGCGGGTAGAAGGCGACGTGGTAGCTGCGGCCGGGTCGGCCCGCATCCGCCCGAGCACGGCGACGGCGACCGCGACGGCGGTCAGGGACCGCGCCTCGTGCGTCGGCGGTGTGAACGCTCAGAAGCGGTGAGCACTTTCCCCGTCGGTTTGGCACGGAGCCGAAGGTCCGTATGCCCGCGATCGCCTGATGCGAGCGGCTGTCCGCCGGAACGCTCGCGTCAGGACATCCGCGCTGTGCGGAATCGAGTGTCAGTAGTCGCCACTAGCGTTCCGCATATCGTCGCACTGATGCCGGGATACCCCGGCTGAGCTGTGCTTTCTTATTTTTCCCTGAGGTGGAAGGCGAAGACTCGTGGGCTGGTTGGCGGCGGGTGACAGGTATGAAGTCACCCTTGTTGAAGGGCGGGTGGCGGCACGCGCCACCTCGGGGAGCGCGGCGGGACGGCAGTTGAAGTCGTTGCCGAAGGCGCTCAAGGGTCACCCGGAGGTGGACCGGCTCGGACGGCTCGCCGAGTGGCTGGACCGGCACGCCGCTGCCTGCGTCGCACAGGTCGACTCCTGGATGGTGTCCTCCCTGCCCGTGCCGACCGGACTGCTGGCCCGGGTGTGGCCGGACGAGGCATGGCGGTCCGCGCTGCACGACATGGCGGTGGTCGGTGACGACCCCGACGAGGTCGGCTTCCTGCGGGATGCCACCGACTCCGGCGAACTACAGGTGGTGAACCTGGACGGGGAGACCGTACGGCTGTCCCCGCGCACGGTGACAGTGCCGCACCCGGTGCTGCTGCCGGACCTCGAGGACCTGCGAGAGTTCGCCGCCGAGCTGGGCATCGTCCAGCGCGTCGAGCAGATACACCGGGCGATGTGGCGGCGGCCCGAGACCCTTGATGCCAAGGCCACCGAGGTCCGGGACTTCGCCGGGGGCGCGTTCCGCTCCCGCTTCGCCCTGGCCGCGCGCGCCGATTCGCTGGGCTTCCGGGTGTCCGGCGCCTACGCCACGGTCCGGGTGCGCGAGGGCGGGCAGACGGTCGAGGCCGCCGTGTGGATCGGGGTGCCGTACGACGACGGGACGGAGACCGGCAGCCTCACCTGGCATGACCAGGAGGGCCGCGCCCTGCCCCTGCACACGCTGGGGCCGGTGGCCTGGTCGGAGGGGATGCGGATGGCCGCGGCGCTGTACGCCGGACGTGCGATCGAGAAGGGCGGCAACGCGTGAGCGGCGGAACACAGGTGTCGTACGAGGAACTTCTCGCGGCGGGCGCGGTCCTGCCGCCGGACACGCGGAGGGCCCCGGAGGGGGCGGTGCCGCTGACGGCGCGGACCTACCGTCATCACGGCCTCGACGACCGGGTGGTGGTGCGGCTGGTGGCCGGTGAACTCGGTGCGGCGGAGGACGCGGCCGCCGCCTTCCTCGGCCTGGAGCAGGACGCGGAGCCGGCCGTGGTGGGGCTCGGGCAGCGTCAGTCGCTGGGCTTCCCCGAGTGGGTGCTGGTGCACCACCCGCAGGACGGGCACCATGCCCTGGCCGTCGTACCGGACCTGGAGCGAGCCGCCCGGCAGGCGAAGTCCCGCCCGAAGACCGCGATGGAGGCGTTCCTGGAACTCGGCGAGCGGCTGGCCGCCTCCGTGCCGCACTTCCTGCCGAGCTTCTACGAACGGGCCGGCCGCGTGTTCCTGGCGGAGGAGAACGCCAAGTACGCCGCCCAGTTGTTCACCCGGGCCCGCAAGGCCGAGGCGGAGCACGGGCTGGCGATCGACGAGGAGTGGCTGGACACCGTCTTTCTGGAGTTCGCGCTGGCCGGCGCGCTCCCGGTGAAGGTGCTCTCCGCGTACGGAAGGGAGCTGGCCGCGCGTGTCCCGGCCGACGAGGCGCTGCGGCGCTTCACCCGGCTGTGCCTGCGCCGTACCGCGGGCGGGATGCCACCGTCCGCTCAGATGGCCAACGACCTGCGCAAGCTCGCCCGCGCCGCCGACCGGGACGCCGATCTCGTCGAACAGGACTATCTGTCCGAGCTGCTGTCTCTGCCGGCCACCTTGCGCGCCGCGGTGGGCTGGTGGAAGGGCCACCGTGCGGCTCTGGTGTCGCTGGCCGGAAGGGTGCCGCGGGTGCGGGGCGACCTGCTGGACATGACCCCGGACGTCCACGACGAGGGAATGCCCGCCTTGTGGCTGGAGGTGCTGGAAGCCTCCGGTGCCACGGCAGGACTGTGCGACGCCTCGCTGCCCGAGGAGGAGCGTCCTCGGGACGGCGCCGCGGGCTGGCTGGAGCGCTTCCTGGCGTTGTGGCAGCGGACGCGGTCGTGGGGCGGCTCCCCCCGGATGCCGGAGTTGCACCGGCTCGTGGAACGGGCGGCGGACTGTCTGCGGGCGGAACTCCTCGCATCCGGCGGCGAGGTGACGGTCGGCGGCGAGATCGACTTGATCGACCTGCTGCTGTCCCTGGACGTGCCCGTGGCCGCCTTGGAAGCGCCTCATGCCTTGTCACTGAGCGACTGGGCGACGGGCAAGGGGCAACGCGACCTGCTGGCGCTGGCCGCGGACGCCCGTTTCCGCGAGCCGTTCCTGCGGAGCGCGGACGGCTTGCGCAAGGGGGAGCGGGACCTGCGGGCCATTCGGCTGCTCTCCGCGTCGCCCGGCGGGCGCCCGATGCTGGCGGAGTGGGTCCGCACGGTCATGCGGCGCTGCACCGCGGTCGGCCTGCCGCAACTGCGCCGTGCCCTGTCCCGGCTGAAGTGGCTCCCGTCCGAAGCGCTGGTGCTGGCGGAGAAGGAGGTCCGTGAGGCGGTCGGCATCGACCTCGCGCCGCTGCTGGCGCGCACGCTGCGGGCCGGGCTCTTCGACGAACTCGGCTGGCCCGCATGGGAGGACGCGGCCGTCAGTCTCGACCCCGGCCGTGGCCAGCACCTGGTCGTATCCGAGGCTTGGCCCCACCTCGTTGTGGCCGGCCGTACCCAGGCCCGGGTGATCGGCGCCGAGGGCACGCTCTTCGCCCACGACCTGCGGGTCCCGGCGAACTCCTCCTGGGGTGAGATCGGCTTCCACTACGTGGACGGTGAGTTGCTCGTCTACTGGGTAAGCGACGACGGCGACGGCCTGCGCGGTTACTGGCACACCCGCGCCGACCACCTTCAGAACCTCCGGGGCGCCGCCTACTCCCGGGGCACGACGATGAGGTGGGGCTCGAGCGACCCCACCGTCACCCTGCCCCTGCCCGGGGGCGGCCGGACCACCGGCGGCGCCGTCCTGCACGCCGGGGACACCACCCTGCCCCAGGAACGGCGACTCCTCTGCGACGGCGTCTCGTACTGGGTCTGGAACGCGGACGCCGAGGACCGCGCGGCCCACGGCTGGTACGCATACGACCCGGCCACGAATGAGTGCGGACGCATGAGCATGCCCGCCTTCCTCACCGACGCGCTGCGCGACGCCCCCGCGGGCAGCATCGTCTCCGGCTGGCTGCACCCCACGCCGTCCACCGGTGCCGGGCCGGCCGTTGTGCCCGTGGACGGCCTGGTCGGCCTCCGCGTGGTGGAACGGCCCGACGGTTCGCTGCGCGCCCAGGATCTCGCCGGACGCACCGTCACCCTGCCTCCCGATTCCTACCTGCCGTGCGCCCTGGTGGTGTTCCCCGGCGACGACCGCCCTCGAGCCGTCGTCGTGAACGGATCGCGGTACGAGCTGGTCGACACCGACGGCGTCACCACCACGGTGGCCGACCGGGGCGACACATCCGATGGTTTCGGAACGGCCTCACCGATCCTGCCGCCGTTGCCGTACTGGGCGTACCTGACGCCACGTGACCCGGAGGGCTCCGAGGCGCTGCGGCACCTCGACGAGGACACCGCGGCGACTCTGCTGAGGACCGCCCCGCACGACGACAAGCAGGCGCTGCCCGACGCGATCCGCACCCTCCTTCCCGTCACCGACCCCGCGCTCGTCGCGGGTATCGCCGGAGCCGTGCGCTACGCCGCGCGCCAGCAGGCCGTCCTCGACGCGGCAGTGACCCGGCTCACCCAGGCGCTCGAAGGCGGCGGCCCGGAGCTGGAGACGGAGGACGAAGGTCCGGCCGGTCCGCCGGACACCGCGCTCCTCGACGCCATGAACGGGGTCGGCCCGTGGTGGGGAGGCTACCTGTGGGGGTGGGATGCCGAAGAGGAGGCCGACAACACCTTCCGTGCCCTGCGGATGCTGACCCGGGCCGCGGGCCCGACGGCACCGAAGGGGCGGACCGTCAGGCTCCACCTCGACGGGCACGTGCTGCCGAGCAGTCACCTGGGCCTGGAGACGCTGGTGGACCGCAGCACGGCCCTGGCATACCGGGCGGCGGCCGCCACCACCTCCGAGGAGCACCGCGAGGTGCTGCGCACGCTGCTCGCCGACTTCGCCGCGCTGGAGCTGGAGCCGACCGCGGAGAGCGCGCACTGGCGCAAGGTGGTCCTGCGCCTGGAGGCCGACCTGCTGCGCCGCACCCCGTCGGGCACGTGGCGCGAGGGTACGGGGCGGGGCTTGCTGCCGTTGGGCGGCGGCGCCTTCGTCGCCGTGGTGGAGCGCAACGACCGGAACAGGTACGGCTGGTCGTTCACCGGATTCTTCCATGACCCCACCGGGCGGTTCGAGACGCCGGAGCCCTACACACTCGTGTCATCGGCACCCGTGGGCGAGGACGGTGACGCGGGCCGGCTCGGCGTGTTCCTCTCGGAGCTGGCCGAGCGGGGGCCCGCTCCGTGGTTCCCGGACGCCGCCGAGGAGTTCGCCCTCCTCACCGGGGTCACCGGGACGATGGCCCGGCTGATCGTGGCCGGTCTGCCCCGGGTGGACGCCGGCGAACGGACGTTCCTCACCACGGAGGCACGCCACCTCATCGGTGTGAAGACCGCCCCGGCGGCCGTCGCCAAGGACGAGTTGGGGGGCATCGACAGCGGGATCCGTGCCGCGGTGGTGGGCGCGCTGCTGCCCGCCGACCCCGCCCGGCTGTGGACCGACGGGCCGGACGTGACCGCCGCCGCCGCGGTCTGGAACGCCAGGGTCGGCAAGCGGACGCCCGTCCCCGAGGAACTGCTCGGCGATGCGCTCCGCGCGCTCCCGCACGCGCGGTGGAGTGTTCGGGAGGCGCTGGCCGCGCTGCTGGACCCGGCCGGTGAGCCGCGTCTCAGCCGGGACCTGGAGTGGGCGGTCAACGGGGACCGGGTCAAGCCCACGGACGACGCCGCGGTGGGGTTCACGGCGCAGACCCTGATCGGCTCCGTCGAACTCGCCGCCTGGCTCGCCCACCGATTGCCCGTCGGCGACCCGATCCGGGCCTCCTTGGCCCCCGCGCTCACCGCCGTACGCGAGCGGCTGGCCCACCCCGGGCTGGTGCTCGACCTCGACCGGTACATCTCGCTCGACCAGTTCCGGAAGGCGGCCGGCGCCCCGACCGAGGTCGGTACCGGCTTCGAGCGGTACGGCGCCGTCATCCTCGCCACCCACGACGACCAGCCCGCCCCGGGTCTCCGGGTCGCCCTGCTCGACGAGGCCGGCCGGGACCCGTACCTGCCCGCACTGCGCCTCGACGACCAGCGGCCCTTCGCGGCGGAAGCGGCGCTGCGCCTGGCCCGCGACGCCCGCTTCGCGGCACTCCTCGCCGACTCCGGCGACCCCCTCGCGGGCGAACGGGGCAAGGACGGCACCTGGTGGCCGCAGGACCCTGCCCGCTCGGTCCCCGAGCTGGTGACCGAGGCGGCCAAGAAGTACGGGATCGGCGTGGACGCCGCCGTCCTCTACCTGATGCTGCTCGCCATGCCCGATCCGACCGACCGGATGACGGCCCGGTGGACGGGGTGGAAGCCGGTCCGGCTCAAGGCGGCCCGCGCCGAACTGGCCGCCACCGACCTCGTCGTCGAGGCCACCCGGACCAGGGCCGGGCGGTCGCTGTTCCTGCCGGGAGGCTGGGTGGAGGCGTCGGCCTCGCGGGTCCCGCTGGAGCGGTGGAAGCTGCCGCTCTTCGCCGACGTGGCGAGCGACGGCGTCGACACACCGTTCGGCGTGGTCGTGCCGACCGAACCGGTCGCCGAGCTCTACCGCAGGGCCTGGCAACGGGTCCGGGACGGCGAGGCTCCCCGGTTCGAGGAACTGAAGGTGCGGCGGGGCCGCCGCCGCTGAGCGATGGGTGGCGGGTGGCGTGTGGCGGGGCACCGGAGCCTCGCCTGTGCCCCGCCACCCCCGTCCCCACCCCATGACGGCAGACAGACCCACCCCGGCAGACAGACCGACCCAGCAAGGACATCGATGACCCTGACCGACACGGCGGCGGCCGTCCCGGCCCGGCGGCCCCTGCCCGCCGAAGAGCGCCACGCCACCGAACTCGCCTTCCTCGCCGCCCATGACGAAGGGCCCCGCCCGCCCGGCTGGCGGCTCACCCCGCGCTCCGTGATCACCTTCGTCTGCGGCAGCGGTGGCGAGGCCCTGAAACTGACCGAGCCCCACGAGACGCTGCCCGACCGGCTGGTGATCGCCGCCAAGTTCGTCGGCGAACGCGCCATGGTGGAACGCTGTGTCGTCACCCTCGCCGGTGAGCGCGGCCTGCTGCTCGTCGGTGAACCCGGCACGGCCAAGTCGATGCTGTCCGAGCTGCTGGCGGCCGCGGTCTGCGGCACCAGCGCGCTCACCGTGCAGGGCACCGCGGGCACCACCGAGGACGCCCTGCGCTACGGCTGGAACTACGCCCTGCTGCTCGCCCAGGGCCCGACCCCGCAGGCACTGGTCGACTCGCCGGTTCTCGCCGCCATGCGCTCCGGCCGGGTGGCGCGGGTGGAGGAGATCACCCGCTGTCTGCCCGAGGTACAGGACGCCCTGGTGTCGATCCTGTCCGACCGGCGGATGAGCGTTCCCGAACTGTCCGGCACGGACCACGCCCAGGTGGCGGCCGCACCCGGGTTCACCGTCATCGCCACCGCGAACCTGCGCGACCGCGGTGTCTCGGAGATGTCCGCGGCGCTCAAGCGCCGCTTCAACTTCGAGACCGTGCATCCGATCGCGGACGTCGAAGCCGAGACCGCGCTCGTCCGGCGGCAGGCCACCACGGCCGTCGAGCGGGCGGGCGCGGCCTACGGCGTCGACGACGCGGTGCTCGACGTACTCGTCACCGTCTTCCGTGACCTGCGGGCCGGGCGGTCCGCCGAGGGTTGGGACGTGGAGCGGCCGGGCACGGTGATGTCCACCGCCGAGGCGGTGCAGGTCGCCGTCTCCCTCGGGGTGGCCGCCGCCTATCTCCCCGGCAACGATTCGCTCGACCTGGTCCCGGGCCATCTCCTGGGCGTGGTCCGCAAGGACGATCCGGCCGACCACGCGCGTCTGCTCGGCTACTGGGACGGCCCGGTGCGCCGCCGCGCCGAGGACGGTTCGGCGATCTGGCGGCGCCTGTGGGACCTGCGGGAGAGCCTTCGGTGACGCCCGCTCAGGACCCGCAGGCGGCCGTCACCGCCCTCGCCGACTCCATGGCGCCGTACCTGCTGGGCATCCGGCACCACAGCCCCGCGCTGGCCGGGGCGGTGCCCGCCCTGCTGGACGCCTCCGGCGCCGAGGTGGTGTGCGTGGAACTGCCCGCCGACTTCCAGCCGTGGATCACACATCTGGCCGCACCGGGCACCGTCGCGCCCGTCGCGCTGGCCGGTGTCGGCGAGGGCGGGCGGCTCGGCTTCCATCCGTTCGCCGACTTCTCGCCCGAACTCGCCGCGGTCCGCTGGGCACGGGAGCGGGGGGCGGAGGTCGTGTGCTGTGATCTGCCGATGTCCGATCCGCGGTGGAACACGGAGGGCCCCGCCGGTCCTGCCCCGACCCACGACACGCGGACCGCGGTCGCCGACGTCGCCGCGGTGGGCACGCCCACCGCCTTCGCGGCCGCGCTCGCCGCCGCCGGAACCGGCCGTGACGGTGACGACCTGTGGGACCGCTGTGTGGAGGTCCTCGCGCCCGGCTGCACCCCCGAGGCGATCCGCCGGGCCGCCCTGGGCATCGGATGGGCGCTGCGCCGTGACGCCGAATCGGCGGGTGGCGCGTCGCCGGTGGACGCCGCCCGCGAGGCCCATATGCGCGAGGCGATCGCCCACGCCGCCGTGGGCGGGCGCCGGGTCGCGGCCGTCATCGGCGCGTTCCACGCCCCGGCGCTGGCCGCCACCGCCGATCCGTACCCGGCGGTGGCGGGCCCGTGCGAGAACGGCGGGGCGTCGACAGCCATCGGCCGTGCCCCCGCCGGTGAGCCCCCGCCTGTCATCACGTCCCTCGTCCCCTACGCCTTCGACCTGCTGGACTCCCGTTCCGGCTACCCGGCCGGTATCCGGGACCCGCGCTGGCAGCAGGCGGTGTTCACCGCCGGCGGCGACCCCGGGGCAGTGCACGACGCCGCCGCGCGTGCGATCACCGACGTGTGCCGGGAGCTGCGCGCGGCCGGGCACACGGCGGGGACGGGGGAGGCCACCGAGACCCTGCGCGTGGCGTGCGACCTGGCCATGCTGCGCGGGCTCGCGGCTCCGGGACGCGGCGAGGTACTGGAGGCGCTGACGACCGTCATGGCACAGGGCGAACCGCTCGGCCGCGGCCGGGCTCTCGCGCGGGCTCTCGAGGTCGTTCTGGTCGGCACCGACCGCGGCCGGATCGCGCCGGGCACCCCGCGCTGCGGGCTCGGTCCGTCCGTGGAGGCGGAGCTGGCCGGGCTGCGGCTGCCCGGCCCTGACGACCCCGCCGCGCGTGAGGTACGGCTCGATCCGCTCCGATCCGCCCTCGACGGCCGCCGCGAGATCCTGCTCCAGCGCCTCGCGGTGTGCGGCGCGGACTACGGCGAGGCCGTGGCCGTGTCCGGCACGGGCGACGCGACCGCCCTCACCACCCGGTGGCGGCTGTCGTGGACCCCGGCCGTCCCCGTGCGGCTCGAACTGGCCGGGATACGGGGCGTGACGGCGGCCCTGGCCGCCGAGGGCACGCTGCGGGAGACCTTCCGCACGGAGTCCGCGGACGGCGGCCCCACCTGCACCCTCGTTCTCGCAGGGCTCCGGTCGGCCGCCCTCTGCGACCTGCCGGCGCTGGTCGCCGAGCGGCTGGCCGACGCGGCCGATGTGCTTCCCCTGGCCGCCACGCTCCCCGAACTCCTCACCGCGCTCGATCTGCTGGAGGCGCTGCGCCGGGGCCATCTGCCCGGCATCACACCACAAGGGCGGCACACCGCCGCCGGGCTCGCCGCGGTCCTGCTGGAGTCGGCGGTCCGGGCCCTTCCCGGCCTGGCGGGCAGCGACGAGCCGGAGGACGCGACAGCGCTGGTCGAGCTGGCGTCGCGGGCCGGTGAACACCGCCTGGGACTGCGTGTGGACGACGCCCTGGCCACCCTGGCGCGCACCGGTTCCCCGCTCGTCCAGGGAGCCTCCCTGGCTGCCCGGGTCCTGCTCGACCTCGACGACGTCCACACTCTCAGCAGGCGTGCCGTCGGCTGGATCGACACCGCCACCAGCGCGGACGGCCGCCGTCAACTGGCCCGTCGCTTCGTGGGACTGCTCAGTGGTGCCGCCGCGCTGCTCCAGTCGTCACCGGCCGCCCTGGACGCACTGCTCGAGCGGATCGACACCCTCACCGACCAGGGATTCCTGGACCGGCTGCCCGCCCTGCGCGGCGGCTTCGACACCCTCAGCCCGGCTGGCCGTGATCGGCTGCTGCACAGTGTGGCGGACCGTCTCGGCGACCGCCTCGACCTGGCGCTGGACGCCTCTCCACACTTGCTGGCCCTCTGGACGGCAGCGGACAGGGCGGGCTTCGCGGAGATCGGCTCCCTGCGGCCGCTGTTCGGGACGGATCTGACGGCGCGCCAGGACTTTGGGATTCCCACGGGCCCCGCCGCGCCTGCGCGTGCCGGAGGCGAGCCCGTCCCCGCGCCCCGCCCCGGTCGGGCCCCCGCCCCCATGGCGCGCTTCGCGCTGCGGCTCGCCCCCATCGACCGGTGGCGGCTGCTCCTCGGCCGGGAGAGCGACAAGCTGCCGCAGGACGCCCGCCGTTACGCGCACGCGCTGGAGGAGCTGTACGGCACCGGCCGGGGCGAGGGCTCCTCGGACCTCGGCCGGTGCCACCGCCCGGGCCGGGGCGGCGGCACCGGTCAGGACGGCGGCACCGGCCGGGGTGGCGGTACCGGCCAGGGCGGTGGCCAGGGCGCGTCCTTCCCCACGGCCCGCGAATGGGCCGATGAACTGGACGCGTTGTTCGGCACGGAGGTCCGCGAGGAGGTCCTGGCACGCGCCGCCGACCAGGGCCGTGGCGACGTACTGGCCGAACTCGACCCCAAGGCGGTCCGCCCCTCGGTCGATCTGTTGACCTCCGTACTGTCCCACGCCGGAGGGATGCCCGAGCAGCAACTGGCCCGGCTGCGCCCACTCGTGCGCCGTCTGGTCGACGAACTCGCCAAGGAGCTGGCCACCCGGACACGCCCGGCGTTGACAGGGCTGTCCACGCCACGTCCGACCCACCGCCCCGGTGGCCGGATCGACCTGCCGCGCACCCTGCGGGCCAACCTGGCGCACACCCGCCGGACCGGCGACGGCCGCACCCTGGTCGTCCCGGAACGGCCGGTGTTCAGCACCCGCTCCCGCAAGGAGGCGGACTGGCGGCTGATCCTCGTGGTCGACGTGTCCGGGTCGATGGAGGCATCCGTCATCTGGGCGGCGCTGACCGCTGCCGTCCTGGGCGGGGTGCCCACACTGTCCACCCACTTCCTCGCGTTCTCGACCGAAGTGATCGACCTGACGGGCCGGGTCCACGATCCGCTGTCGCTGCTGCTGGAGGTAAGGGTCGGCGGTGGCACCCACATCGCGGCCGGGCTCGCCCACGCCCGGTCCCTGATCACCGTGCCCAGCCGGACGCTGGTGGTGGTGGTCAGCGACTTCGAGGAGGGCTATCCGCTGGGCGGACTCCTCGGCGAGGTACGCGCCCTCGCGAGCTCCGGAGCGCACCTCATGGGATGCGCCGCCCTGGAGGACACCGGCACCCCGCGCTACGCGGTGCCCATCGCCCGCCAGCTCGTCGCGGCCGGTATGCCCGTCGCGGCCCTGAGTCCCCTCGCCCTCGCCCGCTGGGTGGGCGACCGCCTCCGCGGAGAGACCCGATGAACCCCGAACTCCCCCCTGTGGCGCCCGACGTGGTCGCCGCCGCAGCCGAGAGCCTGACTTCCCGGCTGCGCAAGAGGCTGGACGCCGCGATCGAGGTGTACGCGGCCGCGCCGGTCACCACCGACGGCGCCACCCGACGCGTCCGGTGTGGCGAAGACGCCGAAGTCACCCTCGTGCCCGGTGCCTCCGGCACGGTCCGGGACGCCGGGCAGGTGCGGTGCAGCTGCCTGCTCGCACCCAGGTGCCTGCACCGCGCCGCCGTGCTCGGAGCCTGCCCGGTGGCCGACGGCGCGGAGCCCGAGCCTGCGGCCGCGGCGGCCGGTGCCGAGAGCGCGACCGTGCCCGATGGTCGGGCCGATGCCGTGGCAGCCGGCCCGACCGGCGCCCCGCTGACCGCCGGACCGGCCTCACCACCCACAGAACCCTCCGAACCCGCCAAGCCCGGCACCGCCCAGGTGGCCGCCGCGGCCGGACTGTGGTCCGCCGCCGCGGCCGTGCTCGCCGCCGGAATCCCCGCCGCTGGCGCCGTGCCTCAGGCGGAGCTGCTGCGGGCCGCGCACACGGCCCGGCTCGCCGGGCTGTACCGCGCCGAGGCGGCCGCTCTTCGGGTCGTCCGCGGACTGCGTGGCGCCCGCGCCCGCCACGACGGCCACCGGCTGGCCGACCTGGTCGCCAACCTGCGGGACCTGCTGCTCACCACCGGGCTGCTGGTGGCGGCCGATCCCGACCCGGCTCTGGTGGGCGTCGCCCGCCGCGGCTACCGGCCGGGCGGCAGCCTGCGCGTCCATGGGGTGTGTTCGGAACCGGTGGTCTCGGCCACCGGCTACGGCGGTGTCGTCACCCACCTCGTCTCCGACGACGGGCGCTGGTTCTCCGTCGCCGACGTCAAACCCGGCGGTCCGACCCGGGCCCGGGGCGCCGCCACCGCGACCGTCGCACCCGGCTCGGGCAACCTCAACCACGCCCAACTCGCCCGTGGCGGGCTGCTGATATCCGGCGCGACCCTCTCCCCGGACGGCCGCCTCGGCTCCGGCAAGGGCGTACGGGCCACTCCGGTCCCCGGTCTGTCCTGGACCTCGGGTCCGCTCGCCGCCCTGTTCGCCCGCCCGCTGTCCGAGGCCGTGACCGACCGGCTCGCGGCGTCCGCGACCAGCGACCCGGACGGCGCCGACCAGGCGGCCCGCACGCTGATCGGCTGTGACCTGGTGCTCGTCGGCACGGCGGGTGATCAGCTCATCGCCCGCGAACTGCCCGCCGGACGACCGGACACCGGCGGCATCCTGATCCGGCTGACACCGCCCAACAGCCACCCCGACCTCACCTATGTGTCCAACGTCCGCCGACTCGCCTCCCGGCCGGGACTGCGGCTCCGCGTGATCGGCCGTCTGGACCCCGACCGGGCCGCCACACTCCGCCCTCTCGCGGTCGCCCCGGTGCCGGACGGCGAGGCGACACTGCGGCTGCCCGCGGCGTGGAGGGGCCATGCCGACCTGGGCTACGACCGCCTCGAAGGCGTCCACTTCCCGCCACCGGGCGCCCTTCCTCCCATGGACGGCTCCCTGCAACTCCCGCCGGACCCACTGGTCGATGCCCCCCTGTGGCGGCTGAGGCGGATGGTCGAGGCCGCCGTGTCAGGAGGCCGCAGGGCCGTCGCCGAACCCGTACGGGCCAACAGCCGGGCCGGCGGTGAGCCGGTCCTGCGGCACAGCGGATTCCGTACGGCCGCGGACCTGGCGATCAGCCTCACAGCCGAGGCTGATCGCCGCACCCGTGACGTGTTCGGCCGCACCAGGGAAGTCGACCCGGACCGCTACGCCCGGGTGTGGCTCGCCACGGCCGTCTATCTCGCCGGCACCGAACGAGCCCTTGTCCGGGCCACCTGGCAGCCACCGAACTCGACCACCTGACCCCGGCCAACCCGGCCGCCGTTGGGGGTGCCGCAGAGTATCGAGGTCCGTGATCATCACGTCGATGTGCTCGAGACGTGGGATGCCAGGAATCTCGGGTGATGTGGTCCGAGTCAGGAGGATGCGAGGTCCGGCTTCCCGGACCAGGGCTTCGGCGCAGTCCACCGCCCACCCTGCGCCTCACTCTTGATGTATCTATCGATATTCGATAGATTCCCATCGCAACTCGATGGAAGGATGGAGCATGGGACAGCTGGCAGTGCGTGCGCTTCGCGCCGTGCTCGTGGTGGTGCTCGTCGGCACCGTGTTCGTGCAGGCATTGATGGTGTGGGTGTTGGTCAGTGGGAGCGACCCGGAGGACGGGTCGCTCCCACTGACCCCACTGCGCGTGATCACGATCCTGGGCATGGGCTCGGCCCAGGTCGCCCTGGTCAGCGTATGGCGACTGGTGACGATGGTGCGACGCGGAACCGTGTTCTCCCATGCCGCCTTCCGGTACGTGGACGCCGTGATCGGCGCGATCGTGGCGGCTGCCCTCCTATGGTTCGCGGTCACGGCCCTCAACGCGCCGGGCCAGCGGGCCGACCCGGGTGTCACCGTCATCATGAGCGGGGTGGGCGTGGCCATCCTGGGGGTCGCACTCATCGTGTTCGTGCTGCGGATGCTGCTCGCCCAGGCCGTCGCGCGCGACGTCGAAGCGGCACAGATGCAGGCCGAGTTGGAGGAGGTGATCTGATGCCGATCGTCGTCGACATCGACGTGATGCTGGCCAGGCGGAAGATGTCCGTGGGAGACCTCGCGGACCGCATAGGGATCACACCCGCCAACCTGGCGGTACTCAAGAACGGCCGCGCCAAGGCGGTGCGTTTCGCGACGCTCGCCGCCCTCTGCGAGGTGCTCAAGTGCCAGCCGGGCGACCTGCTGCGCTGGGAGGCCGAGGACGCCGCGGGCGCATGACGTCCCCGGCGGGCGCGAAAACGCCTGGCACCACCGGCCCGCGACACCGCACCCGGACCGCATGGACGTGGATCGCCGATCACCCGCAGCACCGTCCCGCTCTCCACGGACCAGATCGGCTGAGACATGGACCAGATCCCTTGAGACGGGACAGTTGCAGCTGGCTTGCGGCGCTGCGGAGTCGTGATCTGCTCTGGTCCGTCCGATTCGCTCGTCGGCTCGCCGCCGGCCGAGGGCGCCGCATCATCGCCCGCCGGTAGCGCACCGTGCTGGTGCCGCTCCGGCGCACGATCCGCTGCACTTACTGGCCCTCCTGGCCAGTCACTCCCAGGAAGCCACCAGCGACCCGGTGAACCTGTGCGCTCACGGCACCAGGTCTGAACACGTCCGCGCCGCCGTGGTAATGGGCGGGCAAGCGGGGCGAGGGTCTCCGCCGAACTCGGCTCAGAGCCCAAGGACGGTGTCCGGCGGGCCGTTGGCGTCGATGGCGACCGCAACTCTCACGGCCCTTCCACAACAGACAACTCACGCTCCTTGCGCGGCAACGCCTAAAATGCCGTCCACGATCGCGCAACGGCCGGGGAGAGGGGACTCGTGGTGCGGGAGTGCTGGTTCTGCCGGGAGGTCACACCGGCGTCATGGCACGATCGCGTTCTGGGGTTGCACAAGGATGCCGAAACCACCATGACCCCATGGATCGTTGTCCTGCGCACCACCTGGCGTCAGGAAATCGTGTCCGTGCCACGCTGTGCCCGCTGCCACACCGGACACCAGATAGAGCAGACCGCGGCGGTGCTCTCCATGGCCGCGTTGATCGCCTACGCCGCCAGCGGCCAGCTGGACCGGCTGCTCGGCATTCTGTCGGCTTCGGCCGCAGAGCGGACAGTCGCGGCGATCTGGGCGGCCGTCGCTTGCCTGCCGGGGCTCGTATGGATCGCGATCCGGCAGGGCTGGCTGTCGTGGCGGCGCCTGGCGCCCCGTCGTCTGGGCTACGCCCGCCACCACCCGGAGTATTTGCGGTTCCGGGAAGAGGACTGGAAGCCCAGGTCGGGCCCCCTCCCCTACTGGCGAAGCCCGCCGAACCCCCATCACCCTCCGCAGCCGGGCCGTTCCCGGCGGCTGACCGGGGGCTTCATCGAGCTGGTCGGAGCAGCCTGCGCCATCGCCATCCCCCTCAGCTACTTCCAGGGCTACGAAGAACTGGCCGGAGGTTTCATCGCGGCAACGGCAGGGCTGTTCTTCGTGGCCTCGAAGATCAAACCCGAGGAGTGATCGCCGTGATGGCCTCGCCCCCTCATCCGGCGAGGTGGGCTAGGGTCTGTTGGGAAAGTGCTGGTCACAGCCACTCGTCGAGGACTGCGATCAGTACGGTTGCCTCGTAGCGGATGGCAAGCTTGTCGTATCTGGTGGCCACGGCCCGGTGACGTGTGAGGCGGTTGATCCCGCACTCCACCGCGTGACGCTCGCGGTAGTCGGTCTTGTCGAACTTCGGCGGCCGACCGCCTCGGAACCCGAGTTCCGAGGCGGTCGCGGACGCGGTCCGCTAGGACCGGGATGGTCGCCTTGATGTCGCGTCTTCGCAGGTGAGCCCAGTTGCGACGGGAGTCGTACGCCTTGTCGGCCCGCACCCGGTCCGGGCGCGTATGCCGTCCATCAGCTGCCGCCGCGCCCACACCGGTGGACGGCCCGGCTTGATGTCCTGCGGCAACATCGGCTCGCGCCGGGCCCACTGCCGGCTCGTCAGAACGCCATGCCCCACGAGGCGTCATCATCTCCGACCAAGATCCGCTTCCGGAGCAGCCCCTGGGCCCCGGCGGGCAGCCGAAGGAGTCAGCCGCTCCCTGGGGTGCGGCAGGGGGCATCCGGGAGCGCAGGAGCGGAGCGGATGAGCTGGGCGTGCTTGCACTACCCCTCAACTGATGGTTTGGCCTGGGGAGTTGAGAAGGGACCCGAACGCGTCCCTAGCGTGGTTCGTGCCGTGGTCTGCGGGCTGCGGTGCGGCGTCGCTTCCCGCGGCACCGGAGCAGTGGCAGACAAGGGGCACTGAATGGCGAACTTCCAGACGGGCGAGATTCCCCCCGGCTTCGCGTTCACTGAGAGCGGCGGGCTCATCCACTACAAGTACGGCATCGTCCTGGCCGTCCCGGCGGCCAACCAGGCAGGCTGGTCGGGCGATATGTGGATCAGTTTCGGCTCCGCCTGGGGGGATGCAAAGATCAAGGTGAACTGGCACGACGGCTCCAACTGGAGCGCTGCCGTGGACTTGAACGTCACGCAGGCAGGCGGCCGGGTCCACAACGGCGCGAAGCTCCCGACGAGTACGCAGAAGATCGCCATCGGCCGCGTCAGGAAGAGCGCGAGCGACACCGAGGACGACATCCCGGTCAGCTGGCTGCTCCAAGTCGCCGAGGCGTGACCCAGGCAGTCCCTAATAGCTCCCGATGCCCGGCCCAGCAGGCCGGACCGGGCATCGGGGATGGTGGCCGTGGCCTTGCCGGCCGTGCTCTACCTGGCCGACTCGGCCTGTGGCGGGAGCCCGCGCGCCGCCGTCACCTGCGGGCGTCAGCCGGCGCGAGTCAGGCAGGCCACCTCGGCGATGGCATCTGGGCGTGATCATCCACCACCAAGATCCACTTCCGCGGCAGACCCCAGTACTCCAGTCGATTTTCGTGATCTTGCTGGTCGGGGCTGGTGCGGACATGGGTGCGGCAACCGTTGATCATCGTGAGTTTGTGTGGACTAACGAAGAGACGGTGGCCACAGGTCACAGCATCGTTCTCGCCCGTTGGCGGTATGCGTTCGCGGGCCTGATGAGCCGGATCGCGGGCCGTTTCGTGCGGGTCGAACTCCGGCGCCGGGCGGGGCGGTTCATGCTCGGGCTGCTGTCGGACCTGCCGCGCAAGAACTGCTTGACCATTGCCGAGTGGGCCGGAGAGGCGACTCCGGGCGGCATGCAGCACCTGCTGGGCCGGGCACGATGGGACGCCGACGCCGTCCGTGACGACGTCGGATCGAGAACTCCCAAGTCGCCGTTTACCTGATCTGCGCAGGTCAGTGTGGTCATGCCGCAGTGGACCGGGAACTCTACGTTCCGCGCTCCTGGACCTCCGCCCCCGACCGCTGCCGCGCAGCCGGCCCTGCCGAGGACACCGTCTTCGCCACCAAGCCGGAGTTGGCAGGACCAGGGGGACCCGCGACGATCGCTCCTCTGGTCGGCAAGCAGCGCGAGGCCGTACGGTTGGCGACCGCTTGCGGGAACCTGTGGGAGGGCGCGGTCCGCTCTTCCAACACCGTGCCCGGCATCATGGTGTGGCCGCGGTACATCCGCACCGGCTCGCCCGGTGCGCAGCTCATGGTCGGGAGGACCGGGAGGACGCTCAAGCGCAACGTCATCGGCCCGATCTTCGAGGTGGTCGGTGTTCGGCGGTGCAGTACAAGGTGGGTGCTGGTGAGGTCACCATGGCGAGCCGGGCCCGGCCGGTCCGGCCGGTCCGCAGGGCCTGTTGGTGAGGGCGGCTGGGACGGCGCCGACGGGCGTGAGGGGAAGGACGGCCAGACCTGCCCGCATGGCTACGCGCTCAGGCCGCCGCCGGGGGATCTGGATGCGCTGGTGTGTTGCCGTGACAGGGCTCCGGATCCTCAGAGGTCGTTTTCTCTCGTAGTTCATCCCGGAATCCGTGGTCAGAGGTTCTTTGCGGGGTTGCGCCATGTGGATCATGGATTCGGAGTGGCGGCGTGTTCGACGAAGTGCTGACCGAGCGGGAGGAGAAGAACAGCGTCGCCATCGCGTCCGACGAGTTCTTCGGCAAAGCGCACATGTTCCGGCGAACCTGTGCCAGGCGGCGCCGAAGCGGGGCAGGTTCCTGCTCGCGCGAGGCCCGTGTGATTCGGCGGGCCGCAGTGGGGCACCGACCGTGAATACTCGGTACCCGCAGAAGTCACGGACATGGGACTCTGTCCCTCATGAGTGAGCCCACCCCCTACGACCACGACCGAGCCGCCTACTCCCGCGAAGGGCTCGCCCGACTCGTACTCGCCGACAAGGCTACGGAGGTGGCTGACGGTGCCGCGGGGCTGGTGGGCACCCGCAACGATGCCGACACCGGATTCGGTGGTCGAGTGAGCCAAGCCTGGCAACTCGTCGACCTGGCCGAACGGACTCTGGAATCGGCTGTCATCTACGAAGTCGAACGTGGCAGCTCCTGGGCGCATATCGCGGCCTGCCTGGAGATCAGCGCCGAGGAGGCGGAACAGCGGTATACCCCCGCTGTCCAGGCGTGGAACAGAGCGTTCGAGGAGCCGTATCGACTGGATGAAACCGGTCGCAAGCGCATCCCGCAGCTGCCCACCGCGGCATACGACCCCAACTGGGCATGTACTCAGCTGGACCGGTGGGCCCACCTCCGGCACGTCGGAATCGACGACAGGCAGGCTGTCAGCGCCAGTCTCGTCATGGCCGAGGCTGCGGACGAGCAGGTCCCCGGCACCCGGACCTAGGGTGTCCGTTCGTGCTGATCCGGAAGTCGCCCTGGGTCGATGTGATCAGCAAGGTAGATGAGGGTGGCCTGAGGGTCCATGCCGAAGGCGGCGGCGACGAGCTTGGGATCCATGGTGTCCACCAGGTCGAACTCTGCCATGCGTTCCGGTGTCGGCGGCGGCGCCAAGGATGGAGAGTCGTCGCCGACATGCCGGGAGGCGTTGAACTCCTCGACCGGGCAGACCAGCCGGACGTCGAACGCGGCCTCGATCTCGGCCGCCTTGCGGGCCCGCAGAAACCGGTGGAACCCCTTGAAGATCTGCACATACTCGTGCCGGGTCGACGTCGCCCGGCCCTTCACCGCGAGGGTTCGCTCCAGCAGGCCGATGTCGTTGTCGATGGTCACCGGGCTGAACCCGCGGGCCCGCCACGAGGCGACGAACGCATCGACGCATGCGGTCCGGAACTGCCAGGGGCCCGTCACCAGCGGTTCTTGCAGGACGGCCCCACCCGCGATGACCCGCAGGCCACCGGCACACCTTCCTCGCACCTGAACGGTCAAGGCGGCACCTTGGAAACCGGAGTGCTACCGCGAGAACCAACGAGGACCTCAGCCTCTGCGCGGCCATCGTCGACCGCCTCACGTTCAACGGCACGATCATCGAGACCGGCACCGGCACCGGCTCCTGCCGACTCGCCAGCACCCGAGCCCGAGCCCGAGGCGCCCGCTCAGGCCAGTTCAATCATCGGGAACAGATCACGCTGACGAGAGTGAACGATGCGTAGAACGGCCCCCGGGAAAGGCCGGTAAACCAGCGATGGCCTCGGTTTCGATCGATGTGGCCGTCGTCGATGGCTTTCTGCATATTGCGGCCGAGACCCAGGGTGTGGTCTGCCCCGTGATGTTCGGCGTCGCCGTGCGCACCGCGGGCCGACGGCTGACCAGCAACCGCACCTGGTGGCCCTGACGGTAACGGTGCTCGCGGGCCGACGAGCCCTCGACGAACTGGAACTTCGCCGCGGCGAGGTCGAGGCGGCGATGGCTCTGGGTTTCCTCGACCGGGACGCGCGGATGGAGATCGCACGGCCGGTCGCGTCCGACGCGTTGCTGCCGGGGCTGGACCAGACACGGACGGTGGGGCTGGTGACGCTTCCCGGGCGTTCGTGGGCATGCTCCTGGGCGGGGCGAGTCCGCTTATGGCCGGGGCCGTTCAGCTGTTTGTGCTGATCGCCCTGATGGCGGTGCAGGCCGTTGCCGTTGCCGTGACCGTCGAACTCATCGCTCGGCACCGTCTGTTCCGTCCTGCGCCGCAGGCCGCCCTGATGTCCGCCGAGCGGTGACCCGGCTCCCGGGGTGATGGCCACACGCACGACAGGTATGCCCGACGCGCTGCGGTGCGGTCGGTGGTGTTCAGTGAGGATGCCGGAGCATCAAGATCTCTGCATCTTTCGCTGCACTCGAGCGAGCGAACAGGGCAAGCCAACGGAAAGTCTGGCAGGCGAGCAGGTAGATCAGCGGTATCACCATGACCGAACTGCCGCCTCAGAGCGGCTTGTCACCAGGTGAGGTCTGGTAGCTCCGAAGCAGCAGGTCAGTCCGGGTGACATAGTTTCCCGGCACCCACAGCGCCGCCGACCCCCCTCCCTGGGGTCAGCCGGTGCAGCCCGTGATGGGTGCGGGACTGCCGTTGCAGTTGGTGGGTTTGTTGCCCGCGACGACTGAGCCGCTCAGTGTGACGTTTGTGTTGGTGCTGGCGATGCCGCCGGGCGCGAGAGTGGAGGTGTTCCCGCTGATGGTGCTGCCGGTCGCGGTGAGCGTGCCACTCCCGTGGTTGTAGATGCCACCTGCGGAGCCGTTGGTCATGGTGTTCCCGTTGACGGTTGCCCTTTGCAGGATCAGGGTGCCGTCGTTGTAGATGCCACCGGAGTCGCTCAGTGCGTTGCCACTGGCGGCGTTGGCGTTGACGGTGGTGTTGGTCAGCGTCAGGGTCTGGTCGTTGTAGATGCCTCCGCCTTGGGCGATGCCCGTTGCGGTCAGATTGTTGCGGTTGACGGTGGAACCCGACACGGTCATGGACCCGTTGTTGTAGAAGGCTCCGGCGATCCCTGCTCCGGACGTATTCCTGGCTTCGTTGAGGGTGAAGGAGGTGCTCGTGATCCGCGTGGTTCCCGCTTCGAAGTCGCCTCCGCCGCCTTCGCCGCCGGTGGAGGTGTTGCGGAGGAAACTGCTTCCGCTGATCGTGACATCGGCCGCGTTGCTGCTCCAGCCGCTCTCGAAGCCCCCGCCGTAGAGCGCTTGGTTACCCGTCAGTGTTGCATTCGACATGGTGGTCGTCCCGTCGGAGTTGAACGCTCCGCCGGCCGTGTCCGCCTCGTTGTTGGTGTAGCTGTCACTGCTGGAGGTAGCGGTGCCTCCTGCGGAGACACTCGCGCCACCTCCGTTGCCGGTGGCGTTGTTGCCGGTGAAGGTGGTCCTGGTGGTGTTCAGGGTCCCACCATTGTCCACCAGGACCCCGCCGCCATCGCCGGTGGCCGAGCCCCCCTGGAGGGTCAGGCCGGTGAGCGACAGGGAGCCACCGCTGCCGACCTCGAAGATCCGGAACGCGGGGGCGGCCGAACTGCGCACGATCCTGGCATTGTTCCCGGTGATCGTTACCGACCCGGTGATGACCGCCAGACCGTTTCCGGGATTGTCGGCGGCCGTCAACGTGTACACGCATCCGGGTGACAGACTCAGTGACCCACCTGTGGTCGCGACTCCCGCCACCGCGGATACCAGCGCCGCGTCGTTGCACGGTACCGAGGCCGCGTACGCGGGCGCCGCGGCCGGTACCGCCACGAGGGCGGCACCTCCCAGTACCGCCACTCCCGTCATCGACACCCACCCCCTTCCACACCGCCGCCACGGTTTTCGAATCGGCCTTTCGCTCAGCGTCATTGGGGTCTCCTTGCGCGCGTGAGGGGTCCTCATTCCCGATGGGAGTGAGGCATTGAACCGGAACGGATGGGACGTGCATCCGTTCATGGTGGTGACCGACCGACTCACGACTGAGCCGGATCCCCTCAGTAAGGCCACAGCCCGAGCACATGTAAATGTCCGTGGCCAACGTTCACCCGAAGAGGCCATTCGTCATACTGTGAAATCCGCAAGAACCGTGGGACCACCGGATGCTTGAGAGATGGCTTCGATGAAGGTCCACCGGTGTGCGCGACGTCGATACCGGCACATTGTCACGCAGCACCGTGTCGGGGCGTACGTGCAGCCGTAGTCGTCGCAGGACGTGCAGGGGCAGCCGGTGCGGCGGCGCCCCTGACGGTGACCGTGCTGATGCCGAACGGGCTCCTCCTGGCAGGAGGAGCCCGTTCGGGGGATGCGTGAGGAGCTATTCCGTGCGCAGGCCATCCGGGCGCATCATCCGCAGCAGCGGCGGCAGACTGAGCAGTGTGACCACGCCGACCACGGCCGCGCCCACGCCGGTCATGGTCAGGACGCTCGCCCAGTCCATGGCCACCGGTGTGCTGGTCATCTTCAGCAGCAACGTGCCGAGGGTGATACCCACCGATGTGGCCAGTACGAGGCCGAGTCCGACCGGGAGGGCCGTCTGCCACAGCACCGACAGGCTCAGCGTGCGGCGCTGAGTGCCGAAGGCGACCAGCGCGGAGAGCAGCTTTCTGCGTTCGCGCAGCTGCTCCAGCTGGGAGACCAGCAGGCTCGCGCCGATCAGTGCCAGCACGAAGAAGGAGCCGACGAACAGGCCGGTGCGGATGGAGGTGTATTTGACGTCCTCCTGGGTCGCCGACCAGCTGTAGGCGCCTGCCAGGGGGTCGATCCGGGCGGCGACGTTGCGTATGTACTCGCGTGAGTCCGGCACCGACGGGTCCAGACGCAGGTAGACCCCGTCCGAGAACAACGCGGGCGCGGCCTTGGCAGGCAGGGCGGCGGGGGTGGCCAGCAGACTGTTGGCGTCTTGCAGGGAGTCCTTGCGCGCGTCCACCACCCGTACGTTCGCCGGAACGGTCCAGCGCGCCTCGGTACCGCGTTCGGTCTCGTCGTACGTCGGGTCGATGTAGAGCTGCCGACCGGGCTTCACCAAGGCGATTTCGTCGGCGTTGCTGGGGTCGGTGTAGTGGCTCCTCGTTCGCGTGACGAACACGTCGCCGTCCTTGCAGGAGGGAAGCCTGGCGAGTTCGCGCAGGGCGGCGCAGCTCCCCACGGTCAGGCTGTTGCCGTTCTCCGGGTCGCGACGCGCTTCCCCGTACTCCGCGGTGGCCAGGGCCACCGCGGTCCGTACTCCCTTGGTACCGGTGAATTCGCGTTCGACACCGGACAGAGGCTTGGGGTCGCTGAAGTCGACCTGCATCTGGACCCGGCCGGGGTCCTTGCCGGTGTCCTTGGTGTACTGGCTCTGCGTTCCCGTGAACAGCATCTGCAGGGCGATGGCTCCGGCCACCGCGACGGCGATGCCGTTGACCATGCGTGCGGCGGTTCCGCTGCTCAGCTGGAGCCGTCGTACCGCGAGCTGCCAGGACAGCGCGCCCTTGCCGAGGCGGACGACGACCGCCTCCACGACCCAGGGGAGCAGCGCGGTGATGCCGATCAGCAGCAGGAGCACGCCGCCGATGACGAGGTACTGGTTGAAGTCGCCGTTCTTGTGGCCCTTGCCGATCATCGGGTAGAGCATCGCGAGGCCGGCCAGCGGCGGCAGCAGCCGCCACCACAGCCGGCGGCGGCGCTGCTTGGCCGCGCGTACGACACCGAGCGGTTCCACCACCACGCCGCGCATCGCGAGCAGTGTGACGAGTACGGCGGCGACCGGGATCGCCACCGCGACCAGCGCGGCGAGCGCGGGGGAGGGGTCGAGGTAACTGGGCCAGACGCTCACGCCCAGCAACTCGCCGGAGCCAAGCGTCTGACGGCCGAGGAGGAAGAAGCCGGTGCCGACGACCAGGCCGAGCAGGGCTCCGGTGAGTGCTTCGCCCGCCGCGACCCGCCGGGTCATCTGGCTGTCCGAGCCGACCAGGCGCAGCGCGGCCAGCCGGCGGTCGCGGCGCTCACCGCCGAAGCGGACGGCGGCGGCGATGAACACGGCGACCGGGGTCAGCAGCACCACGAACACGACCAGGACCATGAGCAGCAGCACCGGGTCGGTCTTCTCGGGTTTCTCCTCCGGGTTGCCGTACTCGCTCAGCCGGTGCACCGGGGAGACTTCCGTGAGTTTCAGCCCCGAGGCGCCCGCGTAGTAGGCCAGTTCGTGGGAGCCGATGAGTCCGCTCTCGCCGATCGTGCCGGTGATCTTGTAGGGCAGCCGCTCCCGCAGCAGCTGGGCGCCGTCCGAGGCGAGCAGGTCCTTGAGCGCGGGAGAGACCACCATCTCGCCCTTGCCCGGGAAGCTGCCGACCCCCGGGGGCAACGGTGCCCGCTTGCCCTCGGGCTCGATGAGGCGGCCGCGGACGTCGTCGTCGTGCCAGGTGGTGTCGGTGGAGGCGATCAGGAAGGTGTTGTCGGCCTTCGGCAGGGCCTTCTCGGAGTACGAGTTGTCGTAGCGGGCGTCCTCCACCTTGTTGCGGGCGGCGAACACGTTGGGCAGGGCGGTGCACAGCAGGAGCAGTGCCACGCCGAGGCCGACGCCGACGGCGGTGAGCGTCATCCGGACCCAGCCCTCGCGTCCGCCGGTGACGGCGAAGCGGGCTCCCATGGCCAGGTCTCTGGCCCACTGGCGGGGGCTCATACGGCGCGCTCCATGTCGCGGGACTTGCCGTCGCGGACGACGATCTCGCGGTCGGCGTAGGCGGCCACGTGTGTCTCGTGGGTGACGAGGACGACGGCGGCGTCGGTCGCGCGGGCCGCTTCGGTCAGCAGCTCCATCACGCGTGTGCCGTTGGAGGAGTCCAGCGCGCCGGTGGGTTCGTCGGCGAACAGCAGGCGCGGTCCGGTGACCAGCGCGCGGGCCACGGCGACGCGCTGGCCCTGGCCGCCGGAGACCTCGCCGGGACGCTTGGCCTTGAGGTCGTCGATCTCCAGGCGCTCCATCCAGCCGAGCGCGGTCCGCACGGCGTCCTTGCGGGCGGAGCCGTTCAGCCGCAACGGCAGGGCGACGTTCTCCACACAGGTCAGCTCGGGCACCAGCTGACCGAACTGGAACACGAACCCGAACTCGGAGCGGCGCAGCGCGCTGCGCTGGGCATCGCTCATCTTCGTCAGTTCACGCCCGTTGTAGGTGATCGACCCGGAGTCGGGCGGCACGATCCCCGCGAGGCAGTGCAACAGCGTGGACTTGCCGGACCCGGAGGGGCCCATGATGGCGACGACCTCGCCGGGGTGTATGGAGAACTCGGCACCGTCCAGCGCGTGGGTCGGGCCGTACGCCTTGCGCAGGTCGTGCGCGGTGAGCAGGGGTTCGGGGGGCGAAGTGGTCATCGGGTCATAGCCTCACGGAGTTTGTCGAGCCGGGCGGCGGTCAGTTCCAACCAGCGCAGGTCGGCTTCCAGGTGGAACAGGGCGTGGTCGCAGATCAGCTGGTCGGCCAGGTCGCCCTTGCGCTTGCGGTCGGTGAGGATCCGCATGGTGCGCAGATGCTCGGAGCGCTGGGTGTCCAGGATTTCGGTGGCGTCGCGCCGGGTGAGCAGGGCGAGGACGACCTTGGTGTAGAGGGTCGACTGGAGGTATTCCTCCGGCTTCTGCGGTGTCGCCAGCCACCGCTGTACGTCGGTGATGCCGGCGTCGGTGATCGCGTAGCGCTTGCGCTCGGGACCGCTGCCCGCCTCGATCCCGTCGACCTCGACGAGACCGTTCTTCAGCAGCCGGGACATCGTCGAGTAGACCTGGCCGTAGTGCAGCGGCCGGTCGTGACCGAACCTCTCGTCGAAGGCCCGCTTGAGGTCGTAGCCGTGGCGCGGGCCGGCCTCCAGAAGCCCTAAAAGGGCGTGACCGATGGACATGACCCGTACTATACACGGCATGTATACGCGCCATGTATACGCGGTGTGCATACTCCGGGAGTGCAGGTCGTGGGCGGGCCGCGGCTGACCCACGGGCCGCATGGCTCGACCGCCCTCATGAAAAAGTGTGCCAAGCCGTCATGGGCTGACAGCGGAGATCGCGTGGTACGCGGCCGCGAGGCGCGGTTCAGGCGCGATGGCGCGCGTCGAAGTGCACGGAGTGCGCGGTGAGCTTCTCCAGCAGGGCGACCAGCGTGGCCTGTTCGTCCGCGCTCAGTGAACCCGCCCATTCCTTCTCGCGGGCGTTGTGCTCACGGAAGGCCGCGGTGATGGCGTCCCTGCCCTGGTCGGTCAGGCCGAGATGGACGGCGCGTCTGTCGTGCGGGGCCCGCTCCTTGGTGAGGAGGCCGTCCCGCTCCAGGGTGGCGACCAGTGCGGAGACGGCGGCGCGGCTCATACCGGACAGCTCGGCGACCTTCTTGGCCTCGACCGGGCCCGTGAGCCAGACGACGAACAGCACCCGGAAGCCGGGCCAGGACCAGCCGCGCGGCCGGTGAACGGTGGATTCCAGGTCGTAGACCAGCATGTTCGCGGCACGGTGGAGGCTGAGCACCAGGCGCATGGCGAGCGGGTCCACGTCCGGCAGTTCCCGGGTGGTGCGCGAGAGGGCATGGTCGATGAACGACCAGAAGTGCAGTTGCTCGTTGTCCGGCTGTTCCTGGGGCACATCCGGAGTGTAGGCCGGATGCGCCCCCGGGCGGGTCGACCACCTCGTGGTCACACGCTCCTCTCGGCGACGGGTCGCCGTTCGCTTCGCGGGGGTGCGTCCGCGGCGGTGGGCCGTCGTGTGAGCAGCAGCAGACAGCCGAGGCTGAACGCCGTGACGCACACGAGGTAGAGCGTGATCGGCCAGGTGGTGTGATCGATGTCGTAGAGGGCGGTGGCGACGGTGGGGGCGACGCCGCCGCCGAGGATCGCGCCGAGCTGGTAGCCGAGCGAGCTGCCGCTGTAGCGGAGCCTGGGCGGGAAGAGTTCGGAGAAGAGGGCCGCCTGCGGTCCGTAGGTGAAGCCGAGTACGACCGCCATGACGACCAGCGCGAGCAGTACGAGCGGTGTGGACGCCGTGTCGACGAGCGGGAAGAAGACGGCGGACCAGGCCACCAGTCCCACCGCACCCGCGACGAAGACCCTGCGGCGGCCGAGCCGGTCGGACAGTGCCGCGGACCACGCGGTGGTGCCGAGCCAGACCGCTGCGGCGATCAGGATGAGGACGAGCATGGTGTCCCGGCTGAAGCCGAGCGCCTGGGTGCCGTAGGCGAGGGTGTAGGCCATGAAGACGTAGCCGACCGCGTTGTTGCCGATGAAGGTACCGCCGGCCAGGACGACGTTCTTCCAGTGGTGGCGCAGGACTTCGAGGACGGGCAGCCGAGCGGGGCGGTCGGCGGGGCCGCTCTCCCGTAGGGCCTCGAACTCCGGACTCTCCTCGACCTTGGCCCGGATCACCAGTCCGACCGCGACCAGTACGCCGCTCGCGAGGAACGGGATGCGCCAGCCCCAGTCGGCGAAGGCGGCGGTGCCGAGTCCGTGGGAGGTCGCGAGGAAGACGAGGTTGGCGAGGATGAGACCGCCCGGGACGCCCATCTGCGGGAAGCTGCCGTAGAAGCCGCGTTTGCCCGGTGGGGCGTGCTCGACGGCCATGAGGACGGCGCCGCTCCACTCGCCGCCGACGCCGAGTCCCTGGACGAAGCGGAGCAGGACGAGCAGGACGGGCGCCCAGATGCCGACCGCGTCGTAGGTGGGCAGCAGGCCGATGCAGGCGGTGGCCAGGCCCATCACGGTGAGGGAGAGCACCAGCATCGCCTTGCGGCCGATCCGGTCGCCGAAGTGTCCCATCACGATGCCGCCGACGGGACGGGCGGCGAAGCCGACCGAGTAGGTCGCGAAGGAGGCGAGTGTGCCGGCCGTCGGCGAGAACTGCGGGAAGAACTGCGGGCCGAAGACCAGGGCGGCGGCCGTGCCGTAGATGAAGTAGTCGTACCACTCGACCGCCGTACCGACGAAGCTGGCGGTGGCGACGCGGCGCAGACCGCGCGGCGCGTCGGGGCGTGGGGAAGTGCGGGGCAAGGGGGGCTCCCGGGGGACGTGCGCATCGGCGCGGGGAGGGGGAGGCCGGCCCGTCCGCCCACGGTCCGGAGGACGCGGTCCGGACCCGGAAGTGGTCACGCGGCGCCGCGTGCGGCACAAGGTATGTGGCGGGCGCCGCCCCGGCAAGGTCGGGGACGGGTAGCGAGAAAATTCGTCGACAGGGCTTCCCAAGCTCCTCCCTCGGGAGTACGGTCCCAAACTAATCAAAGCTTTGATTACATGCTTTGATCCACATATCCCCTGATTCGCCCTGTTCATGGGGCGGCCATCGGACTCCCGGCCGGGCATCCCGCCCGATGCCCGGCCGGGCCCCGACAAGGGAGTCATCCATGCCCGAAGCCCTCGCTCCCCCCAGCCCCGGCGCCCTGCGCGCCTGCATGTCCCGCTTCGCCACCGGCGTGACCGTCGTGACCTACGAAGGAGACGGCGGCCCGCGCGGGGCCACCATGAACTCCTTCACCTCCGTCTCGGCCGACCCCGCACTGGTGCTCATCAGCGTCGCCCGGCGTGCGCGCTGCCACGACCAGCTGCTCGACCGGCCGTTCTGCGTGAACGTCCTCGGTGCCGAACAGGAGCCGCTGGCCCGGCAGTTCGCCGGAGTGCCGGGCGCCGCCGAACCGCGGTGGGCGGCGGGCGCACGCGTCCCACGGCTCGCGCACCCCCTCGCCTGGGTCGAATGCGACCCGTGGCGTTCGTACGACGGCGGCGACCACACCCTCGTCCTGGGCCAGGTCACCGGCCTCGCCCACCGCGACGGCGACGCCCTCACCTACGCCTGGAGCCGCTTCGGCACGGCGGCCGAGGCCACCGACGGCATAGAACACCTCATCTGACCTGCCCCTCCCCGGTCCGCACCACATCTCAGGAGCCCGAACATGGCCGCACGCACCGGCAAGGAATACCTGGAGCGGCTCTCCGCCTCCCGGCCCACGATCCACATCCAGGGCCGGACCGTCACCGGAGGCGTCCAGGACCACCCTGCCTTCCGCAACGTGGTGCGCACCTACGCGGAGTTGTACGACCTCCAGCACTCCGCCGAGCACAAGGACGTCCTCACCTACACGTCCCCCACGTCCGGCGAGCCGGTCGGCTCGTCGTTCCTCACCCCGAAGACCCCGGACGACCTGGTCAAGCGGCGAAGGGCCTTCAAGGTATGGGCCGACCACAGCAACGGCATGCTCGGCCGCACCGGCGACTACATGAACAGCTCGCTCATGGCACTCGCGTCGGCGGCCGACTGGTTCGCGCAGGCCGACCCGGACTTCGGCGAGAACATCCGCCGCTACTACGAGAAGGTCCGTGAAGAGGACCTCCTGTGCACGCACACGCTGATTCCCCCGCAGGTCAACCGGGCTGTCGCCGGCACCCAGCAGGCGGGCGGGAAACTGGCGGCGCGGATCGTGAAGGAGGACGACAACGGGGTCGTCATCCGGGGTGCCCGGATGCTCGCCACCATCGCGCCCTTCGCCGACGAGATGCTGGTCTTCCCGTCGACCGTGCTGCGCGGCACCCCCGAGGACAAGCCGTACTCGTACGCCTTCGCCGTCCCCAACGACGCCCCCGGTCTGCGCTATATCGCCCGCGAGCCCCTCGACTACGACCGCCCGCGCCATGACCACCCTCTGGCCTCCCGCTTCGAGGAGTCCGACTGTGTGGTCGTCTTCGACGACGTGCACGTGCCCTACGAGCGCTGCTTCGCCCTCGGCGACGCCGAACTGTGCAACGGCTTCTACTCGCAGACGTCGTCCGTGGTGCATATGACCCACCAGGTCGTCACCCGCACCACCGCCAAGACCGAGTACGTCCTGGGCTTGGTGTCGCTGCTGACCGAGGCCATCGGCATCGAGCAGTTCCAGCACGTCCAGGAGGACATCGCCGAGATCATCGCCACCCTGGAGATGCTCCGCGCCTTCCTGCGCGCCGCCGAGGCCGACGCCGAGGTCAACGAGTACGGCGTGCTCACCCCGGCCTTCGCCCCGCTGAACGCCGCCCGCAACCTGTATCCCAAGCTCTACCAGCGTTTCCCGCAGATCCTCCGCAAGCTCGGCGCCTCCGGTCTGATGGCCACCCCGACCGAGCTGGACATCACGGGTCCGGCGGCCGAGGACATCGCGGCCTACCTCCAGTCCGCGACCCTGACCGGTCCCGAGCGCGTCAAGCTGTTCCGCCTGGTGTGGGATACCTGTATCTCCGCCTTCTCCAGCCGTCAGGCGCTCTACGAGTACTACTTCTTCGGGGACCCGGTCCGGATGGCGGGCGCGTATGTGAAGTCGTACGACCGCGAGCCGTACAAGGCCAAGGTGCAGGCGTTCCTGGAGCGTTCCTGATGACGCACCCGCTCGGAAACACACCGACGAAGATCGTCGCGGTTCATCTGAACTACCCCAGCCGGGCGAAGGAGCGCGTCCGCGTACCCGCCCAGCCGTCCTATTTCCTCAAGCCGCCGTCGTCGCTGGCGGGGACGCAGGATGCCATCGAGCGGCCGACCGGCTGTGACCTCCTCGGATTCGAGGGCGAGATCGCACTCGTCATCGGATCGCGGGCGCGGCATGTGACGCCGGACGACGGCTGGTCGCATGTGCGCTGGGTGACGGCCGCCAACGACGCGGGCGTGTACGACCTGCGCTACGCCGACCGCGGCTCCAATCTTCGCTCCAAGGGCGCCGACGGGTTCACACCGCTGGGACCACGTCTGCTGGACGCTCGCCAACTCGACCCGGCCGCACTGCGGTTGCGCACCTGGGTCAACGGCGAGCTCGTACAGGAGGACACCACCGACACGCTCCTGTTCCCCTTCGGGCAGCTGGTCGCCGACCTGTCGCGGCTGATGACACTGGAGCCGGGGGACGTGGTCCTCACCGGCACTCCGGCGGGCGCGTCGGTCGTCCGTCCCGGTGACGTCGTCGAGGTCGAGGTCAGTGGCGACGGACTGTCCACGGGGCGGCTGCGCAATCCGATCGCCCACGGCCCGGCGCTGGAGCCGTACGGGGCCATGCCCAGGGCCGACCCGGCCGAACGGGAGGCCGCCCACGGATCGGCGTACGAGCCGGAGCCGGTGCTCGACGTCCGGCTCGCCGACGGGCTGCGATCGGTCGCCGTGGCCACGCTCAGCGCCCAACTGCGCTCACGAGGGCTGCCGCACATGTCGATCGACGGTGTACGTCCGGTGGGGCCCGACGGCGGGACGATGGTGGGCGTCGCCCACACGCTCCGGTATCTGCCGCTGCGGGAGGACCTGTTCAAGAAGTACGGCTCCGGTATGAACGCCCAGAAGCGGGCAATCGAGGAAGTGCGCCCCGGCCATGTCCTGGTGATGGACGCGCGGCGCGACCCGACCGCGGGCACCATCGGCGACATCCTCGCGCTGCGCGCGCGGCGACGGGGAGCGGCCGGGGTGGTCACCGACGGAGCGCTCCGCGACAGCGCGGCCATCGCCGGGCTGGGACTGCCCGTCTACGCGGCGGGCAGTCACCCATCGGTCCTCGGGCGCCGGCACGTCCCGTGGGACACCGGGGTGCCGATCGCCTGCGGCGGGGCCCTGGTCCAGCCCGGGGATCTTGTCGTCGGTGACGCGGACGGTGTGATCGTCGTCCCGCCCGACCTCGCCGACGAGCTGATCGCCGACTGCCGGGAGCAGGAGCGGCAGGAGCGCTTCATCACCGAGCAGGTGGCCGCGGGCGCGAGCGTCGACGGCCTCTATCCGCTGGGCCCGGCCTGGCGGGACGCCTACGAGAACTGGCGCAAGGGAGAGACACAGTGAAGTTCCGCAGCGACCCGTCCGCCATTCGCGGGTCCATCGCCCCGGTCGTCACACCGTTCACCGCGGACGGGGCCGTCGACCACGACAGCCTGCGCGGCCTGATCCGCTTCCAGTTGGAGGCCGGTTCACACGGCATCTCGCTCGGCGGGTCGACCGGTGAGCCGAGCGCGCAGAGCGTCACCGAGCGGATCGCCGGGATGCGCACGGCGGTGGAGGAGATCGGCGACCGGGTGCCGTTCCTGCCCGGCACCGGCTCCCACAAGCTCGACGAGACCCTCGAAATCACCGCGGCCGCCCGGGAGTTGGGTGCGGACGCGGCGCTGGTCATCACGCCCTACTACGCACGGCCCACGCAGGAGGCGCTGTACCGGTGGTACGCGACGGTGGCCCGGGAGTTCCCGGACCTGCCGATCGTCGCCTACAACGTGCCCTCCCGCACCGCCGTGGACATCGCGCCGGAGACGGTCAAGCGGCTGTTCACCGACTTCGAGAACTTCGTCGGGGTGAAGGAGACGACAAAGGACTTCGAGCACTTCTCCCGTGTGCTGCACGCCTGCGGCCGCTCTCTGCTGGTGTGGTCGGGGATCGAGCTGCTGTGCCTGCCGCTGCTGGCGCTGGGCGGTGCGGGCTTCGTCTCGGCCGTGGCCAACCTCGCGCCGGGCGCGGTGGCGCGGATGTACGAGCTGTGGGAGGCGGGGGACCCCGACAGCATGGACCAGGCCCGCGAACTGCACTACCGGCTGCATCCGCTGGTCGACCTGCTGTTCGTCGAGACCAATCCCGCGCCCGCCAAGTGGGTGCTCGCCAGGCAGGGCCGTATCGCCTCGGCATTCGTCCGGCCGCCGCTCGTCTCCCCCACCGAGACCGGCCTGGCGAAGATCCGCGCGCTGCTCGCCGAGGGCGGCGACCTCACCGAACAGATCGGAGCCGACACATGAGCACCACTCCTGAGGGCCTGCCTTCGGTCATCCGGCACTGGATCGGTGGCGAACTCGTGGACGCCGCCGACGGCCGCACTTTCGACGTCTCCGACCCGGTCTCCAACAGCACGTACACCCGGGCCGCGCGTGGCGCGGCGGCCGATATCGACCGTGCGGTGAGCGCGGCCGGTGCCGCCTTTCCCGGCTGGGCCGGGCTGTCCAACCGGGCGCGCGCCCACACCCTGAACCGTGTCGCCGACGCCGTCGAGGCCCGCCACGACCGACTCGCCGCCTTCGAGACGCACGACACCGGGCTGCCCCTCACCCAGGCACGCGGCCAGGCCCGGCGTGCCGCGGAGAACTTCCGCTACTTCGCGGACGTCATCGTCGCCCTCGGCGAGGAGGCATTCCGGCAGGGCGAGGAGCAGTTCTCCTATGTCGTGCGCCGGCCGGTCGGCGTCGCCGGTCTCATCACTCCCTGGAACACCCCGTTCATGCTGGAGAGTTGGAAGCTTGCGCCCGCGCTGGCCGCCGGCTGCACGCTCGTGCTCAAGCCCGCCGAGTGGACCCCGCTGTCGGCGTCCCTGTGGCCGGAGATCTTCGCCGAGGCCGGTGTCCCGGCCGGCGTGGTGAACATCGTGCACGGCGTCGGCGAGGAGGCCGGTCAGGCCCTCGTCGATCATCCGGACGTACCGCTGATCTCCTTCACGGGCTCCACGGACACCGGCCGCCACATCATCCGCTCCTCCGCCCGGCATCTGAAGACCACCTCGATGGAGCTGGGCGGCAAGTCCCCGGTCGTGGTCTTCGCCGACGCCGACCTCGAAGCCGCCCTGGACTCGGTCGTGTTCGGCGTGTTCTCCCTCAACGGCGAGCGCTGCACGGCCGGTTCACGCGTCCTCGTGGAACGTCCGCTGTACGAGGAGTTCACCCGCGGGCTGGCCGAGCGAGCCGCCCACGTCCGCGTCGGTCTCCCCTCCGATCCGGCCACGGAGGTCGGCGCGCTGGTCCACCCCGAGCACTACGCACGCGTCCTGAACTATGTCGAGATCGGCAAGAAGGAGGCGCGCCTGGTCGCCGGGGGCACCAGGCCCGCCCATCTGGCGGACGGCAACTACCTCCAGCCGACCGTCTTCGCCGACGTCGAGCGCGATGCCCGGATCTTCCAGGAGGAGATCTTCGGTCCCGTGGTCGCCGTCGCGCCCTTCGACGACGAGGCGGAGGCGATCGAGCTGGCCAACGCCACCCAGTTCGGGCTGGCCGCCTACATCTGGACCTCGGACATCAAGCGCGGCCATCGCATCGCGTACGCCGTCGAGTCCGGCATGGTCTGGATCAACTCCCACAACGTCCGCGACCTGCGCACGCCCTTCGGCGGTGTCAAGGCCTCCGGCGTAGGACGCGAGGGCGGCGCGCACTCCATCGACTTCTACACCGAATCGAAGATCGTCCACGTCGCCCTGGGCGACGTCCACACCCCCCGCTTCGGAGTCACCCCATGACCACACACCCCCACCCCGACGCCCCCGACGTCATCCGGTCCGCCTACGCCCAGCTCGCCGTCACCGACCTCGCGGCCGCCCGCTGGTTCTGGGTCGACATGCTCGGCTTCTACGTCCAATACGAGGACCGGGAGTCCCTGTACCTGCGCGGCACCGACGAACTCACCCACCACTCCCTGGTGCTCCGCGAGGGCGACATCGCTGCCCTCGACCACATCGCCTACCGCGTCCGCACCCCCGAGGACGTCGACAAGGCGGAGAAGTTCTTCCGCCGACTCGGCCGCCCGGTCAGGCGGTTGAGGAAGGGCGAAGGCACGCGGGCCGTCGGCGACGCCGTCCGCGTCGTGGACCCGCTCGGCTTTCCCGTGGAGTTCTTCCACGAGATCGACCGCGGCGAGCGCCTCATCCAGCGCTACGACATCCGGCACGGCGCCGAGATCGCCCGGCTGGACCACTTCAACATCTGCACCCCCGACATCCCCGCCGCCTACGCCCACTACGAGTCCCTCGGCTTCGGCTGCTCGGAGACCATCGAAGGCGACGAGCACGAGCTGTACGCCGCCTGGATGTACCGAAAGCAGACCGTCCACGATGTCGCGTTCACGGGCGGCGCCGGCCCTCGCCTGCACCACCTCGGCGTGGCCACGCATGAATCCCACCAGGTGCTGCGGGCCGCTGACATCTTCGGCTCCCTGCGCAAGGAACACCACATCGAACGCGGCCCCGGGCGCCACGGCGTCTCCAACGCCTTCTACCTCTACCTGCGCGACCCCGACGGCCACCGCGTCGAGATCTACACCTCCGACTATTACACCGGCGACCCGGACCACGAGACCTACCGCTGGAACGTCCACGACGACCGCCGCCGCGACTTCTGGGGCAACGCCGTCATCGAGTCCTGGTACAAGGAGGCCACTCCGGTCCTCGACCTCGACGGGCGCCCGCAGCCCGTCTCCGACGCCCTGCTCGACGAATCGACGGTGCAGGTGGGCGCCGACGGACTCGGCTGAGTCGCCCCCGGGGCCCCGAGCCATGGGGCCCCGATCCGCAGACGACTTCGGCGCGGTTGTCATGACCGCCGCCACGCGGTCGCCGGATGCCGATCCCACGGGTCTCACGGGCCGGGGCCACTCCGGACACGCGCGTCCTTCCCGCATGGCCATGACTCCTTTCGCCCTGGGGTGCCTGAAGTGGGGGCGGCTACAAGTCGGTCAACTCTTCCGCACGGCCCGGACGTCGCTACGGCGGTGCGGTGTGTTCGAGCCCGTCAGAAGCCGTCCTCGCCCGCCACGGGGGCGGTCTCGTCGGCATCGGGCAGAAAGAGATGACCGGCGAGCTTGCCCGCGTCGCCGTGCAAAGCCCACCTGTTCACATACGGGCATGACAGAACCCTTCGAAGGGGGGAACGGGAGATCATCACGCTCGCAGTCACCAGCCCTCGTGAACAACGCCTGATGTGTAAGGGCAGGTTGAGCAGGGCCAAACCATGGGCCCGATCCTGGCTGGGGGTCGCCATGAATCCGTGTCGTGGCGACAGGCGCCGACGCTCGGTGGTCTGCACATGCGCATGTCGCGGCCGCAGAACAGTGTGCCAACGGGCTCGCAATCACCCCTTCAGGAGTGCGACCACACTCGCGACCGTGTCGAGCCAGGGCCGACACAAGTGTCCCTTGCTTGCCACTACCGACTCATTCCGTTCTCAGCTGGCTGCTTCCGGCTCGGTTCTTCGCGATGTTCCGTGTCTTCTTGGTTCTGGCCGACTCGGCGAGCAGAGCGAGTACCGCCGGCGAGGTCGACTCCTCGGCGAGGCGGCGCTGCATCCAGTCCGTGGCCTTCGCCAACTCGGCCTGTGTCGGCATATGGCCGTCCTCGATGGACAGGTGGAACAGCCAGTCGTCGATGCGGCGGCGGATGAACTCGCGGTACGCCTCCGACTCGAGCTGGTCGATCTCCGGCAGTAGTTCGGCCGACCACTGCCGGAACTCGACGGGACCGGTCACCTTCATCGCGATCGTGTCCACGAGGGCCGCCACCGCCGTTTTGGACACGATGTCGAGGGGGTCACGCAGGATCGTGGCCACGATCGCGCGGTCTCGGTCGCGGCTCCGTGAGGAAGCGGTCACCGAGACGACGCGTTGGTACGCGGACGATCGGACATGCTCGTCCGCGACGGCATCGTCGACGTCCACGTCGACGATGCCGGCCCCCGCCAGCAGCTCGGCCACATCGGAATGCAATGTCATCGCTTTATCCCTTACCGCACTTTTGGTCCTTTGCGGCCTTGCGCCGCTTTTCTTCTTCCTGTTCCGCGTGATTCCGCCTGCCGAGCCTTTTGACGGCTCTCCTGATCTCCGACTTGTCACGTTTTACCGCTTGTTGCTTCCGGCGCGTGAGCTCGGGTTGGCCCGTGACATGAGCGTGCGCTGGTTTGTCGACGTCGTACTCGTGTACGACGATGTGCACGCCGTTCTTGCTGACATCGAGATGACGGCGTAGTGGCGGGTGGCGCCCAGGTCGCGGTGAGTTTGAGTCAGCGGGCTGTGGGTGTGCCGTGCCGCCGCACGGGTGCCCGGAGACGTAGTGCCGCTCCAGGATCAGTGGCAGTACTCCGGGGAGGGTGACGTCGGTGGCCGACATGACCATCTCGCCGGTGGCCAGTGCCGGCAGCAGCCCGGCCGTGAGCTCTCCGGAGGCACGGGCGGGGTTGCGCTGCCATTCCTCTCAGTTGTGGCTGCCCGGCCCGCGCCGCGGCCCTGTTCCGGGAGCTCAACCCCGGCGCTGTGCGCGGATGAGGTCGCGGTACCACGCGAAGGACGCTTTCGGGGTGCGCGCCTGGGTGTCGTGGTCGACGTGGACGAGTCCGAAGCGCTGGTGGAAACCCTCGGCCCATTCGAAGTTGTCCATCAGGGTCCAGGTGAAGTAGCCGCGCACGTCCACGCCCTGGGCCACGGCGGCGTCGACGGCCCGGAGGTGGGTGTCGAGGTAGTCGATGCGGTCGAGGTCCACGACGGTGCCGTCCGCGGCGACGACGTCCTCGGCCGAGCAGCCGTTCTCCGTGATGTAGACCGGCGGGAGTGCCGGGTAGCGCTCCTTGAGGCCGACGAGCAGTTCCCGTAGACCGTCGGGGACGACGGGCCAGTCGAAGGCGGTGCGGCGGTAGCCCTCGATGGGGGCCTCTTCGAACGGCAGCCCCTCGGACGCCGGAGTTCGGATCCGGGTCGGGTTGTAGTAGTTGATACCGAGCGCGTCCAGGGGGGCCGAGATCAGTTCGAGATCGCCGTCAAGGACGGAGCCGCCGAGAGTGGCGTCCGGGCCGAAGGCCGACAGGTCGGGGTAGGTGCCCGTGAGGATCGGATCGTTGAACAGGCGGTTGTGCAGGCTGTCATAGGCCCGCGCGGCGGCGCGGTCGGCGGGGGTGTCCGAGGCGGGCCAGACCGGGGTGCAATTGTTGGAGAGCATTGTCTGGAGGCCGCGCGCCCGCAGCTCCCTCAGCGCCAGGCCATGACCGAGCAGCTGATGGTGGGCGACCGGCAGGCAGTCCAGGAACAGGGTGCGGCCCGGTGCGTGGGTGCCGAGGCCGTAGCCCCACACCATGTGGATGAACGGCTCGTTGAGCGTGATCCACTTCTGGACGCGGTCTCCCAGCCTGTCGGCCATGACGGCGGCGTACTCGGAGAAGCGGTGCGCGGTGTCGCGGTTCAGCCAGCCGCCATCGTCCTCGAGGCCCTGCGGGAGGTCCCAGTGGAACAGGGTCGGGACCGGTTCGATGCCGCGTGTCAGCAGGCCGTCGACCAGCCGGTCATAGAAGTCCAGACCCCGGAGGTTGACCTCGCCCTCGCCGGTCGGCTGGATCCGGGGCCAGGCGATGGAGAAGCGGTAGCCGGTGAGGCCCGCCTCGGCCATCAGCGCGAGGTCGTCCTCGTACCGGTGGTAGTGGTCGCAGGCCACGTCACCGGTGTGTCCGTCGCGGATCGTGCCGGGGCGGGCGGTGAAGGTGTCCCACACCGACGGTCCGCGACCGTCCTCCTCGGTGGCGCCCTCGATCTGGTACGACGCCGTCGAGGCACCCCAGATGAAGTCCGCGGGCAGATGGTCCAGTGTCATGTACACCCCCAGAACATGAGTGCTGCTCACGTTAGCCGCTCCGGTGGGATGATGGGAAGCATGAATCAAGACCGCACCGCAGGGGCGCTGCGTCGGCTGCCGGTCCAAAAGCGCAGCGTCGAACGGTTCGAGCGGCTGCTGGACGCCTGCGCCGAACTCCTGGACGAGGTCGGCTACGCCGAGCTGACCACCAAGGAGGTGGCCCGCAGAGCCGAGGTGCCCATCGGCACTCTCTACCAGTTCTTCTCCGACAGGGAGGGGCTGATCGGCGCGCTCGCCACCCGCAATCTGGAGTCCTTCCTGGCGCGGGTCGCGGACCGGCTGGAGCGCGAGGCGCCCGACGGTGTCGTGGGCATCGTGGAGGTGACCGTCGACGAGTTCGTCGCCATGCGCCGGACGATCACCGGATTCGGCGTGGTCGACTTCGGCGCGGTGGGAGAGGACCACGTCCTGGAGCCGAACCGGGACAACAACACCGCGGTCGCCGGATCGCTGCGCGCGCTGACCGCCTCCCTGGCCGGTGTCCAGGACAACGCCGAACTCGAGATCGCCGTGCGGGTGGCCCTCGAGTGCGCGGACGGCGTGCTGCAACTGGCCTTCCGTACGGATCCGCAGGGCGACCCCCAGCTGATCGCCGAGTGCAAACGGGTCCTCAACAGCTATCTGAACGATCGCGTCCGGCTCCTGGCGACCAGTCAGCGGGCCTAGCGGCCGGCCCCGGTGCACGGAGCTGTCGACGATCGCTCCACCGGGGCCGGGCCCTGGACACCGCCTCGTCGGTGCCTCAGTCGGCGTAGACGCCGACCTCGCGCAGCGAGTACCCCCACTGGGTGCCGCGCGCCAGCCCCTTGACGCGTACGTAGCGCGCCTGGGCTCCGTCGAAACGGGCCGTGTCCAGGCCACCGTCACCGGAGGCCGTGGACCACACCGTCTTCCAGTCCGTGCCGTCCTCCGACAGCTCGAGGCGGTACGACTTCGCGTACGCCCGCTCCCAGTCGAGGGTGACGCGTTTGACCGGCTGCGCGGATCCGAGATCGATCCGCAGCCACTGGTCGTCGTTCCACTCGCTGGCCCAGCGGGTGCCTGTGTCGCCGTCCACCGCCTTCCCGGGCTTGAAGCTGACGACCGGGTTCCACCACTCCGACGAGGACGCCGTCGCGCCCGCGCCCGTGGCGAGGTTCTTCCCGGCCTGGTACTTCTCGGTATTCCCCCAGGTGCGAAGGTAGGACTCGGCCCCCGAGAAGAGGTCGTCGACGACGCCTTGGCCGCCGACGATCCGGATGTCCTCGATCCAGTCCGGGACCATGCCGTAGTGCGCGCCGCCGTCGGTGTTGAAGTCCCATGTGCGTTCGCCGGTGGTCTGCTTGTCGATCACCGAGCCGCCGTCCGTGCTGCGGAAGGGGTACTTCACCGGGTTCGGGGTGTCCCCGCCCCGTGGAGCCGGCCAGCCTCCGACACCGTTCATGTCCGTGCCGTAGCCGTAGCCGACCTTGTACTTCTCGCGCAGCGCCTCCGTGCGCCTGGCCTCCGCGCTGAAGGCCTCGGAGCCGTTCATGTACTGGGCGGCGAACCCGCCGAGCTTGTAGAGGCGTTCGGTCCAGCTCGAGTCCATCCAGCTGTGCGAGGAGATGGCGCCGGGGTACGCCTCGGATTCGAGGATGTCGAAGGCATGGTCGGCGGCCTTGACGCTCATGTGGTCGAGCTCCAGCATCATGTTGCGCTTCATCATGCCGCGCACCGCGTACGCGCCCAGGTCGGTCAGCCCGCGGGTGTTGCACTGCGCGCCCGAGGCGTACGAGGGGACCGCCACCCCCTTCGGGAGCCGCTTCTCCGCCTCCGGTGCCGCCGCGTTGCCGATGGGGTTGTCGTGCTGCGGGCCGCGGCAGCTCTCCGTCTTCCAGAACGTGCCGGTCGACAGGAACTGGCCCACGTTGATGGCCGTACCGAGCGTGCCGGAGTCGAAGCGCACCCCGCACAGGGCGTTGTCGAACTTGTGGCACAGGAACATGCTGCTGACGCCCAGTTCCTTCAGCTCGTCCAGGCCCCGGTCGATGTCCTCCTTGCCGCACTGCGCGACGTCCAGGATCTGCTTGCAGCCGAACGGCTCCGAGGTCTCGACGCCCAGGACGACGGCCAGCTTGCCCTGCTCGACGATCTTTCGGGCCTGTGCGCTGTTCGTGACGATCCGGAACCAGCCCTTGCCCGGGCCGCCGTACATCTTGTCGACGAAGGTCTGCATGTCGTACGTCTTCTTCGCCTCGAGACGAATGGCGGTCATCTCGTCACAGCCGCGGTCCTTGAAGAAGTAGACCGAGCAGATCACGCCGTTGGTGACCAGGTCGTTGACCAGCACCCGCTGGCCGCCGCGCCACGCCCGCTCGATCCAGGCGTAGTAGTTCTGCTGGTGCGTCAGCGAGTCATGGGCGGGCCAGTCCTTGAAGGTGGGCCACCCGTTGGGGTCGTGCTTGCCGTCGCCGCCTTTGGTGATCATGTCGAAGATGGCGAGCGAACCGTCGGGGTAGTGCTCCGGACAGTCCTTGAGCGCGTCGGTGACGCCCTGCTCCGAGAACGGCTTGCCGCAGATCAGCCGGCCGCCGAAGCCCTCGTTGGACATGATGTGGTCGTGGGCGTCGACGAAGCCCCTGACGCGGCCCTGGGCGTCGGTGCCCTTGAAGGGCTCGCCCGTGACGTCGATCTGCGAGTCGGGTGCGGGCCTCGCGGACGGATCCCACCAGTTCGACTCCGCCGCGGAGCTGGGCACCGGACCGAGCGCCAGGGCGGTCAGGGCGAGGAGCAGCGACACCACCGCGAGCGACCTGAGTCTGCGGCGCGAGGACTGAACGATGACCATCGCGTAGATCCTTAAAGGTGAGCGGGGCTCATATTCCGCTCTACGTTAGGGACGCGAGCCCGCAAGGCCAACCCCCCTGGCGTCGTTCACGTTCGGTGATGATCGACGGCTCGGCCGGTTCACGCCTGGAACTCGGTGAGATCGATGGTGTGAACGCGCAGCGGGTAGCCGTACACCGGGTGTGCCGTCTCCCGCTCCGGCGCCATGCCGAGCTTGCGGATGACGTTCTCGGAGGCGTTGTCACCCACCCGGCTGATGCTGATGACGCGGTCCAGGCCGCGGTCCTGGAGCGCGAACTCCAGTGTGGCGTGGGCGGCTTCGGACGCGTACCCCTGGCCCCAGAACTGCGAGCCGAGCCGCCAGCTGATCGCCGCGGCGGGCATCACCTCCGGCAGGAACTCGGGCACGGACAGGCCCGTGAAGCCGATCAGTTCGCCCGAGGCCAGCAGCTCGACGGCGAAGAGTCCGAAGCCCTCCTCGTCCCACTCCTCCTCCCACCCCTCGATGTCCTCCGCCGTGTGGTCCAGGTCGCGCACCGAGCCGTCGTCGATCCAGCGCATCACCCGTGGGTCCGCGTTGATGTCGGCCATCGGCGCGAGGTCGTCGTCGTGCCAGCTGCGGAGGAGGAGGCGGGGTGTGCGGATCTCAGTCATGCGCCCATCCTGCCGAAGGCAAGCGCCTCATCCGTAATCCGGCGCTCGCCCGCGCGATGGCGTGGTGACGGCCGTTTCGCGGCCGGGTGGCGGTGCGGCTCGCCACGCACACGTTCTGCGCGCTCGTCACCGCACCGCCACCTCATATACCCGAGGGGAAATACCCGAGGGGCGGGGGCGCTCAGTCGCCGGTGAACATGGAACGGCCGCTCTTCGTGGCCTCCGCGGGAACCTCTTCCTGCAACACATCCCAGTGCTCAGCGATTTTGCCGTCTTCGATCCGGAAGATATCGACCGCGAGCAGGGGCTTTTCGGCCCAGCCGGTGTAACGGCCGTGAATGGTCACGTAGTCGCCCTCGGCGACGACAAGACCAGGCTCGTACCGGAAGTCGTCACCCAGGGCGGCGACGATACCGGCGAGGTGATCGCGTGCGTCGGGCATTTCGGGGTTGTGCTGAAGGTAGCTCTCGCTCCAGTACCGCTCGACAGCGCTGGTGTCACGGTTGACGAACAGGGCGGTCAATGCGTTCCGAACGAGCTCACCGTTGTTGGACACTGCTTTTCCTCTGTTTCTCCATCGGCATGTGCGCCCCGGCTCTCGAACCAGGGCATGCCAACAGTCTTCGGCCCGTGCGGAACGGCGGCCATAGACAGAAGCCGCGGTTGTATGGATGTTCTTCGCATGCCACACGCGACGAGAAGGAGTGGCATGCGGGCGGACGTAGCATGGCCGCGTTCTTCCTGTGGAAACCGGACCGACGAGGAGCTCCCCTTGCACACCGAGCCCGGAGCCGTTCCGCCCGTCGGTGGTCACGATGCCCGCGACCTCGCCACCGACCGACTTCCTCCGGGGGACCCGACACTTCAAGTGATCCTTTTCCAGAACGACACGTTCACCAACGAGGCATGCCCCATTCGCAGCCCCCACCGCCACGCGTTCCACGAGCTGTTCTGGACCAAGAGCGGTACCGGTCAGCACCTCCTGGACGGCGAGCGTTCATTCGTCGGTGCCAACACCGTGATGCTGACGGGCCGGGGCCAGATCCATCACTTCGAAAAGGCACAGGACCTGTCAGGAGCCGTCATCCGTTTCGGTGCCGAACTCCTCCAGACCGGCCAGGGCTCGTCGTCGGACCCGGCCCGCATGTTCACCGGGCGCGGTGTGTCGACCTTGGAGGTGCCGCCCGAGGACGCGGACCGCTTCGACTCCGTGGTCCGCGCGCTCGCCGCCGAGACCCGCCACCTCACCGACGCGTACAGCTCGGACATCCATCGGCACCTGCTCATGGCGCTCATTTCCTGGGCTCAGCGCTGGTACCGCGACGACGAGCCGCGGCAGCCGGGATCCACCACCGATCTCCGGCTCGCCCGGCGCTTCAACGACCTGCTCGAGCGTGACTTCGTCCACCACCACGACGTCGGCCACTACGCGCGGGAACTCCATGTCTCGACCGGCACCTTGTGGCGAGCGCTGTCTCAGGCGACCGGCCATCCGCCGCGGACCCTGATCACCGAACGTGTGATGCTCGAGGCCGCGCGCCTGCTGCGCTTCACGGACCTGCCGGTCGGGGAAGTCGCCGCACGTGTCGGCATCCAGGACCGCCTGTACTTCTCCCGTGCGTTCAAAGGCCACTACGGCGAGTCCCCGCTCGCCTACCGCGCACGGCTCCACCACGTGGCGGGGTGAGCCCCACGTGGATGTCACCCGGCGTCCGACGCGGTCGAGGTGGCTCCGGCGCGGGCGAGGGCGCGATGTTCGGTGGGGCGGATACCGAGAATGCGCTTGAAGGCCACGCTGAGCGCGTAGGCGTTGGCGTAACCGACCTGGCGGGAGATGGCGTCGGCGGTCGCGTCAGTGCCGGCCAGCAGGTCGGCTGCGCGGCAGATCCGCCACTCGGTGAGATACGCCATCGGCGGCTGCCCGAGGAGCCGGTGGAAGCGCTGCGCGAAGCGGGCGCGGGACATACCGGCCTCGGCGGCGAGCGACGCGACGGTCCACGGCCGGGCGAGGTCGCCATGGATGAGCTTCAGCGCCCGGCCCACGGCGGGGTCGCGATGCGCCCGATACCAGGCAGGGGCACGGGATTCGGGCCTGTCGAACCAGTCACGGAGCGTGGACAGCAGCAGCAGGTCGAGCAGCCGGTCGAGGATGACCTGTCGCCCTGGGACATCCTTGCGCAGTTCTGTTTCGATCATCGCGAGGGGGAGTGGGCGCTCCGGTGCCGCGGGCACCAGAGCGAGCCGGGGGAGTGCGGTCAGGACACGGTCACAGACCTGGCCCTGAACGGGGTAGGCACTCCTGAGCAGGACCGCACCGGCCTCGGGGTCCTCCAGCTCCGCGCACATGGGCAGGTCATCCGCGGTGACCGGGGTCCCGTCGGGTGCGGTGCAACGGTTGTCGGTGTTCTGGAAGACCATGGGAGCTCTGCCGGGCGCGTCCGCGACGTCGTAGGGCTGGGGCCCCACGAGGATCGCCACATCGCCCTGTCGCAACGGCACGGCCTCCTCGCCGTCCGGCGTCAGCCAGGCGTCGCCGCGGACCGTGGTCAGCAGGGACAGCGGCGCCCCGTCACCGAAACGCAGGGACCACGGAGGGACGAGGGCCGACTGGTCGAAGAGCCCGCCGTGGGCGCGGATGTCCTGGAGCAGTCCGGACAACACATCATCCATGCCGTCCCAGCGTACGGACGTCCCGGGCGGGAAACCAGCTCGGATGAGACGGGCGGACATCGAATCGATCGCATCAGCCATCGCTTGTGCCGCACCAGCGAGGTGTGCTGGAGACATGACGACAAACCTTCCCCACGTTCTCGTCCTCGGTGGTACCGGTAAGACCGGCCGCCGCGTCGCCGCCGCTCTTCGCCGGCGCGGTCTCGAACCCGCCGTGGCCTCACGGCGGGGCCCGGTCCGCTTCGACTGGGCCGACCGCACCACCTGGCAGCCGGCCCTGACCGGCATCGACGCCGTCTATGTCGTCGACTCGCAAGGCCCCGGCGCACCGGCCGAGGTCCGCGACTTCGCCGCCACGGCTGGCCGCGCCGGAGTCCGACGCCTGGTGCTGCTCTCCGCCCGGCCGTGGGGCGAAATGGGCGGCGCACACCTCGCCACCGAGGAGGCCGTGACCGCTTCCGGGCTGCGCTGGACGATCCTGCGCCCCACCTGGTTCGCGCAGAACTTCACCGAGCTCGATTTCTTCGCCCCCCTCCTCGGCGAGCAGGGCGAGCTCCGGCTGCCCACCGGTGATGGCCGGGAACCCTTCGTCGACCTCGACGACCTGGCCGACGTCGCGGCCGAGGCACTCATCGACGACCGGCACACCGGGCAGACCTACATCCTGTCGGGACCGCGTTCGCTGAGCTTCGCCGAGGCCGTCGCGGAGATCGCCCGCGCCGCGGGTCGGCCGCTGCGCTTCGTCCCCGTGACCGAGGACGCCTACCGCGCCGACCTGGCCACTGCCGGATACCAGGACTCGGTGGCCGACGAAGTGATCACCGTGCTCCGGCACATCCGCGAAGAGCGCGGGGCGACGGTTACCGATGGCGTGTACAAGGCGCTCGGCCGCTCGCCCCGCGACTTCTCCGCGTACGTCGCCCGCACCGACTTCGATGCGTACGCGCCGCACTGATCCGGGCCGACGGCCGGTGTGCGGGATGTGCTGGATTTACTAGGACGTCCAACTATATAGTCGTGGGGAAGGCCCGCGGTGCAGGGAAGCCGGTGTGATTCCGGCGCGGTCCCGCCACTGTGACCGGGGAGTACGCCGTCGAGCAGAACGCCACTGACGAGCTGGATGTCGGGAAGGCGGACGGCGCGCGCTGATCCGGGAGTCAGGATACCGGCCGCGGGATGTTCCGTGTTTTCCACGAGGATGGAGCTGACACGCATGGCACCGGTGCGCATTCACGATCCCGGCGGAACCGCCCTGCGGGCGCTGCCGCGCCGAGGAGTTCTCCGGCATCCGGCCGTCACCACCTGACGGTTCACCGCCATACGCGATCTCGCGCCGCCCTCGCACCCGTACGCCCCGCGTCCGTGTGCGGCGGGACGGCGCGCCATCCGGATCACCTGACGAGAGCAGGCATTCATGGTCCGCGAGCAACACCCCCCGCACACACGTGAGTTGACCCACTTCATCGGCGGCAAGCACACCCCCGGCACCTCGGGGTCCTACGGCGAGGTGTACGACCCCAACACCGGCGGGATCCAGGCCCGTGTCCCCCTCGCGAGCCGGGCGGAGACCGAGGCGGCGATCGCCGACGCCGCGCACGCGCAGCGCGCATGGGGAGAGTGGAACCCTCAGCGCCGCGCCCGGGTCCTCCTCCGGTTCCTCCAGCTCGTCGAGGGGGAGAAGGACACCCTGGCCCGGCTGCTGTCGTCCGAACACGGCAAGACGGTCGCCGACGCGCATGGCGACCTCCAGCGCGGACTGGAGGTCGTGGAGTTCGCCGCGGGCATCCCGCATCTGCTGAAGGGCGAGTTCACCGACAACGCCGGTACCGGCATCGACGTCCACTCGCTGCGGGCGCCCCTCGGTGTGGTGGCCGGGATCACCCCGTTCAACTTCCCCGCGATGATCCCTCTGTGGAAGGCGGCTCCGGCCCTGGCCTGCGGAAACTCCTTCATCCTCAAACCCTCCGAGCGCGCCCCGTCCGTCCCGCTGCGGCTGGCCGAACTGTTCCTGGAGGCGGGTCTGCCGCCCGGTGTCCTCAATGTGGTCAACGGTGGCCGGGAGGCCGTGGACACCCTCCTGGAGGATCCCCGCGTCGCGGCGCTCGGCTTTGTCGGCTCCACGCCCATCGCCGCGCACGTCTACGCCACCGCCGCCGCCCACGGCAAGCGCGCCCAGTGCTTCGGCGGCGCCAAGAACCACATGATCGTGATGCCGGACGCCGATATGGACCAGGCCGTCGACGCGTTGATCGGGGCCGGATACGGCTCGGCGGGTGAGCGCTGTATGGCGATCTCGGTCGCCGTCCCGGTGGGCGAGGACACCGCCGACGCCCTCGTCTCCCGTCTGAAGGAACGCATCAGCACGTTGCGGATCGGCCGCAGCGACGACCCTGAGGCCGACTTCGGCCCGCTGGTCGGCCGGGACGCCGTCGACCGGGTGCGGTCCTATGTCGACCTCGGTGTCGAGGAGGGCGCCGAACTCGTCGTCGACGGCAGGGAGTTCGTTCTGCCCGGCCATGAGAACGGTTTCTTCGCCGGTGCCTCGCTCTTCGACCGGGTCACCCCGGGGATGCGCGTTCACCAGGAGGAGATCTTCGGCCCCGTCCTCTGTGTCGTGCGCGCCGCGGACTATGAGGAGGCGCTGCGCCTGCCGAGTGAACACGCCTACGGCAACGGCGTCGCGATCTTCACCCGGGACGGCGACACCGCCCGCGACTTCACCCGGCGGGTGAACACCGGCATGATCGGCGTGAACGTGCCCATCCCGGTACCCGTCGCCTACCACACCTTCGGCGGCTGGAAGCGCTCCGGCTTCGGCGACCTCAACCAGCACGGCCCGGACGCCATCCGCTTCTACACCCGCACCAAGACCGTCACCTCGCGCTGGCCCGCCGGGCTGCGCGAGGGGGCCAGCTTCACCATTCCCACGATGGGATGAGCGCGATGACCACCACCCTGCTCACCGACGAGCAGCAAGCCCTCGTCGAGACCACACTCGACTTCGCCCAGGACCATCTCGCCCCGCACGCGGTCCGATGGGACCAGGACAAACACTTCCCGCTCGATGTGCTCCGCAAGGCCGCCGGACTGGGGCTCGGCGGGGTCTACGTCCGCGAGGCGTCCGGCGGTTGCGGACTGGCCCGGGCGGATGGCGTCCTGGTCTTCGAGACCCTCGCCTCGGGGTGCCCGTCCATCGCGGGCTACCTCTCCATCCACAACATGGTCGCCTGGATGGTCGACCACTACGGGGACGCGGCCCAGCGCGAGCGGTGGCTGCCCCGGCTGTGCGCCATGGAGGACCTCGCCAGCTACTGCCTCACCGAACCGGGCGCCGGTTCGGACGCGGCGGCCCTGACCACCCGGGCCGTCCGGGACGGCGGTGACTGGGTGCTCACCGGCGTCAAGCAGTTCATCTCCGGTGCGGGCGCCTCCCAGGTGTATGTGGTGATGGCGCGCACCGGCGGCGAGGGCGCCGACGGGATCTCCGCGTTCCTCGTCGACAAGGACGACCCCGGCCTCACCTTCGGTCCGAACGAGCGGAAGATGGGCTGGAACGCCCAGCCCACCCGCCAAGTCGTCCTGGAGGACGTGCGGTTGCCCGCCGACCGGCTCCTCGGCCGTACCGGGGACGGCTTCCGTATCGCGATGAACGGCCTGAACGGCGGCCGTCTCGGCATCGCCGCCTGTTCCCTCGGCGGCGCCCGCAGCGCCCTGGACCGCAGTCTGGCCCACCTCGCCGACCGGGAGGCGTTCGGCCACCGGCTGCTGGACGCCCAGGCGCTCCGGTTCCGCCTGGCCGATATGGCGACCGAACTCGCCGCCGCCCGCGCGCTGGTCCACCAGGCCGCCCAGGCCCTGGACCGGGGCGATCCACAGGCACCGTATCTGTGCGCGATGGCCAAGCTCAGCGCCACCGACACCGGATACTCCGTCGCCGACCGCGCCCTCCAACTGCACGGTGGCTACGGGTACGTGAGCGAGTACGGCATCGAGAAGATCGTCCGTGACCTGCGCGTCCACCAGATCCTGGAAGGAACGAACGAGATCATGCGGATCATCGTGGCCCGTGGCCTGACGGAGGCGTTCGGATGACCCGCGACGAGGACTCCGTACTGCTGCGCACCGAGGGCCGGGCGGCCCATGTCACCCTCAACCGGCCACGCGCTCTCAACGCCCTCACCCACGCCATGGTGTGCCGGATCGAGGAGGCGCTGACCGCCTGGGAGAGCGACCCGGCCGTCGAGACCGTCGTACTCACCGGCGCGGGGGAGCGGGGCCTGTGCGCGGGCGGCGATATCCGCGCCATCCACCAGGACGCCCGGGACGGCGACGGGACGGCCTCGGCCGCGTTCTGGCGTGATGAATACCGGCTCAACGCCCGTATCGCCCGCTACCCGAAGCCGTACGTCGCCGTCATGGACGGGATCGTCATGGGAGGCGGCGTGGGGGTCTCGGCGCACGCCGGTGTCCGTGTCGTCACCGAGCGGACCCGGATCGCCATGCCGGAGACCGGCATCGGCTTCATCCCGGACGTCGGCGGCACCTATCTGCTCGCTCTCGCACCCGGCGAACTCGGCACCCACCTGGCCCTGACGGGTGCCCAAGCCGGTGCCGGTGACGCCCTGGTGTGCGGACTGGCCGACCACTTCGTCCCCTCCGACGCCCTGCCGCGGCTGATCGAGGACCTCGCCGACACACCGGTACACGAGGCCCTCGCCCGCCATGTGGCGCAGCCTCCGCCGGGTGAACTCACCGCGCACAGGGACTGGATCGACCCCTGCTACGCCGCGGACACCGCCGAGGAAATCGTCCGGAGGCTGCTGGCAGCGGACGACCCGGCCGCGAAGGAGACCGCCGCGACCCTGCTGGCGAAGTCGCCCACCGCGGTCAAGGTCACCCTGGCGGCGCTCCGCCGGGCCCCCGGGCTCGGCCCCCTGGAGCGGGTGCTGGACCAGGAGTACCGCGTGTCCTGCGCCGCCCTCGCCGCACCCGACCTCGTGGAGGGCATCCGCGCCCAGGTCATCGACAAGGACCGGATGCCGCGCTGGTCCCCGGCCACGCTGGACGAGGTCTCCGAGGCGGACGTGGAACGCTTCTTCACCCCTCTCGGCGAGCGCGAACTCGGCCTCGCCACACCCCACGTGACACAGGAGGTGCCCTGGTGAGCAGGACCGTCGCGTTCATCGGACTGGGACATATGGGCGGCCCGATGGCGGCCAACCTGGTGACGGCGGGCCACTCGGTGCGCGGCTACGACCTGGTGCCCGCGGCCCTGAAGGCCGCAGCCGGAGCCGGGGTCGAGGCCGCCGGATCCGCGGTATCGGCTGTGGCCGACGCCGATCTGGTGATCACCATGCTGCCCGCCGGAGGCCATGTCCTGGACCTCTACGGCGGGATTCTTGCCGCCGCCCGGCCCGGCACCCTCTTCGTCGACTGCTCGACCATCGACGTCGCCGACGCCCGCACCGCCCACGAGCAGGCCGTCGCCGCCGGGATGCGGGCCCTGGACGCGCCGGTATCCGGTGGGGTCGTCGGTGCCGAGCAGGCCACGCTGACCTTCATGGCGGGCGGTGGAGCGGCGGAGTTCGCCGAGGCGGAGCCGCTGCTCGCGGCCATGGGCAAGAAGGCCGTCCACTGCGGAGCGGCCGGAGCGGGTCAGGCCGCCAAGATCTGCAACAACATGATCCTCGGCATCTCGATGATCGCCGTCAGTGAGGCGTTCGTACTCGGCGAGAGCCTTGGCCTGTCCCCGCAGGCACTGTACGACGTGGCCTCGACCGCGTCCGGACAGTGCTGGGCGCTCACGGTCAACTGCCCGGTGCCCGGCCCCGTGCCGACCAGCCCCGCCAACCGCGACTACCGGCCCGGCTTCGCCGCGCCACTGATGGCCAAGGACCTGACTCTGGCGGCCAACGCCGCCCGCTCCAGCGGAGTGCGTGCCGAACTCGGCCTCCGAGCCGCCGAGTTGTACGCCGCGTACGCGGAGGGGCCGGGTGCCGGGGAGGACTTCTCCGGCATCGTACGGACGATCAGGGATCAGAACGGAGAACAGGCATGACCCCCGCACCCACGGACGCGTACGAGACGCTCCTCGTCGAACGCAAGGGCCGCACGGCGCTGCTCACGCTCAACCGGCCGAAGGCTCTCAACGCGCTGAACCTCCAGGTCATGGACGAGGTCGTCGCCGCGACCGAGGCCCTCGACCGGGATCCGGAGTGCGGCTGCGTCGTGATCACCGGCTCGGCGAAGGCGTTCGCGGCCGGTGCCGACATCAAGGAGATGCGGCCGCGTGACTCCATGGACATGTACCTCGCCGACTGGTTCGCCGCCTGGGACCGGCTCGGGCAATTGCGCACGCCGACCGTCGCCGCCGTCGCCGGATACGCGCTCGGCGGTGGCTGCGAGCTGGCCATGCTCTGCGACATCCTGCTCGCCGCCGACACGGCCGTCTTCGGCCAGCCCGAGATCAAGCTCGGCGTGATCCCCGGCATCGGTGGTTCCCAGCGGCTGACCCGGGCGGTCGGCAAGGCCAAGGCCATGGAGATGTGTCTGACCGGACGCACCATGGACGCGGCCGAGGCCGAGCGCGCCGGGCTCGTCTCCCGGGTGGTGCCCGCCGACGACCTGCTCGCCGAGGCGCTCACGGTCGCCGACACCGTCGCCGGGATGTCCCTGCCGGTGGCGATGATGGCGAAGGAGGCCGTCGGCCGGGCCTTCGAGACCACTCTCGCCGAGGGCGTCCGTTTCGAACGCCGCCTCTTCCACGCGGTGTTCGCGACCGAGGACCAGAAGGAGGGGATGAGCGCCTTCGTGGACAAACGACCTCCCCGCTTCACCCACCGCTGAGGCCGCCCTGCCGTCGCGGCAACCTTCCACCGCGTGGAAGGTTGCCGCGGATCGCAGCAGTCAGCCGGTGGCGGAGCGTCATGCCCCGCGGTCGACGGGCTGGTCCGCGGACAGGACGCCGACCCCGTCACCGGCGCGCATCAGCACCAACTCGCGCAAGTACCGCATCTGCCAGCTCCTGCGGCGTCAACTGACCGTCCAAGAGCATGGTGTTCCGGGGCATGGCGTCGACGGCTGCCGAGCATGTCTGGATCTTGCTCTTGCACCAGGCGCGGACCTGCTCGTCCCTTGCCGGGTCGTCGGGTGTGAAGCTCCGCCCGTCGATGCGCTTGACCAGCACGTCCTCCGGGACATCCAGGAAGAAATGGTGAACGTCGATGCCCGCTCGGCTCAGGGCCCCGAAGATCTCATCGAGATAAGCGGGATTGACCAGCGTCATCGGCACCAGTACCGGCCGCGCGTACTCCTCAACCAGCCCCGCGGCCATACTCGCGACCTGGCGCCGCCACTGCCGCAGGTCCTGAAAATCACCCGTCGGCACCTCCACGATCTCCCGCAGAACGAATCCGACCATCTCAGGGTCGAATACCAACGCCTCCGGCCAGCGCAGGCCCAGTTCCTTCACCAGCGTGGTCTTCCCGCTGCCGAACGCGCCGTTCACCCAGACAATCACACGCTCTCCCTCGCGCTTACCCCGGCCGTGCCGGGCACAGGTCTTCCCCGTGACCGGAGACGTCGCTCAGCTAGCATCGACGTCTCGTCGCACGCCGGTGGAACTTCGGTGAGTTCCCGCATCCACATGCTGAACCCGGACCAGGGCATGTACCTTCCCGGAGCACACGCTGCCACCCGCGAGGGGGGCGGTGGCTCCGGCGCCGATTCCGTGCTGAACCCCGGGACGCCCGCCACGGTCGCGATGCCGGTAGGGTCACCAAAACGGCGACGCGTGTCGGGCGAGGGGCCGTCCGCGGGGTCATGCGGGCTCCTTCGAGAGGCGAGGAGAGTTGGACCAGGACTGGCTCGAAGAAGAAGAGGGCTGGGACCCGCAATGGGATCCGGACGCCGGAACGAACCTGCGCTTCCGTAGGGCGGGCGGCCGGGAGGAAGCGGCTTCCCGTCCGAAGACGGAAGATTCCTCCGTCGGGGGTGGCTCCCTTGAGCGCCTGCTCGAGAACGCCGTCGCCGTACTCGTCAACCAAGAGCGCGACCGGCGTGGACTCGTCTCCTTGGCCAGCGATGAGCGTCTACGGGAATCCGCGCGGAGCCACAGCGAGGACATGGCGCGGCGGCACTTCTTCGACCACCTCACGCCCGAAGGGCTGTCGCCCGCCGACCGCATGGTGGCGCACGGATACCCGCTCCCCGCCGCGGAGAACATAGCCGCCGGCCAGCCACACCCCGTGGTGGTGATGGCCGATTGGATGAACAGCCCGGGGCACCGGGTCAACATCCTGCACGCGGACTTCAGAGTCATCGGCGTGGGTGTGTACCTCTCCGAGCACGGACCGGTGTGGACGCAGAACTTCGGCTACGTGTGACGCCCCTGTCGCCGTAGCGGCGGAGGGGCGGCAGCAGCTGTCGCCACGCGCCGATGAGCTGCTGAGCAGCAGGTCGGACACCATCACCCGATTCACCAGGCCCGGCATGCTAGGCACGTTTCCTCCCCTGATCCGGGCGCCGACCACAGATCAGGGGTGGCAGGGGGGTACCGCGATCCACTGGGTGGGTCGGAGTAATCCCCGGGCCGCGTCCCGTCGGTTCGCGCGGAACCCGCCGACGGCAGTTCGCGCGACCGCGTTGTTGGCTAGGGTGGCGAGCAGGGACTGATTCCGATGCCCTTGGCCGGGCGGGCCACGTATCGGATACGACGGGGGGCTCGTTGGTGGGGAGTTGGCGCCGGGTGCTGCCCCCATCGCTGCGCGTGTGGCTCGGGCTGATCGCGGTCCTCGCCGCGCTGGTGGTCGTCGGGCTCGGGGTCCGGTATGCCGACGACAGTGAGCCCGGCAGGGTGGACGCGCGTATCGGGGTGGCGGTGGACGGTGTGCGGCCGCCGTGGCGGCAGGTCGCCCTGGCCACGGACTTCTTGGGGGAGCCCATGGGAGCCGCGACGCTGGTCGTGGCCACCGTGACGGGCTGCCTGCTGCTTCGGCGTCCTCGTGCGGCGGTGTTCGTCGTTGTCGGTGTCGGCATGACCGTGGGGACGGCGACGCTGCTCAAATCCCTGGTGGGACGCACCATCCACGGCGCCGACAACCTTTCCTACCCGAGCGGGCACACCGCCTTCGCCACCGCGTTCGCCCTCGTGGTGGCGTTGCTGTCGAGCACCCGGCTCGGCCTCGGCAGGACGGCCGGGATATCACTCGTGCTCGCCGCGGCGCTGGTCGCCGGTGCTGCCATGGGCTGGGCGGAGGTCGCCCTGGGCGCGCATTACCCGACCGACGTCCTGGGCGGCTGGTGCACGGCGCTGGCGGTGATACCGGCGACCGCGTGGCTGGTCGACAGGGTGGCCGACGCCGGCTGGTGGAAGCGTCGCTGACGTCATGTCACCTCACACCAGGCGGCGGAACACCGGCTTCACCGGTCGTCCTGCCAGCCACGGCGTGGGGTCACCGGCGTCCAGCGCCTTCCGGTACACCGCACACGCCTGGGCCACCACGTCGACGGTGTGATCGATGTCGGCGTCGTCGAGCGCGCTGCTCACCACGAACGACGGCGCAAGGATGCCGCCCGCGAGGAGTTGGCGCAGGAACAGGGTGCGGTACTCCTGCGACGGCCGCAGGTTCTGGTCGAGAGTCGCGAACACCAGATTGCTGGCCCGGCCCCGGACGGCGATGTGGTCGCCGACGCCCATGCTCGCGGCGGCCTCGCGGACACCGGCGGCCAACCGCTCGCCGAGGGTGTGCAGCCGCGCGGTGACGCCCTCCTCCACGTAGGTGGTCTGCACGGCCATCGCGGCTGCCAGGGAGTGCGTTTCCGCACCGTGCGTGGTGGACAGCAGGAACACCCGGTCGCCTGGGTGACGCAGCCCGCCCCGCTCCATCAGCTCGCGCCGCCCGGCCAGCGCCGAGACGGCGAATCCGTTGCCCAGCGCCTTGCCGAACGTGGAGAGGTCGGGGACGACGCCGTACAGGCCCTGGGCGCCCGCCTCGGACCAGCGGAAGCCGGTGATCATCTCATCGAAGATCAGTACGCAGCCGTGCCGGTCGGCCAGCTCACGCAGACCGGTGAGGTATCCGGGCGGCGGCTCGGTGTGGGTGGCGGGTTCCAGGATCAGGCAGGCGACCTCGTCCTGGTACCGGGTGAGCAGCTCCTCCGTGGCGGCCAGGTCCCCGTAAGGGAACGCCACGGTGAGCGCGTTGGTCGCCGCCGGAACACCTGCGGACATCGGTGTGGTGCCGATGAACCAGTCGTCGACGGAGAAGAACGGATGGTCGGCGCAGAGGGCCACCCGCGCCCGCCCGGTGGCGGCGCGGGCGAGGCGCACCGCGGCGGTGGTGGCGTCGGAGCCGTTCTTCGCGAACTTCACCATCTCGGCGGTCGGCACCGTGGCCAGGAAGCGTTCCGCGGCTTCGACCTCCACGATGGACGGCCGGACGAAGTTGCTGCCGCGGTCGAGCTCGCGCCGCACCGCCTCGATCACGCGTGGGTGGGCGTGGCCGAGGCTGACCGACCGCAGGCCGGAGCCGTACTCGAGATAGCGGTTGCCGTCGATGTCCCACACATGGGCGCCCCGGCCATGGCTGATGACCGGGGCCAGGTTCTCCGGGTACTGGTCGTCACCCTTGGCGTAGGTGTGCGCGCCGCCGGGGACCAGGGCGTGCAGCCGTTCGTTCGCCGCATGTGACCGCGGCAGCGAGAACTCCTCGGTGTCCACGTTCACTTCACCCTTCCGTTTGCTTCAGGGCCTCGGCGAGGCTTGGCGCCTCCCGGTCCCGCCGGGACATCGAGGTGACCGGCAGTGGCCACGGAATGGCGAGCTCCGGGTCGTCGAAGGCGATCGTCACGTCCTCGGCCGGATCGTGCGGGCGGTCGATCCGGTACGAGGTGTCGGCGGTTTCGGTCAGCGCCTGGAAACCGTGTGCGCACCCCGCCGGGATGTACAGCGTCATCTGCGTCTCGCCGGACAGCTCGAAGGTGGCCACGTTGCGGTAGGTCGGCGAGTCCGTCCGCAGGTCCACGACGACGTCGAAGACCCTCCCGTACGAGCACCGCACCAGCTTGGCCTCGCCCTCGCCGGAGCGCAGATGAAGGCCGCGCAGCACGCCCCGGACCGAACGGGACAGGCCGTCCTGGACGAAGGCGTCCGGGTCGAGGCCCACCGCGCGGACCACATCGGCGTCGAAGGTGCGGCAGAAGAAGCCGCGCTCATCGGCGTACGGCGTCGGTTCGAAGAGGTACGCACCGGTGATCTCCGGGACTTCGGTCGCTTTCATGGGGCCTTCCGCGAGGTGTGGGCATGGTCGGCCGTCGGGAAGAGGGCCGTGGTCAAGGCGGTGAAGTGGTGCTCAAGGTGTCGCGCGGCGGTCACGTTCCGCTCGGCGAGGGTCTGCCGCAGCTCCGCCGAGTGCTTCTCCAGCGCCCGGAACTGGTCGAGCAGCCGGTCGGCGTCGACCTCGCGGGCGGGGTGGCAGTACGTGGCGAGGCCCATCCGGTCCATGAGCGCGTCGCTCTTCGCCGCATAGCTGAGTGCGAGCGTCGGCGTGCCGACCTTCAGCGCGCAGATCAGATTGTGGTACCGGGTCGCCACCACGCTGTCGGCGGCCGCCATCTCCGTCATCAGGTCGGCCAGCGAGGCGACTTCGGCCGCGGTGACCAGCGGCGAGTCCACCGCGTCGAGGATCGCGGCGACCACCGGCGCGTCGCATCGGTCGCCGGTGAGCAACCGGACCCGCCTGCCGTCCGCCACCAGCGCGCGGACGAAACGGGTCGTCCCGTCGAGATAGCGCCGGTGGATCTCCTCGGCCCGGGCGCGGTCGTCGTCGCCGCCGTGGAAGGCCATGACGCCGACGCAGACGTGGCCCGGCGGGACGGAGAGCTTGTCGGGTCCGTTCACCGGTGGCGTCGGCAGGGCGAAGGCGAGGTCCGGATGGACCTCGTCGCGCGCGGTGTCCACGCCCATCTCCCGCATCGCGTCGCGGGACTGAGTGTCCCGGTACGACCGGTAGGTGGCCAGCCGCGCCGACCAGCGCACCAGTGCGCGGGTCGGCCGGTTGCCGATCGGGGCGGCGCCGACGCCGACCAGCGCGACCCGGGTGCGCAGCAGTCGGCCGCTCGCGCAGAGCAGGAGCAGCGAGTACGGGAAGCCCCATGGCCGCAGCGGCAGTGTGGCCTCCAGGACGCCCATGCCGGGGACGATCACCACGTCGTGCCGCCGCACCCAGGAGGCGGTGCGGAAGACATCGACGAGTTTGCCCAGGCCCTTTCCCGCGATGGCGCCCGCACGTGACGCGGTGCGGTACTCGCCGCGGTACCAGTGCAGCCGCGTCGCGGGGATCCCGAACCGGGCCGTCACGGTCTCGGGTCCGCCGCACAGCGCGTCCACGGCCGCCTCCGGGTGGCGCGCGCGGAGGTAGCCGAGCACGGCCTCGAGGGAGCCGTCGTTGCCGAGGTTGCCGGAGCCGAGCAGGCCGAACACCCCGACCCGCACAGGCGTCACGCCTGCCTCCCCTCACGGCCCGCGACAAGGGCGTCGACGGAGACGGTGAGTCGGCCCGGGGCGACCGGCGCGCGGTCCTCGACCCGCTCGCCCGCGCCCGGCCGGACCCGGCTGGTCATCCATGAGGCCAGGTGGCGGTAGCACGCGCGCCGGTCGTCGGGTGACAGCGGTGCCCGCCGGATCGCCGAGGCGAAACCCCAGACGTACTCGGCGAGCAGCCGGGGCGTCGGGTGCAGCGGGCCCGCCCGGCGCGGGTCCAGGTTGACGCACCGGGAGCGCTTGGAAGGGTTGGCCCGCTCGGCGCGGGTGGGGTGGTCGCGGCGGAAGTACAGCAGCTCCGGCACCTGGTGGAAGGGCCCGTGCAGGGTGATCTCGGCGACGAACGTACGGTCCGCGTGGTGGTAGCTGTCGTGTGGCTTCACCCGGCGCAGCACATCGGCCCGCATCACCCCGTAGAAGTCGTCGCCTCCGGGCTCGAACAGCAGACTGCGGAAGCGCTCCGGCGCGTGCGGCGAGTCGGTGGCGAGCCCGTACTCGTACGGGACCTTCACCCGGCCGTCGCCGTCGATGACCGCCTGGCCGGAGTGGGCGAGGATCACGTCCGGCCGCTCGTCCAGCGCCTCCACGCAGCGCCGCAGCAGGTCCCGGGCGTACAGGTCGTCATGCGAGGCCCACTTGAAGAGCTCGCCGCGGCACTCGGTGAACACGTGGTTGTGGTTCGGCGCGGCGCCGATGTTCCGCGGCAGCCGGAGGTACCGGATACGCGAGTCCCGCGCGGCGTACCGGCGGCAGATGTCCTGGGTCCCGTCGGTCGAGGCGTTGTCGGAGATGACCAGCTCGAAGTCCTCGTAGGTCTGGCCGATCAGGGCGTCGAGCGATTCGGCCAGGTACTCCTCGCCGTTGTACACGGGCAGGCCGATGCTCAGCCGGGGTTGGGCGGTCATGACGTCCTCACTTCGGGGATGGGGTTCTGGTGGCGCTCGCGCGGGGCGGACCGCAGTTGCAGCCACCACACGGCCGAGCCGCAGACGGTCGCGGTGGCGACGCCCCAGGCCGAGCCGACCGTGCCGGCCACGGCCGCCCCGCCGAGCCCGCCGCCGACGTAGCAGGCGGAGGCGAACAGCTGGCAGCGCAGGCTGCGCCGGGCCGCGCCGAGCGCGCGCAGCCCGGCCGCCGCCCCGGTGCCGAGGCCCGCGCCCGCGACGCCGAGGGTGACCGGCATGATGAGCTCCGAGGCGGAGTGCCAGACGCCGCCGAGAACGAGCTCGCCGAGTCGGCCGGGCATCAGCAGCAGCGCGGAGCCCCAGAGCAGCGCGCCGGCGGCCTGCCCCCCGCCCAGCAGGAGGCAGAACGTGGAGAGCCGGTGCGGGGCCTGCCGCAGCACCCGCGCCGCCTCCGGGACGGTGACCAGCGAAAGCCCCATGAGCACCGCCAGGAAGGGGCCCAGCAGCAGCTCGGCGCCCCGCACCGCACCCACCGCGCCGACCCCGACGATCGCGCCGAGCCCGTATGCCCGCAGCTGGCTCGCGCCACTGAGGCTGACGTTCTCGACCAGGTACCGGTAGCCGAGATCGCGCTGTTCGCGGAGCCACCCGCGCGCTTCGGTCATCCGGGGCCGGATGCCGGACTGGAGGCAGCCGTACCCGGCCGCCACCGTGGCGGACGCGCCCCAGGCGAGCAGAAACGCGGCCACGCTGCCCACACGGGCCGCCACCACCATGGCCGGGACGAGGGCGACACCCCATACGACGTCGTTGACGAACGCCTTCCGCCCGGTGCCGGCGGCGAAGAAGGAGAACCGCCAGGCGTCCTGGAGCAGCAGCCCCGGCAACATGACACCCAGGGCGGCGAAGGCGAGCCTCACACGGCCGCCGACGCCGAGCCCGGCCACCAGGCACACCGCGCCGATGGCCGTACCGACGCCGAGTGCGGTCCCCGTCGACCGGGCCACCGCCCCCCGCCAGGACGCGTCCGGCACACCGCTGAAGCGCACCACGAGCGGATCGGTGGCCAGCCCGCGGGAGATGTTGAGCACCACGCCGTAGGTCACCCAGGCGAGGCTGAACACGCCGAACGCGGTCACCCCCAGCGAGCGGGCCACATAGACGCCCACCACGAAGTTGCTCACGCTGGAGGCCGCCTGGTCGGCCAGTCCCCAGGACAGTCGGCCGACGAGCGCCCGCCGGGCGGAGCCGGCCGCCGGCGCCGTTTTCCGCGGATTCTCCCCCTCGGTGGTCATCGGTGTCATGCCTTGATCAGCCCGGCGCCGTGCAGGGCGTCGGCCGCGGCGGCGACGGTGTCGAACGGCAGCCCGGACCGCTCGGCGACGTCCAGCAGACCGTGCGCGCCGTCGGCGAGGCTGAGCACCCACAGCATGGCCATCTGGGCCTGGACCGCGTCGCTGCGGCCGCCGAGCGAGTCGTACAACCCGCGTCGGCCCAGCTGTGGTTCGCCGTAGGGGCTGAGGTTGACGTACCGCCGGTTGCGGTCCAGCACGGCGAATGCCTCGCGGCAGACGGCGAGCGTGTCCGCCATCGCCTCCGGGGAGACGAAGTCCGGGTTGTCCGCCGAGGTGTGGTACTCGGGGTACCCGGCGTACGGGGTCCGGCTGAGCGAGCCCACGCCGAGGTCGAACCCGGGGGAGCAGTACTGCCGCTCGTCGTACCCGTACGGAGTGAACTCGGTGACACGGTGCGGGCGTTGGGAGGCGTCCAGCACATGCCGCAGCACCCGGTCGATCTCCGCGTCGCCGCGCCTGCTCTGTTTGTACGTCAGTTGGCCCGTGTCCCCGGCGCAGGCCAGCACCAGCCCGTGCTTGACCCGGTCGATCCGCTCCGCGTTGCGGGCCAGCCAGGTGATCGCCCCGATGGTGCCGGGCGCGTAGATGAACCGGTAGGTGTAGTACGGAGTCTCCCGCGCCAGCGCCCGGGCCAGGAACGTCGCCACCGCGATGCCCGCCAGGTTGTCGTTGGCCAGGGACGGGTGGCAGACATGGCAGGAGACGATCACCTCGTCGGAGACCTGCCCCGGGATCACATGCTCGGCGAAGGTGAGGTGGCCGTCGGCGAGCGTGGAGTCGACGCGTACCTCGTACTCGCCGTCCGGCAGCGCGTCCAAGGTCTCCTGGGCCAGGCAGAACCCCCATTCCGGCTGGTAGTAGCTGGTGCGGTAGGGCACCCAACTCGGGTGGTCCGGCAGGGTGTGCAGGTGTTCGCGCAGTTCGGCCAGCGGCATGGTCCTCGACACCGGCACGCTGTAGCCGAGCACATGCAGGCTGGAGGCGGCGAAGTCGACGACCCGGTGGCCGGTGGAGTCGGCGATATACGCGTCCCGGATGTTCCACTCCTGTGGCACCGTCCAGTCGAGCACCTGCGTCCCGGTCGGCACCTCGTACACCTGGAGCGGGAGGTACTCGCCGACGATGTCCAGGGTGGCGCGCACCCCGTCGCCGGTGATGCTCCGGCACAGCGGATACAACCGCTCCACCAGGGCGTGCATCTCTTCGCCGACCGCTGTCACCGGCGCCACCGCAGGGTGTTGTCGACGGCGCCGGTGTCGGACGCCGCGCGCAGCACGGCGAGCCGGGTGAAACGCTGCTCGAAGTCCTCCCGGGTCAGCCCGAATTCCCGGTAGGCGTCGGCGAGTTCGAGTGCACCCCGTTTCACCGTCCACGCGCAGTCGAAGCCGGGTATCGCGGTACGGAAGCGGGAGAAGTCCACCCGGTAGGACCGCGGATCGGCGCCGGTCTCCCCGGTGATCACCACCTTGGCGCCGGACACCGCGTCGGCCACCTGCTCGGCGATCTCGGCGACCGTGACGTTGTTGGTCTCGCTGCCGATGTTGAACGCCCGGTCGTGCACGGCTTCCCGTGGCGCGGTGAGCGCTGCCGTGAAGGCCCGTGCGATATCGGCGGCGTGCACCAGCGGGCGCCACGGGGTGCCGTCGGACATCACCAGCACCTCACCGGACAGCAGCGCGTGGCCCACCAGGTTGTTCAGCACGATGTCGGCGCGCAGCCGGGGCGAGTAGCCGAAGGCGGTGGCGTTGCGCATGAACACCGGGCTGAAGTCACCGTCGGCCAACGCGTGCAGATCGTCCTCCACCCGCACCTTGGACTCCGCGTACGGCGTCACCGGGCGCAGCGGGGCGTCCTCACCGACCAGGTCGCCCCCGCCGGCGGCGCCGTAGACCGAGCACGTCGACGCGTACAGGAAGCGCCGCACTCCGGCGTCGCGGGCGAGGCGGGCCAGCCGTACGGAAGCGTGGTGGTTGATGTCGTAGGTGAGCTCCGGCGCCAGCGATCCCAGCGGGTCGTTGGACAGGGCGGCCAGGTGGATCACGGCGTCCACCCCGGCCACGTGTTCGGCGGTGACGTCGCGCAGGTCCACCCGGGGCCCCGGCGGGTCCGCGGGCGGCGGGCCCAGCACACAGTCGGCGAACAGGCCGGAGTCAAGGCCGACGACCTCGTGCCCGGCGGCCGCGAGCACCGGGGCCATCACGGTGCCCAAGTAGCCCTGATGTCCCGTCAGCAGTACGCGCAAGGTTCATTCCCCCAGGTCGAGAGTGAGTTTGGTGACGGCGAACGCCTCGGCGTAGCGCGCATGGCATTCGATGCCGCGGATCCGTGCGAGACCGAGGAAGGCCTCGCGGTCGTACCAGGGCCGGTGCCGCTGCGAGGGGTAGTGCTCCTGCAACAGCCGCACCTTCTGTTCGGCGATCTCCGGTGCCAGCGGCTGGTACACCCCCATACGGCCGAGATCGCCGTCCCACTTGACGATCTCGTAGCCGAACACCAGGTGGTCGCGGAACGCAGTGGGCAGCAGCCGCGCCAGACCGCGGTGGTCCTGGTGCGCGTCATCGGTACGCGGCGCGAGCACCAGATCCGGGTCGGTCCGCTCGCGCAGCTCCTCGACCGCGGCCTTGGCCTCCTCCCAGTGTGCGGGCATCCGGCCGTCCGGCAACTTGAGTACGGTCAGCCGCAGTTCGGCAGCCGGACAGAAGGCGGCGAGCGCGGCCCGCTCCTCCTGCTCCCGCTCGCCGCCACCGCCGGAGAGCACCAGCGCGTCGACGCGGATACCCGGCCGTGCGCGGCACAGCGTCAGCAGCGTGCCACCGGCGCCGATGGCGATGTCGTCGCAGTGCGCGCCCACCGCGACGATCCGTTCCAGGGGCCCGGCCCCGAGCCGGATCATGCGCCGACCCCCGCGCCGTCCCGCTCCCATACGGCCCACGGCCGGTCGCCCCGGGCGTAGGCGTCGTCGAGCGCGGCCCGCTCCTTCACGGTGTCGGTCGGCTTCCAGAAGCCGCGGTGCTGGTGCGCCACCAGGCGGCCGCGCTTGGCCAGTTGGGCGCAGCCGTCGGCGACCAGATCCCCGTTCTCCGGGATGTGGTCGAAGACCTCCTGGCGGAGTACGAAGTAGCCGCCGTTCTCCCACAGCGGCATATCGCTCACCGCGGTGATGCCCCCCACCAGGCCGTCCTCGGCCAGGTCCACACAGTGGAACGACGACTGCGGCGGCACCACCATCATCGACGCCCCCGCGTCGCGCCCGGCGAACCGGTCGATCATCTCCGGCAGCGGGGCGTCGGTGAGCACATCGGCGTAGTTGGCGAGGAACATCTCGTCGCCGTCCAGGTGGTGCCGCACCCGGCGCAGCCGCTCGCCGATCGGGGACTCGATGCCGGTCTGCGCGAAGGTGATCGTCCAGTCGGCTATATCGGTGGACAGCAGCTCGGTCCGGCCGCCACGCAGTACGAAGTCGTTGGACGTCGTCTCCTCGTAGTGGAGGAAGAAGTCCTTGATGTGGTGCGCCCCGTACCCGAGACACAGGATGAACTCCGTGTGCCCGAAGTGCGCGTAGTAGCGCATGACATGCCAGATCAGCGGCCGCGGGCCGACCATCGCCATCGGCTTGGGCACATCGTCGGCGGCTCCGCTGCGCATCCGCATCCCGTAACCGCCGCAGAACAGGACGACCTTCATGGCTTTACCTCGACAATGCTCAGTTCCGGGATGGGGAAGACCAGTCGGCCGCCCCAGGCGTGGACGAAGGACAGTTGCTCGATCAGCTCGTCCCGCAGGTTCCACGGGAGGACGAGGACGTAGTCGGGCTTGTCGGCGGCTATCCGCTCGGGCGGCAGGATCGGGACCCGGGTGCCCGGGGTGAACCTGCCGTGCTTGTAGGGGTTGCGGTCGACCGTGTACGCGAGCAGGTCGGGCCGGATGCCGCAGTGGTTGAGCAGGGTGTTGCCCTTGCCCGGGGCGCCGTAGCCGACGACGGTCTCGCCGCGGTCGGCCGCCTCGATGAGGAACCGCAGCAGCTCCCGGCGCACCTTGGCCACCCGGGCGGAGAACTCGGTGTACCCGGAGAGCTCCTGGAGCCCGGCGGCCTTCTCCCGGTCCAGCACCTCGGTCACCCGCTCCGACGGCTCACCGGCCACTTCGGCGGGGCGTGCCCACAGCCGGATGGAGCCGCCGTGCGTGGGGAGCAACTCGACGTCCACGAGGGCGAGTCCGCCACTCGCGAGGGCCCGGATCGCGGAGGCGACCGTGTAGTACTGGAAGTGCTCGTGGTAGATCGTGTCGTACTGGTTCTCCTCGATCAGGGTCAGCAGATGCTGCACCTCGATGGAGACCCAGCCGTCGTCGGCGACCAGGGCGCGCAGCCCCTCGGTGAACCCGACCACATCGGGGATATGCGCGTACACGTTGTTGGCCACGACCAGGTCCGCCGGGCCGTGTTCGGCGCGGACGGCCGAGCCGGTGGCCGGGTCCAGGAACTCCGTGAGCGTGGGCACACCCGCGTCCCGCGCCGCGGCGCCGACGTTCACCGACGGCTCGATGCCGAGACAGCGGATCCCCCGGTCCACCAGGTGCCTCAGCAAGTAGCCGTCGTTGCTCGCGACCTCGACCACGAAGGCGTCGGAGCCGAGATCCAGCCGCCGTACGGCGTCGGCGACGAAGGTGCGCGCGTGCTCCACCCAGGAGGTCGAGTACGAGGAGAAGTACGCGTACTCCTTGAAGGTCTCCTCCGGTGTGATCAGCGGCGGGATCTGCGCGAGCCAGCACTCGGCGCAGACCCGCAGGTGCAGCGGGTACGTCGGCTCCGGCCTGTCCAGTTGATCCGCGGCGAGAAAGCTCTCACACGGCGGCGTCGCCCCCAGATCGACGACGCTGGCCATCGCTTCCGAGCCGCAGAGTCGGCATCGTGTCATCTACTGTCCCCATCCCCCCTGCTCGCGCGGGTGTCCCCGCCACGAGTCAGTGCTGTTGTTCGCTACCGGCGGCGGGCTGTCCCCGCCTCGCCGGACCGCCCCGCGATCGCGGTGCGGTACCCCTCCACCAGGCGCTCCAGGCCGACGGCCGGGCTGAACCCCTGCTCGTAACGGCGCCGGGCCGCCCGGCCCATCTCCCGGTTGCGGTCCTGCTCGACCGCGATCCGGCGTATGCGGGACGCGAGCGAGGCAACCTCGCCCGGCCGGTGCAGCAGTCCGGTCACCCCGTCCTCGACGAGCTCGACGAAGGCGCCATGACCGGCGGCGACGGTCGGCACCCCGGCCGCCATCGCCTCCACGACCACCAGGCCGAACGCCTCGAGCCATGTCGAGGGAGCCACTACGGCGACCGACCGCGCGATGGCCTCGCGGCACTCCGCCACGTCGTACAGGCCGACGTAGCGCACATCGGCCCGGCCCGCCGCCCAGGCGGTCACCGCTGGCTCCAGTGGCCCCGCGCCCGCGATCACGAGCGGCACGCCCACACCGCCGTCCGCGGCGAGCGCCTCCCACGCGGCCATGAGCAGCCGTACGCCCTTGGCCTCCGCGAGTCGGCCGAGATAGAGCAGATGCTCGCCGTCGCCCGTGCGGCGGGCGCCCGGCTCCGGTACGAAGTTGTGCTTCACCGCCAGCCGCTCGGCCGGCATACCCGCCCCCACCAGGACGTCGCGCTGCGCCGCGGAGATACAGAAGAACCGCTCCACACCGGACCACCACCGCCGCCGGTTGACCGAGAGACTGACCGCGAGCGGCACCGTCGCCAGCCGGGAGTTCCGGTAGCAGCCGTGCCGGACGGCGGGCAGCGGCGCGGACCCGACGCATGCGGTGCACGGCCGGCCGTCCCGCTGGAGTGTGCCGGGCGGGCATATCTGGGTGTAGTTGTGCAGTGTGGCGACGGCGGGCACACCGGCGTCGGCACAGGCCGCCAGGACCGCGGGCGACAGCAGCGGGAAGACATTGTGGATATGCACCACGTCCGGCCGCTCGGTGCGAAGACGGGTGGCGAGCTCCGTACGGACCGCCGGGTTCCATGGCACCAGCAGCGGTACCGCGGCCTTGCTCAGCAGGGAGCGGGCGGCGATGTCGTCGCTGCGCCGCTCGAACATCTCGACCCGGTGGCCGGCCGCGCGCAGCAGCTCCACCTCCTGGTCGACGACCTTGTTCTCGCCGCTCGGCTGCGCCGAGGCGTAGCGGTTGTGCACCACGAGGATGCGCATGCTCAGATCACGTCCGATCTCCGGGCCCAGCGCGGGACACGTCGTCGAGGAAGTTCGCGCGCTGTGCGGGGCGCTGCCGCGGCGGGTACCGCCAACAGCGAGGCGGCCACGGCCAGATGCAGCAGATACGGCGAGGCGTCACCAAGACCGGCCTCGGTGTACGACGCGATCGCGCAGTAGCTGATCAGGAAGATCGCGCAGGCCCTCGACAGCGACGGCGGCCGCAGCAGCGCGACACCGCCGAGGACGATGATGATCGCCGCCACCAGGGCGACACCGGTCAGACCCTGCTCGGAGTAGACGGCCAGCCAGCTGTTGTCTATCGGCAGCCCGCCGAACGACTTGTCGCCCAGGCCCATGCCGAACAGCTGCTCCGAAGCCGACCGGGGGGCCGCCAGCAGGGCGTCCCAGACCTTGGCCCGACCGGTGAGGTTGGAGAAGTTCTCCTGGCTCTGTCCGCGCAGGAACCACGCCCGCAGCGCGGAGGCGAACCCCACCGCGGCCACCACGGCGCACAGCACCGTCCAGGTGAAGAACCGGCGTGCGGCGGCGCTGGTCAGGATGAGTGAGCCGATCGCCAGCGCGAGGCCGATGAACAGGCCGAGCGTGGCCGTCCGGGTATGGGTCAGCGCGAGCAGGACGAGGGACGGCACGATGACCACCGCCGCGCTGACCCCGTCGGTCCGGCGCCCCAGGACGAGCAGCACGGTGAGCCCGATGATCACCGCGGCGTACTGTCCGATCTGCGGCGGGGTGAGCGGCCACAACGCGCCGACCAGCCGCCCGCCGTAGAGCTCCGGCATGGCCGCGCCCGGTGAGATGACCAGCCCCGCGGCCACCGACCCGAGCACCACGAAGTACATCCGGATGTGGTGCCGGACGAATGTCTGGCCGCCGTCCCACCAGCGGCTGAGCAGCCACAGCGTGCTGATGAAGAGTGCGAGGCGGGTGCAGCGGAACAGCGCGCCGGGCCCGGACGCCACGCTCACACTGGAGATCATGCTCGGCACCAGCAGCAGGGTGAGCAGGAGCAGAAAGGCGCTGGCGCGGATGCGCAGCCGGAGATTGGCCGCGAGCGCCAGGGCGAAGGCGGCGACCAGTGCGCCCATGGTGGCCATCTGGATGAGGGAGCGGGGCAGCGGGACGATGGTCTTCGCCCCCGCCGAGCCGAGCGTGTTGAGGATCAGCAGCCCCCAGGCCGTCCCGACCATCTTCGACGCGTGGTCCGTGTGGTCCGTGTGGTCCGGGCTCATCTCAACCACCGTCCGGTGCACGGAAGGTGCTGCCCGCGTCCTGCTGGTACGGCGTGCCCTGCCACTGCGTGGAGTCGAGCACCCGGCTCGGGTCGTGGGCCACGAAGTTCCACGGTCCGAGATAGACGTTGTCGTGCCAGCGGTTGTGCTGCTCACGGGTGATCGCCTCGGCCACCCGCTCGCCCTGGTAGGGCGACCAGTCCGGATAGGTGCCGTAGTTGGCGAGGACCGCCATACGGTCGCATTTCGCCGTGCACTCGACGACGGACTTGTCCAGTACGAAGCGGTTGCCGTGGATGTCCACCCGCTGGGTCTTCCACCGGCAGTCGGCGTAGAGCGGTGCGGTGGCGATCGCCGGCCGTGCGCAGCGGCGGGTCTTCTTCACCAGCAGGGTGCAGTCGCCGGACGAGGTGTTTGCCGGGCTGTTGCAGAACCGGTCGGCGTTTTCCCACAGGGTGATCCCGGACCAGTTGTTCTCCAGTACGTTCCGATAGATCTCGATCTTGTCCGTACGGGCTCGGATCCGTGGTTCACCGCCGGACTCGGACAGATAGACGGTCCCGAACGGGAAGTTGTCGCCGCGGTCGGCCGCCTTGCGGCCCTCGGCCCAGTTGTTCCGCCGGATGGTGTTCTTCCGGATGACCGCGTTATAGCTGGTCTCGTAAATCAGCGCGGCACCGTCGTTGGCCTCGATCAGATTGTCCTCGATGCGGAAGTCGTTGTTGTTGGTGTCCGCCCACAACCCGGTTCCACGGTTGTCGTGCACCCAGTTGCCGCGTATGTCGGCGCCGTCGACGGCCCAGAACTTGATGCCTCCGGTACAGCCGCAGCCCTTCCGCCGCCGCTCCCAGTCGCCGGTGTTGTTGCCCACGATCTCGTTGCCCTCGACCACCAGACCGCTGATACGGCCGGTGGCCTTGTACGCGTTCATGCCGTACTGACCGTTGTCGCGCAGACAGCTGGCACGGACCCGCTGGCGGGCACCGGCCATCAGCCCGGCACCGGAGTTGTTCTCGATCGTCGTGTGCTCGATCACCCATCCGTCGGCCGAGTCATGGTTGACCACGCCCTCGTTATGCGGGGCGACAAAATTCCGCACGGTCAGGGAGCGGATGGTGATGTCCCCGGCGGTGCCGCCGAACGCGTACTGGTTGGTCTTCCGGCCGTCGAGCACCGCGCCCGGTGCGCCGAGGTAGCGGTTCCCCTCCTTGGGGATGACCTGGGCGTAGCGGTCCGGATCGAGCCGGTGCCTGCCCGGTCGCAGCCAGAACGTGGTGTGCGCGGGGCTGCTCTTGGTCTTCGCGGCCAGGTCACCGGCGACCGCGGGGTCGACCGTCACCGCGCCCGCCGGTGCCTTCGCCGGCCCGGCCGCGGGCTTGGCGCACACCCGGGCCACGGACGTGGACGGCGCGGCGGTCGGCTGTGGCCGTGCGGCCGGTGTGCTGTCACAGCCGGTCATCGCCAGCAGGGCCAGCGCCAGCGGTGCCGCCGGTAACCCCCGGTGCCGCCACTTGATCCCCACACATCCTCCCTATCCGTGGAACCTGAGTACGGTGGTGAACTCCCCCAACAGCGCGGTGCCGTCGGCGAAGCCGGTGCCGACCAGCGTGGTGGTGGGTTCCTTGCGCCCGAATCCGGCGGAGTACCAGCCCAGCGGCGGGTCGGTCTCACCGCGATGCGCCCGCCAGGACAGCTGCCCGGGCAGCTCGAGCGCCGCGGAGCGGTCCTCTCCGTCCCGGGACCAGGTGAGCGCCGCCCGGTTCCCCACCAGCTCGGCGGCGATCGCCGGGCCGAGGTGGAACGCCAGACGTACGGCCCGGCGCGGGCCGCGCACCTCGTCGACCACCGTCAGCTCCTGGCTCTCGGCGGTCAGCTCCACCCGGCGGCGGTGCACGGAGCCCTGGTAGCCGTCGTGTTCGGCGCACCAGCGGGCCGTCCCGGCGTCCGCGGCGCCGGAGGTGTCCGCGGCCAGGACGCGGCTGCGGGCATGCCGGGTCCACAGGAACGGGCCGCCGGAGACGGACTGGTCCTCGCCGTCCAGTTGCAGGGTGTTGTGGCCGAGGGTGGACCGGAAGTACTGCCGCCACTCGGGCTGCCCGTGGTAGCAGTACGTCCCCGGGTCGGCGAGCACATCGACCCCGTCCCGCCGGACCTCCACGGACAGCGCGTCCGCGTGGGCATGCGCGGCGATGGACAGGAAGCCGTGCGGACCACCGTCACAGCGGCACCAGATCCCGGCCGGGCCACGGAGGATGGTGAGCCCCGCGTCGGCGAAGTGGGCCGGTCGGCTCGCCGGGCGGGACACGGTCCGCGCGGCGTCCTTCGCCGGATACGGCCGGATGAGCGCGGCGAGCAGCGGAGTGCGCACATCGGTTCCGGTCACCGTCGGCCACCAGGGAAGCCGGCCGAACACGGCGTCCCCGGTGGCCAGCAGTGAGCCCCAGCGGTCGGTGCCGGCGCCGTCCACGATCAGACCGTGTCCGTCGTCCGCGTCCCCCTGGCGCGGCGGCCGTAACCGGTTGTCCACGATGGCCGCGAGCGCGTCGGTCATCCGCAGCAGCACCAGCCGGATCGAAGCGGGGACCGGCACCTGTGCGGCATCCGCCTCGGCCACCGCGGCCAGGCCGAGCTCCAGCACCAGTCCGTGATACTCGGTGGCCAGCTCGCGGTTGAGACCGGAGCCGAAGGTGTTGCTCCGCAGCTGCCGCTCCAGCGACCGCAGCGCGTCGGCCCGCCAGCGCGCCGAGGAGGGGAACCAGCCGAACGCACAGGCCGCGGCGGACTGCCCGGCGGCCTCGGCGATGATGTGGTTGTTGGCCGAGGACCCCCGGCTGGGGAAGGCGGCCAGCCAGCGCTGGTGGTGCCAGATCTGGTTCCGCGCCACCGGGTTGTCCTCGAACAACGCGGCCGCGCCCGGCCAGCCGTCGAGCAGTCGGCGGATCCACACCCAGGACAGCAGCCGGATGCCCAGTTCGATACCGCTGATCCAGTGCACTCCGCGCAGCGGCGCGTTGGCCGCCCACCACCGCCGCAGATGCTCGGCCACCCGCTCGGCGTACCGCTCGTCCCCGGTCAGCGCGTAGGCGGCGGCGAGCACGGTGAGGTACTGGTGCCGGGACGGCTCCCAGATCTGCTTGATGTCCCCGACCACGTCCTCGTTCCGGTACGGCACATCGAAGGCGTAGCCCCACGGGGCCCGGCGCCCGGTCTTCGGGTCGTACCACCAGTCCGGGGCGGCCAGGTCGTCGCGGGCCACCCCGAAGTACTCGGCGTGCCCGGCCATCAACCGGTCCGCCTCGGCGATCAGACGTTTCGCGGCGTCCGGTGGCACCGCGGCGCACGTCCCGGCGGGCAGTACCGCGGTGAACCGGGCGCCGGTCACGCCCGGGCAGTGCGGCGGCGCCGACCGCCACAGCCGCCTGCGCACCGCGTCGCCCGCCCGGCCGCCGACCTCCCGCGGTCCCATCCGGGAGAGCCGCCGTACGTACCAGCCCGCGCTCATGGTCACAGTGCCCTCGCCAGGGTCACCGGCGCGCCACCGGCCAGACCGGTCTCTACGGCGAGGGTGGCCGCCGTGGTGGCGACCAGCGACTGAAGCGGCACCGGCATCGGCCCGCCGGTCCGCACGGCCTTGATGAACGCGGCCAGTTCGGCGTTCTGGCCCTTGTCCCGGGCCTTGGGCAGCCGCGAACTGACCCACCGCTTCCCGCCGTACACCGAGGCACGGACGAAGTCGTCGAGCCGCAGCGCCTTGCCGTCCGCGACGAGGTCCAGCGTCTCCTTGGGGAAGCTCGAAGGACCGGTGGTGACGTAGCTGATGGTGGCGGTGGAGTCGTCCGGGTAGCGCAGCACGATGTGCAGGTCCTCGTTGCCGGAGGGGGCGGTCGCGTACACCGAGACCGGATCGGCATCGAGCAGCCAGCTCGCCGTGTCGATGAAGTGTCCGCCCTCGCCCGCGAAGCGTGAGCCCTCGCTGCCCTGTTGGAGGTACCAGCTGCCGTGCGCGAGGCGGCCCGCGTTGACCAGGTAGCGGAGGCTCGCCGGACCGGTCCGGGCGCCGAACCGCTTCCTGGCCTCCTGGAGCAGCGGTGCGAACCGGCGGTTGAAGCCCACCTGGAGCCGGTCGTTGCCGGACTCCTCCACCGCCGCGAGCACACCGGCCAGCTCGTCCTCGGTGAGCGCCAGCGGCTTCTCCACGAACACTGCCTTCCCCGCCAGCAGTGCCCTTCGGGCCAGTTCGGCGTGTGAGCTGTGCCGGGTGACCACGAACACCGCGTCGATGGACCTGTCACCGAGCACGGCGTCGAGATCGGTGGTGGCCTCGGCGAAGCCGAACTTCCGCTGGGCGTTGGCCGCGGACAGCGCCGTCGTGGTGACGACCGTCGACAGATGTACGCCGTCGCGCTGTGCCAGGTGCGGCAGCAGCATCGACGACGCGTAGTTCCCCGCGCCGACGAACGCCAGCCGCACCGGGTCCGTGGCCATCCGGACCGGGGCGGACACCGCGCCGCCGCGCCGCACCTGGGGCACGGCCACCTCGGGGGCCCGTACTTCCTCCGTGGGCGTGGGATAGCGGAACAGCACGGCCACGGCCTTCAGATCGCCGTCCTTCAGGCGCTGGTACGTCTCGACGGCGTCGTCGAAATCGGCCATATGGGAGATCAGGGGCTCCACATCGACGCTGCCGCGGGCGGCGAGATCGAGGAAGCACGCCAGGTTGCGGCGCTCGGTCCAGCGCACATAGCCGATCGGGTAGTCACGCCCCTCGAGCTCGTACTCCGGGTCGTAACGCCCGGGGCCGTAGGAGCGCGAGAACCGTACGTCGAGCTCCTTCTCGTAGTACGCGTTCCACGGCAGGTCCAGACGGCATTTGCCGATGTCGACGACCCGGCCGCGGTCCCGGCTCAACCGGGCGGCCAGTTCGACGGGCTGGTTGCTGCCGCCACCGGCGGCCAGATACACCTGGTCCACACCGTGGCCGCCGGTGAGTTCGGCGACGGACGTCTCCACGGCCGCGGAGGCGGGATCGCCGCAGGCCGCGGCGCCCAGCCGGTCGGCGAGTGCGCAGCGCGCCGGGTCGGGGTCGACCCCGATGACGCGGACCCCGGCGGCGGCGAGGAGTTGCACCACCAGCTGACCGATCAGCCCGAGGCCGATGACCAGTGCCACCTCGCCGAGCTGCGGCTCGCCCTGGCGCACGCCCTGCAACGCGATCGACCCGACGGTGCCGAAGGCGGCGTGCCGTGGCGCGAGACCGTTCGGCACCGGCGTGTAGAGGTTCTTGGGCACCCAGTTCAGCTCGGCGTGCAGCGCGTGTTCATTGCCGGCACAGGCCACCAGGTCGCCGACCTTCACGTCGTCGATCCCGGTGCCGACCTGCTCGACCACCCCGCACAGCGAGTAGCCCAGCGGTGTGTAGGAGTCCAGCTTGCCCATCACCTTGCGGTAGGTGGCGGGCACCCCGTTGGTGGCCACGCTCTGCATGACCTTGGCCACCTGGTCCGGCCGGGAGCGGGCCTTGCCCAGCATCGACATCCCGGCCTCGGACACCTTCATGAGCTCGGTCCCGGTGGAGATCAGCGAGAAGGCGGTCCTGACCAGCACACCGTCCGGCTTGCACCCCGGCACCGGGACGTCGAGCAGCGCCAGCTCGCCACTCTTGTAGTTCTGTACAACCTGTTTCACCGGAACTCCTGTTGTTCTACGCCGTCAAGTGGGTGCTCCGGCCGGAGCCGGAGGTCGCGCCGCGGTACCAGTACTCGAGGGTCAGCACATGCCAGAGGTGTTTGGAGAAGTCCCGCTGCCCGGCGGCGTCCTCGGCGACCATCCGCGCCAGCGCGTCGCGGCGCAGGAAACCGGAGTTGACGAGCACACCGTCGTTCACCACCTCGCGTACCAGCGGTGCCAGATCCCGGCTCATCCAGGCCCGCAGCGGGGCGCTGAACAGGCCCTTGGGCCGGTACACGATCTCCCGGGGCAGGATCGAGGTGGCCGCCTCCTTGAGGACGGCCTTGCCCTGCCGTCCGACGATCTTGCGGTCACCGGGGACCGCGAACGCCGCCTTGACCACTTCGACGTCCACGTACGGCACCCGCACCTCGGTCGACGCGGCCATGCTCGACCGGTCCGTGTAGGCGAGGTTCAGGCCCGGCAGGAACATCCGGGCGTCGCCCAGGCACATCCGGTTGACGAAGTCGTCGAGGTCGTTGTCCCGGTAGACATCCGCGTGTTCGGCCAGTACGTCGTCGACCGTCCCGGCCAGGTCCGGATCGACCAGGGCGAGCAGCTCGTCCTGGTCGTACATGGTGTAGCTGCGCCGGAACGCGGTCTCCTCCGGCAGGTCGGCGAAGGAGAGGAACCGCTTGGCGAACCGCACCGACCGGTACCCCCGGCGGGCCGTCGCCACCGGCAGCCGGTCCACGGCCCTGGACAGACCGCGCCGCAACGGCCGTGGAACGCGCTGGTAGCGCAGCGCCAGCAGGTTGGCCAGGTGCTTGCGGTAACCGGCGAACAGCTCGTCGGCGCCCATCCCCGAGAGCATCACCTTGACCCCTGCCTCCCGGGCCGCCGAGCAGATCAGGAAGGTGTTGATCGCGGCGGGGTCACCGATCGGCTCGTCCAGGTGGTACGTCATCCGGGGCAGCAGGTCGAGCACGTCCGGAGCGATCTCGATCTCCTGCAGATCGACGCCGAACCGCTCGGCCACCTGCCGGGCGTAGCGCAGATCGTCCGGCATGGCCTCGAACTTGGCGTCCTCGGCGCGGAATCCGATCGTGTAGGCGGAGATCCCGGGCTGGTGACGGGCGGCCAGGGCGGTCAGATAGCTGGAGTCGAGACCGCCGGAGAGGAAGGTGGCCACGGGTACGTCGGAGAGCATGTGCTGCCGGGTCGACTCCTCGACGACGGCGGCCACGTCCGGTTGCTCGCCGTCCAGCGCCCGCCCCCGGGCCTCGGCGGCGACGTCCTTCAGGTTCCAGAACCGGCCGCGCTCCACCCGGCCGTCCGGCCGGCACCGGATCCAGCTCCCCGGCGGCAGCTTCTCCGCCTCCCGGAACGCGCAGCGCGAGTCCGGCACCCAGTAGTACAGCAGCGATGCCACCAGCGCCCCGGGGTCCACCTCCAGCGAACCGCCGGTCACCGCGGCGAGCGCCTTGAGCTCGGAGGCGAACACCAGACCCTCGCCGCGCCGGAGCAGGAACAGCGGCTTGATACCGAGCTGGTCGCGGACGAGCACCAGGTCACCGGTTCGCTCGTCGAAGATCCCGAACGCGAACATACCGCGCAGCCGGGGCAGACAGTCCGTGCCCCAGCGCCGCCAGGCCTCGAGCACCACCTCGGTATCGGAGGTACCGCGGAAGCGCACCCCGGCGGCCGTCAACTCGGCACGCAGCTCGGGCGCGTTGTACAGCTCGCCGTTGTAGGTGAGGGCGAGGCCGCCGGAGACCATCGGCTGGGCGCCGGTCCCGGACAGGTCGATGATGGCGAGCCGACGGTGCCCGAGCTCCACCTCGCCGTCACCGGCGGGGTGGCTGTAGCGGCCCGCCCCGTCCGGACCGCGGTGGGCGAGGGTGTCGGTGAGCCGGTCGGTCACGGCCTTCCCGTCCGGCCATCGGTAAGTGCCCGCGATGCCACACATGTCCTACCTCGCCTCCTGGTCGCTGTACGGGACGCGTACCGCCCTCGAAGGCCGCTCCGTCCGCGGCCGGCCCATCACGTTCTCCCGGGTCGGCCGCTCGCTCCGGCCGCGCAGCGCGATATGCAGCCCGTCCCACAGCGTGCCGTCGGTCCGGTCCCGCGGATCGGGGTCGATCAGCACCACACCGAGCACCGGAACGCACTGGTCCGCGAGCTGCCGCGCCACGGTGTGCAGCCATGCGGCGCTGCCGTGCCCGGCGCGCACGACGAGCACGGTCTCCGTGCCGAGGTACGGCAGGTCGGTCCATGCCGCGCCGGGCGCCACCGAGCCGACGCCGAGCCGGCGCTCCTGAGGCGATACGGCCGTGGCACGCTCGCCGCCGACCACCTCCGGATCTCCCGGCTTCCGGCGGCTGTTGGCGAGCTGTGGGCCGGGCAGACCGTCGACGACGACCACCGGCCCGTCCTCCGCCAGCGCCCTGGCGACATCCAGGGCGATCACGCTCGTACCGCGCGCACAGCCCAGTTCCAGCAGCGACACCGATTCCGTGGAGCCGCGCACGGTACGGGCCAGGGTCGTGGTGAGCCTTGTCCGTGCCGCCCGGCTCCGTCGGCGCCGCCACGGCCCGGTCGGCCCGCGCGGTATGTGGGGCAGCTCCGCGATGACCGAGGCGCCCAGGTTCGCCGCGATCTCCCGGCGCAGCACGGGACGGTCCGCCACCACCGCGCCGACCGCCGCCACCGCGAGCCCGAGGACAAGCCCGAGAACGAGCCCGATCCCGGCGTTGGTGACCGCGGCCTTGGGCAGGGAGTACCGCACCGCGCGCGGGGCGTCCACGATCTGTGTGCCGGTGATGAGCTTGGGCGTGCCGATACGCGCCTCCTCGGCGCGCTGGTCGAAGTCGGAGATACGCGCGTTGAGCTCGGCGCGGCGGGCGAAGAGCGACTCGATGCTCGCCGACGCCCGCGGATCGCTGTCCGGCGACCGGTTTCCGATCGACTTGTTGACCTTGACGAGTTCGTCCCGCATCCGGTCACGCTGCGCGAGCAGCGCCTTGGACTCGGCCTTCGCGGCTTCCCGGATCCGCTTCACATGGTCCGTGACGAACGCGTCGGCCAGCGCCTTGGCCCGGGCCACCGCTTCCGCGTCGCTGCCGCCCGTCACATCGATCCGCAGCAGATTGTTGGTCAGGCCGGTACCCCGGTAGTCCGCCATGAAGTCCTCCGGGTCCTCGGGGGACTTGAGGGCCTTCAGGGCCTGGTCGGCGATGCGTGTGGTGCCCAGCAGCTCGACATCGGTACGGATCAGCGTTCCGGTGTCGTTCGGCTGATCGTCCTGATGCGCGACCAGCACCTTGGTCACCGCGGACGGTGGCGGCGGCGACAGGACCGCCATCGCCGCCCCGGCCAGCAGCCCCAGCAGCGCCAGGGAGCACCAGAGGCGGCGGCGTCTGCGCACCGCCACCACCAGCGCCTGGAGATCGAAGAGCGGAGTGGCCGCCGACGACTCCGGAGTGCTGCCCGTCGTCACAGTGAGCCTCCCCCCGCGTCGTCGCCCACCGCGACCACCCGCGCGGCGTGCCGCGGGGAAGGGCCCGCCGCCCGCGCCGGACGGGCCCGGACCGGGCCGGCGATGACGATGCCGACGACCTCATGCCTGCCGTCCGCACACGCCTCGGCGATACCGGTGAGCTCCGCCGCGGTCCAACTGCCCGCGCTGAGCACGACCAGGGCACCGGACTCGGCGCCACGGTCCGGCACCAGTGGCCGGGACACCGAGACCTCCACCATCCGCAGCATGGGGCAGCCCCTGCCCGAAGAGGTCGGGGAGGGATCGCTGTCGGCCTCGGCGACGAGCTGTCCGGCGGCCCGGCGGGCGATCTCGTCGCCCTCCGGTACGACGACCAGCAGCCGCCGGGGGCCCGGCAGCTGGTTCCGGAGCCGACCGCACACCCTCCGGTAGCGGAGCTGTCCGGCCGCCTCGCCACCGGAGGGCTGAGGGGTCGGCAGATCCCATCGGGTGTCGATGCCCAGCAGCCGGCGCATCCAGCCGCGCGGGCCACGGGCTCGCGGCCGGTGCGCGCTCCGTTCACCGGCCACGTCGACGGTGCCGAGCAGCGTCGAGCCCAACGCCGCGGCGATCTCCGCTTCGGTGCTCAGCCGACGGCTCGCCCGTGCGGCGGCGAGATGGCCGATGACCGCGAGCAGGAAGAACAGCAGCGCCCCGGCGACGGTGAACTGCGTTCTCGTCGGCGGTGCCTCGCCGGTCGGCCGGGCCGCCGGGCCCATGACGACCATATTGGCCTTGTTGGTCGTCGGGTCGGCCTCGTCCAGTTTCTTCATGGCTTCCTGCAACGTGGTGCGCAGCTTCTCGAGCTCGGTGCGGGCCTGGACGCCCTCGACGGTCCGCCCGGGATCGGCCGCGTTGGCCAGGTCGGTGATGCTGCGGTTGGTCTGCGCCACCTGCTCCCGCAGCGCGTCCGGCCCCTCCGCCGCGGCGGAGTCGGTGTTGTCACCCGCGATCCGCGCGGCGAAGGTGACGAACTGCCGGGCCACCTCGTCGGAGAGGTGCTGTGCGCGCTCCGGGGTCTCGGCCGAACCCGAGATCTTGATGATGTTCCCGTCGGCGGCCTTGGCGCTCACCCGGTCCCGCAGCTCACCGCCGCTGACACCGCTCCAGCCGAGCGTGGCGGCCGTGCGGTCGACCACCGCCGAACTGGCCGCGATCTCGGCCTGGGTCAGCAGCTCGCGCTCCTCCCACTGCCCCGCCAGCAGTACCGACGTCGACGTCGTGTAACTCGGCGGGAACAGCAGGGAGGCGCCATAGCCGACGAGCCCGCCCAGCACGGCGACGAGGGCGAGCAGCCTCCAGCGCCGACGGAACATCCGCCCGATCGTGACCAGGCGTATGGCGTCCTCACTCAACTGCGCTGCCTCTTCCCTGTACGGACCGGGGCGAGCGCCGACACCGGAGTGTGGTCACGGCAGGCGGCGGCGTAGGCGGCGAGCAGCGAGACCTGTGAGTTCCGCCAGGAAAGCCGTCCGCTGATCCGCTCCTGGCCGACCTTGCCCATCCGGGCCCGCTCCTCCGGATCGTCGAGCAGCCGCGCGATCAGCCCGGCGAACTCCGCCTCGTCGTTGGCGGCGGCGTAGACGGCGGCGTCACCGGCGGAGACACGCGCCTCCCGGAGGTCGAACGAGACGATCGGCCGGCCCATCGCCATGTACTCGAGGACCTTGTTCATGGTCGATACGTCATTGAGCGGATTGCGCGGGTCGGGGGAGAGGCACACATCCGCGGTGGACAGATAGCGCACCAGGTCGGCGTCCGGAACGCGCCCGGTGAACTGCACCTGGTCCGAGAGGCCGAGCCGACCGGACAGCTCCACCATCGCGTCGAAGGCGTCGCCGGAGCCGATGAACACCGCATGCCAGTCGGTCCGCCCGAGCTCGTCGCGCAGCTTCGCGAGGGCCCGCAACGCGTAGTCGACACCGTCCTGCGGGCCCATGACGCCGAGATAGCACAGCAGATGGGGCTTTCCCCCCTTCAACTCCGGCTCGGGCGGCACCGGTTGGAACCGTTCGATCGCGGGCGCGCTGCGCACCACGAAGACGTCCTCCGGCCGCTTTCCACCACGGCGCACCGCGACGTCCCGGTAGCTCTCGTTCGTGGCGAGCACGATGTCCGCGGCCCGGTAGGTCCGCCGTTCCAGCGCGCACACGGCGCGGTAGAGCAGATCCTCGCCGCGGTCGAACCGGGAGAGGTACAGCTCGGGTACCAGGTCATGCTGGTCGAAGACGAACCGCGCGCCGCGCCGCTTCAGCCACAGAGCGGGCAGGAACAGCAGGTCGGGCGGGTTGCAGGCGTGGACCACATCGACCGGGCCGACCTTGCGGGCCAGCCGGGCCGTATGCCACAGCGCCGATCCGTACTCCCGCAGGTAGCCGGCCGGTCCTCCGGTGGCCGCGCGCAACGGGTAGCGGTGGATCCGCACCCCGTCGATCTCCGCCTCCGATTCGGTGTCCCGCTTCTCCCCCCGGGGACAGATGACGTGCACTTCCCAGCCCGCGTCGCGCAGCGTCGTGCACTCCTGCCACACCCGTCTGTCGAACGGCACCGACAGGTTCTCCACCAGGATCAGCGCGCGCCGGGCGGGCCCGGAGCCCCTGGTCATATCACCGAACGATGTGTCACCAAGCAAGGCCCATGTACCCCGGTTCGGCCCGGCGCGCGTCGGCGTCGGGAAGGTGGACGAGATCGACGATCACCGGACCGTCGCCATGCGGCAGCGCCGACAGCACGGCCGGGTCCCTGGTCCCGACCACACACACCTCGGCGTGGTCGAGCACCTCGTCGACGGAGTCGGCGAGCAGCTGCGCCAGGTGCGGCAGCCGGGATTCGATGTACTCGCGGTTCGCGCCGATCAGCCGGGAGAGGCTCACATTGGCGTCGTGGATCCGCAGGTCGTACCCCTTGCCGAAGAGCCTCTCCGCCAGCTCGACGAGCGGGCTCTCGCGGAGGTCGTCGGTGCCGGGTTTGAAGGACAGCCCGAACAGCCCCACCCGGCGCTTGCCGGTGCGCTCGACCATCTCCACCGCGCGCTGGAGATGGTCGGAGTTGGAGGGCAGCACATGGGCGAGGATGGGCACCGAGACATCGGCCCGCCGCGCCGCGTGGACCAGGCTGCGCAGGTCCTTGGGCAGGCAGGAGCCACCGAAGGCGAAGCCGGGCCGCAGATAGGCGGGGCTGACGTTCAGCTTGCGGTCGGCCAGGAACACATCCATCACCTGGTGCGAGTCCACCCCGAGCGCCTGGCACACCGCGCCCAGCTCATTGGCGAAGCCGATCTTGAGGCCATGGAACGCGTTGTCCGCGTATTTGATCGCCTCGGCCGTCGGGACCGGCACCCGGAACACCTCACCGGGCAACCCGTCGTACAGCGCCATCACCGCGTCGCCGCTCGCCCGGTCGAGCTCGCCGATGACGGTCTTGGGCGGATCGAAGAAGTCCCGCACACTGGTGCCCTCGCGGAGGAACTCCGGGTTGACCGCGACCCCGATGTCCACTCCGGCCGTGCCGCCGACGTACTTCTCCAGGATCGGCACCAGCAGGTTCAGACAGGTGCCCGGCAGCATGGTGCTGCGGAACACGACGGTGTGCCGGCGCCCCTTCCCAGGCCCCTCGGCCAGCGCGGCACCGATCTGCTCGGTGACCCGCTCCAAGTACGTGGTGCACAGGCTGCCGTTGGGCTCCGAGGGCGTACCCACGCAGACCAGCGACACCTCACTGCTCATGACGGCCTCGCGGACATCGCCGGTGGCGCGTAACGCCCCGGTCCACACCACGTCGGCGGTGAGCTCGCCGATCCGCTCCTCGACCACCGGGGCCTTGCCGTCGTTGACCAGGTCGACCTTCACCTGGTTCACATCCACCCCGATGACCTCATGACCCATGCTGGCCAGGCACGCGGCCGACACACAGCCCACGTAGCCGAGCCCGAAAACGCTGACTCTCATCACCCGTTCCTCCCCCCAGGCAGGCCCTTGCGGCCTGCGATCCGCGCGCCGGGGGGACCGCCCCGCCGCAGCCCTCCGCGCATCAGTAGGCCCCCTGCCCGTAGACCACCGCACGCAGCGTCTTCCACAAGATCACTGTGTCGAGCGCGAGCGACCAGTCCTCCACGTACCGCAGGTCCAGCCGGACCGCCTCCTCCCACGACAGGTCGCTGCGCCCGCTGATCTGCCACAGGCCGGTGAGTCCGGGCTTGACGAGCAGACGCCGCCGGATGTCCGGGCCGTACGCGGCGGACTCCTCCGGTAAAGGGGGCCGCGGCCCGACGAGCGACATCGATCCGGTGAGTACGTTGAAGAGCTGCGGGAGCTCATCGATCGAGTACCGGCGCAGCACCGCTCCCACCCGGGTCACCCGCGGATCCCGGCGGAGCTTGAACAGCAGACCCGCGCCCTCGTTACGGGCGGCCAGCCCGGCACGTGCCTTGTCCGCCCCGGCCACCATGGTGCGGAACTTGAGAATGGTGAACTCGCGGCCGTCCTTGCCGACCCTGCGCTGGCGGTAGAACACCCCACCCCGGCTGTCCATCAGCACGAGCAGCCCGACGCACACCATCAGCGGCGCGAACAGCATCAGCAGGACTGCCGCGCCCATCCGGTCCACAATCCCTTTGACCGCCCGGCGGCCACCGGTGAAGGTGGGCATGCTGACCCGCAGCAGCGGGATCCCGAGCACCGCGTCGATATGCAGCCGCGGGCCGGCCACCTCCATCAGCACGGGGGCCACGACCATCTCGGCGTCGCTGCCCTCGAGGTTCCAGGCCAGCCGCTGGAGCCGGTCCGGTGACCAGTGCGGGTCCGGTGTCACCGCGACGACACGGTAGCCGTCCCGGCGCACATGATCGGCGACGTCCGCCAGTTGGCCGACGACCGGCACTCCGTCCAGCCGGTCGGCGTCGAGCCCGAGACCGTCCGTCGTGCACACCGCGTCCACCCGCCAGCCCAGGTGCGGGAACTTACGGGTCCGGGTGATCAGATCGCCCACGGTGGCCACGCTCCCGGCGGCGAGCACCGGTCGCAGACACCGTCCTTCCTTCCGCTGTTTGTGCAGCCACAGGCGAAGCAGATACCGCGCGGTCATGGTGATGAGCGCGATCGCGGGGATCGCGACGAAGATCCAGAGCTTGATGTTGCGCGAGGTGAGGGCGATACCGCCGAGCGCCAGCACGACGGTCGCCGCGAACAGTGAGCGTCCGAGCCGGCGGAATTCCTCGGCGCCCTGGCCGAGCACGGCCGGCGCCCACGACCGGGTGACCGCGAGCGCCCCCAGCACCAGCAGCTCGGTGCCGAAGGCCAGAATCCCCCACTTCTCATGCCAGTTGGCCGCGTCCCGGGCCCCGAAGAAGTTGCCGATCGCCGCCACCACGAAGGCGGTGGCCACGGTGTCGCTGGTGATCACGGTACGGCGGTACCGCTGCTCCCATTCGATGGCGGGCTGGCTGATTGCCCCGTTCGCCGGACGCCCGCGCGCCGACGAAAACGGGCTGACTAATCCCCCTTGCCGCACAGAACCCCCCCAGGTCCCAGTGGTTCGACGTGTTCGCCACACACACCCACCCTGGCGACAGGCAGACGCGCCCACCGCCAGGCTCTCGAGGTGCACCGGAACCCGTCGAAACCTCGGGTGCTCCCCACACCCAAGGGCCCCCTCTCGGGCTCCAAGAATTGATCATCCCCACAGATGGCACGGGGATGGGACTGCTGGCTTTCTCCAGCGCCGGATCTATAGATCGTTACCGGTCGCCTCGTGCCCGAACAGCTGAAGCACGGTCAATCTAGACCATCGGGGCCAGCATGTAGAGGGGATGTGTGTAATTTGTGTTCAAACTTTGAGACCGGGTCCACAGGTCGGTGACCTCCCACGGGCGCCCGAGGTGGCGGCGCCGCGGCGGCGTGCCCGAAGTGGCGGACGGACGTGGCGGCCACCTCGGTGTCAGGTGGCCACGGCCGGGCGTGAACGACACAAGGCCGCCCCGATGTGTTCGGGGCGGCCCAGGTCGCGGTTGTCTCAGGTGATTCAGGCCCTGCCGGTGTGGACCCGTCCGTTGATGTAGGCGCCGTCCGGGTCGATGTAGAAGAGGATCAGCTGGATCTCCGTACCCTCTTTGATGTTCAAGCTCTGGGAGGCGTGCTGGCCGCCACCGCCGGGCTTCACGTTGGCGGAGCGCCACCGCCCGCCGGACTTCCAGGAGACCTCGCCTTCGACTCCCCAGCCGTCCTTCTTGTAGTCGTAGACGGTCAGCTTGTCTCCGTTGTGCTGGAAGTACGCCGCACCGCGCTCGCCCTTGGCGCTGACGCTGGTCCCGGCGGCCGCCGTGGCGGCGCTCATCCCGACCAGTGCCATTGCCGCAATGCCGGTCACGAGAGCCTTCCTCGCGATCCCTTGAAGCCGCATGTGTTCCTCTTTCGCTGTTCCCGGAGCCTTGTCCGGACGCGCGTATGAGCGCGCGTCCACAGAGTGTTGTCCCGATGGGAGACATGGGCGATAGCGCAGAGTCCACACTTCACCTGGCTATCCGTCTACCTCCGTGTAGACAAACGACGGACCGGGCGGTGGGCGGGACAGGGCGTCAACGGGCCGGTCGGCGCGGCCCGTCCGGTTGTGCGAAATGGTGTTTTATGGCCTGCTCGGGAGGCCGTTACGGTCGGATTTATGGAATGGATCTTTCAGACGGCCGAAGAGCTCGTGGCTGCCTTGCGCGCCGGTGAAGTGAGCTCGGTGGAACTGACCGAAGAGGCGATCGCCCGTATCGAGCGGGACGACAAGGCGATCAACGCGATCTGTGTGCCGGACTTCGACCGTGCGCGGGCCGCCGCGCGCGATGCCGACCAGGCGCGCGCCCGGGGCGAGGACCGGCCGTTGCTCGGCGTTCCGGTGACGGTCAAGGAGTCCTACAACATCGCCGGGCTGACCACGACCTGGGCCATACCGGAGCACCGGGACTTCATACCGGCCGAGGACGCGGAGCAGGTGCGGCGGCTCAAGGCGGCGGGCGCGGTGGTGCTCGGCAAGACCAATGTGCCCTTCGGGCTGCAAGATGTGCAGAGCTTCAACGAGATGTACGGCACCACCAACAACCCGTGGGATCACGCGCGTACGTCGGGCGGGTCCTCCGGCGGATCGGCGGCGGCCCTGGCGTCCGGGTTCGGCGCGCTGTCGATCGGCTCCGATCTCGCCGGTTCCCTGCGCACCCCCGCACATTTCTGTGGTGTCTACGCGCACAAGCCGACACTCGGGCTGGTGGCGGACCGCGGTATGGTCCCGCCGACCACCCCGGCGTTGCCGACCGCCCCTGATCTCGCCGTCGTCGGTCCGATGGCGCGCACCGCCCGTGACCTCGTGCTCCTGCTCGACGTCATGGCCGGACCGGACCCGCTGACGCTCGGCGTGGCGCACGAGTTGAGGCTGCCGCCCGCGCGCCACGAGCGGCTCCGCGACTTCCGGGTCCTGGTCCTCGACGAGCATCCGCTCATTCCGACCGGGTCCGCCGTGCGGGCGGGCGTGGACCGGGTGGCCGCCGCGCTTGTCGACGCGGGCGCCCACGTAGAGCGGCACACTCCGCTGCTGCCCGATCTGACCGAAGCCGCGCTGCTCTACACGCAGTTGCTGTTCTCGAGCTCCGTCGCGCGCTTTCCCGTCGAGGCCTACGAGCAGCTGCGGACCCGCGCGGCCGGGCTGGGCGCGGACGACCGGAGTCTCGATGCGGCGCGGCTGCGCGGCATGGCGTTCAACCACCGCGACTGGATCGAGGCGAACAGCCGTCGCGAGCTCCACCGCCACGGCTGGCGGCGGCTCTTCGCCGGATTCGACGCCGTGGTGTGTCCCATCACGCCCACTCCCGCGTTCCCGCACGACCACCACCCCGATCCGAGGGAGCGGCGGCTCGATATCGACGGTGTCGAGTACCCCTACTTCGACCAGCTCGTGTGGGCCGGTCTGGCCACCATGCCCGGCCTGCCCGCCACCGCCATACCGGCGGGCCGGTCTCCCGAGGGCCTGCCGGTGGGGGTGCAGCTCATCGGTCCGATGTTCGAGGACCACACCCCGCTGCGGCTGGCCGAACTGCTCGAGCGGAAGATCGGCGGATTCCGGATACCGGAGTAGGTGCGGAGCGGCGCTCGCGGGCGGGGCCCGGCCTATACGATGAGTGCTGCGGCGAACTTGGGGGAGTGTGGCGTGGAACCGTTCACGGGGATGGTGCTCTCGGCCGTCGGCACGGTCGCCTCGGGTGCGTTGTCCGGGGCGGGCGGGGAGATGGGGCGGCGGGCGTCGGAATCGCTGTACGGGTTGCTGAGCCGGGCGCGCTCGCAGGAGGACGGAGCGGCCACCTCCGCGGCCGATGGCGAACTACGGCCCCCCACGCTCCCCGTCACCGACGCCGAGCAGCGGACCGCTGCCTTACGGCTGGCCGAAGCGGCCCGCAGCTCCCCGGAGTTCGCCGACGCGGTGGCTCAGTGGGCCCGGGAGGCGGCATGGCTGGCGCCCACGGCTGAGCGGGTGGTCATCCCGGGCGTCGCACGGCCGCGGATGCTGCCGTTGACCACCGCGGCGTTCACGGACCGGGAGGATGTCCTGGCGTCGGTCACGCGGCTGCTGGACGGAGCGGACCCTCGGCGGGGTGCCCCGACCATCATTGTGCTGACCGGGCCGGGCGGCATCGGCAAGACCGCTGCCGCGGTGCACTGCGCGCATGCCCTGGAGGAGAGATTCCCGGACGGTGCGTTGCATGTCGATCTGGCGGGTGCGTCCGCCGCCACGGCGCTGGCACCGTCGGAGGCGCTGGTGCGCTTCCTGGAGCGGCTCGGGGTGCCGTCGGCCAAGGTGCCGGGGGATGAGGCGCGCCAAGGGGATCTCTACCGTGACTGTACGGCTGGCCGGCGCATGGTGGTCGTGCTCGACAACGCCCATTCGGACGCCCAGGTCCTGCCGTTGCTTCCGGCCGCGCAGGGGTGTCTGGTCATCGTGACGAGCAGACGTCGGCTGGACCGTCTGGTGGCCGAGACCGGAGCCCGGCATCTCACCCTCCCGCCGCTTTCGACCACCGACTCGGTACGGCTGCTGACCCGCATCGTCGGACAGGAGCGGGCGGCGGCCGCGGGAGGCGGCGTCCGGGCCGTGGCCGAGGGGACCGGCGGGATGCCGCTCGCCGTGTGCACCACGGGCGCGCGGCTGGCCGTTCGCGAGCATCTGGCATGGGAGACCGTCGCCCGACAGCTGTCCGAACGGATCCGGCGCGGAGAGCAGGAGGGCACCGCGATGCAGGACGCCGCTCCGGGGGAGGCGGGGGACAGGGCCGATCCGGTGCGTATCGCGCACGATGTCGCCTACCGCGAGCTGGCTCCCCGGTCCGCATCCTTCTATCGGGCGGTCGCGGTGTGGCCGTGGCCCACCCTCACCGTCAGATGCGCGGCGTTCGCGGCAGGTGTCGGCGAGGACGAGGCGCGGCAGCTGCTCGAGGATCTCGCGGGGGTGCACCTCCTTCAGGAGGTGGGTGAGGAACGCTATCGGTTCCATGACGTGTCACGTGCGTTCGCCCGGGATCGCGCCGCCACCGAGGACGGACACGGTCGGATGGCCGCCGGGGTGCGCCGGGTGGCCGTCGGGTATCTGCGGTTCGCTGCGGGCGCCGACTTCCGTGTGATGCCCCTGCGCTGGCGGCTCGGTCCGGCCTACGCGGGACTCGTCCTGCCGGAGCGGCGGGAAGCCGGGGACGGTAAGCGGGCGTTGGAGGAGTTGCGTGGTGAGCGCGACAACCTCGCCGCGGTGGTCCGCGCGGCCGAGCAGTACGGTTTCGACGACCTGGTCTGGCAGCTGTGCGAGTCGATGTGGGGTCTGCATCTGAGGCTGGGCTTCCACGAGAGTTGGGTCGACACACATCTGCGGGGAGTCGAGGCCGCCAGGCGCGGCGCGGCCGCGTTCGGTGACCCGCGCGCGGTGGGACGGATTCTGGTGCAACTCGCCTTCGCCTATATGGGGTTGGGGAGGCTGGACGACGCGGAGGGCGCCCTTCTGGAGGCGGCGGCCGCGGACGAGGCGTGCGGACATCCGAGGGGGCAGGCGAGCGCGGTCGAGGCTCTGGGGCTTCTACGGCTCAAGCGGTGGCGGTACCCCGATGCCCAGCGGTGTTTCGAGGACGCCCGGGAGTTGTTGGGCCGTATCCGTCAGGGAGACGACGGGTGGCGGGATCTGCCCCGGGCCCGGGCACTGCTGGACCATCACCTGGGCCGCGCGCTGAGCCGTCAGGGGCGTGTCACCGAGGCCGCCGACCGTCTCAACGGCGCCCTTGCGCAGTTTCGGGCCTTGCCCGGTGGCGACCGCTACAACGAGGGCCGGGTGTATATGAGTCTGGGCGAGGCGCAGGTGGAGGTGGGCGACGCCGACCAGGCCCGGGTGTGTCTGGACAAGGCCATCGCCACTATGGGTGACGAGGGAGCGGCCTTGCAGCTCGCCGATGCCACCGAGCTCAGGTCCCGGTGCCACCGCCTCCTGGGGCAGCCGGGGCGGGAGGCGGACGATCTGCGCAGTGCCGCCACCCTCTATGACCGGGGCGGGGACCACGTAGGGCTCGACCGTGTACGGGCACGGCTGGCCGAGTTGGCGGGATGAGACCGCTCGGGCTCAGCGCCGCGGGGGTGGTGCGAGGGGTTCGAGGGAAGCCCGGTGGGTGGTGGCGCCCGTCCGCACGATGATCTCTTGGGGGATACGAGGTGAGTTCCCTCCACCGGTGATCCATGCGTAGAGCGCGGAGGCGTACACAGCGGGATCGCACAGGTCCGGCCGTCCCTCCGGGTCCGCGCCCGCGGTCAGCCGGATGACGGTCCCTCCGCGGGTGCGGACCACACAGCGGTCCGTCCCGTCGACGTAGGCTGCGAGCCCGCAATGCGGGTACCGCGCGAGCGCTTCCGAGGTCCACGCGGTGGGCGGGCCGATCCGCGGGTCGTCCGCGGATCCCCGCCGCACGACAACATCCGCGATCCGCAGTCGGCCCACGTCCCGTGTGTCCTCGTCCACCACGGTGTGCCCCGCGTCGAGGAGCGCGGCATCGTCCTCCGTGGGACCGGGCTCGCCGTCGGAACCGGCGAAGCGGACCACCGTCACCTGAGCCGGATCGCTTCCGGTCACCCGGGTCAGCACCTGGACCGGGGCGGTGCGGCGCCCCGGTTCGTAAGGAGGCAGCGGCAGCGGGTCGAGCAGCGCCGGGTGGCTGTCGGGCTGGGATATCCCCAGCAGTTCGTAGCACAGGCGGCGCAGCAGAAGGGCCGATTCCCCCGGCGAGGAGTTGGTCTGTGCCGCCAGTTCCTCGTACATGCCGGGTTTGTGATCGACGATGGCGCGCTCGATCTGCTCCCGCAGACCGCCCCGGCGCAGCAGCCGGGGTGCCGTGCGGCCGAGGGCGGCCACCGGGGAGCGCGGGTCCAAGTCCTCCTGGGGGAAGGCCCCGAGGAGGATGGGAGTGTCGATGGACGCCGCGTAGTACGTCACGCTGCCGTGGTCACCCACGACGCAGTCGGCCGCGATGAGCGCCTGCCGCCACCCCTCCAGTGGATCGATCACACTGAGGCCGGCTCGGCGGGCGGTATCCAGCCATGCGCGGACCTGTCCGGCGCCATGGCCGTACCAGATGTTGGGGTGCAGGACGGCGGCGGTGCGGTACTCGTCGACGGGCAGTTCGGAGGCCAGACGGGAGAGCAGCCAGTACAGCCGATCCCCCTCCTCGCGCGGCCCGGTTTCCGTTTCCGCCGTGGTGCCGCCGAAGAGCGAACGGGGTGACCAGGTCGAGCTGATGACGATCAGTCGCTGGCCCGGCGCGACACCCAGGGCGCGGCGGAAGCGGTCACGCTGGGAGAGCGCGGCGAGGATCCGATCGTGGCATGGGTCTCCGGCGAGGACCGCGGTGGACACCGCCTCCGGGCAGGATGTGCTCAGCCGCTCCAGCTGTTCGGGATGGGACAGCACGGTCGCGGTCGCGATCGGACGCCCGTCTTTGAGGAGCCACTCCGGTGACATGCCGAACAGCGGGGCAGGGGTCCGGTGTCCGGTGTCCGGTGTCCGGTGTCCGGTGTCCGGTGTCGCGAGCCTCTTATTGTATCCGACACCATGAGACAAGATCACCAACTCACCGCGGAGCGCCTCGAGTTCGCCCCCGTAGCTCGCGGACAGCACCAGGTCGAACGTGGTGTCCTTGGCCTGCTCCCACGGCAGTACGGGCAACCCGGCCTCGGCCAGTAGCTCGGGAACACCGGCGAGGAAGGGCGACGACCCCGTGCACGTGGCGAACATCTGCACCCGCAGATCGCTGTGGAACAGCGGGAGTACATCCAGCAGGCGCGTCGCGGACGTCACATTGTGTACGACGAACAGCACCCGACGGCAGCCCGCGCGCGTGACCCACCGGCCCGCGTCGGCCCCGACCGGGACACGCAAGCGTCCTGCCCCACCCATCACCGCGGCCCGTCTCTCGTACGCGATCAACTCTGTTGACCTGGACAACTGCCGCGATGGTATCGGGACGCAACGTCAGATGCCCGCGGAGAGGCGGGGCCGCGTGTGCTTCGGGTAGCGGGTCAGCAGATATCGCGGTACGGGACCTCCGGGATGTACGTGGCCCAGTCGGCGCGCGACAGGCCGCCGCCCGCGCGTTCGCAGACGGCGGCGGTGACGCGGACGGGGTCGACGGGGTAGGTCCTGAGGGGGGTTCGGGCCCCGGCCACGAGCAGCGTCCGGTCGTCGGAGCTGAACGCGACCGCCAGGGCGGGATCGGCAGCGGTGGTGAACGTGGTCCCCAGCGGGCGCCCCGAGGCGGCGTCCCACAGCCGGACCGTCCCCTTCGTGCCCGCCACGGCCAGCGTCGCGCCGTCGTGCGAGAAGGCCAGGGCGGCCACTGGCTCACCCTCCCGGACCTGGTCCGAGTACGTTCCGGAGAACGAGCCCAGAGCGCGCCTCCGGCTACGGTCGTACACGGTCACCTGGTCGGAGTGGCCGCCCAGGGCGAGCCGTTCGCCGTCGGGGCTGTAGGCGAGCGCCCGGGCGCCGAGCTGCCCGGTGGTGCCCGGGGCCTGGTGGGCCGAGGGCAGGGTGAAACCGATCCCGTGCGTGGTGGCCAGCTCTCGCCCGTCGGGGCGCATCGCCATGGCGCCGGCCGGAGGGACCGACCAGGAGCTGATGGTGCTGGGGGTCTTCCGGGGACGCCGCGCCGCCTTTGTGCGGCGCCGCGCGTCCCACTGCTCCAGCGCGGCTTCGTCGTGCTGGCGGAGGGCGAAGAGGGAGGAACCGTCCGGGCTCAGTGCGATGGCATCGGCGCTCGCCGTCCGCTCGGTGTCCGGCGCGAGCACCAGCTCCGTACGCTTGCGGTGCTCCCGCAGATCCCACACCGTGATCCGCTCCGGGTACGCCTCGGGCCCTTCCCGGTCCTCAGGGGCGTCGCGCACCCGCTGCGCGCCGACCCCGTAGGCCAGGGTCCGCCCGTCGCCGCTGAACGCCAGGTGCGCCCAGCAGGTGCGCTTCCCCAGTGGCCGGCCGACCGTTCCGCAGTCGACGGGCGGCAGCGGGGCCGCCCGGCCGCCACCGTCGGTGGACCGTGTCTCGAACCGCATCTGATCGCCGTGGAGGCGAGCCGTGACGACCAGCCGCCCGTCGGGGCTGAACGCGGCCTTCCGGGCTGGTTCCCGGCGCCGGGGGGAGGCAGTGGCATTGCCCACGAACAGCGTCCGCACGGCACCGGTGCCGTCGACGATCCCCACCTTGTCCCGGATCACCCCCCGGTCCAGATCCAGCCAGTGGTCCAAGTCGTGCCCGTCGAGCGGCCGGTGCGAGTAGACCGCCTCGGCGGAGTCCGCGGAGATCCGCCAGAGCGTGAGCCGCTGGTCGCCCACCGTGGAGACGAACCGTCCGTCCCGGCTGAATCGGACGCTGTCCGGCGTGTCGACGTGCGGAATCCGCACCGTCTTCCCGGACTTCAGATCCCAGATGACCAGATGCTTTCTGCCGACCGCCAGCCTGCGGCCCCGCGGATCGAACTCCCACGCCCTGCCGCTGTCGGGGCCCGTGCCGGTGCCGCAGCCGGCGCGGGACAGCGCCGCCGCGCGGGGCGGGCGCACCTGACGGCGCGCGGCGAGGTCCCAGAGCTCCAGGGAGCTCCCCACGCACAGGGTCATGAGCCGGTCGTCCGGACTGACGACCGGCTGGAAGACCTCCTTGCCCCCGCGCTGGAACACAAGGTGCCCGCGCCGCATATCCCACAGCCGGACCGAGTGGTCCCCGTCGAGGATCACCGAGCGCCCGCTCGGGGCGTACGCGAAGTCGAAGGTGTCCGCCGAGACGCCGGTGAGGCGCGGGCCGACCGGCTTCCCGGTGCCGAGGTCACGGGCCGTCAACCGACCGCCCGCCGCCACCAGCAACCGCCGCCCGTCCGGGGACAGGCCCGCCACCTGCTCGCCATCGGCCAGGCGAAGTCCGCCGGTCCGGCGGTGGCCGACCACATCCCAGCGCAGTGCCCGGCTTTCCGTGACCCGCACCAGCGTCCGCCCGTCCGCGCTGAAGTACTCGTCCCCTTGGACGTCCGTGCCCGGCACGGTGAAGGCGTCCTGCTCCTGCTGCGTCACCGCACCCAGCAGCGCCGCCCGCGCCTCGTCCGTGTGACTGATCCGCCATGCGGCGGCGCTCAGCCGCAGCGCCGTCACCGGGTCGGCGGAGCGCATGCTCTCCGCGATCGACGCGACCCGGCGGGAGGTGGCCTCCGCGCGGCGCCGGTCGCCCTCGCGGTTCTGCTGCCAGGCCGCCACGCCCGCCACCATCGCCAGGACGAGCAGCAGGGACAGTGTGCCGACCACGGCCCGGACCCGGCGGCGCTCGCGCCGCCGCCCGCCGCTGCTCGCGGTGAGGAACTCCCGCTCCAGGGAGGTGAGGGCGGCCCGCTCCCGGTCCGGGCCCAACGCCTCCTCCGCCTCCGCCAGCCGCGCCCCGCGGTACAGCGCGCCAGGATCCCGGTGCAGCCCCTGCCACGCCCGCGCGGCCTCCGTCAGCTTCCGGTGGACACGCAGCCGTCCGCGGTCCTCCTCGATCCAGCCGCGCAGCCGCGGCCAGGCGGTGATCAGCGCCTCGTGGGCGAGGTCCACCACCCCGTCGTCCGCCGTCACCAGACGGGCCCGGACCAGGCGCTCCAGCACCACCGACGTGTCCACCGACGGGTCGTCCGACGCGTCCCCCGGTGTCCCGGCCGCCTCCAGCTCCGCCCGGTCCACCGGACGCCTGGTGTCCTGTGCGCCCTCGCCCGGCGTGATCAGCCGCAGCAGGATCCGGCGGGCCAGCTCCGCCTGGTCCGCGGACAGTTCGCCGTGCACCCGCTCGGCCGTCGCGGCGATCGCGCCGTGCACACCGCCCACGGATTCGTACGCCACTTCCGTCAGTGTCCGTCCGCGCCGACGGCGCCAGGTCTCCAGCAGAGCGTGGGACATCAGCGGCAGACCGCCCGGTTCGTCGGCGACCTCGGCCACGATCCGGGCGGTCAGCGACCGCTCCACGATCAGGCCCGCCGCGGCGGCCGGTTTCACGATCGCCTCGCGCAGCTCGGCCGGTCCCATCGGGCCGACGAGCAGCGTGGCGCCGCGCAGCGCGGCGGTCAGCCCGCGGTGTCCCGCGCAACGGCCGAAGAAGTCGGCGCGGACGGCGATGACCACGCGCAGCCGACTCTCCGGTGTGCGCGCGGCGAGCAGCGCGTCGATGAACTCCCGTCGCTCCGCCGGGTCGTGGCAGAGGGTGAACACCTCCTCGAACTGGTCGATGATCAGCCAGGTGTCGCCGTCCGCCGCCTTCGCGGTCAGCGCCCCGCGGTGGGTGCGGGCCGGGTGCTCACCCGGTGTCAGGATCCGGATCACGGCGGGTGGGGGTGGCCCCGACAAGGCACCGCCACTGTTCCCGGGGTTCTGGAGCGCGGGAATCAGACCCGCCCGCAGAAGCGAGGACTTGCCGCTTCCGGAGGGGCCGAACACGGCGGTGAACCGGTTGCTCCGCGCAAGCTCCACGACGTCCGCGACGAGCCTGTCCCGGCCGAAGAAGCCTTCGTGATCGCCGGGTTCGAAGCGGGCCAGACCGCGGTAGGGCGGATCGGTGGTGCCGTCGTCCTCGGCCCGTTCCCCGGCGGCCGTCTCCGCCGCCACTTCCCGCCAGCGCGCCTCCCACTCCGTCCGGTCCCCGCCGCAGACCTCGACATACGCCAGCGCCACCGGCAGCGAGGGCAGTTGCTCGCCCGCCGCCGCCTGGGACAGGGCCGTGACCGAGTACCGCGCCCGCTGCGCCATCGCCCGGTAGGTCGGCCCTCCGGCCTCCTGGCGCAGCTTGCGCAGCTCGTACGCGAAACGCTGAACCGGACCCGCGCTCGGGTCCACCGGCCTCTCTCGACGGCCCACCCGTTCTCCTCTTGGTCCCCGTTGTGTGGTCCCGCACCCCGCCGCACCCCAACCACCGGCGTTTTCACGATTGTTCGGCGGTTCGGAAGGGGGCTGCCGAACAACCGTACAGCCGCTGGAATGGCGGAGCGGTCGCGCCGTGGCGCCCCTGGTGGGGAGAGAAACGCACGGCGCGGCCGCTGACGTCTACGTGAAAGGCAGCAAGGTGAGAAAGCCGATCAGTACCCGAGGGACCCGCGGTGTCCGCGGTGCGGTGGTGGCGTGTTCCGCGCTCACGCTGGCCGCGAGTATGACGCCGGCCCTGGCCGCCGCCTCCGCGACCGGATCCGCCCCGTCCGAGTTCTCGCCGCACGCCGCCGGGTGGACCGAGTCACGGGTGACGCCGAGCGACGCCACGCTCCTCGCCACCACCCGGCCCGAAGCGCGGACCACATGGGTGGCGGGGGCGCGGTTCATCCCACCGGGCGACGAAAACGCCGAGATGGTGCCCACTCTGTGGGAGCGCGACGAACGCAAGGGCTCCGGCTGGAAGCGGGTGAAGACGGCGCCCGTGCCCCGGGGTGACGACCTCCGATTCAACAGTGTCGATGCCTCTTCGCCGCGCAACGGCATGGTGGTCGGTGACTACACCGGGGAAGCCGGTGGTGTGGTGACACAGCGCTGGAACGGCAGGGCGTGGAAGTCCGCTGCCGCTCCGGTGCCCCGGGGGACCGTGGGGGCCGGGTTCACGTCCGTCGACACCCTGGCACCCAAGAATGCCTGGGCAGCGGGATGGACGGAGGTACAGGCCGGAGGCCGCCGCATATACGCCGGAACGCTCCAGCACTGGGACGGCACCCACTGGAAGGCGCAGAAGCTGCCGGACGTCGGCGCGGGGGGCAGGAACTCCCCGTGGTATCTGCAAACCGTCACCGCGGTCGCCGCCGACGAGGTGTGGGCCGTGGGCGGCACGGGCTTCGCCCAGCCCGAGAAGCCGGTGGTGTTGCATTACGACGGAGCACGCTGGAGCAAGGTCGCCGTTCCTGGGCTCGGTGCCACGCGCGCGAGGCTGAATGACATCGTCCGCGGGCCGGACGGGCAGATGTGGGCCGTGGGTACGACCCAGACGTCCAGTGGCTCGCGACAGGCGCTGGCGCTGCGCTACGACGGCAGGAAGTGGGTCGACGTCCCGCTGCCGAACGGGGTCAGGGAGCTGGTCGAGGTCGCGATGAGTGAGGGCGGCCCCGTCGTCCTGGAGCGGAAGACGAGAGAGACCAGCACCGCGTTCCGCTACTCCGGCGGACAGTGGGTGTCGATGAAACTGCCCGCCGACGGCGCCACGCCGTATGCGGCGTCCAGCATCTCGGTCTCGGGCCGGACCATCGACGTCGTCGGTTCGCGCCCGAGCACGGGCTCCCAGTGGGTCGGTCCGGGCTCGCTCCTGACCACGCGCCAGTAACGACGCACTAAGCACACGAGGCGCACGAAGCGCATGAGAAGGGGATGGGCCGGCCTGGGCCCATCCCCTTCTTCTCGTGCGTGCGGCAACGGGCCATTCCCATCGGAACCGTTCAGCCCGGGAAGCGCAGGAACGCGGTCGGCACAGCGGCGGTGAGCCACACGCCGTTGGCGCTGACCTGGAAGCCATGACCGGCCCGGTGCATCGCCGCCGCGTCCACGGTCAGGACCACCGGCGTGCCGCGCCGGGCGCCCACCCGGGTCGCGGTGGCGCGGTCCGGCGAGAGGTGGACGGCATGCCGTGTCATGGGCCGCAGTCCCTCCCGCCTGATGACGGAGACGTTGCGGGCCCCCGTCCCATGGAAGAGAAACGCGGGTGGAACGGCCGGTGGCAGCGCGAGGTCCACCGGAACCGAATGGCCCTGGTTGGCGCGGATCCGGTCGGCCTCGATGGTGTAGCGCTGCTTGTCGTTGTCGGCCACCACGGCCTCCAACTCCGCACGCGAGAAGGGGAATCCATGGTGCGCGGCCGCGGCCATCAGCTCCTCCACGGACACCCAGCCCTGAGCGTCCAGAGTGATCCCGATGCGCTCCGGCGCGTGCCGCAGATGTCTGGCGAGGTACTTCGAGAGGCGCACGGATCGCTGGGGGTTCATGTCTTCAGGGTGCCGTACGGACGTCGGTGCCGGGCACGGTCTCCGCTTCGCTCGCATGATCTTCACCATTGACGAGAGACGTCTGCTCCCGTCCTCTTGTAGATTCATCAACCATCCGCTGATGTTCACTGACGATTTGGGGGGAATATTTTGTCATTCGAACAGGAATGGGCGGGCCTGGTCAGCGACGCGCGCTCGCAGCAGAGCACTTCCATGCGGCTCGACGGGGCAGGCGACGGCGGAGCGGACGGTGGGAAGACCCTTCAGGTCTCTCCGCAGGTGCTGCGCTCCTACGCGGGTCGCGCCGACAAGGTGAGCGACGACTTCGCGAAGACGGACAACGAGACGATGCGGGAGACCGAGCAGGTGTCCGGCTCCATGCAGGGTTTCGCGAGCGACGAGGCGTTCGCGGACTTCCAGAAGACGTGGCGTGCGCAGATGAAGTACCTGGACGGCCTCTACGACGGGGTCGCCCAGGCGCTCCGTACCGCCGCCACGAGCTTCAAGGCGACGGACATCAGGCGCAGGGTGGACCTGGGCAAGGTGTACGGGCCCTACGTACCGCAGGACGAAGGCTCGCAGAACACCCACAAGCCCCTGTACGGCCCCTATGTGCCGACGCTCCCGCCCACCGACGAGCCCAAGTCCTAGGGAGGGCACCGATGACCACTCCTGATCTCACCTACACGGCGGTGCGCGAGGCCAACCTCGAACCACTCCGCGAGGCGGTGACAAAATGGCAGGCGCTCCCGGGCAAGATCGACACCGTCACCGATACGTTCACCCGTTCCGTTTCGTCCCCGCTGGAGACATCCGGCTGGTTCGGCGAGACCGCGGAAGCGGCGTTCACCAGGTTCCGCAGCGTCCGGCACCAGATGACGGAGGCATCCGGTCAGGCCAAGAAGATCGGCACCGTGATGTCCGAGGCGCTCAAGGCGTTCGAGTCCGCGAAGAAGGCCCTCCAGGGCGTCGAGACCGCGGTGAGCACCCCGCCGGAGGGCGGCGACGGCAAGGTCTATCTGAAGGTCAACAAGAAGGATGGCGTCGTCTATCTCGACCCGCCGCCCGAGGTGGAGAACATCGCGGGGCTCCAGAAGGCCTACCACGAGTCAATTGTCTACTACAACAACAAGATTCGTGAGGCCATCCGCAGCGCGAGCGACGCGGACCACGATCTGCAAACGGCTCTCCAGATCGACCCGCCGGGCAAGGGTTTCAACGACGACATCGCGGCACACCTCAAGGACGTCGACGCCGAGACCAAGAAGGACGTCGACCGCCTGATGGACCTGGCGAGCAAGGGGGACTTCAAGAAGAACCCGAAGGCCCTGGCCGAGTTCAACGGCCTCCTCGCCAAGAACGCCCGGAATTCCGACTTCGCCGAGCAGTTCGCCACCAACAAGGGCGCGAAGTGGATTATGGACTTCTGGTACAACGCGGCCAAGCCGGACTACGAGGACGGTCTGACGGGCAAGACCAAGGAACGCCCGGACGCGGTGACGAAGCAGCTCGCGGCGCTCCAGGACAACCTGGGCATCACCCTGGGCCTCGCCAGCCATTCCGACTCGCCGGAGATGACGAAGTGGAAGAAGGACGTCATCGACCTCGGCTATCAGCGGATGCCCGGTGGGCACCAGACCTACTACGCCGATCCACCGTACGGCTTCCAGGTGATGAGCAATCTGATGCGCACCGGGAAGTGGGACAGGCAGTTCCTGAACGAGTACGGCGACACACTCGTCGAGGTGGACAAGAAGCCCTTCGACGCACCTGGTGGACGCGAGGACGAGCAGACGCACCGGAAGTGGCTCGCCTACGGACTGCATCCGCCGGACTTCCTCAACTTCGGCGGGAAGAACGACAAGGGCGAGGACCCCTTCACCGGATACTTCGAGGCGCTGGGCCACAACGGCGACGCGTCCATGGACTTCTTCAAGGACAAGGAGCACTTCGACTATGTGCTCCGGGAGCGCACCTGGCTGCCGGACAGCGGCGGCGCCGACCTCGGTGACCAGGTGCCCTCCGGTCCCCGGGTGGCCCTCGGCCACGCGCTGGGCTCGGCGACCACCGGTCACGACTGGGACGCACCCGCGAACCTCCCGGCGGAGCACACCAAGGACCAGGCGGACCTCATGTCCAAGCTCATCAAGGGCATGGGGACGGTCGAGGAGGGCGGGAAAGCGGACATCCCGCTGGCCCTGGGCATGCAGCAGGGCCTGGGTAACGCCGCGGCTGAGTACGTACCGGACTTCTTCCGGGCCATGACGGACGGGGAGGGTGACGACAAGCTGTTCCCCATGTCCGGGGCGCAGGCCGATCTGGAACACCGCGATGTCACGAAGTTCCTCGTGCAGTTGGGGCAGGACCCCGACGCGAACGCGGCGATCACCGCCGGGCAGAAGCTCTACACCGCCCAGGTGCTCGATCACCACCTGGGCGGGGACGTCCCGGCGGATCAGAGGTACCACGCACCCGCGCGGGACATCGTGCACGAGGTCCTCAAGACATCGGGAGAGACCGCGGGCACGCTGGCCACCGGCGCCCAGGAGGGCATCATCGGCCCGGCGGTCCGGGAGGACAAGGAGTACGACAGCGCCACGCTCAGCAACCGTCTGTGGGGCAACACCGCGTTCGGCAGCGTGGCGACGGGTGCCAGCATGCTGAAGCCCTTCGCCGCGCATCCCATCGGGGCCGCGGTCACCGCGAGCCTGATCATCGGGGCCGAGGGCGCCGCCCTCAGCGACCAGGACGCCAACAACTGGGACAGCAACAAGTCCGCCCCGGCGGCGGACAAGGCCGGTGCGGTCTACGACGAGATGGCCGGGCGTGATGTGCGGCAGAACGAGGCGATACTGAAGGCCATCGGGAAGGAGCACGGCATCGACGTCTCGGAAAGCTGGGCGAAGCTGTACTCCGCCGAGGGCTTCAGCCAGGGATACTCCCGGGTCGGGTCCACGGCGCCCTTCCTCACCTCCATCGAGCAAGTAAAGCAATTGGCCGTAGGGCGCTAAGGGAACGCATGCACATGAACCGCCCCCTCCGCATCACCCTGCTCGCCGTCCTCGCCGTGGCCCTGGCCGCGGCGGGGGCGCTGGGCGGCGTACTCGTCGGACGCGAGGAAGGAAAGCACCCGAAGAAGTTCTCCGAGGTGCTGGGAGACACCTGCCCCACGGTCCTGCGGGGGGTGCCCTCGTCGCTGCTGGACAGGGTCGTCCCCGTATCCCGTAACGCGGGCGGCGAGCAGCGGATGACCTACCGGAAACTCTCGGTCAACTCCCATTGCAACATCACCGTGGACGGCAAGGAGGTGCTCGATGTCGATGTCGAGCAGCTCAACTCGGTGAACGAGCCCCGTCGGGCGGGCACGGGCCCGGGGCACGGCAAGACCAAGGGCATCCCCGGCTACGACAAGAGCTGGTCCTCCCAGGACGCCGCCGGCCTCAACGTCGCCTGCACCAAGAACACGGGCAACGACAACGCCACCAACGTGTACGTCAGGGCGCAGGTGTGGCGGGAGCAGTACGGGGGGCTGCGCGAGGACCTGGTGCGGATGGTCAAGCAGGCGGCCAGGACCGGCCACGCCCTGGCGTGCTCGGCCGTTCCGCCGGTGCCCGACTGACCGGTTCGACCGGCCGTCAGACGGAACCCCTGGATGGATCGACCGTCCGGGGGTTTTCGGCGTGCGGCACTCTGGTCGCGACAAGCCTCCTGGGCTACCTTCGGTAACACCCTGCCGTCGCAGGGGCTCCACGCGCCCCCCCGCCCCTCCCTCCGCATGCCCCCATGTCCCGGAAGGCGAGCCCCCATGCAGAACACGTCAGTCCCGGCCGGTCTCACCCGCCGCCACGCCCTGACCGTGACCGGCGGCGCCCTCGCCGCGGCGACCCTGGCCCAGGCCGTGCCCGCCTTCGCCGCCGAGTCGCAGGACGCGGACGCCATCGTCGTCGGCCACGGGCTCGCCGGGCTGGTGGCCGTGGCCGAACTGGCCGCGGCGGGACGGAAGGTGCTGCTGCTGGACCAGGAACCGGAGACCAACCTGGGAGGGCAGGCGTTCTGGTCCTTCGGCGGTCTGTTCCTCGTGAACTCCGACGAACAGCGGCTGATGGGCATCAAGGACTCCCAGGAGCTCGCCTGGCAGGACTGGCTGGGCACGGCCGGGTTCGACCGGAGTGTCGACGACCCCTCCGGCCAGGACCACTGGGGGTACAAGTGGGCCGAGGCGTATGTGGACTTCGCCTCCGGTGAGAAGCGGTCCTGGCTCGCCGGGCTGGGTGTGCAGTGGTTTCCGATCGTCGGCTGGGCCGAGCGCGGCGGCGGGCTCGCGGACGGACACGGCAACTCGGTGCCCCGCTTCCACGTCACCTGGGGTACCGGTCCGGCCGTCGTCGAGCCGTTCGAGAAGAAGGTGCGGGCCGCCCAGGCGGACGGCAAGGTCACCTTCACGTTCCGGCACCGGGTCGATGACATCGTGACCACCGGCGGCCGGGTCTCCGGTGTACGCGGCGCGGTCCTGGAGCCGAGCAACGCGCAGCGCGGCAAGCCCAGTTCCCGCAAGGTCGTCGGGGAGTTCGAACTCCGCGCCCCGGTCGTGATCGTCACCTCCGGCGGTATCGGAGCCGACCACGACCTCATCCGGCGGAACTGGCCCGCCCGGCTGGGCACCCCGCCGAAGTTCATGGTCACCGGGGTCCCGGCACACGTCGACGGGCGGATGCTCGCGATCACCGAGAAGGCGGGCGGGCGGATCGTCAACCCCGACCGGATGTGGCACTACACCGAGGGGCTGCGCAACTACGACCCGATCTGGCCCGGCCACGGCATTCGGATTCTGCCCGGCCCGTCGTCCATGTGGTTCGACGCCACCGGCAAACGCTTCGACTCACCCGACATCCCCGGCTACGACACTCTGCACACTCTGAAGTCGATCACCGACACCGGCTATGACTACTCCTGGTTCGTCACTACTCACAAGATCCTCGCGAAGGAGTTCGCGCTCTCCGGATCCGAGCAGAACCCGGATCTCACGGAGAAGAACATCTGGAAGCTGCTCTCCCGTATCTGGCAGACCCCGGAGCCGATCGAGAAGTTCACCAAGCAGGGAGTGGACTTCGTCGTCGCGACGAGCCTGTCGGAGCTCGTCCGGGGGATGAACAAGCTCACCGGTGACAACCTGATCAAGCTGGACGACCTCACCCGCCGGATCGAGGCCCGGGACCGGGAGATCGCCAACCCCTACACCAAGGACGTGCAGGTCATGGGCATCCGCAACGCCCTGGCCTACCCCGGGGACGCGATCAGCCGTACGGCCTCCGCCCACCGGATCCTGGACTCCGGTGCCGGTCCGCTGATCGCCGTCCGCCTCAACATCCTCACCCGAAAAACCCTCGGCGGCCTCCAGACCGACCTCTCCGGCCGTGTCCTGAACGCCTCCGGTGAACCGGTCCCCGGACTGTACGCGGCCGGGGAAGTGGCGGGCTTCGGCGGCGGCGGCGTCCATGGCTACCGCTCCCTGGAGGGCACCTTCCTCGGCGGCTGTCTGTTCTCCGGCCGCCAGGCGGGCCGGGCGGCGGCGGCCGCGACCGCCACCTGAGCCCCCGGGGGGCGGTATGGGCGATTGAGGGATCAGGTTCGCCACTTCACCGAGAACTGTAAAAACACCCAGAGTTGGGCGGTTGGCACCGGTTGCGGCCGGTGTCGCCCCGTCAACGCCGTAGATACTCGGTACGCCCTTCGCCAACCGGAAGGGCGAAGAGACTCGGTGAAGTTCAGTGCATGCAAGGAGAATCTGGTGAGGACCACCGCCATACGGAAGCGCGCTGTCAGAACGCTTTCCGCCACCGCCCTGGTGTGCGCCACGCTGTTCGGCGCCGCCGGTCCGGCCGCCGCGATCCAGGGCGGGCAGCCCGCCCGGGCGGCCGACTACCCCTGGGCCGTCGCGGTGAAGCCCGCGCTCGTTCCGTTCTCCTTCTGCGGCGGCACGCTGGTCGCCCCGACCAAGGTCCTCACCGCAGGGCACTGTGTGGACGCCTTCATGAAGGTCCCAGGGCTGCTCCAGGTGGTCTCCGGGCGCGACCGCATGGTGTCCACGGCCGGTACCAAGGTGGGCGTCGCCCGCGTCTGGCGCCACCCGGACTACTCCACCTTCACCTACCAGGGCGAGACCGGCTACCGCAATGACGTCGCCGTCCTCACCCTCAAGTCGCCGATCAAGGCCCCGGCCCTGCCCCTCGCCGAACCGGGCGCCGAAGACCTCTACCGACCCGGCCGGACCGCCCGGATCCTCGGCTGGGGCGCCACCTCGTCCGGTGGCCTCGACGGTGGAGTGCTGCGCACCGCGACCGTCCCGGTGACCGCCGACTCCTCCTGCGCGAGCGCGGGCTCCTACGACGACGCGTACGACCCCCACCAGTACACCTGCGCGGGCAACTTCGACCGCGGCGGTGTCGACACCTGCGACTACGACAGCGGCACCCCGCTGGTGGTCGACGGAGTCCTCGCCGGTATCACCTCCTGGGGTGTCGGCTGCGGCAAGCCGGGCCACCCCGGCCTCTACACCCGTGTCAGCTCCTTCTCCTCGGAGATCACCGCTCAGCTCGGCACCCACTGATGCGCGGACGCCCGCTCGATGCCGTCCGGGCGTACCCGAGCCGCTCGCCGGTCACCTTCGGATACGTCTGCCTCCTGCTGCTCACCCATGCCTGGGTCACCTGGGTCCTGACGGAGGATCGCGCCCAGACCCTGCTGGGCTACGTCAGCACCGATCTGGACAACCTGGCCGACCATCCGGCGGTCGCGCTGCTCGGCAGCGCGCTCTTCTTCGACGGCACGCTGACCGACATCACCTCGCTGCTCTTCCCCGCCACCGTCATCACCCTGGGATTCGGCGTCTGCTGCTGCCTGAGCTGGGCCGAGCGGCGATGGGGCGCGCTACGGGCGTTCGTGGTGTTCTTCACCGCGCATATCGCCACCACGCTGCTCACCGCCGGTGTCATCATCCTGGCGCTGCGACAGGGCTGGTATCCCGACGAGGTCCGCCACACGCTCGACTACGGCATCAGCTACGGCGCCCAGACCGTGATGGCCGCCAGCACGGTGGCGATGCCGCGATGGGCCCGGATTCCGTGGGCGGTCTTCCTGATCGCCTGGCCCATCGCCGGAGCGGAGTGGCCCGGGCCGCTGCCCGACTTCACCGCCGTAGGGCACGTACTGGCCGCGGCGCTCGGTTTCCTCCTCGCGCTGCCGTCCGTGGCACACCGACTCAGCCGAGGTGCGCCGCGGCCCCTCGGCCACCGGCCGGGTCACAACAACGCCACCCGGAGGAAGACAGCGGCACCCGCCGCGAGGGAGAGCTGAGCGGTTCTGTAGGGAGCGGATCTCCGGGCACGTCCGCTCGGCGCTCGGACCTGGGAGGAGAGGCGGACATGGCGTCCGTGGGAGAGAGACTGAGCAGGGCGCGGGAACGTGCCTTCATCGGCCGGGAGGAGGAACTCGGCTGTTTCGGCGAGGCGTTGGCCGGTGATCCGCAGGCGCCGTTCGCGTTCTATCTGTACGGGCCGGGCGGTATCGGGAAGTCCTCGCTGCTGCGGTGTCTGGCGGACGAGGCCCGGACGGCGGGTCGGTTGCTCCTCGAGCTGGACGGTCGCTTCGTCAGCCGGGACCCCGCCGATTTCGAGCGTGCGGCCGGTCCCCTGCTGGACGTCGCGGGCACGGTCCTGTTCATCGACTCCTTCGAGCACTGCCAGTGGCTGGAGAGCTGGCTGTGGCAGCGTTTCCTGCCCCGCGCCGCGGACGACACCCTGGTGGTCCTGGCCGGCCGGCTCGCGCCGCAGCCGCAGTGGACCGCCGATCCGGCCTGGGCCGGGGTCTTGTCCGTCCGTGAACTGGAGCCGTTCTCCGATGAGCAGGCCCGGAGCCTCCTGGCCGAGGCACGGATCCCGGCCGTGCTGCGGGAGCGAGTGCTCCGTTTCGCCGGGGGGAATCCGCTGGCGCTGTCCCTGGCGGCCGCCGCGGGGGCCACGGGCTGGAGCGGCGAGGAGACCTGGGCGCCCTCGGCCGACGTTCTGCGGACCCTGCTCGCGGGGCTGATCGGCGAGGTGCCGTCGGCGGCCCACCGCCGCGCCCTGGAGGTGGTGGCACAGGCGCATTCGACCTCCGAGGAGCTGCTCGGCGCGGTCCTGCCCGAGGAGGACGCCCCTCTGCTGTTCGGCTGGCTGAGGGACCTGCCCTTCATCGAATCCACCTACCGGGGGCTGCACCCGCACGACGCCGCACGCGAGACCCTCGCCGCCGACCTGCGCTGGCGAGCGCCCCATGCCTTCACCACGATGCGCCAGCGGCTGGCCGAGGAGTATCTGCGGCTGCTGCGCGAGGCCCCCGAGGAGCGCGTCTGGGTGGTCACCGACGAAATCTTCTACCTCTTCCGCGAGTTGGAGAGCCTGGCGCGACTGCGTGCGTGGTCCGGCGAGACCGAGGTGCACGAACGCGCCCTGCACTCGGCTGACATCGATGTCGTGCTGCGGATGGCCGAGGAGGCCGAGGGAGCCGAGTCCGCGGATCTGGTGCGCTACTGGATCCAGCGCCAGGCGAAGGGGTTCAGCGTCTTCCGCTGCGTCGCCACCGGCCGCCCCGTGGCGTTCACGGCCCGGATCGTCCTGCCGGCTCCGCCCGACCCCCAGGACCTGGCCACCGACCCCATCGTCGCGGCCGCTTGGGCGCACACCGAGGCCACCACCTCGGTGAGCCCCGGTGAGCACATCGGCATGACCCGTTTCTCCGTCTATCCGGAGCGCTACCAGCTCCCCTCGCGGGTCATCGACCTGAGCAACTCCCGGGCGCAGGCGGAAGCCGCCCGTGCCCGCGGCCGCGCGCACGGCTTCGTCGTCTACCGGGACGCCGATGCCTGGGCCGAGCGCTTCAAGGGCGTGATGCACGACACCGGTGCGCGCCCGCGGGTCGGCGCGCACACCTACGGGCTGTTCAGCAACGACTGGCGCCAAGTGCCCGTCGAGACCTGGCTGCGCCACCTCATCACCGCCACCGACGTTCCGGCCCCGTCCGGGCCGTCGGGCTTCTCGCGCGCGGTATTCGACCAGGCCATACGCGAGGCCATGTCGCACTGGCGGGACGCGGGCGCCTTCGCCGCCTGCGCGCTGATGCGCGCCCGTCTCGCGGCCGACCTCACTGACCCCGTCGAAGAGCTGCGTGCCCTGCTGCGCGGGGCCGTCGACGACCTCGCCCGCGAGCCGCGCGGTGTGCGCGCCCGTGAGGCCCTGACGGCGGGCTACTTCTCCGGAGCTCCCACCCAGGAGGCCGCCGCCCGCCGTCTGAGCCTGCCGTACGGCACCTACCGGCGCCATCTGCGCCAGGGTCTGGACCTGCTCTGCGAGGCGCTGTGGCATCGGGAGCTGCACGGCGGTCCGCGAGGGGAAACGGAAGCCACCGGCTAGGGGGTGTGGTGGCCGGGCGGGGTGTGGGCCATCAACGGCCGCCAACGCGCCGGGAGAGGGCACGCCCTCGGAGTAACCGAATGGACAGGCGTGGACAGGCGTGGACAGGCGTGGACAGGCGTGGACAGTCATCGCGTCTGTCCGGTCTGGAAAGTGGACACCATCCGAAACGAGTCTGTGCGGCATGAACGTTGCACGTACGCAGACGGATCAGACGGCGGCTCAGGCTCCCCGGCCGGGAGTCGCGCTGGCGGCGCTGGCCGCGGCTCAGTTCACCGTCATGCTCGCCACGTCGATCGTGAACGTGGCGCTGCCGCAGATCCGCGACGGAGTGGGTTTGTCGGACGGCGGGACCACCTGGGTGGTCAACGCCTACGGCCTGGCCTTCGGGGCGCTGCTGCTGGCGGGTGGCCGGGCGGCCGATCTCCTGGGCCGCCGTCGGGTACTGGTCCTGGGCCTCGCGCTGTTCGCGGTGGCCTCGCTGACGGCGGGGCTGGCCACCTCCGCGAGCGTGCTGATCGCGGCACGTGCCGTTCAGGGTTTCGGTGCCGCGGCCATCGCCCCGGCCGCGCTCGCCCTGGCGATGGGGCTTTTCCCGGCCGGCCCCGGGCGGGGGAGAGCACTGGGGGTATGGGGTGCGGTCTCCGGCGCGGGAGGGGCGGGCGGCGTCCTGCTGGGCGGTGTCCTCACCCAGGCGTGGGGCTGGCCCTGGATCTTCCACTCGGTGGCGCTCGGGTCGCTGCTGGTCCTGGTGGCCGTCATGGCGCTCGTGCCACGGGCGGCCGGAGAGCGGGGTGGGCGGGAGACCGGGCGGTTCGACCTGCTGGGCACCGTCACCGTGACCCTCGCCCTGACCTGCCTGGTCTGGGGGCTGACCACCGCACGCGGCGCGGGCTGGCAGGACCCCCGGGTGCTCGGCGCCCTCGTCGGCGCCGCCGCGCTGCTCGTGGCCTTCGCCGTGATCGAGCTTCGCCGACCGAACGCGCTGCTGCCACCGCGCCTGTTCACCACAGGCCGGGTCGCCGCGGGCAATCTGCTGATGGCACTGCTGGGGTCGGTGTGGATCGCGCTGTTCTTCTTCCTGCCGCTCTACCAGCAACAGGTGCTCGGCTCGGACCCGCTGGCCACCGGGGCGGGGCAACTCCCGCTCGCCGCGGCCAATATGCTCGGCGCGGCCCTGGCGCCCCGCGTCGCCCGGCGCATCGGCGCCACCGCGACGGTGACGGCCGCCCTGTTCACCGAGGCCGTGGGCCTGCTGTGGCTGTCCCGGATGAGCGCCCACGGCAGCTATTCCGTGGACATCCTCGGCCCCAGCATCGTGGTCGGGCTCGGTCTGAGCATCGCCTTCGTCCAGCTCACCGCGCTCGCCGTGGACGGTGTCCCGCCACAGGACGCGGGGCTGGCCGGTGGCCTGGTGAACACCACCCGCCAGGTCGGGGGCGCGATCGGCCTCGCCGCCCTGGCGACCCTGGCCGGCTCCGTCACCACACATGCCGGGGGAGACCAGTCGCACCTGGAGGCGCTCACCGACGGCTACCGCGCCGCCTTCACGGTCTCGGCCGCGGTCCTGGCCGCCACCGCACTCCTCGCACTGTTCCTCGTCCGGCGCACCGGGCCGCGGGTGGCGACAGGCGCGACCCGACCGACGTCCGGCCCGCCCCTCACCCGAAACCCCTGAGCCCCCTGAAGCCCCAGAACGTCCCGAACCGATAGATCAGCCAGATGCCCCTCATGAGAAGAGACACAGCCATGGCCACCATCGACGAGTCCGCCCCCGTGATCGTCCGACTGGACACCGTGATCGACGCCCCGCTCACGACGGTGTGGGAGCTGCACACCGATATCGCGGCCTGGCCCAGCTGGAACGCGGACATCGACCGGACCGAGTGCAACGGCCCGCTGCTGCCCGGTGCCTCGTTCAGCTGGCTCACACACGGCCTGAACATCACCTCCACCGTGTACGAGCTGGTTCCCGGGGAGCGGATCGTATGGGGCGGCGACGTCGCCGGCATCACCGGTGTCCACGTATGGACCTTCGAGCAGAACGGCGGCCAGGTCACCGTCCGCACCGAGGAATCCTGGAGCGGCGCCCCGGTCGAGGCCGAGATCGACGAGCTGGCCAAGGGTCTCCATGACTCCCTGGAGAGCTGGCTCGTCCATCTCAAGGCCCGTGCCGAACAGTCCTCCTGATCTCGCGTCACACCCTCACAGCGTCACATCCACCGAAACGAGGTTCCTGCCATGGCCGCTGAGAAGCCGTATCTGAAGGGTCACTTCACCCCCGTCGCGGACGAGGTCACCGCCACCGATCTGACCGTGGAGGGCACGCTGCCTCCCGAGCTGACCGGTCGGCTGATCCGCAACGGCCACAACCCCAAGCCCGGTGTCACCCCGACGCACTGGTTCAAGGGCAGTGGCATGCTCCACGGGATCCGGCTGCGTGAGGGCCGGGCGGAGTGGTATCGCAACCGCTGGGTGCGCACCCCCGCACTCGACGGCGCCCCCTATATGACCGAGCGCGGACCCGATCTGACCGCCAGCGCCGCCGGTACCCATGTCATCGAACACGCCGGGCGCCTGCTCGCCCTCTGCGAGGCGAACCTTCCCTTCGAACTCACCCCGGAACTGGAGACGGTCGGCGCCTACGACTTCCGCGGCAAGCTGCGCACCGCGATGACCGCGCACCCCAAGGAGGATCCGCTCACGGGGGAGCTGCACTTCTTCGGCTCCTCGCCCTTCCCGCCGTTCCTGACGTACTACGTCTCCGACGCCAAGGGCGAGATCGTCCACAGCGCCGAGATCCCGGGAGCGACCGCCTCGCTCAAGCACGACTTCGCGCTCACCCGCCACCACGTGGTCTTCGTCGAGGGCAATGTCACCTTCGACCCGGCCGACCACTCCGGCATCCCCTACGGCTGGAGCGACCAGCAGCTCTCCCGTATCGGCATCATGCCGCGCGGCGACGACGGCGACCGCCACATCCGCTGGTTCTCCATCGAGCCGGGCAATATGCTGCATGTCTCCAACGCCTACGAGGACGGCCAGGGCCGTATCGTCCTGGAAGGCCCCACCGTGGACCGTGAGGGATTCCACCTCTCCTGGAACTGGTGGATCGGCGCTCCCGGGCGCGGTACGGAGCCCGTCGCACGCTCCTACACCCGCCGCTGGGTGGTCGACATGGCCGCCGGTACCGTCGACGAGCAGATCATCGACGATCTCGCGGTGGAGTTCCCGACCCTCAACGAGGACTACCTGGGCGCCGAGAACCGCTACCAGTACGCCATCTCCTTCCCCGATGAGAAGGGCTTCGGCGGCTACGGCGTCGTCAAGTACGACCGCACCACAGGCGCCCGCCGAATCCACCAGGTCGGCGACGCCCGTATGCCCAGCGAAGCGGTGTTCGTCCCGGCGGCCGGAGCCAGCGGCGAAGACGACGGCTACCTCCTGACGGTCATCTCCGACCTCAAGCAGGACGCCTCGCAGCTGCTGGTCCTCGACGCCTCCGGCCTCGACCGCGTCGCCACCGTCCATCTGCCGCAGCGGGTGAACGCCGGACTTCACGGCTCCTGGATCCCCGACGGGGATCTGGAGCTCACCCAGGGCTGACCGACTCCGAGGTCCACAACAGGACCTGTCGGCCAGGCCCCGCCGATCGACGGCCCCCGGACCCCCGCCGGGGGCCGTCGATCGCGCGCGGTCAGACGCGGTCCGCCGCGATCAGGAGGTACTGGAAGGAGCCGTCCTTGTAGGAGTTGATGAACGCTTCTTCAATGCCGGTGACCAGCGAGGACGTGGCCCGCAACTCCCAGTAGGGCAGGGTCGCGGGGGTGAGGTCGACAACGGCCTGCGGTACGAGGCGATTGTCGGCCATCGCGCGCAGATACTCCCGGCGGGAGTGGATGTTGCACTCGAAGTGCGCGTTGATCTGGGAGACATACTTCGAGGGCTGGCCATAACGCGGGTTCCAGCAGCCGGTGATGGTCACATAGCGGCCGCCGACCGCGAGGATGCGCGAGTGCTCGGCGAAGAGGTCGTGCAGATCGACGTACATGCTCGACTCGTTGTTCCACGAGGCCGCGGCCCGCCCGGTCTCGAAGGGCGTACCGAGCATATTGCAGACGCGGGCGTGGACGTGGTCCGCGATACCGAGTTCGTGGGCACGCTGGTTGGCGAATTCGGCCTGCTTGGCCGAGAGGGTGACGCCCTCGACGCCGCATCCGAAGCGCTGGTGGGCCATGACCATCGAGCCGCCGCGGCCGCATCCGGCGTCCACGAGCGTGTCGTCGCGCTCAATGGGTCCGAGGTGGTCCAGGAGGAGTTCGGCCTGTGCCGACTCCAGCCGGTGGAGTTCGGCGATCAGCTTCTTCTCATAGGTGCTTTCGTCGGGGTCGCCGAGGGCGGTGTGGTCGACGTCGCCGATTCCGTAGTGGTGGTGGTAAAGGCCGTCGACATCGCCGAGACGCAGATTCACGGGCCTGGCCTCGCCATCCCAGTAGCGGGCGATGTCCCCCTGGTAGGGCGTCGCCGGGGCCGGGATGAACACGGAGGTGCCGGCGGCGGTGGCGGCGTTGCTGGTGAGCTCGGTGCTGGTCATGGATAAGTCCATTTCTCTTACCAGAAGTCGGGCAGGCTGTAGCGGAAGGTGTTGGTCTGGTGCCAGTAGTGGTTGCCGTCGACCCATACGGCCACGCCCCGCAGAAAGCGCTGCACACTCGGGACGGGACAGGCGGCGGCCACGGCCGCGGCCGCGGATTCGAAGTCGCGCATGAGGTCGTTGTGGACCTCGACCGCCTTCAGATACGCCTCGCGGTCGGAGAGGCCCTCACGTTCGGCGATCACCACCGGCAGATTCAGATGCCGGCCGGGGCTGGCGAGTTCCTTGGTGTACGAGTACAGGTCGTTCACGATGGTGGTGGCGTTCCCGGCGAGCGCGATGACCCGCTGCATGGCGTGCTGCGCGTGCAGATCGGCCGGGAGTTCATAACCGCCGACGGTGTCGGTGATGGTGGGGCACGGACGGAAGTTGTTGAACTGGCGCATCGCCAGGTATTCCCACACCTCGGGGACGTGGTCCGCCTGTGCCCAGGCGGCCTCGGCGAGATACCCCATGTGCAGCCGGGCCATATCGTGCCGGAACCGGTCGGCCTGGGAGGGGCTGGCCACCTGGAGGAAGTACTCCATGGCGGAGCGGTAGGCGCGTCGAGGCGCGTCCGCGTGGAGCGACTCCGCCCACCGCGGCTGGTACTCCTCCGTGGTGTGCAGGGGGTCGAGGGCGGTGTGCGCCAGCAGAAGGCGCTCGCCGAGGCCGATGGGCGAGCCTCCGTGGTCCTCGCAGTAGCAGTCGTCCACCGCGTTCTCGGCCACCATCAGGCGGGTGGCGAGCATCAGATGGTCGACGGTGGGCGCGTCCGGATGGCAGGCGACCATATAGCGCCCCACCGAGAAGCCGTCGAACTGGTCCTCCCAGTCCCCGGGGTACAGATCGACCTCGTCCAACGCCCAGGTCTTGATCCTTTGGCTGACCTCCTCCACTCGCACCGGGTCGGGCTCCGGCACCGGGTGGTAGTAGAGGCCCGGGATCGGGTTGCCTTCCGCCGGAGCCGCGGGTGGTTCCAGCGGTGTCGGTGGCTGCTCGTACCGGACCAGGCGCAGGCTCGCCGTGCCCAGACCGCTGGGGCCACGCAGGATCCGTGCCAGCCCGGCACCGGGTGTCCGCGCCCCGGCGGCAGGGACATCGGCGGGTGGCGTGGCGGGCAGGGCAGGCATGTCGGCGGCAGGCGGGGCGGGCAGGGCAGCCGCGTCGGTTCGGGCGCCGGTGGCGGCCTTGATATCGCGGGCACGAGCGACGCGGGCGCGGGCGGCGGCCTCGGTGAGGACGTGCGCCCCGGTGGGCGAAGCGGCCGCGGGCAGGCCCGACTGCGGAGGGGAAAGCTCAGGGGCGGGCATCCATGGCTCCTCGGTGGGGTGGGTGGCTGTCCCGGAGCCCGGACGTGCTCGGCCGGGCCCGGAGGCGGGCCGGGCTGACGTAGCCGCCGGGCTGCGCCGGTCCGCTAACCGTGGCTGCGGGCGATCTGCACGTTCTCCAGCACGCCGAGCGCGTCCGGCACCAGGATCGCGGCGGAGTAGTAGGTGGAGACGAGATAGGAGATGATCGACCTTTCGTCGATGCCCATGAAGCGCACCGACAGACCCGGTTCGTACTCCTCCGGAATACCGGTCTGGCGCAGACCGACGACGCCCTGGTTGTCCTCCCCGGTGCGCATGACCAGGATCGAGCTGGTGTTCTCCTTGGTGATCGGGATCTTGTTGCAGGGCAGGATCGGGACCCCGCGCCAGGCCGGGACCTGCTGTCCGCCGAGGTCGACATGGGTCGGGTAGAGACCACGGGAGTTGAACTCGCGCCCGATCGCCGCGATCGCCTTGGGATGGGCGAGGAAGAACTTGGAGCCGCGGCGGCGGCAGAGCAGTTCGTCGAGGTCGTCCGGGGTGGGCGGGCCGGAGTGGGTCTGGATGCGCTGCTTGAAGTCGGCGTTGTGGAGCAGACCGAACTCCCGGTTGTTCACCAGCTCGTGTTCCTGGCGCTCGCGCAACGCCTCGATGACGAGCCGCAGTTGCTCCTCGGTCTGGTTCATCGGCTCGTTGTAGAGATCGGCGACCCGGGTGTGGATCCGCAGAATGGTCTGCGCGACGGAGAGTTCGTACTCGCGCGGCTTCAGCTCGTAGTCCACGAATGTGCCGGGCAGCTCGGGTTCGCCGGTGTGCCCGGCCGACATGGCGATCTCGGCCTCGCCACGGCGGTTCTGCCGCTGACGGAGAAGCGCGTCGAACTGCTGGATATGGGCCTGGAGGCCCGGTGCCGACGACACCACGGCGGCGAAGTCCGCGCGGGACAGGGTGAGCAGGGTGCCCGAGGTCTCGGCGGTGGCGGTGTAATCCCAGTGGGCGTCCTCGTCCAACAGGGCGTTCTCACCGAACCTGTCGCCGTCTCCAAGTACGGCGACGCCGGTCTCATCGCCGTACTTGCCGACGGAGGTCTGACCGATACGGCCATGGGCGATCAGATGGAACTGATCGGCGGGTGCGCCACGCTGGACCAAGGTGTCACCGGCCCGGAAGTCCCGCTGGACGCACCGGTCCGCGATCGCGGTCAGCACCTCCACGTCCTCGAAGCCACGCAGCAGGGCGAGTTCACCGAGCTCGCGGGGGATCACCCGGACGTTGGCACCGTCCTGGACGAACTCGACGCGACCGTCGCCGACGGTGTAACTCAGCCGTCGGTTCACCCGGTACGTGCCACCGTTGACCTCCACCCAGGGGAGCGTCCGCAGCAGCCAGCGAGAGGTGATCCCCTGCATCTGCGGGGCCGACTTGGTCGTGGTGGCGAGGTTGCGGGCAGCCGCCGTACTCAGGCTGGACTGCCGCGGCGGCTCCAGCTGTGCGTCCTGACCGGTATCAACTGTCATCGGGCGAGCTCTCCTTCATAAGGGCGGTGGCCGGGCGTGCGGCGGGCGTACGTGTCACCGGGAAAGAGGAAAGGAGGGAGGGCAAACATCCAGGAATCCGTCCAGATCCCCGGGAACACTAACGGCCGCCGCGCCCGATCGGCCCTGAGAGCCATTGGCGTTAACTCGATAAGATGACCTTGATGTACGCAAGGTTTGCCCCGGTGGCCGACGCTCTCCGGACGGCATCGCGCGCCGAGTCAACTCGCCCTGACAGGGTCTCTGGGAGCGGCCGCGCTACTCGGTCGTCATGGTCTGGACCAGGCCATGACGACCGAGTGGAACCTCGATGGGCCGCGGCGGCCCCTTCCGCTCTGACGCGGGGGTCAGGCGAAGCTCAGGGCCTCCCGACAGCGTCCCCACCGGAACCGGCGAGGTCTGTACATCCGGGCCCACGCGAGAAGGCCCACTCCCAGCAGCATCACTGGGGGTGGGCCTTCAGCATCCCATCGGGGTCACCCGGTGGAGCGCCTCCGGTCAGGACTGGGGGCGGCTACCGTGGTTGGCTCCGTTCTTGCGACGGGCCTTCTTCTTGCGACGTCGCTTCGACGACATGTCGCCTCCTCTCCAGCGATGCTTTTCGCCCTATATGTACCGATCGCATCGATGTTTCAATCGGTGATCATGCCGCGCGTACCCAGCCTCGTCGCCTTTCATCCTCTTTCGTGAAGCACCTCACGCCGCAGCCCCTGATCCGACTCGCCTCCGGCCCGACTCGCTCGCGGTCAGGAGGGCAGCTCGGCCGATCGGGCGAGTTCGGCCGCCACCGGGTCCGCGCTCATGATCACGAGGTTGCTCAACGGTGCGCCCGGCCAGAACTGGTCCATGCTGCGCAGCAGGTCGGCCTTGCCCCGCTCGTCGAGGCTGGGCCGTCCGCCCGAGAGCTGGCGGACGGTGTCCTGGTAGACCCGGATATAGCGCGCCTGCTCGGCGAGCAGCTCGACACCGCCCGCGGGGCCGTGCCCGACGTGCAGGCGCTTGCCCGTCAGCACGGGTCCGGCGCTGTCGAGCTGGCGGAGCCAGGCGTGGGTGCGGGCCTCAAAGAGCCAGGGGTGGACGTTCGAGTACGCCAGGTCGCCGACGAAGGCGTCATCACCGGTGATCCACAGGGCCCCGGTGGCACACTCGCCGGCACCGATGTCGAGGACCGCGAAGCTCAGGCCGCCGATCGTCACCCGCTCACCGCCCTTGACCAGGTCGGTCGCGAACGTGGTGACCGGCGGGTAGTCGTCGGGGAACATCGGGGTCCAGAACTCCCGCTTCGGACCGTCGATCTCCCTGCTGACCCGGTCGGTCCCAGGTGTGGCGTACACCGGGACCTCGAGGTCGCCGCGGATCTCCGTACCGCCGTTCACATGGTCGGGGTGCGGGTGGGTGTAAATGATGGCTACCAGCGGGGCCCCGAGGTCGCGTATGTGGTCGCGGACGGCTCGCGCGTCCGAGAGGAGCATCGGCGGGTCTATCACGATGATGCCGTCGGGCGCGTGGATGAGGTGGGTGTTGCTGAGCAGGCCGTTGACGCTGCTGGTGAGCGTGGTGACGGCCGGGGAGGTCGGGCTGTTCATGGCTCAAGCGTCGGCCCATGGGGGCCGGGCCGGTAGTGATGATCTGCGGCGGGACCTGTCGGATCTGTGGCCCGGCGCGTGTCAGGGCATCCGAAGGGGGAATCAGCGGCCCCGTGGGGCCGCGCCGGTCCCCGAGGCGCGCCAGGCCGAGGCGCGCCAGGCCGAGGGACTCATGGCGTGATGGCGGCGGAACTGCCGCGAGAAGTGACCCACGTCCTGGAAGCCGCACGCGGTACTGACCGTGCCGACGGGCCGGGACGTCTCGGCCAGCAGCAGACGGGCCTCGGCCATCCGGCGTTGCAGAATCCACTCGCCCAGCGGGCGGCCGGTCTGCTTGCGCACCACCTCGGTCAGATGCCCCGGAGTGACGGCCAGATCCCGGGCGACATCGCCCAGCGACAACCGGTCGGAGAAGCGCTCGTCGACCAGCTCCAGCGCCCGCTGCACCAGAGCGTCCGTCCTCGCCGCCGCGGCCGGGGGCGGCGGCAGCAGCCGACCGGCGTCGACCAGCAGGATCCGCAGCAGCGCCTCCACCACCTGCTCGTAGCCCGGCCGGAGTTCGGCGCATTCGCGAGCCATGTCGCTCAGCCATCCGGTCCAGCGCCGCAGCCCGGTGTCATCGAGGTGCAAGGGGCGGGGACGCCCCGCGGTGTCCGTCTGCTGGAAGGCGCGTACCAGCGGACTCATCGGCCAGGGCGCCATATCGCGTACGCCGGACGGCAGCCCCAGCACGTCGAACCCGGCCACGACCACCCACCCCTCCGCCTCGCCGATCCCCGCGAGGTCGTGGGGAACACCGGGTGCCAGCAACCACACATCCCCCCGTCCCACGGGCTCGGCGATGCCTTGGACCACATGTACGCCGCCGGGCGCGGTGAAGACGACGATCTCGAAGAAGTCATGCGCATGCGGCCCATAACCGACCGCCGGATGGTCCCGGTCCAGCCGCTGCGCCTCGGCCCGCACCAGCAGGGGTCGCCGGGGTGCGTACGCCACCCGTCTGGCCAGCCCCTTCGGGACCGGTCTCCGCCGCTCCGCCATCACGCCGCCGATCACCGCCAGGGCCCGCGAGAGCCATCGAGAAGCAGGAGAGGCACGCGGGTGCTCCCGCGTGCTCCAGCCGAGTATTCCGTTTCGAAGCTTCTCGGGTGCCGGTTCGGATCCGTGCGTCGCGGAGGGTCGAGGCGGGGGAGAGCGAGCCCTCCACCGGCCACCTCGGTCCTGATCATCCGGTCGGCGCTCCCGGACTCCCTGGGGGCGGTACACCCAGGCGGGGAGCGTCCTGGTTGCCCTCCCGCGCGCGGCCCAGACTCGAAGCAGTTTCCCCACCGCTTTCGAGAGGACCTCCCGCCATGACCGACCGGGCACCCCACACGCTCCCCGCCGACGTCGTCGGAATGTGGGTGACGGCGGACGGCTACATCCGCCAGGAGCTGCGTGCGGACGGCCGCTACGACGAGGCCCGCGGCGACCGCGCCAGCGCCTACACCGGCCGCTACACCGTCACCGGCACCCACCTGGACTACGTCGACGACACCGGCTTCACCGCGACCGGCGATATCCGCGACGGTGTGCTCTTTCACGAACACCTCGTGCTCTATCGCGAGCAGCCCGCCTCCTGACCAGGGGTGCCGGATGGATCCTCCGTTCCGGGCGGTGCGTTCAGTCGAGTGGCGCGCCGAACCACTTGGGGAGTTGGCTGAGCAGATCCCGCTGGTCGTCGCCGACCCACGCCACATGGCCGTCCGGCCGTAGCAGCGCCGCGGGCACCTCCAGTTCGTCGCTGACGTCGACGATGTGGTCGACCCGGTCCGTCCAGCCTTTCACCGAGAGCCGGCCGGTCCGGTCGAGCAGCAGTCCGCGGCCGCCGTGCGTCAGGTCGTAGAGGCGACCCTGCTCCAGCTTGATGTCCCGCAGCCGCCGGCCGAGCAGTCGATGTCCCTCGCCGAAGTCGTAGCGCACCCCGATCGCGGTGATCAGCTCGATCAGGTGTCGGTTCACCTCCTCGAAGTCCATCAGTTCCGACATCAGTCGGCGCACCGCCAGGGGACCCGGCTCGGTGGAGACCAGCATCATCTGCGCGCGGGTGTTGTCCAGCACATCGGCCGCCACCGGGTGCCGTTCGGCGTGATAGGTGTCCAGCAGCGCCTCCGGTGCCCAGCCGTTGATCTCGGCGGCCAGTTTCCAGCCGAGGTTGAACGCGTCCTGGATACCGAGGTTGAGGCCCTGCCCGCCCATCGGCGGGTGGATGTGCGCCGCGTCGCCGGCGAGCAGTACGCGGCCGGTGCGGTAGCGCTCGGCCTGCCGGGTGGTGTCGCCGAAGCGGGAGAGCCAGCGCGGTGAGTGCACACCGAAGTCGGTGCCCGCGTAAGCCCGCAGCTGTTGCTTGATCTCCTCGAGGGTCGGCGGGACCGAGCGGTCCTCGGCCACCCCCTCGGCGGGTACGACGACGCGGTACACCCCCTCCCCGAAGGGCCCGAGGCCGAACCGCTTCTGGGTCTTGCGCACCTCTGCCACCACGGCGGCCACCGTCTCCGGCGGCGCGGCCACCTCCATCTCGCCGAGCAGCGTTTCGACCCTGGTGGGCTCGCCCGGGAAGCCGACGCCGAGCAGCTTGCGCACCGTGCTGCGGCCGCCGTCGCAGCCGACGAGGTAGCGCGAGCGCAACTGTGTGCCGTCGGCCAGCTCGGCGGTCACTCCGTGGTCGTCCTGGCCCAGCCCGACCAGCTCGCGGCCGCGCCGGATCTCGGCGCCGAGCTCGGTGGCGTGTTCGGCCAGCAGACGATCGGTGGTGGGCTGTGGGATGCCGAGGACATAGGCATGCGCGGTGTCCAGCCGGTCGGGCCAGGGCTTGTCGATTCCGGCGAAGAAACCACCGGCCGCGTACTGCTTTCCGTGTGCGAGGAACCGCTCCAGCAGGCCGCGCTGGGCCATCACCTCGATGCTGCGCATGTGCAGGCCGAGCGCACGGACAAACGCGGTCGGCTCCGCCTCCTTCTCCAGCACGAGCACATCCACATCGTGCAGCCGCAACTCGCCGGCCAGCATCAAGCCGGTCGGTCCGGCACCGACCACGATCACGTCAATCATCTACACGCCCATTCCACGCACACGTATGCCGTGAATCTCTCAATTCCCCAGGTTCTGGCTTCGGGCGGAGATTGTGCTGCACGAATGGGGTCTTGCCGCAAGGCCCCCCATGCGCTATACGTTGAGAGTGGCAAGGAGAGCGGTGACCTCCTTGCCTTTGTTTTTGTCGCCCGCTTGTTCTCTGCTTGTCGTCCGTTTGTTGTCCCGCAGTCGCGGCACTCCCGAACGCGGTCAGAGGCTGGTGAGCAGGCCGTCGAGTGGGGCGGGGGTGCGGGCGGGGTCGAGCGCCTCGACGAGGACGCGGCCGTACTGGATCTTGCGGCCCTTCTTCGTGCCCAGGAAGCGCCGCAACTGCTGCTGTGGGGTGCGGTCCCGCTGTGCGGGCTGGCGCAGGAACGTCCGCAGGGCGCGCAGGTCCCCCTCCGCCCGGACGAGCTCCTCCACCCGCGTCACGCCCAGTGCGCGGATGAGTTCGTCCTCGAGATCCGCCGCGCAGACGAAGAACCCCTGCTGCCGCGCACCGGCCCGGTCCAAGCCGCGGGCGTAGAAGCGGCGCTCCGCCTCGTCGCACAGTCCCGTGAGGCGGAGGTTCAGGCCGGGTGGTCCGAGGAGGCGGGCGAAGTGTCCGACGCTCATCGCACCGCCCATCGGCAGGACGCAGACTCCCTCGGCCGCCAGGTCCCGGCCGCGGCTCGCGGCCAGCGCGCCGACCGCTGCGGCGTCGCTCGGCCCTTCGAGCAGGACGACTGCCCGGACGGACAGTCGTGAGGCCAGCTCGCGTGCCGTGTCGCCGGGGCCACCTGCCGCCCACGCGGTGACCGCGTCCCGGAACGACCCCATGCCTGCCATGGGGCGAGTCTCCGCCCTTTCCGGCCCTCACGGTAGGGAATTTCCGCCAGTGCCAGGCCGTGGTCCGGATGAAGGACCCGGCCATGGCGGCCGACGTCGTCGGCTCCGACCGCGGCCCGAAGCGGCTGTCCGCCCCGCTGATGGCACCGCCGCCTGGGGCCCGCCCGCCCCTGGGCCTGCCCTCCGTACGGATCGACGAGCCGTCCTCCCGGGCCCCGTCGCCGGTCTCGGTGAGCGCGTAGGCGTGGCGCACAGGCGCGGTGCTCAGCGCGGCGCTCCGGTACGGCACGGGCCGGACACCGTCGTCGGCGGCGAGCACGCGGAGCGCATCACTCCGCGTGACGGTCCTGCCTCCTCGACTCGCGACTCACGCACCTCCGGACACCGGCAGACGTGGATTCCGGAAACCGCTCCGCCGCCTTTTCGCGGGCATCCTCCCGGCACCATTTCGATCTTGTTCCGGGAATGCCCGAGCCCCCTCGAACCACCCCGGAAATACCGCACACACCCAGGTCACACCACCCTGACGCGACGTCGGTGCGACGGTCCGGCATACCTCGCCCGCGCCCGCCACCAGGCCCCTGCCCTGCGGTGATGGGGCCCTTGCGCGGACCGTCCGCGCCTTCCGGCTTTCCGCCGCGCGGGCAACCGATGTGACAGATCGCCACTCTTCCCCCCGGAAGGCACCTGAAGGCATCCGCACGCCACCCAACGCATCCGACGGCTTCCCTTGGCATCCGAAGACCCCGGACAGCGATTCGGTCGCCTTCTCCGCTTCGCGGTGCGGGGATGCGTTCCTCGTTCCGCACCACCCGCCGGTCCGCTTCGGAGAGTAGTCGCGCGATGATCGACCCCCGTCCCCACCAGACCCCGTCCGAGTCCCTCCGCGCCACCGGTGCCCCCGCCGTGCCGAGCCGGCGCGTGCTGGAGTCCGCCGAGGAGTACAACGCGGCACACGGTCACGAACTGAGAGGCTTCCTCTCCTCCTCGTCCGGTTTCATCCCCAAGCTCCCCACCGTGCGGTCCTTCCCGGCGAGCCATACGGCATGGGACGTGGTGATCGCGCGGATGCCGGAACTTTGGCGTACGGTGACGCTCCGTCAGACGCTGTGCGAGATGCCGGTGCTCGGCGCCGGACCGGAAGACCTCCCCGACGCGTTCGTCTGGCGGGCGTCGGTGGCGATGAGTGTTTTCGCCCATGCCTTCGTCCGTGTGGAGACGCTGCCCGACGACGGGTTGCCACCCTCGATCACCGTGCCCTGGGCGCAGATCAGCGAACGCCTGGGCCGCCGCGAGCCACATATGTCGTACAACGACCTCATCGTGTACAACCACTCGCTGCGTGACGCGAATCTGCCCGATCCCCACCAGGTCGAGAACATGGAGCTGCTCGTACCCAGTGTGGACAACCGCGAGGAGAGACGCTTCTACCTGGCGCAGGTCGAGATCCTCGCCCGGTCCGCGCCCATCGTCACGGCGGTGGTGCGTGCCCAGGAGGCCGTGGCCCGCGACGACCGTGACGCCCTCGCCGCCGAGCTGACGCTGATGCTGCGGACCTGGCGCGACATCACCGAGCTTTCGTTCCGGAAGGTCGACCCCAACCCGCTCTCGGCGACCTTTGTGGACCAGGTGGTGTGGGCGAACACCGTCGCCCCGCTGGCGGTGCCGATCAAGGCCGGGACCGCGGGACCGGGAGGCGAGGCGTCCCCGGTCTTCCACCTGATGGACGCCTTCCTCGGCCGGAAGCACAAAGAGTCCAGACTCGGCAAGGAGGTCGCGGAGTTGCGGGAGTGGTTCCCGCCCCACCACATCGCCTTCATCGAGGCGGTGGAGGAGGTCTCGGTGCGCGACTACGTCGCCGCGAGCGGCGACCGGCGGCTTCAGAACCTGTTCTCCACGCTGTTCGACGCCTACGCCGGTAAGAAGGGCTATCTCGGCACCCACCGGATGAAGGTCTACGGCTTCCTGGAACTGGCCTTCAAGGTCGGCCGGTCCAAGACCATCACGGGCATCGTCGGCGGCTTCAAGGAGCAGCACTGGAAGACCCTCGACGAGATCCTGGAGGAAACCAGGCTGGAGCGCTACCGGGAGCTGCCACCGCACGTTCAGCACGCGCGGATACGCACCCGGACACCGGCCGCCGAGGAGGGCGAGGTCACCCATGTGGTGCTGGACGCCTCCGAGACCGGCGCCCTCTACCGCCCCGGTGACCGTTGCGGGGTACTGCCCACCAACCGGCCGGAGACGGTCGAGGCCACACTGCGGGCGCTGGGCGCCACCGGCGAGGAGGAGATACCGCTGACCGCCGCCTGGCGGGAGGCGATCCGTTACCGCGCCCGGCACCCCTTGTCCACGGACACCCTGCCGCTGCGGACCTTCCTGTCCTACGCCAAGCTCCGTCCGCTGACCGGCGATCTGGTCGGCCCGCTGCTGAAGACCACCGGGTCCGCCGGTCTGCGAGCCGTCGCCGGAAGCCGTGGACTGGCCCGGTGGGAGCTGTCCGACGCGCTGGCCCTGCTGAACGAGGAGGGCCATCCCCTCCACCGGATGCTGACCGCGGGCAGCCGGGACGCCTGGTCACTGGCCCGGCTCGTACCGCCGGAGGACTTCCGTATGTACTCGGTCTCCTCGGCCCCGGCACACGGTGCCGGGGAGCTCTCCGAGGAGGTCCGGCTGACCGTCGCCAGACTGAGCCACCGGGCCGACGACGACAGCCCGCGCGGACCGGCGGCCGAACTGCTGGGCACCGCCTCCGCCTTCCTCACCTCGGCCGGGACGGAGTCCGACGCGGTCCCGCTCCAACTGGTCCGGCCCAGCCGGTTCGGACTGCCGCGGGACAGCTCCCGGCCCCTCGTGATGTTCGCCGCCGGAGTGGGTGTCTCCGCCTTCCTGGGCTTCCTGGCACACCGCCGTACCGACCCCTCGGCCGGGCAGAACTGGCTGTTCCTGGGCGCCCGGAGCCACCGCCATGTCTACGGTGAGCCGGAGATCCACTCGGCGGTGGCGGAGGGCAAGCTCGCCCTCTACATCGCCTTCTCCGCCGAGGATGGCGGTGTGCGCGCCGGATTCGGTGGGCCCGCCCGCACGGTCACCACCCCCGCCGGACGTCTGCACGACGTCCTCGCCGACGACCCGGAGGCCCAGCGGACCCTGTGGGATCTGCTGCGCGGTGAGGAGGACGGTGGACAGGGGGCCCACTTCTACGTCTGCGGACGCGCCGAGTTCGCCGGGAGTGTCATGGCCGCCCTCCAGCAGGTGGCCGCCCGTTTCTCCGGCCCCGATGAGCGGCCCGAGACCGTACTGCCCCGACTGGTGGCCGAAGGCCGCTACCTCCAGGACGTGTTCAGCTCATGGACCCCGGACACGGCCGACGGCCCGGTGTACGACGTCTCGGAGGTGGCGCGGCACACCACCGCCGAGGCCGGGCAGTGGATGATCCTCGACGGCGAGGTCTACGACCTGACGGAGTTCCTGCATCTGCACCCCGGAGGCCCGCGCATCCTCACCGAGAACATCGGACTGGACGCCACCACCGAGTACCGGGCCGTACTGCACCACGAGAACAGCGAGATCAACGCGATGCTCGCGATGTACCGGATCGGCACCGTCCGGCGCCTGGACCTCGGCGACCGGCGCGGCACCGCCGTACCCCCGGGCCATGACCCCGTCGAGATCTCGCTGGACGAGCTCTACCGCTGCTGGGTGCGGCTGCTGCACCTGCTCACCGCGATGTCCAACGCCCTCGCCAACGACTGGTGTTTCATGACCGGGGCGATGACCCGCGGGGACGATCCGGAAGGGCTCAACGCGCTGAAGGCGCAGTACGCCTCCAACGCCCACCAGCGCTTCCTGGGCAGCTACTTCCAGGCCGCGCTGACGGAGGAACTGCCCTCCCTCTGGGCGCTCACCACCGCTCTGGCCGCGCCACAGGGCCTCACCCGCGACCTCGGCGGCGAGCTCACCCGGACCATGGCCGAGCCCGACGCCCTGGCGGCGGCCCGCTTCGCGGAGGAGTTCCGGACCGCGTACCGGTCCGTCGACGGCGACCCCACCGCGGTGGACGACTCCACCTGGTCGGCGCTGCGAACGGTCTGCGCCGAGGTACGGAAGCAGGACATGGCGTTTCTCGAGGATCTGCGCTCGGCGATCCGCGACGGTGTCATGGTGTTCGAGGAACTGGAGGCCCGCGCGGCCACCGACGGCGGCGAGCGGCTGATCGCCGTCCTCGACGCGATACCCGCGCTGGTGCGCTTCCACCACAAGGCGCTGCTCAGTGGGCTGGCCCCGGTGTGGCCCATCCCGTCCGGCTCCCTCCCGTCCGGCTCCGTCCCGTCCGGTGCGGACACTCTCCGTTCTCCGGGCTGAGACACCCGCGACAAGCGGTGATGGCGGGTTGGCATGGTTCGGCCGGGGCCCTTGTGGAGGGCCCCGGCCGCGTGGCGAAGCGCAACCGCCTAGTCGCGCATGACCTCGGGTTCATGCCGGCGCAGCAGACGCGCCACCGCGAAGCCGCAGACCAGCCCGATGGCCAGAAGCACACCGAGGTCGATACCCCACTGGGAGACGGTGTGGGCCCACAGCGGGTCGACATCGTCCGGCTTGTCGAGCTTCCAGGGCGGCATGGTGTGCGCGAGGTCGAGCGTGGTCCCGGCGCCGGCGATCGCCCAGCGGGCGGGCATCAGCCAGGCGAGTTGTTCGATGCCCGGTGAGTCGAAGAGCTTGAAGAGGACACCGGTGAACACGACCTGGACGACGGCGAACATCACCAGCAGCGGCATGGTCTTCTCGGGGGTCCGCACCAGTGCGGAGATGACCAGGCCGAACATCATCGAGGTGAAGCCCAGCGCACTGATCACCACGCAGACCTCGACGGCCGTGGGCATGAGCAGCCCGCGGGCGGGCAGTTGGCGGACGGAGAAGCCGATCGCGCAGATGACGGCACCCTGCGCCGCGGTGATCAGACCGAGGACGAGCACCTTCGACATCAGATACGCGGACCGGGACAGACCCGTGGCTCTCTCCCGTTCGTAAATCACCCGTTCCTTGATCAACTCGCGTACGGAGTTGGCCGCGCCGGAGAAACACATGCCGAGGACGAGCACCAGCAGAATGGTTCCGGACTCCTGGTTGTAGCGGAGACCGCTGTCGGGCGGTGGCGGGACGAGTCCGTACGTCGCCGGAACCAGACAGCTCACCCCGCCCAGTACGGCCGGGAGGAGCAGCATCAGCGCCATGAACCCCTTGTCGGAGCCGATGACCGACAGATAGCGGCGGATCAGGGTCCACAACTGGGCCGTCCAGCGCTGCGGTTTGGGTTGCGAAGCCCGTATGGGCGGGTGTACCGGAGGGATGCCGGGCTCCTGCGGCGGTACGGCCGAGTCGATCTCCGCGAGGCACCGCTCGTACTGCCGGGAAGCCCGCCAGCGGCCGCCCCAGTCATCGTCGCGGTGGTTCTCGAAGGCGGAGAAGATATCGGCCCAGCTGCTCTGGCCGAAGAAGTCCAGGGCCTCGTCCGGTCGCCCGAAGTAGGCCACGGAACCGCCAGGAGCCATCACCAACACCCGGTCGCAGACCGACAGTTCGGCGACGGAGTGGGTGGCCACCAGGATGGTGCGGCCGTCGTCGGCGAGCGTCCGCAGCAACTGCATGACGTCGCGGTCCATACCCGGGTCCAGCCCGGAGGTGGGCTCGTCCAGGATGATCAGGGAGGGCTTGGTCAGCAGTTCCAGGGCCACGGACACCCGCTTGCGCTGACCACCGGAGAGCGAGACGACCTTCTTGTGCCGGTGGACGTCGAGTTTCAGCTCCTGGAGCACCTCGTCGATACGGGCGAGGCGCTCGGCGGCCTTGGTGTCACCGGGGAAGCGGAGCCTGGCGGCGTACTTCAGCGCGGTGTCGACGGTCAGCTCTCTGTGCAGGATGTCGTCCTGCGGGACGAGGCCGATACGGCGGCGCAACTCGGCGAACTGGGTGTAGAGATCGCGGTGGTCGTAGAGGACATGGCCGCGGTCGGCGGGCCGGTAGCCGGTGAGGGCGCGCAGCAGGGTGGACTTCCCCGAACCCGAGGGCCCGACCACCGCCACCAGCGACTTCTCCGGGACACCGAAGGACACGTCGTCCAGGATGGTTTTGCCGCGCCCGACGGTCACCGTCAGGTTCCGGGCGGCGAAGGAGACTCCACCGGTGTCGACGAACTCCTCCAGCCGGTCCCCGGCGAGGCGGAAGGTGGAGTGGCCGACACCGACGATGTCGTACGGGCCGATGAGCCGGCGGTCCACGGGCTGCCCGTTGACATAGGTGCCGTTGTGGCTGCCGAGGTCGACGATCTCGAAGCGGCCACCGGGGAGGGGCTGGAACTCCGCGTGGTGGCGGGAGACATGCGGACCCTCCACCACGAGCTCGTTGTCGGGCGCGCGGCCGATGCGCAGCGGCCGCCCCAGCTCGAGCCGGTGAACGCCCGACGGGCCCCGGTCGAAGGAGAGGGCCGCGGCGGCCCCACGGGGCCCGTCCGCGTCGCCGTCGTCGGGCCGGTGGGGGTCCCTGGCGGCCGCCGCGCCCGCGGGAGCCCCGAGCAGGGCGGGGCTGCTGAGGTCGGCGGCGTGGCGGTGGGGGACGGGGCGGAACAGACCGTCGCCGGGGGCGGCCTGCTGCTCCGGCCTCCGCGTGGTGGGCATGGCGGGCTTCGGCGCGCGAAGTGGCCGGGCGGCGGAGGGGGCTGAGGCCGGTGCCGGGGCCTGAGCCGGTTCTGCCGAGGGGGCCGACGGGCCGGAGGGGACGGAATCCGCCGCGGCCCCGGTGAAGTCCAGCCGCATACCGCTGGAGACGTCCCCCAGCCGGACGATCGAACCGTGGGCGAGCTCGATCCGCTGGATCCGGCGTCCCTCCGTGAACGTGCCATTCGCGCTGCCGAGGTCCTCGATGAACCATGTCCCGCCGTCGCAGTGGATCGTGACATGCCGCCGGGAGACCCGGCGGTCGAGGCTGGAGATGTCGGCCTGCTGGTCGCGCCCGATGGTGTAGCTCCGGGACGCGTCCAGGGTCCAGGCGCGTCCATTGGCATGCAGTACAAGTTCCGGCACGTCTGCCCCCAGTCGATCGTGTGCATCGAGGCCGTGTGTCCGAGGACAGGCGACGGCTCGGAAGGGTCCTGCGGTTCCTGCGGTTCCGGCGGTTCCGGCGATTCCGGCGGGCGCCCGGGCGGTCCGGGCGCCGGGGAGCGTCATCCGGCCGGCGGCGCGAGGTGGCCGACCAGCACCGCCCCGTAAGTGAGCCGACTCCTCGGCGGGCCGTGGGCCGGCCGGCGAGGGCGCGTATCCGGTTTCGCCGAGGCACGGTGGGCCGATTCCCTGCGAACGGCGATGCGGGCGAAGTGTTCCTCGGGTGTCACGGCGGTGTGTCCTCGTGGCGTCGGTCCGTCGGTGTGCGGCCCGGACCGGGCACGCCGGTGCGTACGGTCATGGCCGGCATGGAAGAGGGCGCGAGACGTGCGGAGGTTGCGTGTTGCTTGGTTCGGGCCCTCCGGCGGCGGGGAATCCCGCGGCCCGAGGGCGCGGGGCGTGCGCCGCACTGACACCCTGAGCGGCTGTCGGCGGGGCGCGTTAGTGAGGCGTTAGCGGTTCGGCAGCGGTACGGCAGTCGTACGCCAGCGGGGCCGGACAGTCTTGAGACGTACCGCAGGACGACCACAACCCACAGGGGGAACGACCGATGTCGATCACCACCACCAACGCCCGCACCATCCGCACCGCCGTCGCCAGCCTGACCCTGATGGCCGCCGCCATCACCCTCACGGCCTGCAACAACGACGACGCGGACGGTGTCAAGCGCTCCGGCTCCGCCGAGAGTTCGGCCGCCGCTCAGGGCTCCGACTCCAAGGGTGGCTCGGGCGACTCCGGTGCCAAGGCCAAGACCTGTGATCCAGGCAAGGTGTCGATGAGCGTCAGCAAGGTCTCCCGGCCGGTCAACCACCTGCTGCTCAAGGCCACCAACAACTCCGGTACCACCTGCAACCTGCCGGGCTACCCCCTCCTGCGGTTCGATGAGGCGCAGGCGGCCACCCCGGCCGCCGAGGCCACCAAGCCGCAGGCCGTCGTCACCCTCGCGCCCGGCAAGTCCGGCTACGCGGGCATCCTCACCTCCAGCGCCGACGGCTCCGGCAGCGAGGGCACCAAGGTCGCAAAGCTGGGTGTGAGCCTCCAGGGCTCGGACGCCGCCACCACCGTCTCGCTGCCCGGCGGCTCGGTGTACATCGACAGCAGCGCACAGGTCACCTACTGGCAGAGTGTCAACGCCGACGCGCTCGACTGGTAAGCGACGAAAACACCCGCACCACACAGGGACCCGGGCAGCCGACTCCCCTGCGGCTGCCCGACGACCGACGGCCCCCGCGACCTCCGCGGGGGCCGTCCCGTCAAGTCCCTCGCCGGTGAGCGTGGCGATCCCTCTCTCCACGGCGTCACGCGGGGCACCCGCTTTTCACTCGAATGAGGCTCCATGACGGGTGGATTCATCCGATCGCCCGCCGATATTCTCAATCCGCTTCGGGCGAACTGAGAGCACTGGAGGGCTACATGGGTGCACTGCTGGATCAGAAGTACGAAAAGCTCTTCTCGTTGCTGGACGCGAATGGCGACGGTGTGATCGCCGCGGACGACTTCGACGTGATGGCCGGGCGCGTTCTCGCCGCCTTCAACGAGGAGCGTACGGCGAAGGGGCAGAAGTACGCCGACGAGATGACGAACTACTGGCGGGCACTGCGTGACACCGCCGACGCCGACGGCGACGGCCGGATCGACAAGACCGAGTTCCGTCAGGCCCTGCGCCAGGTGAGCGACAATTTCGACACCCTGATCGGCCCGCTCTACCAGGCCGGTTTCCACCTCGCCGACCGCGATGACAACGGTCTGGTCGGCAAGGACGACTTCGTCGTCGTTCTCGTCGCCATCGGGGTTCCCGCGGCCGAGGCCGAGGCGGCCTACGACCGGCTGACCGCGCGGGGCGGGGAGCTGACGAAGGACCAGCTGATGACCGCCGCCATGCACTACTACCGCAATGAGGACCCGGCCGACACCGCCAGCCATCTGCTCTTCGGCGCACTGTGAGGTAGAGCCCGCTGTGGACGTGATCGCGGTGGCGGAAACGGGCGCCACGGCCGACGGCACCGCGGTCCCGGCGGAGCGGGTACGGATACCGCTGCTCACCGAGGTGCTCTTCGACAGACGTTTCGACGATCTGCACCGACCCTGGACGGAGCTTTTCCGTCGGGACATTTTCCATTACCGCGACGGACTGTCGCCCGCAGAGCGCTCCGAACTCGCCTATCGGCGGCTGCGGATGGTGAACGAAGAAATCGATTCCGTCGAGGATCTGGTCTCGGAAACCGATCGACTGGTATCACTCCATGAGTGGTTGGGCGTGGTCGACGGCACACTGACCACACTGGCGACCATCCACTACAACCTGTTCCTGGGCAGCCTGCTCCGCCTCGACCCCCGACGCACGGTGGACCTCGTACCATTCACCCGGCTGCGGCGGTACGGCACCGTGCTGATAACCGAGCTCGGCTATGGGAACAATGCCGCCGAGTTGGAGACCACGGCCACCTACCGGCCGGATAGCGACACCTTCGTCCTGCACACCCCGTCGTTCGCCGCCCAGAAGTTCATGCCCAATACCGGTCCCGTCGGCGGGTGCAAGAGCGGGCTGGTCGCGGCCCGGCTGATCGTGCGAGGCGAGAACTGCGGCGTGTTCCTGTTCCTTGTGCCGTTGCGCGATGCACAGGGGCCGCTGCCCGGTATCAGGGTGCGTCCTCTCTCGGAGACGCCCGGGTCGGCGGTCGACCACGCCATCACCTCGTTCGACCGAGTGACGCTTCCGCGTACGGCGCTGCTGGCCGGCGACCACGCGGAGCTGACCGGCGAAGGGGCGTTCCACAGCAGGATCGGCAGTCGGCGCCGCCGGTTCCTGCGGTCCATCCAGCGCGTCACCACGGGCAAACTCTGCCTGAGCGCGGCGGCGCTGGGCGGAGCCCGGGCATCCCTCGCCATCGCGGTGCGGTACGGCCATCGGCGGCACACCTTCGCTCCGGCGAGCAGATCCGGCGTCCCGGTCTTCGCCTACCGCTGCCACCAGACCAGGCTCATCGGGGCGGTGGCCCGCGCCTACGCGGCCACGTTCCTGCTGCGCGAGACCACCCGGCGCTGCGCGGGTCGGGGTGACACCGAGTCGGCCGAGGCGGAGGTGCTCGTCGCGGTGGCGAAGGGCTGGATCACCTGGCAGGCCCGGGACATCGTGATCGAGTGCCGAGAACGCTGCGGCGCCCAGGGGCTGCTGTCGGCCAACCGCATCGTCGATCTGCTCACCCCGATCGAGAGCACCATCACGGCCGAAGGGGACAACCTGGTCATCTGGACGAAGGCCGCCGCCGACATGCTGACCGGGCGCGGCTACAGCCCGCCCGCGGCCCCCGCCACGCGGACCGGCGAGCTGACCGACCGCGCCTTCCTGCTCGATCTGCTCGTGCGCCATGAGCTGTACTGCCTCCGGCATGCCCGCGGCCGCCTCAGCATGTCCGGTGCCGGCCCGATGGACCGTTGGAACCACGCGGTGAACCCGGCCCTGGACCTCGTCGACGCGTATGCCGCCCGGCGGGCCGCCCAGGCGTTCCTGGCCGCCGCCGGGCGCGTCGACGACCACGCCACGCGGAGCCTGCTCGAGCAGGTCTTCCAGCTGTTCGTACTCCAACGGCTCACCCCTTACGCGGGGTTGCTGCTGGCGGATGGGCACCTCACCGCCGAAGCCGTCCGCGATCTGGCGCCCGCCGTCGACCGTGTCAGTGCCGGACTGGCCCCCCACGCGCTCACCCTCGTGGCGGCGTTCGCCATTCCGGACCCGGTCCTCCAGGCCCCCATCGCCACCGACCGCTATGCCGCCGTCTACGACGACCCGGCGGGACCCTGGCATACCGTCCCGGTCGGCTGAGCCGGGCCGGACCGGCCTCACCTTCCCCGTGTCCACCGTCCGTTCCGAGGAGCGCCACCGGCCATGAGCGATGCCTTCACCCGGGAGCCGTTGTGGGACCCCCGGCGCTTCCCACCCGCCGCCGGTGCGCCGCGGGCCGTGCAGACGACCCGGATGCTGCTGGACCCCCAGGGCTACGCGCGCTCCCTGCGGCGGCGGTTCGGGCCGGTGTTCTCGCTCCGCGCGTACCCGTACCGCGGCGCCCTGGTATGCGCGGCCGACGCCGCGGCCAACCGGGCGGTGCTGACCGACCACGAGCGGTTCACCGGCGGTGACGCCGCCGCGCTGCTGGCGCCCGCGGTCGGCGCCGGATCGCTGATCTGCACACCGCCACCCCTGCATCTGGGCCGTCGCAAGCTTCTGCTGCCTCCCTTCCACGGGGCGCGGATCGCCTGCTGGACGGAGCGCGTACGGGACATGGTGCACGCCGGACTGCCCGATCTGCTGTCCGGCGACGGTGTGCCGGTGCGGCCGTGGGCGCAGCGGCTGACGCTCGACGTCATCCTCAGGGTCGTCTTCGGCCTGACGGACCCGGGCCGGGCCGCGGCCTTCCGGCACGCGCTGAACGCGTTCGTCGGCACGGGCAATCTCGCCGTGCTCTTCCTGCCCGGGCCGATGCGGCGCGATCTCGGGCCGCTCTCCCCGGGCGGCCGTTTCCACCGGCTCCGCGCGGCGGTACGGGAGCTGACCCGGGAGGAGATCGCCGCACGACGGGCCGCGCCCGACCGGGCCCGGCGCCACGATGTGCTGTCCATGCTGCTCGACGCGCGCGACGAGTACGGGGCCGGGCTGGACGACGCACAGCTCCTGGACGAGCTGACCGGTCTGGTGCTGGCCGGTTACGAGACCACGGCGACCACGATCGCCTGGACACTGCATCTCCTCGCCCACCACCCCGCCGTCCGAGACGACCTCATCGCCGACCTCGACGCGGGCTCGGACCGACTGCTGAAGGCCACGGTCAAGGAGTCCGGCCGACTGCGCCCCGCCGTCTACAACGCCATGCGCACCGCGGCCCAGGACACGGAGCTCGGCGGCCACCCGGTGCCGCGACACGCATTCGTCGCGGCGCTCTTCCCGCTCACCCACCTCGACCCCGAACTGTGGCCGCGGCCGGACGACTTCCGGCCCGAGCGCCACCTGGGCACCGATCCGGCGCCCTACTCACTCACACCGTTCGGCGGCGGTGTGCGGCGCTGTATCGGGGTGTCGCTGGCCCAGCTCGAGATCGAGACCGTGCTGAGGGAGATCCTCGCGGCGGCCGTCCCCGAGCCGGCCGGCCCCCTGGAACCGGCGCGGCTCGTGGCGGTGACGCTCGTCCCCGCCCGGGGCGGCCGGGTCCGGCTCCGCGAGCGCCGCCCGTAGCGCCCGGGGTGATCACGCGGCATGGCGAACCGCCGGGTCACACGCCCCCGTTGGCGGCGGCACGTACGATCCGTACGACCTCCTCGGCACTGACCCCGGGACGGTCGAGGGCCTCCGGGTCCTGTGCGCCCGCCTCCCGCAGATGGGCGCGGGCCGCTTCGGTGTCGCCGTGGCGCGCCATCACCCGGGCGTAGAGGCGGTGCGCCGCCCGGTGGCCGGGAGTGCCCTCCAGGATCGTGTCGAGCAGCTGACGGCAGGCGTCATCCGCTTCCTTCTCGTACAGCAGCTCGGCCAGCGCCAGCCGGGGGTCGAAGAGCGAGGTGAGCATGAATCCTGAGTAGCGGGACCGGACATGGCCGTGGATGGCGACGGCGGTACGCAGCCAGGTCTCCGCCTCGTCCAGCCGCCCGAGCGCACGCAGGGTGCGGCCGAGCCAGTACGCGCCCTCCGGCACATCCTCTTCGTACGCGAGTCGCAGCATGGGTTCCGCGTCGGCGGTGTCACCGCGCAGGAACAGCGCGCGGCCGGCCTTGAAGGCGGGCATACCGTGTCCGGCCCGGCCCGCCCGCTGCCACAGGCGGACCGCCTCCTGCTTGTCGCCGTAGTCCTCCGAGCGGTCGCCGCACCACCAGGCCGCCTGACCACTGCCGAGCCGGGCGGCCCGGCGCAGCCAGCGCTCCGCCCCGGTCGTGTCGTCGCTGCGCAGATGGAGCTGCCCGAGTTCATCGGTGGCTTCCCGCGCCAGACCGGGGTTCTCGGTGGCGGGCCGGTAGTAGCTCAGCAGGTGTTCGGTCCGGGCGCCGTGGGCGTCGAGTATCCGGCCGAGGGCGAGCCCGGCCCCGGAGTCACCGGCCGCGAAGGCCCGTTCGTACCAGGCGATGGCCTCCGGCACTTCCCGCTTGCGGGCGAGCAGACCGGCCAGCTCGGTGGCGGCGCCGATATCACCGTCAGCGGCGCGTGGACGCAGGGCGAGCAGCCGCGCCTCGTCCTCCGCACCGAGGATGTTGTCCGGCTCGTCCCGGAGTTCCTCGATATGTGCGAGCCGCTCCTCGTAGCCCTCGCACTCGGACCGCTCCAGCCAGACGTACCCCTCGTCCAGGCGGCGCTGGTACGTGTAGAGCGATCCCAGGTTCCGCTGGGCCGTTGCGTCACCGCCCTCCGCCGCCTTGAGGTACCACTCCTCGGCCGCCGCCAGCTCGCCACGGCCCGCGTATCCGACGGCGTGGACGCGGGCCGCGCGCATGCTGCCCCGTTCAAAGGCGCGCAGGAGCAAGGCGGCCGCCTCCTCGACGCGGCCCTGCTCGCCCTCGATCAGCAGCGCGTGATCCACGAGCGCGTCGTCACAGCCGAGCTCCGCGGCCTCTTCGTAGACCTTCTCCGCGGCGTCGAGCAGCCAGGGGTAGGCGCGGAAGATCTCCGTCTCGTACCGCAGGTCCTCGATGGCGTCGAACGCCTCGTCGGGGTCGTCGGCGTCCGCCACACCGTCCTCGTACGCGGCGATCCGGCTCTCGGCGTCGTCCATGGCGTCCAGCGCGTGCTCGGCGACGTGATCACCGGCGGCGACCGCCTCCCACAGCTGCTCACGGGCTTCGTCCCGGAGGCCGCTCCTGGCCATCAGGATCGCGCCATTGGTGGTGCAGGCCAGGCTGCCGAGTGCCGAGCCACGGCGGTACCACTGCGCCGCCCCCGCCAGGTCTCCGCCCTCCTCGAGCAGATTGGCCAGGCCGAAGGCGCAGTCGCCGTCGTGTTCCGCGGCACCGCGGTACCAGCGCTCGGCCGTCTCCCACTCGCCACGGTCCTTGGCGATGACGGCACGCTTGCGCGCGGCCGCCGCGAGTCCCGCCTCGGCGCCGCGTTCGAGCCATGGCACGGCCTCGTCGATCCGGCCGGTGGCGACGCACAAGTCGCCGTACGCCGCGGCGGCTTCCGGCGCACCGGACCCGGCCGCGGCACAGAGCAGTGGTTCGGCCCCGTCGTGGTCGGCGGCATCGAGCAGCCGGCGCCCCTCGGCGAGGAGCTCTTCGGGGCTTTGGGCCGGGGTGTCCGCACTCAACGACTGTTCCTTGGTCTGGAGATGGCATGGCCGCACCCGCCGGAGCGAGCGTTCTCCCGCAGACTAAGGGATGTCTGATCTGCGCCGTCGCGGCGGTCACCGGGTGGGGTTGCGATCAGCTGCCGACGCCACGCGAGACGCGACGCACGGTGCGGCAGAGGACCGCAACCCCTCGGAGCGCGATCGATCCGTGGTGACCCGCGATCGGTTGCCTAGGAGGTCTGGGCCTTCTCGTACAGGGCCTTCGCCACATCACCGAAGTACGGCCCGAACATCGTGTTCGGCAGGAACACATAGCCGAAGCTGTTCACGGAGACCTGCAACCCGGTGCCGGTGGTCTCGCTGAAGTCGGTGAGCCAGGGGCCGCCGCTGGAGCCGCCCGTCATGTTGCAGCCGAGGCTGTGGTCCTGGGTGAAGAGGAAGTCCTTCGCGCTGTTGCCGCTGCAATAGATGAGCTTCGTACCGTCGTACGGCGCGGCGGCCGGGAAGCCGAAGGAGTACATCTTCTTGTTGTAGCCACCGTTGAACTGGACTCCCTGCGCACCGACGACCGAGGTGAGCTTCTGGCCGTTCAGCGGGGCGACGACGGCCGCGCCCACGTCGTTGTTGATGTCCTCGGTCGCTTCCCACTGCGGGGTGGTGAGTGTCTTGGCCGCGGCCCACTGGCCGTACGGCGCGTTGCCGTTGTTGTAGCCGGGCACGAAGACCCAGTTGGTGTGCCAGCTGCCCTGGTACTTCACACAGTGCCCGGCGGTGATGACGGTGCTGGAGTTCTGGCTCGTCACGGCGTTGCCGGTACAGGAGGCGGTCCGCCCCTGGAAGCTGAAGAACACCCGGCCCGAGGTGGAGACGACGGTCCCGCCACCGGTCCACGGGCCACCGGCCTGCGGGAAGGAGGCGGGGGCGGCGGTGGGTTCGACGGTCGTCGACCGCCCGCCGGTCTCCGGGGCCCTGAGGCGCTTGGCGGCCCGCGGGGTCAGCAGCAGATCGAGCGGGGTGGCCGCGCGCATCCGCTCGGGGGTCCAGAAGGTGCGGGCCTTGTGCTGTTCGGCGGCCGAGGCGGTACGGGCCGCCACCGACGGTCCGGAGACCGGCTCGGGCGGTGCCGCGTTGGCCGCGCCGGGACTGAGGAGGCCGCCTGCGAACAGGGCTCCGACGGCCAGCAGAATGCCCGCGGCGGTGCGATGGCGTCTCACGCATGTCTCCTTCTGCCGTGCCAGGACCGGTCGCGCGTCCGGGCAGGGTGGGGGAACGAAGAGCGGTGCGGATAGACGTGCGTGAGGCAGCGTGCCACGGGAATCTTGACTTGTCAGGCGCGCGTCAATACTTTTCTGGCCGGACGTCATCGGTGCGGCAGGTGGTGATGACGGTCGGGTAACTCCCTTGCGGCCAGGGCGGTGACCCCTTCACATAAGCCACACACGGCGTGCAATATTCCCTCTACCCAGGCATACCTGCGCCGGGGGATAGAGGAGAAACTTCAGTGAAGTCAACAAGATTGAGCCACACGCGGCGCCGAGCGACGATAGTCACGGCGGCTGCCGCCTCGGTCGTCGCGGGAGCGGCCCTGCTGCCCAACTGGAGCGCGGGTGCGTCCACCACGGCCGAGCCCGAGGTGGACGCCAAGACGAAGGCCACGTTCCAGCGGCTGGCCGACGCGGTCTTCACCGACCGTACCAACGCGCTGGTCGACAAGCCGGGCAAGGGGAAGGGGCCGCTGACCGACGGCTTCTCCGGCAAGGTCGCACTCTCCTCCGGGAGCGCCCGCACCGAGGACAGCGCCCTGGGCCAGCTCGGTGAGCGCAGGGACCGGCTCGCGAAGTACGGCGAGAAGTACAGCGAGGGCGGTACCTCCGTCACCCTGGACCGCACCCGGGTCCACGGCCGCAAGGCCGTCGTCAGGGTCACGGAGACCACGAAGCTGGTGTACAAGAAGGTCCGCGGCGATGAGCCGAAGACCACCGGGTTCCAGGCGCACCACGAGCTGACCTTCCGGGCCAATGAGGGCGGCGACTGGCGGCTGACCGGTATCCGGGAGACCGACGACGGCTACCTCGCCGTCAACCAGCCCCTCAAGCCGAAGGGCGTGGCCGCCACCACCGCCGACGACGACATGCCGTCGGCCCCCCGGGCCGCGACCACCCGGCCGGCGCCCGCCAAGCCCAAGAACCTCAATGCCGGTGGCTACGACTACAAGGCGATGGCCGCCTACGCGGAGAAGTACTGGAGCAACTACAACCCGGCCTACCCGAACTTCAACGGGCACGGCGCGGGCGGTGACTGCACCAACTTCGTCAGCCAGTCCCTCAAGGCGGGCGGCTGGAAGCACGCGCCCGGCTATGTGTACGACTACACCAAGTGGTTCGGCAACGCCGACATCCAGTCCGACTCGTTCGTCGGTGTCAACGAGTGGTCCTGGTTCGCGCTGAACTCCAAGCGCGTCACCAGCCTCGCCAACGTCTACCAGATGGACGTCGGCGATGTGCTCCAGGTCGACTTCGACAAGGACGGGTCCAAGGACCACACCATGATCGTCACGCAGCGCAGCGCGCAGGGCGTGCCGTATCTGACGTACCACTCCAGCAACACCTACCGCCGGTCGCTGGCGAGCATCATCGCGTCCTACCCGAACTCCGCGTACTACGCCTACCGCACCTGATCCGCGTCCTCTTGCCAGTCCCTCCGCCCGGCTCCGTCACCGGTCCGGGCGGCGGGGCCCGCGCCGTGATCCGCGGACGTTTCGGCGTTGGTGTAGAGGACCTCGCGGGCCTGCTCCGCGGCGCGGGTGATGCTCTCGCTGACGAAGTCGAGGAAGCGGGCGATGTTCTCGAGGCGGGCGGCGGCCGGGGTGTCGGGGCCGAGGATGCCGACGCCCTGCCGTGCGGTCTCGACGAGCTGGGCATTGGACCGGGCACTGGCCAGCATCGCCTGGTACCAGAGCTCGTCGTCCACGATGTAGCGCTCGCGGCGGCGTTCGTCGCGCTCCCGGCGGACCAGGCTCTGGCTCTCCAGAAACGTGATCGCCTTGGAGATGGACGCCGGGCTGACCCGGAGACGCTGGACGAGCTCGGACGCGGTGAGGCTGCCCGCGTCGGTGGTGTAGAGGCAGACCAGCACCCGGGACATCATCTTGGGCACGCCCGACTGCATGAGGACAGTGGTGAAGACCTCCTCGTACTCGCGCACGGCCTCGGCGTCGCGCCCGTGGGCCTGCGCGGGCGCCTCCGCCCCCTGGGGCGTGGCCTGCCGGCGGCGGTGGGCGCGGCGTTCGGTGGCGCGATGGGCCAGATCGGCGCGGTAGGCGGTGGGGCCGCCGTTCCGCATCACCTCACGCGTGACGGTGGAGGTCGGACGGTCGATACGTCTGGCGATCTCCGCGTAGGGGAGGCCGTCGGCCAGCCCCAGCGCGATCTGCTGACGTTCCTGCTGGGTGAGCCTGCCTCCCGGCATCGTGTATCTCCTTCGCGCTCCGCAATGCCCTCAGCGTAGCGTCCACTTCTGCTCGTTGCAACGAAACGGTGCGCCGTTGTTGCGTTAATCTCCAGACCTATTGCAACGATTGCAAGGCTGTGAGCTGGAAATATATAGGCTGCATGCAACGAAGAGCTTGAGGGATTCGTGAATGCAACGTAGCGTTTCTGGTGTTCGAAACAACGAGCAACGGGAGAGCACGATGCAGACCTTCGACACCACCGCCCCGATCACCGCCGTCCTCGACATCCCCGCGGGACGCGTCCAGTTCATCGCCGCCGACCGGGCCGACACCGTGGTCGAGGTGGTGCCCGCGGATGCCTCGAAGGGCCGCGATGTGAAGGTGGCGGAGCAGACCAGGGTCGAATACGCCGACGGCGTCCTGCGGATCGAGGCCTCGGCGAAGAACCAGTACCTCGGCCCCTCCGGATCCATCGAGGTGACAGTGCGGCTGCCCGCCGGTTCCCGGGTGGAGGCGAAGGCGGCCAGCGCCGAGTTCCGGGCCGTCGGACGGTTCGGCGACTTCGTCTTCGAAGGCTCGCACGGCTCGATCAAACTCGACGAGGCCGCGAGTGCCCGCCTCACCACCCTCGACGGCGATATCTCGGTCGGCCGCCTCAACGGCCCCGCGGAGATCACCACCGGAAGAGGCGCCATCCGTATCGCCGAGGCCATGCGCGGCATGGTCACCCTGCGCACCGAGGCCGGTGATGTATCGGTCGGCGCCGCCCACGGAGTCTCGGCCTCACTGGACGCCGGCACCAGCTACGGCCGGATCCACAACGCGCTCAAGAACACCGAGGGCGCCGCCGACTTGACCATCCACGCGACCACCGCCTACGGCGACATCGCCGCCCGCAGCCTCTGACCCGAAGCCACCGAGCGGCCACTGAGCAGCCACTGAGGAGCACCCATCATGACCAACCTGGCCATCGCGGCGAACGGGCTGCGCAAGTCCTACGGCGACAAGGTGGTACTCGACGGAGTCGACCTGGCCGTCCCGGAGGGAACGATCTTCTCCCTGCTCGGCCCGAACGGCGCGGGCAAGACCACCGCCGTCAAGATCCTCTCCACGCTCATCACCGCCGACGCCGGTGAACTGCGCGTCGGCGGCCACGACGTGGCCGCCGATCCGCAGGCGGTGCGCGCCTCGATCGGTGTCACGGGCCAGTTCTCCGCCGTCGACGGCCTGATCACCGGCGAGGAGAACATGCTCCTCATGGCGGACCTGCACCACCTCTCCCGCCGCGAGGGCCGTCGCACCGCCACCGAACTGCTGGACCGTTTCGACCTGGCCGAGGCCGCGTCGAAGCCGGCCGCCACCTACTCCGGCGGAATGAAGCGCCGCCTGGACATCGCCATGACGCTGGTCGGCAACCCGCGGATCATCTTCCTCGACGAGCCGACCACCGGCCTCGACCCGCGCTCGCGCCACAACATGTGGCGGATCATCCGCGAACTCGTCTCCGACGGCGTCACCGTCCTCCTCACCACGCAGTACCTGGAGGAGGCCGATGAACTCGCCGACCGGATCGCCGTGCTCAACGACGGCGAGATCGCCGCAGAGGGCACCGCCGAGCAGCTGAAGCGGCTCATCCCCGGCGGACATGTCCGCCTCCGCTTCACCGACCCGACCGCCTATCAGAGCGCCGCCGTCGCCCTGCGCGAGGTCACCCGGGACGACGAGTCCCTCGCCCTCCAGATCCCCAGCGACGGCAGCCAGCGTGAGCTGCGCTCCCTCCTCGACTGGCTGGACTCGGCCGGTATCGAGGCGGACGAGCTGACCGTGCACACCCCCGATCTCGACGATGTGTTCTTCGCCCTGACCGGCGGCGCCGACGTCACCAACCAGCCCAAGGAGGCCGTCCGATGAGTGCCCTGTCCCTCGCCGTACGCGACTCGACCACGATGCTGCGCCGCAACCTGCTGCATGCGCGCCGCTATCCGTCCCTCACGCTGAATCTGCTGCTCACCCCGATCATGCTGCTGTTGCTCTTCGTCTATGTCTTCGGCGATGTGATGAGCGCGGGCATCGGCGGCGGTGCGGACCGCTCCGAGTACATCGCGTATGTCGTCCCGGGCATCCTGCTGATGACCATCGGCGGCACCGTGGTCGGGACCGCGGTGTCCGTCTCCAACGACATGACCGAGGGCATCATCGCCCGCTTCCGCACCATGGCGATCCACCGCGGTGCGGTGCTCGTCGGACATGTCGTCGGCAGTGTGTTGCAGTCGGTCATGAGCGTGGTCCTCGTGGGCGCCGTCGCCGTGGCCATCGGCTTCCGGTCCACGGATGCCGGAGTCCTGGAGTGGCTGGCGGCGTTCGGGCTGCTCGTGCTCTTCGCCACGGCGCTCACCTGGGTCGCCGTCGGCATGGGCCTGATCAGCCCGAACGCCGAGGCCGCCAGCAACAACGCGATGCCGATGATCCTGCTGCCGCTTCTCTCCAGCGCCTTCGTCCCGGTCGACGCGATGCCGGGCTGGTTCCAGCCGATCGCCGAGTACCAGCCGTTCACACCCGCCATCGAGACGCTGCGGGGGCTGCTGCTCGGCAGCGAGATCGGCGGGAACGGGTGGCTCGCGGTCGTCTGGTGTCTGGGGCTCGCGGTGCTCGGCTACTTCTGGTCGGCCGCGAAGTACAACCGCGACCCGAAGTAGCCGCCGTGGCAGCGCGGGCCGCCTCCCGCGAACCGTCCCGCCCGAGGGCGGCGTACCCCGACACCGCGTCGGCGTACGCCGCCCCGTCGGCGTCCACGCCGTGGGGCCAGTGGCATGGTCCGACCGGGTGGGAACGCCGGGGCATCGGGGTGACCCGGTCCAGCTGGACGAAGTGCCGTGCCCGTCCCGCGTGGTCATGATGGTCATCAGGCCCCGGGCCGGCCGTCAGGAGCGCCGGGCGGGAAGCGGAAGGTGCTGACGATGGAGCTGTTCCCGCCGATCCCGCTCGCCGAGTGGCGTGACACCAAGGAAACGGTCCACCGCTTCGCACAGGTCGTCGGGAAGATCCGCCTCGCGGCGAGCGCCCGGCGCAACCACTGGTGGAACGTACCGTTCCATCTCACCGGGCGCGGTACCACCACCCGGCCGATGGGACAGCTCGACGGTAACCCGATCTTCACCATCGACTTCGACTTCGTCGGACATCAGCTGATCGTCGCGACGCTGGACGGCCGGACGATGTCCATCCCGCTCATCGGCCAGTCGGTGGCCTCCTTCCACCACACGCTCCTGGACGCGCTGGGCGCGCTCGGCGTCCGGGTGCGGCTCGACATCCCCAGGCCGTTCGACCTGCCCGACACCGCCCGGCCATTCGCCGAGGACACCGAGCACCGGACCTACGATGCCCGGCACGCCCACCGCTACTGGCAGGTGCTCAGCCAGGTGGCCTCGGTGCTGGAGGAATTCGCGGCGCGCTTCTCGGGGAAGGTCAGCCCGGTGCACCACTTCTGGCACACCTTCGATATCGCCCACACCCGCTTCTCCGAGCACCACGTCGACCAGCCGCCGCAGGTCGACCCGGTGACCCGGGAGGCGTACTCCCGGGACGTGATCAGCTTCGGCTTCTGGTTCGGGGACGACGTCTTCGCCGAGCCCGCGTTCTACTCCTACACCGCTCCGGAGCCCGCGCGGCTGGCCGAGGAGCCCCTCGAGCCCGCGGCGGCGCGCTGGGCCGCGCGGGACGGCAGCCACCTCGCCGTACTGCGGTACGACGACGCCCGGGCCGAGAGCGATCCCCGCGCCGCCGTCCTCGCCTTCTACGAAAGCGCGTACCGGGCCGGTGCCGGGCGGGCCGGATGGGATATCGAGCGGCTGGCCTGCCCCGGCGGAGTGACGGACCCGCAGCTGGCCGGAGGCCGGGGCTGAACCCCTCGGGCCGACGGCCGGGCGCAACCGCGGCCCGGCGCCGTACTCGCCGTCCCGATGTTCCAGAACCAGTTCTCGCCGGGCTCGAAGCCGCGCACGGCGCGGCGCGCGTCATTCGGCGACGGCGACGTAGCGGAACACCTCCCCGGTCGGCAACACCTCCGCCTCCTGCCCATCCGAGAGATCCACCTGGACGCCGTGCCGCTCCAGCGCGGTGCGCACCCGGTCCGCCATCTCCGCGCTCAGATAGTGGTGATGGAGGTTCAGCCGCCTCAGATGGTTCAGCGGCTGACCGCCGAGCAGCGCCTCGGCGCCCGCGTCGCTGAGTGTGCCCAGGGACAGATCGAGGGCGGTGAGCCGGGGAACGACCGGGGAGGAGGCCACCGCGACCGCGATCTCGTCCTGGAACTCACTGTTCTGGAGGCCGAGGTGGCGCAGTCCGGGGAAGCGGCCGTCGGCCAGGATCGGAGCGAGGTCGGCCATGGTGGCGTCGCACCCGTAGTACTCCTCGCCCAGCCACAGCGCGAGATGTTCCAGCCGGGGGAGTTCGCTGGCGGCCACGTTCCGTACGAGCTCACCGGAGAGTCCACCGGATTCGAACCGCAGCGCCCGCAGCCGCCCATGGCGCACCGGACGGAAGGACAGCTGCCCCATGTCCTCCTGGTGCACCGAGCAGCCGCGCACGGTGAACTCCTCGAGCAGCGGGAACGCCTCCAGCAGCGGGGTGACATCGCACATCCGCAGAAAGGACAGGTCGCTCTCCTCGGGGGTCACATCGCCGAGGAAGATCCCCCGCAGCGCCGGCAGCCGAGGGGCGGAAGCACACAGCAGGTCGACGACCGATCGTGCGCTCTCGTGGTACGCGTACGCCTCGCGATCGTCGATCACCGCATCGTGCCACCAGCGCCCGATGACCACCGCGCGGACCTCGGCGGCCGACACGGTGTCCAGGAACGTGTGCCACAGCCACGCGAACGGCTCCGGCGCCGCCTTCCAGTCGTAGGACAGCCGCCAGGCGACGGTGTCCGTCGGCGGCAGGTCGGTGGAGCCGGGCTCGAATTCGGCGAGCGGAAGGGAGGCGAAGGTACCGAGCTCCTGGAAGTACACGGGAAACGAGCCTCTTCTGTCGGGTCATCTCGGATGGTCTGTGGCGGTCGGGCAGCGGGTCCCTCGGCTGCGGCGTCAACCGCCGGTCGGAGTGCGCAGCATCGCTACCGGATCGGAGAAGAAGGAGTGCATCGGCAGGCTGCCCGATCCCCGGACCAGGGCGCCTTCGCCCAGACCGGTGGGCACGATGCGGTCGGCCGCTTCGGGGCGGCTCAGCCGGTCGGCCGCCGCGGCACGGAGCGAGTCGAGATGTTCCGGGGTCTGTAGCAGACCGCCGCCGAGGACGAGCAGATCGGGGTCGAACAGATCCAGCACGATACCGGCGGCGATGCCGACGAACTCGGCGCGCTCCCGGAGCAGTTCCGCGGCCTCCGCGCTCCCGGACCGGGACTTCGCGACCAGTGATTCGAAGGAGGCGTTCGGCCGCACGAGGCCCGCCCGGCGCGCCCGTTCGAGCACGGCGACGTCGCTGCCCAACGCCGCCAGGCAGTCGCCGCGTCCACACCGACACTGTGTGCCGTCGACGGAACGCCCCAACGGGAGGTGGTCGATGGTCCCCGCCGCGGCGTCGTGGCCGAGCCGTGGACGCCCGTCGACCATCAGACCCGCGCCCACGATGTTGCCGATGAACAGGAAGAGTGAGGAACGGGTGTCGCGCGCGACACCGAGGTAGGTCTCGGCCAGGGCCATCGCGCGGACACTGCTGTCGACGAACACCGGATGATCCCCGATGTCGAGTTCGTCACGCAGCCGGACGTCCTTCCAACCGATGAGGGGGTGGTCGACGACCACCCCCGTATGGGGATCGACGCGGCCACCGGTGGCCACCCCCGTGCCCAGGATCCGGTCCGGCCCCCCGGCCAGTACCCGGAGCTGGTCGCGCAGTTCCCGGGCCTCGCGCAGGATGGCCTTCCGTGTGCGTCCACGGTGTGTGACCGCGTGTTCCACGACCACATTGCCCGCGAGGTCGAGGAGGCCGCCGGTGATGCGCCGCATACCGATGTGGATACCGACGAACCGGTAGTAGGAGGTGTCGAGGGCCACGGGTACGCGGGGTCGCCCGATATCGCCTCCGCACACCGCGCCGAGTTCCACCACCATGCGGGCGCGTGCCATCTGGGCGGTGATCTTGGTGACGCTTGTCGCGCTGAGCCCGGTGGCGTGTGCGATCTCCGAGCGTGCCGCCGGGCCGCGGTGCAGCAGTGTCCTGGCGACGAGTGCCATGTTGCGGCGGCGCAGGCTCTCGGGACCGGTGTCGGAGGAGCGCGCCACCTTGGGCGGCGGGCCGCCGTCGGGGCGTGCGGGGTGCTCCTGGCCGTCGGCGTCAGCGGAGTACATCATCGCCCCGCATCAGGTCGATCTCGGCACGGGTGGGTAGCCCCTCCCAGTCGCCACGGCCCATTCTCGAAGACACCATCGTCTCGCCGTATGTGATCAGGTCGACGGTCACGATACCGCGCCCTTCCAGATGTGCGTCCTGGACGGTGCGTACGGCGGCGGCCGCCGTCATGACGGCTCTCCTGACGGGGCCGCCACCGGAGTCCGCGTCATAGCGGCCCCGCCGCCGGTCAGTTCACCGGGGAAGTGGCACGCGGTGTACCGGCCGGGCGCCACCTCGGTGAGGGACGGGCGCTCGGTGGCACAGATGGTCCGCTCCGGCCTGGCACGCGGCCCGATCGGGCAGCGGGTATGGAACCGGCAGGCGGGCGGCGGGCTGAGGGGGCTCGGCACGTCGCCGGTCAGCACGATGCGCTCCCGGTTCCGCTCACGCACCGGATCGGGCTCGGGCACCGCGGACAGCAGACTCGCGGTGTACGGATGCCGCGGGTCCGCCGTGACCTCCTCGGAGGGACCCGACTCAACGATATGGCCCAGGTACATCACCATGATCCGGTGCGAGATATGCCGTACGGTCGCCAGGTCGTGGCCGATGAAGAGGTAGGCGAGCCCCAGACGCCGCTGGAGGTCCTGGAGCAGATTCACGATCTGCGCTTGCAGCGACACATCGAGTGCGGAGACCGCCTCGTCACAGACCAGCAGCCGCGGATTCACCGCGAGAGCGCGGGCGATGACGATGCGCTGCCGCTGGCCGCCGGAGAACTCATGGGGGTAGCGCGACGCCACGCCCGGGTCCAGACCCACCAGTTCGAGGAGGTCCGCCACTCGCTTTTTCGCCTCGTCGCCCCGCGCGAGCCGGTGCACCACAAGAGGTTCGCCGACGGCGTCCGCGACGGTGAGGCGCGGGTTCAGAGACGACATCGGATCCTGGAAGACCAACTGTGTCCGGCCGCGGTACCACCGCAGGTCGCCACCGCGCGGCACACCGACGTCCCGGCCCTCGTAGCGCACCGTCCCCGAGGTGGCCGGATGGATCCCCAGCAGGGTCTTGGCGAGTGTGGACTTCCCGCAGCCCGACTCGCCCACCAGGCCGAGTGTCTCACCGGGTGCGATCGAGAAGTCGATGCCGTCGACCGCGCTGACATGGACGGTCTTCCGGCGCAGTGATCCGGTGCGCGTCCTCACCGGAAACGTCTTCACCAAGCCCTCCACCGCCAGCAGTGGCTTTTCGCCACCGCGGTCGGCGAGGTGGTGCGCGGCCGGTGTCACCGGGGGAGGTGGTGGCAGTACACCCTCCTGACCGGAGACCCAGCAGGCCCACTCCCGGCCGTCCTCATCGCCGAAGAGAGGTGGCTGCTCGTGGCACCGCTCCACCGCCGCGACGCAGCGTGGTGCGTAGGCGCAGCCCGGTATGGGGGCGATGAGGTCCGGCGGGCGCCCCTCGACGGGCACCAGCGGGAAGTGGCGGGAGGTGGTGAGGTGCGGTGTCGCCGCGAGGAGAGCCCGGGTGTAGGGATGCCGGGGCCGGGCGAACAGCTCGTCGACCGGCGCCTGTTCCACGATCCGGCCGCCGTACATCACCGCCACCCGCTGGCAGGAGCGTGCCACCACACCGAGGTTATGGGTGATGAGCACGATCGCCGTGCCCAGATCGCGGTTGAGCTGAGCGAGCAGTTCGAGGATCTGCGCCTGGATCGTGACGTCGAGCGCGGTGGTCGGTTCATCGGCGACGATGACGTCCGGCTCGTTGGCCAGTGCCATCGCGATCATCACCCGCTGGCGCATCCCGCCGGAGAAGGCGTGCGGATAGTCCGCCAGCCTGGCGCCGGGGTCGGGAATGCCGACGCGCTCCATCAGTTCCAGGGCGCGGGCCCGGGCCCCCGCACCGGTGAAATTGCCGTGGGCGAGCATCGCCTCGACGAGTTGGTCACGCACGCGCATCACCGGGTTCAGCGACGACATCGGATCCTGGAAGACCATGCTGATACCGGCCCCGCGGACCTCGCGCATCTCCCGGTCGGAGAGGGCCAGCAGATCCCGCCCGCGGTAGATCACCTCACCGGAGACGATGCGCCCCGGTGGCCGGACGATGCGCATCAGGGACATGGCGGTCACCGACTTGCCCGAGCCGGACTCACCGACCAGGGCGAGCGTCTCACCGGCCCGGACGTCGAACGTCACACCGCCGACCGCTCGGACGACACCGCGCTCCGTACCGAAGTGGGTGGCGAGGTCGCGTACGTGGAGTACGGGGTCGGTCATGAGCGATCCTCCTCGGGAAGCCGGGCGAGCAGTCCACCGTCCACGGGAAGGACCGCTCCGGTGACGAACGAGGCGCCGGGCCCGGCGAGGAACGCGACGCAGCGCGCCACCTCCGCCGGTTCACCGGCCCGGCGCAGCGGATACCGGTCCACCACACCGGCCAGCCGCGCGGGATCGCGCCAGATGCGGGCATTGCGCTCGACCGCGACAAAACCTGGTGCCACGGCGTTGACCCGCACCCCCCGTGGCCCCCACTCGACCGCCGCGTTGCGGGTGAACGCCACAAGTCCCGCCTTGGCCGCGGCATACGCGCCGAAGCCCGGTACACCACCGAACGCGTGGACGGAGGTGACGTTGACGATGGAGCCGGGACGTGAGTCCAGGGCGGCCGTGAACCGGCGGCTGAGCGCGACCGGTGCGTGCAGCGAGACGGCCAGGGTGCGTTCCCAGCCCTCGCCGGTGCTGTCCAACAGAGTCGCACGCTCCTCGGCGAACGCGCAGTTGACCAGTACGCCGAGGGTGCCGGGCAGGGCCGTGGCGGCCTGGAGGCACTCGTCCTGCACGCCGGTGTCGGCGATGTCCCCGACGACCGCGCGCCACGACGTGTCGGCGGTGACCGCGTCGTCGATGTCGACGGCCACGATCTGGCTGCCCAGCTCCTGGAGGTGGGTGGCGATGGCGCGGCCGATCCCATGTGCCGCGCCGGTGACGATGCTGGTGATGCCGTCCAGGGTGGCCATCTCGGCTCCGCGTGAGTACGTGTTCATCGGCGCAGCAACCCTCGGTTGAGGCCGTCGGCGATGAGGTTGAACCCCAGCACCAGCGCGGTGACCACGACGATGGGGCCGAGCGCGTACCACTGGTTCTGGTTGAGGAAGCTGGCGCTGGTCCGCAGCAGCGATCCCAGCGAGGGCGCCGGAGGGCGGATACCGATACCGACGAAGCTCATCGCGCCTTCGATGAACACCGCCATGGACAGGCTGAGGGCCGCCTGCACGATCAGTGCGTCCAGCGCGTTGGGAAGGATGTGGCGCAGCAGCACCCGCGCCCGGCCCGCGCCGACGACCTCGGCCGCGACCACGTAGTCGCGGCCGCGCTGGGACCGCACCGCCGACCGCGTCAGCCGCCCGAACACCGGGACGTTGACGAGGACCACGGTGACCGTGATCGCCATCATCCCGGGACCGATGGCGGTGGCGGACACGGCGACCCCCAGGACGAGGGCGGTGAAGGCGAGCATGACGTCGAAGAGCCGCTGGACGATGGAGTCCACGAAGCGGTGAAGCCCGCACAGCAGGCCGAGGAGGGTGCCGAGCAGGGCGCCGAGCGGAACGGCGGCACCGGCGACCACAACATCCTGCCGGATGCCGTAGAGGACGCGGCTGAAGACATCTCGTCCGAACTCGTCGGTGCCGAGCAGATGCGCCGAGCTGACCCCGGCGAAGCTGTCGCCGCTCTGGGCGTCGACGCCGTACGGCGCTGTCCACGGCGCGAGGAAGCCGAGGGCGAAGAGCACCGCGACAAGGGTGATCCCGGCGATCGTCTCGGGATGGCGCAGCGCCCTGGCCCAGCGGGACCGTTCGGCGGCCATCGGGGCGGTGGCGGTGGCGGTCGGGGTGGTGGGTACGGCGGTCATCACGCCTCCAGTCGGACGCGCGGGTCAACGGCGGCCTGGGCGAGATCGGTGAGGGTCTGGACCACGACGAACACGGCGACGGTGAACAGCAGCAGATCCTGGACGAGGACGTAGTCGCGGTTGAGAACCGAGGTCACCAGCAGGTCCCCGATACCGTGCCAGCCGAAGATGGCCTCGACCACGATGGCGCCGCCGAGGAGTTGGCCGACCTGGATGCCGAGCACGGTCAGGACCGGGGGCAGTGCATGCGGAATCATATGTGCCCGGACCAGCCGACCTCTCCGCAGCCCCTTCGCCAGGCCGGTGCGGATGAACTCCTCGTCCTGGACCTGGCGGATGGAGGCGGCCAGGAATCTCGCGAGGACCGCGGCGGTGGGCAGGGCGAGACACACCGCGGGCATCAGCAGGTACTGGACGGCGATCTCGGGATCCTGGGCGAGGGGCATATAGCCACCCGCGGGGAGCACTCTGACCGTCACGGCGCAGAGCAGGACCAGAAGCACACCACTGACGTACGGCGGGATCGCGAAGGCGAGGGAGACCAGCGCACTGGTGAGCTTGGTCAGCACCCGGTTGCGGCTGACACCGAGGACGATCCCGGCGGCGCCACCGAGGAGGACCGCCACGGCGAGTGCGCCGAGGGTCAGGGTGACCGTCTGGCCGAGTGCGGCACCGATGGCCTCGGCCGCGGGTTGCCGGCGGACGTAGGAGGTTCCGAGGTCGCCCGTGAGCAGACCGCGCATCCACCCGAGGTACTGGGCGACGACGTTCTGGTCCAGGCCGAGGTCATGGCGTACCGCCGTGACCGTGGCGGGGGTGGCGTCGGGCCCGGCCAGGACGTCCGCCGCGTCGCCTTTCGCGAGCCGGGGAACGGTGAAGACCAGCACCGACGCCACTGCCAGCACGAGGACCGCCGAGGGCAGTCGCTTGAAGGCGTATCGCAGCATCGCGGTGTACTCACTTCGTCAGATACGCGTCGTCGAGGTCGAGGTAGTCGTACATGTTGTAGGTGAGGCCCTTGAGTTTCGTGGAGATCGTGAAGGTGTGTGAGCTGACCACCAGATCGCCGACGAACTGCTGGTCAAGCAGGAAGTCGTTCATCGCGGTGTGAGCGGCGTCGGCCTTTGGCCCTGGCGGTGTCGTCCAGAGCCGCTCGGCGAGGGCGCGGTACTCGTCGGAGTCGAAGTTGGAGGCGTTCTTGTCGGCGTTGAACGGGAACGCGCCCTTGACGAGTGTCGAGGGGTTCAGCTGGCCGAAGCCATGGACGTTGACAAACAGGCCCGGTAGCCCGCCACCGGCCAGTTTGCCGAAGAAGTCGGCTGCCTGAAGTGGCATGAGCTTCGCCTTCAGACCGGCCTTCCTCAGATCGAACTGCACAATCTCGGCGATGGACTGGTTCGTCGGCAGACCCGAGTTGAAGGCGATGTTCACCGACGCGCCCTTGGCACCGGCCCGGGCGATGAGCTTTCCGGCCTTGTCGATATCGCGGTGGTAGGTGTGGGCCTTCCTCCTGTCGAACGCCGGGGAGGAGGGCGACCACGGCAGGGAGCTGGTCTGACCGATACCGGCGAGCACCTGTTCGAGGATGCGGTCGCGGTCGATGGCCCACGCGATGGCCTGCCGGAACTCCGGCTTGTCCAGGGGCGGGGTCGTGACGTTGGAGCCGATGTAATACGCGGCATCGGCGGCGTCGGAGGCGACGACCTTGAAGTTCGGGTCGCCCTTGAGGGAGACCGTGTCGAGCGGCGCGAGATCAAGGGCCAGCTGGCTCTGGCCGGACCTGAGGGAGGACTTCATCGACTGCGACTGGCTCTGGACGTTGATGTTGACCCCGTCCAGATACGGTCGTCCGCTCTTCCAGTAGTGGTCGTTCTTCTTGAGCTCCAGTCCGGCACCGGGGGTGTACTTGGCCACTTTGAAGGGGCCCGTCCCGATGAACTTCTTCCCGGCCAGGAGATCGTCGAAGGTGGCCTTGTCCACGATGGGCATGACCTCGAACAGGTTGAACAGGTTCGACACCGGCTTCGCCATATGAAGGGTGACTGTGTGGTCATCGTCGGCCTTCATGGTGGTGATCGCCTTGGCCACATGCTTGAACTGCGAGGTCACATCGTCACGTCGCATCGCCTTGATGGTGAAGATCACGTCATCGGCGGAGAACGCGCGCCCGGAGTGAAAGGTCACATCGTCCCGCAGCCGCAGTGTGACCGATGTGTGGTCGGCGGACATCTTCCAGCCGGTCGCCAGCTGCGGCTTGGGCTTGAGAGTGGTGTGGTCGTACTCGGTCAGGGTGTTGAACACGGTCCTGATGACCGCGAAGTTCGGATTGTTCTGGGACAGGAAGGTGTTCGGGGCGACGTCGGCGCTTTGGACGATGTTCAGCACACCGCCTCCACCGGGGCTTCCGGCCCCCTCCTCATCGACGGCCAATCGACAACTCGAGGTGAGCGCCGTGCAGGTCAGGACCGCCACGGCGAGCGCGCCTCGTCGCACGGGCACGCGCCGGAACAGTGGCTGGGGCATGGACATCACGCTCCCTCTACAGGGTGGAAGACCACAGGACGCGAAGACTGGGGTGTCTTGTGTCGAGAGTGAGGCCGAGGCCCGGGCGGTCATCGAGGTGCAGTCGGCCGTCCGCGACGTGTTCGAGACCCCCGACAAGATCGGACCGCCAGGTCGTCTCGCCGAACTGGTACTCCAACTCGGTGGCGTTGGGGCAGACGGCCATCAGCTGGGCGCTGGCCGCGGTGGCGACCGGCCCCGAGGGGTTGTGCGGCGAGATGGCGAGCTGTGGTGCGGATCGCGCGATGGACAGCACCTGTGTGATGCCGCCCGCGTGTTTCACATCAGGCATCAGCACATCGACCAGGTGCTCGGAGACGGCGATACCGGCCTCCGCGGGGTGGAACATCAATTCGCCGCCCGCCAGCGGGATCGTCGTGGCGGCCCGCAACGCACGCAGCTCCTCCACATGGTCGATGGCGACCGCGTCCTCCAGCCATCCGATGCCGAGATCTTCCAGCGCGGGCAGCAGGGCGTGCACCTCCTCGGCGGAAAGCCGTTCATGACAGTCCACCTTCAGCTCGACGCTGTCACCGACCGCCTCGCGGATCGCCCGTAGTCGGCCCAGCCCGGTGGCGGGAAGCGGCTGACCGCTCTCCGCGACATCGAACGGTGCGCACTTCACCGCCGAGTAGCCGGCCGCCACCGCCCGGAGCGCGGTCGCGGCCACTTCCCACGCTTCGCGTCCGCCCGGTACGCGGTTGATGTTGGCATAGACACTCACCGGGTCGGGGGCCGAGCCGCCGAGCCACTTCCAGACCGGCTGACCCGCCGCTTGTGCGGCATGGTCGAGGAGCAACTGCTCCACACCGCCCATGAGTGTCGCGGTGATGAACGCCCCCGGGCGGGCCTGTGTACCGACCCGCCGGGCGAGCGTGTCCACGATGTCGGTGCGCTCGGCCAGCAGGTCCCGCCCGCGCAACCGCGGAGCGAGAAGAGCCAGTTCGGCCACCAACTTCGAGGGATGGAGGGAGTCGGAGCACTCGCCCACCGCGAGGTGATCGGCATCCCTGAGCACCACGAAATGCCACTGCGTACGGTCGTTCACCCGCGACTCCAGGAGCTCCAAGGTCCGGCTCATGGCGTCCTCCTCGGGGTTGCTAAACAGTAGAAATTAAGTCTGGGCGATGTCAACCTCCGTGCCGGGATCCACGTGAGGGGGGTGAGGGGGCCGATCGGGGAGGTCTCCCTCAGGCGCGCGCCGATCGGTACTCCGACGGTGTGCATCCAGTGGTTCGGTGGAAACTTCGGACGAAGTTCCTGGAGTCGGAGAAGCCACAGCGTCGGCTGATGTGGAGGATGGTGTCGCCACCGCTCTCCAGGTATCCGCGCGCCATGTCGATGCGCATGTTGGTGAGGTACCGGTAGGGCGTACATCCGGTGGTCGCCTTGAAGCAGCGCGCGAAGTGTGAACGGCTGTAGGAGATCAGGGAGGACAGATCGTCGAGCGTGATGGGGTCTGTGATGTTCTCCCGCATGTAGGAGATGACGGTGTCCAGTTGCCCCTGGCCGAGCGGACCGGCCGGCTTGGTGTCGTTCGCCGCACGGGGGGCGGTGAGGTGCGCGGCGATGAACTGCGCGGCCGAGCCCGCGTACAGATCGTCCGCGCCGGCCTCGTGTGCCGTCAGGGTTGCCTTTACCACCGCGGCGAGGACGGGATCGGTCCTGCCCTCGGCCCGCAGCCGTTGCAGTTCTGATGTGCTGGGTTCATCACCTCCGTCCTCGGAGAGGTGGCTGAACCACTCGACCGGCACCGTGAGGCTGGCCAGTGTGGTGGTCCTGTTCTCCACCGACCTGACGATCACGGTTCGCTCCTGCTCCGGAGGCGTGATGCACACCTGGTCCGGCAGAGCGATGATCTCCTTCTTCGCCGGCCGCTGATAGTCGCGGATGCCCACCACGTTCATGTGAATGTTGATCCTGATCCCCGGTGGGGCCGGCAGGTGGATGATGTGTGACCCCTCGGGCAGTGTTCGCTTCTCCACATGAAGGGCGCGCCAGCTCCCACTGCTCGCAGCTGCGGATACATCGATCATCGAGGACCTTTCTTTCAGGGCCCCTGCGTCTGTCTGGTTGCTCATCGGGGTGGCTCCCCTGGAGGATTGCAACGGTTACGGTAACCGTTGGCAGACCCTAGACACGGCTTCACGGATCGTCAACGCAACGCGGAAGACCGTGAGAAGGAGCACTGACCCTCCGGATGCGGGACGGTGGCCCTGAGGGGCCGACGCCGCACCGTCACCCACCGGGTCGTGGCGGGTCCGGCGTCGCTTATGGTGGTGGCGCTACTCGGGAGAAAGGGGCGCGCTTGACGTCCGTGGAGCGTGCATGGCCGATGCGGTCCGCAGCGGAACGGGCGCACCGCACGGCCACCCTGCGTGATGTGGCCGCGTTGGCGGGGGTTTCGATCCGCACCGTCTCGAACGTGGTCAATGGCAGTGTGCCGGTCCGCGAGTCGACGCGTACCCGGGTGGCGGAGGCGATCGAGCGGCTCGACTACCACCCCAATGTGGCTGCCAGAAGGCTGCGTTCGGGCCGGACACAGGTGATCGGCCTCGCACTGCCGGATGTGACCGTGCCCTACTTCCGGGAGCTCGCCGACGCCGTGCTCGCGGCGGCGTGGCGCCGCCGGATGTCCGTCGTCGTCGTGCAGACGCAGGGTGATCTGGAACGTGAGCGTTCCGTCCCGTCGAGTCCTCAGCTCAGACATGTGGACGGCATCATCCTGGCCGCGGTCTCCCTGACCGAGGAGGACTTCCGGGCCATGTCGGGTACGGCACCCCTGGTGCTGGCCAGCGCCTCCGTACGGTCGGACGCCATCGACTCGGTCACCGCGGACACCTTCGCAGCGGGGCGGTGTGTGGCACAGCACCTCCTCGCCACCGGACGGCGGCGGCCCGCGGTGATCAGACCGGGGGACACCCAGTGGCCCGCCGAGTACGACGGCCGGTACCGGGGGTTCATGGCCGGTCTGGCGGATGCGGGGATCACTCTTCCGGAGAGCCACATCGTCTCGACCGATGTGGTCGCCTTCGGGTCCGACGCCGGTGCGCTGCGGACGTTGCGGCTGGATCTGCCGGAGGTCGACGCCCTCTTCGCGCTCGGGGACAGACTCGCCCTCGGCGCACTGCGCACGCTGCACGCAGCGGGGCGCCGGGTGCCCGAGGACCTGGCCGTCGTCGGGTTCGGCAATATCGAGCAGAGTGCGTACAGCTACCCCACGCTCACCACCGTGGACCCGGGCGGGCAGGCGATCGCCGAACAGGCCGTGGCCCTGATCGCCGACCGTGTGGAGCGGACGGCTGCCGAGAAGGTGCCGCCACGGCGTTCCACGGTCGACTTCCGCCTGATCGAGAGGGAGTCCACACGTGTCACGGGGTGAGGACGCGGGCCCGGTACGGGGGGCGGGACCGGGACGTGTCACCCGCATGCGCGACGTCGCGGCGGCAGCCGGGGTCTCCATCAAGACGGTCTCCGAGGTCGTCAACGGTGTGGGGCAGGTGCGCGAGAGCACCCGCCGACGCGTTCTGGCGGCCATCGAAGAGCTCGACTACCGGCCGAACCCGGCCGCGCGGCGGCTCAATTCGGAGAGCACCGGTGTGCTGACACTGGCGTTGCCCCAGCTCGCGTCGGGCTTCCAGGCCGCCCTCGCCGCCGCACTCATCGACGTCGCGGAAACCGGCGGGAAGGACGTGGTGCTCGAACCGACCGGTGGTGACCCCGAGCGTGAGCTCGGGATCCTGCGCAATGACTCGGGCGTCGCCGACGGCGCGATCCTCGCACCGGTCGCGCTGGGCGAGGCGGCAGCGGGGGCGGTCGCGGCGACTCCGGTCGTGCTGATGGGCATACGGGCACTGCCCCTGCCCTTCGACCAGGTCATCGCGGACTGCGCGAGGATGGCGGAAGCCGCTGTGGCCCTGCTGCGTGCGCACGGGCGCCGACGCGTGGCCATCCTGGGGACCCGGGAGCTGCTCGGCCTGCCGCTGCCGATCGGTTCGGCCAGTGCGCGAGGTGGCGGGTCGATCGCCGACCTGCTCACCGACGCACATCTGGGCGTGGTGGCGGAAACGGCCACCCGCGGTGCCGGCTACCACGCCATGGCCGCCTTCGTCGGCCCCGAGGTGCCGTTCGACGGGCTGGTCGCCCTCGATGACGCCCTCGCGCTGGGCGCGTTGCACGCGCTGCGGCATCATTCGCTCACCGTGCCGACGGATGTCGAGGTCATCGGGATCGGCAGCGCGATGGAGTCCTCCTACGCGACGCCGACCCTGACCACGGTCGAGACCGACGTGGCCGACATGGCCCGGCAGGCCCATGCGTGGGTGCTCGGCCGTATCGCGGGCGACAGCGAACCTCCGCGCCGCTACGACGTGCCGTTCAGTGTGGTGGAACGGGAATCCTCGGGCCATTCCGGCTGATCCGGCGGGGCCGGTCCCGGAAGGGCGCGCACCCTGGCCGCCACCTCAGCGTGTGGTGGCCATCCCCTCCGTCGGCAGGTCCTCCGGCAGCAGACTGCGCAGGTCCTCGATGCTCGGGGTGCGCAGCGTCGACAGCCTGCGGGCCTGGTGGGTGACCATCGTCTCCAGCAGCTGCCGCGCCAGCCGGGCGTTGCCGAAGGACCGGTCGCGGGGGAGTCCCTCGATGGCGGCGCGCAGTGCCTCCAGGGTTTCGGGTGGACAGCTGTAGCCGGTCTCCTCGGCCTGCCGTTGCATGATGGTGACCAGCTCGTCGGTGGTGTAGTTCTCGAACTCCACGTACCGCGAGAAGCGGGAGGCGAGGCCGGGGTTGGAGGCCAGGAAGCGGCTCATCTCGTCGGTGTAACCGGCGACGATGACCACGACCTCGTCGCGGTGGTCCTCCATGAGTTTCAGGAGGGTGTCCACCGCCTCCCGGCCGAAGTCGGAGGACGACCCCTCGGGGGTGAGGGTGTACGCCTCGTCGATGAAGAGCACACCGCCCATCGCGCTCTCGAACACCTCCTTGGTGAGCTGCGCGGTGTGGCCCACGTACCGCCCCACCAGATCGGCGCGGGCCACTTCGACCAACTGGCCCCGGTTCAGCACGCCCAGGGAGTGGAGCAGCTGGGCGTAGAGCCGGGCGATGGTGGTCTTACCGGTGCCGGGCGGGCCGGAGAACACCAGATGCTGGCTGATACGGGGCGCGGGAAGCCCGGCGGCCTCCCGCTGCTTGGCCGTGGTCAGCAGGCTGACCAGGTCGGTGACCTCGCGTTTGACGGCGTTCAGGCCGATCATGGCCGTCAGCTTCGCCAGCATGGTGTCCCGGTCCTCGGCCTCCGCCTCCTTCACCCGCGCCGCGTCGCTGACGTCCTCGGGCAGCAGCAGTGTCAGATCGCGCTGGGCTGGTTCGGCCATGGTGGCGAGGCGGAACGCCTGACGGTCCACCATCTCCTCGAACACCCGCCGGGCGGCCCGGCCGTTGCCGAACGTGGCGTCCTTCGGCATGGCTTCGAAGTGTGCCGCGAGGGCTTCGGAGGTGCCGGGTCCCAGCTCGAACTGGTGGGAGCCACACATGCTCTCCGTGATCGTCACCAGGTCCTCGACGGAGTAGTTCTCGAACTCGATGGTGCGGGTGAAACGGGAGGCCAGGCCCGGGTTGGAGCCCAGGAAGGAATCCATCTCGGCGGAGTACCCCGCGGCGATCACCACCACGTCCTCGCGGTGGTCCTCCATGAGTTTCAGCAGGGTGTCCACCGCCTCCCGGCCGAAGTCGTTCGAGGAGCCCCCGGAGGTGAGGGTGTACGCCTCGTCGATGAACAGCACTCCGCCGATCGCCCTGTTGAACGCCTCGGTGGTCTTGATGGCCGTACCGCCGATGACCTGCGCCACCAGATCGGCGCGGGAGACCTCGACGAGATGCCCCTCCGGCAGCACCCCCAGCTGCGCCAGGATGGAGCCGTAGAGGCGGGCCACGGTGGTCTTGCCGGTCCCGGGAGGGCCCGCGAAGACCAGATGGCGGCTCATCGACGGCACCGGCATACCCAACCGCACGCGGCGCTGGGCCAGTTGGTTGAGGTTGACCAGGGTGCGCACCTGGTGTTTGACGCCCACGAGGCCGATGAGGGCTTCCAGCTCGTCCAGCGGCTCCTGTGGCTCGTCGCGGTCCGGACGCGGTCCGCCACCGGGCCGGTCGGCCGCCCGGGCGGCGGCCTCGGCGCCCCACAGATCGGGTTCGCCGTTGTCGGCGCTGGTCAGCTCCAGCACCTCCAGCCGGTCGCCGCCGTGGGTCTGGGTCAGACCGGCGCCACGGCTGCCGCGTACGGTGCAGCCGATGACGCCGACCGGCCCGGTGGTGTCGGCCCTGATGCCATCGCCGACGCTCCCGGTGATCTCGCACTGGCGCAGCTCCGCACGCGCGCCCGCGGCGAGGAGCACACCGTGGGCCCCTGCCTGCGCGATGCGGGAGCGGGTCAGGGACAGTTCGCCCCCGTCCTCGACGGCCACGCCCGAGGCGCCGCAGGTGTCGATCTCGCAGTCGCGTACGGTGGCGACGGCGTCACGGCCCACCGAGAGCCCGGACTCCGAGGATGTGCGCAGCACACAGCCGTCGATCTGGGCGGTGCCGCCGTCGGCGACGCGTATCCCGTCGCCGCCCGCCCGCTCCACGGTGCAGGACTCCAGCCGTCCGCGCCCGTCGTCGGCCACCTCGAAGCCATGTGTGCCGGACGCGGTGATACGGGCGCCGCGCAGCAGCGGATTGGCGTGCGCGCGGATGGCCACCGCGCTGCCCGCCGACTCCGTCACCTCCAGCCGGTCGAACTCCGCGGTCGACTCCTCGGTGAGCAGCACGGCCGCGGCGGCGTCGGAGCAGCCCCGGACGGCGGTGCGCAGGAACGACGGCGAGCTGGAGCCCGTGACCCGGATCGCCGAACCGGCGGCCATGGTGAACTCGCAGTCCTCGAAGGTGCCCCGGGACCTCTCGGAGACCACCACACCGCTGTCCTTCGTCCGCAGTGTGGTGCACCGGCGCAGCAGCGGATCGGCCCCCGAGGCAAGGGCGATGGCGGGGCCGGAGGTGCCGGAGACCGCGACGTCCTCGAGGGTGGGGCGGGAAGCGCTGGTGAGGTAGACGCCCACCGAGGTGTCGCGGACGGTACAGCGGGAGACGCGGGTGGTGCTGTTGCCCTCCAGCGCGATCGCGGGCTTGTCGGTCGTGGTGATGTCGCAGGACTCGATGGAGCCCTGGGATTCGCCGTTGGCCAGTACGCCGTTGCCGCGGGCGTCGCGCAGCCGGCAGTTGCGCACCGTCGACCGGGCGCCTTCGCCGAGGACGACGGCGGAGGTGCCGAGGTTCTCGATGAGGCAGTCCTCGATGACACTGCCGTTCTCCGAGGTGTCCACGATGCCCGCGCCCTCACGGTTGGTGATCCGGCAGCCGCGCATGGCCAGCGAACCGCTCTGCCGGGCCAGCACCGCCGTCCAGCCCGATCCGATCACCGTGCAGCTGTCCATGGCGACCTGACCGCGTGGCGCGTCGACGACCGCCACATCCTCGCCGCCGCCGCGCAGGGTCAGATCGGTGAGCATCACCGCGTCGGCGACCAGGGTCAGCGCGGTGCCCCGGCGCGGGCAGATCTCGACACTGCCCGGGTCGCCTTCGCCGACGAGGGTCACCCTTGTGCGGACGGTGAGGTTCTCGGTGTAACGGCCGGGCCGGACCCGGATCACCGCTCCGGTGCGCGCCGCGGCCAGCGCCTCACCGATCGTCCGGTAGCTCTCCGGCTGATCCGGGCAGACCGTCAGTACCTGCCGTGACACTCTCGGACCTCCTGGAATCTCATGGTGCGCTTCCCGGACCGTAGGTCGGCTCATGAGCCCTCCGGGGTGAGCAGGGCCGTCTGGACCTGGACGCTCTTGCGGCGGGCGATGCGCTGACCGCGTCCGGGAGGCAGATTGCGGCCCTTGACATTGCCGAAGAGGTAGCCCTCGGTCGGCGGGCAGGACAGCAGGATCCCGGGGGTGTTGACCTCCAGGAGCCGCCGCAGCAGTGGATCGTTGAGCGCGCGGGACGCCCCCGCCGCGGAGCGGGCGACCACCATGTGCAGGCCGACCTCGTAGCCCAGTGCGAGGAAGTCCGTCAGGGGCTCGAAGGGCTGGTTGAGCGGACCGCCGCCACCGACCATGTCGTAGTCGTCGACCAGGACGAACAGCCGCGGCCCGGTCCACCAGTCGCACAGCCGCATCCGCGCGGGGGTGATGTCCGGGCCCGGTACCCGTGTTTTGACGGCCCGCGCGGCACCGCCGACCAGGTCCCTGAGCGCGTCGATGGAGACGGCGTGGCCGAGCCGGTAGTCGTCGGGGATCGCCTCGACCAGTTCGCGGCGGTAGTCGACCACCATGATGCGGGCCTCGGCCGGGGTGTACCGGGCGGTGATGGCCTTCGCGGTGAGCCGGAGCAGGTTGGTCTTGCCACTTTCGGTGTCCCCGACGACGATCATGTGCGGGGTGGCGCTGAAGTCGTGCCAGACCGTGTCCATCCGGTCCTCCTCGATACCGAGCGGCACCCGCACATCGCCGTCCGGGGGTGGCAGTTCGGCGGCCGGAAGCAGCGTCGGCAGCATCCGCACCGGGGGTGCGGGCGGGCCCGTCCAGTGCTCGCGGAGTGCGGACGCCAGCCCCGCGATGCCCTCCGACAGGTCCTCCGTGTCGGTCCCGCCGTCGATCCGGGGCAGCGCCGCCAGATAGTGCAGCTTGGAGTCGCCGGTCAGCCCCCGCCCGGGGGAGCGCGGCACACTTCGCGCCTTGCGCGGGTCGATGTTGGAGTCCATCGGGTCACCCATGCGCAGTTCCAGCTGGGTGGCGGCCTGGTCGCGGACGGCCGCCGACAGCTCCACCCAGCGGGCGGTGGTGACGATGAGGTGGACGCCGTAGTTCAGCCCCCGGCCGGCGATGGCGTTGAACGTGGGGAGGTGCTGGTCGTAGTCCTGACGTACCGTGGCCCAGCCGTCCACCACGAGGAAGACATCGCCGTGCTTCTCCTCGGGGAACTCTCCGGCCGCACGGCGCCGCCGCAGCGTGGCCATCGAGTCGATGCCGTTCTCCAGGAAGAACCGCTCCCGGTGTGCCAGCACCGCGGAGACCTCGGCCAGCACCCGGCCGACCCGCTCGAGGTCCAGCCGGGCCGCGACACCACCGACATGTGGCAGATCGGTGAGCCCGGCCAGAGTGCCACCGCCGAAGTCCAGACAGTAGAACTGCACCTCGCGCGGGGTGTGGGTGAGGGCGAGAGCGGTGATGAGCGTCCGCACCAGTGTGGACTTGCCACTCTGCGGGCCGCCCGCGATACCCACATGGCCACCGGCGCCCGACAGATCCACCACCATGTCGTCGCGGCGCTGGTCGAAGGGCCGGTCCACCACCCCGACCGGCACCGAGAGCCGTCCTCGTCCGGTCAGGTCGGTGAGGGTGAACCCGTACTCCGGATGCGGTGCGAGCGGCGGCAGCAACTCGTCCAGCGGCGACGGGTCCTCCAGCGGTGGCAGCCACACCTGGTGTGCGGGCGGCCCGGCGTCCCGCAACCGGTCCACCGCCACCGACAGCAGCGACGCGCCGCTCTCTTCCTCCTCCGGTCCGTCCGGCTGGTTCTCCGGCGGATCGGGCAGCTGGCGTGGCACCACCCAGCCCGCCGTCCACGGCACCACCTGGCTGGCCACCCGGGCCTGGTGGGCGGCGGAGCCGCCGCGGTGCCGGTACGGGCCGGAGACATAGGCGGCGCGGAAGCGGGTCAGCGCCTCCACACCGGTCTTGATGAAGCCACTGCCCGGCGTCGGGGGCAGCTCGTACGCGTCCGGCACGCCCAGCACACCGCGGCTTTCCATCGCCGAGAAGGTACGCAGACCGATCCGGTAGGACAGATGGCTTTCCAGCTGGTGCATCCGGCCTTCGTCGAGCCGCTGTGAGGCGAGCAGCAGATGTACTCCGAGGCTGCGGCCGAGCCGTCCGATCATGACGAACAGTTCCATGAACTCGCGGTGTGCGGCGAGCAGCTCGCTGAACTCGTCGACCACCACGAACAGGCTCGGCAGCGGGGCCAGTGGCGCTCCGTCGGCGCGTGCCTTCTCGTACTCCAGGGCGGAGGTGTAGTTGCCCGCGGCGCGCAGCAGTTCCTGGCGGCGCATCAGTTCGCCGTGGAGGGCGTCCTGCATCCGGGAGACCAGTGCCACCTCGTCGGCGAGGTTGGTGATCACCGCGGAGGTGTGCGGGAGTTCATCGAGGCCGAGGAAGGTGGCGCCGCCCTTGAAGTCCACCAGGACGAAGTTGAGTGTTTCGGAGGAGTTGGTGAGCGCCAGCCCCAGTACCAGGGTGCGCAGCAGCTCGCTCTTGCCGGAGCCGGTGGCGCCGATGAGCATGCCGTGCGGGCCGGTGCCGCCCTGTGCGGACTCCTTGATGTCCAGCTCCACCGGCGTCCCGTCGGAGCCGACCGCGATCGGCACCCGCAGCCGCTCCGAGCCGGTGCGCCGGGACCACAACGAGGGCGGCTCATGACGGTACAGATCCGTGATCCCCAGCAGGGTCGTCAGCTCCACATCCGTCGCCAGCGGCTCCGCGGACTGCGTGGCCACCCCCATCCGGTACGGGGCGAGCCGTTTGGCCAGCGACGCGGCCACCGTGGTGGTCAGCCGGTCGGGGCGGCCGAGCGGGGTCAGCTGTTCCTTGCGCTCACGGTCCGTACGTACCAGGCTCATCGCGTCGTCCGCGACCTCGAAGCGCAGCGTGGTGCGCCCCGGCCGCCAGGTCAGCTCCCCGGCGAGATCCAGCACCACCGCGTTACGGCAGCCCGGCCCGTCCAACCGGTGTCCGCCGGGCGGAGCGACCCCGTCCAGCACGATCACCGTGTACGGCTCCTCCCGCCCCGGCACCCCGTCCGGGTCGTACGGTGGCCGCTCCTGGAACTCCACGCCCAGCAGATCGTCCAGTTCGTTCACGGACGACACGACCATCCGCACCGCGCCCGCGCCGTCGCTGTCCTGCGTGTGCAAGTTGTGCGGCAGCCACTTCACCCACTCCCACTCGGCACGCCGCTCGTCCGCCGTGACCACCGCGATCCACAGATCCTCGGGCGAGTGCACCACGGCCAGCTGGGCCAGCAACGCCCTGCTCAGCGCGCGGATCCGCTCCGTATCGCCCCGGAACAGCACTTTCGACCAGGTGCGTAGATAGACCGCGATCGGCTGGTCGGGGACGGAGGCATAGGCGCGGATAAAACTGCGCAGCGCGTGTGCGGTCAGTGGCTCCAGATCCTCCACCGGTTTGGTGGACAGCGGAGCCAGCCGCAGTCCGAGCTTCTGGTCGCCGACCGCCACCCGCACCTCGGCGAAGTCCTCGTCGCCGGGCCGCCGTTCCCACAGCCTGGTGGTGCCCACCAGCGACCACAGCGCGTCCGGCTCCGGGTGGCGCCACAGCAGCGCCCGCTGCTGCTCCACCACGGCGGTCCGCACCTTCCTGCGGGTCTGCCGCAGATAGCGCAGATAGTCCCGCCGCTCACCCTTCAGCCGCTGTTTGCGCTCGCTGGCGCGGCGCATGAACTGCCCCAGGATCATGGCCACCGAGGAAACCAGCATCAGCCCCAGCGCCAGATAGGTGAAGGCGCCCTTGGAGCCCGGCCGCATGAACATCAGCATCATCGACACCGACATCATCGCCATCGGCAGGTAGTTCCACACCGCCGAGCTGTCGGGCGTCATCTCCGCCAGTGTGGGCGGCTCCTGGAGACTCAGCTCTCCTTCGGGCATGTCCGGACCGCGGCGACGCGCGGGCCTGCGGAACAGGACGGTACTCAAGTGAGAGATCTCCTTCGGAAACGGTGTGCTGCCGTGGTGCTGGGATTTCCGGGTGCCCGACGTCCGTGCATCCGGTGCCAGTGCGGCGTCGCACGCGGGCGTGGCGGGATGTCATGAGACGGCGAACGGGCTGGACCCGTACGGCAGGAGAAGCCGGACAAGGTGTGAGTGGCGCGGCCACGAGGGCCGGCAGCAGAACCGGGCCGGGGGCAGCAACCCGGGCCGGTGGAGAAGAGTCTACGATCCGTCTCAACGGTTCAGTTCGACGGCCGCGACTCCAGCAGCGGTTCCGCATGTAGTGTGCCGCGTCGCCGCGCACACGTCCAACGACCGGTTCCCCCGGAGACCCTCACCGTCTCCCGGGCGCATCTCCGACGACCGATTCTCCCCGGAGACCTTCAGCGTCTCCCGATGAAGCGTGAGTACCCCCATGACAGACACCGCAACGGCAGGGCTCTGCCGCGTCACCGTGCGCGCGCCCGCCAAAACCATCGACCTCGCGGTTCCCGCCGACGTCCCCGTCATCGACCTGCTGCCCACACTGGTGCGGTACGCGGGCGACGACCTTGCCGAGCAGGGCCTTGAGCACGGAGGATGGGTCCTCCAGCGCCTCGGTGGCGAACCGGTCGCCGAGGAGAGCAGCCTGGAATCCCTGGGCCTGCTCGACGGGGAAACCCTCTACCTCAGGCCGCGCACCGACACCCTTCCCGAAGTCCAGCTCGACGACCTGGTCGACGGCATCGCCACCACCATGGCGGACCGTCCCTTCGGCTGGACGGCGACCACCAGCCGCCGTCTCCTGCTCGGCCTGCTGGCCGTCACCCTCGCCGCCGGGCTCGCCGTCCTCGCGATCCCCGGCCCCTCCGCCGAACTGCGGGCACTGGCCGCGGCCGCCGCCGGGGCACTGCTGCTCGGTGGCGCCGGATCGGCCAGCCGCGCGGTCGGCGACGCGGAGGCGGGCGCGGCACTGGGCTTCGTGGCCGTGCCCTACTTCGCCCTGGCCGGCTGGCTGCTGCCCGGCGGCGACCTGGGCGGACCACACCCGTACGAGGTGCTGGGCGCCCGGCTGCTCGCCGCCTGCGCCGCCGCGGCAGGCGGCGCGATGCTCGCCGTCGCCCTGGTCGTCGCCTTCGCCGCGCTCTTCCTCGCCGCGGTGGCGGTCGCCACCGCGGGTGTGCTCGCGGCCGTCCTGATGATGACCGCCGATCTGTCGGCCCCGCACACCGCCGGACTGGTCTCGCTGGCCGCCGTCATCTTCGGGGCGTTCGTGCCCACACTGTCCTTCCGGCTGTCCGGACTGCGACTGCCACCCCTGCCCACCAACGCCCAGCAGCTCCAGGAGGGCATCGAACCCCACTCGCCCTCCGCCGTCGCCGCTCGAGCCGTCGTCGCCGACGGCTGGATGACCGGCCTCTACGCGGCGGCGGGCACCATTTGCGCCGGGTGTCTGCTCGGCCTCGGCCGCGCCTCCGACCTCCCCGAGATCCTCGCCATGGTGGCCCTGTCGGTGCTGCTCCTGTTGCACAGCAGGGGTCTGGGCAACACCCTCCAGCGCCTCTCGCTCGTCGTCCCCGGCGTATGGGGCGGCGCCCTGCTCACCCACGACGCGGCCGCCTCGTCCGGTCCCACCGGCAAGCTCCTGCTGGTCGGCGCGGTGCTCGCGGCCGCCGCCGCCCTCGCCATCGCCTCCTGGACGGTCCCGGGCCGTCGGCTCGTCCCGTACTGGGGCCGCGCCGCGGAGCTGCTGCACTCCCTCATGGCGATCAGCATGCTGCCCCTGTCGCTCTGGGTGCTCGGCGTCTACGGCGCCCTCCGTGCCCACGGCGGATGACACCTGAGGAGAAGAGCCGCTGATGCAGAACAAACGCGACCAGGTCCAGGCCCATATGTTCCTCATGGGCCGGTTGACCTCCAGCATGCTGCGCTCCGACCCGGACGCGTCCGAGAGCCCCCAGGGCCGTACCAACCGCGGTATCGCCATCGGCGTCATCATCGCCGTCCTGATCAGCGCAGGTGCCTTTGTCTTCGGCCTCATCTCGCCCGGCACCACGGACTCCTGGCGCAGTCCGGGCCAACTGATCGTCAACAAGCAGACCGGCGCCCGCTATCTGTACCTCGACGGAAGGCTGCGCCCCGTTCGCAACTACGCCTCGGCCCTGCTGCTGGGCGGCACCGACCTCACGACCACCACGGTCGGCACCGACTCCCTCAAGGGCACCCCGCACGGCACACCCGTCGGCATCGACGGCGCCCCCGACTCCCCGCCCGGCCCCGGTGATCTGTCCGACGAGCCGTGGCAGGTGTGTTCCGCTCCGTCGGCAGCCGAGGACGGCAAGGCGAGCACCACGCTCGCGATCGCCACCGAGGCCGGTGGCAGCGCGCTCGGCAAGGGCGAGGGGGTGCTCGTCACCGGCCCGGACCGTACCCGCTATCTGCTGTGGCAGGGCAGTCGACTGCGGCTCGACGACGCTTCCGGTGTCATGGAGGCCCTCGGCTACGCCACCACCAAGCCGGTGCCCGTATCGGCCGGTTTCCTGAGCGCACTGCCGGCCGGTCCCGACCTCGCGCCGCCCGACAACCCGGGAATCGGTGGCCGCGGGGCGGAGTTGGGCGGCCGCGCCACCCGGATCGGGCAGACCTTCGCCCTCGCGGTGCCCGGCTCCACGGCCCGCTACTACCTGCTGCGCGAGGACGGTCTCGCGCCGCTCACCGCGACCGGTCTCGCGCTGGTACTCGGCGATCCGCAGACCCGCGAGAAGGCGTACGGCGGCCGTGAACCGACCGCCCTGCCGCTGACCTCCCAGGCGCTGAAAGGCAGTCTCGCGGCCGAGGACGCGCTGGACAACGGCCCCGGTACGGTTCCGAGTTCGCCGCCGAAGGCGGTCACCGTCGCCCACGGACGGATCCCCTGCGCCCGCGTGGCGCCGGGCACCAAGGGCACCCGGTTCGGAGTCGCGCTGGTCACCGAACCGGACCTCGGCCCGGCCGCCCAGCACTCCTCGGGCGCGGCCGCGGCCCCGGCCTGCCTCCCCGTGGAGCGGGTCACCGCACCGCCGGGCCGCGGTGCGCTGGTACGGGCGCTGGGTGCGGGCGGCGGCGAGGTCGGCAATACGCTGTACCTGGTCACGGACGCGGGTGTGAAACACCGGCTGGTGGACACGGACACGGTCAAGGCCCTGGGCTACGACAGCGGCAGCATGCGGGAACTCCCCTCCCTGATGCTCTCGATGCTCCCCTCCGGCCCCGATCTGTCCCCGGAGGCGGCACAGAAGGGACGGGCCCATGTGACCGCGCCGCACTGCTCCCGGTCGGCCGGGCGCGGCAACTGATGCGCAATAAATCCGGTGCCGCGCACTATTAATCCCGCGCCATGTCCCTTGTAGCCGCTTTGCGCGCCTGACAGGCTCGACGCGAAAGCCGCCATCGGTACGGGCATTTCCCGTGCACAGGTCATGAACCGACATCGGTCAGCGCGCGGGGGCCAACTCAAGCGGTGATTGCGGTGGAACCTGGCCCATGGCAGGCCCAAATCCCTGAATCGCCGCCGGCGAGTATCCCCGTCGACCGGCGGCCGTTCAGGACCGGACGATGAAAGGGGTACGCATGGCCGTCAACGGCATGCAGCAGTCGGAGGAATCCGCCACACGAAATGGCGTACAGGCGCTGGAAATGGCGTTCAACGGTGTGCTCAGGTGCCGCCAGGACGTCGAAACCACCAAGACCAACCTCATGACGCACTACCAGGGAAGCGACGGCGGCGCCTTCCGGGATCTGGTCACCTCCTGGGAGGAAAAGGCCGACGTCATCCTCCGGAACGTGCAGGACATGATCGAGACCCTGAACGAGACCCTCACCGAGCACGGCAGGCAGCAGGGATCCTCGAACGACTCGATCAACCAGGCTTATGCGCAGTCGAACTCCGTCTTCGACGCGCTGGCCGGCTGAGTCCGGACGACGCGCCTCACCCTCAGTCCCTCCCCGAAGTGAGATGAGAACTGGCAATGAGTGATTTCACCGACGGCTTTATCTACGTCGACTACTCGCAGATGAGCAACGCCGCGGACGACATGATCACGCAGACGCGGGCCATCGCGACCACCCTCTCCAACCTGGAGATGGAACTCAACGCGCTCAGGAACTCCTGGGTCGGTGATGACCGGGACGTCTATGACCAGAAGCAGCGGGCCTGGGACCACGCCGTCAAGGCCATGGAGGACCTGCTGACGAAGCACTCCACGCTTCTGACCTCGGTCTCCGGCAACTACCAGTACAGCGAGAGCTCGCTGACCCAGATGTGGGACTCGGTGAAGATCGGCCGCTGACCCGCCCTGCGTGGCCGTCCCCCACGGCCGCAGGGCGACACCGCCCGCCACCGGCCCTCGGGCCGCTGCCCCGGCCCGCCTCCCTCGGTGGCGGGCGGTATATCCGCAACGGAAGGAGCATCGCTGTGGCTGACGACACGGAACAGGGTTCGGGAAAACGGGCACCGGATCCTGATTACATACCCAGGTGTCCGGATCCGGATTCCCCCGCCATGACGCTGGACAAGGCCGGACTCCAGACATTCCTGGACAGCCGTGTCCTGCCCTTCCGGGACCAGGTCCATGAGATCCAGTTGAACGACGGGGGCGCCGCGCCTTCGATGAAGAGCCTGATCGGTGAGTCCGATGTCTCGGCGGACAGTCCGAGTTTTGGCCTGCTCAGGCCGCTGGCCATGGGATGTATGGCGGACGACGGCTATCTCGAAGGACATGGCGCCAGTCTCCAGAAGGCGGTGCAAAGCACGGCGGAGAGCCTTGTGTCCATCTTCGAGGGGCAGTCCGAGCTCTTCGGCGACATCGCGGAGAACCTGCGGGACACCATCCACCAGCTTTTCAACGCACAGCACGACAATCTGGGCAGCATCAACGGCCAGAAGTTCCTGGACATTTTCGACAACGTGGATGAGGACCTGAGCAGCACCTCGTCCACCAGCGATGAAACCGAGACGGTCTGACCGGCTCGTCGCAGTCCGCCCTCATCGCCGCCCGCCCGTCTCACTGAGAAGCCCCCGGAAGGTCCTGTCCCGTGGCCGAGTCTGGAAACGACAACGTTCCCCCCGCGTACTCCGCTCCCGATGAAGACTATTGGCGCATTGCCGTCAGGGTGCTGACCGGTGCTGATCTGCCGCTCCGGGGGACCCTCTTCAACGAGCTTCTCGGCAACGACGACATCCCGCTGATGCGGGTCGAGATCTCGGAATTCGAGGGCGAGCCGACCACGGCCATCACCCAGGCCGGGATCGACATGTCGTGGCGGACGGAGAACTCCGGTTGGCGCATCGAGGACACCGACTTCGTGGTCCCCTTCTTCTCCGGGAACGACGGCCCGATCGGTGACGCGCCACCGGGCACCGAGGTGGAGATGATGCGGGGTCGCGTCACGATGCTGGGCACCACAAGCACGGATGAGCCCCCGGCCGGCGGTGTGGTCCACGGCGCGGAATTCGGCAGTAGCCTCGGCCATGACTTCGAGGGACAGTCCTCGGACGTGACATGGAGCAATGTCGACCTGTCGCGGTACAGCTACGGCGGCGGCATGGCGTTGTACCGGCTCCTCCGCACCGGGAACACAGTCGGGTTCTCCTGGGACGGTGATCTCAGGCTGGAACACCTCGCCGATGCGGTGGATCTGGATTCCTTCGACCGGGCGGCAGCGGCGTTCGACCGGGTCGCCTACTTCTTCAAGCTCCAGCACATGGAATTGCGGAACTGGGAACGGGACCTCGGTGACCAGGGCGCGGCCTGGAGGGGGAAGGCGGCCGGGGTCTTCAAGGACCTGATTCACAAGCTCGCCGAGAACTATGAGTCCTACAGCCATCAGGTTCCGCTCACCTCGTCCCTGGAGTCGAAGTTCGGCTCCGACCTCCGCTCCTTCCGGCAGACGATCGAGACGGCGGCGACAAATCTGTACAACACCTGGTACAGCTGGCAGTTGTACGAGGGCAATCCCCTGCGCTGGCTGCATGACGTCCTGCTCGATGTCACCGACGAGGTATGGCAGAACAACCTCCTGAAGGTGCGCTACGACGTGCAGTCGGTCACCCTGGCGGGGGACGTCATCGGCGATCACTTTGTCGAGAAGAGTGGTTTCTACGGCGGTGACAGGAACTACGGTCCGCTCGGCGACAAGGCCACCTGGAAGACGATCGGCCAAGAGGCCATCAAGCGGTGGCAGCGGTCCGTACTCGAACAGCTCGTGGAGGCCGGTAAACGAGCCGTCATCGACATTCAGAACTCCTTCAACAACCAGAAATTCCCGGACTCCATCGAGACGGAGACCACCAGCAGCCTGAGTGAGGGCCTTGCTCAGGACCAGGCGGCTGCGCAGCGGGCACGCCAGAGGCGGATGCAGAAGGAGGCCCTGGAACAACAGAAAGAGGCACAGGAACAGCAGGAAAGGCTTCAGCACCAGCAGCTGGAAGCGCAGCGGCGGATGCAGAAGGAGCAGCAGGAGCAACAGAGGAAGCTTCAGCAGCAACAACTGGCGGCCCAGCGGCGCATGCAGCAACAGCAGGAACAGGCGCAGAAGGAGGCGCAGGAGCAGCAGGAGCAGTTGGCGAAGGAGCAGCAGAAGCAGCAGGAGCAGCTTCAGCAGCAGCAGCTGAAGCAACAGCGGCAGATGCAGCAACAACAGCAGCAACAGCAGGAGCAGCTTCAGAAACAGCAGCAGGAGCAGCAGGAGCAGCTGGCACAGCAGCAGGCCCAGCAGGTCAAGGAACAGACGCAGGCGCAGAAGGAGGCGCAGGAGCAGCAGGAGCAGTTGGCGCAGGAGCAGCAGAAGCAGCAGGAGCAGCTTCAGCAGGAACAGGTGAAGCAACAGCAGCAGATGCAGCAACAGCAGCAAGAACAGCAGGAGCAGCTGGCGAAGGAGCAGCAGAAGCAACAGCAGGAGCAGCAGGAGCAGCTTCAGCACCAGCAGTTGGCAGCCCAGCAGCATATGCAACAGCAGCAGGAACAGCTGGCAAAGCAGCAGATGCAGGCTCAGCAGCAATTGGAGAAGCAGCGGCGGAAACAGCAGAAGGAGGCCCAGCAGCAGATCCAGCAACAGCAGGAGCAGGCTGAGAATCAGGCCGAGCAGATCGCCGCCCAACAGGAGGCGCAGGCTGAACAGCTGGAGCACCGGCCGCAGACCGAGAGCCCGTTCCCGGACCAGCAGAACCAGTTGGAGCAACAGCAGGAGCAGCTGGAGCAGCAGCAACACCAGGTCGAGCAGCAGGCGCAACAGCAGGCCCAGCAGCAGCAAGAGCAGGCCGAACAGATGCAGAAGGAGGCCGAAAAGCAGCAGCAGCAGGTTGAACAGCAGGCGCAGCAGCAGGCTCAGCAACAGCAAGAGCAGTTGGAACAGCAACAGCAGCAGATGCAGCAGCAGGCCGAGCAGCAACAGCAACAACTGGAACAACAGCAACAGCAGCAACAGCAGCAGCTGGAAGATCAGCAACAGCAATTGGTTGATCAGGCCCAGCAGCAAGCCGAGCAGATCGGCCTCGGCGGCGGTGACGGCGGCGGACTGCCCGACCCGAACAGCGGCACGACCACACTCAACCCCGACGGATCGGTCACCACCGACTTCCCGGACGGCAGCTCCAGCACCGTCGACCTGCCCGGCGGCGACGTCACCACGACCCACCCCGACGGAACGACCGACCTCGACAGCCTGAACCCCGGCGAATCGATCACCAACGGCGACGGCAGCACCACGACCCTGAACCAGGACGGCACCCTCACCACCGACTTCCCCGACGGCAGCAGCAGCGTCCTGGACCCGGACAACGGCACCGTCACCTATCACCAGCCCGACGGCAGCACCGTCACCACCCCGATCGAGCAGGGGCAGGCCGTGCCCAATGAACTCGGCGGTGGATCGGGGATCGGGGACCCCTCCGACCAAGGCGGCTCGCAGTACTCGCCCGAGTACACCCCCGGGAGCGAGGAGGAGGAGCTGTACGACCAGAACGCGGGCTCCGGAGGTTCGTCCGGATCCGGTTCGGGCCATGGTTCGGGCAGCGGTATGCCGATGCTGCCCCAGGGCACCCGCATCAACGGCATGAGCTCGGGTGGCGGCTCGAACGACGGCGAGCGCGTCCGCGCCGTGATGGACGACGGCCAGAGCACCTCTCGTATGCCCGCCGCGCGCAGGAGCAACGGCTCCGGATACCAGGACGAGGAAGAGCGGATCCCCGTCGCCCAGCGCGGCGGTGCCACCACCTCCAGCGGAATGCCCTTCATGCCGCCGATGGGCGGCGCCGGGGGAGGAGGTCAGCAGCAGACCCAGAGCGCCGACCGTGAACGGGCCTCCTGGATGGGCGACGACGAGGACGTCTGGGGCACGGACGAGGGCGGCGCACCGGCCGTGATCGGGCGTTGAGCGAAACGGGGGGAGTCGAACGATGAGTGATCAGCACATGGGAAGCCCCGGCAAGCGGGAAGCGATCGGCGAAAGGCTGGCCAAGGCGAGGGCCAACCTGGAAGAGACACAGAAGGCGGCGGCCCGCGCACAGGAGCAGCTGAGTACGGCATCGGCCACGGCCCGGTCGCGTGACGGCAGTGTGGAAGTCCTGGTCAACGCCCAGGGGCAGCTTGGCGAGGTGAAGTTCCTCAACGGCAAGTACCGCACGATGGGCGCCGCTCAGCTGTCGGCGTCGCTGCTGGAGGCCGCCGGACAGGCGTATGCACAGATGGCTCGCCTGGTGCTGGACACCTTCCAGCCGCTGGCCGACAAGACCCAGGACGGCAGGCCCGCCATGGAGGGTGTGGATATCGACTGGGACAGGATTTTCGGTCCGCTGGTCAGCACGGTGGAGCGGGGAACGGCGACACGCCGCAAGGCGGGCGACGGGCTGCGTGACGAGATCCATGAGGATGAGGAAAGGAGGTAGCGGCGATGGCTTTCAACTACCGTAAGGATCGGCTTGAAGCATTCAAGTCCGATGTGGAATCCGCGTCCGACGAGCTCACCTCCATCCTGGACGACTTTCTCGGCTCCATCACCAACTGGTACGGGTTCACAGATGACTTCGCGGCAGATGTGGGTCCGAATTGGCAGCAGTCCGTCGGTGACATCCAGGGGATGCTGGGGTCCGTTTCAGAGGCACTGTACGGAATCATTGGGGGACGGACCCAGGAACAGCAGCAGGTGGACAAGACTCAGTCAGGAATCATGGAGGACATCCAAGCGGGGCAGGCGGCGACGGACCAGGGCTTCGACGGCGGAAGTTCTACGTAATGCAGTTGCCGGATTTTGTTTCGTTCACGCAGGAAGAACGTGTTCTGAACTGGGTGCTGACGGGTGAGTGGCCGCTTGAGGCCTCGTCGGACCTCGCGTTCGAGATGAACCTTCGGCTGAATGACCTGGCCGACCAGATATATGGCGTCCGTGACTGGTTGTACGATCTGGCGTACCAGGCGCAGGACGCGTTGCCCACCACGGTCGCGGAGCGGTCCGGGCAGGTCATTGAGGGCCTCGCCGATATGCTCACCGAGCTGGGCGACACACTGACGACCGAGCACGCGGCGAATCAGACCAAGCACGCCTCGAATATCGGGGTGGCCAAGGTCGAGAGCATGTTTGAACTCGCCTTGCTGATCGCGCAGCTCGCCATCATCAGTGCCATGTCCTTCTTCACCGGTGGTCTGTCCCTCAGCGAGGGGGCCGTGGCGAAGGCCCGCACCACGGTGGCGCTGCTGACGATCTCCCAGCGGCTGTTCGGGTCAACCCCGCTGGCGCCTCTCACCGAGGCACTGGAGGAGGCGCTGACGAGCATCGCGGCGCAGCTGACATATATGGGCATGACCGACGGCGGCCGCCGTCCGTCGGGTATCAACTGGTCGGATGTCGGCCGGGCCGCCTTGGTCGGTGCCCTGGCCGGACTCTTCGCCGGGGGGCTTTCCGACGTCATCGGAAAGGCGTTCAAGAGCGCATTCAAGAACTTCGGCGACAACAAGTGGCGGGAATTCGGCGGGGATCTGTTCCGGGCTTTCACCAGTGAGGGTCTCGGCGAGGGCAGTGCGGTCGTCCTCACCAATGGCCTTCTGGACGGAAATTGGCAGGTCAAGTGGAATGACTTTGTGGGTGCCGGTGTCAGCGCCGTCTCGGAAGAGGCGTTGGGCAAGGGCGGCGAAGGGCTCGGAAAGGGTCTGAACAAGGGCTTCCTTGGCGGTGGGAGCGGGGTCAACCTCTTCAACTCGCTGTGGGACTCTGGCTCGTCGCTGGGCGACAGCGACAACTCTCCGCACATCATCGGGACATCCGGCCCGTCCGAGGGCAAGGGAGCGTCCGTCCCCCCTCCGTCCGTGGACGTGGGCCCGGAGGGGCTCTCGCTGAGCACCCCGCCCCCGGCCACCGGAAGCACGGGCCCTACACCGTTCACCCTCCCCACCTCGACATCACCGACCACAACGCCCCTCACCTCGACCCCGCCCCGCGAGACGCCCCTCACCTCGACCCCGCCTCCGCTGGCCGGCCCCCCGACGAGCGTCGGCTTCCCGACCACGGACTCGCCCGACGCCCCATCCGCGCTCAACACCCCGACCCCCGTCCCCACCCCCGCGCCGACTCCTCCGACCACGCCCATCACGGCCGTCCCGCCGACCGTTTCCGGTATCCCCAGCCACGTTCCGGACACCGACCCGAACATCGGTATCGACATCCCGGACAGCGACTCGGACACCGACTGGGACACCGATGGGTCCTCGACAGTGGACTCGCAATTCGATGGTCACTCGGATGTCTCGGACATCACGGATATCACTGACGGGGAGCCGGACGAGGAGACCGGGCAGAACACGCACATCAACTCCGCAGGGACACCGCTGACCACGCCCAAGTCCGACGGTTTCGATCCCCTGCCACTGCCCACGCCTTCCCCCATTCCCGACATCACACCGTTCCAGGACGTGGACACGGAGCACATCGTTCCCGATGTGGTTGATCAGAACACCACCGGGACAGCGAACGTGTCGCCGCAGACCGGCCCGCTGCCCCAGCTCCCCAAGCCGTCGCCACTGCCGGATCTCACGCCCCAGCCGGACCTGGATACGACCCCTCTGCCGGACCTGGACACCACCGCGTTGCCGGAGGGCGCCGCGACTCCCCAGGCCGTCCAGGACCAACAGACGGCAGCCCACAACCCCTCCAGCCATGCCACCACCCCTGCCCCCGGCAGCGTGGACCCCGTGGCCCGGCCGCACACCCAGACCACCGTGTCCTCCGGCCCGCAGCCCGCAACCCTCCCCTCGGAGGGGGCGCCGCAGACGACGCCGGAGGCGGACACCGTCCCGCCCCCGTCCGCCGACCCGGCGGCACCGCCCGTCGCGCACCATCCGGCGACGACGGAGCCGATCCGGGACCCTGTCCGCCCCGACCAGTGGCGGCCCCAGCGGCAGCACACACCCCCGATATCGGTCCATACGCAGCTCCCCGCCGCGCCCGATGCGGTTCAGCACACCCCGGACGGCACAGCCACACCCCAGCCCCAGCAGGACACGGTGGTCCGCACCGAGGTCCGGTACATCCCGACCGATGACGGCCGTGCCGTGCGTGACCTGTCCCTGGACCTTCCGGTGCGGTTCGGTGAGGGGTTCTCCGTCGACCAGCTCCCGGGGTTGCAGGAGCGGATGCACGGCCTGCTGGACAGCCAGGTCAACCACGGGCTCTCGCTGCCGGGTTCCAACGACCAGCTCCACATCGGTCTGAACCTTGTGCACGACCCCGGCCATCCCGAGTCCATCGAGCTGACCGCCATCGCGTCGGCCAACCCTGTCCCATCGGATCAGTTCCACCTCCGGCTGACCCCCGACGACCCGGCGCTGGGCGCGCCCGAGCGTAACCGTCGCCAGGCCCGGAACGACGCCACCGCCCTGCGTCAGATACTGCGTTACGCGGGAATCGACGTGGACCCCGAGGCCGTGAACGGCCCACTCCTTTCGCCGGAACACCTCCGGACCATCGAGGGACTGACCGAACCGGGACAGGACGCCGAGTCGATCGCCACGCCGCCCACCGTGGTCACGACCACATCGGCCGACCCCACCTCCAGCACTCCTGATCCGCAGGCGATCGACCCCACGCCGCCCCCGGCGCAGCACACCCTGGCCACCGGGGACCCGGATCAGCCGTCCCCGCCGCCACCTGCGGACGTCCCCGCGCCGCCCCCGCCGCCCCCCGGGAATGTCCCGGCACAGTCCCCGGCCACCCCCTCGGCGGCCACCCCTTCGGCGGCCACCCCCTCGGCCGCGCCCCAGCCCTCCACCGCGTCGCCGGGCGTCGGGCCCTCCGACACAGCGAAGCTGGAGGTGGGCCGGAGGTTCAGCGCGCTCATGCGGGACCTCGGCCATCCCGTGGTCCTCGCCGGCCCGGCGCGCGGCCAGGTTCAGTTCAGGAACCCGCGTGCTCTCGACCGTATTGACTTCCACCTGCCCGCGGCTGCTGGGCGGTACGCCGACACCATCAACGCGGCCATCGCCCAGGGGTTCCCCGGAGCGCCGGGTGGGGCTCTGCGTGCGGGCCCGGACGGCCGGGTGCTGACCGGTGTGATCCATGGGGTGGAGATCACCGTCGGCACCGCGGTCGCCCCCTATGTCACCACGACCGACATCCAGGGTTTCACCGTCCCCGGCCGCACCGAGTCGCTGGCGGACACCGCGTACTCACTGGCCCTGGGCATCGATGCGGAACGACGCGTGGCGGACCTGTTCGACTTGATCTGGGGTCTGTTGGAAACACCATTCACCAATGAACTGCCGGTCGATGAGCTGGAGATGCTGCGCGGCGAGGCGTACCGGCAGGGTGCCTCGTCCGGAGACCTACCGTGGCTCAGCGCCCGGGTCCACCAGATCGTGAGCGAGCTGACGCGGGATCCGGACCGCCTGGAGGCACACCAGGATGAGTGGGAGGACGCGTTCGACCTCGAGGACTACGAAACCGCCTGGCTGGACCACGCCCTCACCAAGCTGAACGATTCCCTGAACGCGGCCCAGCCGTTCGTGGCCGACCCTCTCAGGGACCTGGCATGGCGACTGCCGACCATGTCGCGCGCCGAACGGGCCAGGGAACTGTCCCAGGTGTCAGCTGCCGAACGCGAGCGGCTCGCGTCCAACCGTGCGCTGGTGGATGTGTTGCGGGACAAGCTGCCCTCCGCGGAGTTCGCCGAGACCGCTGCTCAGGTGATGGTGCAGCTGCCCGTGGGGGTGAATCAGCCGGTCTCGGCGCGATCCGAGGTGCTGGCGCGGGTGGCGCGGATGCTGAGTGACCCGGAGGTGGCGGCCAAGCTGCTCAAGGGCGGATCGCGGGTGGTGGTGGTTCCCAAGGACTTGGCGATGACCTCCCTGGACGCCTTCCGCAAGATGAAGGGGGCGGCGACCAGCCTCGACGGCCGGTCGTGGGACAAGGTCCGGGGCAGCGGGGGCCGCACGACGGCCGTCACGGAGGAGAACCTCATCGGTGAGGTCACCAGCGTGACCAGTGACACTTCGGCGTATCCGGACGGGTACTCCACGACCACCCACGAGTTCGCGCACACCATCCACAGGTACGGGCTGAGCGAGGCGGACCAGCAGCTCATCGAGGCGGCGTATCGGGTCAACCTGGCAGAGGGGCCCCGCGGAGCGTGGCCCGACGGTCCGTTGTACAGCTTCGACGCCGATGGCAACCGCACACGGGCCAACTACTCGTCCCACGACGTACAGGAGTTCTTCGCCCAGCTCACCAACACCTACCTGGGGACGAACCGGGGGAGGGACGCCTACACGAAGCAGCCGCGGAACAACGGGGCGGACTGGGTGCGCAGGAACGAGCCGGAGCTGCTGCCGCTCCTCGAGCGGCTGTACGGCGGCGACCCGCGGGCAGAGCACACCGGACAGGCCAATCCGGTCGAGGCGACACGCGCGGAGAACGAGATCTACGAGGGCTTCCGGGCGCTGTGGGACCGGACGGAGCGCGTCCACGTCCCTCAACCGCACGCTCCCGCCCCCTCCATGACGCCTATCGCTCCCACGGACACGGCTGGGCTCCTGTCATCGCTGCTGGAGCCGCAGCCCGGCGCCTGGGACCCGAGCGTGACCGGGAACTCACTGGGACAGATGCTCCACCAGGCTCAGACCGGGAGCCCATCCCACCCTGACGCGACCGGCGGAGACCCGGCCTCGCCGGCCCCGCTCCCCGCTCCGCCGCCGCCCGGTCAGTGGCCCGGATCTCTCCGGGCCCGGCTGGAGGCGGTGCTGCGTCACACGTTCGGTCCCGATGTGGGCAGTCAGCCGACCTACGAACCCATGCTTCAGTCGCTCGCGGTGCTGGAATCGGCGCGCGTGAGTGATCCCCGATTCGGTTCGGGGCCGATGGACCTGGAGGGGATAGCCCGCTGGGTGCTGCATCTGGATCCCTCGGTTTCGCTGACCCCCGAGCTGTACTTCAACGCGCTGTCGGTGGTGGGGAGCGCCGCGCGCCGGGGCCGGGCGGGAAATCTGGCGAAGATCGCGGCGTACGGGTTGCAGATCGGGGGCGCGGTGTCGGGCCCGACGGCGATGCGCAATTCGGCAGGTGACCGGTTCATGGGCCGGAACTGGACGGGTCGGACGGGTCTGGATCTGCTGGTGGACCGGCTGGCGGTGGCGGGATCGAGTGAGCTGCCGTCGGCTCCTTGGGGCGCGGAGCCGTATGTGGCGCTGGCGGAGCGGGCGGACTCGGGCCGGATCGTGGTGCGTGATGGTCACGGGAATCCGGTGGAGGTGGACGACGAGGAGTTCGCGGAACTGGTGGCGCACGACCCGGAGCGTCCCGCGGATGCCCAGGTGCTGTTGCTGGTCCCGGGTCTGGGGCAGGGGATGGAACCGAGGCTGGTGGCGGACCGGGCCGGGGTGAGGGTGTGGGCCACCGACGGTGAGTTCAGGTTGGTTCCGAAGCCCGATGGCAGTGGCAGGCACATACTGTTCTTGACGAAGAGCCCTCATCCGGGCTCTGTCCCGCAGGGGATCTGGATACCGAGCGATCCGGGTCTGGTCGCGGATGATCCCTCGGCCGAGGTGACGGCGAATGACGGGGCGGTGTTCCCGGATGCGGATGTCCAGTCGTTCACGCTGCTCATGGCGGATGGCCAGGAGCTGACGGGGCGGGCCTTCCTGAACGAGACGGACATGGCCATCCGGGAGGATGACCTGCGTCCGTTGTCGGCGGTGGAGTTCTACTCCGACCTGTATGAGGGGCTGCCAGGGGTCGACCGCAACCGTGAGAGCCCGTTGCGGCCGTTGCCGCGACCGCTCCGCGACGCCTATCTGATCGTTGGCCACGGTCAGCATGGGCGTGCCGTGCTGCCGCGGAAGAGCACGGGCCTCAATCAGACGGTGCGGCCCAAGGAGATCGGCCGGATGCTCACGCGGCGCAAGAGTCTGCGGCGTATGCCGCAGGAGGCGCCGGTCTGGGCGCTCTGGTGTGAGCTGGGCGGACTGGCCCCGGGCAAGGACCCGTTGGAGGCGGTCTCCGGTGCACAGGACGTCGCGAACGAGACGGGGCGTACGGTGTTCTCGACCGATGCTGAGCAGGGGTCGAGCAAGGCGGAGGGCCAGTGGCCGCCGCGGTTGATCAAATTTGACGACCCGGACCAGCCGGCCTTCCGCTGGCTGGAGTTCCGTCCCGAGCCGCGGGCGGAGGCGCTCACCGCACTGGCCGATATGGCGGGGTTGCCCCCGCAGCTGGCGCGCAGGACCACCCGGGTGCTGCGATGGGTGCGCGCGCTGCGGCGGACCCATGGCGTCGACATCGACACCAACCCCGACCGGGCAGCGCAGTTCCAGGAGCTGATCCGGGGGTTCGTGGCCCTGGAGCGGCTGCGGTCGACCGCCCCAGGGAACCCGGACACGGGACCGCTGACCTGGCGGGTGCTGGAACCGCTCGTCGGTGCGTTCGCCCGGCAGCGGGGCTGGGACCCGACGGTGACCGAGAACGCGTTGGGACAGGTGCTCCACGCCGCGCGGACCGGGGGCCTGTCCCACGATGACGTGACCGTCGACGAACCCGCCTCGCCACCCCCGCCCGGCGCGGCGCCGGATCACCCGCCCGGTGGGCGCCGGCACAACGGAGTGCGGCTCCCCGACGATCCCTCCACCGACGACCAGGACCAGGACCAGGACCAGAACCAGGACGAGCTGACCACGGCGCCGCCGTTGTCGGAGTTCATCGGGACCTACGGCGCGCGGCATGACGGACACATCGGCCTGGTCCGGACCGAGCCCACCTCCGACTCCGTCCTGGAGGGGCTGTACCGCCAGATCATCGAGTCACTCGGGGCCGACGTGGACAGCGAGGACGGCCGGTCCCTGCGCACCCAGCTCGACGATGTCCTCAGCGCGGCCGACATCGAGCGGAACCGGCCGTATCTGCGCAGCGGCCAGGGACACCGGATCACCGTGTGGCACGGGGGCCGCACCCGGACCGTCGACGTGCGGCTGGCCTACGCGAACGGCCAGAGGTCGGCGAAGTACACGCCGGACGCGGTGGGGTTCCCCGAGGTGCAGATAGAGCACCGTCCCGGCGGAAGCCAGTCGTCCTCGGCCAGTGACGGTTCATCGAATGTGCGCGGTGTCGCCCTGCCGTGGACGCTGATCAGGCTGCGGAACGATCCGGGGCCGGTGCGCTGGGGCGATGTCACGGTCGTGGTGTCCGCGACGCACAATCAGCTGTCCCGATCCAACTCGGTCGGTGAGACCCTCACGGTGACGGGGTGGCAGCATGCCCAGGATCCCGCGCACCCGGTGGACTTCGAGGGGCGATGGCAGGTCCGGGTGGACACCCCCCGCGAGGACCGCGGCAACTGGCTGCCGGAGCGGTCGCACGGCTCGGACACGGTGTGGGTGCCGGAACACCTGGCCCTCGACAACGGCATCGACCCGGCCGATCTGCCCGAGTCGGCGGACGTGGACGACGACGTCCCGCTGTGGGGCGTGGAGAGTGTGGGGGAGCCGCGGCGGCTGCTGACCGAGCTCCTCGAGCATGACGACTTCAGCCCGCTGGCCAGGCTCGGCACGGGCTCGGCAGAGGAGCTGGAGGAGTTCCTGTCCGAGCAGATGCTGCGTGGTGCCGCACAGCTCCAGGCCGGTGGCGGGGTGTTCTCGCCCACCCTGATGGATGACGACGGCAACGCGATCGGCGTGCTCGAACTCGCCGCGGACATCGAACAGGCCGAACCGACCTCGATAACCCCCGAGGGCAAGTTCAGCCTGGGAACGTGGCCGTCGCGCGGCGTGGACGTGGGCCACTCGGCGGAGTACACCAGCGGGATCGATGTCACCGGCTCGGGCGGGCCGGCGTTCACCGTCGACCACCGCGAGGGCCACCCGGACGCCACGGCCAGGTTCGCCGGCAACCTCTTCGGCGAGGTGGGCATCAACCGGCAGATGACCGACGGGCTGAGCGGGTCGAGCAGCGCCGCGCTGATGCAGGGCATCTACACCAACAGCAGCAGTCTGCGCACGCCGGGCAGGGTCACCTACAGGGTGACGCTCCACCTCGCCCGAGGCGGGAGGACAAGTGGCAGCTTCGGGCCCTGGGACGACGCCCTGCGCCTGCTGGCGGCTCAGCGCGAGACCGTGCGGGGCCACCGGCCGGGCCCCGATGAACTGCGGGAACTGCCCGACCATCTGGAGACCCTGACCGCCATCGGACACGGCGAGACGCCCCTGAGGGTCGAAGGCGCCGATCCGCTCTTCGACGAGGCGACGGAGTGGCTGCGGGCGGAGGGCTTCCTGCCACCCGCCGAGCACCGTGCGCCGTCCTTCCCCATCCGGATCGACGAGCGGCTGCGCAAGGCGCAGTTGGCGAATCTGCGGAAGCTGGGGACCTTGCGTACCCGGTTCGGGCTGGCCACCTCGTTGCCGGACGCCTCCGACGGGAAGCGTTCCCTCTGGCTGGAGAAGCCCAACACCATCACCGGCAGTGTCCGGCGGCTGCGGCTGGTCTTCTCGGTCGCCCGTGACACGGACCAGCCGTCCGAGCACACCCGTGTGCTGCCGGATGTCAACACGATGGGGTACAGCTCGGCCGGGTCCAGTGGCAGCAGACAGCACGGCACGTCATGGGGCGGTGGCGGCGGAGCCGGTGGTGGATTCACCATTCCGGCCCCGAACGACACCACGGTGAATGTCGGCCCCGGCTTCGGGGGTTCGGGCCAGAAGTCGTCCGGTGAGACGGCCGGTACGGCGATCGGCCTCGACGAACTCATCGTCGCGAGTGGCGGCAGCGGGCTCTGGACCGTACCGGCCCTGTACTCCCTGGCCGCGTACGAGGGCGTGCCCCGTCCCGACGACCGTACGGAGGACGGTGAGCCACCCCCGGACACCGGCGCCGACACAGAGAGCGACACCGGCACTGCCACGGTGCTGTGGAATCCGGCCGGGACCCCGCTCACCGGGCGCGGCACCGTCAAGCTCCTCGTTCCGCTCTACCGCACCCGCAAACCCCACCCGAACCGCGCACCCGTCACCTCCGCGCCGAGGCATGTGATCCGCCCGGCGGTGGAGGACGACTTCCGCAAGCTGGGCCTGGTCGACGAGGACGGCGGCCCGCTGCCGGAGGTGACCCGGCTGCCGGAAGGCGCGACGGTGGACACCTTCCGGGCCAGGGAAGCGCTGGTGGACGCCCTGGAGCAGATCTATACGGGAACCTATCCGGGCGCCCCGGGACCCGGAGCGTTCACCCGGACCGCACATGGTGCCGCGGGCCTGATCGCCAGTGGCACCCAACGGACCGCGGTCGCGGCCAAGAGCGTCGTCCCCGAGTCCTTCGCCGGTGCCCTGAACCGGGCCGGGGCCTTCGCCCGTGGGACGGGCGGACCCGTGGTACGCGCCGCACATCTGCCGTACACCTGGATGGCCACCGCCTACAAGTGGGGTTCGACGTTTGTCGCGGGCGCGTCGCCCAACGACCCGAAGACTCTCGCCCCCGAGGTGCAGGACGCCGGGTTCAGCCCGGCCCAGCTCGTCTCCTGGGCCTGGGACATGTTCCGCGGGGGCAGGAGGGTCGTCGAGGGTCTGCCACTGTCCGGCATGCTGGCGGACCAGATCGTGAAGATCGATGTGCGGGGTTATCTGGCCAACCCGGAGCTTGTGGTCGACGACCCCGTCAGCGTCTACACCGACCGGTTCGTGAGCCCGGCGGACACGACGAGTCGGCAACGGCAGGTGGGCCGTACCGGGCAGGCCGGTTTCAACCTCACCGCGCTGCAATGGCAGCCCAACGAGTTTGGCTACCAGGCAAATCCGAGCGGACAGCGTGTCTACCGGCGGCACACGGACAGCTCCGGCACCAAGGCCGTCGGTACGAAGATCACCCATGTCAGCTACCACGACGGGGACCACTTCGTGGTGACCGCCGATGGCGTGCTGGTGGTCGACGTCCACCGGGGCTCGGGCAATCTGTTCCTCAACTCGCTGGGACTGGGCGGCCACAAGCCGGTGACGCTGGCGATCGAACTGCCCGGTGCGGTGACCTACCTGGTCCCCGTCGAGTCGCTGGCCCGCAACGCCCAGTGGTACCGGAACATGGCGGGCCTGCCGCCCCTGACGCTGCCGGAGCCGAGCGTCCCCCTGCCCGACCGGTTCGCCCGCACCCGCGAACTCGGCGTCGGCAGTGTGCTGTCGGTCCGTCAGTTCACCGACCCGGCCAGGCTCCGGGAGCGGCCGGACCGGCTGCACGAGGAGCTGACCGCGCTGGTGGAGAGGGAGGCGCCGGGTGCCACCCGGCCCGGACACCGTTCCTACCTGCCCGGGGTGGCGTCCGAGATCGCCCGTCTCACCAACCCCACGACGCTGCACGCGCTGCCCGGACGTGGCTCGGGCGGTATCACCATCCACTTCCTGCATGTCGCCGACGGCGGTGCCCGACTGGTCGAGGTGACCGTGCGGGCCGAGCCCACGACGCACCCCGAAGCCCTGCGCCGGATGCGCGGCCGCCCGACCGTCGACGGTGGTCTGGAAGTGATCCAGGAGCGCACCAACACACGGTCGACGGCCCTCACCCGCAAACGGACACATCAGACGGCGGTCAACCCCAACTCCCGGTACACCCGCCCTTCGGCCCCCGGTACGGACCAACAGGGCCTGCGGCTGATGCGGACCGACGACCAGGCCGTCACGGGCAAGTCAAGCCACACCGTCGGCGATGTCTCCCGGATCAAGGCGGGGAGCGCCGCCGACTTCGACAACGTCGACTACGACCTGGTCGCCTCGGTCACCTCCGCGCTGAGCACCGACTGGCCCATGAACGTCCCCGGCGGGCTCATCCAGGCCGGGCTGCTCAACCTGTCCGGCCTGGAGGGCAATCCGGCCGAGCGGCTGACCGGCTGGATACGCCGAGTTCTGCACGGCCGGCCCCGGAGCTCGGCCACCGTGCCGGCCACGATGGAGCTGCGGTTCCCCGGCTCCGAGTCCGTCGAACCGCAGCCGTACGACCCTCCTCGCTCGCCCGCGCTGCTCACCCGTGACCCCTCGGCGATGTCGTCCCACGAAGCGGCAGAGCAGGGCATTCCGCCGTTCCCCGGCGGTTCGCGACTGGTGCCGACGGGGACGACACTGGTCTACGACTTCAATGCCTTCACCCAGCTCACCCAGGCCCTGCACAGCGTCGCCCCCGACCTGGGCTCGCTCTGGGGGCTGCCCGCCGACGCCTCCGCCGAGGCGGTCGCCGCCCGCCTGGGCGAGCTGATCCAGTCCGGTGACATCAGTGTGGGCGAAGCGTCCGCGGAGCCGGATGCCACTCCCCGGATGCCCGGCAGCTGGCCGGAGGAGACCGGCGATCCCCACACCACGCTGGGGATCCGGCTGTACAACCCGCGGCCGGTCACGCGGGGCGATGACCTCGCCATGCACCATATGCGGACGGCCGCCAACAGCGCGTCCTCGTCCTCCGAGGCGGGCACGTCCTTCTCCGTGGAGGAGCGGGACATCCACAGCCTGGATCCCGAGAACCTGAATCGGCTCGGCCTGAACTTCCCCCTGGGTGTCCACCAGTCGCACCCCTCCGCCCCGGGCGGCAGCGTGGCCGGCGCCCGGTACGACCGTATGCGATGGGGCAGTTCGGACACCTCCGAGACCCTTGTCGACGTGGTCCTCCCGGTCACCGGCGCCGAGGGGACCGTGTACGTCACCGGCACCGTGACCATGCGGCTGGGGATGCGGGACCTGCTCGGCTTCGGGGCCACCGCGGCGCGGCCGAAAGCCGGTGTGTACGACCTGCCGGCGATGCTGGCCGGACAGGACGCGGACGACGTGCGCGACTGGGCGCGGCACCCGGTCACGGATCTGCCGGAGGTGCTGGCGGACGGCATCGACAGCGAGGACACCTCGGCGCAACTGTGGCTCGCCCTCGGCTCCGACCCGGACGGGACACGGCTCGCCCGCGCGCTGTTCGTGGCCTCCCGTACCGCCGCGCGGGCCGGGAAACCGGTGGAGTTGGTGATACGCACCGACGAAGGGCCGTTGCGTCACTGGCCGTTCACCGCCGACGGCGACCCGGTGGACACCACCGAGTCCACCGCCGCCGTGTGGCAGGCGATGCGGGAGACGGCCCACGCGTACACGGCGGCGCTGGCGGCCGAGGCACAGGCGGTCGCCACCGAGCAGGATCTGCGGGCGGACCACGCCGTGGCGGAGTACGCCCTGCGCGAGTCGAGCGACGCGGTGGCAGCGGCCACCGTCGACCATCGGACGGCTGAGACGGCGTACCACGAGGCCGTACGGCAGGCCGACCTCGCGCGCGAGACGGCGCACACCGCCGTCGTCGCGGCCCAGGCGGAACTGGCCCGGGCCGAAGGTGCCATCCGTGAAGCCGAAGCCGCCCCGCCGACCGAGGAGCAGGTGCGGCAGGCACGGCTTGCGTGGCGGCAGGCACACGCCGAGGTCCAGAGCATCGAGCGGATGGCCGCGGCCAACGGACCCCAGCCCGACCTGGCGGCGGCCGAGCAGCGTGTCACGGTCGCTCGGGCACGGTGGAACGACCTCCAGCAGCGCTACGCGGGCCGCGAAGCGGCACTGAGCACCGCGCGGGCAGCCCTGCTTCCGGCGCGTACCGCGGTGGGCATGGCGCACGAGGAGTCGGCGCGGGTCGAGCTGGAGACCGGCCGCAGCGTGGCGGAGGCCCGGCGCGGGGAACGGGACGCGGCCGGTGTGCTGACGCGGCGGACCAGGTTCCGCGACCTCGACCTGACCCGGCTGCGGGAGGTCGAGCAGTCCCTCCGGAGTGTCCTGGAGGAGCGGCAGAACCAGGCGGACGCCCGGAGGGGCGCCTGGCGCGGACTGACCGAGCTGGCCGCCACCCTCGACACCCTGCGCCGTGCGGAGGGCACCGGCCGGGCCGGGTCGCCTCAGGGCTCCCGGGTCCCGGCGGACGCCGGGACCCCAGGTGGCACGGACGCGCGCCCGGCCACGGAGACGGTCGGCCCGGTGTCCGGTCCGCAGCGGCCGCGGGAACCGCTTCCGGTGCTGAGCCGGGCGCGGTTGGAGCGGCTGGTGGATCGGGTGGCGGCTCGTGGTCCGGCGGTGGATGTGTCGGTGGAGCGGTGTCTCGAGCTGTTGGGGGATCTGCGGAGCGAGTGGTATCCGCATGGCGTGGCTGCGGCGGTCGCGCTGGACGCCGAGGAGGGTGGCCGCTCGTCGGCGGCGTCCTCGCTGGCGGCGGGGCCGGGATGGCGTGGGGTGCGGTCGTGGGATGCGGTGGCGGAGGCGGTGGAGCAGGCCGGGCCGGGTGCGTCGGCGTTGGTGTTGGCGCGGCGTCAGGGTGGTGTGCTGGGGCATGCGTGGGCGGCGTACCACCTGGAGGGGGTGGGCGTGGTGTGGGTGGACGCGTCGCGGCCCGCTGGCAGCCGGGTGTCGGACGTTCCGCCGGACGAGGCACCCTCCGATGCGCGGGCGGTGGTGATCGGCCCGTCGGGGCAGGTGGTGGCGGACGCGCTGCCGGAGTTCGCGCAGTCGTCCTCCACGGCGCACGCGCTGCTCGACGCGCCGACCGAGCACCGCTACGGCGCGCCTGGCGGGACCGGCACGGGGGAGGGGCAGTCCACTTCCGTGCCGTGGTCGCCCGAGACGCTGATGGCCGGTCCTTCGGGTGCTCCGCGGGGGCGCAACCTGACGGGGGAGAAGGTACGTCGGCTGCGGGTCGGACAGGTGCGGGTCTTCGAGGAACGGCCGGGTGTGCCGTTGAAGGAGGTGCCGGGCTCGGAGGAGAAGTCGCCGTGGGGTGACACGGCGTATGTGGTGTGGGCCGGGCGTGATGACGAACGGGTGTGGGACGCCGAGCGGTTGGCGACCGAGCTGGCCGAGGATCCGGAGCTGGCCACGCTGCCGAGGGAGGTGCCGGTGGTGCTGGCGGTGCCGGACGCGGCGCTGGTGGGATACCTGGATCTGATGAGGGCGGTGGCGAACCGCCTGGGGCGGACGGTGTGGGCTCCCAGTGGCGAAGCGCGGCTGGTGCGTAACAAGCGCGGTGATCACACACTGGCGATGATCGACCGTGCACCCGAGGAGCCGGTGGGTCTGTGGGTGCCGTTCGTGCCGTCATCAACGTCCATGTCGACGGCATCGACTGTGGAGCACATCGACCGTGAGTGGACGGCGCTGGACGGTACGAAGTTCCGGGACAGCGATGTGGCCACGCGGCCTCTGGTCTCGACCGGGCATGAGCGGTTCGGCCGGATGTCGCTCGGGGAGGACGTACGCGACCGGGAACGCGTCCTGCGGACTCACCTCCATGCCCGGAAGCTGGTGCACCTGGTGGCCTCCGGTGACCGGACGGTGCTGATCAGCGAGGAGGAGCGGCCCCAGGATCCGGCGGTCTACCACTTCGTCGCACACGGCCTGCCGGGAGGGCTACAGCTTGTCCTGCGGGACGGGCGGACGGTGTGGCTGGGTGCCGAGGACGGTGGACGGTATATCGGTGGGCTGCCCGAGGTGCGTGACCTGCCCGTGGGCGAGAAGGGGCACAAGATCGGCCTGGAGGTCTGCTGGGGCGGCTCGGCGGGCACCCCGACGCTGCCGCAGTTGGACAACAGGACGGCGCCTCCAGTGCAGGACCCGCTGGATGAGGTGTCCCTCGGCCAGGCCACGGCGAACGCGAGTCGGCGGCGGGTGAAGGCGTCGTCGATGAGCAGGGGATACGACGTCGACACACACATTCTCTGGGATACCCCCGGTGGTGTGGCCGGGGTCGAGGAGGAGTTCGTCCCTGAGCCGCTTGATGAGGAGTTGGATCAGCTGGCCCGGGACGCGCGTCTGCACACAGAGCCGGGTGAGGCGCCGGCGGAGGTACGGAAGGTCACACTGCGATTGGTGCGGGCGTTGCGGCAGGTGTTCGGCACCGGTGTCGAGGACGAGGGCCGTCGTACCGACTACAAGCAACTGCTCGCGCACATAGGTGCGTTGGAGCGCTACCGGGCGAACGATCCGGCGCTGAGCCGGTTGACTCCGTTCCGGATGGAGCTGTGGACCGCCTTCGCGCAGCGCTTCGGGAACATGCGGCCGGGTGAGGCCGACTACCGCAAGGCGCTCGAGTTCGCGGCGGCGCGGCTGAACCAGAAGCCGGACGCTCGGCTGAGCGAGGACATCAAGGACCCACAGATCCAGCATGCGATGACCCAGCTGCATCGGGTCGGTGAGCCGCTGGTCCGGCAGGTGCTGAGGCTGCCGCCGGGCATACCGGTGGGCGGGCGAGAGCAGGCGCGGGCGCTCTGGGCGCTGGTCGCCGCCGGCCGGAGGCTGGCCGGTATGAACCCGGAGTTCCAGGCGAAGATGGGGCGCACGGTGCTCCATATGCCTTCCGAGGAGGAGTGGACCCCGGCGAAGAAGATGGATCTGCTGGGCCGGGTGGCGCAGGTCGTCGCGGCGGGGCTGGATCCCTCGGACTTTGCGACGCTGGCCGCCTTCGACCTGATGACCAAGGGAGCGTTCGGGCCGGCGCATCTGCTGCGGGAAGGGAACACGGTCCGCGGTTACAACTGGAGCGGCACTCAGGCGCCCGACGGTGTGGACCTGCGCGTGGTGGAGCGGCGGGTGGAGGGGCCGGACGGGGACTCCTCCCAGCAGTCTCCCGCGGGGTGGACGGCCGATGGTGAGCCCGAGAACGTCATGGCGGTCGCGACCGACACGGATGAACACGGCTTCGTGGTCATGCACCTGGCCGGGCTGCACCCGATCCGGGTGGCCGATCTGGAGTTCCTGGCGCTGCTGGACCTCGCCCCGCTGCTGCGTGCCACCCCTCTGAGCTGCCCGTTGCTGTTCCTGACCTCCGGGCTGGCGGACACGGGACGGAAGGTGCAGGTGCCGCAGCTCTTCTCCAACCGTACGAGCCGGCACAGCTGGTCCTACAGCGCGTCCTTGTCCCTGGCCCCGACCACCCCGGGGCCGGGCGCCACCTCCGCCCCGCTGCGGATCGTCGCACGGCCCCACCCGGGCACCCGGGCCACCTGGCGCAAGACAGTGCTGGAGGCCCCGAACCCCGCCATCTCCCCGGGACACAAGTCCGCACCCACCGCTCCCGCCGCACATGAGGCGCCGGAGGATGTGGGAGGGGTACCCGCCGCGTCGGCCGCTCGTGGCCCGCTTCCGGTGCGGTGGCGAACAGGGCGTGCAGTGGGGGGAGATGACGGCGCCCCCGGGCTGTCCTCGAAACCCCTCATCAAGGGTGTTGACCAGGTGGAGCGCGGGCGCAATCTGTCGAGTCAGCCCGTGCGGCGCATCATCCACGACCGCCTCCACCTCTTCCATGACACCGGGGACCAGCTGACCTGGACGGATGAGCAGGACGTTCCATGGCGCGATGAGGCGTGGTTCGTGCCGCTTGACGAAAGCGATCTGGATGGCCGTCTGCAACCGGCGGATCTGGCGGCGGAGCTGGCGAAGGACACGACGCTGGCGGCGACTCCGCAGGACACCGACGTGGTACTGGTGGGCCCGTATGTGGGGAACCAGTACATGGAGTTCCAGCGTGCGGTCGCCATTCGGTTGCAGCGGAGGGTATGGGCACACAGCCGCGATGGACGGTTCGTCCTCATGGATGGCTCCAGCGGTACCCATGCGCTGGCCACGGTGGTGCACGATCCTGACGAGACGTGGGGTGAGTGGCTGCCCTACGATCCGCCGGCAGGGGTCCATGAGTATGTGCCCAGGGAAGACAGGAAGTGGGTGTCGGAGGAGGGAATCACCTTCTACGACAGCCAAGTGGACACCCATGGCACCGCGGCATTGCATCCTGACGGCTACGTCCGGCTCATCGGCCGGCTGGCGACCCTCGACAGTGATGACGGACGGTACAGGGAAGAGGCGCTCCAGAATTTCCTGAATCTGGAGCATGTGGTGAACGTCGTCGCGACCACGGCACAGCCCAACGCGACAGTCGTTTCCTACGAGGAGTTCACTCATCCGTCGGCGGTCTACTTCTTCGCCGCTCACGGAGTGGTCGCCGGGCTGCGCCTTCCTCTGCTGGACGGCAGGGAGGTAACGCTCAACTGGAAGAAGGCCGGGGACTACATCGCCGGTCTGCCCGAGATGACCGAGCGTCCCCGCGGTGTCGACCCCCATACGTTTACGCATATGGAGCGGTATGGGCTGGTGTGCTACGGCGCCGCGAAGTCCGACTCCGTAGCCGAACTCAATCCGAGTCTGGTAGCGCCGGACGTGGACGATCCACTGTCGTTTGTCTCGCCGATACAGCGGGCGGCGACCGTCAGCGGGAAGAAGATCCATGGGTTCTCCAGCGCCATGGGGGTCAGGGGACAACACAACAGTGCGCATGCCAGCCGCGCTCTGTGGCTCCACTCGTCGGCGCGTGAGGCACAGGGACGTATCCAGACGTTCCTGCCGGAGCCACAGGGCGCGGAGCTGGACGCCATCGCGGCCATGGCCCGCTTGGACAGCGATGGTGCGACCCCCGTCGGGGATTTGCGAATGCGTGCGCTTCGCCTGGCGCGCGCCTTGGACCAGGTATTCGGTAGCGCAATCCGGCAGGACGAGGCCCGCTTCCGCGCACTGGTGGACGCGATCGGCGCATTGGAGGTGCTGCGCGCGAACGATCCGGTACTCAGGACCTACTCGCCGTTCCGGATGGAGCTGTGGAAGCTGGTGGCGCAGCTGTTCGGTGAGATTTCCCCGGACCAGAAGGCGTATGAGCAGGCATTGGCCTTCGCGCAGAGGGCGAGGGCGGCCCGACCGGACGGGGCGTTGACCGCCGCTCTCGCCGACAGTGGTGACGATGTGCTCGACCGCTGGCTGCGGGAGTGGGTTGTGGGCGATCGGGACACCTTTACGCGGCACGCGCTGGGGCTGGCGCCGGACCATCCGGCGGGTCCGCGCCAGCAGGCACGTGCCCTGTGGACCAGGCCCTTGGCCGAGCGGATGTTGGCCCGCCTTCCGTCTCCCCAGGACTGGCAGAGGCTGGGGCGTGAGGTGATGCGTCTGCCCGATGATGCGGAGTGGGGCGCGTGGGCGGATGTGCGGCTGAGGGACTTCGTGACGCGGGCCGTGGGCGCGGGACGCGATGTGACGGACCGACAAGTCCTTGCTGCCTTCTACGCCGAGGAGCTCGGCGCCCTCGCCGAGAACACGGAGCTGACCAGCGATGACAACGACATCCTGGGGCGTGATCTGAATGGCGGGCAGGTGCACCCCGGGTTCGACCTGAGCTCGGGTGTCAGGGTGGTGAGCGCCGCGGAGGGTGAGCCGCAGGTGCAGGACGGTCCCTGGGCTCCGAAGAATGCCTGGGCATACAGTCTCAAACTGCACGGTTCCGGTGTGGAGCTGAGCCTTCCCGGGGGTTGGCTCACCCTCACCGATGAGGCATGGCTGGCACTGCTGGGCGCCGATCCCCTGCTGCAATACGTGGACGTGGACCCTGTGGCGTTCCTGGTGGACGACATAGGTCACGAACAGCCGCCATGGTTGCAGGAGTTCTCCGACCACACCGGGCGCGAAAGCTGGCTCATCGACAGCAGGGGCCGCTGGTTCAACGCCGCTTGGCGGTCCCCCGAGCAGCGGAGCGGGCCGCAGGACCACTCGGTGTCCGACGCCGCCCAGGCACTGCTGGCGATGGCCTCGTCCGGGGCGACGACGGGACGGAGCACCTCGGCTTCCGGCGCCGCGGCCATGTCGTACGCCAGGGCTCTGCGGAAGGCCGCCCGCCCCGGCACCCGCCCGATCGCCGAGGTGTCGCGTCCGGGTTGGCGGGCCGGTGCGCCGGAGCGGCGTGCACTGCCCGACGGTGAGGTGTACTTCACCGCGTCCCAGTGGAGGGTCAGGGTGCCGCATTATGTGCGGCAGCCGGGTGTCCCTGGGCATCAGGGGCTTTCGGGTGTCCGTCGCCTGGCGCAGTGGCGGGGTGATGGTGGTGTCCGGGTGACGGAGTTGCCGGTCGGTGACTGGGGCCGGATGTATTTCACCGGTACGCATGGCGCGCATCTGACCGACCCCGGGCGGGTCATGGCGGACATCGCGCAGCGGGTGGCGCGCTGGGGTGTGAACACCTTGTGGGGGCTGTACTGCGCGCCGACGGGCGCGGACCACAGTGCTGACTACGGCAGGATCGCCCGCGAAACCGGTCTGCGCCTGCTGGTGTTCACCGGCCCCATGGCCGTCACACGGGAGTATCACGCACTGCCCGACGCCGAGGGCAACGCCACATTCCTGGAGATGTACCACCCGGACGGCACCAAGGAGCGATATCCGCGGCCCGCGACCTCGTCCGCCACGACGACCGCGTCCGAGCGGGAGTACGCCCCCGACCACCCGGCCGAGGAGCACCGGAACACCGGACCGGACACGGCCGTGATGCCCCGGTTCCCGGCCCTCTACGCCGCCGATCCGAAGGGCGGACGCAGCCAGTTCGAGCAGCTGAGCCTGGAGTACGAACAAGAGCTTCGCCACGTCTTTCTGGCGCATCGCTTCCTGCGCCATGAAATGATCAATTCCCTTGAGGCGCTGTTCGACTACTACGAGAAGCACTTCGGCAGGGACACCTACGCCTTCTTCGCTTCCCCGTGGCGCCATGAGTCGGCGGGGGTACAGTTCCAGCGCCTGACGGATCCGGACTCGGACGCCTCGCTTGATGAGCGGGTCGAGGCATTCGCCAACGCCACGTTCGATCATCCGCGGTTTCCAGGGGTGCTCGAGAAGCTGTGGACGAAGAACCCGCAGCTGCGACCGGAGGGTCTGTCGGGCCAGCCGCACAAGGTGCGCCCGCACACACCGCAGGTCCTTGAGCGGGCGCGCCGGTACGGTCTCCGGCTGACCACAGGGCCGGCCGAGACCGTCACCTACCTCTTGCGGATACGCCGCCTGCTGGACGTTCCCGGCAGCTCGGTGGAGCACTTCGGACATGCGCTGATCGCCTGGGGTCTTGACCGCCACTCGCTCGCGGAGCTGGTGGCGGCGATCCTCAAAGCCGGCGACGCTGACGAGGTGGTCCCCACGACGGTGCTCGACGCCGCGCGGCTCTACGCCTGGGCCGACTCCCAGCTCGACCCACGAGCGGCGATCACGACCGACCGACTTGTCGCGGGGTTCAAAACACAATACGGGCCGGGTTCGGAGACCTGGACGAAACTGAGCCAGCCGCATCTGCGCTACTTCCACCGGCAGTGGGATGAGTTCGCGGACGACACCGTCGGGCGTCTGGAGCACATCGCGGGCATGGCCGAGATGGAGGGCGAGCCGTCGCCGGAGGTGCCGGCCGGCACGGTGACTTCCCGGCGTCGCATGGCCTTCATGGAGCTGTTGGAGCGCCAGAAGACCAAGGCGGGCGCGAGGAACCTCAAGGCCGCGCATGCGCTCGGACTGTATCTGGCCACCAGTGAGGCCGACCGGGCTCTGCTGCGGGTGCGCCCGGCGCACAGCGAGGATTCCCGGAGGGCCAACGCCGCGATAGCCAGGGACCTGGTGCTGTCCGCGTGGCGGGAGCGGGGTGGCCACCCCGCGCTGTTCCGCAGGGACGAAGCGTTCAGGAAGCTGCTGTCCCGGCTTGAGCGGCGCAGGGAGAGTGGTTGGAGCGAGGAGGAGTTGCGCTCCCTGCGCCATCGACTGGTCAAGCGGGCCGGCGAGCTGACCGAGGCCTTCGCGCCCGAGCTGAGCGGGCTCGAGGAGCTGGCCAAGGAGGCGGCCGAGCGGCTCTTCCCCGCCTACCTCCCCGCATGGTTCGGCCAGTGGAAGTCCGGGCCGCTGGAGGGTGAGCAGGTCTTCCGGAGCCTTGAGGGCGGCTTCCGGGCGGATCCGCTGCACCTGGTGTCGGTCAACCGGCAGTCCCTCCTCTCCGGTCTGCTGGGCTCAGGTAAGGGGCACGAGGGACGGCACCTGGTGGTGTACGAGGTGCTGGAGAGTTCCGCACGCGAGGTCTCGCCTTTCCTCCCGCAGCCCCTGGACACCGACCGGGGCAAGGCCCTCTACCCCCATGCGGTGACCTTCCTGCCCCTCGACTACCGCATCGAGTACGACGCACGGGCCCACCTCGCCTACGCCGTGGTCCGCCTGAAGGAGAAACGTCAACGGCTTTCGCCGGAGGCGTGGGACCGGGAGATCCAGTCCCGCACGGTCCGCCTGAAGGACGGCACACCCGTCGGTGCCTCTCTCATGGGTGTCAACGACTGGCGTGACTCGGCCAACAGGCTCCAGACCACGCTGGTGAGCACGCATCGCACGCACTGGGCGGCTGCCACCACTCCTGACGGTGGCGAGTATCCCGTTGCCTCACGGCCCGGGCCGACAGCCCGGTTGTGGACGCACAGCAATGGGGAGAGCTTCACCGTCGCGTCGCGGACCGGAAGGAAGCAGGCGCCGCCCGAGCAGGTGGGTGACTATGCGAAACGACTCCTGGCCGGGACGGCACCGGATCTCGAGATCACGTATATCGCCTGCTCGGCCGCACAGAGCCACGTCCGGGATCCGCTGGCCCAGATCGCCGCCGACTGGAGCGAGCACGCCGTCAACGCTGCCCCCACCGTGATCACCGGCGTAGGCGCGAACCCTCAAAAGGTCCGCCACAGCCTTACGGGCGAGAAAATTCAGAGCCCCTACCTCGCCGTGCAGGCCACCGCCAACTATCCGGCACCCAGATTCACCCGCTTCCAGCCCCGTCACCGGACCCATGTGCCCGCCGTGGACGCGTCGTTCGCCCGGCGCGGGGCCTGGGCCGAGCAGCTGTACCGGGACGCGAAGTGGCAGGACCACGCTGGCTGGTACGAAGAGGATGTGGCCCAGGAGCTGGCCAAGCACCCCGAAACCCTCAGCGCCGCCCGGCACGCCGTATGGGCCGCCACCGGAACCGAGCCCTCGGCGGACACGAGCGTGGGCGGGTTGATGTACGCGTTCTTCGTGGCGGCGCTGCCGGGCCGGCGACTGCGGGATTTCTTCAGGACACCCGCCCCGGCGGCGATCAGGTCCGAGTACCGGATGCGCGGTGTGCGGATCAAGGGGGAGAGCGAAGAGCTGCCCTGGCTGCTGTTCTCCCGGTTCGAGCAGCTGGCGCAGCCCTCGTACGCGGATCTGCTCGCCTTCCGCAAGGCCGTGGTGTATTGGCTGGTCGGCGAGTTCTTCCTGGGGAGCACGTACGAGCGGTGCAGGTACTCCCTGCACGAGGTGGTGCGCGCGTCGGTCTGGGCCCGAGTGGGCTTCATCGACATCGCGGACCAGATCGCCGTGACAGGCGACGCGGCCCATCTGTATCAGTGGGCGGAGCAGGCCTTCGCACCCTTTGACAGCGGCCCGCGGGCGCAGCTCGGTCTGTCCTCGCCGATGTACACCCTCTATCGCGAGCTCACCGACCCGCTCCTGACTCCCGAAGTCACCGGGGACGGCCGCATCCCGTTCGGCATCGACCGCGTACTGGCCGATCCGGACGATCCCGCAAACCTGACCCACCCCGATGTGCCGCTCAGCGGTCTCACGGACCGGATCGAGGTATGGGACGAGTGGCGCGCGCGTCACCACGCGGACGAGCTCCCGGACCGGCTGTTCCGGGGCCACATCACAGCCCTTCACCTCGTGAGCGGCCGGGACCATCGGCTCTTCCGTGCCTGGCACTCCGTTCCGGGGCCGAGCAGGGACGAGATACACGAGGGGCTGTGCCGTTTGGCGGGGAAGGTCTTCGACTCCCGGGGTACGGAGTTCCCGCAACTGATGATGATCGAGCCGGTGTTCGTCGCACGCGCCAGGGAGGTCACCGCCTACTTCGACGACCTGGAGAGCGGCCGGAAGAGCGAGGACGGCCTGATTCTCCGTGAACTCAGGGACGGCCTGCTGAGCGCGGTCGATCAGGTGGTACCGGAGATGTACCGGAAACTGCCGATGCACCGGGCGATGGCCGTCGAGGGACTGAGCGAGTTGCCACCGGTGCGCGAGAGCGTCTTCTGGGCGGATCGGGCGCCGGAGCCGCTGACGGGGGCGCCGGAGGAGACACCACCCGGTGAGCTGGACTCGGTGTGGGTGCCGGAGTTGCATGAGGTATCGCTCAGCCGGGACATGGCCCTGGGGGACATGACGCCGGTGGCCGGTGGCCGGATCCGTGTCTTCGAGGTCGAGGATTCCCGGCAGGCGCGGGATATCTCCTTTCTCGCCCGGGAGCCGCGCCGGCGACAGGCGTACTTCGGCGAGCAGGCCCTGCTGAAGGTGAAGTCCCGCGGGATACGCCACACCACCGGCGGTCGGCCGTACGAGCACGTTGTCCTCCAGGAGACGAACGAGCTGCCCCCAGGGGGCCGACCCGCGTGGGACGGACAGCCGCCGCCCGGTGGCCGTTCCACAGCGCCGTCCGCTTCACCGGAGGGTGTGGCCCCGCCGTCCGTACCGCATGCCGCCCCCTCGGCGGGGCCCGCTCCCACCGGCACGCCCTCGCCACAGGCATCGTGGTACGTGCTGAGAGACGTGCATCGCGCCGGATGGGTGCTGGGCCACTTCACCGCGGAGGACTACGCGCTGCGGTCAGAGGCGCTTCGGAAGCTGGTGTACTACGAGCCGACCGTCGTCCGGTGGGCGAGGGGCGAGGACGGCCCGGTCGCTCGGCAGTGGCCACTGAAGAAGGTCATCGGTGGCGGCACGGTGTACTACGCACGCCATGGGAGTTCCGAGCGGCCCGACCGGGAGCGGGTGCGGGAGCATCTGGACCTGGACTCGGTCCGGCACGTCCTGGTGCTGGACTGCGCCGTACCGTCAGTACAGAGGGCGTCGTCGGACACCAGTGACCCGACCGAGGAGACGAGGGACAGGCAGTACCGCCGGTTGGCCAAGGAGCTGAGCACGAAGGAGGCGGCCAAGACGGTGTGGTGGCCGACAATCGCCTCAGCGGTCACCCTCGCCCCGGATGGCACCCCACAGATCCACCTGCGTGAGCGCCCGGACGGCACACCGTCACGGCTCCGGTTCAGCGTCGGAGGAGGTCCGGTACAGCACACCTTCCTCCAGCCGGAGTCGAACCTGACACGGGTGGCCGAGGGCACCTCCTACCCCCGTGCCGAAGACTGGAACACCGCCGAGACCGCCACGCGACCGGACCTCGAGGGTGATCCCGGCTCCGGCTATCTGCGTACGGGTCAGGCCACCGCCCAGCTCCATGGCACAGCCTTCGGCCTCCATGCCGTCGAGGCATCCGGAGACGCCTTCGGGGAGGCGCTGGCTCATGCCCTGGAGGGAGCCGGGGTGCGGCTGCCGGTGGCGGCCGGTGAGCTGCGTGACTGGGCGGTCGCGCGGGTGACCGAGGCCGATCCGCCGGACACCCTGCCGCCGCTGGAGGGCGACCGGCGGGTCCCGGTCGGGCAACTGCACACGGCAGGTGTCGAGCTGAGCGCTGATCAGCGTATGGAGGCGGTACTGCTCGGTGATGAACTGCCGGTCGGTGGCCTCGAGTTCACGCCGGTGCAGCGCCTCCGGTTGGCGGCCGGGCTCGGTGATCTCCCGGAGACGGTCGACGCGGTGGTCGCGGCCGTCATCGCCCGGGAACTGGGCGTCGCGCTCACGGTCGTCGGCCGGGACGGCACACCGAGCGGCCACGGCTCGCCCACCGGCCCCACCGTGCTGGTGGTCCACAACGGCGACGACAACGACCGGTATCTGGCCGGGTGGCGAAGGTGATGAGCGACGTCACGGAGGTCGACGGCACGCGACTACGCGGACGACCGGTCCGGTCCGACGCGGACCCGGCGCGTCGCCCGGGACATCCCACGTGGAAGACCCGTACGACCCTGAGAATCTGGAGAGTGACCCCTCATGCCGACGGAACACGACGCGGCCACGGCGCCGGATGCCCACACCGGTGAGACCTTCGGGGGAGATGGGACGACGCGAAGGGGTGAGCCGGGCTTCCGGACACCGCCACCGGAAATCGTCGAGGCCGCCAAGGTCGTTCCCCACCACTGGGTCGCCATGGTGGATTCGATCGGCGACGGTCCGCAGCCCGACTGCGCCACGGTCGGCCGCTGGCGCACGGATGGGGACGGCGAGATCGTCGAATGGGAGGCCCACCCCGACTACCGGCCCTCACCGCTGACGCTCGGCTGGGCTCCACCGGTCAGTGACGCCGATGCCGCCGCGCAGCTGGCGGCCACCGGGTACGGGCCACGGGAGACGGTGGCACTCGCCCTCCTCGGCACCGATGTGGCGGTGTGCGTCGACGAGAACGGGGAGCTGTCGGAGAGGGAAACGGACGAGGGCGAGTTGGCGGTGCCGGTCTTCTCCACGTCACCGGAGCTGGACGCGGAGAAGCTGCCCGCCCATGAGGTCATGCCGGTCGCCACCTTCCTGGACCGGTTGCCCGCCGAGCGCGATGTGTTGTTCCTCAGCTCCTCGGCACCCGTGGCGCTGGTCATCGACCCGGACGAGCTGCGCGCGTACGGGGCCGAGGAAGCGCCCTCCGCACCGGCCACGTGAGAACGCTGCGTTCGGTCCGGGAGACAGCAGCAGGGGCCGCCGCACCGATGGCGTGACGGGCAGCCATGACCACGTACCACCTTCATCATTCGAGCGATTGAGGAACCACAGTGAGCACGTCGGCACAGAGCGACCGGACGACCGCCGTCGGCGGCGAGGCCGCCGCGGAGGACATCGCGGGCGCCACCGAGAACATGCCGCCCCTCCCGGACGAGATCCGCGAAGCCGCCCGAAGCGCGCCCGACCACTGGTTCGGCATGGTCGACCCCACGTGGCGCGGCGAGGATCCGCCCCCCGGGTGGGCCGTCGTCGGCCAGTGGCGGTCCGGCCCGGACGGGGAGATCGTCGAGTGGCAGGACAACGAGGAGTACCGTCCGTCGCCCACGGCGCTCGGCTGGCCGGAGCCCACCGATGACGTCGACGCGGCCGTGCAACTGGCCGCGACCGGCTATGGTCCCGGCGAGGCCGTGACCGAGGCGCTGGCCGAACTGCCGGAGGCGGCGGTGTTCGTCACCCCCGACGGCGCTCCGCTGGCCGCCACCGCGCCGGACGGCGAGACCCCCGTCGTCCCGCTGTTCACCTCGCCGGTCCATCTGCACACCGCGGGCCGCCTGGCGTTCGAGCTGATGTCGGTCGCGGAGGTGGTCGACCGGCTTCCCGAGGGGCATGTGCTCTTCCTCAACCCGTCGGGCCCGGTGAGCATGACCGTGGAGACCGGCCGACTGCGTGCGGCACTCGAGGACAGGACCGCCGCGCGGCCCGCTGAAGCGGCCGGGGAAGGCGAGGCCGAGGAGGACCAGGGGCCCGGGGCCGACCGCGCCGTACGCCGCCCCGTCACCACGAGTGGCGAGGGGCCCGTCGAGGGGGACCCCGCAGTCGCCGAAGGGTCCGAAGCGCATGGCCCCGACGGGCGGAGCGACAGGACGGTCGAGGAGGCCGTCCAGGGGCCGCAGAGTCTCCTGTGAGGGGCCGGAGACTCCCACAGCCGCACAGCGCACCCGCCCCCGCACCCGCCCCCGCCACCCGCACACCAATGGAGTTGCCTCCTATGACGCGTTCATCCGGAACCCCGGACGACGGCCCCGGGAACACCGCCGGGGCGGAAGCCATCGACCGGCCCGCCGGTGAGGTCGCGGACACCTCAAGGACCCAGGGCGGCCCGTCCGCCGTACTGAAGGGTGAGCCCGGTTTCCGCGAGCCGCCCGAGGACTTCGTCGCGGCAGCCCAAGTGGCGCCCCGCCACTGGCTGTCGGTGATCGACCGGCACTGGGAGGGGGAAGCGGGCGAACCCCCGCCGTCGTGGGCGATTCTCGGGCGCTGGCGCAGCGACGAGCACGGGGAGATCGTCGAATGGGAGGAGAACACCGAGTACCGGCCCTCACCGGACGCGTACGGCTGGGCCGGGCCGGTCAGCCCCGCCGACGCCGCCGTACGCCTCGTCGCCACCGGCTACGGCTCACAGGAGCTGTTCGCCCTGGTCCTCGCGGACGCCGAGGTGGCCGTGTGCGTCGATGAGAGCGGAGAGCCGACAGTCACCGAGGCACCCGATGGCACCTCCGCCGTACCCGTCTTCTCCCCGGCACCCGATCTGGAGCAGAAGAAGCTGCCTCCGCACGAGGTGATGGTCGTGCCCGACCTCCTGGACCGGTTGCCTGAGGGGAAGGAGGTGCTGTTCCTCAGCTCCTCCGCTCCGGTGGGGCAGCTCATCACGGTCAGCGAGCTGCGGTCGGCCATGGCCGATCTGGAGCGTTAATGGCGCTCGGGCCGCGTCGAAGACCCGAGTGAGCAAGAACTGCCCCTCACACAGCAGTTTTTGACGGTCTTCTGTCCGCCGCCGTCTCGTACGTTCGCTTCCAAGCCGTGCACAGCCGTGCGCAAGCGGACGATACGAGAGCGCAGAGGAAACACATCATGGGGCAGGGGCGGTCAACCCATGGGGAAAGCAGGGACGGTGGTGCGCGCAACACACGCGCGGACCACGAGGAAACGGTGTTGGAGCTGTTGCGCCGACGCGGCCCGCTCACCCGTGGTGAGCTGGGGGCCATCAGCGGTCTGTCCCGCACCACGCTCTACGACGCCGTGGCGTCCCTGGTGACCAGCGGCGCCCTGACCGTTTCCGTACCACCGGCCGCCCGCCGCAAGCGGGGCCGCCCGGCGGAGAAGCTGAACCTCAATCCCGCGGCCGACCGGATGATCGGCATCGACTTCGCCCGGCAGGCGGTCCGGGTGGCCGCCTACGACGTCGCACTCGGGGTCGCCGGAACCGCAGGTGAACCGCACGGCCCGGACACACCCTGGGAACACCGCGTCGATATCGCATGGCGGCTGGTCACCGGCCTCACCGGGGGAACCCCGCGGCCGGGGGCGTTCAGCGCGGTCGGAGTGGGGCTGGCCGGGCCGATGGGTGGGGCGGCCGACAACCTCCGGAGGGTGCTCTCCACTCTGGTGCGCGAGCGGTTCGGGACACCGGCGTTCATGGACAACAACGCCCGGCTCGCCGCACTCGCCGAGTCCGTCTGGGGCGCGGCCACCGGCGAGCAGAATGTGCTCTACCTCCACCTGTCACACGGCGTGGGCGGCGGGCTCATCGTCAACGGCGCCCTGCACCGCGGCGCCCACGGCCTGTCAGGCGAACTGGGCCATATCGCGGTCGCACCCGAGGGCGCGCCCTGCCGCTGCGGCGGTACGGGATGCCTGGAGACGGTCGCCGGTATCGAAGGAATCCTCGACGCCTATCGAAGCGCCGGTGGCACGGCACGTGACCTGGCCGGACTCATCTCCGCGCTCAACACGGGCGACCGGACCGCCAAGGCCGTGCTCGACACGGCCGGAACCCGGATCGGCCGGGTCCTGGCCGCGACCTCCCATGTCGTCGGCCCCCGGGCCATCGTCATCGGAGGCGAACTCATCCGCACCGGACCCACCCTCATGGACGCCATCCGGCGGGCGTTCGACTCTCACACCATGCCCTGTCCCCGGAACAAGATCAGCCTGCGGACGGCGGGGCTGGGCGAATCGGCCGCGGCACTTGGCGCCGTCGCCCAGCTCCTTCCGCACACCCCGCCCCAGCCCCGCCATCTGCCCCGGCCCCGGCCGCTCCGTCTGCACAGCGGACCGGCGCCGCTGCCCACCCCCCAGCTCGGGTGGCAGGCCATGCAATGCGCCGGTACCCGCTGAGAACGGGGGATCAGCCGCCAGCCGCGAAGCGCAACAGGGTCACCGCATGCGCCTTGAAGGCCCAGTCCAACGTCTTGTCCTTCACCTTGGCCCGGGATTTCTCGATCTTGATGGCGTCCGGCCGCTCCTCGCTGTTGAAGTCGTGGTACGTCCTTCCGGCGACCACGGTCACCTCGACGGTTTCGGCAGGTGTGAAGTCATCCGCGGCGACGTGCGCCGTGATGTCCTTGTCCGGTGAGCGATTCACCACGAGGACGTTGAGGGCCCCGTCCCGGTCGATGGTCGCCGTCGTCACCAGTGCCTCGTAGGCGGCACCCAGCGGGGTCTTCCGCGTTGCCACGCCGACGTTGTCGTTCACCTTGCTGTCGACGACCTTGCCACCCCGCTGGAAGACGTCCTTGAGCTGCTCGCGCAGCACGGCTTCCGGCATACGCGCGAATTCCGGAGCACCTCCGAAAATGGTGCGCGAGGGCCCGGGCTTATGGCTGATCAGGTCATTGCTCGCCGTCCATGGCACACCGGCATTGCTGAATCGCGCCCACTGCGACGCGATGTAGAGGACATGCGACATCGCGTAGGGGTACTCGGGATAGCCGTCCGCGCTGCGTTCCTCGCCGAAGAAGAGCGCACCGCATTCGGAGACCGCCACATACGCGCTCTTCTTGCCGAACTTGCGCACCTCATCGATGAGGTCGGTGACCATCTTTCCGGCGGCCGCCTCTCCCAGCATCTGGTAGTCGTGGCCCGCCCGCTTGTCGGGGAAGCTGGTGACATGGAGGTCCCGCGAGAAGTTGGTGTAGGGGTGGATGGCCATGCCGTCGTAGTCATCGGCATGGCCGTGCTCCGCCATGAGCCGGGGGAAGCTCATTTTGCCGGTCACGAGCTTTCCGTCATCGATGGGTGCCCAGACGGCCAGTACGTCGATCGTGGGGTCGACGGCCTTCATCGCCCTGTAGTAGTCGACGAAACCGGCATGCGGCCCGGAGATATAGTCGGCGGTGATCTTCGCCCCCTTCGGGGGGACTTCGCCGTGCCGGCCGTCACCGAACCGAATCGTGCCGCTCTTCGGGTCGAAGGTGTAGACCTTGGCGTCCGCCTTCGCTGAGGACAGATCGCCGACCTCACGCCATGTGGCGCCGGCGACATGGATTGCCTGGCTCCTGGGCACCACGGGCGGGTACCACACGGTGAAGGACTGGCTCGGCCGGCCATTGCTGACCGACGCCGCGGGACTGTGATCAGTCGGTTGTCCGACGCGTTGACCTCGCTGCCGCTGCTTGCCACCGAACGCGTACTGCTTGATCGCCTTCTCGTCATTGGCGCTCATCCAGTAACGCTGGTGCTTCCCGAACAGTTCGTTACCGATCTCCCAGCAACGCACACCGTAAGGCTCGGGATGACCGTTCTCCGCCCGCACCTTCCCCCACTTGGTTCCTTGCGGGGCGTTCATATACGCCACCCAGTCCGCGATTTCCTGCGGGGTCGAATTCGCGAACGGCGCCATGATCTGCGGCGTACCGTCGATCTCCTTGATGACGGACATGTACTCGTCCGGGCCGTACCTGCTGTCCACCTGGTCCCCGTGCTGCGCCTCGACCTGGTGGGTGCGGCCCGATTGGGGCCCCACGGCCCCCTTCCAGTTGAACAAGTTGGACGAGGTTCCGCCCGGATACCGTACGAGGGTGATTCCGCTCTGCTTCATCTTCTTGACGGCATCCGGTACGGGGGCGTTGGCCTCTGGATCCCACAGTCCGTAGGCGTTGTTGTACCACTTGGCGCCGTTGACCCCGGTCATCAGCCGGCTCACCTCGCAGAGGGCATGCTGTGTGTTGACGGCGACGACAGGGCCGGTACCGTCCGGCCCGTTGCCCTCATCCGGGGAGTCGTCGGGGTCGCATCCCGCGAGGGTGACGCCGACCGAGAGGGCCGCCGCACCGTGCAGAAAGTCACGCCGATTGAATCCACTCATGTTTGCCTCCTGAGGAGTCGGTAGGGCCGCACGCCATCACTTCTGGACGCGGGCCGCGGCCTGGCAGCTCTCCGCGCCCTTGCAGTTCTTGAGCGCGCTGAGGGTCTTGTGCAGGGAAGCGCGCTGGTCGGCCGGAAGGGACGGGTCCAGGTTCTTCAGCTGGTACGGGTCGGCCTGGGTGTCGTAGTACTCCCGCTCCCCGTTGTCGTATTCGACGTAGAGGGCGTCCGCGGTCCTGATGGCCTCGTAGCTGGGCGGGTTGCCGGCGTCGTCCGGAGCCGCGTCCGGGTCGTTCTTCTTGGACCTCGCGTGGTGATGTTCGATGAGCACCGCATCGCGCCAGTCATCCACCCGCCGACCGTGCAGCAACCCGCTGAGGCTCCGTCCGTCGGCGGTCGACGACGGCTTCACTCCGGCGAGTTCCAGGAAGGTGGGGTTGAGGTCGATGTTCTCGGCCAGTTGGGAGACGGTCTCCCCGGCCGGTACATCGGGACCCGTGACCACCATCGGCACCCTGATGTCGGTGTCGTAGGGGGTCTGCTTGCCCGGGCGGAGCCGGTGCTCACCCATGTGGAAACCGTTGTCCGAACCGAACACCAGATAGGTGTTGTCCGCCAGGCCCTTCTCCTTGAGCCGGCTCTTCAGACGGCCGATCATCTCGTCCACCGCCTGCACGGAGCGCACCCGCTGACGGAACTTCCGGTCGATCTGCTTCTCGTCCTTGGCCGTCAGGGGCGTCAGGATCCGCTGCCACCTCGGCGGCGACTCGGAGGTCCTGCCGTAGGCGGGTGTGCGGGGAGCCTTGAGGGTGGGGAACTCGTCGGCGTGGCGCGGTGCCGGGGTGGCGGGGGCATGCGGAGCGAAGGTGGCCACCGTCAGCATGAACGGCTTGTCCGCTTTCACGGAGGAGTCGATGAAGGAGGTCGCCTTCTTCGAGAGCACATCCGTCAGATAGTCCTGCGGGTCGTCCCCGTAGGGCTTGACCTCGCCGTTCTCATTCAGTTCGTAGTCGAAGTTGCGATAGCCGTCACCGGCGACGTCCCACTCGTCCCAGCCGGGCGGGACGTGTTCGTCCTTCGGCCGGTAGCCGTTCAGATACTTCCCCATGAAACCGGTCCGGTAGCCTGCGTGTCGCAGGGCCGGTGCGAAGGCCTTGCCCTCGTTGTCGTTCTTCATAAAGGCGCCGTAGCCGCCGTCAACGCCATTGTTGGTGAAGACCCCGGTGTTGTGCGGGTGCTGGCCGGTGAAGATGGACGAGCGTGACGGGCAGCACAGTGAGTCGGTGGTGAAGAGATGGGGGAACGAGGTGCCGCTCTTCTCCATCTCCTTCACCTGCGGCATGTACTGCATAAGGTTCGACGAGAGATCGTCGGTGAGCACATAGACGATGTTGGGCTTGTCCCCATCCGGCGCGGTTCCGCCGGCCGACGCATCGCTTCCGCCGGTCTGAGCGGTGTCCGTCTTCCCCAGACACGAGGTCAGCAATGTGGCGATCACTGCCATACACAATCCGGCCGTGGCCGTACGGCGGGGTCGGATACCGAGCATGAGTATTCCTCCACGGAATCGGGTGTCGCCGGGAACGGTAGGACCGGACTTTGTGGGATTCTTGTGGCCCATCCCCGGACGCTCAGATTCCGTTCTGCCGACCACGGTTGACGGGGCGGCGTCAGTACGAGCCGAGCGTGCGAGCGACCGTGCCGGGGGACGCTGACCGGCACGGAATTTTTAACCAAGCACGCAAAAGAGAGTGCTCGCAAGACAAACCGGGTGGGAAGAATTCGTTCGGCGCCGGAAAAAATGAATGCGGCCGGGCTGATCAGGCCGGGCTGATCAGGCCGGGCCAGCTGGTGGGCGCGGGTGACTCATGGACGAGTGGAGTAGATGGTCCGTCCGTAGTGGACCTCGATGTGCACGGCCGTGCGGAAGGCGGTGGCATAGGACATCAGACGCAACACCCGGGCGTGCAGAGTGGGTCTGCTGAGGGGACGTTGGGCGGATCCCAGCAGCACCCGCAGCTCGTGGCAGCACCAGGGGCCGGACCCGCTCAACAGCAGCTTGAGGAGCAGTCTCTGTGAGTCGCGATATGGCGGGGAGAGGGGAGACAGGGAAACACCGTCTCGTGCTGCCGTGGCCACGGCCGTCCTCAGCCGGCGCCGGTCGGCGGCCAGTCGGGCAGCCAACTCCCTGGCCGGGAGGCCGCGGTCGAGGACATTACGAGCGTGGGCACCGAAGAGGGGCAGGGTGTCGGTGCCCGTGGGCACCAGGACGCTGACCGCTGCGATTCGGCTCAGCGCGCGCACACGGTGTTCCAGGTCCCCGGTCCACCGTGCGCTGGGGACGTCCAGGACCGCCATGGGATATCTGCTGCCCAGAAGGCGTTCATAGGCTTGGACCGAACCCCAGCGGTGCAGCTGTGCCGGGAAGGGGCGTGCGCTCCGCAGCTCGCCCAGCAAGGGCGCGGTGGCGGTGTGGTTCAGGGAGAGGACCGTCGGCACCCCGACCGGGGAGTGTGCGACGGAGTGTGCCATGTCGAGTAGTCCGGGGGAGAGGGACATGCGTTGACCAGCGCTTGGTTGAGGTGATCGAAGTGGAGGGGGCGACGGCGCTCTGCGCCCGTACGGGTGTCACCGTCACCGTCAGGTGGGGAAGTTGTCCCTGCCGTGGAGAGGTGCCGGGTCGTGGGCGGCAGGTGTGCGGTGCGTCGGTGTACGGCGGGGTGCGGAGCCCCTGACCATGGGGAGCCGCAGTTGCAGGGTGTGCTCGGAAGGGGGCATACGCAGCCGCTGCGTATGTTCGCGTCCCTGACCCCGCGCCAAGGTGTCGGGAAACCGCATCCGCAGGGTGTGCTCACGGTTCTGACTCGATGTCAGCGCGGGTTCGAACGCCGGTACCGCGGCCGGGGGTGGCGGAAATCCCGCCGCCCGCTGTGAACGCCACACGAGCGACCGCGGAGCCCGCCAGTGGAAGTGCAGTGCGAGCAGCCGGATGACAAACGCGGCGATGCCCACCCACACCGCCGTGGAAACCGTCAGCATCCGCACCCCGTACAGAGCCGCCACCCCACCGGCCCCCGCCACCGCGGGCAGTGCGTACAGGTCCTGGTCCCAGCGCAGAACCGGGGGAATCTCACGGGCGAGGACACTGCTGAAGGTGCCCCCGCCGATGGCGGTGGCGATACCCAGCGCCATGGACGGGAGCAGTCCGAACCCATGAGCCAGCCCCTTTATCGTTCCGGTGACGCTGAACAGACCGAGCGCCGCCGCGTCGAGGACCTCACACACCATCGGATGGCGTTGGGCGGTGAGACTGAAGAAGACGATGGCTGCCGCACCGACAGGAGCGAGTGCGTAGCCGAGGTCGGTGAACGCGATGGGAGTGACACCGAGCACGATGTCGCGGAAGAGTCCGCCGCCCACCCCCGTGACCTCGGCCAGGACCACTGTCCCGAAGATGCCGAAGTCCTTGCGGACGGCGAGAAGTCCCCCGCACAGAGCGAAGGCGAAAATACCGGCCAGGTCCAGCGGATAATGGATGACGGCCGTCATGTGATACATGGAGTTCTTCCCCGTGAGAAACCGCGGTTGTTGCACGGCGCCGGAATACATTGCGCCAGGTTGATCCGGTGCTTCCGTGACGTTTCGCTCATCCGGACCACCGGACCACACCGCGCACCGGATCCCCGACGCTGTCAGCCGCTGGAGATACGCAGATCGGTCACATACCAGCGACCGTCTATCTCGGTGGCCACGATCTTGAGGCTGAACTTGTCCTCCGTCACTCCGGTGGAGTGCGACAGCGTGATGGCCTTCAGCGTCTGACCGTCAACGGTCACCTGCTCCCCGTCGACCGTCGCCACCCCGCCCGACACCGGGGCCTTGGCGACCTCCACCACCGGGGGGTTCTTCGGCCGGGCGGGGGTGAACGAGGTGTGGAGGGAGTGGATCTGCTTCTTCGCCTCCTGCCCCTGCCGCGATCTATCTCCGCACAGCGCCGCGGAGTTGGGCTTCGCGGGCGCGGAGTCGGTGCCCGGTGACGCCATGACCGAGCACGCCTTCTTGGAGCGGTCCTGGACGATCGCGGTGACCCATTTGGCCACCGCTCCCTGCGCTGTGGACTGATCGCCGGAACCCCCCTTCGGGGGCGGAGCGCCCTTCGAGGGCGGTGTGCTCTCGGGAGCCGACTGCTGCGCGGAGGAGGAGCCGCCTGTGCCCTTCGCCTTTGTGGAGCCGCTCGCCTTCGTGGAGCTGCCCGAACACGCCGTGACCGCCGGAGCCGTCGCCACCAAACATATGCCGACGATCCAGTGGACGGCGGTCCACTTCGGGTTTCCGATTCTCATGACGCTCATGCCTCTCGATAGTGCTTCGTCGGCACATATCTCAGGAGGGCGTATCGCGGTCTTTCTTCCAGCCGGATATGCGCAGGATATGCAGCCGATCGCGCTCACTGTAGCCTCTTGACAGCCCGCGTTATGTCCCGGGACATATTCATCCGGGACCAGAGTTATTTTTTCCGGACTCATATGTCTTGTACGCACCGCGGTGTCACGCGCACATTTGATGAGGCGTCCGCTGTCGATGATGTCGGGTCAGGCGTCGGCCGGGGAGAGCCGTTGTACCGGCGAGGTGGCGGCCAGGTGGCGGCCACTCCTTCGAGCCCGGCCACCGCTGAGCGGTCGTGTGGACACTCGGCACACGGCGGGCCCATGGTCCCCAGGGCACCACGGCCGCATCGTCGTCCCGATCCCTGTCAACACCACCCCAGCGCCATGGATCTCGTATCCCTGGCCGGGAGGAGAAGTGCATGTCCGATCAGCACCAGGCCGGTGGTTCCACGACGTCGAGCGGTCTGTCGGCCGCGGGGTCGGGGTCGGATGAGCCGGACTCGACCTCGGTGCGCGGTGACCCGCCCGCCGTCGGCGAAACGTCGGCCGTCGGCAGTACGTCGGCCGCTGGCAGTGCGTCGGCTGGCAGTACGTCGGCCGCGCCCGACTCATCCTCCCGCCCGTCCACCGGATCACGGCGCACTCGGACGACCACCGGCGGGCGAGGGGAAGACGGGTCGGCGGACGGTGCGGCACGGGCCATGCGCCGCAGGACGGCCACGAGTGGCGGACCGTCCACCGTCGCCACCATGGAGCCGGACGGCGGGGCCCGTACCGGCGGCCGGAGGACGGAGGCACCGGAAGCACATGGCGGGCGCGACGACGAATCCGAGGCCGGGGAGGCACCGGCGACCGGCCAGCGGTCCCACGGCGGTATCCGCGCCTGGGCCTCCCGTATCGGCCTGAGCGCCAGCACCGCCGCGTCCGCTGAGAGCAGGCCCGAGGAGGGGGCAGCGGCGGCCGCCACCGCCGCTGCCCCGGGCCGTGGTCCCCGGGACGGGGACGCCGGTTCCCCCGGCCATCCCAAGAAGCCGATGCTCGCCGGGGCCGCCATGGCGGGGGCCATCCTCATCGCCGTGCCCCTGCTTGTCATGGCGACCAGCCAGGACGACGACAAGAGCAAGAAGGTGGCCTCCTCCGCCGACACCGTTCTGGGCGACGACGGCTCGAAGGAGGGCGAGTTCGTGGCCGAATCCCCCGCCGCCAAGGAAAGGACGAAGGACGGCAAGAAGGGGTCCGCGCCCCCGTCGGAGGGGGCCGGGGACTCGAACCCGGCGGGGTCCGGCCCATCGGCGGGGGAAGCGGGGCACCAGGAAGGCGGGAAGATCGAGGGGGAGATGGACGACGGGGAGGGGAAGCAAGGAACGGGGGAGGGGAAGCCAGGAACAGGTGGAGGGAAGACCGGCGCGGGGAGCGGGACAGACTCCCATGCGCTCCCCGCGGTGCTGAGTCGGACGCTGATCAAGAACAGCGCCAACAAGACCTGCGTCGACATCCCCGGATACGGCAAGGGCGCCAACGGCGGCCGGATCATCCAGGCGAAATGCAACAACCGCAGCCACGACAACCAACTGTGGACCGCGCGGAAGAAGTCCCGGGGCGGCGGTCCCGGTGGCGCAGCGCTGTTCGTCATCCGTAACGTCAAGGCCGGGAAGTGCCTGGACCTGCCCGGCAGCGGGGCCGCGAAGAAGGGCGAGAAGGTCAAGGAGGCCCCGTGCCAGGACACCACCGCTGACAACCAGCTGTGGTGGCTGGACAAGAAGCACGACGGCCGCTTCTGGATCCGCAACGCCGCCAGCCACCACATGTGCCTGGACTCCTACGCGGCCAAGAGCAAGACCCGCGATCTGCTCATCTCGCCGTGCGCACCGGAGAAGCGCAACAATCACGAGTGGATATTCACCCGCGGATGAGATGCGGTCACGGCTGATGCGTGAGTGGCCCCGGCGAGCTCCGCCGGGGTCACCCGCTGTCGGGACCACGCGGGGCCGACTTCCAGCTCGGGGCGCGCGAGGCGGACTGGATCCGGATCGCACCGGTCACACCACCGCCGCCACTCCCCTTCGACGTCGACGCTCTGGACCCCGACGGCCCGAGGTTCAAGACCGTCGTCGGGCCGTTGCCCGACCCCGAAGCCGCGAACACCCCGGCCTGGCGACATACCGATCTGCCCGCGCTCAATGGCCACGGGAACGCACGCTCGGTGGCGCGCATCCTCAAGGCTCTGGCGCTGGGCGGCCCGGTCGACGGTGTCCGGCTGCTCTCGCCCGACACCATTGCGATCCACGATCGCCTGAACTGACACCCTCGCCACGTTGCCCGGGGCGTCCTTCCGCCTTGGCCGATGAGTTTCTGTCGGTCGAGCGGTCTGTCGTGGGTGTGGGCCGTGGGCCCACACCCGTGAAGACCATGAAGGAGGAGACGCGCTATGGGCAAGGTCATCGTGATCGAGCACCTGACGCTCGATGGTGTGATGCAGGCTCCGGGACACCCCGAGGAAGACCCGCGCGATGGTTTCCGGCACGGCGGCTGGGCGAACCGGAACCAGGATCCGGCCATGCAGCAGGTCATGGGTCGGCACATGTCGAGCACCTGGTCGCTGCTGACCGGCCGGACGACGTACGAGCGCTTCGCCGACTACTGGCCCAAGCAGCCACCGAACCCGTTCACCGACGCTCTGAACCGCGTCCAGAAGTACGTGGCGTCGACCACCCTGACGGAGCCGCTGACCTGGCAGAACTCCACGCTGCTCAAGGGCGACGCCGCGGATGCGGTGAGCGGCTTGAAAGAGGAACTGCCGGAGAATCTGGTGGTGTTCGGCAGCGGTGTGCTGGTCCGGTCGCTGCTGGAGCGAAACCTCGTCGACACGTTCGTGCTTCTGATCCACCCGCTGGTGCTCGGCTCCGGCCGTCGGCTGTTCCCGGACTCCGGCTCCGACCTGTCGGCCTTCGAACTGGTCGACTCCGTGACGACCGGCACCGGAGTGATCATCGCGACGTATCAGCCGTCAGCGCGGTTGGCGTAGCCCCGCGATAAGGAGCGTGACCAGCCGGCGTGCGTCGTAGCGGGGGTCGCTCTCGGCGCCTACGCAGAGGTTTCCGACACCGCGCATGAGCTGGTAGGCGCTGAGGTCGGAGCGGATCTCACCGGCGGCGGAAGCGGCGTCGAGGAGCTCGGTGCACACCGGCAGCAGGCGGTCGAGGAAGTACGCGTGCAGCGTTTCGAAACCGGTGCTGTCGGCCTGCATCGCGGCGGCCAGACCGTGCTTGGTGACCAGGAAGTCGACGAAGAGCTCGACCCACCGCTCGAGCGCGGCGTGCGGTGTCGGGCTGGTCGCCAGCAGGGCCGGGCCCGCCTCGGCGCAGGCGTCGACCTGGTGGCGGTAGACGGCGATGATGAGATCCGCCCGGGTGGGGAAGTGGCGGTAGATCGTGCCCATCCCGACGCCCGCCTTGGCCGCGATGTCGCGTACCGGCGCTTCCACGCCGGAGGCGACGAAGACCGCGGCGGCCGCGTCCAGCAAGGTCTGCTGATTGCGCCGGGCGTCCTTGCGCTTGGACCCGGCTGCGCCTCCCGCGCCCTGGCCGCTCTCGTTCACCGCGGCACTCCTTCCCTGGCCGACCCCGCACAGCGGAACAGTGCTCCGTATCGTTAACGGAGCGAGGTTCCGTTTCATCCCATGATGGCAGACCGGGGCCCGGTGAAGGAAGCCGCAGTGCGACGGAAGCCATCCGGGCGGTGTGGATGCCACCGGACCACGTCGGACAGGTGATCTCATGGGTGCGGCGCGGTGCGCGGCGCCCTCGGTTCCGCCGCCACGTCGAGCACCTGTGATCGAGGAACGAACCTCCACTCAGCAACTCACGAGGAGAGCGACCGTTGGTTGCCAGCAATCTTGTTCTCATCGCCAACGCCGGTGACGTCGGCCGCACGGTACTCGACCAGTTGAGTGAGTGGGACGTGCCGGTGCGCGTGATGGTCCGCCACGACGGTGAGCGGGCGGCCGAGTTGCGCGCGCTCGGCGCGGAGGTCGTCATCGGAGATCTGACCCACCCCGAAAGTGTCGCGGCCGCGCTGGAGGGTGTCGGGCGGATGTACTTCGCGATGCCCGTATCGCCGGACCATCTGCTGGCGGCGACGGTGGTGGCCAGCGTGGCGCGCGAGCGGGGCGAGCTGGACGGCCTGGTGGGCATGTCCCAGATGACGGTGTCGCAGATGACCGCCACCAGCACCACGGAGTCGCATCAGCAGCGGCTGCACTGGCTGGCGGAGCAGGTACTGAACTGGTCGGGTCTGCCCGTGGTCCACATCCGGCCGACGGCATTCCTGGACAATCCGCTGTTCACCACGCTGGCGGCGCGGTCGATCCGCGACAACGGCACGATCGCCCTGCCGTTCGGCACCGGACGCACCTCGCCGGTCGCCGTGGACGACGTGGCCAGGGTCGTCGCCACCGTACTCCGCGACCCGGCTCCGCACATCGGGCACGTCTACGAGCTGACCGGGCCACGCACGGTGGACATGACCGAGCTGGCCGAGGAGTTCTCCCGCGCGCTGGGGCGGCCGGTCTCCTATGTCGATGTGCCGCTGGACCGGTGGCGGGCCGAGGTGCTCGCCACGGCGGGGCTGCCGCCGCATACCGAAGAGCACATCGCCACCATGGCCCGGCTGCACCGTGAGGACCGCTACAACCGCACATCGGACGACGTCGAACGTGTCACGGGGGTACCCGCTCGGACGATCGAGGCGTTCGTGGCCGCCCGCAGGGACTTCTACCTCACGGGGTGACCTGCTGGACCAGGTTCCGGAGCTGGCGCCGCCCGGAGAGGGCGAGCTTCTGATAGACGTGGCTGAGGTGGTACTCGACCGTCTTGCTGCTGATGAACAGCTTCGCTGCGATCTCCCGATTGGTGAGCCCGCGGCCGACCAGTAGGGAGATATCGCGTTCGCGGTCGGTCAGCCCGGAGAGGGAAATCCCGTCCTCGTGGTGGCGGGCGGAGGACCCGTCCGCGAAGTCGTCGCGCAAGCGCATCAGGAACGGCTGGGCTCCCAGAGCCGCGAAGAGGTCACGGGCCTGGGTGAAGTACGCGGTTGCCCGCTGACGCTCCCCGGCCCGGGCCAGCAACCGACCGTGGCTGTGCGCGAGAATCGCCCGGTGCAGCGGCGGATCGTCGGCGGAGGCAGGGAGGTCGAGGCCCTCTTCGAAGGTGTCACGGGCTCGTTTGGCCTCTCCACGCGCCTGCGACAGCTGACCCGAGAGCCATGCCACGGCGATGCGCAGCGAGGGAGCCTCCTCGCCCAGCGCCGCGAGAGAGGCCACGGCCGGGGCGGCTCTGGCCAGGTCACCGTTGGCGATCAGCGCCTCGGCGTACAGCGGGCGCCACCATGTCTGGAAGGCCAGCGGCCCCGCGTCGGGGCGGGCCCGCAGGACGGTCCGCAGTGCGGCCAGCATGGTGGGGTGGTCGCCCCGGGCCTGTGCCAGTACGGCGTTTCCGACGGCGGCGAGGGGCACCCCGTAGTCCGGCGCGATGGCCTTGGACCACTGATACGACTGCTGGACCAGTTCCCGGGCTCGCTGCCACTGTCCGCGGCCCGCGGGCACCCATGACGCGATGGAATAGGCGTAGGAGAACGCCCACGGCTTGTCCTCGGCATCGGCGATGGCCAGCGCGTGGTCGGCACTGATCGCGGCCTCGTCCCACAGGCCCAGGAAGTACTGCGCGGCGGCGAGGTTGGCGTAGGTGAACTCCGAGGTCACGGCGCAGCCCTTGGCGCGGGCCGTGTCCAGGGCCGCGGTGAGCTCGTGCTGCGCGTCGGCCACATCTCCGGCCCACATCTGGAGCATTCCGCGGTAGGCGCGCTGGATGGCCTGGTCCGCGGCGGAGCGCGGACTCCCGGGCGGGGCCACGGTGTTGTACTCGTACAGGGCCGCGCGTGCGCCGTCGGCGTAGCTGCGGGCCAGCCCCAGGCTGCCGGCCGCCCACGGCGCGAGTTGTGGTTCGAGATGGTCGATGGCCAGCACATCCCGAAGCAGTGGCACGGCTTTCGCACCATGGCCATCGACCACGTGCTTGATCCCGAGCCAGGTGCCGGCCATGGCCGGTACGAACTCTGTCGCGGGTTCGGCGGGATGGGCCTCCAGTGCCTCGCTGAGCAGCTCCGCGGCGTCAGGAGCCCCGCGGGGTGTTCCATAGCCGCCCAGCACCAGACTGCGCAGCGGGCCCGGTTCGGCGGCTTCGACCTTCGCCAACAATGGCTCGACACGCGTGTACTGCTGAGCCCACAGCAGACGCGCGGCCGCGGTGAGCAGCAACCGTTCCTGCTCCCTCCGGTCCTCCGCCACCTCCGATGCCCACAGCAGCAGGGTGGCGGCCCTGTCGCCCTCCCCGGTGGAGTCGTATTCGCCGGCGGCCCGCTCGAGCTCATGAGCGAGCTGGGCGTCCGTCCCCTGTGTGGCCGCGACCCTGTGCGACCAGGACGCGGCACGATCGACGAGGGTGGCGGCGGCCGTGTGCAGTGCCCGCAGCCGCCCGGGCGACGTGGCGTTCATGATGGCTTCACGCTGGAGCCTGTGGGCGATCGCCACCGGGGTGGACGGCTGGTCGGGCCACCAGCGCACGATGCCCTGCGTCAGCAAGGGCTCGAGCGCCGCGTCGGACTCCGTGACGGAGGCGACGCGGGCAGCGGTGGTCAGTGGCACCGGGCCGCCCAGTACGGCGATCCCCTCGACCAGGTTTCGCGCCGGTCCGGGCAGACACTCCAACTGCCGTCGCAGGGCCTGCACCAGCGAAGTCGGAACCGGCAGGGCGTGCCGTCCCTGTGCCACGCCCTCCATCGACACCTCCGCGAGCAGCGTCCGGAGATACAGGGCGTGGCCGTCGGTGTGGTTCCGGAGCCGCTCGGCTGTTCCGCTGTCGACGGGACGGCCGTACACCAGCCTGGCCAGCTCCGCCACTTCGCTGACACCGAGCCCGGTCAGATTGAGCTCACAGCTATGTGGCATGCGTGCGATGAGGCGATGCAGATCGAGCCCTCCGGCCTGGCCGGGCTCCGTGCTGCTGCGGGCGAGCAGCACGGTGAGGACCGCATCGGCCTCCAGGCGGCGCAGTACGAACCCCAGAACCTGGGCCGAGGGCCGATCGGCCCATGGCACATCATCGACGATCATCAGCACCGGTCCGCCACTCTGTAGCTCACCGAGCAGTCCCAGCAGTTCGGCACCCACCTGAAACGGCTCCGACGCCGCCGGGATCATCCCCGCGAGCAGCGGAAACCGGTCGAGGAGGACGGCTGGTACCCGGGACGTCAGCTGCGCGATCACGCCGAACGCCAGATCCTCCTCGGAGGTGTCACACGTGGCGCGGAGCACCGGGAAGCTCTCCGGTGCGAGCCCTGCCAGCCAGCGGCGGACGAGCGCGGTCTTCCCGATACCCGCCGCGCCCTGAATGAGCACGCTGGACGCCTTGCCGGACCGTGCTTCGCGCAGAGACTGGTCCATACGTTCCAGCTCAGGGACGCGCCCTACGAACGGGGTGGCGCTGGTGGCAGCCATCACGGCACGCATCGCCGGTTGCGAGGACGGTATGCGGGACATGCGGGACGCGCGGTGTCACCGACCGTGACCAGCAGCCTCATCATGGATCACCACCTGGCGAGCCCAGCGCGGCGAAGCCGGGCGTCAGCACTTCTGGGACCCTGTGGCGTCAAGGCGAAAACTCCCTCATCGTGCAATGGCGTCATCGTCCCCGAGGCCGCCCGACGCTCCCGGACACCGAGTCCTGTACTCGCCCTGTCGCAGACAGCGACCGGATCGTCAGTCGACGCCATTTTCCAGCCGAGCGACGCCATTTTCAAGCCGGGCATTTTACCCTACGCCTCGGCTCTCCTTCTGCCCACCGCCTGGCCCGAGGCCCGGGGGCTGGGGCCTGCTGGCCCGGCAGCAGGACCCCGGTATCGCGTGTTACGCCTCCGGCAGCACTCCGGGCCGGAACTTCTCCACACCGACCACACGGTGGACGTGGTGCGGCTCGATGTAGACCGCCACCCTCACCTCACCGGGAATCAGCCAGGGGAAGGTCTCCGCGCCGAGGTACTTCTGCGCGAGCCGGTCCATGACACGTTCGGCAGGCTCTCCCGAGACGAAGCGGACGGCGTGGCCCCGGATCTCCACCCGGTGATAGGGGTTCTCGGTGTCCATGCAGCACAGCGATACCCGGGGGTCACGCCGCAGGTTCTCCTCCTTGACCCGGCCGACCGAGGTGTTGATCACTATCAGGTCGTCCTCCAGACCGGCCCACATCGGAGTCAGCTGGGGCGAACCGTCCTGGTTCAGGGTGGCCAGCTGCCAGAACCTGGCTTCCTGAAGCCACGTGCGTGTGATCTCGTCCAGGGTGGCCGCCATGCGGTAGCTCCTCGCTCGAAGGGTCGGTGGCGCACACCGGATCATCCGATGCCGCACCGGTGCGTCGTCGCGCCGTGTGCAACGGAGGCTATCTTGATGATCATGTCGGAGTGAGAAGCGGGGCCAGGGTCGAAAGGCGGCGACTACCGGGCAGACGTGGGCCGTTGCCCGTGCCCCGCCAGGCGGCCGGCCGTCAGGGAGTCGGGATCCCGCCGGGCCGTGTGCGGCGGCCGAAGCGCACGGGCACCCCCGGGGAGTACAGCACACTCACCGGCGCCCCGGTGGGGGCCGCCAGTCCCCCCGCCCGTATCAAGTCCTCGTCGCACTCGAGCAGTTCGGCGCGGTGCAGGGGCCAGCGCGGATGGGTGTTCGGCAAGTACATGGATCGTGCGAAGAAGGCGTTGTGCATGCCCCAGCGCGCCGTCAGGAAGTGCTCGAGCTCGCTCGGCTCGGCCACCGGCTCCCCGACGCGTATCGCGATCCGGCTGCGCGCCCCGCGAGGCCCCGGCCAGCGTCGCGTGCTGGTGTACGTGAGGGTGTCGCCGTCGCGCTCGATGGCCATCCGGGACCACAGATAGGGCAGCCGGAAGGCCGCGCGGGCCACCGCCACCGGGATCAGCCGGGAGGCGTCGAGCGAGCGGAAGACCACACCACGACGGCCGTGCTCGTCGACCGAGTACAGCCGGACGTTGGTCTCCGGGAAGGTGCCCAGATAGGGGATGCCGGGCAGCCGGAACCAGCCCACCCGGTGCATCCGGAAGGCCACGAGCCCGACGTAGGTGACCCCGTTCAGCGTGTCGGGAACCGTCCCGGCCGGAAGGACCCGCGCCACCTCGTCCGGATCGGCGGCCCAGTGGAGGAACGCGAGATCGAGCCAGGACTGTGTGAGCAGCGGGCGAGTGGTTTCGCCGGGCGGGTCCGGGGTGATGGCTTCCGGCGCACGAGGAGTGAGTGTCACGGGGGCGGTGTCCAAGTCGTCGTAGCGGTCGCTCACTCGGGGCGCAGCACGGGCCGCAGCGTGTCCAGGACCGACGGGTCCTCGATGGTCGACGGCACCGGTTCGTCGCGCCCATCGGCGATCCCGCGCATCGTCTTGCGCAGGATCTTTCCCGACCGGGTCTTGGGCAGCGCGTCCACCACCGAGACCGCGCGGAACGCGGCGACCGGGCCGATCTCCCGGCGTACCGCCGCGATCAGCTCCTGGTGGAGGTCTTCGTGACTGATGTCGACGCCTGCCTTGAGCACCACGAAGCCCCGGGGAAGCTGACCCTTGAGCGTGTCGTGCACCCCGATCACCGCACACTCGGCGACCGCCGGATGCGCCGCGAGCACCGCTTCCATCGCACCGGTCGACAAGCGGTGTCCCGCGACGTTGATGACGTCGTCGGTGCGGCCCATGACGAACAGATAGCCCTCCGCGTCGCGGTAACCGGAATCACCGGTCAGGTAGTAGCCGTCGTACTGGGACAGATACGCCTCGACGAATCGCCGGTCGTCACCCCAGAGCGTGGGCAGCGCGCCGGGAGGCAGCGGGAGCCGGAGCGCGATCACACCTTCCTGACCCGCGGGCAGTTCGGTGCCGGCCTGGTCGAGGACGCGCACGTCCCAGCCGGGCACCGGAACCGTCGCCGACCCGGGCTTGACCGGCATCGGCTCCAGCCCGTGGAGGTTCGCCGCGATCGCCCAGCCGGTCTCGGTCTGCCACCAGTGGTCGACCACCGGTGTACCGAGCTTCCGGTGCGCCCAGTGGTACGTCTCCGGGTCGAGCCGCTCCCCGGCCAGGAAGAGCGTGCGGAACGCCGACAGGTCGTACTTCTTCAACTCGGCCGCCTCCGGGTCGACCCTCTTGATCGCCCGCAGTGCCGTGGGAGCCGTGAACAGCGCCTTCACCCCGTGATCGCTGATCACACGCCAGAACGCACCGGCGTCGGGGGTACCGACCGGCTTGCCCTCGTAGAGCACGGTGGTCGCACCGATCAGCAGTGGCGCGTAGACGATGTAGGAGTGGCCGACCACCCAGCCGACGTCGGACGCGGTCCACCACACATCGCCAGGACCGATGTCATAGATCGCGGCCATCGACCAGGACAGCGCCACCGCATGGCCGCCGTTGTCGCGGACGACGCCCTTCGGCTTGCCGGTGGTACCGGAGGTGTACAGCACATACAGCGGGTCGGTCGCCGCCACCGGCACCGGATCGACCGGCTCGGCGTCGGCGATCAGCTCCGCCCAGTCCACATACCTTTCGCCCAGCTCGGCCCGCGCCATATCGCGCTGGAGGACGACGACCCTGTCCGGCTGGTGGGTGGCCAGACCGAGCGCCGCCTCGACGATGGGCGTGTACTCCACGATCCGCGTCGGCTCGACCCCGCAGGACGCCGCGACGATCACGACGGGTTCGGCGTCGTCGATACGGGCGGCCAGCTCCTTGGGGGCGAAGCCGCCGAACACCACCGAGTGCACCGCGCCGATCCTGGCGCAGGCCAGCATGGCGACGACGGCCTCGGGCACCATCGGCATATAGACGATGACCCGGTCGCCCTTGGCGACACCCAGCGAGCGCAAGCCCCCGGCGAAGCGCGCCACCTCGTCACGGAGCTCGGCGTAGCTGAAGCGCCGGACCGCACCGGTCACCGGGGAGTCGTAGATCAGCGCCGTCTGGTCGCCGCGGCCGGCCTCGACATGCCGGTCCAGCGCGTTGTACGAGGTGTTGAGCTCACCGTCGGGGAACCAACGGTGGAGCGGTGCGTGGGAGTCGTCCAGAGCCCGGGTCGGTGGCCGGTTCCAGTCGATCGCGGCGGCTGCGTCCAGCCAGAAACCCTCGGGATCCTCGAGGCTGCGGTGGTACGTCTCGTCGTACGCGCCCATCAGCCCTCCTCACGTCGCTCGGCCCGGAAAACAGTGATCAGTCTGGACCATTGACCCGGAGGCGGCCAGCCCCGCCGGTGTGGTGTACATCGCTGGAACGTCACGGTGCGCCGCGCCGTCCGCCCGTCGTGTGACCGGGCTCGTCGCCGTGCGAAGCCGCGGCGGACCGGCCGCCGGGTGGTGGATACGGCGCTCGGCGGGGCTGAAGACCGGCCCTCTCCCACGGAGAGCCCGACGGGCCCGCCTGCCCGTCCGGATCGAACACTCACCGACCACACGAGCAGGCAGCGCACCACCGCCGGTGGCCCGCACGGCGGTGCGGAGAAAACCGCCTCATCCCCTGATGTCTCAGCCGATCGCGACCACGAGCTTTCCACGGACATGCCCGCCGGCCAGGGCGTCGTAGGCTCGGCCGAGTTCGCCGAGTGCGAACGTCTCGCTGACGACGGGGCGGATCGTGCCCTCGTCGACGAGCGCGGCGATCCGCGCCAGTTGGCGTCCGTCGGGGCGCGTCAGCGGCCCGTGGTAGGCGACGCCGCCTGCCGCGGCCTGGCGTCGTGCGGCCGCCGTGCCGCGGGCGGCCAGCCGTGCGAGCGGACCTGGCACACCTGCCTCCCGGTAGGCCCGGGCGTCCGTGCTGCGGACGAGGCCGATGTAGCTGCCTCCCCGGCGGACACTCGCGATCGAGCGGGTGATCAGCTCACCGCCGACTCCGTCGTAGACGACGTCGTACGGACCGCGGTCCTCGAAGCGCTCCACGTGGTAGTCGATCACCTCATCGACCCCCAGCTGACGCAGGAAGTCATGGTTGTCGGGGCCTGCCGTGCCGATGACTTCGGCACCGAGGTGATGAGCGAGCTGCACGGCGAACGTTCCGACGCCGCCCGCAGCGGCCTGCACCAGCAGCCGCTGGCCACGCTTGAGCCCCGCACGCTCGGTCAGCGCTTGGCACGTCGTCAGCGCGACCGTGGGAAGGCCGGCGGCCTCCGGATGGCTGAGCGATACGGGCTTGGCCGCCGCGAGGTCGGCCGGTATGGCGACCAGTTCGGCGTACGCTCCCATGGTGCGGGTGGGGAGCCGGGCGTAGACCTCATCGCCTTCGCTGAAGCGCCCGCCGACGGGGGCCGCGCGTACGACCCCTGAGATGTCGAACCCCATGATCTGAGGGAACGACAGCCGCATCGCCCGCTTGTACTGCCCGTCGCGGATGGGGATCTCCACTGGATTGACGCCCGCCGCGTGCACCTCGACGAGCAGTTCGTCGTCGCGGCGTACCGGGTCGGGCAGTTGGCCGCTGGCGATGACTTCGTTGCCGCCGTAGGAACTGATGTAGGTGGCGCGCATGGGGAACGTTCTCCTTTGACGTTGCTATCAGGTGACGTTGCTTTCGGGTCGGGGGTGTCAGGCGTCGGCTGCGTCGCCTCGCCCGCGCCGGGCCCGGTCTCAGGACGCGGTGGTGGCGCCGCCCTCGCCGAGCGACGCGTAGACCGCGCGGAGGTAGGTCTCGGCGCGGTCGGATCCGATGATCCCGGGCGACATCTTGTTCATCGTGTAGCTGATGGTCATGCGGCGGTCGAGGTCGGCGATGATCATTGACCCGCCCCAGCCACCCCAGTAGCAGACCCTGCCCTGAGGGACATAGGGGACGGTCTCCGTTTCGGGCAGCGCGAAGCCGATGCCGAAGCGCAGGGGGACGCCGAGTACCAGGTCGACGCCGTTGCTCTGCTCGTCGAAGATCACGTCGATCGTCTCGGGGGAGAGGAGCCGGACACCGTCCGCGGTGCCGCCGAGCGCCAGCACACGCAGCAGCCGCGCGACCGATCGCGCGTTGCCGTGGCCGTTGAGCGCGCCCAGCTCCGCCGCCCGCCAGGCCGCGGTGTTGGCGTTGTTCGGGTCGCCCGCCGGGCCGACGAACGTCTTGAACATCGGGCTGTCGGGGTCGAGCGCGGTCAGGTCGATCGACAGCGGCGGCGGCGCGACCACCGGCGCGATCCGGTGGGTGTCGGCCTCCGTGGCGCCGATCCGGAAGTCGGCCCGCAACGGACCGGCCAGCTCCCGCGCCACGAACTCCGTCAGCGAACGGCCGCTGACCCGCCGCACCAGTTCGCCGACGAGATGGCCCTGGTTCTGTGCGTGGTAGCCGGACGCCGTGCCCGGCTCCCACCACGGCGCCTGCGCGGCCAGCGCCGCCGTCGCGGTCGCCACGTCGTACATCTGCTCCACGGTGAACGGCGCCTCCCAGCCGGACACCCCGGACGTGTGCGAGAGCAGATGCCGGACCTCGATCGCCTCCTTGCCGTTGGCCGCGAACTCCGGCCAGTACCGCGCGACCGGCGCGTAGGGGTCCAGCAGCCCACGGTCGACCAGTACCAGCGCCGCGAGCGCGGTCACGGTCTTGGTCGTCGACCACACATTGACGATCGTGTCGCTGCTCCACGGCAGCCGCTGCTCGGCGTCGCGCCAGCCGCCCCAGACGTCGACGACGGTCTCGCCGTCGAGGTCTACGACGATCGACGCGCCGAGCTCCTCGCCGCTTTCGAACTGCTCGGCCAGGGCGTCGCGCACCGGCGTGAAGCGGGCGTCCCAGTGGCCCGTGATCTCAGCGGTGATCATGAAGTCTCCTCCTGTGAGGTAGGGGTTCCGGCGCGCCGCGGCACCGCATCGCTCGGCTGACTCTGTGTTTCCAAGTTATCGTGGCGCGGACGCTTCCACGGTGACTTGGAAATGTCAAGGCAGCCCTCTGAGGCCCTCTGAGTGGAGTCCCACCCCGGTTGTCAGGGGGAGTGCGAGGGATCACGGGCTGACTGGGATAGACAGAGCCAAGTGGTAGCCTGGCGGCATGGCGGAGCGAACCTCACTCGAAGCGGGAGGAGCCTGTTCGATCGCGCGCAGCCTCACGGTGCTGGGCCAGCGATGGACGCTCCTGGTGGTCCGCGAAGCGCTCAACGGGCGCACGAAGTTCAGCGAGTTCCAGGAAGCGTTGACCGTGTCGACCGATGTGCTCGCCCAAAGGCTCGAAGGCTTGGTGGAAGCGGGCGTGCTCGAGAAGCGGCCGTACCGGGAGAACGGCGCTCGCGAGCGCCAGGCGTACCACCTGACGCAGGCGGGATGGGAACTGGTCCCTGTCCTCGCCGCGCTGATGAGCTGGGGTGATAAGTACCTCGCCGATGACGCGGGGCCCCCGGCGCTGATGTGTCATAGAAGGACGCGGCAACCTGTCCGGGTGGCGCTCGTCGACGCTGACGACCGTCCCGTCGCGATCGAGGACGTGGTGACGGGCGCCGGACCGGGCGCGTCTTGTCCCAAGACGGCCGCGTCCTCCACCGAGAGCTGAAAGACGGGCGCGTCTTCTACCACGAGCTGACCGCGCGGCTCAGGGAGCCCGAAACCCACCCCGGATATGGCAGCGGCCCTGGAACAGAGTCCCAGGGCCGCAGTGCCGCCGATCGGTTTTCACCGTGCTAAGCCAAAGGCGAAAGCACTGGGTGGTGAGAGCCGGTCAAGTAGCGGAATCGCAATCAGTCTTCGACCGCGATGTTGGTGCAGTTGGCGCCAATGTTGACGTCGTCCGTCGGTGCCAGGGCGCCGACCGGGGCGATCACACCGGTCGTCGTCTCGCACTCGTTGCTCTGCAAGGCAGAGCCACCCTTGTTGGTGAAGTTGACGCAGTCGGCGCCGATGTTCAGTTCACCGGTGGGGGCGGCCCCGCCGACCGTGGCGACGTCGCCCACGGCCGTGTCGCAGTGGTTGGCCTGGGCGGTCCAGCCATTGTTGGTGTTGGCCAAGGCGCCGGCCGCACCGCTACCGCTGACAACCAGAGCGCCCGCGGCGGCGGTCAGGAAAATGGCCTTCTTGCCGATGTTCACTAGAAATCCTCCGTCTGATGTTTGTCCGTGAATTCAGGGACGCCTGACACAACGAAGCTCATCGATGAAGGACTCGGGGTCATCGCTCAGCTTCACCCATCCAGCACAATGGAGCTGATTACTCGGCCGGTCGGAGGGGTCGTCCGGATACGTTGGCCGTCGCCGGTAGATGTAGAGTGCGTCGCAGTTGGGCCGCTGCCGGGTCATCCTCCGTCCCGGCGGCGGCCTTGACCGGGACCAGCAGCCATGGCCCGTCCGCGCATTCGCCGCCCGGCAACCGCGCCGCGTCACGGCCGCGTCATCCGAATCCCCCGGCAATGCCGGGTGGAACTCAGCCCAGCATGTTCTCGATGAGGTCGGCGGCGCGTGTGGTGCCGCCCTCGGCTCGCGCCTCGGTGCGCAGCAGCGCCGAGCGGCGGGTGACTTCCGCATCGGCGATGAGGTCGTCGAGCGCCGCCCGTAGCGTCTCGGCGGTGGCGTCCGGGGTGTCGATGCGGCGGGCCACGCCCAGTTCCACGAGCCGGTCGGCGTTGATGAACTGTTCGGCGGCCTGTGGCACGGCGATCATCGGAACGCCTGCCAGCAGCCCTTCGCCGCAGCCGCCCATACCGGCATGGGTGACAAACGCATCCGCCTGCTCCAGGATCGCCCGCTGGGGGACCCAGGAGTGCAGCTCGACGTTGGACGGGATGCCGCCGAGTTCCCGCGGATCGGTGTACTTGCCGATCTGGAGGACAACATGCCAGCCCGGCAGGTCGCCATAGGCCGCCAGACACTGGCGGTAGAACTCCGGCTGACGGGTGTACGCCGAGCCCAGGGAGATCAGCAACACCTTCTCCGCATCGGCCGGGCGGCTCCAACCGGCTTCGTTCTCACGTGTGTTGGAGCAGGGCCCGACGAACGTCACCGCGTCGGTGTCGACCTGGTCGGCGTGTGGCTGCATCGCCCGGGTGATCAGCGCGAGGGCGCGCACGGGACGGCCGGAGAAGGTGTCCACGTCGGTGGTGGACGCCCCGCTCTCGGCGAGCCACCGCGCGAACCGCGCCCGATACTCGGCGGCACCCGGCAGCTGCCACAGCTGTGTCCCGAACTCCTCGTCGTAGCCGCTCCAGGCCACGAACGTCGGGGACAGCTGGAGGAGGGGCCGGTCCTGCGATTCGGCGAGGGCACGCGCCGCATAGGCCCCGATGTCATACAGGTACAGGTCCGCCGGGTCGTTGTCGTAGGCGGCGCGCAACTGGGGGAGTGCCTGGACGGCGTCGTCGAGGAAGAGGCCCATCGCGGCGATGGGGTCGTCGGGCCAGTTGTTGTCCGCGACCGGCAGTACGGAGGTGCAGGGCACGAGTTCGGCGCCGGTCTCCGCGATCAGGCCGGCCACCGCCGGGTCGTTGGCGTAGGTCACGCGATGGCCCCGGGCCACCAGCTCCCGGATGACCTCGAGGCTCGGCAGGACGTGGCTGACGGCGGGGATGCCGATCATCGCGATATGGGCACGGCGACAGGACATGGAAGATCACTCATTTCAGGTCTACGGCGGAGGGGACACGGCAAGCCGACGCGCCACTTCCGGGAGTCTCGGTCGCGGGGGCGCGCATGGGCATGCGGGCTCGCATGGGTATGCGGGCGGGAAGCCGGGGCGAGGCCCCGACCGTGTCAGCCGTAGATCTGAAGGAGGTACATGCTCGCGACTCTAGCTCGCCTTCCGGTCTCCGGACATCTCCCTTACCGATGCCCGCCGTCGGGGGCGGCGGCTTCGAGGTCGGCGACGCTGCCCGACATGATCGTCCGCACATGCGCGGTGATGTGCTCCGCGGGCCAGTCCCACCAGGCCACCGCCAGCAGCCGGGCGATGTCCCGGTCGTTGTAGCGGGTGCGGATGAGGCGGGCCGGGTTGCCGCCGACGATGCCGTAGTCGGGTACGTCGGCGGTGACCACGGCGCCGGAACCGATGATCGCGCCATGTCCGATCCGTACGCCGGGCATCACCGTCGTGCTGTGTCCGAACCAGACGTCGTTGCCGACGATGGTGTCCCCTCGGTTCGGCAGGCCGGTGAGCAGGTCGAAGTGGTCGGCCCACGAGCCGCCCATGGTGGGGAAGGGGAAGGTCGAGGGGCCGTCCATACGGTGGTTGGCCCCGTTCATGAGGAACCGCACCCCCGTGCCCAGCGCGCAGAACCTGCCGATGACCAGCTTCTCCGGCCCGTAGTGGTAGAGCACATTGCGTGTCTCGAACGCGGTCGGATCGTCCGGGTCGTCGTAGTAGGAGTACTCCCCGACGTCGATCAACGGGGACGTCACCAGTGGCTTGAGCAGCACCACCCGTGGCTGCTCGGGCATGGGGTGGAGGACTGTCGGATCGGCGGGCACGGGCATGGCGAGCGATTCCTCGTCGGTTGTGTGTCGGTCGGAGTCCGGACCATGATCGCGGAAATCCGTTCGACGCGCGCGGTGGGCCGTCCCGCCGCTCCGTCCATACCCGTTCCTGCCCCCGAGCCGCCGGGGTCGGCTATGTATTCCGCGAATTTCCCTGGAACATGGGTGGACAAGCTAAAAGCAAAAAGAATGCAAGCTAAATTCAAGGGAGTTACTTGTGGTGTGCAGGTGGGGACGGTCCGCACAGGCGGAGAAACGTCTGCGCCCTCGAGCGCAATCAGAGTCAATGACATGGCAAGAAGAATCAGGTGCCGAAGCGATACGGGTGCTAACATCGCCTGCCATGGCGGCGGTTGGGGTCGAAATCCGAAAATCCCGCTGCCGTCGCTTATCCGCGCACCCCGAATCATTCGAATTCGGCGCAAGTACGAACGGGAAGGTGTACCTGATGTCCGCAACCCCCGAATCCCGCATTGCCCGTTGGGCCCGTAGCAACGCCGCGGAGCACACCGACTACCACGTGCCCAGCACCCCGGAGACCATACCGGCCCTGGGCGCCACCGACGTCGCCGCCGCCGCGGCCCCGGAGGTCCCGACCGCCTACTGGACTGGCTACCAGGGTGGCGACAAGACCCTTCCCCGCACCGGTCTGGTGGCCGGCGGATCCGTGCAGGATCTGGTCCAGGGCCACCCGGGGTGGAACTGACCAGTAGCTCCCCGGTCTGACCGCTCGACGCCCCCGGTGCGCACCATCCGGCCGGGGGCGTCGAGCGGTGATTTTCCGGCACATCGGTGCCGTGCCACCCACCCCATCCCCACGCCGCGACCTTTCCTCCGGAGGGCACATGCATGTCGGAGAGCGCGATGCCGTTGACGCCGTGTTCCGCAAGGTCGAACTGCTCACGTCCATCGGCCAGACCATCGGCAGTCTCGAACAGCTCGCCACCTCCGGCCAGTTCGCCGACGACGGTCTCTTCAGCTGGCGCATCGGAAAGCTCCGTATGCTCCAGTCATGGCCCGCCGCGGGGGACCACCTGGATCGGGTCTTCGGCTACCCCAATGTCATGGCGATGGTGCACACCCGTGGCCTCGCCGGTCTCGGGCTGATCCTGCCGGGTGCGAGCCGCGCCCAGCGAGGCGTTCTCGCCGCCACGATGTGCACGACGGCGTACGGCCTCCAGACCCGCGTGCCCTACGGGTTCGACGGCTCCGACCACTTCGCCTTCCTGAACTACGCGTGCGCCGCCCTGGAGAAGGCGTTCCCCCACGATGAGCGGGCCCGGGAAGCCGTCGTCACCTTCCTTGCCGCGCAGGCATGTCTCTCCTACTTCACCTCCGGGGCAGCCAAGCTGTTCTCCCCGGTGTGGCGCGATGGAAGTGCCATCCCGCGCATCTTCCGTACCGCCGTCTACGGCGACAGCCTCTTCCACCGGACGGTCCAGAACCGCCCGTGGCTGGCCAAGGCGGTGGCGTGGTCCACGATCGCCGGTGAGATGGCCTTCCCCCTGGCCCTGGTGGCCCCGAAGCCCGTCGCCCGCGGAATCCTGGCCGCCGGAGCGGCCTTTCATCTCGGCAACGCACGCTTCATGGGACTCAACCGGTTCGTGTGGTCGTTCGGCGCCACCTACCCGGCCGTTGTCCATGTGTCCCGCGCACTGGGACGCGACGCCAAGCCCGCGGCCACGCGCGCGAGCAATCTCGCCCCACTGAAGTCCCTGGTGGCAGCGGCCGCGAGGCCCGGGCCGACACGGCACACCGTCATCGCGGCCACGGGGGCCACGGTGCTCGCGGGCGCGACGGTCCACCGTATGGGCAAACGCCGACGCGAGCGGATGAGGGCATCGGCACCCGGGCGGCTGGTCCGGGTGGACGGACGCGATGTGCATGTGCTGGCGAACACCGACGGCGAGGGGCCGACGGTGGTCTTCGAGAACGGTATGGCCTGCCCGGCCACCGAATGGGGATGGGTGCTGGCCAAGCTCGGCCCCGGCACCAACTACGTGGCCTACGACCGGCCCGGGATCGGCTGGAGCGCCACGGCGTCGGCACCACGGGACGCGGAGCGGAGCAGCGAGGGACTGCATAGGCTGCTCGCCCAACTCGGCGCGCGACCGCCGTTCCTGCTCGTCGGCCACTCGGTCGGAGGGGTTCTGATCCGGTGTTTCGCACGCCGTCACCCCGAACTCGTCGCGGGGCTCGTGTTCGTCGACTCCTCCCATCCGGACCAGCTCCGACGGTCACCGGGGCAGCGCCAGTCATTGCCATGGGTCAGGCAGCAGGTGACCACGTCGTGGCTCAAGGCCATGACCGGAACGCTGCGCAGGTCCGAGGAGTACCGGCCGTTCAGTGCGCTGCCGGACGACATGGCCGAGGCGACCGAGAGGTGCATGGCGGCTCCGGGCGCCTGGTGGGCGACCCGTCAGGAGATGCACCACTGGCAGCACTCATGGTCGCCCGACGCGGCACGGCTGTCGGCGATCTCCCGGCCCGTGGCGGTGCTCACCGCGGGCGAGACCGTGCGGGCGGATCCGGCACACGCGGCCCTCCAACGTGAGCTGGCGGCATTGTCCACGGTCTCGCGGCACGATGTCGTGACGGACGCCGGACACAATGCGCTGGTGATGGCACCGGAGCATGCTCCCGGCGTTGTCGAGAGCATCGAGTGGGTCCGCGCCCGCGCGAACGGGTTCGTCGACGACTTCGACGACTTCGACGCCTGAGACACCGTACGAACACCGCGCCGACACCCACATCGACACCGACACCGACGAGGGGAACCCTGATGGCCCTCCGTACCCCGCTTCCCCGGTACGGCCTCTACGGGCTTCTGCTGTCCTGGTTCGGGCTCACCGTTGCCCAGCAGTTCAAGAAGCGACCGCGATTCCTCAACACACTCGATCCCGCCAATGTGTCCCTCCCCATCTCCACCTTCTTCGCGCCGAACCCCGGCAGCACCGATACGCATCTGCTGATGCGCAACCGGCTCGCCGACGGCAGCGTGAGCGAGTGGACGGAGCAGCCGATGACGCAGACCAGAGCGGCGCGGCAGATGGTCTGGCACCCGGGGCGGCGGAGCGAGAAGGCCATGCTCGACATCGTCACCAACCTCACGGCGGTGCTGCGTGAGGAGCGGCGTGTGGAGTACGTCCAGATGACCGTCCCGTATCTCAGTCTCCTGAACTTCGTCACGCACCACTGTGCGCATGTGCCCGACGCCGCGCAGGTGCAGTTCCTGCTGGTGTCCTCGGCGGGGTGCGACGAGGACGAAGAGCCCACCACACTGCTGGCCTCCGCGTTCCACGACATCGAGCCCTCCGGTACGGCACATCGGTGAGCCGGGGGAAGGAGGCACCGGTCGGTGTGTGAGGCCAGCGAAACGGACAGCGGTACCTGGGGCGCCCTGGACGTATCGAAGCAGACGCTGCCCACCGGCACCCACGCATTGCGCTTCTCGGCCCCGACCGGCGTCAGAGTCACCGCGCTGCTGAGTGGCGTATCGAGGATTCGCGGTGACGAGGAGCCCGAGGGTCAGGAACGGACCTTTCTGACCGGCGAAGTGTGCACGACCCCGCCGGGGCTGGAACGCGGGCTGGTCTGCACGATCTCCGGCGGTGCCACCGCCACCCTCGCGTCCGTCACCGTGCCCCTCGACATCATCAACGGGTTCCTCGAGGACGGCGCTCCACAGGACGCACGGCGGTTGCGGCACCTCGACTCGCTGGCGGAGGCCGATCCGGTCCTGGCCACGATGGTGTCGGCGATCGTGTCCGCACATGAGTCGGGAGCGGATGACCTCTACGCACGTTCGGCAGCGCAATTCGCCGCCGCTCATCTGCTCGCGCGCACCCCGGTACGCGAGGGCAAGCAGCCGTCCGCCCTGAACCCGCATCAATTGACGGCGATCGAGACGTATATGCGGGAGAACCTGGCGAACCCCATCACCCTCGACGACCTGTGCGCTCTGACGTCCTACAGCCGCTTTCACTTCGTCCGCTATTTCAAGGCCGTCACGGGGCACACGCCGTACCGGTATCTGATCGAGCTCCGCATCGACACGGCGCGGAAGCATCTGGAGTCCGGCGACGACAGTATCGCCACGGTCAGTCAGCGCTGCGGCTTTCAGAGCACGGAGCACTTCTCCAGGACCTTTCGCCGTATCGTCGGCTACCCCCCGTCGCAGTACCGGTCGATGCGCGGCTAGCGGTCCGCGCGCGTCGGCACCGGATGTCCGCTGCGAGCGGTCGGCCCAGCGGTGTCCTGGACGGCGGGCGCGGATCTGACTGCGTACGGGTGAAGGACGGGACTCCGCCGTGGTGTCGTTCAGATTATTCGACCACTCTCATTATCGTTGACTCTTGTGTCGCTGAGCTTTGCCTTTGTGAATCTCAAGCCCGGAGTCGGGAAGACGACGAGTGCCGTGTGGCTGGCCCATGCCCTTTACGAGTCGGGCCTCTCACCCCTACTGGTGGACGGCGACCCGGCCGGCTCCGCGCTGCGCTGGAGCGAACTGGCCGATGGCTTTCCCTTTCCCGTCATCGCCTTGCCGGTGGGCGACGTACACCGTCGCGTGAACGACTTCCTCGGCAATCGACAGGCCGTTGTGCTCGACGCGCCGCAACTGGAGGACCATCCACGTATCGCCCGCAGCATCATGCGGTACGCGGAGGAGTGGATCATCCCGGTGACCCCCGCCCCCATCGAACTGGACCGGATGGCACCCATCCGGACCGAGATGGCCGACCTCCAGTCCCTGCGCGCGACGCCGGCCCGCACGGCGGTCCTGCTGAATCGGACCAACCGCCCCGACGCCACCCGCACCGGCCCCGATGCCGACGCCAGGGAGGCACTCACCGAGCGGGGCTTCGATGTGCTCGAAACCCAGATCGCGCGGCTCGACCTGTACGCCCAGTCGTTCGGGAGCCCGGTGCAGGCCAAGGGCTCGGCGTACATGGAACTCGTCGATGAACTCATCAAGCGTCAGGACGCGGAATGAATCAGCGCAAGGACAGGTACCGCGCGGCGTTGGAGCGCGAAGGGGACATCGCTGAGCCCCAGTCCGCCGAGGTCACCACCCTGCGGGCCAGATACTTCCGGGTGACCATCGAAGTGGCCCCGGACCCGGGACGCGATCTGACGCGGTGGGTGAGTCTGCCGCTCTCCGCGCTCGCGCTCGTCGGCGCGACGCTGCTGCGCGCCCTGGCCGATGCCGCCGCCGGGGTGTCCCGATCCGACGGCGGCGCCGGACGCACGGCGCCGTAGCGGCCCGCGCGCCGCTCGCTCCTGGCGCCTGTACACGGCGGAATTGCGGACGAGACCCCCATCCGGTGAAAGTCGGAGCGGATCCGGTGAAACCCGGACCGGCGACTCCTCGTCTTCGCGTGCGGACCGACGGTCCAGTACCCGAACGCACACCCGACCACCTCGCCGAGGAGACCCCCGCACATGGCCGCTCCCTCCCGCCCCACAACACGCCCGATAGCCCGCCCGGTCACCGCCCTCACTCTCCTCATCGCCGTAGGCGCCACCCTCGCCGCCACCACCCCCGTGTCGGCCGCCGCCCCCGTCGTTTCCAAGGTGTCGTACACCGAGAAGGAACGCCGTGACGCTCTCGCCTACTGGACGCCCGCCCGGATCAAGGCCGTTGGCCAGGCGACGGACCTCGGGCCGACCCATCCGTCGGTCACACCGTGGAAGGGCACCGAGCTGAAGACCATCGGGCGGCTGTTCTTCGTCAACGGTGACGGCGAGGACTCCTGGTGCACGGCCACCGCGGTCAAAAGTGGCAACCGCTCGGTGGTCATGGCCGCGGGCCACTGCGTCCGCCGGGGGTCCGCACCCGACTTCTCCTACACCGACATGGTGTTCGTCCCCGGCTACCACAAGGGCAAGCAGCCCTACGGCGCCTTCGCGGTGCGCACCAGCCTCACCCCGCGCACCTGGGCCGAGGAATCCACCAACGATGTGTCCGCGCTCGTCGTCGACACCGACAAGCAGGGCCGCAGGCTCACGGATGTCGTAGGGGGCCAGGCCATCGCCTTCAACCGCCCGGTCGGCGGTACGATTCACGGCTTCGGCTACCCCGCGACGCGCCCGTCCCGCGGGGAAGAGCTCCTCCAGTGCGCGGGTGAGGCGAAGCAGCCCCCGCAGGAGGACGAGCAGGTCCTCATCCCCTGCGGGATGTCGGGCGGGGCGAGCGGAGGTCCGTGGCTCGCGGACTTCAACGCCACGACGGGCAAGGGCGTTCTGGTCTCGGTCCACAGCCACGGCGAAGGGTTGGAGGCCGGCGAGAAGATGTACGGCGCGGTGCTGGGCGCCACGGCCAAAGCGGTGTACGACCAGGCACAGCGCGGCTGATCGCCCGCCGCCCCCGGCCGCGCGGCCGGGGGCGACGAGCCCACAGCAGGGCTGCGTATGAACGACATCGACGCCCGCCTGTCACGCCCTGCGCGAGCCGAGCACGGTGGCCCGCGCCAAGGCCCCGCCAAAGAAGCGCTAAGAGCACGTCACCGCCCGCCCGGACGGGCTCGGTCCGGCATTTCCCGTTGTTAGTGTCCCAACTCCGCAATTGATCAACCGCTGTTGGACCACGGCGGAGGAGACGGGGGAGCGGAAAGTGTCATTCGAGAAGGAATGGGTGCAGCACAAGGCCGCCGTCGGCACCCGGCTCAACGAGGCGCGGACGGGAGGCGGTGGCGGCGGTTCAGCCGATCTGATCGTGCGCGCCGATGACTTGGGCGCCGTCGGGCATGAGGCGTACATCCTCCATGAGAGGCTGCGGAAAGCGGGCGACGTCACACGTGGCGCCAAGGACGGCAACGGCCACACGGCCGAAGCGGTGGCAGCGCTCAAGAGGGAGAACTTCGCCACGGCCGTGGCGCTCGGTGCCGCCGTCGAGACATGGCATTCCCAGCTCACCACGGCCTTGCAGGCATGCGCCCACATCTCCAACCACCTTGACCACTCGAAACGGGCGTACGCGCGGGAGGACCGCAAGATCGCAGCTGATCTGGACCGGTCCAAGCGCGCCATGACGGTCTCCGAGATCGAGAAGTACTTCAGGTAGCGGGGGGACGGCATGGCCAAGCTGACCTACAGCAACATCATGGAAGTCTCCCTCGACAGCCTCGGCAAAGCGGTCACCGACTGGCAGACCATGGTGGCCCAGTTGGAACGACTCGCGAAGGACGCGTACAGCGGCATGCTCCAGAAGTCCGACGCGGCCCGCTGGGCCGGGGTGAACGCCGAGGTCACCAAGGATTTCGTGCGGAAGACCGCCAAGGAGTTCCAGGACGCGCATATCGAGGCCAAGAGTCTCTGGACGGTGCTCGACGCGGCGTACACCGACTTCACCGAGATGAAGTCGAACATCAAGGAAGCGGTCCGGATCGCCCGGACCAAAAACATCTTCGTCCATGAAGCGGCGGATGGAACGGCCAAGTGCGACTGGGCCGAGTGCCGCACACAGGCACCCGGCAAAGAGGACGAACAATGGAAACAGGAGCAAGAGGACTACATCAACCAGATGATCTCCCAGATGGAGGAGATCGACGCCGGTGTCACCCGGGCCCTCGGCAAAACCCACGGCAAGGACAAGCACAACTTCGGCCATGCCACCTATCGGTCCCTGGATGATGTGCGCGCCGAGCAGACCGGGAAGGAAGACGCGGTACAGACGTATGGCCAGTCGGCCAAGTGGGGAAGTGGCACCGTCAAACCCGTGGCGGAATTCCTCAGTTACCGCTCCTGGATGAACAGCGCCAACTCCGCCCTCCACGGCGAAGGGGGCAAGGCGTACGACTACTTCCTGGGTGGCGCGCCCTCGTTCGTGGGTGGCGAGGTGAGCAAGGGACTCGAGAACTCCGGCGGCGGCGGCCGCCACCGCAAGCCCACCGTCGTCAACGGGATCGGTCGGTTCGGCGGCAAGATATTCGGGTGGCCCGTGGCACTCGTGGCCACCGCGGTGGACTTCACCTACACACCACCGGGGGTCAAGGAACCGGGGGACACCAGGGTGGTGGCGCCTGGAGAGCCGCCGAACCGCGTGGAGTACGGGGGCGGAAACCGGTCCTCGGGCACCAGGCAACCCCTCATGTAGACAGGTCTCCCCTCATGCGCACGGACAACCCACCCGGCCGGACCAGGCGTTCACACCGAACCTGGGTGCCCCGGACACACCGCTCCCTCGTCCTCGGTATCGGCGCCGGAGTGGCCGGGTTCACCGGTGCCATCCGGGGCGTCATGGACGGAGCGGGGCTTCTCCACATCCTGGCCCTGACAGGGATCGGGGTCCTCGGGGTCGCGCTCGCGGTCAGCTACGTCCTCGAGTACGCGAAGCGCTGACCCCCGTCCGGCCCCGCCCCTCCCGTCCGGCCGCCCCGCCCTCGCGGTGTCAGGAGGACGCCAAGAACGTGGGGTGCGGTGTCAGGGATGCGATAAGGGGACTCGGCTGCGCCCGGCCCATCCCCTGATGCTGAGCACTCCGAGTGTTCCGATCCGGAGGTACCAGCGCGATGCCGACTGTTTCCCGCAGCGAGGGACCGGTCAACGCCACGACCACGGGCGATGACGAGCCGCCCGATACCGGCGTACGGGCCGCCGAGCCGGGCGGGCGGCACCGTCTCACCGCCACTCAGGGGCTGGCGGCCCTCTCGCTGGACGCGATGGCGTCCGTCGCCTACGGCCCGGAGGCGATCGTGCTCGTCCTGGCCGTCGCGGGTGCGCATGGACTCGGCTTCACCCTGCCGGTCACCCTCGCCATCGCCGGACTGCTGGCGGTGCTGGTCGCCTCCTACCGGCAGGTCATCGCCGCCTTCCCGAACGGCGGCGGGGCCTATGCGGTGGCCAAGGCGTATCTGGGCAGACGGGCCGCGCTGGTCGCCGCCGCCTCGCTGGTCCTGGACTACGTGCTCAACGTGGCCGTGTCCGTGACCGCCGGGGTCGCCGCGCTCACCTCGGCCTTCCCCGCGCTCCACGAGGACCGCGTAGGGATCTGTCTGGCCGTGCTGGTACTGGTCACCGCGGTGAATCTGCGCGGCATCGTGGAGTCGGCCCGTTTGTTCATCGTGCCCACCGCCATCTTCGTGAGCGGTGTCTTCGCCATCATCGTGGCCGGTCTCCTCCGCTCCGGGCCGGTCAGCGCCGAGGCGGCGGCGGGGCATGCTTCCGTACTCGGCCAGGGGGCGAGCTCGGTCGGTGCGCTGCTTCTCCTGAAGGCGTTCGCCTCCGGTTGCTCCGCACTCACCGGTGTCGAGGCCGTGGCCAACGCCGTTCCCGCCTTCCGCGCCCCGGCGGCCCGGCGAGCCCAGCGCACCGAAGTGGCACTCGGGGCGCTGCTGGGCGTCATGCTGATCGGGCTGTCGGTGCTGATCGGCCGGTTCCACCTCCAGCCGGTCGAGGGCGTGACCGTCCTCGCCCAGCTCGCGGACGCCTCACTCGGCCACAACGTGGCTTTCTACGTCGTCCAGTTCGCCACCATGGTGCTGCTCGCCCTGGCCGCCAACACCTCCTTCGGCGGACTGCCCGTGCTGATGGCCCTGCTCGCCCGGGACAACAACCTGCCGCATGTGTTCGGCCTCAAGGCCGACCGCCAGGTCCACCGCCATGGCGTTCTCGCGCTGGCCACCGCCTCCGCCGCGCTGCTGTTCGTCTCCGGCGGGGACACCAACACCCTCGTACCGCTCTTCGCCATCGGGGTCTTCATCGGCTTCACCCTCTGCCAGACCGGAATGGTCCGCCACTGGCGCCACCAGCGCACCCCCGGCTGGCGGGGCAAGGCGGCCCTCAACGGCTTCGGCGCCCTGCTCACCTGCGTCGCCGCGATCGTGGTCACCGCCACCAAGTTCACCGAAGGCGCTTGGCTGATCGTGATCGCCCTGCCCCTGCTGGTCCTCGCCTTCGAGCGCGTCCACCGCGCGTACGAACGGATCGGCCACGCCCTGGGCCTCGGCCGTATCCCCGGGCCGCCATGCCCTGGCCGCTCCCTTGTGGTGGTGCCGGTCTCCAGCCTCTCCCGGCTCACCCAGGAGGCCCTGAGCGCCGCCGCCACCCTCGGCGACCAGGTGCACGCCGTCACCGTCGTCCACGCCGACCCCGAAGACCGCCGGGCCGCCCAGACACTGCGCCGCGACTGGGAACTGTGGAACCCCGGCACCGACCTGACGGAGGTGGCCTCCGCCACCCGCTCACTGGGGCGGCCGGTCGCCGGATACGTCCGGGATCTGGCCGAACGCCACCCTGGCACCCGGATCACCATCCTCATCCCGGAAGCCGAGCCCGCCCGGCTGTGGCAGCGGCTGTTGCAGAACCAGCGTGGCGCCGTGGTCGCGCACGCGCTGCGCCGTGACACCGACGCGGTCATCTGCCGACTGCGCTTCCGGTTGACGGACACCTGATCGGGACGGCCGACGGGCTGTTGGTCTCTCCCTCGGGCTCCGGTGGCAGAAGCCCTCAGGGGCTAAATCCCCGAGTACACCGAGTAGTCGATCTCGGTACCGGACATCAGCTCAAACGCCCGCTCGGCCATCTCGGCCGTCCCGGCCGCCACTTCCAGGTCTCCCGACCGGACCGCGTCGACCGCCTGCCGTCGGCCGAAGACCAGCTCGAGGAAGGTGCGCAAACGGCATGCCACTTCGAGGTCGGGACGGACCGGCGCCGGACCGCTCCTCGTCCACATCCGGCCCTCGGCGATCTCGATATGGAACCTCTCCTTGCCCACACGCAGGTCGTAGATCTCTTTGAGCCCCCCGAGCTTCTCCGGTGCGACGATGCTGGAAACGCTGAGGGCGATCAGGTCCGCGCGGGTGGTGGCGGGATCGATGTCCGCCGCGGGCGGAAGCCCCAGGGCCCAGCGGCCGAGCCCGATGAGCGGGTCACGAAGCCCTTCACCGCGCTCGGTGAGTTCATAGACGGCCACGCCCGCGGGAGGTGGAAGCGTACTGCGGCGAACGACCTCGGCGGCCTCAAGACCGCGAAGGCGTGCGGTGAGGCGGTTCGGCCCCAGGGCCGGAAGCGCGTCGACGAGGTCCTTGAACCGCTTGGGCCCGAGCAACAGCTCGCGCACGATCAGGAGTGTCCATCGCTCGCCCAGGACGTCCATGGCACGGGCGATCGGACACATCTGGCCGTAGGTTCTCGCGGTTGCCATGGTTCCACTGTACGACTCGCTCACCGCTCGCTATATGTCTTGTCCACTCCTCATGGCCGGGAACCCGCGGGGGGCGGGGCGTCCGCGGCCACCACGGGCATCGGTACGCCCAGCAGGGCGTGTGCGCCGTACCAGACCGGGCCGACGTTGAGCCGGTCGGGATAACGGGCGACGATCTCGTCGAAGAACTGGCGTGGTGTGGGCTTCTCGGCGAGCAGCCGTCGCGCGTCGCGCAGGTACTGGCGGGTCTGGCCGATGACGGCCGGATCGTCGGGCAGCTCGCGGTTCTTATGGCCGGCCACCACGGCGCGGGGGTTGAGCGACTCGAGAACGTCGAGTGCCGCCAGCCATGTGTCGAATCCGCCATTGGGTGTTTCCAGCAGCATCTGGTGCACGCCGTTGTAGACGACATCGCCCCCGACGATCAGGCCGATGGAGGGGATATGAAGCACGGTTGTGTCGTCCGTGTCGGTGTGGCCGACCTCGATCGCGGTGATCCGGTGTCCCTCCAGGGCGAATCCGTCCGTGGGGATCGGCTGATAGACGAGCGGGGTGTCGGGTATCAGACCGGGAAAGTCCTGCTCCCACATCGCACGGCCTTCGACCTGTTCGCGCATCAGCCCGATGGTGCCTTCCGTGGCATACGGGATGGCGTCGGGAAAGCGTTCCAGCAGCTGGCCCGTGCCGAACCAGTGGTCGGCGTGGCCGTGCGTGGCATAGATGTGGGCGAGGTGCTTTCCGGAGCGTTCCACCCAGTCGCCGACCAGCCGGGTCTGTTCACGGGTGAACGGCGGGTCGACCAGCACGGCCTCCCGCTCTCCGACGATCAGTGTCGAGGCCAGCGGTGACGAGACGATGTGGCCGCCGTCGGGCAGCCGCTCGGGCCTGTTGCGGGGGACGCCGTCGCATACGTACACGTCATAGCTCAGGTCGGTCATGTTCGGTGTGTGCCTTTCCGTTCGGCGCGTGGTGTTGTCACAGGTGGCGTTTCCACCAGGCGAGGGCGGCGCGGCTGCCCGGTTCGTAACCGTCGAAGTAGATCCCGTAATGCGTGATACCGGGGATGACCTGGTACTCGACGACGGTGCCGGGAAGCGTCCTGAGGACCTGCGCCGCGCGGCCCCCGTTGTCGGCGATGGCGAACAGTTCGTCGTCTCCGGCGTCGATGATCAGCGTGGGCATACGCAGCCGATCCACCTGGGCCAGTGGGTCGAAGCGCGCCAACTCGGCCAGGAACGGCGTGCCCGCCATGTCCGGCCACGGGTCGACACCCTGGGGAATCGCGTCGATGACGCCGCGGGCGGTGTCGATCGCACGCTTGCGGGCCAGATCCGCCACCGGCCCGCTCACCGGGGCGATGGCCGCCACCTGTACGGTCAGTGCCTTGACGCGGTCGTCATGGGCGGCCAGATACACGGCGACGCCGCCGCCGAAGCTGGTGGCCCACACCCCGATCCGGGCGGGATCGACATGGGGCTCGCCCTCGAGGTAGTCCAGGGCCGCTCTCAGGTTCGCCGTCCAGGCGAAGGGGGCCACCAGGTCCCGGATGAACCGCACCCGGGTCAGCGCCTCATTGCCGTGCCTGTCTTCGGCTCCTTTCCCGAACTCGGGTGCGTCGCCCAAGAGTTGGAGCGGGGACCCCGAGCCGAACCAGCTGCTCTGGGTGAAGGTCAGGGTGATCATGCCCGCTGAGGCGAACAGCGCCGCGTAGCGCTCGGCGGTGAGTTTGCTGCCACCCCACCCGTGACACAGAACAACGGCGGGCAGGGCGGCGTCGGGATCGATGGTGGTCGGCCGGTACAGATCGGCGTCGAGCGCGATGCCGTTGCTCCACACGGTGACCTGTCCCCGGTCGACCCCGTCGGGCATGACCAGCGGGGGATAGAGCGGCTCAGCCATGGCTCGCCTCCTCCAGCGCCGACGCACGTCACATCGGCGCGAATGGCCGCGATGCGATCGATGGACATCACGGTGGATGAAAAAGCTAGCAGCCACTATCTAAAATGTATAGCGATCTCCATCCGCCCGCCCACGACTGCCCCCGCCAACGGCTGACGGAGAAAACAAAAAGGCAAGGAGGTCAAGCCTCCTTGCCACACGGGCCACCGCCGTGGCCGGCACGATCCGCACCGACTCCGACGGTGGCCCCGAAACACCTGCTCGACGCGGTCAGCGGGGGAACGCCGCCGTGTCCGCGCGAACGGTGGGTGTCAGCTGCCCGTCGACCGGACGGTGTTCATGATCTGCTTGATCTCGGCGTCGGTCAGCGCCTTCGGCACACCTTGGTCCGCGTAGATCACCCAGCCGTGCATGGTGCCGTCGGGGAGCTTCTGCGCGATGCTGTGCACGACGGCCTTGGGCGGAACACACGAGCTCGGCCGGTTGGTGACGGTGACCTGGGCGGTCGCGGTGTAGCCGTCGATATCACCGTGCTTCCAGGGCTTGGCCTCGCTGACCTTGATCTTGGGCTTGTGGTCCGGGCCGCCGTACGCGGCGAAGCCCCAGTTGCCCGCCCAGTTGCGGGCGTTCTCCTGGAGCGAGCCGTCCTTGCCGCCGCCCGTGGTACCCACGGTGGCGAGCTGGCCCTTGCCCGCCTCACCGATCGCCTTGGGATTGGGGCTCGACTCGCAGCCGCCCTGGCGGTAGTTGGCGGTCCCGCTCATGATGACGATCGGCTTGCCCGCGTTGTCCGTGTAGGAGAGGGACGTACCGGCGTCGAGGAGCCGCCACTTCTTGGCCTTGGCGGGCACGTCGTAGCGGAAGTGGTGCTTCTCCTCGGTCTGCGTCTGCCATCCCGCGACCAACGGCTGGTCGCCCGACGGGCTCTTCGGGGCGGAGGACGGGGACGACTCCGCCGAGGGGGTCTTCGACGCCGCGGCGTCGGTGTCCTTGTCCGTGGCTTTGCTGGTGTCTTCGTTGCACCCGCTCAGGGCGACGACCATGCCGACGCCGATGGCCGCGATCAGGGTCTTCTTCATTCGTCGGGACGGCATCCGGGTGGACTGCCGGTGCGGAGCAAGGGGCTTGAGGATTTCTGGCCGAGACATGACCGGAACTCTAGGTGAATCCCGCTTCCACCCCATCACCAGGTGGAATCCCACGACGAGACGTATACCCGCTCGTGACACTTCGGACGAGGCTGGTACCCGCGGCTCTCTCCCTCCGCCGGGAGTGGCTCTCTCCCTCCGCCGGGAGTGGCTCTCTCCCTCCGGCGGGAGCATGGCAGGATCCGCGGATATGAGCACGGAACAAGCGGATCGGCCCGTCGCCCTGGTCACCGGGTCCACATCGGGGATCGGCGAAGCCATGGCGCGGAGGCTGGCGGCGGACGGAATGCGTGTCGTCGTGCACTCGCGGCGCAGCACGGACGCCGGTGAGGCATTGGCGGCGGAGCTCGGCGGGGCGTACGTACGGGCGGATCTGGCGGTGGAGGACGAGGCCCGAGCGCTGGTCGAGGAGGCACTCGGCCACTACGGGCGGCTGGACGTACTGGTGAACAACGCGGGCATCAGCTGGCCGATCCCGCACGACGACCTGGCCGCGGCGACACCGGCGGACTGGCGGCAGCTGCTGGAAGTCAACCTGATCGCGCCATGGGTGCTGTGCACGGCCGCACTTCCGGCACTGCGCGAGTCGCCCGAGGGCGGCAGCATCGTGAACATCACCAGCCACGCCGGGGTGCGTCCCAAGGGCTCGTCGGTGCCGTACGCGGCGAGCAAGGCCGCGCTGAACCATGTGACCCGGCTGCTCGCGGCCGCGCTCGGGCCCGAGGTACGGGTCAACGCGGTGGCGCCGGGGCTGGTGGACACACCGATGACAAAGGACTGGGCGCAAGCACACGAGCTGTGGCGGGACCGGGCGCCCATGCACCGTCCGGCCCGGCCCGCCGACGTGGCCGATCTGGTGGCGTCGGTGATCGCCAGCGGCTATCTCACCGGTGAGGTCATCGTGTTCGACGGCGGTCTGAACCTCACCTGAGAAGCCATCCGCCACTCGACCACCTCTGCGCATCGCGGGTGCAGGGCCGGGGGCGTGTCGCGCCGACCTCGCCTACGCTGGACACTCCCAGGGGGGTGGCTGTGGAGGTAGCCATGCGCCCCGTCTGGTCCGGTGCCGTGTCCTTCGGGCTCGTCACGATCCCGATCAAGGTGTTGCCCGCCACCGAGGACCACTCCGTGTCCTTCCGGCAGATCCACACCGCCGACGGCGGCCGGATCCGGTACCGCAGAATCTGCGAGCTCGACGAGAAGGTCCTGAGCCAGGATGAGATCGGCCGGGCCTACGAGGAGAGCAAGGACCACCTCGTGCCCATCGCGGACGAAGAGCTCGACCAGCTGCCGCTGCCGACCGCGAAGGCGATCGATGTGCAGGCATTCGCCCCCGCGGAATCCCTGGATCCGATCCGCTTCGGACGCCCCTACTATCTGCAAGGCGACGGGGCCGTCGCCGCCAAGCCCTACACGCTGCTGCGCGAGGCCCTGGAGCGCAGCGACAAGGTGGCCATCGTCAAGTTCGCCTGGCACAACCGGGAGCGGCTCGGCGCGCTGCGTGTGGTGGGTGACGCGATCGTCCTCCAGGCGTTGCACTGGCCGGATGAGATCCGCTCCAGCGAAGGGCTCGCACCGACCGATGTGCGGCTCTCCGATTCCGAGGTGGACGAAGCCATCACCCTGATGGAGGCCATCGGCGGGGCCGACGTCAGCCAGTACCGCGACCGGTACCGGGAAGCGGTCGAAGCCGTCATCGAGGCGAAGGCTGCGGGCGTGGCCCCTCCGGAGGCGGAGGCCCCGGCCGGGCAGGAGGGGAAGGTCGTGGATCTGATGGCCGCCCTGAAGGACAGTGTGCAGGCGGCCAAACAGGCCCGCGGCGAGACGGCCGGCGAGGGCGAGGTGCGCGCGATGCCGTCCAAGACGTCCAAGACATCCAAGAAGAAGGCGGCGGGCAAGAAGGCTGCCAAGAAGACCGCCACGAAGGCCACCGCGAAGGCTCCGGCGAAGAAGACGGCGAGGAAGCGCACCGCGTCCTGACCGGGCGCGCCCCCGTGCGGCCCCGGTGTGCTGCCGAGCCGGGCCACGCGGCGTTCGGGGGCAACCACCGGCCGCGAGTTTTGGGGCGGGCCGGGAGGGGGAACCCGTGGCATCCGGCCTGACAACACGCCGGACCGCATCCGAGCCCTCTCCACCGATTGACACTGCCATGAAGATCCTCAGCGTGAACGTGGGGCGGGCCAGGCCCGCGGCATTCACCGGTGCCCCTTCCGGGACGACGGGCATCGACAAGCGGCCGGTCGAAGGGCCGGTCGGGGTGAGCCCGCCGGGCCGCCCGGGGGTCGGAGCGAGTGGCGTGGCCGGGGACGCCGTATGCGACGTGCGCTCCCACGGCGGTGACGACCGGGCCGTCTACGCCTTCGCACGCGAGGACCTGGACGGCTGGGAACACGAACTGGGGCGCCCGCTGGCCAACGGTATGTTCGGCGAGAACCTCACGACCCTCGGCATCGACCTGAGCGAAGCCCTGGTCGGCGAATGCTGGCGAGTGGGCCCCACGGTCGTACTCGAGGTGACGGGTGGCCGCATCCCCTGTCGCACCTTCGCGGGCTGGCTGGGAGAGAAAGGCTGGCTGCGGCGGTTCACCCAGGCGGCGTCCTCCGGGGCCATGCTGCGCGTCATCGAAGCGGGCGAGCTGAGTGTCGGCGATCCGATCGATGTCATCCACCGGCCCGACCACGAGGTGACCGTCTCCCGGCTGTTCCGCGCGGTGACCGTGGACCGCGCATCGCTGCCCGGTGTGCTGGTGGCGGCCCCGTGGATGGAACGTGAGCAGCTGGAGATCGCCCGTTCCTACACGGAGAAGTACGGGAAGCGGTCCCGCCGCTGAGGCGGGTGGGCGCGGTCCGGTTGCCCGTGCCGATTCTCTCCGTGGGAGAAGTTGCGGAGTTCGACTTCGGGGAACCCGGCCTAAGGTGGAAAACGGAGACAGGAAGCCGTGTCCGTCACCGGAGCAGTGCCACGTCCCCGGGGCGAGGGCCCGGGGCGTCGCCCCGGTATCCGCGAGTTCGGCCGGACGGAGGCGGTACACCGACGCGGAAGAGAGGCTGAGCCATGCCTGCCGGATCCAGCTCCAAGCGGGAACGACAGTACGAGCACATCAAGAAGGGCCAGGAGGAGCGCGGCGCCTCCACCTCCCGGGCCAAGGAGATCGCCGCCCGGACCGTCAACAAGGAACGCGCCCGTTCGGGCGAGGCCCGTACGGCGAGCAAAACCTCCACACGGGACCCCAAGTCCGCGCCGGAGCGAGGCGGGATGCGGTCACACCGCGGAGCGAAGGGCCCCACGCGCGACCAGTTGTACAACGAGGCGAAGCAGCGCGGTATCGAAGGCCGCTCCCAGATGAACAAGGAGCAGCTGGCGAAGGCGCTCGGCCGCTGAGACGGGGCCTGGGACCGGGGGCGATGTGCCTACGGAGAAGGAGAGTCGCCGATGCACGAAGACCGCCGGCCCCCGACCGGCCGCAGGGAGTCTCCGGAGGAGCGGGCGGACCGCAAGTGGGTGGAGCTGCTGCAAGAGGTGAGGGTGACCCAGACGGGTGTGCAGATTCTCTTCGCGTTCCTGCTGACGGTCGCCTTCACACCGCGTTTCGCGGACCTGGGCACGGCGGACAGGACCATCTACATCGTGACCGTGCTCCTGGGCGCGGGGGCGACCGGGGCGCTGATCGCCCCGGTCTCGCTGCACCGGATCGTCACCGGGCGCCGGCTCAAGCCGGAGACCGTGGTCTGGGCGTCCGGTCTGACGCTGGCCGGGCTTGTGCTGCTCCTGTTCACGGTGGCGTCGGCGCTCCTGCTGATCCTGCGGGTCGTCGCCTCCGACAGTGTCGCGGGCTGGCTGGTGGCCGCGGCGCTGTTGTGGTTCGCACTCTGCTGGTTTCTCCCCGCCGCCTGGCTGCGGCACCGCTCGCGCGGACACGGCCCGTTGGCGAAGGACCGTTCGCGCTGAGCCCTTTTCGCCGAGGGGGCCACGTGGTTCAGGGCTGGTCCGCCCGGCCGTCCCGGCTCTCCCGGCTCTCCTGATCCTCCTGGTCCTCCTGGTCCGCCTCGTCCGCGCGGGGGGCGGTGGCGGCTTCGAGGTCCGTGGCGAGCGCGCGCAGCCAGACCTCCACATCGACCAGCAGGGACAGGGCTTGCGAGGGGGTCCCTGACACGACGTCCGACGGCAGCGGGGTGAGCCGGACACAGACGCCGCCCGTCGGTGGCCCCGCCGCCCGGAGGGTCGCCGCCCCGACTTCCCCGGCGGCGTCCCGGACCCAGCGAAGGGCGGCGGAGGAGAACGTCCGCGGGCCCTCCGACCGCGGCAGCCAATAGGCGCCGACCAGCACACGCGAACCGTAGTTGAGCGCGGCGAGCCAGTCGGAATCGATCTCGGTGGTGTGACGCGACGTGCGACGCGAAGCGGGTTCCGTGCGGTACTGCGCGTACGCGGACTGCGCGATGCGCAGCCGGTGCTCGGTCACCCGCAGCACCCCGGGGGCGATCTCCCGCCCCCGTGAGGGGCTGTCATGGGCGGTCGTGGCGGTGGCGGTGGTCGGCACCAGAGGCGCGGCGGCCTTGAGGAGGGCCGTGACGCTGCGCCGGGTCTCGGCGCGTGCGCCGGAGGGCCAGGCGAGGAGACCGCACGCCAGGCCGACCGCGCTCCCGGTCAGCACATCGATGAGCCGGGCCTCCGCGAGCCGCCAGGTGACGGGCGCGATCTGGGCGAACGCCGTGGAGACGACCAGGGTGAACAGACCCTGGGCCCAGGCCGGTCCCTCGACGGGCCCCACCGTGAAGGCCAGCAGCATCATCGGCACCAGAAGGTACGCGTACACGTCGGTCACCTCACCGGCTCCGATGAGAAGCGCACCGGCGGCGAGCGCGCCGATCAGCGTCCCGACGGTGGCCGAGCGCACGGCGGACCAGGTGTCGCCCGCGGTGGTGCGCCCCAGTGTGAGCACGGCCAGCAGGACCCAGAAGCCGTGTGAGAGGTCGAGCGACCCCGCCACCAGGCGGGCGAGGGAGAGGCCGAGGGCGATGCGCACGGCGTTCTGGAAGACGACGGAACGCCGGGTGAAGTTGCCTGTGATCCGGACGCACCACAGGCGGATCGTCCCGGACCCGGCGTACCAGAACTGCTCATGGGGCAGCCCGTACACCGGTCGGCGGCCGCCGGTGGCCACGGCCACGGCCGTGCCCGCGGTCACGGCCGACACCGCGATCGTCAGCGCCGTCGACTGACGCAGCAACAGCGCGTGCGAGGGAGCCACCCGGGCGCCCGGGGCGCCGCCGCGCCCGGCCGCGAACTGCGCGACCATCTCCTCGAGCAGTCCGGGACCGGCGTCAGGGCGCGCACCGCGCAGGGCGTCCGCCGTTCGGGCGCAGGTCGCCGCGATGCCGCCGAGGAGGGTTTCCGAGGCCATGTCGGGCGCGGGGGAGAGCTCGGCGAGGGCGGCGAGCTGGTCCAGCAGACGGCGGGTGGCGGAGCCCGCCTGGGCCAGCGCGCGGTCCGTCCGGCCCGCCCCGGTGGGGCGGGTACCGGCGGGCTGCTGCGAGAAACGCAGAGCCCGCCCGGCCGCCCGCAGCCGGGCGGCCAGGCCGGGATCCGGCACCTCGGCCCCTACGATGCGGCTCGCCGCGTGGCCCGCGAGGTCCAGCGAGTCGGCGATCCGGCCCCGGTAGGTCGGCTGCGCGGGCTCTCCGAGGGGCACCAGCTCACACAGGCTCAGCAGCACCGTCCCGACGGCCAGACCGGCCAGCCGATGGGGCAGGGTGTCGGGCGCGTAGGGCGGGAAGCAGGCGAGGATGTAGAACAGTTGCAGCCCGGGGACGATACCCGCCAGCCGCGGACCGCACACCGCGCCGAAGGGGAGCGCGAACCCCACGAGCAGCATGCCCGCGACGGCCGGCCATGTTCCCACGGCCAGGACGGTCCCGAGAACGACCATCGCGGCGGCGGCCGGCAGGGCACGCAGCACGGTGCCGGCGCGCCGGCGCCCGGACCCCGGCAACGGCGAGAGGACGCCGTACGCGATGGGCGCGAACAGGGCGTAGAGCGCGGTGAGCGGCTGGTCCAGGAGATGTACCGCGGGATAGAACCCGGCGGCCGCGGCGACCGTGACGCGTAACGCGCGCGATCCGGCGCCGAGGGACGCGGAGAGCGACGGCCGTTTCGGCATGCGCGCTCCTCTCCCACCGCCCGCCCTGGGCTTGTCCCGTCACTCCAGGTCAGTGTGGCGCGGCCATGGTGGCGCCGGGCGGCGGCACCCCGCGCGCGTCGCATTTCGAGGAAACTCGCGCACACGCCACGTCCGCTCACCGCCGACGGCCCGAGGTCTCATCCGCGCTCGCGGAGATATGCCTCCAGCTCGGCGGCCCCGGTCAGCATCGCCCGCCCGCGGGCGGACAGCCGGGCGCGCCAGTCGCACAGCGCGGCCTCCAGCGGTTCCAGCCCGCCCGCCGTCCGCACCTGGTCGATCAGCGGGGCGATCCGCTCCAGCAGATAGCCGCCCCGCCTGAGTTGGTGGGCCAGCCGGGCGTCCCGCACATCGGCCTCGTCGTAGACGCGGTATCCGGTGAGCGGGTCGCGGCGCGGGCGCACCAGCCCGGCCTGTTCCCACTTGCGCAGCGTCGCGGGCCGGATCCCGAGCTCATCCGCCAGCGGCCCGATGAACGTGCCACCGGACCCGGCCCCCGCCGCACCGGGCGCGGCCGCCGTGGTGGGCGCCAGGTCGCGGAGGGCGCGCTCCACGGCCTGGAGTGTCCGCCGGTCGTCGAGGAGCTGGGTGTGGCTCACGTCGAGGAGACGGAACGCCTCGTCGACGTCGCCCTCGTTCACCGCCCGCATGATCGACGCCGCCGTCTGGTGGCCGTGGCCGGGCACCAGGGCGAGGAACGCGCGCAGGGCCAGCGCGTGCAGCGGCGTATAGGTGCGGTAGCCGTGGGGTGTGCGACCGGCGGCCGGAAGGATACCGGCCTCCTCGTAGTTCCTGATCGCCTGTGTGGACAGACCGTGCCCGCGCGCCAGGTCGATCGGCCTGAGCCGCTTACCGCTTTGAAGGTTTCGTCCCACGGGCCTGACGATATCGCGCGGAAGTTTCCACCGAAAGTTCAGCGATACCGTTGAAGGCATGGCTACCGACATCAAGGACACGGCCCATGCCGTCGAGGCCGCCGCCGTCATGAAGCTGCTCCCGGCCCGGCCACGGCTGCTGGCCCTGGGCGAGCCCACCCACGGCGAGGACACTCTGCTCGACCTGCGCAACGAGCTCTTCCGGCAACTCGTCGAGCAGGAGGGGTACCGGACGATCGCGATCGAGAGCGACTGTGTGAAGGGCCTGGTCGTCGACGACTACGTCACCACGGGCACGGGCACCCTCGACGACGTCATGGCGCATGGGTTCAGCCACGGCTGGGGCGCGTCCGCCGCCAACCGTGAACTCGTGCGCTGGATACGGGAGTACAACGACGGGCGCCCCGCGTCCGAGTGGCTCCGCTTCGCCGGTTTCGACGGCCCGCTGGAGATCACCGGCGCCGAGAGCCCCCGGCGGGCCCTCATCGCACTCCACGGCTACCTCGCGGCCCGGGTGGACACGGACCTGCTCCCCTGCACCGCGGAAACGCTGGACAGCCTGCTCGGCGCCGATGACCGGTGGACCCGCCCCGCCGCGATGATGGACCCGTCCCGGTCCGTGGGGCGGTCGGCCGACGCGAAGGAACTCCGGCTGCTCGCCGACGATCTGGTGGCGCTGCTCGACGCGCGGACGCCAGAGCTGATCGCGGCAACCTCATACGAGGACTGGGAACGGGCGCGCCTGTACGGGCGCACCGCCACCGGCCTGCTTCGCTACCACTTCTGGATGGCCGACACCACACCGAGCCGTATGACGTGGCTGGTGGCCCTGCGGGACCGGATGATGGCCGACAACCTCCTCGCCCTCGCCGAACGGGGCCCGGCACTGGTCCATGCCCACAACGGCCATCTCCAGCGGGCGAGGAGCACGATGCGGATGGCCGGACTGCCGGTCGCGTGGTGGAGCGCCGGTGCGCTGGTGAGCGCCCGGCTCGGCGAGGCGTACGCGTTCGTGGCCACGGCCCTCGGCACGATCCGGCACCAGGGCGTGGACACCCCGCCGCCGGACACCGTCGAAGGACTCCTGTACGCGCTCCCGGCGGACCGCTGTGTCCTCGACGCCCCGCGGCTGGCCACCGCCCTCGGCGACACACGGCCCACGCCCCGGGTATCCCCGTGGTTCGGATACTCCCCGCTCGACCCGGCCCGGCTGGCGGACAGCGAGGGCATCGTGTTCGTCAAGGACGTTCCGCGGAGCTCGTACCAGCGGCGGTGCGGTCCGTACACCGTGGCATGATCGGCCCATGGGCCAGGACGAGGGTTACCTGTTGGACAACCGGCAAGTCGAGGCGGGGGCCCGCTTCGAGGCGCTGTCGGCCCTCTTCGACGCCTCGACATTCCGCCACTTCGAGACGGTCGGCATCGACGAGGGCTGGCGCTGCTGGGAGGTCGGAGCCGGCGGTCCGACGGTCCCCGTGTGGCTCGCCGCACGTGTCGGGCCACGCGGGCGTGTGCTCGCCACCGACATCGATGTGTCCTGGACCGAAACGGCCACCGCCGAAGGGGTCGAGGTGCTGCGCCACGACGTCGCGCTCGACGAACCCCCGGCCGGTCCCTTCGACCTGGTCCACGCCCGTCTCGTCCTCGTTCACCTCACGGACCGCGAAACCGCGCTGCGCGCCATGGTCCAGGCGCTGCGCCCCGGCGGCCGGCTGGTGATCGAGGACGCGGACCCCGCGCTGCAACCGCTGATCTGCCCCGATGAACACGGCCCCGAGCAGGAGCTGGCGAACCGGCTGCGCCACGGCTTCCGGCAGTTGCTGCGACAGCGCGGCGCCGACCTCTCCTACGGACGCAAGCTGCCGCGGCTGCTGCGCGAGGCCGGGCTCGTGGAGGTCGAGGCCGACGCCTACTTCCCGATCGCCTCGCCTCCGTGCGACGTCCTCGAGGCGGCTACCGTCCACCAGGTACGGGACAAGCTCATCGCCGCGGGCCTCGCCACGGACGAGGAGATCGAGCGGCACCTCGCCAATGTCGCGGCGGGACGCCTGGATCTCGCCACCTCGCCGATGATCTCGGCCTGGGGCCGCCGACCTGGTGCGGACGGACCCGCTTGAGCCGCTCTCCGTGGTTTCGGTCGAACGGGCGGTGAAGCGCCGCCCGGCTCCGGCAGCCCGCGACCGGGCGCGATGTGCCACCGGTTGATCCGCCATCGGTGGGCGAGCCGGCTGATCCCTGCGTGAACGAGAGAGTGGCAAGGGGGAATACCCAGTCCTTGCCACTCTCAACTTATAGCGCACCGGGGGGCTTGCGGCAAGGCCCGGGTCATGGCGCAGAATCGCTGGCCGAAGCCAGAACCTGGGGAAATCGGAGTTTCACGAAGTGCATAGGGGTTTGTCAGTGACGCACTCTCGAATCGGAGCTGATGGCATGCGCCCGCCGACCACCAGCGCGTTCGAGCTTCCCGGCCATCTCGCTCCCAAGGCCGACCCGATGCTGATCGCCGGCGATGAGCGGCACTTCGCGGCCATCGCGGAGAGCCTTGAGCAGACGATCGCCGAACTGTCCGACCGCCTCGATACCGAGCGCAAGGCTCCCGGCGGCATCGGCCGGGAGGCGATGGAGCGGGACGCGGAGATCCACCGGCTGACCGGTCGGCTGCGTACCCTGCGCCGCTTCGGGCTTGACCTGTGTCTCGGACATATCGTCGGCGCCGACCACCCCGAGCCCGTGTACATCGGACGGCTCGGCCTCACCGACAGTACGGGGCGCAGGCTGCTGCTCGACTGGCGGTCACCGGCGGCCGAGCCGTTCTTCGCGGCGACCCACGCCAACCCGATGGGGCTGGTGAGCCGCCGCAGATACCGCTGGGCCCGGGGCCGGATCAGCGACTACTGGGACGAGGTGTTCACCGCTGACGGGCTCGAAGGGCATGCCGCCCTCGACGACCAGTCCGCCTTCATCGCCAGCCTGGGCGGCAGCCGGTCGGCCCGGATGCGAGATGTGCTCGCCACCATCCAGGCCGACCAGGACGCCATCATCCGGGCGGGCTCCCGCGGCACCCTCGTGGTCGACGGCGGCCCGGGGACGGGCAAGACCGTCGTCGCACTGCACCGCACCGCCCACCTCCTCTACTCCGACCCCCGCCTCGGCCACCGTCGGGGCGGTGTGCTGTTCGTCGGTCCGCATCAGCCCTATCTGGCCTATGTGGCCGATGTCCTCCCCAGCCTCGGCGAGGAGGGCGTACGGACCTGCACACTGCGGGACCTCGTCGCCGAGGGAGCCGGAGCGGCGGACGAGACCGACCCGGAGGTGGCCCTCCTCAAGGCGTCCGCGAAGATGGTGGCGGCGATCGAACCGGCCGTCGCCCTCTACGAGGAGCCGCCCGCCACGGGGATGACGGTCTCGACCCACTGGTCGGACATCTGGCTGAGCGCGGAGGATTGGGCCGAGGCGTTCGAGGCACCGGATCCGGGCACTCCGCACAACGAAGCTCGTGAGCAGATCTGGGCGGAACTGGTCGCGATCCTGCGGGACAAGCACGATGGCGACGAGGTGTCCCCCGAACTGTTCCGGAGGTCGCTGCTCCAGGACGGCGAGCTGGTCAGGACCCTCAACCGCGCATGGCCGATGATCGAGCCGACCGACCTCGTCGGCGACCTCTGGTCGGTGCCCGCCTACCTTCGTAAGTGCGCTCCCTGGCTCGGCCCCGAGGAGGTCCGGAAGCTGCAACGCGCGGACGCCCAGGCCTGGACGGTGTCGGATCTGCCGCTCCTGGACGCGGCACGGCAGCGGCTCGGCGACCCGGAGGCGTCCCGGCGCGAGCGGCGGCACGCCGCCGCCCTCGCCGCCCAGCGCGAGCGCATGGCGCAGGTCGTCGACAACCTGATCGACGCCGCAGCCGACTCCGGGGCCGACGGCGACGACGGCGAAGGTTTGGTGAGGATGTTGCGCGGCCAGGACGCCAAGGTCAGCCTGGTCGACGAGGCCGAACTGCCCACCGCCGACCCGGAACCTCTCGCCGGTCCGTTCGCGCATATCGTCGTGGACGAGGCGCAGGAACTGACCGACGCGGAGTGGCAGATGCTGCTGCTCCGCTGTCCGTCCCGGAGTCTCACCATTGTCGGGGACCGCGCCCAGGCCAGGCACGGCTTCACCGAGTCCTGGCGGGAACGGCTCACACGGGTCGGGCTCGACCGGATCGACGTGGCCTCTCTGAGCGTCAACTACCGGACCCCGGAAGAGGTCATGGCGGAAGCCGAGCCGGTCATCCGGGCCGCGCTCCCGGACGCCAATGTGCCGACCTCCGTCCGCAGCGGCGGTGTCCCCGTCGGCCGTGGATCCGTCGCGGAGCTGGACTCGATCCTCGACACCTGGCTCGCCGCGCATCACGACGGAATCGCGTGTGTCATCGGCGATCCCGCGTTCCGCGCGACGTCCCGTGTCCGGTCGCTGACCCCGGAGCTGTCGAAGGGGCTCGAGTTCGACCTCGTCGTCCTCATCGACCCGGAGGCGTTCGGCGAGGGTGTCGAAGGAGCGGTCGACCGCTATGTCGCGATGACCCGGGCGACCCAGCGACTTGTCATCCTCACGAGTCCCTGAGGTCACGAGTCCCCGAGGTCACGAGTCCCTGAGGCCGGTCGCCCGAGCCGAACCCGCCGTGTCAGGTGAAGGGGCCGTCGACGGTGAAGCGGCGTAGCTGGCGGGCGAAGGCCTCGGCTTCGCCGGGTGGCCATGAGGAGAGGCTGTCCATGATGTGGTCGGCCAGCCGTGTACGCAGCTCCGCCACCGCGGCTTCGCCTTGTTCGGTGAGGACGAGGAGGTGTGCGCGGCGGTCGGTGGGGTCGGGTTCGCGGCGGATCAGGCCGGCGGTTTCCAGCCGGGTGGCGCGGCGGGTGACACCGGAGCGGTCCACACCGGCGTCGGGTGCCAGGTCGGCCGCGCTGCGGGGTCCGGTGCGGGCCAGTGCGCTGAGGATGGGGTAGGTCAGTTCATCCACGGCCTCCCCCATGCCCTGGGTGATGCGCTGGTGCAGCTGCGCGCGGGTGGTCCGGCGCAACAGGATGGCCAGTGCGTTTGCGATCTCATGTCCTACGTCGTTATCCACTCCACAAGAATAGCGTGCGTTGCGCACGCTTCGAGTGCTACAGTCATGGAGAAGCGTGCGCGGCGCACGCAAAACTCTTCTTGTCGAAAGGTACTCCCATGGCCCGCACCGGTATCGAGACCGCCATGAACGACCTGCTCTTCAACGCCGAGATCACTCTCGAGGAGGCCGCTGACCGGCACTTCGCCCCGGAGTACCGTCAGCGCACGGACGGGGAGTGGGCCGACCGCACCGAGTTCCTCGAGCACATCGCCCATGTGCGCGGCCTCGTCGCCGATGGCCATGTCGAGGTGCACGAGGAGCTGTACGACGGCAGCAACTACGCCGACCGGCACACCGCCCACATCACCAAGAAGGACGGCTCGACCGTGAGCATGGAGGTCTACGTGTTCGCCGACTTCGCCCCCGACGGCCGCTTCCGCCGCATCGAGGAGACCACCCTGATGCTCCAGGGCTCCGACGCCGACCGCAACATCGGCAGCGCCCGCTAGGGGCTGTCCGCGAAGTCCCGCCGGGCCCGAGACACCGGCGGGACCAGGTGGCGGCTCAGCCCTGGATGGCTGCCGGGTCCATCCACGCCACCTCCCAGGTGTGGCCGTCGGGGTCCTGGAAGGACCGGCCGTACATGAAGCCGTGGTCCTGGGGCTCTCCCGCGGGTGAGCCGCCCGCGGCCAGTGCCTTGTCCGCCAGCTCGTCGACCTTCGCGCGGCTCTCGGCGCTCAGACAGAGAAGCACCTCGGAGGTCTTGGTGGAGTCCGCGATCTCCTTGCTGGTGAAGTCCTGGTAGCGCTTTCTGGTGAGCATCATGACCATGATCGTCTCGCTGATGACCACACATGCGCACTCATCCGTCGTGAACTGCGGATTGATCGAGTAGCCGAGCTCGGTGAAGAACTTCTTCGAGGTCTCCAGGTCATTCGTCGCGACGTTGACGAAGATCATCTGCTGGTACACGGGCGGTCTCCCTCTCCTGTGGTCTTCCACGGCGTTGCATGTGGCGTTGCATGTGGCGTTGCATAGGGATGGACCGCGCCGCCCCGCGGAACTCATCGCTCGCCGAGCGGAATTCTCGAAGAATCTCCTCCAGGGTCCGTGTGGGCGCACGGAAGGCGCTCGGCTAGGGCCACCGCAGCAGCCCCCGCTCCATGGCCACCACCACCGCACGCGTCCGGTCGTTCACATCCAGCTTGGCGAACAGCCGCAGCAGATGGGTCTTGACCGTCGCCTCCGCGATGACGAGGCGCTTGCCGATCTCGGCGTTGGTCAGACCGTCGGCCACGGCGTTGAGCACGTCGGTCTCTCGTGCCGTCAGCGGGTCCTGGACCGGACGGCGCATACGTGCGAACAGCTTCTCGGCCACCCGTGGCGCCAGCACGGTCTCGCCGCGTGCCGCTGAGCGGATCGCGTCGGCGAGCTGTTCACGGGTGGTGTCCTTGAGCAGATAGCCGATGGCACCGGCCTCCACTCCGCGCTCGATGTCCTGGTCGGTGTCGTACGTCGTCAGGATCAGGACCCGGGTGCGCGGATGCCGGGCGACGATTTCGGCGGTTGTCCCCACCCCGTCGAGCACCGGCATCCGCAGGTCGACGAGGGCGACATCGGGGTCGTGGCGCTCGACGAGTTCGAGGGCCGCCCTGCCGTCGCCCGCCTCCCCGACGATCTCGATGCCCTCCGCACCGGCGAGCAGGGCGACCACACCCGCCCGCATCACCACATGGTCGTCCACCACGATCACCCGGACTCGTCCGCCGCTCATCCGGTGCCCTCGCTTCCCTTGTCGCGCTCTTCGCCGCCGGGCGCGGGCGGCTCCAGGGGGATCACCGCGAGGACCCGTGTGCCATCGCCGACCGAGCTGGTGACCGTCAGCCGACCGCCCAGTTCCACCAGCCGTTTGCGCATCCCGTAGAGCCCGAAGCCCGTCGCCTCCTCCGGGACGAACCCGACACCGTCGTCGGTGATCTCCAGCTCCACCCCGTACGGCCGACGGGCCAGGATCACCCCGACCGTGGACGCCCTCGCGTGTTTGCGGACGTTGGCCAGGGACTCCTGGGTGCAGCGCAGCAGCGCGATCCGGGTCTGCTGATCGCACACCACATCGCTCAGGTCCGTCACCACCGTGAGCGCCGAGTCCTCGGCGAAGCGGTCGAGGATACGGCGCAGTGTCTGCGCGACGGAACCGGCCGCCGCCACGTCCTGTCGCTGTGCCGAGCTCACCAGCTCCCGCGCCTCCGCGAGGTTCTCGCGGGCCGTCGACTCGATCGAGCGCAGTTGCTGGGCGCTGCGTGCCGGATCGGCGGTGAGCCCCGCGCGAGCCGCCTCCGCGAGCACCACGATCGATGCGAAGCCCTGTGCGAGGGTGTCATGGATGTCCCGCGCCATCCGCTCCCGTTCACCCGCCGCCCCCTGACGCTGATGCGCCTCGGACAGCTCCGCCTGGGTCCGCTCCAACTCGACGATGAGCCGGGCCCGTTCGGTGCTCTGGGCGACCACCGAATGTGCCCACAGCCCGATCAGTACCCCAACGGCCACGACGATCAGCGTGGACACCAGTGTCTCGCTGAAGAACTCCAGTGACCAGCCCTGCCGGGACCAGCTCCCCACCAGTGTCGCGGCGGTCGCCAGCCCCAGGAACGCCATGGAGGTCCGGGGGGTCCGGCCGAACATCCAGTAGTGCGGCAGCGTCACCATGAACAGCGCCGCATAACTGCCGCGCAGAAACGCCAGCCCACCGAGCGCGAGCACCAGCACCGTCAGATAGACATGCGGCCGTACGACGGGATTCCCGGGGAAGCGGTCGAGCAGCGCGTAGCACAGCACCACACAGCCGAGCAGTGCGAGCGCCGCGTACTTGCTCCCGCCGGGCCGGTGCATCGCGGTGAGCCCGAGTGCCATCGCGGCGAACAGCACCCAGCACACCGCGTTCCAGCGGCGCAGCGAGGCGGCCCAGAAGGAGTCGGCGGAGGGCCCGGCAAGAGCAGTCATACCGGTCAACGTATGCCGACCACCGGCTGCCGGTGGGCCGCTTCGGCCGGTACGGCCCCCTCACGCCCCGCCCGCGACGGCCACCAGGTCGCCTCGCCGAGCAGGAGCAGGGCCGACGGCAGGATCATGATCCGGATGATGAAGGCGTCGAGCAGCACGGCTGCCGCGAGCACGAAGCCGATCTGCTTCATCTCGATGATGTGCAGGAAGACGAAGCTCGCGAAGACCGTCATCATCACCACGGCGGCGCTGGTGACCACGCTCGCCGAGGTGCGGATCCCGTCCAGTACGGCCTGTCGGGTGGGGGCGCCGGTGAGCGCGGCCTCCCTGATCCGGCTGACCACGAACACCTGGTAGTCCATGGAGAGTCCGAAGAGGATCACGAAGAGGAAGAGCGGGACACGCGATCCGATCGAACCCGTGGAGTGGAAGTCCAGCAGTCCCTCGGCCCAGGTGCCTTGGAAGACGAGGACGAGCAGTCCGAGCGCGGCCGCGGCCGACAGCAGGTTGAGTACCACACCGATCAGGCCGAGCATCACGGAACGGAAGGCGTACACCGTCATCGCGAACGTCACCAGCAGCAACGCCCCGAGAACCAGGGGGAGTTTGGCGTTCTGGTGGGCGGGATAGTCGGCGTAGCGGGCGACATCGCCACTGACGCCGTACTCCACGCCCGCGATCCGGCCCATGGTGGCGGGCAGATAGTCCTGGCGCAGATGGTCGAGGGAGTCACCGGCCTGGCGGGAGTTTCCCAGATACGGCACCTTCAGCCGCAGCACACTGATCCGGTGGTCGGCCGATGTCCTGAGAAGCGAGCCGTCGGCGAACAGCGGGTCGCGGTCGGTCCGTTCGGTGAGTGCACGGAGCGCCACGGCGACCTCCTCGGCGCGTGCGGCGTCGGCGCGCACGACCACGTCGTGGGTGACCCGCTGCTCGGGAAACGCCTCGTTGAGGCGGTCGTACACCCGCATCGCGGGGATCTCGCGGGAGTGGGTGTCCCGGCTCATCTCCGTTATCTTCAGCCCGGTCAGCGGAAGGACGAGGGCGAGCAGGGCGAGCACCGAGGCGCAGAGCGTGGCGAGGGGGTGGCTCGCGGCGGGCCGCAGCAGCGCAGTCCAGATCCGCCCACCGCCCTCGCCGCGCGTCCGCCGGGCCGGTTTACCGCGCTCCGCCCGGCGCCGCGCCGTGCGTTCCGCCCGCTTTCCCAGTGCGGTCAGCAGCGCGGGCAGCGCGGTCAGGGAGCTGGCCACCGCGACCAGGACGACCACGATGGTGCCGGTGGCGAGAGACGAGAAGATCACGTCGGAGGCCAGATACAGCGTCGCGGTGGAGACGACGACCGCCAGCCCTGACACCACGACCGCACGGCCCGATGTGGCCGCCGCCAGCTCCACCAGGGCCTCGGAGGTCAGTCGGCCGCCGCCGCGGGCCCGTTCCTCACGCTCCCGTTTGAGATGGAAGAGCGTGTAGTCGACGCCGACCGCCAGGCCGATCATGAGGATGACATTGGTGCCGACCCCGGCGTCGGGGGACACATGCGAGACCACCATCGACAGACCGATCGCCGCCGCGATCGAGGTCAGGGCGAGCAGCAGCGGCACCGTGGCCATGACGACCGAACCGAAGGCGACCAGCAGCGTGATCAGTGTGACCGGGAGCGCGATTTTCTCGGACAGCGCCAGATCATCGCTGCGCTGCTGGTCGACCCCCTTGCTGATGGAAGGGGATCCGGTCTCCTCGAGCAGCAGCCGGGGCTGGGATTTCTGGACGGCCGCGGTCTGTGCGAGCAGTGCGTCGACCTTGTTCTTGGCGTCCCGCTCCTCACCCTTGAGGGCCACTTCGACCATGAGGATCCGGCCGTCGCGGGACCACCGCGGTGGCGAGACGTCCGCGACCTCGGGCAGTGGCTTCATCCGGGCCGTGAGGTCGCGCGCGGCCGCTTCGGCGTCCCGCTGGTCGAGGACACCGGAACGGGCGGAGATCAGCACCTGCTCGGTGGAGCGGCGCTCCAGATGTCCTTCGGCCGCCATCGCCTCGGCCCGGCCCGCCTCGCCGACGCGATAGTCGGCCGTCGTGGCGCCATGGGTCCCGACGGCTCCACCGACGACCAGGCACAGCGCCACGAACACCAGCCATCCGACGACCGCCCGCCAGGGGTGCCGCGCGCTCCAGCGCGCCATCCGCACAGTGAGTGATTTCATGCTCAAAACCCTGGCTGACCAGGGCAGTTGGCCGACAGAGGTATCAGGTTGAACCTGCCGTCCACCGTTCGGTGGACCCGGGGGAGGGGGACAACCCCCGCAGGGGTCCGTCAGTGTGCGGAGACCGTGTCGTCGAGGAACCGCTTGATCATCGGCGCCACTTCGTCCAGTGCGCTTTCCAGCAGGAAGTGACCACCGTCCAGCAGCCGCACTTCCGCCCGCTGACTGTCGCGGGCGAAGGCACGTGCGCCGTCCGGGCCGAAGATCGGATCGTTTTGGCCCCATACGGCGAGCACCGGTGGCTGGTGATCACGGAAGTACTCGTGGACACGCGGGTACAGAGGGCTGTTGGTGGCGTAGTCCCGGAAGAGGGTGAGCTGAATGAGGTCGTTGCCGGGGCGGGAGACCAGCTGGAAGTCGTGGTGCCAGGTGTCGGGGCTGACCACACTCTCGTCGGGGACTCCGTGGAGGTACTGCCACTTGATCAAGTCCAGGGACAGGGCCTGGCGCAGGGCTTCCTCGTTCTCGGCGGTCGGGGACTGCTGATAGGCCCATACGGGCCGCCAGAAGTCCTCGACGAAGCCCTCGTCGTACGCGTTGCCGTTCTGGGTCACGATGGCGGTGACGGCCTCGGGGGTGCGCAGGGCCAGCCGCCAGCCGATGGGGGCGCCGTAGTCCTGGACGTAGAGGGCGTACCGGCTGACGCCGAGATGTGCCAACAGCCCCGCCGTCAGGTCGGTGAGGGCGTCGAAGGTGTAGTCGAAGTCGTCGACCCCCGGGGCGTCGGAGAAGCCGAAGCCCAGGTGGTCGGGGGCGATGAGGTGGTACGTGTCGGCCAGGCGCGGCAGCAGGTCGCGGAACATGAAGGAGCTGGTCGGGAAGCCGTGCAGAAGCACCAGGGCGGGGGCGTCCACGGGACCGGCCTCCCGGTAGAAGAGCCTGCGCCCCTGGATATCGGCAAAACGGTGGTGCACCTGTGGCATCGCGCTGAGCCCTCTCTGGTGATGTGTCCCGTGATGGGCTCATTGTCGCGCCGTGCGGGGCGGTACCGGGACTGCCGCGCCGCGCCCGGTCGTTTGTGCGCCGTCTCTGTCCGGGCCCGCCGGGGCGATCAGGTCGCGAGCAGTCTTTCCACGAGCAGTTCGGGATAGCCGGGGGGCGGCGGTGCGCTTCCGAAGAGGGCTCGCATATAGAGCGGTGCGATGAGCTGGTCGAGGATCTGGTCAAGGGGGGGAGGGTTCTCGCCGCGGGCGGTGGCGCGCTCGCGGATGCGCTCGATGGCACCGCCCCGGCGTGCGAAGAGCTGTGCGCGTTCCGCTTGAGCCTGCGGGCTGCCCGGCATGGACAGCGCCATGGCCCGCACGAGCAGTCGGCCTTCGGGCTTGAAGACGGTGGCGGCGCCCGCTGCCACCCATTCCGTGAGGTCCCCGCGCAGGGTGCCGGTGTCCGGCAGTGGCCAGTCTTCTTCGAGTCGGGTGATCGCCACATCGGTCAGGAGCGCCTCACGACTGCCCCAACGGCGGTAGACGCTCGTGTGGTTCACCCCGGCGCGCTGGGCGATCGCCGGGATGGTCAGCTCCACGACGTCCGGATCGGACAGCAGGTCGATGACGGCCTGATGGACCGCCGAGCGAACGCGCTCGGAGCGCCCCCCGGGGCGCGAGGTCGGTTGGGTCGGGCTCATTCCCCCATCTTAAAGCACATCCATTTGCTTTGTTGCCCCGGCAGTGTCTATAGTCCTCGGCAGACGCACAGACATGTGCTTTAAGGAGTGGAAATGAAGCAGCTACTGTTCCCCGGCGACCCTCAGTTCTGGTACGAGACGCTGCGCTCGATGAGCCATATCGCCTACGGCGGGGCCGACTTCGGTGAGGTGGTCTCGACCGGCGAGCGCATCACCGAGGGCGACTACAACAGCTGGCACGACGAGTGGCTCGCCACCGCCGACCGCGTATCCGGCGAGGCGCAGCGGGCCCTGGACGCCGGCCACCTGGTCAGCGCGCGGGACGGATTCCTGCGGGCGTCCAACTACTACCGGTCGACTGAGTTCTTCCTGCACGGGAATCCGTGCGACCCGCGCCACGACCACGCCTACGACCGCAGCGTGGCCTGTTTCGAGGCGGCGGCGGCCCTGTTCACTCCCCGCATCGAACCGGTCCGCATCCCCTACGAGGGCACCACGCTGCCCGGCTACCTCTACCGGGTGGACAACAGCGGCACCCCGCGACCGACCGTGATCATGCATAGTGGCTTCGACGGCACCGCCGAGGAAATGCACTTCAGTGGTGCGCAGGCGGCCGTCGAACGCGGTTACACCGTGCTGACCTTCGACGGCCCGGGCCAGCCGGGACCACTGCACCGCGAAGGACTGGTCTTCCGCCCGGACTGGGAAAACGTCATCGGTCCGGTGGTGGATTTCGCCGAGTCACTGCCGGAGGTCGACAACAGCCGTATCGCGCTGCTCGGTTCCAGCATGGGCGGCGTGCTCGCCCCCAGGGCGGCGGCCTTCGAACACCGGCTGGCCGCGCTGGTGGCCATCGACGGCGTCTACGACCTCGGCGAGATATCCGTCCGGCACCTCCCCGGCGACCGCGACGAGGCGGAACGGCGCCTGCGCGCGGACTCCGACCCCGAACTCGACGCCCGGTTCGCACACATCATGGCCACCGACGCGACAGCGCGCTGGGCGATCAACCACGGCATGTACGTGATGGGTGTGGACACCCCTCGGGCCTTCAGCGCCTCCTACCTCGACTACACCCTCCGCCATGGCATCGCGGAGCGGATCCCATGCCCCACGCTGGTGTGCGACGCCTCCGAGGACGAGTTCTTCAAGGGGCAGCCGCAGCAGCTCTACGACCACCTGACCTGCGCCAAGACCCTGTTGACGTTCACCGCCGAAGAAGGCGCCGGCGCACACTGCCACCCCGGCGCCATGCGCACAGCCCTGGCCCGCGTCTACGACTGGCTGGACGACACCCTGAACAAGTCCGCCGCCTCATAGCCGAGCCACCACGGCACCGCCGGGCCACGGGTCACAGTTTTTCGAAGGGGTCGTGCTCGGAGAGCAGCCTTTCCACCCGTGCCTGATCGACCCGGCTGACGATTTGCCCCGCCTCCTGGCGGTCCCGGATCACCTTGGCGAGGGTGAAGGCCGAGGTCACCAGGTAGAGCACGGCGATGGCCAGGAAACCACGGACCCAGGCGTCGGCGTTCAGCCGGAAGATGCCGATGGCGGTGGCCGCCATGGCGACGGCGAAGGAAGCGACGGCCTGACCGTAGAACGCGGCCGTACTCTGTTGTTTGACCGGAGTGTCACTCATGCGGACAAGAATCGGCGGACCAGGCGGGCTCCGCATCCGACCGGATACTCAGGGACGTACTCAGTTCGGGGCCGAGAAGCGGTGTGCGGGCCGGTCCGCGGAGCGCGATCCGGCCTCCCGACGGGCGTCGGCAGCCATCCGCCGCACACCTGGACCGCTACTCGAACCGTGCGGTGTCGCCCGCCCCTCGGCGTACGATCTCCACATCGCCGCCGGAGAAGTCGATGACCGTGGTCGGCTCGGTGCCGCAGTCACCCGAGTCGAGTACGGCGTCCACCACATGGTCGAGGCGTTCCTTGATCTCCCAGCCCTGGGTCATCGGCTCGTCCTCGTCGGGGAGGAGCAGGGTGCTGGAGAGCAGCGGCTCACCGAGCTCGGCGAGCAGGGCCTGGGTGACGACATGGTCCGGAATGCGGACGCCGACCGTTTTCTTCTTCGGATGCAGCAGCTGGCGCGGCACATCCTTCGTCGCCGGGAGGATGAAGGTGTAGCTGCCGGGCGTCGCCGCCTTCACCGTGCGGAACACGTCCTTGTCGATATGGACGAACTGACCGAGCTGCGCGAAGTTCTCGCAGACCAGGGTGAAGTGATGACGATCGTCGAGGTTCCGGATCGACCGGATCCGGTCGATCCCCTCACGATTGCCCAGCTGGCATCCCAGCGCGAAGCAGGAGTCCGTCGGGTAGGCCACCAGCGCGCCGGACCGGATCCGGTCGGCCACATTGCCGATGGTGCGGGGTTGGGGGTTCTCGGGGTGCACATCGAAGTACTTCGCCATCCGCCGACCCTACGGGATCAGGCCGACCCGGCCGGTCTCTCAGCTCCTGTCCGCCGCGACCACCTCGGCTTCGGCCGCCACCCGGCCGCTGCCGGTGAACCACAGATCGAAAGCGATCTTCCGGCCCGGCTTCAGTACGGGCGGCTCGAGCACCATGAGATGAAAGGTGTCCTCGGTCATCCGCACCGTGCTGTGCGCACGCACGGTCACCGTCTTCGCGGGCGGTGTGCTGCCCGGCCGCTTCCGCCGGGGTTCACGCACCATGGAGATCCCCAGCTCCGGGAAGTCGGCGTAGAGCAAGGTGTCATCCGTTCCCCCGGTGTTGCGCACCTCGAACAGCACATCGGCCGGTTCGGCCGCACCGGACGGCTGGAGAACGCGCGCGGCACCGACCTGGATCCGTGGTGCCGACTCCCCGGCCGCCCCGGTCGCCGTATAGGCCGTGAGCAGGAGCAGCGCCAGCGCACAGGCACCCACCGGCACCAGGGCGGACCGCGCGTCCCGCGCCAACGCGGCTCTCAGGGGACTTCCGGGTGCGGAACGGTCATCGGCCGTCGCGGATCGGTCATCGGCCGCTGTGGACATCGTGACTCCTCATGGAACGGCCGCCCTCGGCGGCCACCGGCTCCTGCGACGACGGGTGACTCGATGGCGCGCCGGTCCGCCGCCCGCCGGGGGCGTAGGACCGCAGCCGCAGACTGTTGGCGACCACCAGGACGGAGCTCGCGGACATGGCAGCGGCGGCGACCATGGGGTTGAGCCAGCCGGTGGCGGCCAGCGGCACGGTGACCACGTTGTAGCCGAACGCCCAGGCCAGATTGGTGCGGATGGTGGTCAGCGTGCGCCGGGTGAGCCGGATGGCGTCGGCCACGGCGAGCATGTCCTCCCGTACGAGCGTGAGGTCCGCCGCGCCGATCGCGGCGTCCGTACCGCCGCCCATGGCCATCCCCAGGTCGGCCGAGGCCAGCGCGGCGGCGTCATTGACCCCGTCACCGATCACCGCGACGCACCGGCCCTCCTCGCGCAGCGCCCGTACGATCCTCTCCTTCTCCTCCGGGGCCACTTCCGCGTGGACCGTGTCGATGCCCGCGAGCCCGGCCATCGCACGGGCGGCGGCGGCTCCGTCACCGGTCACCAGTACCGGTTCGATGCCCAGCGCGCGCACCTCACGCACCGCTTCACGACTGGTGGGCCGCAGGGTGTCGCCGACGGCCAGCAGTCCGACGGGCCGGTCGTCGAGCTCCACGACCACCACCGTCCGCGCGGCGCTCTCGGCGGCCTCCCGCGCCCGGCCCAGCACGTCCGGCAGCCGCTCCGACGGATCCGGGCGGCGTACGCGCACCCGGTGGCCCGCCACCCGGCCGGACACTCCCTCTCCGGTAACGGCCCGGAACTCCGACACCTCCGGCAGAGGGACATCACCGGCCCCCTCGCGGTGGGCGGCCGCCACCACGGCACGGCCGATGGGGTGTTCGGAGCCCTGCTCCACCGCCGCGGCCAGCCCGAGCACCTCCGTCGTCTCCGGTCCGTCCGGCACCACGGTGGCATCGGTCAGTGTCATCCGTCCGGTGGTGAGCGTCCCCGTCTTGTCGAAGACCACGGTGTCCACCCGGCGCAGCCGCTCCAGCGCCTCGGGGCCGCGGATGAGCACACCGAGCTGTGCGCCGCGCCCGCTGGCCACGAGGAACGCGGTCGGTGTGGCGAGCCCCAGCGCACAGGGGCAGGCCACGACGAGTACGGCCACGGCGGCGGTGACGGCCGACTGACCCGTGGCACCGGCGCCCAGCCAGAAGCTCAGCACGGTGGCGGCGATGGCCACGATCGCCGGTACGAACACTCCCGCCACCGTATCGGCGAGCCGCTGGATCCTCGCCTTGCCCGCCTGGGCCTCCGTGACCAGGGCGATGATCCGGGCCAGTTGGGTATCGGCACCGACCGCCGTGGCGCGGACGACCAGCAGCCCACCGGAGTTGACGGCTCCACCGACCACGGCGGAGCCGGGTGTCACTTCCACGGGCACGCTCTCACCGGTGACGAGCGAGAGGTCGAGCGCGGAGCCGCCCTCGACGACCACACCGTCCGTGGCGACCCTCTCACCGGGGCGCACCATGAACTCCTGCCCGGCGACCAGCCCGGCCATGGCGATCCGGCGATTGCCGCCCGGCTCCCTGAGCTCCACCTCCTTGGCGCCCAGTTCGGCCAGTGCGCGCAGCGCCGAGCCGCTTCGGTGCTTGGCGCGGGTCTCCAGGTAGCGCCCCAGAAGGACGAAGAGCGGTACGGCGACCGCCGCCTCCAGATAGAGATGGGCCACCCCGGTGTCGGCGGAGGGCAGCAGGCTGAACGGCATCCGCATGCCCATCCGGCCCGCGCCCCCGAAGAACAGCGCGTAGAGCGACCAGGTGAAGGAGGCGATCACACCGAGCGACACCAGGGTGTCCATGGTCGCCGTGGCATACCGCAGTCCACGCAGCGCGCGTTCGTGGAAGGGCCAGGCGCTCCAGACCGCCACGGGGGTGGCGAGGAACACGCACAGATGCTGCCATCCGTCGAACTGCCAGGCGGGAACCATCGAGAGCACGAGGACGGGCACCGCGAGCACCGCCGTGAAGACGAGGCGTTGGAGGTCGGTCACGTGGGGCGGCTCGCCCCCGCCCTCGTCGTTGTCATCGTCCTCGGCCACCTCCGGAGCCGGGGCCGCGGGCGTGGCCAGTGCGGCGGTGTAGCCGATCCGCTCGACGGTGGCCAGCAGTTCGTCCGTGCCGACGGCGGGCGGGTGCGTGGCCCGCGCCGTGCCGGTGGCGAGGTTCACGGTGGCGCTCACCCCCTCGACCCTGGCCAGCTTCTTCTCCACCCGGGCCACGCACGCCGCACACGTCATGCCACCGATCAGCAGATCGGTGGTGTGCGTCGGCGTATCGGGCGCCGTGGCCGAACCCGGCACGGTCTCCGACCGTTCGCTCATCGGCCGCCCCCTGCCATGCCACTGCCCGGCAGACCCATGCCATGGGTATCCATGCCCCCGGCTCCCGGACCGCCCTGCGGCACGTTCCGGTGGATGCCCGGCGCCACCGGCCCTGCGGCCCGTCCCACCGCGTAGGAGACGGCCATCAGCACCATCAGGAGAACGAGAAACCCGGTCAGGGCGGGAGGTGGCAGCGCGCGGCGCACCCGGGCACCACGGGACTGGACTGGTTCGTCCGCCGGACGGGGCGGTGTGGCGCTGTCGGTCAACGGCATGGTCGGCACTTTCGGCGCTCCCCTCTGCTGGCTCTGGTGGAAACTGCCCGCGGTCGCCCACTCATACGGCGCGGGGAGGGCGAACCGCTCACCGGTACGGCGTCTGTGTGACGCGGGAGGGAACAGGCTCAGCCCGAGGGGTCCTGGGCGAAGTGACTGGGTCTCCCGTCCCGCAGGACCAGACGCCCCATCCGAGCCGCCCGGGCGCGCGGTATGAGGGTCCAGGTGCCGTCGGCGCGGTGCAGGGCGGCCGAATGCCAGGGCGTGGTCCAGGCGTCGGGCGCGTCGAGGAGGCGGATGCCGAACTTGGCCGCGCCGAGGGGCTGGGGATGGATGGACAGCCGGATGGCGTGTGGATGGTGGTCGGCGATGAGCTCCCCCCAGGCCCGGCTGCGCTGGATCACCCCGTAGGCCCGCTGGCGGCATTGGCGTTGCAGGGATGAGCGGGTGCCCCGGTGCGCGGCGGTGTCCTCGACGAGGAAGCGGGTGATACCGCGGTAGAGGGCGAGGGCGTGTTCGTCCGTGCGGATCTGGGCGCGCAGGGAGTCCAGGGTGGGGGCGTAACGCTCATGGACATGTGTGCGTTTCGCGTCGTGCGGGAGGTCGCCCAGAACGTCCCGCAGGTCGAAGACGGACAGTCGCTCCAGCCCCAACCTCCCTATGAGAAGGCGCAGTTCGTCGGCGTAGGCGTCGATGCCGTGGTCGGGGACGCCGATGAGGTCGCCGAAGATATGGCCGTCGGAGCAGATGACCAGGCGGGCGCCGGGTGGATAGATCCGCTCGATCGCGCCGCACACCGCGTCGAGGAAGCTGAGGGAGAGGCGTTCGCCCATGTCGGGGAGGTGCCCGAGCACTTTGGCGGGGTTGGGGGACTTACAGGGGAAGCCGGGCAGGGTGAACACGAGGGGGGCGCCCTCCCGTACGAAACCGGCGATCTGCCGCAGTTGCCGCGGAAACGCCTCGGCGGAGCCGCGGGCCCGCTCGGTCGTCCGGTGGTGCGGCAGCAGCAGGTCCAGGATCGCGGCGCTGATGCTCGTGGCGAGCGCGGGCGTTGCGGTCGACGACGACATGGTGTTCCTGAGGCTCAGAGCCGTCGGTCGTAGCCGACGGGCAGGTGGTTGGTGCCCCGGCCGAGCACGGCCGGGATCCACTGGATGTCCTCGTCCCTGATGGCCAGGTGGACACCGGGGAGGCGGGCGAGGAGGGTGCCGAGCGCGATCTGGAGTTCGGCGCGGGCCAGGGCGGCGCCGGGGCAGAAGTGGATGCCGTGGCCGAAGGCGAGATGGGGGTTGGGACTGCGGTCGAGCTCGAGGGTGTCCGGATCGGGGAAACGGCGCGGGTCGCGGTTGGCGGCGCACAGGGAGACGATCACCGAGTCACCGGCCGGGACCTCCGTGCCGTGCAGCTCACTGTCCTTGCCGAAGAAGCGCCAGGTGGTCAGCTCGAAGGCGCTGTCGTAGCGGAGGAGTTCCTCCACGGCGCGGGGGAGCAGATCCGGATGGTCACGCAGCCGGGCAAGCTCGCCCGGGTGGCGGAAGAGGGCGATCAGCGCCGTGGTGATCTGGTTGGTGACCGGCTCCTGGCCCGCCACCAGGAGCTGGAAGATCATGGAGTCCAGCTCCTCCTGGGACAGTTCGCCGCGGTCGCGGGCCTCGACCAGGCGGCCGAGCAGATCGTCGTCGCCACCCTCACGCTTATGGGCGACGACCTCGGCGATATAGCTCTGGAGACCGTGCAGTCTCGCCTCGTACAGCGGGCGTCCGGGGTCGGTGGGGCCGACCGGCTGGACGACCTTGCCCCAGTCGCGGTCGAAGCGGCTCGCCAGCTCATGCTGAAGGCCGATGACTTCGGCGAGTACCTGGAACGGATAGTGCGCGGCGAAGCCGCTGACCAGGTCGGCGGGGCCGGTTTCGGGCAGGGCGTCGACCAGGGCGTCGGCCAGTTCCTGGAAGCGGGGGCGGAGGCTCTCGACGCGGCGCGGAGTGAAGGCGTCGGTGACGAAGCGCCGCATACGGGTGTGGTCGGGCGGATCCTGGTGGAGGAGGTGGACCTGGAGCTGCGAGTGCTGCGGCTCCGGCATGATCGAGGCGCGGGCGCGCCAGCGGTCGTTGCCCCGGTCGTGGTTCTTGCCGAGACGGTCGTCGTTCAGCGCGGAGTGGGCCGCGTCGTAGCCGGTGACCAGCCACGCCCGCACTCCGCTGGGGAAGAGCACACGGTGGACCGGACCCGTGTCGCGCATCCGCGCGTAGAGCGGGTAGGGATCGGCCTTGTAGGGGCAGCCCGACAGCGGTATCGGCTCGGCCGGGGCGCCGGTGGCCGTCCGGGGTTCCTGGAGGGTCATGAACGGGGCTCCTCAGAGGGCGAGTTCGGGCTGATGGTGGTCCAGCCACAGGGCGAGGTCGACGACGCGCTCCAGCCGCAGCCGGTGGCCCCACTCCAGCCGGTCGGGAGGGGTGTCCAGACAGGGTTTGAGGCGGGTCTCATCAGCCAGGGCACGGACCCGCTCGGTGGCCAGGGCCTCCCGGGCCAGGTCCTGGAGGCCGCGGTTGTAGGCCGGGTGATGGGTTGCCGGGTAGTGGTTCTTGGGCCGGTGCAGCACCGAGTCGGGGGCCAGTCCGGTGGCCGCTGCCCGCAGCAGGCTCTTCTCACGGCCGTCGAAGCTCTTCAGCGACCACGGTGTGTTGAAGGCGTACTCGACGAGGCGGTGGTCGCAGTAGGGGACGCGGACCTCAAGCCCCTGGGCCATGCTCAACCGGTCCTTGCGGTGCAGGAGTTGGCGCAGCCAGCGGGTGAGGGAGAGGTGCTGCATCTCGCGCTGGCGGTGCTCGGCCGGGGTCTCGTCGTCCAGATGCGGTACGGCGGCCAGCGCGGCGCGGTAGGTGTCATCGCGGAACTCGGCGATACCCAGGCCGAGTTCGGGGTTGAGGGGCATGGCGGCCTCGTCGCCGGTGACCAGGAGCCAGGGGAAGGTGTCCGCCGCCAGCGCCGCCGGGCGGTGGAACCACGGATAGCCGCCGAAGACCTCGTCGGCGGCCTCACCGGACACGGCGACGGTGGAGTGCCGGCGTATCTCCCCGAACAGCAGATAGAGCGAGGTGTCCATATCGCCGACGCCGATCGGCGAGTCACGGGCCGCGACCACCGCCCGGCGGTGCTCGGGCTCGAGCAGGGAGCGCGGGTCGAGGACGACGGTGCTGTGGTCGGTGCCGATGAAGCCACCGGCCTCGATGGCGTACGGGGTGTCATGGCCGGTGCGCAGCACATCGCCGGTGAACCGCTCGGCCTGGTCGCTGTAGTCCACGGCGTAGGAGCGGATACGGGCGTCGGGGCCTTCGCGCAGCCGCAGTTCGTCGGCGAGCAGGGCGGTCAGGACGGTGGAGTCGATACCACCGGACAGCAGGGAGCACAGCGGTACGTCGGCCTCCAGCTGGCCGCGTGCGGCGCCGTCGACCAGCTCACGGACCCGCTCGACCGTCTCCTCCCGGCCGTCGCCGTGCGCCCGGGCCGCCAGCTGCCAGTAGCGGCGTTCGCGGATACCGCCGCGGTCCAGCACGAGCAGCCCGCCGGGCTCGACCTCCCGCACCCCGGACCACACCGTCGGACCGGTGTTGAACAGCAGGCTGTACGCCTCACGCAGCCCGTCGGCGTCGACCCGCGGCCGGATCTCGGGATGGGCGAACAGCGCCTTGGGTTCGGAGGCGAAGGCGAGGCCGCCCTCGACAGGCGCCCAGAACAGCGGTTTGACGCCCAGCCGGTCACGCACCAGCAGCAGCCGCCCCGCCCGTTCGTCCCAGACGGCGAAGGCGAACATGCCCTCCAGGTGGTCGGCCATGTCCTCGCCCCACTCGGCGTAGGCGCGCAGCACCACCTCGGTGTCGCTGCGGGTGCGGAAGACATGTCCCCGGCCGCTCAGTTCGGCCCGCAGCTCATGGTGGTTGTAGACCTCGCCGCTGTAGCCGAGCACGGCGGTCGGCTCATCCGGGCGGTCCGCCATGGGCTGGGCGCCACCGGTCGGGTCGATGACGGCGAGACGGCGGTGGCCGATCGCGGCGTGTTGGCCGAGCCAGACACCGCCGGCGTCCGGGCCGCGGGGGGTGAGGGCGGCGGTCATGGCCTCGATGACCGTGGCGCGGGTGCGCACCTCATCGTGGAGGGGCGGGCGGAAGGACGCCCAGCCGGTGATTCCGCACATACAGATCGCTCCTCGGTCAGCGGTGGGCGGCGGGCGCCGCGTCGGTGGTCCTGTCGGCCTTGGACCCGGACCGCGTCCGGTCCCATGCGAGCAGGGGTACGGCGAGACAGGCGGCGGTGGCGGCCAGGGTCAGCCCCGCCGCTGCCCCGCCGCCCAGCCCCCAGGCGGCGGTGGCCAGGGCCGGGCCGAGGGTGAAGCCGAGGCTGCGGGCGAGCTGCACGGTGGACCCGACGGTGGCGGCGCGCTCCGCCGGGGCGGCGCCCATGACCAGCGCCTGGGTGGGACCGCCGGTCAGGCCCATCCCCACCCCGGCCAGCGCCAGCCGCCAGGCCAGCTGCGCCGCCGATCCGTTGTCGCCGACCGGGATCAGCAGCAGCAGTCCGGCCGCGGTGAGCGCCGCGCCGATGACCGCGACCGGCCGGGCGGCGTACCGGTCGGCGAGACGTCCGCCGAGCGGACCGGCCAGCCCCATGCCGAGCGGGAAGGCGAGGACGATCAGACCGGTGGTGGTGGCGCTGACGCCGTCGTCCCGCTGGAGGTGCAGGGCGAGGACGTAGTGCATGGCCGCGAATCCGGCCGCGAGGGTCAGTACCGCCGCATGAGCCGGCAGCAGCCCCGCCGTGCGCAGGACACCGGTGACCGGACGGCCCCCGGGGCCGCGCAGCCACCACCACAGCGGAGCCACCGCGACCGCCGCCAGGAGCAGCCACGGCGGGCTGCCCGACGCCAGTGTCAACGCCAGCGACAGCGTCGCGACACCGCTGGCCACCAGCAGCGCGTCGGTCACCGAGCGGCGATCGGGCGGGCGCGGTCCGCCGTCCCGGGGCATCGCCCGCCAGGCGACGACCAGGGCCAGCACACAGAACGGGATCTTGACCAGCAGGACGGACCGCCAGCCCCAGTGGTCGATCAGCAGACCGCCGACGGCCGGGCCGGTCACCGCGCCCAGCGGGCCCAGGGTCGCGGGTACGCTCATGGCCCGCCCGCGCCGTTCCGGCCGTACCGACCGGATGGCCAGCACCGGCATCAGCACGAACAGCACCGCGCCGAAGGCCCCTTGGGTCAGGCGGGCGGCGATCAGCCATCCTGCCCAGGGCGCGACGGCGGCCAGAGCGCTGCACACGGCGAAGCCGGTGGTGGCGGTCAGCAGGGCGGAACGCGGGCCGACGCGGTCCAGCCACCGGCCGACCGGCAACAGCAGGGCCACCACGGAGATCTGATAGCCGAGCACGGCCCACTGCGCGGTCCGCGCGGACACCCCCAGACTGTCGGCGATATCCGCCAGGGCCACGTTGACGATGTTCATATCGAGCATCGCCACGAACGACAGCACGCCCGCCACGGCCACCAGCGTCCAGCGGTCTTCCTCCGGGGAACCGGCGGCCATGCCACCGGGCGGCTCCGAACCGGGACTTCGCCGTGTCACTTCAGGCACCCCCTCACCACCGCCGGTATCCGGTGGTCGAACGCGATCAGCGGGTCCCCGGTGAGGGGATGGTCGACAACGGCCGCCCGCACCCCGAACGCCTCGGCCATCAGCTCCGGGGTGAGGACGTCACGCGGTGGTCCGGAAGCGATCACGGCCCCGGCATGCAGCACATGCAGCCGGTCGCAGACGGACGCGGCCGCGTTGAGGTCGTGCAGGGACACCAGCGTCGTACGGCGCTGCGCGCGGAGCAGGGCCAGCAGCTCCACCTGATGACGGACGTCGAGGTGGTTGGTCGGTTCGTCCAGGACCAGGACATCCGGGGTCTGGGCGAACGCGCGGGCCAGCAGCACCCGTTGGCGCTCGCCACCGGACAGAGCGGTGAACCGGCGCCCGGCATGGCCCTCCATGCCGACATCGGCCAGCGCCCGGGCGACGGTGTCGCGGTCCTCGGCGTCCTCCGCCGCGAAGGCCCGTTTGTACGGTGTGCGCCCCATCACCACCACCTCCCGGACGGTCAGCTCGAAGTCGCTGCCCCGCTCCTGCGGGAGCGCGGCCACATGGCGCGCCGATTCGACGGGGCTCATCCGCCGGATATCGGTACCGGCCAGCAGCACCCTTCCGGCGCTGGGCCTCATATGCCGGTAGACCGTCCGCAGGAGCGTCGACTTGCCGCTGCCGTTGGGCCCGACCAGACCGGTGATCTCCCCCTCGGCCGCGATCAGATGGGCGCCCGCCACGACCGTCCGTCCGGCGTACGCGATATGCAGGTCCTCGATCTCGATCCTCAACTGTCGCTCCCCAGCCGCCGGTCCAGCAGATACAACAGCGCGGGCGCCCCGATCAGCGAGGTGACCACACCCACCGGCAGCTCCTGGGTGTCCATCGCCGTACGGCAGACGATGTCGACCACCACCAGCAGCAGCGCACCGAACAGCGCCGAGACCGGCAGCAGACGGCGGTGGTCGCCGCCGACGACCAGGCGGCAGACATGCGGCACCATCAGGGCGACAAACGCGATCGCGCCCGACACGGCGACCAGGACGCCGGTCAGCAGACTGGTGAGGGTGAACAGCTCCCGGCGCAGCCGGGCGGGGTCCACACCGAGTCCGGCCGCGGTCTCATCACCCATGGTCAGGGCGTTCAGCCCACGGGCACGCGCCTGGAGCCACAGGAAGGTCGCGGGTACGGCGACGGCGGGTGCGGTGAGCAACGGCCAGCTCGCCCCGCTCAGACTTCCCATGAGCCAGAACAGCACGCTGTGGGTCTGCTGTTCGTCCCCGGCCTGGAGCACAAGGTAGCTGGTGAAGCCGGACAGGAACTGCCCGATCGCCACCCCGGCCAGCACCAACCGCAGCGGTGCGAACCCTCCCCGGCGCTGGGCCACCGCCCACACCAGGGCGAAGGTGCCGAGCGCTCCCGCGAACGCCGCCCCCGACAGACCAAGACCCAGCGCCCCTCCCGTGCCGAGACCGAGCACGATCGCGGCCACCGCCCCGAGGGAGGCACCGTTGGAGATCCCCAGGAAGTACGGGTCGGCCAGCGGATTGCGGACCAGGGCCTGCATGGCCGTTCCGACGAGACCGAGCCCGGCACCCACCAGCGCGGCCAACAGGGCACGCGGAAGCCGCAGTTGCCATACGATCAGGTCGTTCGTGCCCGCCCGTGGCGCCTCGCCGGACAGCCGTCGCCACACCACGCCCCACACCTCACCGGGGGGAATGGAGGTCGATCCCCAGGCCACCGCCGCCGTCAGCGCCGCGAGCAGTGCCACCCCGAGAGCCATGGCCAGCGCACCGGTACGCGGTCCGCGCAGTTCCGCGGGAGCGGCGCGGCGCATCTCCACGGAGGTCATGACGGGCCGACCTTGCCGGGGTAGAGCGTCTTGGCGATCTCCTCGACGGTGTCGGCGTTCCGGACACCGGCGATGGTGGTCCGCTCCGAGCCGATGCGCAGGAAGTGCCCTTCCTCGACCGCCTTCAGACCCTTGGTGGCGGCGTTGGACCTCAGCCACTTCTCGGCCGCGTCGAACGCCTTCTCGTTGGCCGCCTCGCCGCCCCGGTCGCGCACCCCCAGCTGGATCCAGTCGGGGTTCTTCGCGATGACGTCCTCCCAGCCGACCTGCTTGTAGTCGGCGTCGCAGCCGGCGAAGACGTTGCGGGCCCCGCCCAGGGTGATGACCGCGTTGGCGACCTGCCGGCCGCAGACGACGGTGGGCTGCTGGGTACCGGCGTCGTAGTCGAAGAAGAAGTACGTCGGCCGCTTGCCCTCCGGCGTGCCGCCGACCGCCTTCTGAACGGCGTTCACCTTCTCCTTCATCCCGGCGACGAGCTTCTTCGCCCTGGCGCTCGTACCGGTCACCGCGCCGAGGGAGGTGATGTCGTTCTCCACGGCGGACAGGTCGGTCACCGGGCCCTTGCGCTGCGCCGCGCAGGCCGTGGACTTCAGGTAGATGTGCTTGATCCCGGTGGCCTTGAACTCCTCCTCCGTCGGGGCGTCTCCCATACCACCGCCCATGTTCATCGACGCGAAGGTGTCGATGTAGAGGTCGGCGCCGGAGCCGAGCAGCTTCTCCTTCGGAATCACGTTCTTGCTGAGCACCTTCACCTTCCGCGCCTCCGCGTCCAGCGCGCCGGGCAGCGTGCCCTCGCCGGGCGGGAAGCCGGTGCCTATGATCCGGTCCCCGGCGCCGAGCCGCAGCAGCAGCTCAAGACTGGCGGCGTTGCTGGTGACGATCTTCTTCGAGGGACCGGAGAAGGTGGTCTTGGCGCCCATGCAGTCGGTGACGCTGACGGGGTAGTCACCCGAGCCCGCCTTCTCGGCGCCCTCGTCCGCCGTGTCCTTCCCCCCGCCGCCACAGCCCGCCGCCAGCAGGCCACCGAGCACCACGGCAGCCGTACCGCCCCACACACGAGAACGCATCGAAAGTCTCCAGCTTCCACTCGGTACGCGGGCGAACGTCCGTCACCCGGTCTAGAAGTCGGGACGGACACGCCATGAGTTCCCGCCGAGTTGGCACCGGAGTGAGGACGGAACGGGCGGAGGGCGGGAAGCGCCCTCTGCGCGCTTCCCGCCCTCTCCCGTGAGCGGCCGCCGGTTTCCTCCGCCGACGGTGCGGTCCGGGCCCCTCAGCCCGGTGGTCCGGGCCCCTCAACCCGGCCCCGCCAGGTCGCTCACTCCTGGCCGTACACGTGGAACCCCCGGCCGGTCTTGCGGCCCAGCAGCCTCGCCTCCACCATGCGCTGGAGCAGTGGGGGAGGGGCGTAGAGGGGTTCCTTGAATTCGTCGTAGAGCGATGCGGCGATCGAGGCGACGGTGTCCAGCCCGATCAGGTCCGCCAGCTTGAGCGGGCCCATGGGATGGGCGCAGCCCAGTTCCATGCCCGCGTCGATATCGGCGGCGGTGGCGAACCCGGACTCCGCCATCCGGACCGCCGCCAGCAGGTACGGGACGAGCAGGGCGTTGACGACGAAGCCCGCCCGGTCCCGGGAGTGGACGACCGTCTTGCCGAGGGTCCGCGCCGCGAAGCCCTCCACGGTGGCGATGGTGTCCGGGGCGGTGTGCAGCGAGGTCACCACCTCCACCAGTGGCAGTACCGGGACCGGGTTGAAGAAGTGCAGTCCGACGACCCGGTCGGCGCGGCTGGTGGCCATGCCGAGGCGCATCACGGGGAGGGCGGAGGTGTTTGTCGCCAGGACGGCCGCCGGGTCCTCGACGATCTTGTCGAGTGCGGTGAACACCTCGGTCTTGGCGTCGGCGTTCTCGATGACGGCCTCGATGACAAGCTGCCGGTCGGACAGGTCCTCCAGGCTGCCGGTGAAGATGAGACGGGCCAGCGCGTCCCGCGCCGCCTCCGCCTCCAGCTTGCCCCGCTCCACCGCCCGGTCCAGCGAGGCGGCCACGCGCTCCCGCGCGGCGCGGGCGGCCGTGGCACCGGCCTCGCAGACCACCGTGTCAAGACCGGCGCGTGCGCACACCTCGGCGATGCCCGCGCCCATCTGACCGCCGCCGACCACCCCGACGCGCCGGATGTTCCCGTTCACGCCCGTGCTCCGGTGGTGCGCACGAGGTGGGCCGCGTAGGCGTCCGGGGTGAAGAACAGCGGCAACTCGCCGCTCAGGGCGGTGCGTTCGAAGAGCGCCCGCACCTCGTCTACTGGCGCCCACGGGTACGCGGCGCCGAGCGCGGCCACCTCGTCGTCGAGCAGACGCAGCACCGTCTCCCGGTCGATCACCCGGTGCCGCAGCCACTGCCAGATCTGCACCCGGGCGATCTCGGCGGTGGCCGCGTCCTCCATCAGGCCGTCGAGGGCCACGGCTCCCTGCCCGCGCAGCCAGGCGGCGAAGTAGCCCAGCGCGACCGCGATATTGGTACGCACGCCCTCCGGGGTGGGCGGACCGCTGATCCGGCGCACCGACAGCAGCTCCGCCGCCGTCACATCCACCTCGTCCCGTGTGCGGTCCAGCTGGTGGGGCCGGTCGCCCAGCACCCCGTCGAACACCTCGCGGCACACCGGCACAAGTCCCGGGTGGGCCACCCAGGAGCCGTCGAAGCCGTCCTCGGCCTCCCGCTCCTTGTCCAGCCGCACCTTGGCGAGCGCCGCCTCATGGGCGGCCGGGTCCTTGCTCGGCACCTGCGCGGCCATGCCGCCGATGGCGTGGGCGCCGCGCTTGTGGCAGGTGCGGACCAGCAGTTCGGTGTAGGCCCGCAGGAAGGGGGCGGCCATCGTCACCTTCGCCCGGTCGGGCAGCAGGAAGTCGGTGCGGTGGCCGAAGGTCTTGATCAGGCTGAAGAGGTAGTCCCAGCGGCCCGCGTTCAGACCGGAGCTGTGCTCGCGCAGCTCGTAGAGGATCTCCTCCATCTCGAACGCGGCGGTGATGGTCTCGATGAGGACCGTGGCGCGGATGGTGCCCCGGGGGATGCCCAGCAGATCCTGCGCGGCCCGGAAGATGTCGTTCCAGAGCCGGGCCTCGTAGCGGTTCTCCAGCTTCGGCAGATAGAAGTACGGCCCGTGGCCGGCGTCGATCTGCCGCTGGGCGCAGTGGAAGAAGTACAGGCCGAAGTCGACGAGCGCGGCGGGCACCGGGCGGCCGTCGAACTCCAGGTGGGCCTCGTCGAGATGCCAGCCGCGCGGCCGGACGACGATGGTGGCGAGCCGGTCGCCGAGCCGGTAACGCTTGCCCTCCGGGGTGGTGAAGTCGATCCCGCGCTCGATGGCGTCGAGCAGGGTCAGCTGTCCGCCGATCACATTGTCCCAGGTGGGTGCGGTGGCGTCCTCGAGGTCGGCCATCCACACACGGGCGCCGGAGTTCAGGGCGTTGACCGCCATCCGGCGGTCCGGGGGGCCGGTGATCTCGACGCGGCGGTCGGTGAGACCGGGGGCGGGCGGTGCGACGCGCCAGGACGGGTCGTCGCGGACGGCGGAGGTGACCAGGGGGAAGTCGAGCGCGGAGCCGCTGGCCAGCCGCAGCACCTGGCGACGGCGTTCCCGCAGGAGTTCCTGGCGGCGCTCGCCGAACGTCGCGGCCAGCCGACCGATGAAGTCGAGGGCGGCGGGGGTGAGGATTTCGTCGTGGCGGTCGCCCGGGGCCGCGAGGACGTGGACGCGACGGGTCGGTGCGCTGATGGACATCGGGTTCTCCTCGAGGAGGGAGGGAGCGGGGGTCGGACGGGGACGGTCGTACGACCCCCGCTCGGCCGGGGCGGATCGGACGGCGCCCAGGGGGGAGGGACGAGGGGCCTAGTGGAACTGCTCCTCTTCGGTGGAGCCGGTCAGCGCGGTGGTGGACGAGGCGGGGTTGACGGCGGTGGACACCAGGTCGAAGTAGCCGGTGCCGACCTCCCGCTGGTGCTTCACCGCCGTGAAACCGTGCTCCTGCGCGGCGAACTCGCGCTCCTGGAGGTCGACATACGCGGTCATGCCGTGCTCGGCGTAGCCACGGGCGAGGTCGAACATCCCGTGGTTGAGGGAGTGGAAGCCGGCCAGGGTGATGAACTGGAAGCGGTAGCCCATCGCGCCCAGCTCCCGCTGGAACTTGGCGATCTGGTCGTCGTCCAGCGACGCCTTCCAGTTGAACGAGGGCGAGCAGTTGTAGGCCAGCATCTGGTCCGGGTACCGCGCGTGGATCGCCTCGGCGAACTCGCGCGCCTGGGCCAGGTCCGGGGTACCGGTCTCGACCCAGATGAGGTCGGCGTAGGGGGCGTAGGCAAGGCCACGGGCGATGACCGGCTCCATACCGTTGCGGACCCGGTAGAAGCCCTCCGCCGTGCGCTCACCGGTGACGAACTCGGCGTCCCGTTCATCCACATCGCTGGTCAGCAGGTTGGCAGCCAGGGCATCGGTACGGGCGACGATGAGGGTGGGCACATCGGCGATGTCCGCCGCCAGCCGGGCCGCGTTGAGGGTACGGATGTGCTGCGAGGTGGGCACCAGGACCTTGCCACCGAGGTGGCCGCACTTCTTCTCCGAGGCCAACTGGTCCTCGTAGTGGATGCCCGCCGCACCCGCCGCGATCATCGCCTTGGTGAGCTCGAAGGCGTTGAGCGGGCCACCGAACCCGGCCTCCGCGTCGGCCACGACCGGGGCCAGCCAGTCGGTGGTGTCACCGGCGCCCTCGGCGGTGGCGATCTGGTCGGCGCGCAGCAGCGCGTTGTTGATCCGGCGCACCACCTGCGGCACCGAGTTGGCCGGGTACAGACTCTGGTCGGGGTAGGTGTGGCCGGCCTGGTTGGCGTCGGCGGCCACCTGCCACCCGGACAGGTAGATGGCCTGAAGACCGGCCTTCACCTGCTGCACCGCCTGCCCGCCGGTCAGCGCGCCGAGCGCGTGGAGGTAGTCCCGCTCGTGCAACTGCCGCCACAGCCGCTCGGCGCCGCGCCGGGCGAGCGTGTGCTCCTCGCGGATGCTGCCGGACAGCCGGATCACCTCGTCGGCGGTGTAGGTGCGCTCGATGCCCTGCCACCGGGGGTCGGTGGCCCAGCGCCGCGCCAGTTCCTCGGCCGCCCGCGTCCTCGCCTCTGCCATGACTGTCACCGTCTCCTCGTCTGTGCTGATTGCCAAGTCCCTGCCTGGGGGCGCAGGGAGTGGCACTGTGTGTCGCATCGCTGGACCGCGGCCGACCGTCACACCGTGGTTCACCGTCGATGGTCGCCAGGTCCGGCGGGCCGCACTGAAGACACTGGCACTGGCACTGAGTGCCATCAAGCGTGGACTCATGCCAACTTTTGCGAATCTTCCGCGTGTGGATTGCCAACTTTGCGAAGGGCGGGTGGCGGGCCGTATGGCATAGGCTGGCCGCACCCGGACACGGAGGATCACACGGTGGGAAAGACGTACGCGGGGGCGCGCCTGCGGCGGCTGCGCGAGGAGCGTCGGATGAGCCAGGCGGAGCTGGCCCGGGTCCTCGCCATCTCACCCAGCTATCTGAACCAGATGGAGCATGACTCCCGCCCGCTCACCGTCCCGGTCCTGCTACGGCTGACCGAAGCCTTCGGTATCGACCCGGGCTTCTTCTCCGAACGCGATACGACCCGGCTGGTGGCGGATCTCCGTGAGGCGCTGGCCGGTGAGCTCGCCGAGGCCCGGCTCTCCACGGTGGACCTGGCCGATCTTGCGGCGCGGATGCCAGCGGTGGCGCAGGTCCTGCTCGGCCTCGGCCGCCGCAACCAGCAACTGGCCGAACGCCTCGCCGGAGCCACCGACGGCCGCGGCGCCGACCAGGAGGAACCCCGCTCACCCCATGAGGAGATCCGGGACTTCTTCTACCGCCGTCAGAACTACCTCCACGCCACCGACCTCGCGGCCGAGCAGCTGTCCCAGGAGATCGGTATCCGGCCGGGCGAGGTACTCCCCGCGCTGACCGCCCGCCTCGCCGACCGCCATGGGGTCCGGCTGGCCGCCGCGACCGGGGAGCGTCTGCACCACTACGACGAAGCGGCCCGCACCCTGCACCTGTCGACGCGGATGCGCCCCGGGCAGCGCGCGTTCCGCATGGCGACCCAACTCGCGCTGCTCGAATACGGAGATGAGCTCGACCAGCAGGCCGTCGAGGACTTCCCGCACGGCTCACCCGCCCACGCCCTGGCCCGTATCGGCATCGCCAACTACTTCGCGGCCGCGCTGATCCTGCCCTACCGCGCCTTCCACACCGCGGCGGAGGAGGTGCGCTATGACATCGAACGTCTCACCGACCGCTACGGCCTCGGCTACGAGACCATCTGCCACCGGCTGAGCACCCTCCAGCGCCCCCGGCTGCGCGGCGTACCGTTCTCGTTCGTCCGCGTCGACCGGGCCGGAAACATGTCCAAGCGGCAGTCCGCCACCGGCTTCCACTTCTCCCGCGCGGGCGGCACCTGCCCGCTGTGGAACGTCTACGAGGCGTTCGCCGCCCCCGGCCGGATCCACGTCCAGATCGCCGAGATGCCCGACGGTCAGCGCTACCTCTGGACGGCTCGTGCGGTCACCCGGCACCGCGGCGGCTGGGGCGAACCCGGCAAAACCTTCGCCATCGGCCTGGGCTGCGAGATCCGGCACGCCCACCGCCTCGTCTACGCGGGCGGTCTCGACCTCGACAACGCGTCCGCCGCCACCCCGATCGGCATGGGCTGCCGCGCCTGCGAACGCCTCGACTGCCCCCAGCGCGCGGCCCCGCCCCTCGGACACGCGCTCCGGATCGACCAGCACAGCAGCACCTTTGTGCCGTATCCGGTGGCGCGGCCCGCGGAGTGAGCGCAGAGTCCGCCCGTCCCCGACCCCCCGCCCAGAAGGCCCTCACCATGAGCATGGACCAGCGCCACCTCCTCGTCATCGGCATCGGAGCCGGTGATCCGGACCATCTGACCCTCGCGGCGGTGAAGGCCATGCGCCGCGCCGATGTCTTCTTCATCCTCGGCAAGGGGCGGGACAAGTCCGCACTCACCGATCTCCGGCGCGACATGCTCGAGGAGCACGCCCGGACGCCCTACCGCGTCGTCGAGGCGGAGGATCCGTGGCGCGACCGGACGACGGAGGGCCGCGGCGCGTACACCGCCGCGGTCCACGACTGGCGGGGCCGCCGCGCCGACGTCTACGAGCGGCTCATCCGCGGGGAGTTGGCACCGGGGGAGACCGGCGCGTTCCTGGTGTGGGGCGATCCCGCCCTGTACGACAGCACACTGGGGATCCTGGCCGAGATCGAGGCGCGGGGCACACTCGCCCTCGGAGTCGAGGTGATTCCCGGGATCAGCAGTGTCTCCACGCTGGCGGCCCGGCATGGCATCACCCTGAACCAGGTCGGACGCCCGGTCCACATCACCCCCGCGCGCAGGCTCGCGGAGGCGGACCTCAACGGCGACGCCGACATCGTCGTGATGCTCGACGCCCATGAGTCGTTCACCCGGTTCGAGGGCGACGAGGTGTGGATCTACTGGGGTGCCTACCTCGGGACGCCCGACGAACTCCTCGTCTCCGGCCGGCTGTCGGACGTCGCGGAACACATCAGCCGGGTCCGTGCCGCGGCACGGACCCGGCACGGCTGGATCATGGACACCTATCTTCTGCGCCTCGTCGACGGACCGGCGGAGGACGCTGTGGGGAGGGACGAGAAGGCGTAGCGGAGCATGTGCGCTGCCGGTGCCCCCGCGTCCCTCCCTCGGCGTCCCGCTACGCGTCGCGCAGCGCGGGCCGCCTGATGAACTCGATGACCTCGCCGTCCGGACCATGGACGAAGGCCACCTGAAGGGTCATCGGGGCGTCGCCCTTCGCCTCGACCTCGGCCGGGGCCATCAGCGGCTCGGCGCCCGCCTCGACCGCCCGCCGGAACAGCTCGGCGGGGTTGTCGGTACGCACCGCGAAGTGGACCAGCGCGGCGTTCCGCGCCCGCTCCTCGGCGCTCGGGCGCACGTCCTCCGGTGACAGCGCCGTGGCCGAGCCACCGGGCGGGGTGGACGCGGCATCGAAGATCTCGATGATCCGGTCGTCACCGGCGTCCAGGAACACACAGCGGTTCACCCCCGCCTCGGGTGCGGTCCATTCGTTGAGGAAGCGGAACTGGAGCGCCTCGGTGTAGAAGCGGACGGTGGCGTCGAGGTCATAGGCGCGCAGGGCGATGTGGTCGAGGCCCTGGTTGAGGGAGGTGGTGGACATGGGTCGGTCTCCTGTGTGCGAGGGGGTGGTGGGTGATGTGATGGGTGGGAAGTGGCCGAGTGGCGACGGATCGCGGGGGTTTCAGCGGGCCATGCGTTCCGCGTCCCGCAGATACCGGTCGGCCGCGTCCAGCGGTGCGAGCCCGTTGACATTGATGAGCTTGTCGATCGCCTCGACGCCGTCGTTGCCCAGGCGCAGCGCACGCAGCCGCTCCAGGGCGGCCGGGGCGAGGGTGGCGAAGGCGGCCTTGGTGACGACCGGGGTCGCCGCGTCCGTCCCGCCGAGCAGCCCCTTGGGTTCGGCGAGGGCGCGCAGTCCATGGACGAGATTGAGGTACTGGGGCCGCCAGATCGGGATGACGAACCATTCCCGCTCGGCGATGCCGCGCTCCACCCGGCTGATGAACGACTGCTCGGTTCCGGGCCGGAACGCGTAACCGGCCCGGTCGAGCCCGTACTCCGTGATCATGCGTGCGGAGAAGCGGCTGATTCCGGCCCCGGGGTTGATGCCGTCGAGGGTCGGTGTCATCCGGTCGGCGACCTCCGGCCGCAGCAGGTCGGCGACCTCGGCGACCCCCTCCACGGGTACGTACGGAGGCACGGCCCATACGCAGTAGGGCGCGTAGTGCGGGTCCAGCATCTGGACGTCGTCCTCGTACCGGGCCAGGTAGGTGCCATGGCTGGCGGGCAGCCAGGCCGAGACGAGCACATCGATCTCCCCCGCCGCCTGGAGGCCGAACAGCTGCTCGTGCGGGGCCTCGACGCTGTGCACCTCATGGCCGGCGTCCTCCAGGACGCGGCGCACGACCGCCGCGGCGGCGCGGTGGAACGAGAGCGAGATGTTACCCACCGTGAGTGACGGAGGGCGCGACGGAACGGGCACGACGGATCCTGTTCGGAGGAGAGGGAAAGGAGAGGGGGAGAGGGGGACTGCCAGGTCTTTCGTGGCGGTCCTTCGCGGTGTCCCGCTGTGTTCACAGCCTGCACCACCCGGCACCCATGCGTCCAAGGACAGAATCTTGTCGTATCGATAAGCTGAGCGCATGGCTACGCTGCGTCAGCTGGAGTACTTCATCGCGATCGCGGACGAGGGATCGTTCACCCGCGCCGCCGCCGGGCTGAACATCACCCAGCCCGGTCTCTCACACCAGTTCCAGGCGCTGGAGAAGGAGGTCGGTGGCCGTCTGGTGGAACGGCTGCCGCGCGGGGTCCGGCTGACCGCCGCCGGGCGGGCCATGCTGCCCTTGGCGCGCGCGGCCATCGCCGACGCGCGGCGTGCGATGACGGCGGCCCGCCGGGCCACGGGCCTCGCCTCCGGCGATCTCCAGCTGGCGACGTTGTACTCGATCAGCTACGGCGTCCTGCCCAAGGTCCTCGCCGCGTGGCGCGCCCGCCACCCGGATATGCGCATCACCCTCTTCGAGTACCAGCACATGAACGACCTGGCCGAGGCGATGAGCGAGGGCCAGGCCGACATCGCCATCGGCCCTCCGCCGGCGGCGTGGCAGGGAACCGTCCGCTACCTCGGCGCCGAGGAGTTCATCGTGGTCGCCTCGGACGACGACCGGCTGGTGGCGGAGGTCTCCGGGAGCTCCGTCCGCCTCGCGGACCTCGCCGATCGTGAATGGGTCCACTTCACACCCAGGAGTGGGCTCGCCGATGTCCTCGACCAGGCGTGCACCGCGTCCGGTTTCCGGCCCCGCGTCGCCGTACGCACCCAACAGGCCCCCTTCGCGGCCAACTTCGCCGCTTCCGGGATGGGGCTCTCACTCGTCCCGGGCAGCAACATTCCCGGTGACTTCACGGGTCGGCTGTTCCGGCCGGATCCGCCGATCCGCCGGACCCTCACCGCGTACACCCACAGCAGCCCGGACTCCGTCACCGGTGCCTTCCTCGACCTCGTCGCCGAGGAGTGCGAGCTGACCCCGGCACATGTCCGTGCCCGGATCGGCGGAACCGACCAGCCCGCATAGGTGATTCAGGCGGCACTGTGCGGACCGCGGAAGGGCCCCGTCGTGGTGAGCGGCGCATCCGGGAGGGCCCCGGCGTACGGGTCGGTGAGCGGGGCGGGGAGGGGGCCGGGGGTGCCCGTACGGACGAAGGAGATCCAGGCGCCACGGACCGCACGGCCGAGGGCGGCGATCTCGGGCCAGGGTGTGGAACCGAGCATCGGGGCCTGGTACCAGGCCCGCTCCTGCCCGAGCAGCAGCGGGAGTTCGACGCAGTGTGTGGCGCCCAGCCGGGTGCCGGGCGGACGCCAGTCGAGCCGGTAGGCATGGGTCCGGGCGCCCGCCCGCCGCAGCTCGGCGGCGAGCCGCGCCAGCGGCTCCCGGTAGCCGAGCCGGGTGCGTTCACACACCTCGGCGGGGTCGTCGCGGCCCGGCGGGAAGGCGGACATGTCATCGGCGTTCCATCCGTAGAACACGTCCGTACCGCGCACCCCCGGGTCGAGTCCGGTGCCGGGCAGCGCCGGAACCCCGGTGACCGGGGTGAACGGCGGTTCCAGCGTGCTGCCGGTGCGCTCCCGGTGGTCGGCGGCGGTGCGCGCCTGCACGGCGAGCAGGGCCGCGACGGGCGCCGTACGGGGGTCCGCGGCACCGATCCGGCGCAGATGGTCGGCGAAGACCCGGCCGGTCTCCGCCGCGTCCCGCACCGGGCGGGCCGCGATGGCGAGCGGTGCGCTCTGCAACACCACCCGCCGGAACAGCCCCCGCGCCATGGGCATGCGCATCAGCAGGACGGCGGAGAGGGCACCCGCCGACTGTCCGACGACGGTGACGTTCCCCGGGTCACCGCCGTACGCGGCGATATGGTCCTGGACCCAGCACAGCGCCGCCACTTGGTCGTACAGGCCGAGGTTGCCCTCGGACACACCGTCGAGGACCAGATAACCGAGCGCGCCCAGCCGGTAGTTGACGCTGACGACCACCAGCCCGCCCTCGGCGGCGAGCCGTCCGGCGTCGTACCAGGCACACAGTCCGGAGCCGCTGCTGAAGCCGCCACCGTGGAACCAGACCACCACCGGGTGCCCTCCGCCGCCGGTCCCGGGCGCGGTGACGGAGAGCTGGAGACAGTCCTCGTCCTGGGGGATCCGGTCGCGGGGCGGACCCATCACCGCGTCCAGCCGGGACGGGAGTTGCGGGCAGATCAGGGCATGTGGCGGGGTCCGCTCCCGCTCGGACACCGGCCGGGGGAGGCCGAACCGGCGGGCGGTGGCATAGCGGAGCGGACCGCTGCGCAGAACGGGGCCGCCGCTCACGCCTCTCCAGCGAATTCGGGCAGCCGGGCGGCGGCCCCGGCCTCCGGCCGCGGCTCGGGGACCGTACGGAACAGGGCCACCGCGCCGATCAGGCTCACCGCACAGATGGCCACGAGGTACCAGGTGACGCCGGTCGAGGAGGCATCCGGACCGAGCAGCGCGGTGGAGATCATCGGGGCGAGTCCACCGCCGAGGACGGCACCCGCCTGGAGGATCAGGGACGAACCGGAGTAGCGCACCCGGGCCGGGAAGGTGTCCGCGATGATGGCGCCCTGCACACAGTGCGTCACCGGGATGATCAGCCCCATGCCCGCGAGGGCGACCAGGGCGAGCGCCGGATTCCCGGTGTCGAGCAGCGGGAAGAAGACCCCGCACCAGACCAGGATGGCGGCGGACCCGGCGAGGAACATGGTGCGCCGTCCGTGCCGGTCGGCGACGGCGGTCCAGACCGGGATGGTGGCGAACCACAGCACCGCGGCCCCGCTCACCCCGAGGACCAGGAACTGCTTGTCGTAGCCCGCGTGCTGGCTGCCGTAGGACAGGGTGAACACCATGAACACGTAGGCGACGGCGGAGTTTGCCACCACCGCGAGCAGGGTCAGCGCGAGCCGTGGCAGACCCACCCGCATGGCGGCGGCGAGCGGGAAGCGGGCCACCTCGCCCTCTTCGCGTACACGGTCGAAGGACGGGGACTCCTCGATCCGCAGCCGTATCACCAGCCCCGCCGCCACCAGCACGATGCTGAGCAGGAACGGGACGCGCCATGCCCACGCGGTGAACGTGGCCTCCCCGGCGAGGGCGTTGGTGCCGAGGAAGGCGAGGTTGGCGACGATCAGACCGGCCGGGGTGCCCATCTGCGGGAAGCCCGCGTAGAGGTTGCGCCGTCCGGCGGGGGCGTGCTCCATCGACATCAGGGTGGCACCGGCCCCCTCGCCACCGAGCCCGATGCCCTGCACCACACGCAGGAGGACGAGGGAGACGGGGGCCCACAGCCCGATGGAGTCGTAGGTGGGGACCAGACCGATCAGGGTGGAGCCCAGGCCCATCAGGAGCAGCGAGACGACGAGGGTCGCACGGCGGCCGACCCGGTCGCCGAAGTGTCCGAAGACGAGTCCGCCCAAGGGCCGGGCGATGAACCCGACGGCGAGCGTGGCGAAGGAGGCGAGGGTACCGGCGGTGGGGCTGAGGGAGGGGAAGAACTGCTTGTTGAAGATGAGAGCGGCGGCCGTGCCGTAGAGGAAGAAGTCGTACCACTCCAGTGTGGTGCCGACGAGGGTGGCGATCGCCGTCCTGCTCGCGACGCCCCCTGCGGGCCGTGCTGTGCTCATGGGGAGACCTCTCGGTGGCGGCGGGGGGTGCGGTGTGTATCGCTGGATCCTGATGGCACGGCACAGGGCGCACAAATACCGAACCAGGGCGCCGCCATAGCGGTTTCGCTATAGCGGGCGGCCGAGGACCCGCCACCGGGGCCCCGCCCGGCGGAAAGACGCCATGCGGAAATGGGTATAGCGGGCCGCGAGAAGGTCATTTGTCACGCATGGCCGCGGGTTCCAGGGTGGGAGCCATGACGGCACCCACCCCGCGCTGGATCAGCAATTTCGTCGATGGACACTTCGTCGAGCCCGATGAACGGCAGGGCTTCGACGCCATCGACCCGGCCACCGGCCTCGTCCACGCCCGTGTCCACGAGGCCGGCGCGCCGCTGGTGGACCGCGCGGTGCGGGCGGCCCGGCGCGCGGTGCCCGGCTGGTCGGCCACTCCGGTGCGGGAGCGCACCGAGGTCCTGCGGCGGGCGGCCGCGCTGATCGAGGAGCGCTTCGAGGAGTTCGTCGCGGCCGAGGTCGCGGACACCGGCAAGCCCGTCACCCAGGCCCGCGAACTGGATGTGGCCCGCGCCGTCGCCAACTTCCGCACCTTCGCGGACGTGGTCGCCGCGGCCGGCCAGGAGTCGTTCATGACCGACCTGCCCGGTGGACGGCAGGCCCTCAACTACGCGGTGCGCAAGCCGCTCGGCGTGGTCGCGGTCATCGTCCCGTGGAATCTGCCGCTGCTGCTGCTCACCTGGAAGGTGGCCCCGGCCCTGGCCTGCGGCAACGCCGTGGTGGTGAAGCCGAGCGAGGAGACGCCGGGCACCGCCGCGCTGCTCGCCGAAGTGCTGGCCGACGCGGGACTGCCGGCCGGCGCCTACAACGTGGTGCATGGGTTCGGGTCCGGTTCGGCCGGCGAACACCTCACCGCCCACCCGGGGATCGACGGTGTCACCTTCACCGGCTCCTCGGCGACCGGTGCCCAGGTCATGCGGACCGTGGCACCCCGGGTGCGCCCGGTCTCCTTCGAACTGGGCGGCAAGAACGCGGCGGTGGTCTTCGCCGACGCCGACCTCGATGAGGCCCTCGACGGGCTGACCCGCTCGGTGTTCGCCAACACCGGGCAGGTCTGCCTCTGCACCGAGCGGGTCTACGTCCAGCGGGCCGTCTTCGCCGATATCGCCGACGGGCTGGCCGAACGGGCCCGCGCGCTGCGGCTGGGCCGCCCCGCCGACGCGGCCACCACCACCGGCCCGCTGATCTCCCAGGCCCACCGCGAGAAGGTGCGCGGCTACGCGGCGCTGGCCGAACAGGCGGGCGCGACGGTCCTCACCGGTGGCGGCGTCCCCGCACTGGGCGACGGGCTGGACGGCGGCTCCTGGTTCGAACCGACCCTCTGGACCGGGCTGGACAACACCGCCCGGCCGGTACGCGAGGAGGTCTTCGGCCCGGTCGCCGCGCTGATCCCGTTCGACACCGAGGAGGAGGCCGTGGCGCTCGCCAACGACACCGCGTACGGGCTGGCCGCCTCGGTGTGGACGCGGGACCTGCGGCGCGGCCACCGGGTGGCCCAGGCGATGGAGGTCGGGGTGGCGTGGGTCAACACCTGGTTCCTGCGCGACCTGCGCTCGCCCTTCGGCGGGATGGGCCTCTCCGGTCTGGGCCGCGAGGGCGGTGACGCGTCGCTGCATTTCTACACCGAGCCCACCAATGTCTGCGTCCAGCTATGACCCCCCGGCGCGGGTCCGCGCCGGAACCCACCCGGGACAGAGACCGGCCGCCGCCTCGACGGACGGACGGCAACGAGGAGCGATCGTGGAGATGACCGCACAACAGGCCCCGCGCCGACGGGCCGTGGGACGGACCCCCGCCCGTCCCGTCGGCGGCTCCCGGGGAGGCGCCCGGTGATCACCGAGGAGACCACAGCGGCCCTGGCCGACCGGCTGGACACCGCGCGGACCACCCGGACCGCCACCCCCAGCCTGGCCGACACCCACTCCCTGCACGTCGACGACGCGTACGCCGTCCAGCGGGCGCTGGTCGCCCGGCGGCGAGCCCGCGGGGAACGGCTCACCGGGGTCAAGCTGGGCTTCACCAGCGAGGCCAAGATGGCGCAGATGGGTGTCAGTGAGGTCATCGTCGGCCGCCTCACCGACGCCATGCGGGTGGCCGACGACGGGGACCTCGCGCTCGCCGGGCTGATCCACCCCAAGGTCGAACCGGAGATCGCCTACCGGCTCGGCTACGACGTGGACCCCGGGGACCCGACGTCCTTCCTGGTGGGGGCCGTCGACGCGGTGGCTCCCGCACTGGAGATCATCGACTCCCGCTACCGCGACTTCCGCTTCACCTACGAGGACGTGATCGCCGACAACACCTCGGCCGCCGCCTATGTCCTCGGCCCCTGGAGCCCACCGCAGGACCTCGGCGACCGGAAGGTCCTGCTGACCAGTGGTGTGCAGGAGGCCACCGGTTCCACCTCGGCGATCCTCGGCGACCCCGTCCGGGCGCTGCACGCGCTGCGGGACATCTGCCACCGGCGGATGATCCCGCTGCGCGCCGGAGAGGTGATCCTCGCCGGAGCGGCCACCGCCGCGCTGCCGCTCGTCGCCGGGACCACCCGCGCCGAGGTCGCGGGGCTCGGCAGCGTCACGGTGCGGGGGGTGTGATGGACGGGGCACGCGTCGTCCCCGGGAAGGCCACTCCCCGGGGCCGCTTCCCGCATCTGCGCCGGGCGGGAGACTTCGTCTACGTCTCGGGCACCAGCTCGCGGCGTCCGGACAATACGTTCGCCGGGGTCCGCACCGATGAGATGGGCACCACCGACCTCGATATCCGGGCGCAGACCCGGGCGGTCATCGAGAACATCCGCGACATCCTCGCCGACGTGGGCGCCGACCTCACCCATCTGGTCCAGCTGACCAGCTACTTGGTCTCCATGAACGACTTCGGCGGCTACAACGAGGTGTACGGCGAGTACTTCGACGAAGGCGGTCCCACCCGGACCACCGTCGCCGTGCACCAGCTGCCCCATCCCCACCTGCTGATCGAGATCCAGGCCGTGGCCCATGTGCCGGATGCGGCCACGAAGGAGTCCTCATGACCGATATCCCCGCCGTGATCGACTTCCAGGGCTGGATCGCCGACCACGCCCATCTGCTCAAGCCCCCGGTCAACAACCGGACCATGGCGCTCGGCGACGACTTCATCGTGCAGATCGTCGGTGGCCCGAACCAGCGCACCGACTTCCACCTCGACCCGTACGAGGAGTGGTTCTTCCAGGTCAAGGGCGATATGCACGTCAACCTGATGACCGATGACGGCCCGCACACCGTACATATCCCGGAGGGCTCGTGCTGGCTGCTGCCGGGCAATGTCCCGCACTCCCCGCAGCGGCCCGACCCGGACTCGGTGGGCCTGGTCATCGAGCGGGTCCGGGAGGAGGGCACCCTGGAGAAGTTCCTCTGGTACTGCCCCGCTTGCAGCGCGCCGGTGCACGAGGTGGAGCTCCAGGTCCGGGACATCGTGGCCGATCTGCCGCCGGTCTTCTCGGGGTTCTACCGCGATGAGAAGGCCCGTACCTGCCCCGCCTGCGGCGCCCTGCACCCCGGGAAGGGCTGAGCGGTGGCGGACCTGATCGACGTCCACACCCACTACGTCCCGCACGGCTGGCCGGACCTCTCCACGCTGGGCGGGCCCGAAGCCCCGTGGCTGCGGGTCGAGTCCGAGTCCGAGGCCATGATCATGGCGGGGGCGAAGGAGTTCCGCCGTATCCAGGCGGACTGCTGGGACGCCGGACTCCGGCTGCGTGACATGGACGACGACGGGGTGGCCATCCAGGTGGTCTCGCCCACCCCGGCGTTCTTCTCCTACGGGAGCGGCGGCGCCGAGGCGGCGAAGATCGCGCGGATCTTCAACGACCTGGCGCTGGAGATCGTCGCCCCGGCCCCCACCCGGCTCCTGCCGTTCTGCCAGGTGCCCCTCCAGGACCCCGACGCCGCCTGCCGCGAGCTGGAGCGCTGTGTCGCGGACGGACACCGGGGCGTCGAGATCGGCAACCACGTCGGCGACCAGGACCTGGACAGCGCCGGAGTGGTCACCTTCCTCCAGCACTGCGCGGCGCTGGATATGCCGGTCTTCGTACACCCCTGGGACATGGACAGCTCGCCCCGGCTGGACCGGTGGATGGCGCGGTGGCTGACCGCGATGCCCGCCGAAACACATCTGTCGATCCTGGCCATGGTGCTGGGCGGGGTCTTCGACCGGGTCGACGAGCGGCTGCGGATCTGCTTCGCGCACGGCGGCGGCTCGTTCGCCTTCTGGCTGGGCCGTATGGAGAACGCCTGGTACGGGCGGAACGACGTGATCGGCACCTCGGAACACCCGCCCTCGCACTATCTGGACCGCTTCTACGTCGACTCGGTGGTCTTCGACGACCGGGCGCTGCGGCTGCTGGTGGACACCGTCGGCGAGGACCGGGTGATGGTCGGCAGCGACTACCCCTATCCGCTGGGCGAACGTCCGGTGGGCGCGGTGGTCGGCAAGAGCGGCTTCCTCTCCGCGCGGGCCCGGCGCAAGATCGAGCGCGGTAACGCCGAGCGCTACCTGGGGCTGTGACGTTCCCCCGGTCCGCCGTGCCCCGTCCCGTCCGGACCGGGCTCCTGAGCCCCCGGCGGGCGGCCCGCGCCGGACATCCCCGCGGCGGCCTCCTCCAGGCTCCGGGTCATCGCCCGTGCCGACGGGCTCAGCGTGCGGGTGGCCGAGGCGGTCACCCCCACGCTGTGCCCGACGGCCTCCAGCGGGACCGGCAGCTGCGCCAGCCTGCTGTCGTCACGCACCAGGAGCGCGGGCAGCGCGGCCACCACATCCGTGTCCAGCAGGAGTTGACGTACGGTCAAGAAGGAGGTGGTCTCCACCCGGTTCTCCGGCAGGCCGAGCCCGTGCCGGGCGAACAGCGCCTCCACCTCGCCGCGCAGTGCGGTCTGCGGACCGGGCAGGATCCATGGGTAGGTCACCAGGTCGGCGAACCGGATCCCGGGCGTCCCGACGAGCGGATGGCCGGCCCGTACCGTCAGCTCGATGGACTCCTCGTAGAGCGGACGCCGCATCAGCCCTTCGCCGGAAGGCGCGGTCAGCCGGCCCACCACCAGGTCGATACGGCCCGCCTCCAGCTCCAGCAGCAGTTCCTCGGGGGAGGCCTCGCGCACGATCACGGTCAGATACGGGTGGTCGCGCTTCAGCGCGGCGATGGCCCGCGGCAGCAGGATGTTCGACCCGGCCAGATGGGAGCCGACCACCACCGTCCCGCGGTCCGCCTCGGCCAGCTCCACCACATGCCGCCCGGCCTGGATGAGCTGTGCCAGCACCGCCCGCGCGTGCTGGGTGAACGCCTCGCCGAAGACCGTCGGGGTCACCCCGCGCGGGCCGCGCTCGTACAGCTCGACACCGAGGATGTCCTCCACCTCGTGCAGACTGCGGGTGGCGGCGGGCTGGGTCACATGCAGTTCGGCGGCGGCGCTGACGACCGTGCCCTGCCGCGAGAGGGCGTCCACCAGCAGCAGATGACGTACCTTGAGCCGGCCGTCGAACAGGCGGGGCATCTCCACGCCACGACAGTAGCCGACTCCCCGGAACCCCCTGCCACCCAGCGCCGCGCGCGCCCGCCCCGAGCCCCGGTCAGGTGCCGGTCAGCTGCTGGCTCCGTCGCGCAGGACGCGGGAGAGACCGAGAGCGGCCGTACGGACGGCGGGAGCGAGCCGCGCCGCGCTGAACCGCTCCCGCGGCACCGCCACCGAGAGCGCGGCCACCACCGTCCCCCGGGCGAACACCGGCGCGGCGATGCAGCTGACCCCCGGAGTGGCTTCCTCCTCCTCGTAGGCGAGCCCGGCGACTTGGGCCTTCTCCAGCGCCGAGCGCAGCAGCGCCGGGTCGGTGATCGAGCGGGGCGTGAGGCTGGGCAGCGGGTGGGACAGCACCTCCCCGGTCAGCTCCGGCCCGGAGAAGGCGAGCAGCGCCTTGCCCACCCCGGTGCAGCTCAGCGGCAGACTGCCGCCGATGCGGGAGGGCAGCCGCAGCGCGTCATGGCCGTGGATGCGCTCCAGGTACACCACGTCGAGACCCTCGCGGACGCCCAGGTGGACCGTCTCCCGGGTGGCCTCGAAGAGGTCCTGGAGGAACGGCAGCGCCGTCTCGCGCAGATCGCGCCGCCGGGGCACCCGCGAACCCAGCTCGAAGAGTTTCGCCCCGAGCCGGTACCGGTTCCCGGTGCGCTCCAGCCACCCGAGCCGGACCAGCTCGGCGGCGAGCCGGTGCACGGTCGGCTTGGCCAGCCCGGTCTTCTCGCAGAGTTCCGACAGGCGGTACAACTCCTGTTCCGGAGCGAAGCAATCAAGGATTTCCGCCGCTTTGTCCATCATGTTCCCGGCGCGATTGTTCCGTGTCACGGAACAAACTTTGCCGCGACGGCCGAGCGCTGTCTATACCGGAACCCGTCGCCGTTCCCCTCTCCCGGAGCCCGCCCCATGACCTCACCCCCCGACTCCACCGCACTCACCCCTGTTGTCCAGGCCGCCGACGCCCTCGAGCGGGCCGCCCGCACCCTGATGCCCTGCCCGCCGGTGCGCACCCTCTTCGACGAGGGCGACATCGACTCCGCCTACGCGGTCCAGCGGTTCACCGTCCTCCGCGCGCTGGCCGAGGGCCGCCGGAGCTCCGGCCGCAAGATCGGGCTGACCTCCCCGGCCGTACAGCGCCAGCTCGGCGTGGACCAGCCCGACTTCGGCACCCTCTTCGCCGATATGGCGGTCCCCGGCGGTGTGGTCCCGGCCGGACTGCTGCTCCAGCCCAAGGTGGAGGCCGAGGTCGCGCTGGTCCTCGAGAGGGATCTGCCGCAGCACATCTGCACCCCGCGGGATGTGCTCCGCGCGGTGGCGTACGCGCTCCCCGCGCTGGAGATCGTCGACAGCCGGGTGAAGGACTGGGACATCTCCATCGTCGACACCGTCGCCGACAACGCCTCCTGCGGCCTCTACGTCCTCGGGGACCGTCCGGTCCCGCTCGGCGCCCTCGACCTGAGCACGGTCACCATGACCCTGGAGCGCTCCGGTGCCACCGTCTCCCGAGGGACCGGCGCCGACTGTCTGGGCAGCCCCCTCGCCGCCGCGGCCTGGCTGGCCTCGACCCTGGCCCGGCGGGGCGACCCGCTGCGCGCCGGGGAAACGCTGCTGACCGGTGCGCTCGGCCCGATGGTCCCCGCCGCCCCCGGCGATGCGTTCGAAGCCCATATATCCCATGTGGGCTCGGTTCGGGTCCGGTTCGCCGCCGAAGGAGAAAGCCGATGAGCCCGCACACCCCGTTGAGCCCGGACACCCCGATGGGCCCGGACACCCCGATGGGCCCGCACACCCCGATGGGCCCGCACACCCCGATGGGCCGGGACACCGCCGCCCGCACCAAGGTCGCCGTCATCGGCTCCGGCAACATCGGCACCGACCTGATGATCAAGGTGCTAAGGCTCTCCGAGAGCCTGGAGATCACCGCGATGGCGGGCATCGACCCCGGCTCCGACGGTCTGGCCCGCGCCCGCCGCCTCAAGGTCGCCACCACCCACGATGGTGTCGACGGCCTTGTCGCCATGGACGAGTTCACCGATGTGGAGATCGTCTTCGACGCCACCTCGGCCGGTGCCCACCACCGCCACGACCAGGTGCTCCGCCCCCTGGGCCGGACCCTCGTCGACCTGACCCCGGCCGCCCTCGGCCCCTATGTGGTCCCCCCGGTCAACGGCACCGCCCACCTCGACGCCCCCAACGTCAACATGGTCACGTGCGGCGGCCAGGCCACCATCCCGGTCGTGGCCGCGATCGCCGCCGTCACCCCCGTGCACTACGGCGAGATCGTCGCCTCCATCGCCTCCCGCTCCGCCGGACCCGGCACCCGCGCCAATATCGACGAGTTCACCGAGACCACCTCGCGCGCCGTCGAACAGGTCGGCGGCGCCGCCCGGGGCAAGGCGATCATCATCCTCAACCCGGCCGAACCCCCGCTGATCATGCGGGACACCGTGCACTGTCTGATCTCCGAGTGCGCCACCGAGGAGGTCACCGCCTCCGTCGAGGAGATGGCCGAGCGGGTACGGCGTTACGTCCCCGGATACCGGCTCAAGCAGCGGGTGCAGTTCGACCGGGTGGCCGACGACGACCCGCTGCGCACGCTGCTGCCGCCCGGCGCCACCGGCCCCGCGCTGCGTGTCTCCGTCTTCCTCGAGGTCGAGGGCGCCGCCCACTACCTCCCGGCCTACGCCGGCAACCTCGACATCATGACCTCGGCCGCACTGCGTACCGCCGAACGCGTCGCCGCCCACCGCAACACCCAGGGGGAGCCCCGATGACCACCGCCGACACCGCCCGGCCCGGCCCGCTGCTCATCCAGGACGTCACCCTGCGGGACGGTATGCACGCCATTCGGCACCGGTACACCGTCGACCAGGCCCGCGCCATCGCCACCGCCCTGGACGCGGCCGGGGTCGGCGCCATCGAGATCGCCCACGGCGACGGGCTCTCCGGCTCCAGCATCAACTACGGCATCGGCGCGCATACGGACTGGGAGTGGATCGAGGCCGTCACCGACAGCGCCCGGCACGCGGTCCCCACCACGCTGCTGCTCCCCGGTATCGGCACCGTCCACGACCTGAGGCAGGCCCATGCCCTCGGCATCCGCTCGGTCCGTATCGCCACCCACTGCACCGAGGCCGATATCTCCGCCCAGCACATCCACGCCGCCCGCGAACTGGGCATGGACGTCGCCGGGTTCCTGATGATGTCCCATATGGCGGAACCCGCCGAACTCGCCCGCCAGGCCAAGCTGATGGAGTCCTACGGCGCCCGGTGCGTCTATGTCACGGACTCCGGCGGCCGGCTCACGATGGACGGGGTCCGCGACCGCTTCCGCGCCTACCGCGACGTCCTCGACCCGGCCACCGAGCTGGGCATCCACGCCCACCACAACCTCACCCTGGGCGTCGCCAACTCCCTCGTCGCCGTGGAGCACGGCGCCGTCCGCGTCGACGCCTCCCTCGCCGGTCAGGGCGCCGGTGCGGGCAACTGCCCCCTGGAGGCCTTCGTCGCCGTCGCCGACCTGATGGGGTGGGAACACGGCTGCGACCTCTTCCCCCTGATGGACGCCGCCGACGACCTGGTCCGCCCGCTCCAGGACCGCGAGGTCCGCGTCGACCGCGAAACCCTCAGCCTCGGCTACGCCGGGGTCTACTCCAGCTTCCTGCGCCACGCCGAGACCGCCGCGATCCGCCACGGCCTGGACACCCGCTCCCTCCTCGTCGAGGTCGGCCGCCGGGGCATGGTCGGCGGCCAGGAGGACATGATCACCGATGTCGCCCTTGACCTGGAGGCCAGGTGAAGCCGGAAGACGAGGGGAATGAACATGCGTTCACGCGTGCGTACTTCTTGTCGTATATTGAGCGAATGAGCTCACGTGACCTGGAGCCCCGGCCTCCGCTCAGACTGGTCGACAAGATAGACCATGTGCTGGCGGTACTACTGATCATCGGTATGGCCTTCGGGTTGTTCTGGCTTGTCTCAGGCCTGGCGTCGTCCTACATCGGCCTCTTCACCTAGGGCGACAGCGCACCGAGTCCGGTGGACGGCCTCCTCCGCCATCTGTCCAGTGGCCGGAGAGCGGGCGCGGCGCTGCCGCAGGCCCGCGCACCGCACCGCCAACTGCCGCCGTGCGAAGCCCTCGTGGCGGCGGCACCTGCCCGGCTTCCGGGGCCCTCGATCTCAGCCTCGGCGTCATGACGGCACGGCACACGAGTCCATCTCCCCACGCCGCGCGCGGCGTCCCGGGTTCTTATTGTCGAGTCATTCAGTAACGCTTGATGATTCTTTTCTCGGCTACGCGCCCCTGACCTGGTTCGACCATGCTTATTGACTAACTCGTCAGTCAATAAATACGCTACGGCGGACATGGTGGACCGGTAGCGGCTACGCACAGCAAGGGGGGAATCTCATGACCATCGCGCAGCGGGCGGGGACGGGTCGGCGAGTGGCCATGGCGGCCCTGGTCTGTGCCGCTGCCGTATGGGGCTGGAGCTATATCGCGACGGTCTGGCTCCTGGCCGAGATGAACACGGCGAGCCTGGTGGCCGTGCGCTTTGTGCTGGCCGGTCTGATCATGCTGGCCGCGCGGCCCCGGGCGGTGTGGTCGCTGGGGCGCCGGGACACCCTCGTCGGGTTGGCGCTCGCGCTGTGCCTGGGAGCCGGAACGGTGTTGCAGGTCGAGGGGCAGCACTCTCTACCTGCCTCCGAGTCCGGCTTCCTGACCTCGCTGTTCGTCGTCCTGGCACCACTGGTGGCGTGGTCGCTGTTCGGGACGAGGGTGAGCCGGGGCGTATGGGGAGGGGTGGTGGCCGCGATGGCCGGACTCGCCGTGATCTCCTTCAACGGCGTCTCGTTGAGCCTGGGCAGCTGGCTCACGCTCACCAGCGCGCTCTGCTACGCGACACAGATGGCGCTTCTGTCGGAGCACTCCTCCGCCGACAAGGTCTACGGTCTGGCCACGCTGCAAATTCTGGGCACGGGGGTGATGGCCGCGTGCTGGGCGGTGCCGACCGGGCTCGACCTGCCCGACACCCCGGCGGGCTGGGGCTGGATCGTCTACTTGACCCTGTTGGCGACGATCGGCATGTACGGGGCACAGACCTGGGCGCAGAGCCGGGTCAGCGCCGCCAGCGCGGCTGTGGTGATGGCCTGCGAGCCACTGTTCGTGGCGATGTTCAGTGTGCTCATCGGGGCTACGCTCACGAATCGGACGATGATCGGCGGTGCGCTGATCCTGGTGGCGATGGCCGTGGTCATCGTCAGCGAGCGCCAGGCGCCGCCCCTCGTCGTCGCCGAGCCGGGCGAGCCGGGCGAGCCGGGCGTCTCGCTACCCTGCGCGGGGCCGGCCGGGCAGCGCATGGCCTCCCGCTGCTGATCGGATCCCGGCGCCCCGCCGCTCCGGCCGTGTGAGGGACGGTGGCGTGCCCCGGCCCGGGGGAGCGGCGCCGTATGGAAGGCTGATGGCCGCCCCGAGCGGCGGCGGAGGAGACCAGAGCGGAAGAGGTGCCATGGGCGAGCGGCGCACATGGGAAGAGCTGGCGGTGGCGGTGGCGGAGATGTCGCGGACACTGCTGGCGCAGCCCTCGGTGCAGAGCACTCTCGATGAGATCGTCCGGCACGCCGTGAGCCTGGTCGAGGGGTGTGAGAACGCGGGCGTGCTCGTGCTGGAGGGCCGGGAGAGCGTGCGGACGCTGGCGGCCAGCAGCGATCTGGTGCACCAGTCCGACAAGGCTCAGGAGGAGGCGGGGGAGGGCCCCTGTTTCGACGCGGCCCGCACACTGCACGAGGCGTACCGCATCGAGGATCTGACCACGAGCGAGTCGCGCTGGCCCCGCTATGCCCCTCGGGCCCGGGAGTTGGGGGTCGGCAGCATGATGGGCTTCCTCCTGTTCACCGAGGAGGGCACGTTGGGAGCGCTGGACATGTACTCCTCGCGGCCCGGTGTCTTCACCGCCGGCTCCGAGAACACCGGCTGGATCCTCGCTTCTCATGCGGCGGTCGCCTTCTCCAGCGCCCGTAGCACCGCCCAGTTGCACACCGCGATGGAGACCCGCAATGAGATCGGTGAGGCGCTCGGCATCATCATGGAGCGGTTCAAGGTCTCGGAGGACCAGGCGTTCGAGGTGCTGAAGAAGAGTTCGCAGGACCAGAACATCAAGCTGCGGCAGGTCGCCCACGCCGTCGTCACCACCGGCCGGATCCCCGGAGCGCGGTAGCCGCCCCGCTCAGCAGGGTGAGCGAAATATCCGCTTTGTGAACTATTATTCTCTTGTGTGATGGGGCAATGTCGAGGGACTTCATTGAGTAACCATGCCGACACCGTCGGGAACGGATGGTTCAACGCCTCACAGCCTCGCCGTCGTCCGGGCGCTGCTCGCCCGGCAGGACGCGGGGCTGGTCATCACCGACGGTTCGCTGCGTGTGCTCCGGTCCAATATCGGTCCTGAGATGTTCGGCGGTGGGGGTGTGCCACCCGGCAGCCGCTTCCACGAGTTCTTCGCGGCCCACCACGCCGCGGAAGTGGAGCGTCAGTTGCGGCGCGTCGCCCAGGGAGGCGGTGTGCTGTCGGGCTGGGAGGTTCCCGGGCCCGCCGCCGTCACCGGGTCCCGGCCGAGTGTCCTGTCCATGTGGGCCACGCAGTTGGTGGACGATGAGGGGCGGCCCCTGGGGCTGGTGGTGAACCTGATCGATGTCTCGGAAGAGCATCACGGGCGACACCGTCTGGAGCTGCTCTACCGGGCGGCGGATCAGATCGGCAGCTCGCTGGACGTCCAGCGCACCGCACAGGATCTCGTCGACCTGCTCGTCCCGTCGCTCGGTGAGTACGCCATGGTCCTGCTGGCCGAATCCGTGCTCGCGGGTGGGGAGGCGCCCGACCGTCCCGGGATCGGGCGGCACCATCTGCGGTGTGCCGCCGTGCGGGCTCGGCACACCTGGCCGGACACGCTGATCGCGCCGGGTGAGCAACTGCCCTCGCTGCCGGAGTCACCACGCGTCCTCTCCGTCATGCAGGAGGGCAACGCCGTCGTGACCGACACTCATCAACTCAGGCTGACGATCGGCGAGAGATCGCGTCTTGCCACCGCCCTGATTCCCACCGACGGAAACTCATCGGTCATCGCTCCGCTGTTCGCTCGCGGCCGGGCGCTGGGAAGCATCCTGTTGTGGCGGACTCAGGAAGATCCCCAGTTCGGGGTGGAGGACGCACGGCTGGTGTACGAGATCACCTCCCGGGCGGCGCTGAGTGTGGACAACGCACGCCGCTTCACCAGGGAGCACCGTGCCGCCGTCGCCCTCCAGCGCAGTCTGCTGCCGCCGCCCTCCACCGAGACCACCGCCGCGAGGACCGCGGGGGTCTACCAACCGGCGAGCAGCGGAACCAGCATCGGCGGGGACTGGTTCGATGTCATTCCGCTGTCCTCGCTGCGCGTCGCCCTGGTGGTGGGAGATGTGGTGGGGCACGGCCTGCGGTCCGCCGCCACGATGGGCAGGCTGCGTACCGGCATCCGGACGGTGGCCGGTATGGATCTCGCCCCCGACGAACTGCTGACCCATCTCGACGACCTCGTGCAGCAGCTGATCGCGGAGGCTGCCGGAGCCCAGCAGATGGGTATCGGCGCCACCTGCCTCTACGCCGTCTACGACCCGGTGCTGCGTCGCTGCGCGCTCGCCAGCGCCGGGCACCCGCCGCCCCTTCTGGTGGCGCCGGACGGGACGGCCGAGTTCCTCGAAGTGGCCCCCGGACCTCCCCTGGGCGTCGGGGGGATGCCGTTCGAGATGACCGAGGTCGAGGTGGCGCCGGGCAGTCTGCTCGTCCTGTTCACGGACGGATTGCTCGAGGCCGAGGACGCCGATGTGGCCATCGGCATGGAGCGGCTGAAGGCCGCCGTCACCGACCGGCGCCCCCTCGACGGCGATCTGGCGGGTGCCGCCGCCCGGATCGTCGACCAGCTGTCGCCTTCGACGTCCCGGGACGACAGGACGCTGTTGCTGGCCCGTACCGCCGCCGTGGCCGCCGCCGACACCGCGTGCTGGCGGTTTCCGGCGGACCCGGAAGTCGTCGCGCGGGCCCGTGAACACACCGTCGACCAGCTCGCCGCCTGGGGAATGGAGGACCTGTCCTTTGTCGCCGAACTCGTCGTGAGCGAACTCGTCACCAACGCCGTCCGGTACGCCGGTGGTCCGATCGAGGTCCGGCTCATCCGTGACCGCATCCTGATCTGCGAGGTCTCCGACCCCAGCAACACCCAGCCGCGGCTTCGCCGGGCCCGCTCCACGGACGAGGGAGGGCGTGGCCTGTTCCTGGTGGCGCAGCTCACCACCCGTTGGGGCTGCCGCTACGGCCCCGAAGGGAAGACGATCTGGACCGAACAGGACTCAGCCCTTCACGGCGCCCGAGGTGAGCCCCTGGACGATATGGCGGCTGGCGAAGGCGAACAACAGCATCGTGGGCAGGATGGTGAACACGGCCGCCGCTGACATCGCACCCCAGTCGATGTTGAAGCTGGAGATGAACCCGTTGAGCGCCGTGGGGACGGTTTTGTTGCTGTCGCTGTTGAGCAGCGTGACCGACAGGAAGAGCTCGTTCCAGCAGTTGACGAAGTTGAAGATGAACGCGGCGACGATGCCCGGTTTCATCACCGGAAGCAGCACCCGGAACAGGGCTCCGAACCGCGACAGCCCGTCGATCATGGCCGCCTCCTCCAGGGCGTCCGGGATGTTCTCGAAGAAACCGCGGAGCATCACCGTGCAGAACGGGATGCACACGGCGATGTAGACGAGGATGAGCCCGAGCCGGTTGTCCACCAGCTGGAGGTCGGTCATCAGCAGGTACAGCGGACCCAGTGCGATGAAGGACGGAATCATCTGGGTGACCAGGGCGGCCATCAGCAGCGCCGACTTGGTGCGGAACTCGAAGCGCGCCAGTACGTACGCGGACAGCATGGAGATCGCGGTGGCGACGCCGCCGGCGACGGTGGCGACGATGAGGCTGTTCCCGAGGTAGGTCCCGAAGTCCGCCTTGCCGAACAGCCCGCTGTAGTTCTCCAGGGAGAAGTGCTCGGGCCAATAGGCGATCGGGAAGGCGAAGATGTCGCCGGGCGCCTTGAGCGAGGTGATGGTGATCCAGTAGAGCGGGAACACGGTGAACGCCAGCCACAGCCCCAGAAAGGCGAACCGTGCGGTCCGCCCGGCCGCGGACGCCTTGCCGATCATGACTTCACCCCTCGCTTCTCGCGCGTGGCCAGCAGGAAGAAGACCGCGAACACCAGCAGGGTGGCGACGACGAGGAGGCCGAGCGCGGAGGCCCTGCCGTAGTCGCCCTGCTGAGTGATCTTGATCATCCAGGTGGTCACGATCTGTGTCTCGTTGTTGGGTCCGCCGCCGGTCATGCCGAAGATCAGGTCGGGGAAGTTGAAGATCCAGATGACCCGCAGCAGCACGGTGAGCGCCAGCGTGGTGCGGATGTAGGGGATGGTGATCTGGAAGAGCGTGCGCGCCTTGCTCGCGCCGTCCAGCGCCGCCGCCTCGTACAGCTCGTCGGGGATCGACTGGAGCGCGGCGAGGATCATGATGGCGAAGAAGGTGACTCCGTACCAGATGTTGGCGATCAGTACGGCGACCATCGCCATCTTCGGATCGGCCAGCCAGGCGATGGGCTCGTCGATGAGTCCGGCCTTCTGCAGCAGGTCGTTGACCACGCCGAACTCACTGTTGAACATCCACCGGAAGAGGATGCCGATGAGGAACCCCGAGATCGCCCAGGGGAAGAAGACCAGCGCCTGGTAGAGGCCGCGGAAGCGGAAGCGGCGGCGCAGCCACAGGGCGAGCGCGAAGCCGATCACCAGCTGGGGCACGATCGAACCGAACACCCACAGGGCGGAGTTGCTCAGGACCGTGCCCCAGATGGGGTCGCCGAAGACATCACGGAAGTTCTTCAGACCCACCCATGAGGTGTCCGTCAGATCCGTGAGCTTCCAGTTGCGGAAGGCCATCTGGCTGCCGGCGACCATCGGGTAGTAGGTGAAGACGGCCACGAACACGGCGGCCGGTGCCATGAAGGCGGCGATCAGCAGCCCGCGGCGGGTGGTGAACTCCGGCCGCCGACGGCCGCGTGCCGATCCCGGGGCGGGCGGGGCACCCCGCCGGGCGGCGTCGCCCCGCCTCGCCTTGGTGATTGCGGAGGTGGCGGGCATCTCTACTTCTCCCGCTGCCACTTCTTGGTCCAGTACCCGTCCCACCCGGCCAGCAGTTCCTTGGGCGTCAGCTTGCCGAGCACCATCTTCTGCACATCGGCGTCGGCCTTCTGCTCCCACTCGGTCCACCAGGCCACACCGCGCGGCTGACTCACATTGAGGTAGGTGTCCGGGTGCTCGGTCATGGTGACGTAGCTGGCCCAGGGGCCGGTCTTGTAGAACGGGTCGTCGATGGCCGACTTGAGGATCGGGACCAGGCTGTTCTTCTTGGTGAAGGACGTCGACGCCTTGCCCTGGGAGAGGAATTGCACCAGCTTGAGGGCCTCGGCCTTGTGTCCGCTGCCGTCCGCGATCCCCCAACCGGCGGTGGCGAGCGGCTGGACGGTCTTCCCTCCGGGCCCGGCCACCAGCGGTGCGGTGTCCCACTGGTTCTTCTCCAGCGACTTGGACTCCGAGACGGTGGCGATCACTTCGGGGTCCTGGAGCAGAAAGCCCGTGGAGCCGTTGGAGAAGCCCTCGACCATCTCCGGATAGCCCCAGGAGACGGAGGACTTGGGGGACGCCTCCTTGAAGAGCTTCAGATAGGTCTTGAGCGCGTTCTGTGCTTCGGGCGCGGAGAAGATGGTCTTGCCGTTGGTGAGCTTGTAGCCATTGGCGGCGTCGATCTTGTCGGCGACATACGCCTCGATCACGGCGGTGGCGTTGCTGTTGGCGTTGGCGCCGCCGCGGAAGGCGTAGCCGTACCGCCGCTTCGCCGGGTCATGGATGGCGGTGGCCTGTTCCAGCAGTTCGTCCCAGGTGGCCGGCGGCTTGCTGAAGCCGGCCTCCTTGATCAGGTCGGTGCGGTAGAAGAGGCTCAGCCCGTAGAAGCCGTACGGCACGAAGTAGGTCTTGCCCTTGGTGTCCTCGGCGGCCTTGACGGCGTTCTCCGTCATGGCCTGCCAGCCCTTCCAGCCCCCCAGGTCCTTCTTCATGTCGTGGAGCCAGCCGTTGTTCGACCACGGGCCGACGGTGATGTCCCGCACCTCGAGGACGTCGACGCCGCTGCCGGACTGGAGCATCTGCTGGATCTTCTGGTCGGCCTGCTCGGTGGGCGGTGAGATCAGATTGACCTTGATCTTGGGATTCCGCTCTTCGAAGTCGGCTATGAGCTCCTTGAGCAGATCGCTGCGGGCCGGGTTGGTCAGGCTCTCGACCATATTGAGGGTGACCGTTCCGTTCTCACCGGGGCTCATGGTGGAACAGCTGGTCAGGACCATGGTGGCGGCTGCGCCGAGGGCGAGAGCTGCCGTCCTTCTGTTCATCGTGCCGACCTCTTCCTTGGATGACGGCCGCGCTGGCAGCGGCTTTCGGCTCTGGGGGACGGGGGGTTGGGCGGGCGCCCGGGTGGCGCTACGTCGTGCCGCGGCGCCCGCGGGCCGAAGCGGCCCACGCACCGAGGACGGGGACACAGGACTCGGCGAAGTACTCGTAGTCGGCGGCCGTGTTGTAGATGTGCGCGGACAGCCGCATATACCCGACGCCGCCGAAACTGGTGAAGGCCGCCTCCACGCCCAGCTCCCCGGCGACCCGGTCGCGCAGGGCGTCGGCCTCCTCGCGGCTGGCGGCCAGCCCCGGGGGCAGCCGCACCAGCCGCATACCGGGCACCGGCATGCCGACGTCGACGGTGCCGCCGACACCGGTCAGCGCGGCGAACGCGGAGCCGACGACCCGCTCGGCGTAGTCGGCCAGTTCGTCCATATAGCGGCGGGCGGTCTCCCAGCCCCAGGTGTGCTCGATGAAGTCGAGCGCCGTCGGTGCCGCGAGATAGCCGGTGGCGTCCAGCGTGCCCTGCTGGTCGAACCGGTCGGGGTACGGATCGGTGGCGCTCCATGAGTCGATCAGCGGGTGGAGCTCCGTACGCAGCGGGCCGCGGGCGACCAGCGCCGCGGTGCCACGCGGCGCACAGCCCCACTTGTGCAGATTGCCGACCCAGAAGTCGCACACCACACCGGAGAGCGGGGCGGCGATCAGCCCCGGCGCGTGCGCACCGTCCACCAGCAGGGGGATACCGCGCCGTCGGGCCTCGGCGCCGATCCGGGCCACCGGCATCCGGCGTGCGGTCACGGAGGTGATGTGGTCGAGGACGAGGAGACCGGTGGCCTCGCTCAACTCGGCCACCACCGCCTCGTACGCCCGCTCCTCGTCGGCCTCCAGCGGCACCCGGGCGGTGCGCACCCGGCCGCCCCAGCGGCGCGCCAGCCGCTCGGCCCCCATGGTGACGGCTCCGTAGCCGTGGTCGGTGACGACGATCTCCCCGCCGGGACACGGGTCGAGCGCGGCGTAGACGGTGCTGACGCCCGCGCTCGCGTTCGGCACCAGGGCCAGGTCAGCGGGGGCGACCCGCAGGAAGGCGGCGAGTGCGACCCGGGCGTCGGCCACCCGCCGCGGCAGGGCCGGGAACCACACCACGGGGGAGCGGTCCATCTCCTCCCGCAACTGGTTCTGCCGCTCCTGCGCCACAAGGGGAACCGCTCCGAACGAACCGTGGTTGAGATGGCGCAGGGCGGGGTCGAGCGACCAGGCCCGGGCGGCGGGCCGGCCATCGGCCAGCAGCAGCGGGCGCGGCGCGGTGGTGACCTCGGTCTCGCTCACATGACTCCCCCTCCACAGGGCCCACTGCCGCGGAGACAGCAGACCGTGACCAGGACATGTATGATGACTCCGCATGCTGGCACAACGTTCTGGGGCAAACAAGGGGCGTGCACGGGATAGTCATCAGATGAATTCCCATCGATATCGGTAGGACATCTGATGACTCCGATGACTGGCGCGGATGACCGGCTCCGATGACGGCCACCACCGCCGGATCGCTACAGTGCACCCGAGGCCGGTCGGCGAGGCCGCCCGGTCCGGTCAGGGAGGACTCGGATGTCAGCAGTCGACAAGGCGTTCCACGGCCTACGGCACATGATCGCGTCGGGGCGCCTCGGCGCGGGCGAGCGCATCCCGCCCGAAGCGGACCTCTGTGAGGAACTCGGTGTCTCGCGGGGGTCGTTGCGCGAGGCCGTGCGGATGCTCGCCGCCCTGGGAGTGATCGAGCCGCGCCATGGCTCCGGTACCTTCGTCTCCCCGCTCAGGCCCGAGGACATCATCGGCAGCCTCTCGCTGACGCTCGAACTGCTGCCGCTGACCGGCCTGTTGGAGGTCTATGAGATCCGGCGGGTGCTCGAGGCCCATATAGCGGCGAAGGCCGCCGCCCGCGCCACCCCGGAGGCGGTGGAAACGCTCTTCTCGCTCATCGACGCCATGGCGGCCACCGAGGACCCCACCGAGGCATCCGAGCTCGACCACCGCTTCCACGCCGAGATCGCCCGGATCGGCGGCAATCCGACCCTTGTCTCGCTGCTCGCCGTCTTCCGCGCCCGGTCCCGTAAGTACCAGGTCTTCAACCTCCCCGACGGCCCCGAGATGCGCCGCAAGAGCGACGAGGACCACCGGGTGCTGGCCCAGGCCATCGCCGACCGGGACCCGGGCGCCGCGGCCGGCGCGGCCGAGGCCCATGTCGCCCAGACCGAGCGGTGGCTGCGCGCCTATATGCCGCCCATCGAGGAGAACCCCCTCACCGGCTGAGCGCCGGCGTCCCGGCGGGGCCTACTCGCGCAGATTCGTCAGCGCCCGGTCCAGCCAATCGATCCAGAACCGCTCCATGTCGATACCGGCCTGGAGCACGAGGTGGCGCAGGCGATCGGGTTCCGCGGCGCCCTCCCTGGGCTCGGGGAAATCACGCTCCTCGATCTCCTCGTACTCCGACAGCTGGTGCCGGTGGAGTACGCGGTGGCGTTCCAGCTCGGCCACCAGAGCCCCTCCGGAGCCCGCCCCGAGAACGGCGGCCGCGCGCAGCCGCAGCAGCAGCGGTTCGCGGGCGGGTCTGGGGTCATCGTCGAGCGCCACCCACGCCGTCAGCTCCGCACGCCCCGCGGCCAGCACCTCGTACTCCTTGCGCTGCCCCTGGGCAGGGCGTTCCGCCGGGATGGCGCGGATCAGGCCACCGTCTTCCAGGCGCGCCAGCTCACGGTAGATCTGCTGATGAGTCGCCGTCCAGAAGAAGCCGATGGACCGGTCGAACCTGCGGGTCAGCTCCAGTCCGGAGGAGGGGCGTTCCAGCAGGGCGGAGAGGATCGCGTGCTTCAGGGACATGGCGGAATCCTAGGAGCGCCGGGCGCCGGGAAGTGTGCGCGCAGCGCGCCCAGTACGTCGCCCGGCTGCTCGGCGACCGCCAGGTGCGAGGCGTTCGCCAGCTCGAGGAGCACCGCCCCCGGTACGGCGTCCGCGATCTCCCGGGAGTGCGCGGACGGTGTGGCGGGGTCCTCTCGGCCGGCCACCACCAGCGTCGGCGCGGTGATCGACGGCAGTTCCTCGCGCAGATCGAAGACGGCGAGCGCCTCACAGCAGGCCGCGTACGCCTCCGGGGCGGTCCGGCGCAGATCGTCGACGAGCCCCGGGTCGGTGAAGCCGGGGGTGAACCAGCGCGCGGGCGCGGCCTCGGCGATCGGACCGATGCCCGACCTCCGTACCAGCGCCGCCCGTTCCCGCCAGGGGCCGGGCGGGCCGAAGTGCGCCGAGGAGCAGAGGACGGCGAGCCGGTCGACCCGCTCCGGATGGTGTACGGCCAGCCACAGGCCGACCGCACCGCCGAGTGACACCCCGGCGTAGTGGAAGCGGTCCAGACCCAGTGCGTCGGCCAGCGCGAGGACCAGGGAGCCCAGATCGGCGACGGTCGCCCCGGGGCCGATCAGCTCGGCGGGCGAGCCGCCGTGCCCCGGCAGATCCCATCGGACGGTACGGAAGGACGTGCTCAACCCGGGCGCGACCGCGTCCCACAGGGCGGACGACACGCCCAGCGACGAGCCGAGGAGCAGGGCGGGCCCGGTGGCCGGGCCGTCGGAGCGGTGGTGGAGCATGCCGGTCACAGGAACTCCAGGAACACGGTTTCCGCCGCACCCTGCAACCGGATGTCGAACCGATAGCTCCCCGCTGGCTCCCCCATGGCCAACAGTGTCGCACGGCGCTCGGGTGCGAGGGAGGCGAGCAGCGGGTCGGTGGCCGCACCATCGTCGCCGCCTTCGCCCGGCTCCTCCGGCAGAAACACCGGCAGATACACCCGGGTGAAGAGATGACGGGTGAGACCGCGGGCGAAGACACAGACGCTCAGGTACGGGGCGCCGCGCCCGCGGGCGCCGGGCCGCAGGGTACGGAGCGCCCAGTGGCCGTCCGCGTCCGTCGGGACCCGGCCGAACCCGGTGAAGCGGATGCCGTCGCGGCCGAGGAAGCCACCGGTCACCGGGTCGCGGCGCAACGAGCCGGTGGCACACGGCGGTTCACCGTCCGGACCGGGGCCCCAGAACTCCAGGAGCGCGTCCGGGACCGGAGCTCCCGCGCCGTCCAGGACACGGCCGTGGACGGTGATCGTGTCGGGGTGTCCCGCCGGGGCAACGTCCGCGCCGCCGGGGAACGGCAGGGCGTAGCCGTAGAACGGGCCGATCGTGTGGGCGGGGGTGGGGAGCACGGGCGTCGGCGTCATGGCGGTGGTGTCGGTGGTGTCGGCCATGTCAGCGGCCTTCCTCGATCCAGGTGGCGGTGGGCCCGTCCAGCACGATGTCCCAGTGGAAGCCCAGGGACCACTGCGGTTTCGACAGATCGTGGTCGTAGCGGGCCACCAGCCGCTGCCGGGCCTTCTCGTCGGTGACGGACTGGAGGATGGGGTCACGGGCGAAGAGCGGGTCGCCCGGGAAGTACATCTGTGTGATGAGCCGCTGGGTGAACGCGGACCCGAAGAGCGAGAAGTGGATATGCGCGGGCCGCCAGGCGTTGGTGTGATTCCGCCACGGATAGGCGCCGGGTTTGATCGTGGTGAAGGTGTATCCGCCGTCGTCGTCGGTCAACGTCCGCCCCACACCGGTGAAGTGGGGATCGAGCGGCGCCGGATGCTGGTCGCGCTGGTGGGCGTAGCGCCCGGAGGCGTTGGCCTGCCAGATCTCGATCAGCTGCCCCCTTACCGGCCTGCCGGTACGGTCGAGCAGCCGCCCGCTCACGGTGATGCGCTCGCCCAGCGGCTCACCGCGGTGCTGGCGGGTGAGGTCGTGGTCGAGCTCGGTGACATCGGTCCCGCCGAAGGCGGGCGAGGCCAGTTCAACGGCGTCCGGGTCCTGCCGTACGGCCAGGGGGACCAGTGGCTGCCGCGGGTGGCGCAGTGCGCTCGACCGGTAGGGAGGGTAGTCCCGCAGCGGATGATGAGCGTGGGGCGCGCCCGCGGCGACGGACTGCTCATACGCCTCCCGCTCCCGTGCCATCTGGCGGTCGATCTCGGCCTGTGTGGGTGCCATCCGTGCTGAACTCCCTGTTTCTCGCGCCGCGGTAGGAGGGCCGTCCTTCATCGGAGCTCCTCCGGGACGCGGATCCTCGCCGCGGTCCGCTCGACGATCTCCTCGACCGTGACGTCCGGCGCCGGTTCGACGAGCGCGAAGCCCTCGTCGGTGATGTCGAGGACGCAGAGGTCGGTGATGATCCGGTCGACGCAGCCCCTGCCGGTCAGCGGAAGGGTGCAGTCGGCGAGGAGCTTGGGCGAACCGTCCTTGGCGGTGTGGGTCATGGTGACGATGACGGTGCGGGCGCCGTGGACGAGGTCCATCGCCCCGCCGATTCCGGTGATCATCTTGCCGGGGACGGCCCAGTTGGCGAGGTCGCCGTGGTGTGACACCTGCATGGCGCCCAGGACGGCGACATCGATATGGCCGCCGCGGATCATGCCGAACGACAGGGCGGAGTCGAAGCAGGCGGCGCCGGGCAGGACGGTGACGGTCTCCTTGCCCGCGTTGATCAGATCGGGGTCGACCTCATCCTCGGCGGGGTAGGGGCCGGTGCCCAGGATCCCGTTCTCCGAGTGGAGGATCACCTCCACCCCCTCGGGCAGATGGCCGGGGATGAGGGTGGGCAGGCCGATGCCGAGGTTGACGTACTGACCGTCCGCCAGTTCACCGGCGGCGCGGGCGGCCATCTGGTCGCGGGTCCAGGCCATCAGTGCCCCACCGTCCCCTGTGCGGTGGGCGCGGAGACGGTGCGCCGTTCGATGTGCTTGTCCACGGCCTGCTCCGGGGTGAGCGCCACGATCCGCTGGACGAAGAGGCCCGGCAGATGGACCTGGTCCGGGTCGATCTCACCGGGCTCGACCAGCTCCTCCACCTCGGCGATGGTGATCCGGCCGGCCATCGCCGCGAGGGGGTTGAAGTTCCGGGCGGACCTGGCGAAGACGAGATTGCCGTGCCGGTCGCCCCTCGCGGCCCGCACGAGCGCGAAGTCGGTGCGGATGGCACGCTCCAGTACGTAGGCGCGCCCGTCGAACTCCCGCACCTCCTTGGGCGCGGAGGCGGTGGCGATCCCGCCCTTGCCGTCGTACCGCAGCGGCAGCCCGCCGTCCGCCACCTGGGTGCCGACCCCGGCCGGGGTGTAGAAGGCGGGGATGCCCGCGCCCCCGGCGCGCAGCCGCTCGGCGAGCGTGCCCTGCGGGATCAGCTCGACCTCCAGCTCACCGGCGAGGTACTGGCGCGCGAATTCCTTGTTGGCGCCGATATAGGACCCGGTGACGCGGGCGATCCGGCCCGCGGCGAGCAGGGTCGCCAGACCGCGGTCCAGCGCGCCGCAGTTGTTCGACACCACACCGAGGCCACCGGCCCCCGTCTCGTGCACGGCCTGAATCAGCACACTCGGTACGCCGCTGAGACCGAAGCCGCCGACCGCCAGCGACGCGCCCTGCCGGACATCGGCGACGGCCGCGGCGGCCGTGGCCACGACTTTGTCCATCCCTCCGCTTCCTCTCCCTCGCTCCGCTCGCTCTCAGAATGCTCAGTGTGCTGAGTAAATATTGACAAGGTCGAAGCGTGGCATGATGAAGAAGGAGGGTCAAGGCCCTCAGTGCAAGGAGCATCGGCGAGAGGAACGCACCGTGCCCGCCCTCGACCTCGGCACCCACCCCGGCCATCTGGCCCGGCGGCTTCAGCAGGCGCACACCCTGCTGTGGACCACGATCGTCTCGGAGGAGGTCACCTCCCCGCAGTTCGCCGTGCTCAACACCCTGGTCGGCGAGGACGGGCTCGATCAGCGCACCGTCGGCGAGCGGGTCGGTCTCGACCGGTCCACCATCGCCGAGGTGATCCGCCGCCTGGCCGCCCGTGGCCTGGTCGACAAGGTCCGCGACACCAGGGACGGCCGCCGGTCCGTGCTGCGCGTCACCGAGGAGGGGAACCGGGCACACCAGAAGCTGTCGCCGCGGACGGCCCGGATGAACCAGATCTTCCTGGCACCGCTGGACGCCGGGGAACAGTCCACCTTCCTCGAGCTGTTGCGGCGGGTCTCCGACGCGGCCGAGGGCCTGCGCAACCCCGCCGCACGGCCACCCGGAAGGTCAGCCCCCTGAGGTGGCGGCGAGCGGTCTCACCCCCCGGGGTGAGACGGTCACCGTGATCCGGCCGGAGGCGCCGGGCCGCGTCCGCACCCGGACCGTGCCCCGCTCTCCCGCCGGTACGGCGCGGGGCCGGGCCACCGCCGCGCCACGCACCGACACCCGCCATCCCGCGGCCGTGGCGGGAGTGGACAGCTCGCTGACACCGGGCCGCCCCGGAGCGTCATAGACCAGCCGGAACGTGCGCGACACGGGGTCGTAGCCCTGCCCGCGCACCGAGCCCGCCACGGCGGGGGCGAAGGGGCGCGCCGTCCGCCCCTTGTTGGGCAGGAAGCGGCCGTCCTCGCCGACGGCGCAGTACCCACCGCCGTAGCACCACACATAGCCCGCCCAGCCGGAGCTGTAGCGGTCGAGGGAGGCGAGGGCATCACCGTAGAAGCGCGCCATGTGGGGCAACGCGCTGTTCCGGGGACCCCACTCGCCGACGACGACCGGTATGCGCCGGGCACTCGGGTAGCCGGTGACGGCCTTCTCGTACGCCTCGAGCCAGCCCGCCGACGGATCGTAGTCACCGCCCGCTTCCATGGCGGCGTTGTAGAAGTGCGGTGCGTAGACGACCTTCGGGTCATGGACGCGGCCGAGGCCGGTGGGCAGCCCCTCGCCGACGATCGGGGTGGGTTCCACGAACAGTCTGCCGCGGCGGTCGACGGTGCGGATCGCGTCCGCGATCCGGTTGTACATCGGGGTCAGCTGCTCGGACTCGATGCGGTGGGCGGCCGTCGGCAGGTCCTCGCCCTCGCGGAGCCGCCCCATGGGCTCGTTGATCAGGTCATAGCCGAACACGGCCGGGTGGTGGCCCACGCGCCGGGCGAGCACCCGCCACATCCGGGCCTGCGCCCGCTGGAGATCGCGGTCCTCGTAGAGGTGTTCAAAGGCCGCCTGCACGGCCGGTTCGAAGTACTCCGCGAACCAGTCCTCCGGATGCGGGGTGAACGGCAGCCCCTCGGTACGGGTCGCCCACGCGGGAATGCCGCGATGGCCGAACTCCGGTCCGAAGACGTCCTGATGGGCGTCGATGACCACCCGGACCCGCCAGCGATGAGCCCAGTCCAGGACCCGTTCGATCTTCCGGAGGTAGCGCGCGCTGTAGTGGCCGGGCCGCGGCTCCAGATCGTCCCAGAAGACCAGCAGGCGCGCGAAGTTGAAGCCCTGGTCGTGCAGGTCCCGGAAGTGCCGCTCGGTGATGGCGCTGAGCGCGTCGGCGCCTCGGTGCGCCTTGTCCTCGACGTTCCAGCCGCGCAGGGTGAGCGTACGCCCGCGGGCGTCGGTGAGCGGTGGCGGTGAGGGCGGCGCCTGCGCTTCTGCCGCGCCCGGTGAGAGCAGCGCGAAGACGATCGCCAGCACCCATCCCGCCTTGACCGTGAACCCGCGTCTGGCCATGGCCCCCACCCTGCACGCCGACACCCCTGCCGAACAGACGGCCGCCAGCCGTTTCGCCGCGGGGGCCCTCGCGGTCATTCAGGGGGGTATGGCCCTGGACGCGCTGCCGGTGGCCTTGACGCCGGGGGCGGCCCGCCGGGTAAGGGGTCAGCCCGAGACGGCCCTCGCCCACTCCCGGACGACCAGTTCCCTGGCCCGCTCCAATTGCGCGTCCGTCGGGAACTGCGGCTTTCCCTCCACCGTCGGCAGCTTCGCCGCGGCGGCCTCGTCGAGGGTGCCGTCCTTCTCCATGGCGTCCAGCAGCACCGGGCGGGCGTAGCCGTCGAGCCGCAGATTTCCGCCCTCGGGACTGAAGAGGTACTCCAGCCACAGGCGGGCGGCCGCCGGATGCGGCGCGTTCCTGTTGACCGCCAGCGCGTAGTACTGGGCGAAGCTGCCGTCGAAGGGGATCGCGACCTGCCAGTTCAGGCCCTTGCCGCGGAACTGGTCGGCGTAGGAGAGGTTGACGTAGTCCCAGTCGATGGCGATGGGTGTCTGTCCGCTCGCGACCGCCTCCGAGGTGGACTCGGCCGGGTTGAAGTTGCCCTTCTTCTTGAGTTTGGCGAAGAAGGCGAGACCGGGCCGGATGTCGCTGAACGATCCGCTGTTCGCCAGTGCCGCCGCGTACACCCCGGCGAAGGCGGTACCGGCCCGGGTCGGGTCGCCGTCCAGCGAGACCTTGCCCTTGTACCGGGGCTTCAGCAGATCGGCGAAGGTGTGGGGGCAGATCTTGACGCGCTTGACGTTGCAGCCGATGGAGATGTAGCCCCCGTAGTTGTTGAGCCAGCGGGCCTTCGGGTCCTTCTGGCTCGTCGGGATCGCGTCGTACGCCTCGACCTTGTAGGGCGCGAGGAGGTTCAGCCGGGCCGCCGTCCGCGCGAAGGTGTCCGCCACGTCGATCACATCGGGGGCGCTGTGGCGTCTCCCGCCCTTCCGTACGGCGTCGAGCTCGTCCTGGCTGGACCCCTGTGGATCGGCCACCGTGACCCTGATCCCGTACTTCTTCCGGAAGCCGTTGATCAGGCCGCCGTAGTTGGCCCAGTCACGCGGAAGCGCGATCGCGTTGAGCCTGCCCTCGTCCTTCGCCGCGGCGATCAGCGCTTCCATGCCGCCCATCTCCTCGGCGGAGGTGGCCACCGACGGCTTCTTGGGCGCCGCGGGCGGCGCCTCGTCGCAGGCGCTCAGGGCCACCAGGAGGGCGAGGCAGCCGCTGACGGCCGCTGTTCGGGCGCGAGGTGCAGTCACATCGACTCCAGGAAACGGGTTACAGGAACGAGCGCTATCACCCATGGGCTCCTGGTGGCGGCAGCCACGTCGGGCCACTGGAGTGAACGACTCGCGCCGAGCGACACCGCGCGGCCCCGGACGGCCGGTGGCGCGGTGGCCGGACGGCTCCCCTCACCACGCCGTGTCGTCCTCCATCCCGAGCAGGAGGTCACCGATGCCCTCGGCGGCCGCCGAGGCGCCGTTGTGGAGGCTCTGTTCGGCCCAGATGACCTTGCCGGTGGGGGTGTAGCGGGTGCCCCAGCGCTCGGTGAACTGGGCGACCAGGAAAAGACCGCGGCCACCTTCGTCGGTGACCTTGGCCAGCCGCAGACGGGGCGAGGTGCTGCTGCTGTCGGACACCTCGTAGATCAGGGTGCGCTCACGGAGCAGCCGTACGGTGATGGGCTCGGTGCCGTAGCGGATGGCGTTGGTGATCAGCTCGCTGAGGATGAGCTCCGCGGTGAGGGCGATCTGCTCGAGCCCCCACTCCGTCAGCTGGCGGACGCAGGCCGCCCGGACGGGGGCCACCGCCGCCGGATCACGGGACACCTCCCATTCGGCGATCCGCGACGGGTCGAGCAGACGTGTGCGGGCCACCAGGAGCGCGATGTCATCCCTGGACTGGGTGGGCACCATGGCCTCGATCACCGCGGCGCAGGTGGCCTCCGGATCGCGGTCGGGCCCGGCCAGGGCGGCGCGCAGATCCTCCAGACCGGCGTCCAGGTCGCGGCCCTCGATCAACCCGTCGGTGTAGAGCACCAGCCGGGACCCCTCGACCACCGTCAGCTCTGCACTCTCGTAGGGCAGCCCGACGCCCAGGCCCAGTGGCGGGGAGATCGGCAGCGCCGGGAAGGCCACGGTCCCGTCGGGGTGGACCACCGCCAGCCCCGGGTGACCGGCGGTGGCGACGGCCACATGTCCGGAGGTGGGGTCATAGATGGCGTACTGGCAGGTGGCCCCGGTGATGCCCGACCCGTCCTCGGAGTCGGCCTCCTCGGCGTCGATCTGGGCCACCAACTCGTCCATCCGGCCCAGCAGCTCGTCCGGCGGCATGTCCAGGACGGAGAAGTTGTGCACCGCGGTGCGCAGCCGCCCCATGGTGGCCGCCGCGTGCAGACCGTGGCCGACGACATCGCCGACCACCAGCGCCACCCGGGCGCTGGACAGCGGGATGACATCGAACCAGTCCCCGCCCACTCCGGCGCGCGCGGGCAGATAGCGGTAGGCCACCTCGAGGGCCGACTGCTCGGGCAGACCGCGGGGCAGCAGACTGCGCTGGAGCGCGACGGCCGTGGAGTGTTCACGGGTGTAGCGGCGGGCGTTGTCGATGCACACCGCCGCCCGGGCGGCCAGTTCCTCGGCGAAGAACACATCCTCCTCCTCGAACGCCGGGGAGGTGTTCTTCCGCCAGAAGTGCGCGGTCCCGAGCAGCATTCCGCGGGCCCGCAGCGGGACCAGGACGAGGGAGCGGATGCCGTAGTCGAGGACGTTTCGGGAACGTTCCGGGTCCTGGGACCGCCAGCCGTCACTGGCGCTCAGATCACCCACCAGAACCGCCCGGCCGCTGGCCACTCCGGCCACGATGGGGTGACCGGCGGCGAACTGGATCAGCTCGCCGACGGGGTAGAGGGGATGGTCGCCTTCCAGTCCGACCAGGGCGGTGCGGCGCATCTCGGTGCCGGTGCCGGACGGCTCCTCGCCGTGCAGCACCCGGTCGGGAAGCTCGACGGTGACCACGTCGGCGAACTGCGGGACCGCCACCTCCGCGAGTTCCTCGGTGGTGCGGGTGACGTCCAGCGTCGTCCCGATCCGCACCCCCGCGTCGTAGAGCAGTTTCAACCGCTCCCGGGCCAGTTCGGCCCGGCCGGAGAGGGCCCGCAGCTCGGTGGTGTCCCGTAGTGTCACCACGCTGCCGGACGCTCCCCGGGGATCGGTGAGCCGCTTGTTGACCGCGAGCAGCCGGTCGGCGGCCAGGTGCACCTCATCGGTGGACGGGCGGTCGGAGGCGAGCAGCTCGGCGAGGTCGGCCCCCAGCCCGAGATCGGTGACCCGGCGCCGCTCCGCGTCCGCCGGCAGGTCCAGCAGCCGCCGCGCCTCGTCGTTGGCCAGCAGCAGCCGGCCGTCGCCCCCGACGATGAGCACCCCCTCCCGCACCGCGTGCAGAACCGCGTCGTGGTGCTCGTACATGCGGGTCATCTCGGCCGGGCCGAGGCCATGCGTCTGGCGCCGCAACCGACGGCTCACCAGCCCCGCTCCGCCCGCGGCGACGGCGAGTGCTCCGGCGGCGCCGCCGAAGAGGACCGGCAGTTGCCGGTTCACCCCCTGCTGCACCGTCCCGACCGTGACGGGGGCGGCGACGATGGCGACGACCGAACCGCTCGCGTCCTTGACGGGGGCCGCGGAGACCACGGAGAGGCCGAGGGACCCTTGGAAGGTCCTGGTGAACGCCTTGCCGGACGCGGCCTCCGAGTAGGGCCCGATGATGTGTTTGCCGATCTGACGCGGGTCGCTGTGGGTGAGGGTGATCCCGTCCACCCGGTACACGATGAGGGCGTCGACACCGGCGGCCTTCCGGGCCGCCTCGGCACGCGGCTGGAGCACCGCGGTCGGGTTGGGGCTGTCCAGCGCCTTGAGCATCCCCGGGGAGTTCGCGAACGCCTGCGCCGCGGCGAGCGTCCGGTGCCGGGCGTCCGCCATGCTGTCCCGTCGGACCTGCACCACGAGAGCGATCAGTGCGGCGACGACGAGCAGCACCACGACGGTCAGTTGCAGCAGGAACACCTGACCGGCCAGGCTGGGCATGCTCAACAGGGAGCGCACACCCTCGGGCAGCCGCCGCGATGTCCCCTCGGGGCTGCTCCTGGGCGAAATTCCGCGCCGGATTTTACCCAAAATTCCGCACATAAACTATTTCTACCGCTTCGCACGCGGATCACGGAGTGACCAGGGGCTCGGCCCCGCCGTCGATTGAGATCCGCTCGGCGGACGTGTGAGATCGCAGCCGCGGTAAGGTGGGGCCGTGAAGTATCTGCCCGCCATCCTGAGCGAGGACCATCCGAGCCTCAGCGCCACCGCGCGCGCGTACGCCGCCATCAAGCGCCAGATCATCGAACTGGCGCTGGAGCCCGGGGCTCATGTCACCAAATCGACCCTTGAGCGCCGGGCCGGTGCGAGCACGATGCCCGTCCGTGAGGCCCTGACCCGGTTGCAGCGGGACGGTCTGGTGCAGGCGCTGCCCCGCTCGGGCTACCGGGTCCTGCCGGTCACCCTCAAGGGGACGCGTGACCTCTGTGCCTTCCGCCGGCTGCTGGAGGTCGAGGCGGCGGGCCTCGCGGCGGAGCTCGGCTGCCCCGAGCGCGATCTCGCCCGGATGGAAGAGCTGCTGTCCGTTACCTATGAGACGGGCGATACGGCGAGCATCGACGCGTTCCTCCGTGCCAATCTCGAGTTCGACGCGATCATCGCCAACCGGTGCGGCAATGACATGCTGGCCCAGGCGATCACCCGGGCCTTCGACGAGTTGGAGCGGGTCCTGCGGATCACGCTGACGTCGCTGCCGTTCTCGGAGTCCTCCGCGCATCAGCGGCGGGAGATCCTCGAGGCCATCCGGGACCGCGACCCGGCCGCGGCCCGTGCCGCCATGCGGGCCAGAACGCAGACCTCACAGGACCAGATCATCGACCAGCTGGTGTCGCACGCGTCCCTCGCCGAGATCAGCATCAGCGTCACCTGAGATCCGGAGCCTCGGATTCATCTCCCGCTCCCGAGGGGTTGACGTGGCGTTCCCGCGAGTGGTCAGCTAAGAACTGAGATCTTAACGGCATGTTATAGAGATCTTACGGCTCAAGCCCCTCGCTCCGACCCCGCGCAACAGGGTGATCGGGTATGAGCTGGGCTGAGATCTCAGATATCCATCCCCCGGCGAAGGGAAGCTGATGAAGCTGGAACGTCTGCCGGCTCTCGCGGTCGCCGACAGTGCCCAGCGGGCGCCGTCGGGCGGTGTGGACATGGTCCCCTTCCGCGGGGTGCCGACGCTCCCCATGCCGCCGCATGTCGTGGAGGCGGTGCGGGCGGCCGCGGGCGAGGTCTTCCCCCGCCGCGGCCGCGGTTCCCCCGAGCTCCGCCAGGTGATCGCCGCACGGCTGGCCGCCGTCCACGGGCTCGCCGTGGACCCGGAGAGCGAGCTGCTGATCACCCATGGCGCCCAGCACGGGATGAGCGTGGCGCTGAGGGCCCTGCTGTCACCGGGTGACGAGGTCGTCGTGCCCGCACCCAGTTACTTCTTCGACGGCATGATCCGCCTGGCGGGGGCCCGCCCGGTGTATGTGCGGTCCGACGAGGGCCGGGGATGGGAGTACGACGCGGAGGCCGTCGCGGCCGCCGTCACCCCGGCCACCCGGGCCCTGCTGATCTGCAATCCCAACAACCCGACGGGCCATGTGCCGAGCCGTGAGCGGCTCGGCCGGCTGCTGGACATCGCGGCCCACCACGGGCTGGTCGTCTTCTCCGACGAGTGCTACGAGCGGTACGTCTGGGACGGACCCGGCTACGTACCGCAGATGCTGCTGCGCGACCGCCACCCCGATCTGGTCACGGTCACCAGCCTCAGCAAGAACTACGCGTTCACCAGTTGGCGGGTCGGGTATGTGCACGCGCCCGCACATCTGCTGGGCCCGGTACACCGCGCCTTCGAATGGGACGCCATCAACGTCGGGGATATGGCCCAGGCCGCGGCACACGCCGTCATGACCGGCCCGCAGCAGTGGCTCGAGCGGGAGTTCGCGACCATGCGGGACCGGCGGGACGTGTTGCGCGGCGGACTGGAGCGTGCCGGTCTGCGATCGGTACGGCCCGACGCCGGGGTCTTCGTCTTCGCCGACTGCACCCCGCTCGGTGTCCGGGGGCGCCGGTTGGAGCGGCTGTTGCTGGACCACGGTATGACGGCCATCGCCGGGGACGCCTTCGCGGGGCCGGACACCCATATCCGCATGGTCTACGGGGGTTCCGCCGCCAGCCTCGAGGAGGCGGGGCGGCGGCTCGGGGCCCTGACGCGGGGCAGTGCGCTCGGTCCCGCCAAAGATCTCAACCATCACTCGTGAGATCGCGTTTATGAGATCGCCCTCTTCCCAGAGCCACCTTCGAAGGAGCCGAACGTGCCAGGACCTGCCGAGACCGACCACGACGGAAGCTGGCGAGTCGCCGCCGATATCGGGGGCACCTTCACCGATGTCATCGCCCTGGGCCCGGGCGGCCGGGTCGTCCCGGTGAAGGTCCTCTCCACACCACCGGACTTCGGCAGCGGTGTCCTCGGCGGAACCGAGGCCGCGCTGTCCGGAGCGGCCGCGCTCCCGCACCAGGTCGGGGCGATGCTGCACGCCACCACCGTGGCCACCAACGCCATCCTGGAGATGCGCGGAGCACGGACCGCCCTGGTCACCACCCGGGGATTCCGCGACGTTCTGGAACTCGGACGTCTGCGCCGCCCCCTGCTGTACGACCTGTCCTGGCAGCGGCCGACCCCACTGGTTCCCCGCCGCCACCGCTATGAGATCGACCAGCGGATCACCGCCAGCGGTCATCTCGACCCCCCGGCGGACTCCGCCGAACTGGCCCGGGTGGCCGGTGAGATCGCGGCAGCGGACATCGAGGCGGTGGCGGTGTGCCTCCTCAACTCCTACGCCTGTCCCGAGGAAGAGCGCCGGGTCGCCGCCGAGTTGCGGGCTCTCCTGCCCGGCACCTATGTGACCGCCTCCGTCGACATCACACCGCAGCTTCAGGAGTACGAGCGCACCAGTACCGCGGTCGTCAACAGCTATGTCGGCCCCCAGGTCCACGACTACATCACCGCGCTCGGCGAAGAACTGCGGGAAGCGGGTGTCTGCGCACCACTGATGATCATGCAGTCCAGCGGCGGCCTCCTCGACGCACCGTCGGTGGTGGAGCGCCCGGTCCAGATCATCGAATCGGGGCCCGCCGCCGGTGTCATCGCGGTCCAGAAGCTCTCCCGGCTCATGGGCCTCGACTCCGTCGTCGCCTTCGACATGGGCGGCACCACGGCCAAGGCGTCCCTCATCGAGGACGGCGAACCGTTCGTCGCGGGCGACTACGAGGTCGGCGGGGGCATGAACATCACCCGCGGCATGGGCAAGGGCGCGGGATACGCGCTGCGCGTGCCCTCCATCGACATCGCGGAAGTGGGTGCGGGCGGGGGCAGCGTCATCTCCACCGATGTCGCCGGATCCCTGCGCGTCGGACCGCGGAGCGCCGGCTCCCGGCCCGGTCCCGCCTGCTACGGCAACGGTGGGACCAGCCCCACGCTGACCGATGCCAACGTGGCCCTGGGCTACCTCAGCCCGCGGGCCCTGGCCGGCGGTCGGGTGGCCATCAGCCCGGAACTCGCCGAGCGGGCCATCGCTCCGGTGGCCCGGGACCTGGGCGTCGACATCCCGGCGGCCGCCCGCGGGGCCTACGAGGTCGCCGTGTCCAGCATGACCAAGGCCGTCAAGGCCGTCACCAGCGAACGCGGCCGCGATCCGCGGGACGCCGTCATGGTCGCCTTCGGCGGCGCCGGGCCCCTCTATGGCGCGGCGATCGCCCGGGAGCTCGGCATCGACACCGTCATCGTCCCCGTGCACACCGGGCTGTTCAGCAGCCTGGGGCTGCTGGTCGCCGACACCGAACGGCAGGCGGTCATGGCCCACCGGGCGGATCTCGACGCGCTCGACCTGCTCACCGCGGAATTCGACCGGATGGCCAAGGAGGTCACCGAGACCCTGCTCGACGCGGACCCCTCGGCGCATATCGAGGTCCTGCGGGTCCTCGATATGCGCTACCGAGGCCAGCGCTTCGAACTGTCCATCACCGTCCCCGACGGGGCGCTGGACCCCGGGCAGATGGCCGCCGCACGACAGCGGTTCCACGCCGAACACCACCGCACCTACGGCCGTGACGGGGCCGATGAACTCGTGGAGATCGTCAACCTCCGCGTCCGCGGACGGGTGCGCAACCCCGTGAGCGTCGAGCGGATCCTGAGCCTGCCGCCGTCGGCGCCCCGCCCCGAGACGCTCCGGGAGTGCCGCTTCGACCGCACCGAGCCGACCCCGGTCATTCCCCGCGCCGCGCTGTCGGCCGAGCCCCGGCAAGGCCCCCTGGTCATCGAGGACATGGATGCCACCACCCTCGTACCGCCGGGAGCCACCGCCCGCCTCGACCACCTCAACAACATCGTCATCGCCTGGACGACCACCGCCCCGGAGGCCTCCGTATGAGCCCGCGCCCGATCAGCGACGCCGCCACGTTCGAGGTCTACCGGAACGCCGTCACCGGACTCGCGGACGAGATGGCCATCACCATCCTGCGCACCGCGCACTCCCAGATCGTGGCGTCCAGCATGGATTTCTCCGCCGCGCTGTGCGACCCCTCCGGCCGGGTGATCGCGCAGGCCAACACCTGTCCGGTGCACCTGGGTTCCATCCCCGAAGCCATGAGCGCCGTGCTGGGGACCTTCGGTGACGCCATCCGGCCGGGCGATGTCTACCTGCTCAACGACCCCGACCAGGGCGGTATGCATCTGCCCGATATCTTCGCCATCGCCCCGGTGTTCACCGCCGGGCAGGAGCTGATCGGCCACTCCGTCACCGTGGTCAACCATGTGGACGTGGGGGGCTGGGCCGCGGGTTCCATGGCGGTGCAGTCCACCAGCATCTTCGCGGAAGGTGTGCAGATACCGCCGTCCCGGCTGTACGACGCGGGACGGCTCAACGAGACCTTCCTCGCGCTCATCCTGCGCAACGTACGCGAGCCCGAACTGCTCCGCGGCGACCTCGAAGCGCAGCTCGCCGCGTGCCACGCCGGTGGCGAAGGGCTGAAGGAACTGGCCGTACGACATGGCACCGACGGTCTGACCGCGCTCAACGAGGAACTCCTCGACTACTCCGAGACCCTGCTGCGCGCGGCGCTCGCCGAAGCCCCCGACGGTGCCTACGCGTTCGAGGACTTCATCGACGACGACGGCATGGGTTCGCCGCCCATCCCCTTCCGCGTCACCGTCACCATCACCGGCGACACCCTGCACCTGGACTTCACGGGATCCTCCCCCCAGGTCGCCTCGGCCCTGAACGCCACCGCGTCCTTCACCCGGTCCGCCTCCTACGCGGCCCTCCAAGGCGCCCTGGGCTCGGATATCCCGGCCAACAGCGGCTTCTACCGCCCCCTCACCTTCACCATCCCCAAGGCCTCCATCCTCAACGGCCGACGGCCCGCGGCCCGTGGCGCCCGGGGCCTGGTCGCCTACCGCATCATCGACACCGTCCTCGGAGCGCTGGCCCCGGTCTTCCCCGACCGGGTCCCGGCCGCGGGCGACGGCGGCCCCGACTCCGTGGCCATCGGCATCACCGGGGAGGACGGAACCACCAGCGTTCTGTGGGACATCCTGTGCGGGGCCTGGGGAGCCCGTCCGGACCGCGACGGTGTGGACGGCATCAGCCCGCTCGGCGCCAATCTGGCCAATGTGCCGGTGGAGGAACTCGAGCAGTCCGGCCACGTGCGCATCGACGGCTATGGCTATCTGCCCGACACCGGTGGTCCCGGCCGGTGGCGCGGCGGTCTGTCGACCTTCCGCGATATGACGGTGCTCGCCTCCACCGTCGAGGTACAGATCCGCTCCGACCGGCGCACCCACCTGCCCTACGGCCTTCAGGGCGGATCCCCGGGCACCATGTCGTCCAACGTCCTCAACTCCGGCACCCCACAGGAGCAACTCCTCCCGGCCAAGGTCGTCCGGACCCTCGCCGCAGGCGACCGCCACCGCCACATCACCGCCGGAGGCGGCGGACACGGTGACCCCTTCACCCGCGACCCCGACCGGGTACTGCGGGATGTGCTCGACGGGAAGGTCACCGTGTCCCGCGCGAGCAGCGACTACGGAGTGGTCGTCACCCCCGATGGCACGGTCGACACGGCGGCGACCCGGCAACGGCGCGCCGCCCGGCGCCCCTAGCGAACCCGCACCCCGCCGTCCCTCCCCAACCCCCCACCTCTCCACCCTCGGACCCCGCTCACCGAGAGGACCCCGCCATGGCCGAGGTCACCGCCCCCGTCACCACCGAAGTCAACATGCGCCAGGTGTGGCGCAAAGCAGGTATCCGCATCATCCCGCTCATCGGCCTCGCCTACGTGATGAGCTACATCGACCGTGCCAATCTCGGCTATGTGGCACAGCCGCTCAACAAGAGCCTCGGCCTCACCGCCGGACAAGCGGGCCTGGCCTCGGGCCTGTTCTTCATCGGATACATCCTTGTGGAGATCCCGAGCAATATGATGCTGCGCCGGTTCGGCGCACGAAAATGGATCACCCGCATCCTTGTCTCCTGGGGCATCGTCACCATGGGCACGGCCGCCGTGCGGAGTGTCGGTCAGCTCTACCTCGCCAGGATCCTGCTGGGTTTCGCGGAGGCCGGACTGGCCGCCGGCATCCTGCTGTACCTGACCTTCTGGTTCCCCAGGAGACAGCGTGCCTGGGCCATGTCCGCCTTCTTCATCATGCTTCCGCTGTCCGGCATCATCGGATCGCCGCTCGCCGCGGCCATGCTGTCCTGGGGGGAGCGGCTCACCGGGCACACCGGGTGGCGCTCGCTGTTCTTCACCGAGGGCCTCTTCACCGTACTGGCCGGGGTGGTCATCTACGCCCTCCTGCCGGACCGGCCCGCCGACGCCAGGTGGCTGACGCCTGAGGAGGAGGACGCCATCCAGCGGCGACTTGCCCTGGAAACCGCCCAGCAGAACGCACACGGCGCGCTCACCGGGATGCGTCAGGCGCTCTCCAGCGGACGGGTGTGGATGCTCGCCCTCGCCTTCTTCGCCGTGGTCTTCGGCCTGTACCCCATCGCCTTCTTCCTGCCGACGATGATCGCCACCCTCACCGGTGACGGGTCCGGGATCTCAGAGGTCGACAGTGTGCTGCTCGCCGGTATCCCCTCGGCCATCGCCATCGTCGCCATGCTCGGCTGGGCACGGGTGGCGGCCCGCCGGTCGGTGGTGTTCTCCACCGCGGTACCCCTGGCCTTCGGTGTCGTGGGGCTGCTGCTCGCCACCTTCACCCACCACGACGTCCTGTTCATCGCGGCGTTCTGCGTCAGCGTCTCCGGTATCTTCACCGCCATGCCACAGTTCTGGCGGCTGCCGCCGCTGTGCCTCACCGGTGCCGCCGCGGCCTCGGGGATCGCCCTGATCAACTCGGTGAGCAACCTCAGTGGCTTCCTCGGTCCCTATATGACCGGCGCCATCGCGGACGCGACCGGCGACTTCACCTACGCGCTCCTGGCCATCGCCGTCATCATGGCCGGTGGGCTGGTCATCCTGCTGACGGCCGGACGGAGAGCGGAACGGTCCGCCGCGCAGGATCCACCGTCACAGACCCACGACAACGAGGAGATCGCGTGACCGCGCGTACCAACACCGCACTGATCGTCGGCGATATGCAGACGGGCATCCTGGAGAACTACCCCTTCACCAGGGCGGCCCTCGCCCCCTTGCGGGCGGTGGTGCCCGCGGCGCGCGCCGCGCAGGACGTCCTCGTGGTGTTCGTACGCACCGAACTGCGCGCCTCGGGAATCGATGTCTCCGCGAACAACACGATGCTCACCGCGTTCCACCAGTCCGGCACGCTCTTCCACGAGGGAGCCGGACAAACGGGCGTCACACCGGACCTGGCGCCGACGCCGGAGGACGTCGTCATCACCAAGCGTCGTGCGAGCGCGTTCGCCGGTACGGAACTCGACATGGTGCTGCGCGCCCAGCACATCGAATCGATCGTGCTGACCGGAGTGGCGACGAGCGCCATGGTCGCGGCCACCCTCTACGACGCCATGGACCGGGATTACCGGGTCACCGTCCTGGGCGACGCCTGCGCGGACGCCGAGAGGGACGTCCATGAGGTCTTCGTGGAGCGGATCTTCCCCGGTCGGGGCGCCCGGGTCATGACGGGGGAGACATGGCTCGGAGAGCTGTGAATTCCCCACCTCGCATGCCGTGAGTCGCACGCCCCGCACGCGGTGAATCGCTCGCTCCCCTCGGGGAGCGAGCGATTCGACTGCCGTCGCCCGTCAGCCGAGCACACCGAGACCGGCGGCGGGCAGGTCATCCGGCAGCAGCGTCCGCAGATCGTCCACGCTCGGCCGGGAATTCGACGTGAGGCGGCGCGCCTGCTGGGTGATCATGCTCTCCAGCAGCTGCCTGGCCAGCCGCGCGTTGCCGAAGGACCGGTCGCGGGGGAGGCTCTCGACGCGGTCGCGCAGCGCCGCGATGGTGTCCGCCGGGCAGGAGTAGCCCGAGTCCTCCGCATGCCGCTCCAGGATGGTGACGAGTTCATCGGTGGTGTAGTTCTCGAACTCCACATACCGCGAGAAGCGGGAGGCCAGGCCGGGGTTGGAGGCCAGGAAGCGGCTCATCTCGTCGGTGTAACCGGCGACGATGACCACGACCTCGTCGCGGTGGTCCTCCATGAGCTTCAGGAGGGTGTCCACCGCCTCCCGGCCGAAGTCGGAGGACGATCCCTCGGGGGTGAGGGTGTACGCCTCGTCGATGAAGAGCACACCGCCCTTGGCGCTGTCGAACACCTCCTTGGTGAGCTGCGCGGTGTGGCCCACGTAGCGGCCCACCAGATCGGCGCGGGCCACCTCGACCAACTGGCCACGCGGCAGGACGCCCAGGGAGTGCAGGATCCCGGCGTACAGACGTGCCACCGTGGTCTTACCGGTACCGGGCGGGCCCGAGAACACCAGATGCTGACTGATACGTGGCGCGGGCAGCCCGGCGGCCTCCCGCTGTTTGACCGTGGTGAGCAGACTGACGAGATCGGTGACCTCGCGCTTGACCGCGCCCAGACCCACCATGGCCTCGAGTTTGGCCAGCAGCGCTTCCCGGTCCTCGCCGGGCGACTGCGTCTCGACCGACTCGTCGCTGATGTCCTCGGGCAGCAGCAGCGTCAGGTCCCGTTCGGCGGGCTCGGCCATGGTGGCGAGACGGAACGCCTGGCGGTCGACCATCTCCTCGAAGACCCGCCGTGCCGCACGGCCGTTGCCGAAGGTGGCGTCGCGGGGCATCCGCTCGAAGTGGGCGGCGAGCGCGTCCGTGGTGCCCGGCCCCAGCTCGAACTGGTGGGAGCCGCACATGCTCTCCGTGATGGTCACCAGCTCCGCCACCGAGTAGTTGGTGAACTCGATGGTCCGGGTGAAGCGGGAGGCCAGACCGGGGTTGGAGTCCAGGAAGGAGCCCATCTCCGAGGAGTAGCCGGCGGCGATGACCACCACGTCCTCGCGGTGGTCCTCCATCAGCTTCAGCAGGGTGTCCACGGCCTCACGGCCGAAGTCATTGGAACTGCCGCCCTCGGGGGTGAGGGTGTACGCCTCGTCGATGAACAGCACACCCCCGATGGCCTCGTTGAACGCCTCGGTGGTCTTGATGGCCGTACCGCCGATGACCTGCGCCACCAGATCGGCGCGGGACACCTCGACGAGATGCCCTTGGGGCAGCACCCCCAGCTGGGCGAGGATCGAGCCGTAGAGACGGGCCACGGTGGTCTTACCGGTGCCGGGCGGCCCGGCGAACACCAGATGGCGGCTCATCGACGGCACCGGCATACCCAGCCGGACCCGTCGCTGGGCGAGTTGGTTGAGGTTGACCAGGGTGCGCACCTGGTGCTTGACGCCATCGAGGCCGATCAGCGCCTCCAGCTCGTCCAGGGGCTCCTTGGGCTCTGCTCTGCCGGAGTCGTTCGTGCCGGACGCGCCACCACCCGCGGCCACTTCGACGCCCCAGGCGTCCGGGGCCCCGTTGTCGGCGCTGGTCAGCTCCAGCACCTCCAGGCGCTCGCTCGCCCGGGTCTGGGTCAGCCCGGCGCCCCGGTTGTCGCGCACCGAGCATCCGGTGACGCTGACCGGTTCGGCGCTGTCCACGCGGATACCGTCACCGACGCTGCCACTCACCTCGCAGCGGTTCAGTTCCGCGCGGGCCCCGGCCGCGAGAAGCACACCATGGGCTCCGGCGCCGGTGATCCGCACCCGGGCCAGCGACGCCTCCCCGCCGGACTCCACGGCCACACCGGAGGCGCCACAGTCCTCGATCTCCAGATCCCGGACGGTGGCGACCCCCTCGCCGCCCACGGACACCGCCGTCTCCCCGGAGGTGCGCACGACACAGTCACTGAGCTGGGTGTTGCCGCCGTCGGCGATCCGTATCCCGGTGTCGGTTGCCCGCTCCACCGTGCAGAACTCCAGCCGTCCGCGGCCCTCTTCGCCCACCTCGACGCCGTGTCTGCCGGGGGCGGAGATGCGGGCGTGCCGGATCAGCGGGTTGGCCCGTGAACGGATCGACAGGGCACTGCCCGCACCGCCGGACACCTCGAGACGGTCGAACTCCGCGGTGGAGTCCTCGATGAGCAGCACCGCCGCGGCCGCGTCCGCGCAGTCCCGCACCACCGCGTGGTGGAACGACGGCGAGCTGGAGTCGGCCACCCGGATCGCGGACCCGGTCGACGCGGTGAACTCGCAGTCCTCGAAGGTGCCGCGGGAGCGTTCGGAGACCACCAGACCTGGGCCCTTGGTACGGGCGGTGGTGCACCGGCGCAGCAGCGGATCGGCCCCTGAGGACAGGGCGATCCCGGGCCCGGAGGTGCCGGACACCGTCACCTCTTCCAGAGTGGGCCGGGAGGCGCTGGTCAGATAGACCCCGACGGCGGTGTCCCGGACCGTGGTGCGCACCACCCGGGTGGTGCTGTTGCCCTCCAGGGCGATCGCGGGCTTGTCGGTGCCGGTGATGTCACAGGACTCGATGGACCCCTGTGCCTCGCCGTTGGCCAGCACACCGTTGCCCCGGGCGTCCCGCATCCGGCAGTCGCGGATGGTGGAGCGCGCGTTCTCGCTGAGGACCACGGCCGAGGTGCCGAGGTTCTCCAGGACACAGTCCTCGATGGCGCTGCCGGTCTCGGAGGTGTCCACGATCCCGGCGCCCTCGCGGTTGGTGACCCGGCAGCCGCGCATCGCCAGCGAGCCGGTGTTCCGGGCGAGCACCGCCGTCCACCCCGAACCGATCACGGTGCAGCGGTCCATGGCGACCTGGCCGCGTGGCACATCGACCACGGCCACGTCCTCGCCGCCGCCGCGCAGCGTCAGATCGGTGAGCATCACCGCGTCGGCCATCAGCGTCAGCGCGGAGCCGCGCCGCGGGCAGATCTCCACACTGCCCGGGTCGCCTTCGCCGACGATGGTCACCCTGGTGCGGACGGTGAGGTTCTCGGGGTAGCGGCCGGGACGGACGTGGACCACCGCGCCCGTACGTGCCGTGGCCAGCGCCTCACCGATGGTCCGGAAACCGTCCGGCTGTTCCGGGCCGACCGTAAGTACCTGCCGTGACACGCTGTGTCCTCCTGGATTCGTGAAGGGCGGGACCGAGCCCGGTCCAAGGATCCCATCCCATATCATGTGCCGTATGCGATGCGACCGTTACCGCCGCGCTCTGGCGATTGCGGCGGCAGCCGCGATTCCCGCTTTGGTGCTGCCCCAGCCAGTCCATGCCGACACCGGTGACCCGGTGAGCCTTCCCCCCCTGCGCCTGCGGATGGGCGCCGACGACGCGTGTGCGACCGCCTCCGCCAAGACCGCCGACACCCAGCCATGGACCCGCCAGGCGCTCCAGCTCTCCCGTTCCTGGCAGCTGTCCCAGGGCTCGGGGGTGACGGTGGCCGTGGTGGACACCGGCGTCGGTGAGAGCGCCCCCGCGCTGTCCGGACGGGTCACCGCCGTGGACGGCGCGGGCCAGGACTGCGTGGGCCACGGCAGTTTCGCGGCGGGTCTGATAGCGGCCGCTCCCACCGGGAAGGGCGCGGTGACCGGCGTGGCGCCACATGCGCGTGTCCTCGCGATACGGGGCACGGACGAGCATGGCACGCCCAGCGCCCAGCGGATCGCGGACGGCATCACGGCCGCCGTGGACAAGGGTGCCTCCGTGGTCTACGTCGGCCAGACCCTGACCACCGGAAGCAAGGAGCTCACCGAGGCGGTGGCCCATGCCACCGCCAAGGATGTGCTGGTCGTCGCTCCCGCCACCCCGGACATCGCACCCCAGGGAGCCGACGGGAAGACGGACACCCGCGCCCGCGCGTACTGGCCGGCCCGCGTCTCCCGGGTGCTGTCCGTCGTGGACTTCGGACCCGCAGGAGGCCGTCCGAAGGACGCGCCCGCCGCGCTCGACGCCGATCTCGCCGCGCCCGGTGACGCGGTGGTGGGCATCGGGGCCAAGGGCCGTGGCCACTTCATCGGTTCGGGTGCGTCGCTGGCCGCCGCGCATGTCGCGGGGGCGGCGGCCCTGATCCGCGCCTACCACCCCGAACTCTCCGCCACGGAGGTCTCGCACCGGCTGCTGCGGGCCGCCTACCCCGATGAGGCGCCCCGGCTGGACACCTACGCGGGGCTCACCGCGGTTCTCCCCACCGAGGCCGCGGCCGCCGAGCCCGCACCCGGCCCCGCACACGTCCCGGCGGCGGCGTCCCGCACCCCCCGCGAACGGGCCCTGCTGATCGGTGCCGGGGGTCTGGGTCTGGTACTGCTCGTGGGCGCGGCGATGGTGATCGTCCCGCGTGGCAAGGCCCGTGGCTGGCGCCCGGCAGGCTAGGGCGCGTCCGGCCCGCAGGCCGCGGGGAACACCCCGGACGCGGGGGGCGCGCCCGGCGCGTCCCCCCGCGTCCGCGGGACTCAGGCGGTTCGTCATGAGGTCCGCGGCCCCGTGGCGTCCGGGCCCCCACCGGTGGTGTCCGGGCGGACCGGATCCGAGTCCATCAGCGCCGTCTGGATCTGCACGCTCTTCCGGCGGGCGATCCGCACACCACGTCCCGGCAGCAGGTTGCGGCCCTTGATGTTGCCGAACACATAGCCTTCCGACGGCGGGCAGGACAGCAGGATCCCGGGCGAGTTGACCTCCTGGAGCCGTCGCATCAGCGGATCGTTCAGCCCGCGGCCCGCACCCGCCGCCGAGCGCGCGACCACCAGGTGCATCCCCACCTCGTAGCCCAGGGCGAGATGGTCCATCAGCGGGGAGAACGGCTGGTTGAGCGGACCGCCGCCACCGACCATGTCGTAGTCGTCGACCAGGACGAACAGCCGCGGCCCGGTCCACCAGTCGCACAGCCGCATCCGCGCGGGGGCGATATCGGGACCCGGCACCCTGGTCCGTACGGCGCGTGCCGCCCCGTCGACCAGTTCCTTGAGCGCGTCGATGGAGACGGCGTGCCCCAGCCGGTATGCGTCGGGCACGGCCTCCACCAGCTCACGGCGGTAGTCCACCACCATGATGCGGGCCTCGGCGGGGGTGTAGCGGTCGGTGATGGCGCGGGCCATCAGCCGCAGCAGATTGGTCTTGCCGCTCTCGGTGTCACCGACCACGATCATGTGCGGATTGGCGCTGAAGTCGTGCCAGACGGTGTCCATCCCGTCCTCCTCGATCCCCAGCGGCACCCGCAGATCGCCCTCGGCGGGCGGCAGTTCGGCCGCTGGCAGGAGGGTGGGCAGCATCCGCACCGGAGGCGCGGGCTCGCCCGGCCAGGCGGCGCGGGCCCGCGCCACCAGATCGGCCACGCCCTCGGACAGGTCCTCCGCGCCCGACCGCCCGTCGATCCGCGGCAGCGCGGTCAGATAGTGCAGCTTGGATTCGCGGGTGAGACCGCGGCCGGCGATCCGCGGCACCCCGGCCGCCTTGCGCACATCGATATTGGAGTCCATCGGGTCACCCATGCGCAGTTCCAGCTGGGTACCGGCCTGGTCGCGCACCGCCGAGGACAGCTCCACCCAGCGGGCGGTGGTGACGATGAGGTGGATGCCGTAGTTCAGGCCGCGGGCGGCGATGGCGTTGAAGGTGGCGATGTGCTGGTCGTAGTCCTGCCGGACGGTGGACCAGCCGTCGACGACGAGGAAGGCGTCGCCGTGCGGCTCGTCCGGGAACTCCCCGGCGGCCCGGCGGCGCCGGAAGGTGGCCATGGAGTCGATGCCGTGGTCGAGGAAGAACCGCTCACGGCGGGCCAGCAGTGAGGTGATCTCGGCGATCACCCGGCCGACGCGCTCCTTGTCCATCCGGGCGGCCACCCCGCCGACGTGGGGGAGGTTCACCATGCCCGCCAGAGTGCCACCGCCGAAGTCGAGGCAGTAGAACTGCACTTCGCGCGGGGTGTGGGTGAGGGCGAGGGACATGATCAGGGTGCGCAGCAGTGTGCTCTTGCCGCTCTGCGGACCACCGGCGATGGCGACATGGCCACCGGCGCCGGCGAGGTCCACCAGCAGCTCGTCACGGCGCTGGTCGAACGGGCGGTCCACCACACCGACCGCTGTGGTCAGCCGGCCGCGCCGCGCCGCGTCGCCGATGGTCAGCCCGTGCTCGGGGTGTTCGATGAGCGGCGGCAGCAGCTCGTCGAGGGTCGACGGCTCGTTCAGCGGCGGCAGCCACACCTGGTGTGCGGGCGGTCCGGCGTCCCGCATCCGCTCCACGGCCACCGACAGCAGCGAGTCGCCCCCCTCCTCGTCCGGCTCCTCGGGCTCGTTGACCGGCAGATCGGGTACCTGGCGTGGCACCACCCAGCCGGCCGTCCATGGCACCACCTGGCTGGCCACCCGGGCCTGGTGGGCGGCGGAGCTGCGGTGCCGGTACGGGCCGGAGACATAGGCGGCGCGGAAGCGGGTCAGCGCCTCCACACCGGTCTTGATGAAACCGCTTCCGGGGCGTGGCGGCAGTTCGTAGGCGTCCGGTACGCCCAGCACGCCGCGGCTCTCCATCGCGGAGAAGGTGCGCAGACCGATCCGGTAGGACAGATGGCTTTCCAGCTGGTGCATCCGGCCTTCGTCGAGCCGCTGTGAGGCGAGCAGCAGATGTACTCCGAGGCTGCGGCCGAGCCGTCCGATCATGACGAACAGCTCCATGAACTCGCGGTGTGCGGCGAGCAGCTCGCTGAACTCGTCGACTACCACGAACAGGCTCGGCAGCGGATCCAGTGGGGTCCCGTCGGCGCGCGCCTTCTCGTATTCGAGCGCGGAGGTGTAGTTGCCCGCGGCGCGCAGCAGTTCCTGGCGGCGCATCAGTTCGCCGTGGAGGGCGTCCTGCATCCGGGAGACCAGTGCCACCTCGTCGGCGAGGTTGGTGATCACCGCGGAGGTGTGGGGGAGTTCATCAAGGCCGAGGAAGGTGGCGCCGCCCTTGAAGTCCACCAGGACGAAGTTGAGTGTTTCGGAGGAGTTGGTGAGCGCCAGCCCCAGTACCAGGGTGCGCAGCAGCTCACTCTTGCCGGAGCCGGTCGCGCCGATGAGCATGCCGTGCGGACCGGTGCCGCCCTGCGCGGACTCCTTGATGTCCAGTTCCACCGGAGTCCCGTCGGAGCCGACCGCGATCGGCACCCGCAGCCGGTCCGAACCGGTGCGCCGGGACCACAACGAGGGCGGCTCATGACGGTACAGGTCGGAGATGCCCAGCAGGGTCGTCAGCTCCGTGTCCGAGGCCAGCGGTTCGGCGCTCTCCACCGCCAAACCGATGCGGTACGGGGCGAGCCGCTTGGCCAGTGAGACGGCGGTGCTCGTACTCATCCGGTCCGGCCGGCCGAGCGGGGTCTGCTGCTCCTTGCGCTCCCGGTCGGTGCGCACCAGCCGCATCACCTCCTCGGCCATATCCAGCCGCAAGGTGGCCCGGCCCGGCCGCCAGGTGAGCGAACCGGCCAGGTCCAGGATGACCGCGTTGCGGAAACCCGGCCCGTCCATCCGGTGGCCGCCGGGGACCGTCACCCCGTCCAGGACCACCACGGTGTACGGTTCCTCACGCCCCGCCGTCGCGTCGGGCTCGTACGGCGGCCGCTCGCCGAATTCCGCCCCGAGCAGATCGTCGAGCTCGTTGACCGAGGACACCACCATCCGCACCGAACCCGCGCCGTCGGACTCCTGCTGGTGGAGATTGTGTGGAAGCCACTTCGCCCATTCCCAGTCCGCGCGCCGTTCGTCGGCCGCGCACACCGCGATCCACAGATCCTCGGGCGAGTGCACCACGGCCAGCTGGGCCAGCAGGGCCCGCGCCAGCGCCCGGCTGCGGTCCTCGTCCCCGCGGAACAACACCCGGGCCCAGGTGCGCAGATAAACCGCGATCGGCTGCTCGGGCACGGTGGAGTACGCCCGGATGAAACTGCGCAGCGCGTGTGCGCTCAGCGGCTCCAGGTCCTCCACCGGCTTGGTGGACAGCGGAGCAAGCCGCAGCCCCAGCTTCTGGTCACCGACCGCCACCCGCACCTCGGCGAAGTCCTCGTCGCCCGGCCGCCGCTCCCACAGCCTGGTGGTGCCCACCAGCGACCACAGCGCACCCGGGTCCGGATGACGCCAGGCCAGCGCCCGCTGCTGCTCGACCACCGCGGACCGCACCTTGCGCCGGGTCTGGCGCAGATAGCGGAGGTAGTCACGCCGCTCGCCCTTGAGCCGCTGCTTGCGCTCACTGCCCCGGCGCGCGAACTGCCCCAGGATCATGGCGGCCGCGGACACCACCATCATGCCCAGCGCCACATACATGAACGCACCGCTGCGGGAACCCCCGGGCCTCATGTACATGAACATCATGGACACCGACATCAGCGCCATCGGGAGGTAGTTCCACACCGCCGAGCTGTCCGGTGTGACCTCCGGGAGCGTGGGCGGCTCCTGGAGGCTCAACTCGCCTTCGGGCATGTCCGGTCCGCGCCGACGCGCGGGCCTGCGGAACAGGACGGTACTCAAGTGAGCGGTCTCCTTAGAGGTGCTGCCGTGGGAGCGCACCCGGCACGGCACACCGGGGCGGCGTTCGGGCGCTGACCTGCGCGGCAGGGCAGCGGGATACGAGTGAGCGGGCAGGCGCGGGAGACGGCAGGGCCGTGTGGGCCAGGCCGGGGGCAGGAACCCCGGCCGGGGTGTGAAGAGTCTACGATCCGACTCTACGGTGCGCTGAGACGGCCGCGAAGCAGCAGGCGGTGCAGACAAGTAGTGTGCAACCGATCCGCGCACACGTCCAACGTAAGCCTCTCCCCGGAGAACCCCCGGATCTCCCGACGAAGCGTGAGTTTCCCCATGACCGAAAGTGCAACGGCAGGGCTGTGCCGCATCACGGTGCGCGCGCCCGCCAAGTCCATCGACCTCGCGGTGCCCGCCGACGTACCCGTGGCAGACCTGTTGCCCACTCTGGTGAGCTACGCCGGTGACACGCTCGCCGAAGAGGGCCTGGAACACGGTGGCTGGGTTCTCCAGCGGCTCGGTGGCGGGCCGTTGGAGGAGGACAGCAGTCTGGAGTCGCTCGGACTGCTCGACGGCGAAACGCTCTATCTGCGCCCCCGCACCGACACCCTGCCCGAAGTCCTGCTGGACGACCTGGTGGACGGCATAGCGACCACCATGGCGGACCGCCCCTTCGGCTGGACCGCGCGGACCGCCCGCCGGGTGCTGCTGGCACTGCTGGTGCTCACCCTCGCCGCCGGGCTCGTCGTACTGGCGCAGCCCGGCTATTCCGGCTCGCTGCGCGCCCTGGCCGCGGCCGCGGCGGGTGTGCTGCTGCTCGGCGGCGCCGGATCCGCGAGCCGCGCCGTCGGCGACGCCGAGGCGGGCGCCGCGCTGGGCTTCGTCGCCGTGCCCTACTTCGCCCTGGCCGGCTGGCTGCTGCCCGGCGGCGCGCTGAGCGGCCCGCACCACTACGAGACACTGGGCGCCCGGCTGCTGGCCGCGGGAGCCGCCGGAGCCGGCGGAGCGATGCTCGCGGTCGCGGTGGTGGCCGCCTTCGCCGCGCTCTTCCTCGCCCTGGTGGCGGTCGCGGTGGCGTCGGTCCTGGCCGCGGTGCTGATGATGACCTGGGACCTCGGACCGGCACACGCGGCCGGCATCATCGCCCTGGCGGCGGTCATCTTCGGGGCCTTCGTCCCGTCGATGTCCTTCCGGCTCTCCGGGCTGCGCATGCCACCCCTGCCCACCAACGCCCAGCAGCTCCAAGAGGGCATCGAACCGCATGCGCCGTCCGCCGTGGCCGCCCGCACCGTGGTCGCCGACGGCTGGATGACCGGGCTCTACGCGGCCACCGGCGCCATCTGCGCGGCCTGCCTGTTCGGACTCGCCTACCAGCCCAGCCTCCCCAACACGCTCACCGTCGTGGCCCTGTCGCTGCTCCTGCTGCTGCACAGCCGCGGCCTCGGCAACACCCTCCAGCGGCTCTCCCTCGTCACCGCCGGGATCTGGGGCGCCGGGCTGCTCGCCTACGACACGGCCACCTCGGCCACCCCCGCCGGACGGCTGCTGCTGACGGCCGGGCTGCTCGCGGTCGCCGCGGCGACCGCCATCGCCTCCTGGACCGTGCCCGGCCGGCGCCTCGTGCCGTACTGGGGCCGGGCGGCCGAGCTGCTGCACTCCGCCATGGCCATCAGCCTGCTGCCCCTGTCGCTGTGGGTGCTGGGCGTGTACGGCGCGCTGCGCGCCTTCAACGGATAGTCCGGAGGACCCGCACCGATGCAGAACAAACGCGACCAGGTCCAGGCCCATATGTTCCTCATGGGCCGGCTGACCTCCAGCATGCTGCGCTCCGACCCTGACTCGCCCGAGAGCCCCCAGGGCCGCACCAACCGGGGCATCACCATCGGCATCATCATCGCCGTGCTGCTGTGTGCCGGGGCCTTCGTGCTCGGCCTGATCAACCCCGGCAAGCAGAGCTCCTGGCGTTCCTCCGGCGACCTCATCGTCAACAAGGAGACCGGCGGCCGCTATCTCTACCTCGACGGCCGACTGCGCCCGGTGCGCAACTACTCCTCGGCCCTGCTCCTCGGCGGAGCCGACATGGGCACCACCACCGTGAGCGCGGCCTCCCTCAAGGGCACCCCCTACGGCACCCCGATAGGCATCGAGGGCGCGCCGGACGAACTGCCGGGCCCCGGCGAGCTGTCCGAAGACCCCTGGCAGGTGTGCTCCACCGCCGTTCCCGCCGTGACGAAGTCCGGCCCCCGGGCCGTCACCACGCTCGCCGTCGGCAGCGACGCCGACGGAAACGGGCTCGGCAGCGGCGAAGGTCTGCTGGTCGCGGGGCCGGAGGGCACCGACTACCTGGTGTGGCAGGGCAGTCGGCTGCGTCTGGACCGCAAGTCCGGGGCCGAGGAGGCGCTCGGCTACGCGTCCACCCGGCCGGTCCCGGTCTCGGCCGCCTTCCTGAACGCGCTGCCCGCCGGCCCCGACCTGGCCGCTCCGCAGACCCCCGGTCTCGGCGGCGAGGGACCCACCATCGGCGGCCGCACGACCACGATCGGCCAGGTCTTCAAGCTCGCCGTACCGGGTGCGAGCACGCGCTACTACGTGCTCGGCGAGGACGGCCTCGCGCCGCTCACCCCGACCGAGGTGGCCCTGGTGCTCGGGGACCCACGCACCCGCGAGAAGGCGTACGACGGCCGCTCCCCGCAGCCCGTGACCCTCAACTCCGAGGCGCTGCGCAGCCATCTCGCCCCCGGGGCGGGGCAGTCCAAGGGCCCGGGGGAGTCCCCGGAGAACCCGCCGAAGGCGGTGTCGGTGCCCGCCGGCCACACCCTGTGCGCCCGGGTGACACCTGAGGGCAACGGCACCCGCGTCGGCGTCACCCTGCCCGCCACACCCGATCTCGGCCCGACCGCCCAGCACGCGTCCGGAGTGGCCGCGGCGGCCTGTCTGCCGGTGGACCGGATCACCGTGCCGCCGGGCGGCGGAGCGCTGGTGCGTGCCGTGGGCGCGGGGGGCGGCAAGGTCGGCAACACGGTCTATCTGGTCACCGAGACGGGGGTGAAATACCGGCTGTCCGGCAAGGACGCGGTCACCGCGCTGGGTTACGAGAGTGTGACACCGCGGGAGATGCCCCTGCTGATGCTGGCGATGCTCCCTTCCGGCCCTGACCTGCACCCCAAGGCCGCAGAGAAGGGCCGTGCCGATGTCACGGCGCCGCGCTGTGACTGGCGGAAGAAGGCCGGACACAGCAAAAGCAATCTGACGACAAGCCAGGAGGGCGGGAAGACAAACCCCGACGCCTAGCATCACCGGTCCCGGATCGAAACGACGAGAGGGACACCCGTGGCCGTCAACGGCATGCAGCAGTCGGAGGAATCCGCAACACGGAACGGCGTACAGGCGCTGGAGATGGCGTTCAGTGGCGTCATGAAGTGCCGTCAGGACGTCGAGAGCACCAAGAACAACCTCATGGCCCACTACAAGGGCAGTGACGGCGGCGCCTTCAGGGACCTGGTCACCGCTTGGGAGGAGAAGGCCGACGTCATCCTGACCAACGTCCAGGACATGATCGAAACGCTGAACCAGACCCTCGCCGAGCACGGCAAGCAGCAGGGCTCCTCCAACGAGGCCATCAACCAGGCCTACGCCGCGTCGGACTCGGTCTTCGACGCCCTGGCCGGCTGACCCGAGCGGCCCGGCAATCCACCCCCTGCGCATCCGAAGCGAGACGAGGACAGGCAATGAGCGATTTCAGTGACGGCTACATCTACGTCGACTACTCGCAGATGAGCAACGCCGCCGACGACATGATCAGTCAGACCAAGGCCATCGCGACGACGCTCTCCAACCTGGAGATGGAGCTCAACGAGCTCAAGAACTCCTGGATCGGTGACGACAAGGACGTCTACACCCAGAAGCAGACGGCATGGGACAACGCGGTCAAGGCCATGGAGGACCTGCTGACCAAGCACTCCACCCTGCTGACCTCGGTCTCCGAGAACTACCAGTACAGCGAGAAGTCACTGACCGAGATGTGGGGCTCGGTGAAGATCGGCCGCTGACGCCGCTCCACGCGGTCGAGGCCCCCGAAGGAAGCGAAGGAAAGGACACGTCGTGGCGAAGGAAGACCCGAACTCCCATACCAAAAAGCTGTCCATGGACAAGGCGGGACTCCAGTCGTTCCTGGACGACCGTGTCCTGCCCTTCAAGGACGAGGTCCGCAAGATCGGTGAGGACGACCCGTCCACCGGGCCGTCGATGGCCACGCTGATCGGTGACGCGGACATCACCGACAAGGGCTTCGACTCCTATGACACCGGCAAGCCGCTGGGCATCGGATTCATGCTTCAGGCAGAGAACCTCGGCGGCAAGGGCGAGGAGCTCAACAAGGCCGTCGGCAAGACCGCCACTGATCTGACGACCCTCTACGAGGAGCAGACCAAGCTCTTCAAGGACGTCGAGGACAATCTGCGGGACACCATCGACACCCTCTTCAAGGCGCAGAACGACAATCTGCTGTCGATCGACGGCCAGGACTTCCTGGATGTGTTCGAGGACGTGGACAGCGATCTCAGCGGTGGCGGGGCCGGCGGCGGCAAGGACAAGGACGACGAATGAGGGTGTGACCGTCCCGCGCTCCCGCCTCAGCCCACCGTCCAACCTCCCGGAGATGTCACATCGTGGCCGAAGAGAAGTCCGTCTTTCCCGCTCATTCCACTGATGACTACTGGCACACCGCTGTCAAGGTGCTGACGGGATACGACACGCCGCCGAGATCAACTCTCTTCAACGACCTGCTCGGCAACGATGAGATCCCACTGATGCGGGTGGAGTTCTCTGACATGGGCGGTGCGCCGTCCAACGCCACGCTCGACGCGGTCAACGAGATGAGCTGGCGCACCGAGAACTCCGGGTGGCGCATCGAGAACACCGACTTCGTGGTGCCCTTCTACTCCGGGAAGGGTGGCTCGATCGGGGACGCCTCGGTGGGCACCAAGGTGAAAATGAAGAAGGCCCGGATCACCCTGCTGGGCACCGCGAGCACCGACTCGCCCCCGGCGGGCGGTGGTGGTGAGGGCGGCGAGTTCAAGAGCAAGCTCGGCAAGGATTTCCAGAGTCAGAGCAAGGACACGGTCTGGAACAACAGAGCGCTCGCCCAGTACAGCTACGGCACCGGCAGGGCGCTGGACTGGCTGGCGAACCACGGCAGCACCATCGATTTCCACTGGAACGACCTCCGGGTCGAGAACAAGAACGCCGTGGACCTCGAGTCGTTCACGAGGGCGGCCGAGGCCTACGACCGGGCATCCCAGTTCTTCAGCCACCGCCTCAAGGACCTCCAGGACTGGGAGTTCGACCTCGGCAAGGAGGAGGCCTCGTGGAAGGGACAGGCCGCGGGGGTGTTCAGGGACATGATCCACGGCCTTGCCCGCAACTACGAGACCTACAGCGAGCAGTTCCCCACCAGCGGGAGCCTCCATTCCAAATACGGCAATGATCTGCGGAAGTTCAAGACGGACATCGAGAATGCCGTACGCAAGCTGCACGGCAAGTGGGACACCTGGCAGCTGTTGACGGGCAACCCGCTGCGTTGGCTGCACGACATCCTGCTCGAAGTCACCAAAGAGGTGTGGGAAAACAACATCAAGAAGGTCCGGTATGAACTGAACAAGAGCTACCACGGCATAGGACCCAGGGGACACCACAAGGTCAAGTACGACGGCTTCTACGGCGGGGACAGGAAATACGGGCCGCTGGAGGAGAAGGGGACCTGGAAGAAGATCGGTGAGGAGGCCATCCGGCGCTGGCAGCAGAGCGTCATCGACGTCCTGGGCACGGCCGGTAAGCAGGCCCTGATCGACGTACAGAACTCCATCAACGACCAGAAGTTCCCCGAGAAGATCAACACCGAGACCACCAGCCTGAGCCAGCACTTCTCCAAGGACCAGGCCGCGCACGACAGGGACGAACAGAAGAAGAAGCAGGAGGAGGCGGAGAAGAAGGCCGACGAGGCGCAGAAGAAGGCCGATCAGCGCCAGGAAGAGGCCGATCGCAAGGCGGACGAGAGGCAGAAGGAGCAGGACAAGAAGCAGGAGGAGGCCGAGAAGAGGGCCGATCAGAAGCAGGCCGAGCAGGAGGCCAAGCAGGAGGAGAAGGAGAAGGAGGCCGAGCAGAAGCAGGCGGAGAAGGAGAAGGAGGCGGAGCAGAAGCAGGCCGAGCAGGAGGCCAAGCAGGAGGAGAAGGAGAAGGAGGCCGAGCAGAAACAGGCCGAGCAGGAGCAGAAGGCCGATCAGAAGGAGCAGGAGCAGGAGACCAAGCAGGCGGAGAAGGAACAGGAGGCGGAGCAGAAGCAGGCGGAGCAGGAGGCCAAGCAGGAGGAGAAGGAGAAGGAGGCCGAGCAGAAGCAGGCCGAGCAGGAGCAGAAGGCCGAGCAGCGGCAGCAGGATCAGGAACAACAGCAGGTTATTGCTACTAATACGGCACGAGCCGAGCGAGATCAGCAGAAGAAGGAACAGGAACGCAAGCAGGCGGAGCAGGAGGCCAAGCAGGAGCAGAAGGAACAGGAGGCGGAGCAGAAGCAGGCCGAGCAGGAGAAGAAGGCCGAACAGAAGGAACAGGAAGCCGAGCAGAAGCAGGCTGAGAAGGAAAAGGAGGCCGAGCAGAAGCAGATTCAGACCGAGAGCGAGTACGAAGCCAAGCAGGCCGAGCAGGAGGCCAAGCAGGCGGAGAAGGAGAAGGAGGCGGAGCAGAAGCAGGCGGAGCAGGAGGCCAAGCAGGAGCAGAAGGAACAGGAAGCCGAGCAGAAGCAGGCCGAGCAGGAGAAGAAGGCCGAACAGCTTCAGCAGGAGCAGGAGGCCAAGCAGGAGCAGAAGGAGAAGGAGGCCGAGCAGAAGCAGGCCGAGCAGGAGAAGAAGGCCGAACAGCTCCAGCAGGAGCAGGAGACCAAGCAGGAGCAGAAGGAACAGGAAGCCGAACAGAAGCAGGCCGAGCAGGAGAGCAAGCAGGAGCAGAAGGAACAGGAAGCCGAGAAGCGCCAGCAGGAGTTGGAGGCAGAGCAGGAGCAGAAGCAGAAGGAAGCCGAGGAGCAGTTCAACAAGCAGTCCGACGGACTCGGACTCGGCGGCGGGCGGGGGATCGGCGACCCCGGTCTGGACTCCGGACTCCCCGGTGACAACGGCGCCACGACCACCCTCAACCCCGACGGGTCGGTCACCCTGGACTCCCCGGACGGCAGCTCCCGGACCATCGATTTGCCCGGCGGCGACGTCTCGACGACCCTGCCCGACGGTTCCCACATCTCCGACTCGCTGAGCCCCGGACACTCGATCACCAACAGCGACGGCTCCACCACCACCATGGGCCGCGACGGCACCCTCACCACCGAGTTCCCCGACGGCAGCAGCAGCGTCCTGGACCCGGACAAGGGGACGCTCACCAACCACCAGCCCGACGGCACGACCACCACCACCCCGATCGAACGCGGCCAGACACTCCCCAGCGAGCTCGGTGGCGCATCCCTCCCCGGCGGCTCACACGGCGGCTCGGTGTACTCGCCCTCGTACAACGGCGAGGGCTACGAGGAGGAGCTGTACGACCAGCTCCCCGGCTCCGGCGACCCGTCCCAGCACGGACTGGGCTCCGGCAGTGGGTCCGGCGGTGGTATGCCGATGCTGCCCCCGGGCACCCACATGAACGGCATGACCAGCGGCGGTTCGAGCGAGCACGAGCGCGTCCGCGGCGTCATGGACGACGGGCAGCCCCTCACCCGGCGCGCCCCCAGCCAGTCCAGGGGCAGCTATCAGGAGGAGGAGGTGCCCGTCGCGAGCCGGGGCGGCACCTCCACCATGTCCGGCGGCATGCCCTTCATGCCGCCCGGTGGCGGCGGCATGGGCGGCGGTCAGCAGACCGAGTCCGGCGACCGCGAACGCGCCTCCTGGATGGAGGAGGACGAGGACGTCTGGGGTACGGACGAGGGCGGCGCGCCCGCCGTGATCGGACGTTGAGCACAGTGGGCGGAGCGAGGGAAGGACGGACGTGACCGAACCGATCAAAGACCGGCTGGCCAAGGCCGTGGCCAAGCTGGAGGAGACCCAGAAGGCCGTGGCGCACGCGCAGGAGCGGCTGAGCACCGCGTCGGTCACCGTGCGCTCCCGCGACCGCAGCGTGGAGGTCACGGTCAGCGCACAGGGGCAGCTGAGAGAGGTGAAGTTCCTCGACGGCAAGTACCGGACCATGGGCGCCGCGCAGTTGTCGGCGTCCGTGATGGAGGCGGCCCGGCAGGCGCAGGCGCAGATGGCGCAGACGGTGCTGGACACCTTCCAGCCACTGTCCGAGACCGCGGGTGAAAGGCCCCACATCGAGGGCTCCGGTGTCGACTGGGACCAGATCTTCGGACCGCTCACGGACACGGTGGCCCGCGGCGCGAACGCACGCGGCGGGGCCAGTGACGGACTGCGCGACGAGATCCATGAGGACGGGGAGAAGAGGTAGCACGATGAGTTTCGGATACGACGACAAGTTCGAGGCCGACCCCGGTCGGCTACAGAGCTTCCTCGACGAGAATGAGCGCTTCGCCAAGCAGGCCGCGTCCCTGGGTTCCGACTTCACGTCCGCCTTGGAGCCGTACTCGGACTGGTACGGAATCGACGACGACTTCGCGAATGAAGTGGGCCCTGAGTACCGCAAGAGCGTGAAATCCGTGACGGAGACGTTCAACGCCATCGGCCAGGCCATCGCCGGCATCAGCGGCGGCCGGCTTCAGGAGATCATGGGCATCAAGAAGGCCCAGGGCTTCGCCATGGACAACATGCAGGAGGCCAAGGCGGCGACGCAAAACATCGGTGAGAGCAGCCGCGGAAAGCACTGAACGTGGTCGTCCAAGACAGCATCGAGTACCCAGAGGGCGTCCGAGGGATGCTTTTCGCCCTGGGGCTGGACCCGCCGCAGGCGTCCTCGGACAAGGCGTTCAGCAGCACCAACATGTTCTTCGACTTCGCGGACACGATCCTGAATTTTCAGGACCTCATCACGGAGTTGGTGAACAAGGTCGACGGGGCGCTGCCGCCTGCCGTCGCCCGGCAATACAAAGAAGCGATGGCGATGCTGACCGGTGGCACCGGCTCGGACGCCATGACCGAGTTCGCGAAACAGCTCAGGGATCTCGGAGAGAACCAGGTCCGGCACTCCAGGAACATCATGGAGTCCAAGTACGAGGTCATCGCCGAGATCCTGGCGCTGATCGCCGAGCTCGCCATCATCGCCGCACTGTCCTTCTTCACCGGTGGGCTGTCCTTCGGAGACACCGCCGTGGCCAAGGCCCGGACCACCGTCACCGTCCTCATGACGCTCGACCGCCTGCTGCGCACCGCACATTTGGGCACGCCCATCAGTGAAGCGCTGGAGGAGGCGTTCATCACCTTCGCGACGCAGCTGGCGATGCTGGCCATCAACGACGGCAAGCGCCGTCCCGACGGTATCGACTGGCGCGATATCGGCAAGGCCGCGGCCTTCGGCGGCCTGGCCGGTCTGTTCGCCGGCGAGCTCTCCAACATCTTCCAGCACCTCTTCAAGAAGCAGTTCAAGAACTTCGGCGACAACAAGTGGGCGCAGTTCGGTGCGGACCTCTTCCGGTCCGCTGCCAGTGAGGGGCCCGGTGAGGCTGGCGCCGAGGTCCTGATCAACGGGGCCTTCGAGCACAAGTGGAAGTTCGACCCCAAGACACTGGCGGGCGGCAGCCTGAGCGGTGTCACCGAGCACATCATCGAGACGCCCATCGAGCACATCGCCAAGGAGCTGAACAACAAGTACTTCGGCGGCAGGAACGTCTTCGCCACGTACAACCCCCGGCCCGGAGCGGACTCCGTGCTGGGCGGCGGCGGTCACGGCGGCTCCAAGACGTCCACCCCGCCCGCCGTCGTTCCCACCCCGCACAACCCGCCTCCGGCCACCACCACCCCGACGGTCACGTCCTCCACGACCGTCACCCCGCCGGTCACCACGCCCGTCCCCACCACGACCACCCCCACGCCGGTCGACGTGGACGGCGACGACTTCCTGGACACCGACCCCATCACGGCCCCGGACCCGTACGCGGATCTCCCTTCCGACTCCGACACCGAGTCCCTCCTCGGCAGCGACACCGAGTCGCTCCTCGGATCGGATACCGAGCCACTCCTGGGATCGGACACCCAGTCGTACGACGACAGCGCATCGGACATCACCGACTGGGACGACTACGAGGAGACCACGCCGTACGCGGACACCGATCCGGCCGTGGCACCGTCTGCCACCGTCAAGCCGGGAACCACCACCCCCGCGCCACTGCCGGACACGACCGCCACATCACGCCCGGACACCACCGCGTCGCCGCTTCCGCACTCGTCCGCCGGGGACGCCACCTCCTCGCCGCCGCGCACCCGTGATCTGGACCGGAGCACCCCGGAGACAACCGTCCCCGACGAGACGCTCCTGGAGGACACCACTCCGGACGCCACCGGCACTTCGCACACCACACCGGACACCACATCGGACGACCGCCAGGTGCCGTCCGGGCGTTCGGCCACGGGCCCGGCGGACGCCACCCACGGCAACACCTCACCCGTTCACGGCAACACGGCACCCGCCACCACCCACCAGGAGTCCACGCGGCAGGAGACCGGCGACGACCTCGCCCTCGACGGGAGCGTGCAGGAGTCCACGGCGTCCGGCACCGAGGACCAGGACGTCGTGGACACCAGCCCCGAGGCTACGGCGGCCCCGGCGCAGGCCGACCGGGGCGCCCAGCCTCCCTTGGTCGACCCGGTCCGCGACCCCGTGCGCCCCGAACAGTGGCGGTCGCATCAGCAGGACACCTCCGATCCGTTCGCACGTCCCGGCAGCCGCGAGGCGTCCGCCGACGGCGCCACGGCGACGGACCAGGACGAGGCCGCCCGGGCACCGGAGACGGCACAGTCCACGGAGACCCCGACGGCTCCCGTGACACCCACCGCCGGGCCCGAGAACGCGGTCCGTCCCTCGGTGCAGCGTGTCCAGGCCGACGACGGCCGCTGGGTTCGGCAGGTGTCGCTGGAGCTGCCCGTCCGGTTCGCCGAGGGGTCCGACCCGGCACAACTCCCGTCCGTACAGCAGCGGTTGACCGGTCTGCTCGAGACCCATGTCAACCATGGTCTGCCGCTGCCCCGCTCGGGCGATCAGCTCCATGTCGAGCTGAAGCTCGTCGAGTCGCCGGACCACCCCGGGGCCGTGGAGCTCAGCACGTCGGACGCGTCCCCGACCGCCGACCAGCTCCATATGCCCCTGTACTCCGAGGGCCCTGCCACCACACCGGGCGAGCAGGAGCGCCGACGGCGCGACGACACCGCGGCGCTACGCCGGGTGATGCGCTACACCGGGCTGACGGACGCGTACGGCGAGACCGGCCCGGACGGACACCTGCGCCCCGCCGTCCCCCTGGAGCAGCTCCGCACCATCGAGGACGCCACCGACCCCGTCGCCACCACGTCCGGCGACCCGTCCCACCCCGCCCCGCCGGTCGCCATCTCCACCTCGTCCGCCGGTCCGCGTGACCTTCTGACGCCGTCCGCCGACCATGCGGCCGCTTCGACCCCGCGGCAGACCGCCAGGAGCGCGGCCGTACCGAGCGGGCAGCGGGATCAGGCTCCTCGGACCGTCCGGGTGAAGCCACTGCCGACGACCTCGTCGACCGGGCGGGTGGACCACGGATGGCATCAACAGACCGTGGCGCACACCATCGTGGACGGTGGCGGCAAGCGAATCGGCGAGGCGTCGTTCGCCCCGGACGAGTTCGCCCGTCGGCGTCCCGCGCTGGAGCGGGTGAGCCAGGCGACGGTCTACCGGGAGTGGCGTAAGAATCCCGACGGGACCCGGACGAGCGCCGTGCGGAAGCTGCCCTTCGCGGACCGCTCCCGGTTCACCATGTCCGGGCATGGTGGCACGGCCTACATCAAGGTGCCGTTGGCCGACGGTGGCGTCCGGCAGATCAGCGGGAGCGGGGTCACGGACTGGGCGCTGTCGCGGCCGGAGCTGACGGGGCTGGCTCCCGGCACGGTCGTCACGATGCTGTACTGCGGCGACGGGCCACGCGATGAGATGGCCGCACGCCGGGTGGCCGAGGCCACCGGCCTGACGGTCATGCATCCCCTTTACGGTGCCAACACAGAGGGTGGGCAGATCCACCTGCTCGAGGGTCCGGGCGGCGAACCGGGCCGCTGGGCCATCGCCCACCCCGGTGGCGGGACCGAGGTCCACGACCCGGAGACCGAGTCTTCGGCAGACACCACACCCGACCACAGCACGCCCTACCCCGACCCGGAGGACAATCTCGGGAAGGTCGCGGTCAGTGCCGCGCCCGAGGTGGCCAGGGACATCGAGGCGCGCTGGGAACAGGCGGTCGAGGACCAGGACGGCGAAGGCAAGCGTCTGACCGTCACGATCGACGAAGACAGTGTCAACTCCATCGACCTGGTTCCCCTCCTGCTGGCGCGGATCGGCGCGGCCGACCAGGCCGACGCGCTCAGCATTCAGGCCAAGCCCAAGGACAAGGTCAAGGCAGGCGCCAACCACAAGCTGCTGCTCTCGTACAACGACGAGGACGGCCGGGGCACCCTCAGCCTCGAGGTGCGCGTCGAGAAGCGGCAGCAGTCGGCGACCTCGTCAACGCCCCAGCCCGAGGCCTCGTCCTCGTCCCGGCCGCCGACCGAGTCCGTACTGTCCGCCCTCGACCCGCAGGCCACGGCGGAGAACAATCGGACGAAGCTGGCGGTGGGCCGGGAGTTCAGCGCGCTCATGCGGGATATCGGCCATCCCGTCGTGCTCGGCGGCGGTGCTCAGATCAACCTGCTCTTCAAGAGCCCACGGCCCATCGCGGACCTGGACTTCCGACTGCACACCGAATACGTGCGGACGTTCGCCGATCAGATCAACCGGGCCATCGCCGAGCGCTTCCCGGGCAGTGGGCCGAACGCCCTGGTCAAGGACGAGAAAGACGGCCGTGCGCTCACCGGCATCGTGAACGGGGTCGAGATCACCGTCGGCCCGAGCAGCATCAGCTATGACGATGCGCGCGAGGTCGATGGCATCGCCGCGCCGACACGGGTCGACTCCCTCTTCGACAAGGCGCAGTCGCTGGCGGAGCGTACCGACGTGAAGCAGCGCAAGGACCTGTTCGACCTGCTGTGGGCGCTGGGGGACGAGCCGGGCAGCGAGGTGCTGCTGGCCGACAAGCTCGAGGAACGCCGTGGCGCGGCGTACCTCCGCAGGGCGGCCCAGCAGTCACGGTTCGCGGACAATCTGACCAGCCAACTGCGCAGTGTGCTGGGTGAGCTGACGAAGAACAAGAAGGTCCGTCAGGCGGTGGAGGCCCAGTGGCGCGAGTTCGGCGCCTCGCCGCAGGACGTCGAGCGGCTCCGCGGGACGCTCAGTGACCTGGCCGACACCTTCCGAGCCGGTCCCGGACCGTTCCGCGCACTGGTGTTGACGGTGGGCAACTTCACCGGGGACATCTTCGGCCTCGCCTCGGCCATGATCCTCAACCCCAGCCTCCATGTCGGCGTACTGACCGGTCCCGACCACCGCGACCAGGTCAGCTCCTTCCTCCGGGCATCCCTCACGGCGCCGGTTCACGCCCGGTACGCCAAGGCGGTGGAGCGGCTGAACACCACCGACCCCCAGGCACGCGAGGCCGAGCTGGCGAAGCTCACCGGCCAGCGGGACGCCGAGCTCCGTGCTCAGGAGGCCCGCTTCCACACCCTCCACACCGAGCAGCCGCACACCCTCTACACCGCGGCGAGCCGGGGTAAAGGGCCCCTGCCCTACGACACGATGACTCCGGCCGTGCCGAAGGGGCTGCAAGCCGTCCGCTTCCAGAAGCCGGTGTCCTATGCCTCCAGCGAGGTCATCTCCCGATGGGGTAACCAGGGCCACGAACGCGCCAAGGTCCGTGCCGCCTGGGGGCTGGACCGCCCCCGCACCGAGCAGGTGCGGCGCTTCCTTCAGGCTCGCGGGATTCCCGAGAGCGGCCCCCATGTCGTGTTGTGGTCGCGGTTCAGCGGCAAGAAGGGTGGCCCCCACCCGCAGCACGACACGAGTGTGACCGGCCTGCGACAGATCACCGAGGCTCTGCCACCGGGTACCACGGTGCTGATCGTGGGCGACCGTCAGCCCGGAGGCGCATGGGGACGCCTGGCCGCCGAGCACCCCCATGTGCACGACCTGACGGAGTTCTGGAACAGCGACGACTGGCTTCAGCTCTTCCCGTCCGCGGATCGCACCGACCAGTTCCAGCTCTTCGACCACCTCTCACAGATCTCCGAAGGGGATCTGAAACACCTGGGGTTCCGAAGCGGCAACCTGGAGGCCTACGCCCTGCTCGGGCACCAGGTGCGCTACCTGGAAGAAGCCGGAAACCTCCAGGCCAAGCGGCTGGAGTCATGGCACAAGCCGATCGGCTACCAGGTCATCACGGTGAACAAGGTGCCGACCCTGACCGGCCAGTGGCTGGTCGCCATGACGGGCAGGACCGGCAGCGAGGTACCCCTCCCATGGCGCGAGGGATATGGCGACCACGGCGGCGGGAAGCCCGTCAGCAAGAAGGCCGCGCTCGCCGAATTCAACATCACCTCGGCCCAGCGCGGTTTCGACTCGGCAGACCTCACGGCCATAGGCACGTATCTCGGCTTCCCCGCCCCCGCCGCCGAGCCCTCGGCCGCGACGCCCCACCTGAGCGCCCCTACGCCCACGTTGTCCTCGCCCGCTGTCTCGCTGTTCTCCCTGGAGGAGGCGCTGGTCCAGGATCCGAAGGCGTTCTTGCGGTCGAGAGTCCTCTCCATGGATCTCGACAAGGGACTCGCCCTGCACGCTCCAGGGCTCTCCGCACATGCCCGACGCTCCTTCATCGCGGCCTTGAGCGACCCGGCTCTGGGCCGGCACAAGTTCGTCGTGGTCGCCGATGGGCGGCGGGATACCCAGGGTCTGCCGGTCCATGCGCTGGCTCCTGCAATCGAGTGGTACGTACGTGAATACCCGCAGCTGCGCTCGTTCCTTCCGCCGACAGCCGCTCTTCCCGCCCTGCGTGGCAATGGCGGCTATGTGGAAGCTGCTTACGTTCCCCATCTGACAGGTAGTACGGCGGACCCTGAGCGGAATATCGGCCATACCGCGGTTCCGCGGAACCCTGATGTGGAGTCCGGCCCTCATGTGGTGGTGACGCCTGCCATGAGCGGATTCGCCTTCGTGGTGACGCACCATCCGGACCCTGACCTCTTCACGGTGTGGCACTACCAGTCGGCGGAGTCAAACGTCCGCAATTCCGTGGACTTCCGGCGTGACAGGCGACCGACCGACTGGTTCGGCGATGGCGAGTATCACCGGGGCGATTCGACGGCCGACCAGGATCAGCTGATCGAGTTCGCGAACCTGCTCTGGCATGGCCCGGATGGCTGGGAGATCCTCAGCCAGCAGAACCGGTCCAGCGCCACGTCGAAGGAGTCCATCACCTTCGGCGCGCTCCACAGCCGTCCGCTGGTACTTGAGCCCGGCGGCGAGCTTCAGCACACCGTGGCCTACTATCAGGCCCTTGCGCGGAGCGAGCGCGACCAGCGCAACTGGCCTCTTCAGCAGTTTCGCAGGAGGATCCTGCGCGTTCTCCCGGCAGGCAGCAACACGGAAATGCTGTCCCACCTCTTCAACGCCATCGACGAGCGTATCGGCAGGGAGATCGAGAAGCTCGGGCGCGCCACCGATTTCACCACCCTGCGTTCCTATGCGGACGAGTTCAAGGGTGAGCGCGCGGCAATGCGCAACAGGCTTGAAAGCCTGATCGGCGAGGCCGCCGTCGTCACGGGCAGGGCCTCGGGGGAGCAGCGTCAGGCCGCCATCAAGGCGCGCGACCTCGCGCAGCAGATGGTGGATGAGTTCATTTCCCATCCGGCGAAGGGCTGGATCGACTTCCTGCGGGACGAGGCCGCCCCGCCGCACCCCCGGACCATCGCCGCGCTCCATCAGGGCATGGCACGGAGCGAGCGTGACGCTCCGACGGCGTATCTGAACGTGCTCCGGAGGAGTGTCGCCGAAACGAGGCCCGCGGGCCAGGAGGCTGCCGCACTCCAGAGGATCTTCAACCGGATCAATGCGCACATCACCAGGGAAATCAGCCAGCTCGAAAACGTCACGGATTTCCGGACGCTCCAGCACTACGCGACAGCATTCCCGCAACAGCGCCGAGAACTACAGGCAGAACTCGTAGCGGAATATGCCCAAGCGGTGGCGACGTCCGCCGTAAGCGGGATGTCCCGCACCCAGGCCGAGGCGTCGGCGAGGCGGAACCGACTGACCAGTGAGGTTCTGAACGTCTTCGCCACCAAGCCGTTCGACGACTGGATCACCAGCCTGCGCAACGCGGCATCCAGCGTGGCGCCCCAGCAGACCCCCCCGCGCGCCGACGCCGCCAGTGGCCGCGACTGGTCGTCCGGTGTGGTGTCGCACGAGGTCAAGGATGCGCAGGGACGTGTGAAGGCGTTTTCGGGGCCGGTCCCGCGGACGGGGGCAGCGCTCTCCACGGCGCCGCAGGTCCCGCCGGGGGACGAACACTGGAACGCGCCCCCGTCGCTCCGGGAGACCGAGTCTTCAGGGGATACCACCCCCGATAACAGCACGCCCCGCCCCGACCCGCAGGACAGTCTCCCTGGGCCATCAACCGGTCCGACCGGGAGTAAGGGTCGACGCCAGCGTACCTCGGTCCGCAACGGCGATCCCCGCTCGTTGATCATGCAGCCCGGCTATGCCGCAGGTGACCAGTTCGGTATCGCGGCCGCGCTGGTCGGGGACCCTCACGCGCACGTTCTCATCGGCCGCGGGCCCCAGCAGCCCCAGTCCGCGTACGAGAAAAAGCTGGACAAGTCCGAGGCGATCGCCGAGTTCTACCGGAGCGTCGGCATCGATGACAGCCGAATCCACTTCACGCCGCATGCGGTGGACCAGCAAGCCATATGGCCCTTGCTGAACCATGAAGGTAAGCGGATTGCCGCCGATTCGTTCGGGCTGGTGGCGGGCTACAAGAAGCTGCTGCACGAGGGTGTGCTGCGTGGCGTTGACGCGGGCACGGCCTACGTCGCCAAGCATTTCTCCCCTGACCTGCGTGACCGCCTGCGGGACCAGTGGGGCCTGAACGAAAACCGTGATGACGCGATCCGTGGGTGGCTGGGGAACCGCGGAATCAGCCTGCCGGAAGGCGGCAGGGTCCTGGTGCTGTGGTCCCGCTTCACCGGCAAGGCCAACGACTGGAGCACCCTGCGTGGCCGGATGCAGCACGACACGAGCTTCCAGGGGGTGCGGCAGATCCTCACGGCCGCGGCCCAGCGCTATGACGCAGTGATCATCACGGGTGATCCCCACCCGACGAAGCCCGGGAAGTGGGACGAACTCGTCCAGGAGATGCGTGGGAAGCTAAAGATTTCCACCGTTCACCACATCACCGGCTTTTGGAAGGGTGACGCCGAAGGATTGGCCGGCTGGGGCGGCGACACCCGCACGGGCCAGTACCGGCTGTATGACTACCTGCACCGCAAGCACGCCCTCAAGCACATGGGTTTCCGCTCCGGAAACCTCGAGGCCGTCGCGTTGATAGGCCATGATGTCCGTTACCTGGAGGAGGCGAACGGGCCTGGCGGTAAGCGCATGACCGCCTGGCATGCCGATGCCCGCCGTGGCAAGAAGACCAGGATGGGCGGATTGGCCCCCGGTTACGAGCGGATCATCCTCTCCGCGCCGGCGACCGCCTCGGGCAGGTACGCTCAGCCTTACCCCGATCGCCCTCAAGACAACGACCCTGTGTATGAACCGCCGTCGGCTGATGCCACGTGGCGCAAACCGGTCGAGGTCTACAGCCAGGAACGCGGGTTCGCCTACTCCGACATGGAAGCGCTCTGTGCGTATCTGGGCGTGCCATCCCCGGACCTCGACGTCTTCGAGGCCGACCGGCTGGAGTACCTGCGGCGGCAGTACTCCAGGGTGCGGTACTACGTCGACGCTCTCTCGAAGAAGATCCCGGCACAACAGGCGCAGCATCAGCAGCAAATCACCCGGGCGCTCAAGGATTTCGACGAGCGGTTGTTCTCTTCTCTGGAGCGAGGCGAGCGAGCCGGGCAACGGTTCTACACGCTGAGTCACCATGTGCGGGATCAGAAGACCGGTGTGTGGGGGTCGGGCCTGCACACGGTCTGGGACCACTATCGAGACCTCGCCCAGGACCCGTGGTCCGGTGTGGTGGAGCGTGAGGTCAAGGACGCGCAGGGGCGTGTGGTGGGGACGGCGTCGTTCAACGCGCGGGACTGGGAGTTGCGGAAGGACTCCTACCGGCATCTGCCGGATGTGGCGGAGTACACCGATTGGCAGCAGGACGGTGAGGGTCGTTGGTCGGGTGTGCAGCGTGCGATGCCGGGTGCGGGGGAGGCGGGGAGGTTCTTCTTCGGCTCCCACGGTGATGCGGATGCGTTGGAACTGGCGAAGGACGATGGAGGTGTGGAGCGGGTTAGCCGGGGGAAGGTGGTGGAGCGTTTCGCGCCGAAGTTGGTGGCGGAGGGGTTCACGAGTATCACCCTGGCGGCGTGCGGGGAGGGTCTTTCGCCCGTCGAGGATGCGGCGTTGCAGGCTGCTGCGGACCGTACGGGTCTGACGGTGTATGTGCCGGATGGTGGGTTTGCTGCTCCGCCTGGTGAGGGGGGTGAGTCGGGTGGTGTGCATCTGCGGGGGTCCGGCGCGGGTGATGGCAGGGGTTGGCGGGTGTACCGTCCCGCTTCGGCCGCTTCGGAGTCGGCTCCGCGGGCGGGTGTGGTGCGTTCCACGGCGCCGTCGGCCCCGCCGGGGGATGAACACTGGAACGCGCCCCCTTCGCCTCAGGGCGACGGTGATTCCCATCCGCCGCGGTTCGGCGCCTTCTACACCGACGAGAAGTGGAAGGAGCTGAGCAGACGGTACGAGCGGGCGCTCGGGCGGGTGCTGGCCAAGGACCCGGAAGTGATCTTTGAGGCGCGGCGGGCGGTCAAGAGCCTCTACGACCTGCTGACCACGTACTACAGGCACCGAGATGTGGAAGCGACCTTCCTTCCCCGTGCGAAGGACCCGCGGCGTGAGATGGACCGCCTGCTGGATCCCAAGAGCAGCGTCACCCTGCGGGAGCTGATGAATGCCTTCACGTACGGCGCCAGCGGTCCCGGGGCCACGCTGACCCAGCTGTGGACGGATCACCCCCGGTTGAATCCACCGGGTTTGGATGGGCCCCAGCCTGTACTGCCGCACAGCCCGGCCGCGCTGGCGGAGCTGCACGACCGGCTTGGTCTCCCGGTGGGCCCTGGCCCGGCCGAGGATGTCGAGTGGCTGCTCATGGTCCACCAGTTCCTGAACGTGCCTGATGGTGAGGTGCTTCGGTTCCGGGAAGCCATGATGGGCTGGGTCCTGCCCGAGGCCGGCGATCACACACTGGTGGAGATCCTCGCCGCCTCCCACCGGGCCGGGGTGCGCGAGGAGACCGAGCCCGACACGGTGGTCGAGGCCGCCCGCCTTTATGCATGGGTGGACGCGTCCCTCCAGCCGGTTGAGCGAGTGGGCGGGGGTGACAGCGCCCTGCGGCTGCCTCATGAGCGGATGTACCTCGCGCGAGCAGACTGGTTCGCCTCTCAAGTCATCGGAGACGACCGTGCCGAGGAGATCAGGGGTCTGATCGAGTCGGGATACCTCGACGGCGTCGACCTGAGTGGTCCGGGGGTGGCGGCGCGGCGGGAGCGGCGCGAGGCCCTCAGGGCGTGGACACAGCGCCATCGCTCGCTCGGGCTGCTGGGCGCGAATGTCGAGGAGGGACACGCGGCGGCGTTGCAGCTGGCCAGTGGGGTTGACGTGCGGCTGCTCGACGAGAAGTTCCTGGCCGGTCCCGACGCTCCCGATCAGCTGGAGGTGAAGGCGGAGCTGTGGGAGAAGGCGCGCTCGCTGGTGAAGCAGGCGTTTGAGGGCGGCGCGTTGAGGGAGTCCTTGCCGCTGCTGTTCCTGCGGGACTGGCGGTTCCGGGATCTGGTACAGGTCGCGGAGGGGCTCCTCGGGGATCCCGGGGCCGAGGACGCACTGGCGGATGTCCGTGGCAAGCTCGAGGAGCGGGCCGTCGAGCTGGTGGACGGGCTTCATGGTGAACTGCGGGCGCACGCGGAGATGGCGGCTGAGGCGGCGGCGGTGCTCCCGCCGGTCAGCGGACCGGTGTGGTGGGCGTCGTGGGAGTCCGCGCCCCAGCACGGTGGCGGTGAGCGGCGGACGGTGAGCGTGCCGAGGCTGCACCATGCGACGACGAGCCGGGAGACAGCGCTCGCCTCCTTGCTGGATCCGGACGCGGCGAAGGGTGGGGCGTACCCGGTGCTGTGGGAGGTGGTGGACTCCACCGGCCGGGATGTCTCCCCGTTGGCCCGCAGGCCCGCCGAGCGCACCGTGCTGTATCCCTCGAAGATGGTGCTGCGGGAGATCCGCCGTGAGCTCCGCCGCGACGGGGCGACCGGCAGGCGGTATATGCACCGAACCTTGGAGGAGGTCCCGCAGCCGCTGGCGCAGGAGTGGGACCGTGAGATCGTCACCCGGCAACTGCGCACCTGGGACGGCCGCTGGTTCGGCGTGGCCTCCATCGACCTGTCGATGTGGCTGAAAGAGAAGGACAAATACCCTCACTTGCACGAGGCGAGGCAATGGGGCTTCGCTGACTACGACGAGGGGGAGGAGGAAGACCTCCGGCCCCTGCCCTGGTCGATCAAGAACACGGGCGTCTGGGATTCCCACAGCGACGGCAAGACGTTTTTGGCAATGACGCGGTACGGCCGGAAGCGGGTGGATGGCACACAGGTCGGGCGTTATATCCGGCGACTGATGGAAGCTCAGGGGACTCCCGCCCACGTTCGTGTGCTGATGATCGCGTGCCATGCGGGCATTGAAGGGTCGGCCGCTCCTTCTCAGCAGGTGGCCACCTGGAGCGGACGTGGCACTTTCGCCGCTCCGGACAAGATCTCCCTCGCGCCGGAAACGGCGGCCCCGGGGATCCATCACCCCTCTGGAACGCCGGAGCCGAGGTGGCGGGAGGCCGAGCCGCAGGATCCGAGCGAAGTCGCCGCGGAGAGGGTCCGCGCGGCTCTTATGGACCCGGCCAGGCAGGGCGCCCGGTTCAGCGGCTCGTACGCCGACCCCGCGTGGGAGGGCGTGGCGGTGGCGTACGAATCACACCTGGGAACGACACTGGCCGCCGATCCGGCGGTGACGGACACCGCCCGGGAGGCCGTAAGGTCCCTGTACGACCACCTCGCCGAGAGTCTCGGCCGTGACCGGGCCGCCCAGGCGTTCTTCCCGGGCGAGGCGCCGGACACCGCCCGTCGGAAGATGCGCCGCCTTCGGGATCCGGACTCCGGGAAGACCCTGCACGACCTCATGCGGGCCCTGTGGATCGCCATCGCCTCCGAGTATCCACCCCCGTCCGCCCCGCCGGTGGACAAGAACGGCCCCTGGTACCGCGAAATCCACCAAACCCGTGGCTTCCCGCTGGTCACGGGTCGGGCCGCCGGGGTGACGCATCTGCTCCGCACCTACCGTGCCGAGACCAGGGCGTCGAAGGAGGAGATGCTGCGTCTGCGCGAGGCCCTGCTCGCCTGGTGCCTGTCCGATTACTCCCGCTCGCTGTTCGAAATCATCAAGGCCTCCCACGAGGCTGACGCTCGCGCCTTCGACCCCGACGTGGAGTTGAGGGATGACGCGGCCCACACGTACAGCTCGTTCGCCGCGCTTCTGGCACCGCGGAAGAACCGTGATCCCGATGCCTTCATGGAGACGCTCTACCTTCCCCATCACGCGCTGTACCACCAGTTCACCGGGCGGTTCACCGAACTGGCCGCCGGGGGTGACATCAGCGGGATCTGGAAGGCGCTGAGCGGGGCGCCGGACTCCCCCGGCCCGGACGGCAACGCGCGGCATGCGGCACTGGAGCGCTGGCGGCAGCGGCATGGTGGTTCGGTACCGGACCTCCTCCGGAAGGGGGACGTCCTGCCCCTGTATCTCCTCTCGAGCCCGGACGCGACGCTGGTCAAGGCGCGCTTTGCCGATCCGCTTCGTGCGGACGGGACGGAGCTGCTGCGGAAGGAGGCCAAGTCCGTAGTCCGGCAGGCGGTCCAAGCGCGGAAGTCCGACTTCCCGCTGCTGCTTCTGCGTGACGGGGATTTCGCCGATGCAGCCACCAGGATCCAGTCCCTCCCGGATGGGAAGAGGCGGGACGAGGCCCTGCGGAGCCTGCTGCGGCTGACCGACCGGCTCGCCGCCGAGCTCGCGGCGGAGATTCCCCTGCATCTGGGCATGGCGGGCGACGCTCTGATGGCGCTGCCGCCGGTGAACGCGCCGGTGTGGTGGGGCACATGGGTCGTGGGTGATCTGTCCGAGGGGCTGCCGGGTGAGCTGCACGCGGTCAGCGTGCCGGAGTTCCACTCGGCGAGGAGAAGCGAAGAGGCCGTGCTCTCCGGCGTGCTCGGGCAGGAGACCGGGTCGGATGGCCGGTACCCGGTCCTGTTCGAGGTGGCTGGGTCCACGGCCCGGGACACCGCTCCCTTCTCCCAGGACCCGGACCGGCAGGAGGTGCGGTATCCGGCGGAGACGGTTCTCCGCGTGCGGTTCCAGGAGATCCGGCGCGACACGCAGACCCGTCGACCCTATCTGTATGTCCAGCTGGAGGAGACCGAGCCCGTACCTCAGATCCGTCGACGTGTCACCGCCCTGCCGTCGCCCACCGCCGCCACGGACACCCAGACCCCGCAGACGCCGGGCGGCGCGCAGCCCGCGCCGCTGAAGCCGGCCCCGGGTGGCGAGGGCGCCTGGTGGGACTCACGGACCATGGTCTACGAGATCAAGGACGGTGGTCGGCGGGTGGGCTGGGCGTCGTTCACCCAGGGCGACTGGAGCCGACGCCAGGCGGTCTACAGTCAGCTGCCGAAGGTGAAGTACTACGTGGAGTGGCAGCTGGACGCCGCGGGGCGTCCCACGGGGACGATGCGGAAAATGCCCGTCTCCAACGCCGGGATCTGGACTTCGCACAGCGCTCCTGGGGGCCGCAACTTCCTGATGGCGCAACCCGGGGGAGGGACGCGGGCCGGTTACGCGCACGAGGTGCGGAAGTACATCGCCATGCTGGACCTGACCGGCGTCACCGACTTGATGATCCTGGCGTGCTCGGACAAGGGCACCGAAAAAACGGCGTGGGAGCTGGCCGACACCACCGGCCTGTCCGTGTGGTATCTGGACCAGGCGGTCGCGGTCACCCTCTCCTCGGATGGCGGAACGCCCCTGGTGCACGTGCGGGAGCAGGCCGACGGCAGTCCCGCCCCTTGGCTGGTGGCGCATCCGCATGGGAAGCGCCTGATCCGGCACCGGCCGAGTCGGCGAGCCTCCGCAGTGTCCTTCAGCTACCCGTCGCAAGACGACTGGAACGCGCCCGTGCCGGCATCGGACAGGGGAGCGGAGCTCGGCCGTAGGAGTCATCGGAAGGTCACCTCCGCGCCGCCGACGGCGGGCACTTATGGACCGGACGGGAAATTCGACAAGCGGTTCACGAGCACGGTGGCGGAGTTCCCCGTTGTCACCGGTGGGGATCGATTCACGGTGTGGGGGCAGGGGCAGGAGGACCCCGATCTGCACATGTTCGTGGCCGAGATACCGGGTCTCGGGCTGCGCGGTGAGTACAACCCCGACGGTCCGACGGCGGGGAGGGTCACCGACGGCCGGGGGCGGGTGTACGGCGAAGGGCCCGCCTGGAATTGGTATCTCTCCGGGCGCGGGCTCATCGCCTCCTCCCATGCGCAGCTGACCCGGCCGGTGGGCGAAGACGAGGACGCCACACCGATCGCGTGGCCCGCCACGGGCCCGGTGAGCCCGACGCCGCCCGTCCCGCCGGAATCCACCGCCGCCACTTTCGGACCGCTGGCAGGAGGTGTGCTTCCGGACGCCCTCTGGCGCGACCACGACGCTCCGCTGTACAAGTTCAGCAGCAAGTCCCCGGAGCGGGTCTTCCACGAGGGACTGAAGCCGCGTGGCGACGACATGGTTCATCTGATGGACCATGTCTACAACAGCGAGCGCATGGCGACGACCGGCTATCTGAGCACAACCACCAACGTGGATTATGTGAGCGACTCGATGCGGGCCGATCCTTCCGCAGCTCAGGCGCAGAACGCCCACTACCGCTGGCGGTACGACATCGAGGCCCCCGGAGGCATCGATGTCAACGCGACCCTGGGCCTCGCCTCGCCCTTCCCCGACCAGCAGGAAATCGCCTTCCCCGGCGGTGTGCACACGCGGTACGTACGCGGGGCGCAGCCGATGGAGAACGGACGGCCTGTCGGGGACTACATCGCCAACCCCTTCTTCGACCCGGACACCTCCTCGGCCGGGAGTGAGCAGGAATCCGAGCCGTCCCCGCCACCTCGCGCGAATGTGACGCGGTTTTGGTCGCCCGGTGTGGTGGAGCGTGAGGTCAAGGACGCGCAGGGGCGTGTGGTGGGGACGGCGTCGTTCAACGCGCGGGACTGGGAGTTGCGGAAGGACTCCTACCGGCATCTGCCGGATGTGGCGGAGTACACCGATTGGCAGCGGGACGGTGAGGGTCGTTGGTCGGGTGTGCAGCGTGCGATGCCGGGTGCGGGGGAGGCGGGGAGGTACTTCTTCGGGTCCCATGGTGATGCGGATGGCCTGTGGTTGGCGCGCGATGACGGAGGTGTGGAGCGGGTCGGCCGCGGGGAGGTGGTGGAGCGTTTCGCGCCGAAGTTGGTGGCGGCGGGGTTCACGAGTATGACTATTGCGGCGTGTGGGGAGGGTCTTTCGCCGGTCGAGGAAGCGGCGTTGAAGGCTGCTGTGAACCGTACGGGTCTGACGGTGTATGTGGCTGTCCGTGGGTTCGCGGCTCCGCTTGGTGAGGGGGGTGGGTCGGGTGGTGTGCATCTGCGGGGGTCCGGCGCGGGTGATGGCAGGGGTTGGCGGGTGTACCGTCCCGCTTCGGCCGCTTCGGAGTCGGCTCCGCGGGCGAGTGTGGTGCTGTCCGCGGCGCCGTTGGTCCCGCCGGGGGATGAACACTGGAACGCGCCCCCTTCGCCTCAGGGCGACGGTGATTCCCATCCGCCGCGGTTCGGTGCCTTCTACACCGACAAGAAGTGGAAAGAGCTGAGCAGGGGGTACGAGCGGGCGCTCGGGCGGGTGCTGGCCAAGGACCCGAAGGTGATCGAGGAGGCGCGGGGGGCGGTCCAGAGCCTTTATGACCTGCTGACCACGTACTACAGGCAGGGTCATGTCGCGGCGACGTTCCTTCCCCGTGCGAAGGACCCGCGGCGTGAGATGGACCGCCTGCTGGATCCCGATGGCGACGCCACCCTGCGGGAGCTGATGGACGCCTTCGCATACGGCGCCAGCGGCTCCGGGAGGACCACGCTGACCCGGCTGTGGACGGATAAGCCCGAGTTGAATCCGCGGGGCCTGCGCCTGCGGCCCCGCAGGGTGCAGCCGCACGGCCCGGCCGCGCTGGCGGAGCTGCACGACCGGCTTGGTTTCCCGGTGGGGCCGGGCCCGGCCGAGGATGTCGAGTGGCTGCTCATGGTCCACCAGTTCCTGAACGTGCCTGATGGTGAGGTGCTTCGGTTCCGGGAAGCCATGATGGGCTGGGTCCTGCCCGAGGCCGGCGATCACACACTGGTGGAGATCCTCGCCGCCTCCCACCGGGCCGGGGTGCGCGAGGAGACCGAGCCGGACACGGTGGTCGAGGCAGCCCGCATCTACGCATGGGTGGACGGGTCCCTCAGCCCGGTCAGTCGGGGGGGCTGGGATGACAGCGCCCTGCACATGCCTCATGAGCGGATGTATCTCGCGCGAGCGGACTGGTTCGCCCCGAAAGTCATCGGAGACGACCGTGCCGAGGAGATCAGGGATCTGATCGAGTCGGGATACCTCGACGGCACCGATGTGAGCGGTCCGGGGGTGGCGGCGCGGCGGGAGCGGCGCGAGGCCCTCAGGGCGTGGACACAGCGCCATCGCTCGCTCGGGCTGCTGGGCGCGAATGTCGAGGAGGGACACGCGGCGGCGTTGCAGCTGGCCAGTGGGGTTGATGTGCGGCTGCTCGACGAGAAGTTCCTGGCCGGTCCCGAGGCTCCCGATCAGCTGGAGGTGAAGGCGGAGCTGTGGGAGAAGGCGCGCTCGCTGGTGGCGCAGGCGTTTGAGGGCGGCGCGTTGAGGGAGTCCTTGCCGCTGCTGTTCCTGCGGGACTGGCGGTTCCGGGATCTGGTACAGGTCGCGGAGGGGCTCCTCGGGGATCCCGGGGCCGAGGACGCACTGGCGGATGTCCGTGGCAAGCTCGAGGAGCGGGCCGTCGAGCTGGTGGACGGGCTTCATGGTGAACTGCGGGCGCACGCGGAGATGGCGGCTGAGGCGGCGGCGGTGCTCCCGCCGGTCAGCGGACCGGTGTGGTGGGCGTCGTGGGAGTCCGGGCAGTTGGACGGGGCGCAGCACGGCGGCGGGAAGTGGCGGACGGTGAGCGTGCCGAGGCTGCACCATGCGACGACGCACCGTGAGACAGCGCTCGCCTCCTTGCTGGATCCGGCCGCCGGGAAGAGGGAGGGTTACCCGGTGTTGTGGGAGGTGGTGGACTCCACCGGCCGGGATGTCTCCCCGTTGGCCCGCAGGCCCGCCGAGCGCACCGTGTTGTACCCCTCGAAGATGGTGCTGCGGGAGATCCGCCGTGAGCTCCGCCGCGACGGGGCGACCGGCAGGCGGTATATGCACCGAACCTTGGAGGAGGTCCCGCAGCCGCTGGCGCAGGAGTGGGACCGCGAGATCGTCACCCGGCAACTGCGCACCCGGGACGGCCGCTGGTTCGGCATGGCCTCCATCGACCTGCCGATGTGGCTGAAGGAGAAGGACAAATTCCCTCGCCTGCGCGAAGCGCGGAAATACCGAGTGTATGACCCCGACACGGGGAAGGCGGGAGATCGCCAACCCCTGCCCTGGCCGGTCAGGAACACGGGCGTCTGGGTATCGCACAGCGACAACAAGTCCTTTATGGCGGTGACGCGGTACGGCCTGAAGCGAGTGGACGGCACACAGGTCGGCCGTCATATCGGGCAAGTGATGGAGAGTCTGCGTGTCCCCGACCAGGTACGCGTGCTGATGATCGCGTGTCAGTCGGGTGCCGGGGGGTCGGCCGCTCCTTCTCAACAGGCGGCCACCTGGAGCAGGCGTGGCAATCTCGCACCCCCCACCGGGCTCTCCATCTCGCCCAAAAGGGCCGAACCCGAGATCTACAGCGCCCCTGGAATGCCGGAGCCGAGGTGGCGGGAGGCCGAGCCGCAGGATCCGAGTGCTCTCGCCGCGGAGAAGGTCCGTGCGGCTCTTCTGGACCCGGCCAGGCAGGGCGCCCGGTTCAGCGGCTCGTACACCGACCCCGCGTGGGAGAGCCTGGCGGTGACGTTCGAGAAGCGCCTGGGAATGATGCTGGCCGCGGATCCCGAGGTGATGGAGACCGCCCGGGAGGCCGTCAGGTCCCTGTATCACCACTTCTCCGCGCGCCTCGGCCGTGACCGGGCGGCACAGGTGTTCTTTCCGGGCGAGGACCCGGACACCGCCCGTCGGAAGACGCGCCGCCTCCGGGATCCGGACTCCGGGATGACGCTGCACGAGGTCATGCGTGCACTGTGGGGCGCCATCGCGTCTCAGTACCCACAAACGACTTCCCCGCAGCCGGTGGACAAGAACGGCCCCTGGTACCGCGAAATCCACGAAACCCGTGGCTACCCGCTGGTCACGGGTCAGGCCGGCGGGGTGACGCATCTACTCAGCACCTACCGCGACGAGACCGGAGCGTCGGACGAGGAGATGCTGCGACTGCGCGAGGCCCTGCTCGGCTGGTGCCTGCCCACTTACAGCCGCTCGCTGTTCGAGATCATCGAGGCCTCCCACGAGGTTGAGCCCGGCCTCTTCGACTCCGGCGTGGAGTTCTGGGATGACGCGGCCCATACATACAGCTCGTTCGCCACGTTTCTGGCACCGCGGAAGAACCGTGATCCCGATGCCTTCATGGAGACGCTCTACCTTCCCCATCACGCGCTGTACCACCAGTTCACCGGACGGTTCACCGAACTGGCCGCCGGGGGTGACATCAGCGGGATCTGGAAGGCGCTGAGCGGGGCGCCGGACTCCCCCGGCCCGGACGGCAACGCGCGGCATGCGGCACTGGAGCGCTGGCGGCAGCGGCATGGTGGTTCGGTACCGGACCTCCTCCGCGAGGGGGACATCCTGCCTCTGTATCTGCTCTCGGGCCCGGACGCGACGCTGGTCAAGGCGCGGTTCGCCGATCCGCTCCGGCCGGACGGGACGGAGCTGCTGCGGAAGGAGGCCAAGTCCGTAGTCCGGCAGGCGGTCCGAACGCGGAAGTCCGACTTCCCGCTGCTGCTCCTGCGCGACCAGGACTTCGCCGACGCCGCCGTCAGGATCCAGTCCCTTCCTGACGGGAAGCGGCGGGACGAGGCCCTTGAGAGCCTGCTGCGGCTGACCGACCGGCTCGCCACCGCGCTCGCGGCGGAGATTCCCCTGCATCTGGGCATGGCGGGCGACGCTCTGATGGCGCTGCCGCCGGTGAACGCGCCGGTGTGGTGGGGCACATGGGTCGTGGGTGATCTGTCCGAGGGGCTGCCGGAGGAACTGCACGCGGTCAGCCTGCCGGAGTTCCATATGGCGAGGCGCGGCGAGGAGGCTGTGCTCTCCGGTGTGCTCGGGCAGGAGACCGGGTCGGATGGCCGGTACCCGGTCCTGTTCGCCGTGGCCCGGTCCACGGCCCGGGACGTCGCCCCCTTCTCCCGGCACCCGGACCGGCAGGAGGTGCGGTATCCGGCGGAGACGGTTCTCCGCGTGCGGTTCCAGGAGATCCGGCGCGACACGCAGACCGGTCGGCGCTATCTGTATGTCCAGTTGGAGGAGACCGAGCCGGTACCTCAGACTCGCCGACGTGCCATCGCCCCGCCGTCGGCCACCGCTGCCCCGCAGACGCCGGGTAACGCGCAGCCCGCACCGCTGGTGCCGGCCCCGGGCGCCGCGGGCGCCTGGCGGGACTCACGGACCATGGTCTACGAGATCAAGGACGGTGGTCGGCGGATCGGCTGGGCGTCGTTCACCCAGGTCGACTGGAATCGACGCCGCGAGGTCTACCGTCAGCTGCCGTCGGTGAAGTACTACGTGGAGTGGCGACTGGACGCGGCGGGGCGTCCCACGGGGACAGTGAAGAAGATGCCCGTCTCCAACCCCTATATCTGGACTTCGCACACCGTTCCCGGAGGGCGCGACTTCCTGATGGCGCTGCCCGGGGGAGGGACGCGGGCCGGTGACGCGGACGAGGTGAGCAAGTACGTCGACATGCTGGACCTGTCCGGCGTCACCGACTTGATGATCCTGGCGTGCTCGGGCAAGGACACCGAGCAGACGGCGTTGGAGCTGGCCGAGGCCACCGGTCTGTCCGTGTGGTATCTGGACCAGGCGGTCGCGGTCACCCTCTCCTCGGATGGCGCGACGCCCCTGGTGCACGTACGCCAGCGGGCCGACGGCAGTCCCGCCTCCTGGCTGGTGAAGCATCCGTACGGGTTGATCCTGCCCACCCAGTTGCCGAGTGGGCCGGTCCCCGCGGTGTCCTTCCGCTACCCCTCGGAAGACGACTGGAACGCGTCCGCGCCTGCTCAAGCGCCGGAAGGGGTGAGGCTGCGGCCTGGTCCGGCACGTCGGCCGCGTGTCATGTCGGCTCCCGCCGTGACCGAACAAGCGGCCGACGTGCCCGACGAGTCCGTCGCTTCGGGCTGGGGAATGCCCCGTGCCAACCAGCTGTCGTTCCATGCGTTCGCGGACCAGCGCGAGGTGGTCATCGACGTGCGACCGACCAACTTGGAGGCGGTGAAGTGGCTGACCTTGGGCGCGCTTCCCAAGCCCGAGGAGATCAAGGCCAAGACGATCAACGCTCTCGACGTCCGGCTCGGCGCCCGGGAGGAGCACCGCGGACTGGTCGGTTTCTTCGAGCCCCGCCGGCCCGAAGGAGTGCCGGCGGACGCCCCCGTCTGGGCTCGCTACTGGCAGCGGCTGGAGGAGTACCGGACACTGCGCGCCCACATGGACGAGCTGGAGCGGGATGGGCGCTTCCGGACGGTCGACGGACTCGTTCAGCAGGCGACCGACGGAGGGAACTGGGCGTTCCTCACCGGGGACCACGACATCTTGAGGATCACCAGGCGCGACGGCACTCCGCTGCCCGCGGACGAATACGAGGCGCTCATCGCGGAGATGAAGAAAGCCCGCATGGGCGTCATGCACGGAATGCACCTGGCTTGGAACCCGAGGGATGCCTTCGGCCGGAAGATCTATGACACGATCAACGCGGCACACCGGCACAACGGCGGGGAGCCGTTGCTGCGGTTCGAGCCGCACCGGAGAAAGCCCTCAGTGGCCTATCTGGATTCGTGGGCCGACGTCAAGCCGGGCGCCGTGGATACCACGCGGACGGATACGTCCTCCCATGACGACGAGCCCGCCCCCGCCGCCCCCGAGACGCCGCCCGAGGACGCCCCCGGGGAGACCACCGGGGACCCGGAGCGGACGAAGCCCGCCACCGACCCCCTCGGCATCGACGAGCACCTGGACCGGCGCCGCCCGCCCCGTATCGACCGCGAACTGCCGCCCCCGGCACGGGAGCGGAGGCAGGCCCGGTTCACCGACGACAGCAGGATGCCCGCACACCTCGACGGCATCCGGGACCTGCTGCCGGGGCTCCCTGAGGAAGTCCTGGCCCGCTCCACCGCCTTCGGGGTCCGGGACTTCGCCCTGCGCGGCAGGGACCTGGTGTTGCGCGAGATCGCACGCGAACTACAGGCCCGGCCGAGCACCCGACTGGGCAAGGGCGGCGCCGGCTCACCGGCCGCGAAGGCGCTCCTGGCCGAGATCGACCGCGCGCTCCGCGAGGACCTCGGCGGACTCAGCGGTGACGGCCGGGAGTTCACCTACACCGACGCCAAGGGCAAGGTCCGGGTGGTGCACCTCGCGGTGCGCCACTACGGTCACTGGGAACGCTTCACCGACCTGGCCGAGCAACCGCGGAGCATCGGGGTGAAGACGCGCGGCCAGCGCCTCACCGGCGGCGACCAGTCCCAGAGCACCACCTACTCGATCAACCCGCTGGCACCACTGTGGCCCCTGACCAAGCCCTTCGGCGTCTACGCCCGGCTCGGGTTGCGCTTCGCGCACAGCCGCGCGGTCGGCTACAGCCTGACCGGGAAGGTCATGTCCCGGACCGAGGCATCCCTCACCGGGGCCTCGCGCCCCAGCCTCGACGACGTCTACTACCAGCTCACCGTCAGTGAAGCAGGTGGCAAACCGGCGGCCGAGGACGGCGGCACCGCCCCGGTGGGCTTCGGCTTCGCCGTACGCGGGGGACTCCGGCTGCGGCTCGCGGACAGCGCGATATCCGAGTCGAAGCCGGGACGCATCCCCCCGCTCATCACCTACCGGGGCACACAGCAGCACCACCGGTTCGTCGTCACCGAGGACTTCGGCCCGGTGGCCCACATCCGGAACTGGGCCGTGGGACAGATCGGGGCCCTTCCTGGGACCAGCGCCCACCGTGAACTCAACACGTTCTTCTCCTCCCAGAACTTCCAGCGCAATTCCCGGCTGCTGGGCGCCGGCACGATGACCACGCCGCCGCTGTTCGGCAAGGACAAGCAGGGCAAGCCGCTGGGCGTCTTCACCGTGCGCACGCTGCCCCGGCGGGCGGTCCTCATCGACGAGACGACCGCCGCCGCGCTCAAGGACATGGCCTGGCTGACCCTCATCGGCGAACGTTCGCTGTCCACCACCGACGGGCAGGAGCTCCAGGCCGCTGTGGGCCCGGTCTTCCAGTGGCTGGGCCTGGCGGGCACCAAGCTGAACCTGCGGTTCATCCTCGGCTTCGTCGCGCGGCACGGCCACCGGACCACTCGCGCCACCACGATCGGTGGCGAGGGCGGCAACAAGGTGGAAGGCGCGGTGAAGGACTCCCCGACCGGCCTGTACCTCGTCGAGAAGACCGTTGTCGTCCGGCGCAGCGGCCGTGACCGCGAAGCGGCCGGTAACCCCCGGTTCCCCGAGGGACACTTCGTCACCTGGAGCCTGGACCAGATGCCGAGGGCCGAGGCACGCCGGCTGGCGGGCTGGGACGACGGCACACGGACGCGCGTCCGCAGCGGTGCGCCCGAGCCGACGGCGCCCGCGTATCTGACCCCCGACTCGCCGCCCACCCTGGGGACCAGCAGGGCCGAGGAGTTCACCCACGACACCACCGACGCGGAGCCGGCCGAGAGCTGGCTCGAGCAGCTGGCCGAGAAGGTCGTGCAGGAGGCCGCCCTTGCCTATCCGGGGCTCGTCGCCCCGCTGAGCGAACTCGACCCGGACAACCCCCGCTGGCGCGACGCGGACCACTTCGAGACGGTGCTCAACAACACCCTGGAGATCTACACCAAGGTCTCGCACCACAGCATGGCGTCCAACCTGGAGGGGCTGACCACCCAGGGCATCCGCATCCGGTTGCGCGAAACCGCCCGCCTCAAGCGCGGCTACCGCTATCTGTGGGTCGACGGCGAACTCACCGGCCGCCACTACGAGGGCACCCAGAACGGACTGGCCGTCAAGTACTCCACCACGGGCACCGAGAAGCTCGAGGGTGAACACGGCGTGAGCCACGACCAGTACGGCGGCGTGGAAAGCAGCTTCACCCTCCGCACCGTGGCCGCCACCCCGCAGGGATACTCCCGGCGCGGGGGTACCGCGTTCCTCGGTCTGAGCGGCGGGCGCGGCCAGGGCCAGAGCAGCCTGTTCGGGCCCAGCAATGCCGTCGAGACGGCGGTGGGCGGCACCCGGCCGCCCCACCTCTTCAGCTACCGGCTCACCATCACCGTCAGCCGGGGCGGCTACTGGCGGCTGCCCGCCCTGATGCGCGGGATCGCCACCGCGGGGCTGCTGGGCACCCAGCCCTTCGTGTTCCGCGAGAAGAGCTCCCTCCTGATCGGCAAGGCGGACGACGGCTCCACGGTGGGCGGCGGCCCGGTCAGCGGACGGGTGATCCTGAGCGTCCTCGATGAGCACATGCCCAAGAGCGACCCGCACGCGGACGACGCGGACAACCCGTTCCGCGACTTCGGCAGCCGTATCACCACCACCACGATGCAGAGCTCACAGGCGCTGGCCCTGGCGACGTCCGCTCCCGGTGTCGACCGCAACCGTCAGCCGTTCGAGAACCACGCGCAGGTGACGGTCGGCATTCTCGGTAACGCCGCACTGGTCCGGGCGGCGGAGGAGTCCCTCAAGTCCGCCTCGGGCGGCTCGTGGCATATGACGCAGATCGGCGCGGCCCCCCACGACTCGGCACTGCTCGCCTTCCAGTCCCCGTATCTGACGGCCAACGCCGACCAGACCCTCAGCCCCTCGGGCTGGCGCGCCACCGAACTGTGGGCGAAGGGCCCGTACCTCAACCGGAGCGGTGTCCTCTTCCACCGGATGACCGTGTCCGCGCTGTGGGCGATGACCCCACCGGCGCCGATGTCGGCCACCCTGAAGATGACCGGCGCCACATTGACCGGCGGAAAGAACGCCGTCACCTACAACTTCGTATTCGGCGGACAGTTCTCCATAGCCCAGCCGCAGCGGGGCGATCGAGGCCCGCTGGGGTCCTACGGGCTGAGCCTCAGCCCGTGGTCGTACGCCCGGGGCCGGACGGACACCGTGAGCCGCTCCGTCAGCAATGAGATCGTGCGTCAGGACAGAAGCCACCAGGTGCTGGTGTCCGGCACCGCCGAGCACGACATCGCGGTGGCGTCCAGCGCGCTGGGCGGGACGACCGGCGCGGGCAGCCGCCTGGTGCCGGGCGCCCTGGCGAACGCGGCCGGACAGCGGGTCAACGTTCCCGGCGGCTGGATGGGGCTGCTCTCCGAGCACACCGCGGTGACCCTGGACCTGATCGACGACGGCTGGGGCACGGCACCCCTCTACGACGCGCAGACCTGGTCGCCCCAGCCCTGGCTGGTGGGGAACACGCTGTGCACCTACCCCCTGGGCGAGCTCGACCCCTCCAAGGTGATGGCCTCCTTCGACCAGGCGCTGCGCGGACTGTCGCTCCCCGACTCCGACCATGACACCGTCCTCCGCCTGGTGTCGGGCAGGCTGCTGCGCGCCCTGCGCGGGGAGATGGAGAACGCGGGCCAGACGGTGCCGCTCCGCACCGGGCACTGGGGCTGGGACGGGCTGCGCATCGGCACCCGACGGGCGCGGCTGCGGGTCCAGCTCGTCGCCGGCACCTCCCGTTTCCACCGGCTCGGACACAGCACCGACTTCGAGGACAACCTCTGGGCCATCTCGTCCACCGGTTTCGGCGCGAGCCGGACGCGCGGACCGGACTTCGGGCTGTCCGTCTCGGAGAGCGCGTACACGGGCAACCCCGACGCGTCGGCGGCCGGTCCCGGCTTCAGCGAGTCCGGCTCGGCCCGCCGGACCCTCGCCACCAGCGGCTCCGACAACCCCGTGGACACCTGGGCGTTCGCCACCAGTGAGCCCTACGCCGAGTACGACACCTCCTACCGGCTGCGCATCGCACTGGAGGTGGACGACGACACCGACTCGGGCACACCGCCCGCGGGCCGCGGCCGTGAACTGGTGCACCGGGCGCGCGAGGCGTCCCGTTCCTTCCGGGGCAAGCGCGGTGTCGTCAAGGAAGGGGACGTCGGCACTCTCCGCAAGCAGACACCGCTCAGCCTGATGTCCCCGGACACGGACCCCGCGGCGGCCACGCACGACGACCCGCTCGGACCGCCCGCACTCCCCGCCCCCTCCGCACCGCGCCGGGTGACCCTCCCGACGACGCACGGGGACGATGACTGGCGGCGTACCACCCTCCCCGACGGCACGGAGGGTGTGTTCGAGCCGCCCACTCAGGGATTCCAGGCCCGCGGTGTCATCGGTGTCGAGCAGGTCCGCGCGTCCGGATACCTCGCGATCGCCGCCGCCTACGACATCGGCTTCCGCGACGACGGCGACGACGCCCTCGTACGGGCCAAGGACACCGGTCTGACCCGGCTGGACAGCGGCTCCTCCCACAGCCTCGACGAGGGCACGAACAACACCGTGCTCGCCGCCCACTACTTCTCCGCGCTCGGCGCCGGATACCCGGTGCCGGGTCTGGTCGAGGACAGTCTCGTCGGCGGTGCCGACGGCGCTCTCGTCCTGCACGCCAAACCGCACTTCGAACGTGCCGTACTGATGACGGTGGCGCCCGGGACCAACCTCCAGCGCCTGGCACGGCGGATCACTGCCGGGGGCGCGTCCGCCTCGGGATCGGAAGGATACGGCGCGGCGTTCGACGTCGGCTCCGGCGCCTCGGCCCCGCCCGCGGGTTCGTTGCGGCCCGGGCTCTCCGCCTCCGGCCCCAACAGCACCGGGACGGAAGGCGGCGGGCACACCCAGGACGTCATGATGGAGACGAGCGTCGACCAGGGTGAGGACCTGGCCTTCCTGTTCGCCGTCCCCACCACCTGGCTCAGCAGCGCCGCCGTACAACGGCACATCAAGGACAGCGCCATCGGCCGGGCGGTGACCTCGCCGTTCCGCAAGGGGTGGCCCAAGCGCTTCGGTTCGGCCGGACAGAAGGCGTACGAGACCGAGGCGGCCGTCATCGTCTGGGTGCGCCAGGACGTGGCCCGGCAGCTCGGACTGATCGACGACACCTCGTTCCCCGAGGAGGCGGCCAAGGCGTGGGAGGCCGTTCAGGAGGCGTCGACGGCTTGGGTCGAGGCCGACAAGAAGTACTGGGAAGCCCGCCGTGAAACGGGTGCGGGACCCCGTGACGACCTGGCCCGGGCCGAGCGCGAGCTGACCGCCGCCGAGCGGGAGCTCACCGCGGCCCAGGACGCCCAGCGCGGCGCGGAGCGGCCGTTGGCCGAGGCCAGGGCCGCCGCCGAGGCAGCGGACCACCGGGCCACCACACTCGTACAGGAGGCACGTGCCCGCGCCGCCGAGGAGCGCGCCGCGGCCGAGGACAGCGCGCCCGAGCACGACGGCTGGGCCGAGGTGGAGCGCGAGTGGCTGGCCGAGGCCGACCGGGCGGTCGCCCTGGCCGAGGTCCACGCGGCCGAGCTGCGGGCCGACGCCGCCCGGCAGGTGACCCGGGCCCAGTGGACCCTGGTCCGCGCCGAGCTGGCCGTACGGGAGGCGACCAGGGCGGCGGCTGGTGCGACCGCGACCCGGGACGCGGCGCGGGCAGAGGCCGACCGGGCGCGGCAGACGATCGAGGGGTTGCGGAACAAGGCCGAGCAGCTGGCCACCGCATACCACCGGGTGCGCGCTGCCGCCGACCGGCTCACCCGCTGGCACCGGCTCAACGCCACCGAGGACGGTCGGGCCCGGCTCGACGGAACACCCAAGCCGCCCGCGGTGACGTTCACGGACCCCATCGTGAACACGGACACCGACGGCGATACCACGCCGGAGGCCCCCCGCTACACCCCGGACGAGGGCGACGCTCCCTCGGGGCTGGTCGCCCCGGACGGCGAGCGGTTCACCCTCCACGACGTGCCACGGGACGGGCAGTCGTTCCTCCACGCGCTGGCCGAGGGCCTGCACCGCATCGACCCCGAACTGCTGCGGCGCGAGGGTGTGGACACCTCCAGCCGGGAGAGCCTGGTCACCGGCATCAAGGCACTGCTGGCCGCCCGCCTCGTCGGCCAGGGCAACGCGGACCTGCTCGAGGTGCTGGCGCCGGACACCACGGACACCTTCACCGGCGATGAGGTCGACGTCGCCGGAATCGAGCTGGGCGACAACACACCGGAGCGACGGGAGTTCGACGCGCTCCGGGTGATCCCGGAATCGCTCAGCCTGAGTTCGGGCGACCGGCTCGGCCTGGCCTATCTGCAACTCCTGCGCTCCGGCGACGCGGAGGGCAGGTCCGGCTGGGACCACGCAGCCGCGGACATCTGGCCGCTGCTCGCGGCCCGCACGTTCGGGGTGCCGGTGCGTGTGGTGATGCCGGACGGGAGTTTCTACCACTTCTCTCCGGACACCAGGGTCGGCACGGACGGCCCGGACACCGCGGAGGCCACGGACGGCACGGACACCGCGGACTCCGGCCCGCCGCCGCTCGTGCTGTGGCTGGGCGGTGAGGGTGACGAGCGCCACTACCAACTCGCCCTGTCCGAAGCGATGTCCGGCACCGAACCGGCGCCCGGCCTTCCGGCACCCACACCCACACCGGCGCCGCGGGAGATCACCCCTTCCGACGAGGCCGCGGTCAAGTCCCCGGCGCACACCACACCCCCGTGGACCCCGACCGAGGACGGCGACGAGCGGTCCCGCTTCGACGCCGAGACCGACCACCGCACCCTGACGGGACCTGACGGGCAGGTGTACGACCTGGTCGAGGCGGAGGGCGACGGCAACCGCTTCTACGCCGCCGTCGTGGCGGCCCGGTCCCAGGCCCCGGCCGGGCGCCGGACCGCCACGCCCGGCCGGGGCACCGGAGGGGGAGTGCCCGGGGCGACCGAGCTCTCCGCCCTGCCGGGCAGTCAGCTCCGGCGAAACCTCGCCAACCGTGTCGCCGCCCAGCCCTTGCCCGAGGGGGCCCGGCTCGATCCGGCGGCGGTGTTCCACCCCGACGAGGTGGCCGGACTCTCCCTCGAACTCGACGCCGCCCAGCGGGCCGGACTGCGGCGCGATCTCACCCGCACCGGAGGCCGCGTCCCCCAGGCCATACGAAAGGTCCGCGCGAACGAGGAAGCCCTGCTGCGCGAGAACCTGCGGGCGGCTCGTCGCTGGGACAGCGCCACCGCGTCGCTGGCGGCCGAACTGACCGCCCACACCGAGGGGATCACCCTGATCCTGGTGTCCGAGGACGGTACGAACCGCACGTACGGTCCTCCCAAGGCCGGCGAGACGGTGATCCTCTACCAGCGGGGGACCGAGTTCCTGGTCGCCCGGCCGCGTCCGGCGGCCGACAGGACGGAAACCGGGCGGAACACCCGGCCGGACACCTGGTCCGGCGGCCGCAACACACCCCGCGGCGGGCGTCCGGCCGAGGACGGGCCATCCGGGGGCACGGCCGACGCCCACTCCCGCGCGATGGCGGCCGAGGTGACGGCGGCCTCCGCCGAGGCCGCCCTGGCCAGCCGGGAGGAGAGTGCGCTGCGCCGGGAGGAGGGCGCGGTGCGCGCGCTGGGGAGCACAGGCGATGCGGTGGATACCGCGGCCGCCGCGCACCGTCGCGCCGATCTGGAGCGCACCGAAGCCGTCCGGACCGCGAAGGCCGTGCAGAGCGCGTACGAGCGGATGGACGCCACGGCCGACGACCTCCAACGGGCCCGGGACGCCCAGGACCGGGCCGAGCGGGAACTGCGGCGGGCCACCCGGGAGCTGGTCCGGCAGACCCGGGCCCACAACGCCGTCCGGGCCCAACTGCGGGAGATCCGGGACGCCCTGGACGAGGCCCGTTGGGAGCTCCGGACGCGCGCGGAGGCATCGCGACGGCCGTCCCCGTCCGGCAGCACCTCGCGGACCGAGGGCATCGCCGACGGCAACCGCCGTACGGACGACCACGACCGGGCGGGCTCCGCCTCGGGCACCGGCTCCGGCCCCGCCGCGCCCACGCTCTCGTCGCTGCTTCCGGAGGACTCGTGGTGGCGGCTGTTCATCGACGCCAATGTGCACTCCGAGGCCTTCCGGCTCAGCCCCGACGACGTGGGCGGACACCTGGACGCCCATAAGTACCCCGGCTACCGGCAGAGCATGAGGGAGGCGTACCGCGAAGTCCTCGACGGCGGCGGCACCGGCCGCGACTGGTCCCGCGTCGACGCGGACGCGTACGAGGAACTGCACAACATGGCCACCCGGTACCTCGTCACCGGCTCCGGGCAGAACACCGCCACCACCTGGTCGGGCTATGAGCACGGGCGGACCACGATGCGCCCGATCGGCAGCGACGGGATCGCCGAGGACCTCAAGGACGAGGTGCTGCTGGGGCGTCCGCTGCTGGTCTCCATCAAGGACCGGTACCCGGCGGGGAGCCCCAAGCCGCTGGTCGTCTTCCACCACGGACTCCACGGCGGCCAGGTCTCCATCGACTACACCCCCCAGGAGGCGCGCGGGATCGTCCAGGCCGCACTGGACCGTTACTACGCCGAGGTGGCGGTCGCGGCGAGCCCCGACGAGAAGCTGCGGGCGATCGCCCGGGTGACCCGGACGCTCCAGATCCTCCAGCCGTTCACCGACGCCAACAGCCGGGTCAACGTGCATGTCCTCATGCACAAGTTCCTGCTGGAGCAGGGGTTCCGGCCCTCGGTGCTGATGGACTCCCGCTCGCTGTTCCTCGGTGGATTCACCGTGGATGAGATCGCCGAGCGGCTGAAGGAGGGCATGGTCCGCTTCGACCGTCACCGGCGTTGGGCGCGCTGGGACGGGTTCGCCGACTCCGCGCAGCCCCCGAACTCCGCCACGGTCGATCAGTTGGCCGACGCCATGGGGCTGGTGGAGCCGACCGGTACCCCGGGCGAGCGGCTGCGGCGGATGAAGGAGACGGCGCGCACCGCCCAGGCCCTCCTCGGCCCCGATGGGGCCGACACCGACGCGGCCGACCAGGAACGGCTGGTCGCCGTCCACGAGCTGACCGCTCCGGCCCTGGCACGCTTCCCGGGCCGGAGCGCCCCAGAAGCCATCGTCGGTTTCACCCAGGAGGTGTTCTCCCTCGACACCGAGGACGATGTGACCGATGACCACCTCGTTTCGCTCCTCGCAGCCGTCACCGAGGCCCGAGGCCAGGACCGGCCCCTGGACATCGACACCCTGACGTCCCTGGCCGTAGCGCCCCAGGGCGACGAGGAGTCCGAGGACGGCTCGGAGGCCGCGTCCGGTGACCCGTCGCGGTCCGGGCCCCCCGCCGGGGAACCCGACTGGGACACGCTGGCCCACGAAGCGCCCGACGACGGTCTCAGTCCCCTGGTGTTCGGGGTCTCGGAGCTGACCGGCGGCACCCCGGCGAGCGCCCCCGAAGAACTCGCCGAGGCACTGCTGCCACGACTGGGCAACGAAGCGCCCGGCGGCTTCCGCCTGGTGCTGCGGGCTGGATTCGGGTCGCTGGGCGGCGATCCGACGCGGTTCGTCTCGGATCTGGTGAACGAGCTGGACGCGCCCGTGGACCTGCTCCTGGCCGACCCTGACGGCACTGTGCGACTGCTGCGATTCGACGATCACGGCGGTCACGAGGACCTGGGCCCGGTGGCGACGGGCACCACGGAGCCCATCGCCTATCCGCACAGCAGCCAGATCAACGCCACCCCCGCCCCCACCGACGCCTTGAGCGCTCTGGACCTCGGCTCCGACCCGGACGAGGAAGCCTCTTCGGATTCTTCGCCCTCTTCGCCCTGGTCGGTGTCGTCGTGGCGGACGGCCGGGTCGCCGGGTGCGGTGCGGTTCGCGGGTATGTACCGCGACCGTGAATGGCGTCGGCGCAGCGTGGAGTACGAGTTCGCCATGGCCCGGCGGTTGGGGTCGGACCCGGCGACCACGGACGCGGCCCGGCGGGCGGTGGACCGGCTGTACCAAGACCTCACCGCCCGGATGGGCGAGGCCGAGGCGCTGCGCGCGTTCTTCCCGCCCGGCGCCGCTCCGGCGGACGGCCGGGCCGCCCTGGAGCGGTTGCGCTCTCTCCCGGCGGGCCCTGAGGCCGTGGCTCAGCTGATGGCGGCGTTCACCCATGCGGTGTACGCGGGCCAGGAGTTGCCGTCCGCTGTGGGAGAGGCGTTGTCGCGGCCCGGCGGCGGGCGGTTCAACCCCGGGAGCGCCTATCGGGAGGTGCACGACGGCCGCGGTGCCCGTCGGGTGGGCGGTGTGTGGGGTCCGGCGTCGCGGTTGCTGGAGGCGTACCGGGACCTGGGCGCGTCGGCGGCGGAGTTGCGGGAGTTCCGTGACGCCGTGGCGGCGTGGATGGTTCCGGCGGATCTCCAGTCGCTGGCGGAGGTCCTGCGTACGTCGCATCGCATGGGTGTGGGGGACGCGGCCGAACGTGCCGCGGTCGGTTCCGACGCGGCCCGGTTCCACATCTGGGCGCACACCGCCTTCGGGCTCGCGGAGGACCCGGACGGTCTGCTGCCGCCGCACCAGGCCCTGTACGGCGAGCGCATGAGCTATTCCGCCGAACTCACGGGTGGGATCGCTGTGCCCGAGGGGATGACCGCCCTCATCCATGCCGCGGTCAACGGCCTCCCCCGGGGGAGGTCCGACCAGGGCAAGGCATTGGGGGGGTGGCTCCGGCGCCACAAGGCCCGGGGCATCGAAGCGCTGAAGCGGTTGACGCCCGCCCACATCACGGCGCTCCACCTGTACAGCGAGCCCGACTACCGGCTGCTGAAGGCGGTGCTGAACGGCCAGCGGCTCGGTACGGCGATGGGCCGTCACGTCGTACGTCTCGCCATGTGGGGGGTTGTGCGGGAGGCGGTGGACGAGGGCTGGGTCTTCATGGTGCCGCTCACCCTCCGGAGCCAGCCCGGTTTCGAGGAGCTGTACGAGGAGTTGGAGGAGCTGTCCGACCTGACGACCCCGAGCGACGAACTGTCGCGGCTGCGGCGGGAGTTGAACCGGATGGCGGACCGGCTGTACGACGAGTTGCCGTTGCATATGGACATGGCGATCGAGGCGCTGGAGTTGCTGCCGCCGATCGACGGCACGGTGTGGTGGGGCGACCGCGGGGTGCCCGGACTGCTCGACGACGCGCCCATGGACGGACCGGTCTACGGCGTCGACACCATCACGGTTCCGTTCTTCCGCAGCACCTCGCGCGACCAGGAAACAGCGCTGCGCAAGTTCACACTGGCGGACAGGGCCCTGCCCGACGGTTCGCACCGCGCCCTGGTGGAGGTCGCACACTCCGTGGGGCGGGACATCGCCCCCTTCTCGGCGCACCCCGATGAGGACGAGGCCCTACATCTGCCGGGGACGGTGTTCCACGTCACCGGCAGGCGGGTGGTGCAGGACCAGAAGAGCCAGATCCAGTACGAGCTGATCTCGGCCGAAGAGGCCCCACCCGCCGCCGGTTCCCCGGCTTCACCGGACTCCGGCGAGTCGCCGGTGGCGCGAGAGATGCGCGGTCGCAATGGCCGGCTGATCGGTGCGACGTCGTTCGACGAGGGTGATTGGGCGTCGCGGCGTGAGGATTACGGGCGGCTGGACGGGACCGCGGAGTTCGTCGCGTGGGAGCGGGACGCTTCGGGTGCTTTGGTCGCGGGTTCGGGTGCGTTGCCGGGTGGTGGGAGTGCGGAGGGGACGTTCTTCTTCGGGTCGCATGGTGGTGCTGAGGGGTTGGGGTTGGCGACGGATGGGGGTGGGGTTCGTCGTGATGATGGGTCGTATGTGGGGCGGTTGCTGGAGGGGGTGCGGGAGAGGGGTTTCCGCAGTGTGACGGTGTTGGCGTGTGGTCCGGGTGATGTGCCGGGGAGTGTGGAGGAGGCGCGGGCGCGGGCGCGGCGTATTGCCAGGGTGACGGGTCTGACGGCGCATGTGGCGACGGGCCGGGTTGCCGTGACGACGCCGTCCGACGGTGGTCCGGCGCGTATTCACCTGCTGGAGGATGGGCAGGGTCGGCGTACGGGGTGGGTGACGGAGCATCCGCCGGGGTCCGCGGCATCCGGGACGGCTCCCGCGGTCGTGACGTCCTCGGACACCACACCTGCCGAACCGGACCTCACCTACCCGGACCCCTCGCAGATCAATGGCCCGGAGGCCGTGGACCGCTCGTGGCAGATCCCGTCCTGGAAGATCACCGGTGCTCCCGACACCCCCCGGTTCACCGGCTATTACCGTGACCCGGAGTGGCGGCGCCTCAGCCTGCAATTCGAATTCACGGTGGCGAAGGTCCTTGCCAGGGATCCGAAGGTGGTCGCCGCCGCACGGCAGGCCGTCGGGCGACTCCACCACGCCCTCTCCCAGTGGTACGGCCCACAGGTGGCGGCTCAGGCACTCTACGCACCCGACGATCTACAGCGGGGCTCTGCCAAGCGGCTTCTGGGGACCGGTTCCAAGGCCTCGTTGGACGAGCTGATGCAGGCGTTCGTCAACGCCACGCTCACCAACACCGCTGCGCCGGTCACCCTCAGCCGGGCCGTGCCCGGCCGGATCGGCTATGCGGGGCAGCCCATCCATCCGGGTGCCAACGGCGTGGACCGGAACCGCTACGACGAACGGGGCTTCCGCCGGGTGGGCGGCCTGAACGGGCCGGCGCTATGGCTGATGCAGAGCCTTCAGCTGATCGGGGCGCCCGAGCAGGAGCTGTACGCCTTCCGCAACGCGGTGATCGCTTGGACCGTTACCAAGGAATTGCAGTCACTGCACGAGGCCCTGCGGGCCTCGCACTGGGTCGGCCTGGGCGGGGCCGAGGAACACCTCGCGTCCGAGCGGGACGCGGTGCGCACACAACAGTGGGTCAGGGACAACCTCGTCCCCTGGTCGGTCGTCAACCGGAGCTCGCGGTGGGCCGACCTCCAGGACAAGCTGACTCTTCCCCACCTCACGCGGTACGACGCGGCCATGTCGTTCACCCCGGAGGAGACCGGAACACTCGCCATCCCGGACCAGCTGGCCGAGATGGTCGATGACGCGACGTCGGACGAGCCCGGGGAAGACTTCGCCGACACCGGCAACCGGGCGGCGCTGGACGAGTGGTTGGATCGCTACGGGGAACAGGGCCACCAGGCGCTTCTGGCACTGCACGGCTCCCACATCACCGCCCTCTACCTCTACAGTTCGTCCGACTACCGGCTCATGAAGACCGTGCTGATCGCGGAGCGGCTCGGTGAGGCGGTGACCCGCTGGATGCTGCGGGACGCCGCCTGGAAGCTCGTCAAGAAGGGGTGGGAGGACCCGAAGCGTCTGACGGGCCATGTGCCCGTCACCCTGCGCACCCAGCCCGGCTTCGCCGAGCTGTGGGCCCGACTCGAGTCCCTGCCCGACCTGGCCCCGAGCCCCGAGCTGAAGCGGTTGCGGCGCACGCTCGACGAGATCTCCGACCGGCTCCTTCCTCAGCTGAGGCTGCACATCGAAATGGCCGCGGAGGCACTGGAGATACTGCCGCCGGTGAACCGCACCACCTGGTGGGGCGACCGTGGCATCCCCGGCCCGCTGGAGGGGCCCGCGGTCCCGTCGCCGCTGTACGGCGCCGACCTGCTGACGATGCCGTTCTTCCGCAGCACCGCCCTGACCGAAGGAGGGGCGATGATCTACACGCTGAGGAGGAAGGCGGTGCCGTCGGGCTCCCACCCGGCATTGGTCCGGGTCGTCAGGTCGACGGGCCGGGAGATCACCATGTTCTCCCGCTACCCCCTGGAGAAGGAGGTCCTCTCTCCGCCCGGCGCGACCTTCCGTGTCCTGGACCGTGCCGTCAAGAAGGACGAGCAGGGCATCGCGTACGAACTGATCACGGTCGAGGAGTACCAGGCCGCACCCTTGCCCGCGCCGCCCCCGGCCGTCCCCGCGAGCGAGGGCACGTCCGGGTTCGGATCCCTCTACGCCGACCCGCGCTGGTGGCGGGCTAGTGAGGAGTACGAGAAGGCGCTGGGCGGGGCGCTGGCCACCGACCCCGCCGTGCTGACGGCGGCGCGCAAGGCCGTCCGTGCCCTGCACGGCTACCTGACGCACCATCTCGGCGCCCGTGCGGCCACGCTCGCGTTCTCACCGGGCCTCACCACGGACGCCGAGATCGAGAGCGCCACGGCGTTCCTGCTCGACGACGGGTCGACGGCCACCGTGCCGGACCTGGTGGGGGCCCTCGTCGTCGCCGCCTACGCGCCCAGCGGCCGGGGCGAGGACCGTTCGCTCCGTGGGCTGTGGCGGGACCGTCCGGACCTGAACCTCTCGCAGATGCCCACCACCCAACCCGTACCGGTCCCGCACGACCCGAACCTCCTCGGGTTCCGGGAACTGCACGACGGACTCGGTCACCGCGCGGCCGACGGCCGGGCCGAGGGCGTGGAGTGGCTGCTGCGGGCGTTCCGCGGGCTGCCGCACACCGATCCGGGCCTGCTGCTGGGACTGCGGAACGCCCTGTTCGCGCTCCATCTGTCCAACGGGAACCACTCGCTGGCCGAGCTGGTCGAGGCCGCGCACCGGGCCGAGGTGCGTGGTGAGGCCGAGCCGCGCCCGGCCGAAGCCGACGCGGTCCAGCTGTACTCCTGGGCGGATGCCGTCTTCCGGCCCCGGCGCCGTATCACCTCCGGACCCGCGTCGGCCGCCGGGTCCGCCGACGCCGACGCCGACGCCGCCGTCGCCGGCGACCTGCTCCTGCCTCACCACCGGATGTACCAGCGGCGCACCGACTGGCTCACGCCGTGGCTCACGGGCAACGCCGCCGATCTCGCCGCGATCATCCAGCTGACCGGTGTACCGGGCAGCCCGTGGACCGCTCAGGACCTGGAGACGCTGCCCTGGCCCACGGCGGCGGCGGGGCAGGAGCGGCGCGCCGCCCTGCGCAGGTGGCTGCTGCGGCAGGATGTCCGCACAGTGCCGGACGGACTCACCGCCGCGCACATCGCCGCGCTCTACCTGACCGGCGGCCTCGACGTCCGGCTGTTCGACCCGAAGTACCTCGACGGCCCGGATGCCTTGGGGCACCTCCGCAACGCCCTGGTGGCCCTGACCGAGCAGGGTTTCCTCGCCGGTGGGGCCGAGAGCCACTTTCCGCTGCTGCTCCTGCGCGACCGGGAGTTCCGTTCGCTGCTGCGGCAGGCCAGGCAACTCCCCGCCACGGCACATGACCGCGCGGCGTGGGCGGCCACCCTCCGCCAGCAGGCCGCGGCCGTCGCCGCGGAACTCGCCGTCGGCATACACGGGGAACTGGTCATCCACCGGCTCATGGCGCTCGAGGCGCTGAACCTGCTGCCCCCCATCGGCGGCAGCGTCTACTGGGCGGAGTCGGCTGCCGGGGGCACCGCCGTCCCCGGTCTCACCTTCACCCGCCCGCCCTTCAGAGCCAACTCGGCCTCGCCCGAATCCGTCATGACCAGCTTGGCGGCGGCTGCCGCACAGCAGCGGGAGCAGGACCACGCCCTGTACGAGGTGGAGGCGTCCTCCGCGCGGTCCATCGCGCCGTTCGCCCGGATCCCCGGGTGGGAGCAGGCGGTGTATCCCGTGGAGACCACCTTCCAGGTGGTGCGGCGGGAGATCCGCTACGACCAGAAACACCGGGTCCGGTACACGCATGTGACCTTGCGGGAAGTGCCCACCGGAACCCCGGCCGGGACATGGAAACGTGAGACCGTCAGCCGTGCCCTCATCGCTCCCGACGGCACATCGACCGGTGTCACCAGCCACACCGATCCCGAGCGGACTTCACCACCGCGGAGCGCGGGCGAGTTGACGCGGACCGCGTCCTCCGCGTCCTCCGCGAACGACGGGGCGACCCGGGACGGAAGCTGGGCCCAGGACAACACGACCGTGCCGCTGCGCCAGGGTTCGGCCGTCACCGCCGTCACCGCCGTCACCGAGTCCGAGTCCGAGTCCGAGTCCGAGTCCGAGCCCGAGTCCGAGTCCGAGTCCGAGTCCGACGGTGAGCGCGGGTCCGGGCCCGCCGCCGACGCGCAGGACACCACCGCGAGCGTGGCCGCATACCGGCGCACCGGACCGTACGCCGCGCGTCTCGACGGTGTGACCTATGTGCTGCACGCCGCACCGGAAGACGGCGACCGGCCCCTCGACGCCCTGTTGTTCACCCTCCAGTACGCGGCCCCCGCGGCACTGGAGGCCGCCGGGGTGGACTCGGCCGACTCCTTCCGCGACTGGCTGGGGCGGCACATCACCGACGAGGACCTGTCCGACGTCGCCCTGCCCCCGCTGGACCGCGACAGGGAGCTCCCGCTGAGCCTGCTCGAATCCATCGGGGTGCAGCTGACCGCCGCACAGCGCATGCAGGGAGCCCTCCTCGGCGATGTGATCCCCGCCGCGGACGTCACGCTGAGCCCCGCCCAGCGGTTCCGCCTCGCCCTGGCCGACCCCTCCTACGGAGTGGCCGAACGGGAGCCGACGGTAAGGGCGTTCGCCGCGGTGGCCGCCCGCGAGCTGGGCGTCGCGGTGGCCGTGGTGGGCGAGGACGGCTCCATGGAGCACTACGGCGGCGGAGGGGAGTACGGCCCCGCCCTCCTCGTCCTCGACGGCGACCGCTCCCTCGCCGGACTTCCCGGCGGTCCCGAGGAGAGCCCCGACCAGCAGGCGCTCCGCCGGGTCGCCGACGCCCTCACCGCCGCTCCCGAATCCGTACGGGACTGGCTCAGGGGGCGTGCCCCGGAGGACCGCCGGAACACCGCCGACCGCGCACCCGAGTGGATCCGGTCGCGCATCCGGTACCTGGAGGAGGGCGAACGCTTCGAGGAACGCCTCGGCTGGTATCTCGGCGACCACACGGCCGCCAACGACCAGTTGGGGGTGATGGTGCGCGCCGTATGGGACCGGGCCGTGGCGGCCGGTGTCTGGCAGGGGCTCGGCTCGGCCGACTCCACCGTCGACGGCACGGTGGGCACCGAATGGGACCGGCTTCTCGCGGTGGTCGAGTCGGGCAACCTGCGGGAGCGCATGGGACTGCTGTGGGTCGGCGCCCGGACCATCTCCGGTCTGCTCGGCAGCCCGGACCCCGATCCGCTGCCCATCCGCGCCGAGCGTGGCGACCGGCTGCCCTCCAGCACCATGACGGCCTACGAGGAAATGCGGGAGCAGGCCCGCGGGCTGCCGCCCGCCGAGCGGGCGCGGCTGCTCGCCGACGCGGAGCGCATGCTGCGGGTGGCGGTGGCCCAAGCGGATGTGCGGCCGCCGCTGAGCGACGCGGAGCGGGAGCTGATGCCGGATGACGGCGTCCCGTGGATCCCGGGCCGGAACCGCTGGAACCTGGCCATGGGCAGCCGTTTGCAGTCGGATGCCGAGACCACGGGTGGCCTGGTGCGGGCCGGGACCTCGGGTTCGTCCTACCGGCTGATGATGCAGGCCGTGAAGATGCGCGACGCGTGGGGGCTGGACATCGACCTCGGTCTGGTGCGGGTCGCCCTGCTGGCCGAGATGCTGTCGGTGGGCCACCACTCGCTGCACGAGATCATGGCGGCCTCACAGCTCATCCTGGAACACCTCCGTGAGCGCGGCACCCCCGAGTCTCCGGAGCTCGACTACGTCGACAACTGGAGCCGCTATTGGCATATCGCCCCGCTGACCGAGGCGGAGCTGCGCACGAATGTGGCCACCGACGGCCGGTTCCCCGACGAACACGTCCTGGATGAGGCCGGCTGGCCATCCGGAGTCCGGGACGACGAACGGGACGACGGGCCCGATGACCCGGAGGCGGCGGCGTGGTTCGCGGACCACCGTGACACGCTGGGCGACATCCTGGACCACCTGGCGGCTCTGGGGCCCGACGCCGTACTCGACGCCGGGGACGAGTTGACCCCGGACCTGCTGCGGCGTCTGATCGACGAGTGGTTCCGCACCCGGGGCATGGAGCCGTCCGGCTCCCTGGCCGAGGACCTGCGCCGCATACTGGACGACCCTACGTACACCCCACAGAGGAGCTCATGAACGACAACACCGCCGCCGACACCGCGCCGCCGGTTCCCAAGGAAATCGAGGAGGCCGCGCGGCTGGCCCCCGACCACTGGCTGGGCATGGTCGACCCGGCGTGGGCCGGACCGGGTGAGCCGCCGAGCTGGGCGGTGGTCGGCCAGTGGAGGTCCGGCCTGGACGGGGAGATCGAGGAGTGGCGCGAGAACGAGGAGTACCGCCCCTCGCCCCAGGCCATGGGCTGGCCCGAGCCGACCGACGAGGTGGACGAGGCGGTACAGCTCGCGGCCACCGGATACGGACCGGGGGAGGCGGTACCGCGGAGCCTCGCCGCGGCCGAGGTCGCCGTGCTGACCAACCCCGATGGCGGCCCGCTGTCCGCCGCCGCCCCCGACGGCACGCCGGTGGTCCCCGTCTTCACCTCGCCGGTCCATCTGCACACGGCCGGGCGGTTCGGGTACGAACTGGTGCCCGTGGCACAGCTCGTCGACCGGATACCGCAGGGGCATGTGCTCTACCTCAACCCCTCCGCCCCGGTGTCCATGACCGTGGACATCGACGCCCTGCGCGAGGCGCTCGCGGCCGCGGCACAGCAGACGGCCACGACGGGCGGGATGCCGGAGGTCCCGGTGTCCGAGGTCCCGGTGTCCGAGGTCCTGCTGCCCGAGACCCCGGTGTCCGAGGACACGGCGCCCGAGACCCCGGTGTCCGAGGACACGGCGCCCGAGACCCCGGTGTCCGAGGGCCAGGCGTCCGGAGAGCAGGCGTCCGAGGGGGAGCGGCCCTGACACACGAACTGCCGCGCCCCCTCCGACGGGGGCGCGGCAGCGGCCGGGCTTTCCACCGGATCAGTGGGGCGTGAAGTACCACTCGTGGTTGTTCTGGCTCTCCTCGTTGCACGGCCAGATGATCAGGTTGCGGGTCTCGGAATCCGCCTCGTACGAGTCCAGGCACTGGTTGTTGCTGGCGAAGTTGCGGATCCAGTAGCGGCCGTCGCTCTGCTTGTCCAGCCACCACAGCTGGTTGTCGTCCTTCGTGCCGTTGCACGGGTACTCCGTGACGTACGAGGCACCCGCGGCCCCTCCGTAACCCGGCAGGTCCATGCACATGTCGTCCACGACGTTGCGGATCTGGAACAGCGGGGCTCCGCCCGGACCGTCCTTGCTGTACTTCTTCTCCACGTCCCAGAGCTGGTTGTCCTGCATGGTGCTGTTGCAGACCGACTGGTTGACCGGCCCGTCCTGGTAGCCGGTACCGGGGATGTCTGCACACGTCTGGTTCGTGTTGTTCTTGATCAGCACATTGTTCAGAAGGGGCAGGTTGCTCGCCTTCTTGGCGACGGAGCGCGGCTTGGCCTTGGGCTTCGCCGTCGGGCTGCTGGGCGCGGCCGGGGGCGCCTGCTTCACGGCGGCGGGAGCCTTCTCCTTCTTCGACTTCTTGGGCTTCGGCTTCTTCGGGGAGGGCGATTCGGGCACGAACGCCCCCGCCCGCGATCCGTCGTCGTCCAGCACGGTGTCCGAGGAGCCGGACGTGACCACCTTCTCGCTCTTCTCGTCCTTGTCCGAGACGGCCATGACGAGCAGGGGGACGGCGACGAGCACGGCCCCGGCCATCGCGGCTCCGGCGAGCAGCGGCTTCTTGGGGCGGCCGGGGAAGCCGCCGTCCGCGTCGGTGGAGCCCCCGCCGGACCCCGTGGTGGCGGTGGCGGTGGCGGCGGGCCCCTCGGCGCGTCCCTCTCCGGAGACGGTGGCGATGGCACCGTTGCCACGGCCGGACGCTCCCGCCCGGGCGCTGCCCTCGGACCGTGTACCGGTGGCCGACGCGCCCTCGGAGGCGGCGGTGTCCGGTGTCCCGGTCCCCGCCTTCTCCGTCTCGTTCGCACCGCGTTCGGACGCCTCCGCCTCGCCACCTTCGCCCGTCTCGACCTCGGACTCGGACCCGGCCTCGGACGAGCCCTTCGCCTCGGATGAACCTTCCTCGGCGGACGAACCCTCCTCGCCGGACGCGCTCTTCGCACCCTTCGCCGGGGTGGACGACGAGGTGGCGGAGGTGGTGGAGCCGCCGGTGGTGGACGGCTCCCTGCCGGTGAGATGCGCCTCGATGCTCGCCGCGTCGGGCACGGCCACGGATCCCTCGCCGGACGTACCGGACGCGGACGCCTCGGCGGACGAGGAACCGCGAGCCGGTGCGGCTTCCGGGTCGGGTGACGCGGATCCCGCGGCCGTGCGGCCGCTCGACGCCTCGGCGCCACCGGCCTGGTGCTGATCGGACATGGACTTCTCCTCCTGGCCGGCGGACCTCATGTCCAGCGGCGGTGGGGGTGTTGACGGGGGTGGGGAAGGGTCTCAGCGCCCGTGCTCCGGTGCGGGCCGGGCCACCCGCTCGGCCGCTTCCGGTGCCATCGGACCCGCCGCGCGCAGGTGCCGGGCGACGCGTCGCGGATCGGTGGCCGGACGGCCGTCCAGCGCACGGGCGAGGGATGCGTGCAACAGCTGTCTCGTGGACGGGGTGAGCGTGCGCAGCACCACTTCGCGCGGCAGCTCGGGGAAGCGGTAACGCCCTGTGGGGCGTTCACCGGGGTCCGCGTCCCAGACCAGCACACGGGCGGTGACGGCGGCGTCCACCAGTGGCAGCAGCCGGTCCCGTGGTGTGTCCAGGACCTCGGCGAGCAGCCCGATGTCCAGGTGCTCGCCGTCGGCGGCGGCATAGGTGAGCATCTCACGTGCCGATGGCGCCAGTTCGGCCAGCCGGGCGTGGACGACACTGCTCACCGCGGCGGGCACCCGCGCCCCGGGGCCGACACGCTGGTCCGGCGGCAGCTTCAGCAGTTCGCCCAGGGTGAAGGGATTGCCTTCGCCACGCCGGTGCAGCGCCTCCGCGGCGTGGGGTGTGGCGCGCTCCCCGGCGGCGGCGAGCAGCCCGGCCACATCGGTGGCCGAGAGCGGGTCCAGATGCAGCCGGGTGGCGCCGTGGCGGGCCAGCTCCGCGAGCAGCCCGCTGGCCGCGGGTTCGTCGGTGTTCCGCAGGGCGCACACCAGGACGGTGGGTGTGTCCCGCAGCACGGCGGCGAGGCGGCGCAGCAGACCGTGGAACTCCGGTGTGGCCCAGTCGAGGTCGTCGATGACGCACACGGCGGGCCCGCGGGTGAGTTCCCGTACCAGGGTGGCCAGCTGGCCACCGTCGGAACCCGGCCCCGAGGGGGCCGCGGGCTCCCCGCCACCCAGCCCCTCCAGGAGCTGGGTGGCGGGGCATACGAGCGAGATGCCGTGGCTCTCACTGAGTGACTGGCCGCCGCTGGCCCGTGCGACGGTGAATCCGGTGTCCGCGGCCATCCTGGACACCTCGTCCAGCAGCCGGGTCTTACCGGAGCCCGGCTCCCCGGAGAGGACGGCCCACTGGGGGCGGCCGGCGGCCGCCGCGCGCAGCAGCGAGGTGAGGCGCGAGGTCTCCTCGCCCCGGCCCACCAACGGCACGGCGGCCGGATCCGGTCCGCCGGGCAGTACCACCGTGGGGCGCACGGTGTTGGTCTCGCCGAGGATTTCGGCGTCGTGCCGCAGGATGGCCGTATGCAGTTCGCGCATGCCGGGTCCGGGATCGAGGCCGAGTTCCGCGGCCAGCATGGTGCGGAAGCGCTCGTACTGGCGCAGCGCCTCGACCGACCGTCCCGCCGCGTACAGCGCGCGCATCAGCAGCGCCCAGGACGTCTCGCGGAGCGGGGCGCTGAGGGTCAGTGCCTCGGCGGCGGCGATGGCGCGCTCCACGTTGCCCTGTTTGATGAGGATCGTGGCCCGCAGCTCCTCGGCGTCCTGGCGGGCGGTGGCGAGCCGGGCCGCCTCGCGGAGGGCGAAGTCGTGTCCGGCGGCGTCGCCGAGGGCCTCACCGCGCCACAGGCCGAGCGAGCCGTCGATCTCCTCGCGGGCGGCCTCCAGTTGGCCGTGGCGCATGGCGTCACGGGCGCGCGCCACCGACTCCTCGAAGCGCGTGGTGTCCAGTGCCTCACGCGGGACCCTCAGGGAGTATCCGGCGGGGCCGTTGACGAGGAGTGTGGACCGGCCGCTGCGCACGGGGTCGAGCACCGAGCGAAGTCGGCTGATGTGCGCCCGTACCGAGGACACCGCGCCGGTCGGCCGGGACCCCTGCCACAGGTCCCGGCACAGCTGTTCCACCGAGACGGGCCGGCCGTCCTCGATGAGCAGCCGGATGAGGAGCAGTCGGCGCTGTCGCGGCCCTACGTCCAACGCGGTGTCACCCCGGACCACTTCGACGGGTCCCAGCAGGCTGTATCGCATGGCGTGTCCGTGTTGTGAGTTCACTGTGTTCGTCCACCTCCTCGCGACGCTGCCCAAGTCGCCGGGGGAACCCAGAAGTTCGGGACCGCGAGGCGGAGACAAGTCTCCACTCCCGCGCCGTGACATGAAGCGTACGTCATCTGAATATCGTCAGCTCTCAGGACTGAAGCCCAGGTCAGAAAGGACTTGTTCGTCCGGGAAGGCTGGGGGAACTCCTAGAGTCTGCGCCGCATCGACGACCGTGGGGGAACCCTCGCGCGCTCATGGCCATCCGGGGCGGATGCCGCCGGGCGACGGCCGCCGGGCGCAGGGTCCGGGAGCCCCCGGACCGCACCTCGCCGCGTTGTCGCAACGCGAGGGGCAGCCCGCGGCATATGCCACGAGCTGCCCCTCAAAGAGCCACCGGAAGAGACCTAGGCGCGCGCCAGCCACTCCCGGTAGTAGGTGGGCGCCATCTCGGCGTCCTGCGGCGCGGTGAGTACGTCTCCGACGATCTCGGCGAACATGCCCGCCTTGTCGTCGGTGACCACATGCCGCCCGTCCGGCCGGGCCTCCAGGGTGATCCGGCCCAGCTCGTCGAGTGGGAACACCTCGGGTCCCGCGACATTGCGGATCCCCCGCAACGGGGCCCCGGAGGCGGTCCCCACGACCGCCGCGGAGACATCGGCGGCGGCCATCGGCTGTACGGGGGTGGACGGCAGACGGACCACATCGCCGTCGGTCGTCCACGACATGACACCCTCGACGAACTCGAAGAACTGTGTGGCCCGCACGATCGAGTACGGCGTCGCCCCGTTCGCGAGCACTTCCTCCTGCAAGGTCTTGGCCCGGTAGTAGTCGAGCTGGGGCACCTGGTCCACACCGACGATCGAGAGAATCACGAAGTGGCGTACACCGGCCTCCTCCGCCGCGGTCCCGATGGTGTTCATCGACGTCTCGAAGAAGTCGAGGGAGGACGCGTCGAAGGTGGGGGAGTTCGTCAGGTTGATCAGCACTTCGGCGCCAGTGAGGGCGTCCCCCAGGCCCTTGCCGCTGATCACGTCGACCCCGGTCGACAGCGAGGCCGATACCACCTCGTGTCCGGCCGTCTTCAGCCGCTCGACGGCCTGGGTGCCGATCAGGCCGCTCGCCCCCAGGACTGTGCACTTCATGCCGCACCCACCCTTCGCCGACCTTCCGGTGGCTCCCGGAGCGGAGCCCTTCCCCGATCACGGTAGGCCGACGGTGTGACGGCCGCAGCCCGACCGGTCGAGGGGTGGCGGATGCGCGGCCGCAGTACTGTGGCGTAGGGACGCCTGTCCGCTCCGGCGCCCGGCGCGGGATCGCGGCCGGGTGGTCGTTCGAGCCACGCCCAGAGGAGGCGGCGGGATGGCACACGACGAACGGACGGCCCGCGCTTCGGCGGAAGCGGACCGGGGCCGGCGATCCGAGGCATGGAAGAACGCGCTCACCGTGATCCAGGAGGCGCGCCCACCCGTCGTTCCGGAGGGTGCGCACGCCATGACCGTGATCGTCGAATTTCCTCCCGGAGACCCCGGCACACCGCCCCACCGGCACTTCGGACCGGCCTTCGGCTATGTGCTGGAGGGTGAGATGCGGTTCGAGCTGGAGGGCGAGCCCGAGCGGGTGATCCGGGCGGGGGAGCCGTTCTGGGAGCCGGGGGGCGACGTGATCCACTACCAGGACGGCAACGCTCGCACGGATGTACCAGTCCGGTTCCTCGTCACCATGATGTGTCTGCCCGACAAGCCCATGCTCGTCCTCGTCGGGGACGAGGAGCTGGCGCAGCGCGGCCGACTGCGCGCGCCCCGGCCCTCCTGACGCCCGCGACGGCCGGGCCCGGCGGGCTCACCACGCCCGACGGGCTCACCATGTTTGACGCGTTCCGGAAGTGGCCACTCGTGCCCGGATATGGATCTCAGCGTGGGACGGCGAGCGGAAGTCGGCGTGTCGGTGACAACCACCCTCACCTCGTGTGCCGACACTGCGGTCGTACCGAGGACGTGGAGTACGTGGTGGGCACGGCTCCCCGCCGCACGGCGCAGCGGGACGCACCGCTCTGCCGTGGACGCAGCGGGGGCCACCTTCCGGGGCCGGTGTGCGCCCTGTGCCCGAGAACCCGCCCACCCCCTCTGACCTGCGGGCTGACCACCTGTGACGGGTGCCCGCGAGACGAAGGAGAAGGCAGCGATGGCGAAAGCGGACCGCATCCCGACGACGACGGATGCCGGCATCCCCGTCGAGAGCGATGAACACTCCCTCACCGTCGGACCCGGTGGGCCGGTCCTGCTCCAGGACGCCTATCTGATCGAGCAGATGGCCCAATTCAACCGGGAACGCATCCCCGAGCGGCAACCCCACGCGAAGGGCAGTGGTGCGTTCGGGCATTTCCAGGTGACCGGCGACGTGAGCGGCTACACCAAGGCCGCGGTGTTCCAGCCCGGTACCAGGACCGAACTGGTGACGCGGTTCTCCACCGTCGCCGGTGAGCGCGGCAGCCCGGACACCTGGCGCGACCCGCGGGGCTTCGCGGTGAAGTTCTACACCAGCGAAGGCAACTACGACATGGTCGGCAACAACACACCGGTGTTCTTCGTCAAGGACCCGATGAAGTTCCAGCACTTCATCCGGTCGCAGAAGCGCCGTGCCGACAGCAATCTGCGCGACCACGATATGCAGTGGGACTTCTGGACCCTCTCGCCGGAATCCGCCCACCAGGTCACCTGGCTGATGGGCGACCGCGGTATCCCGCGCAGCTGGCGCCATATGAACGGCTACACCTCGCACACCTACATGTGGATCAACGCGGCCGGTGAGCGCTTCTGGGTCAAGTACCACTTCAAGACCGACCAGGGCATCGAGTTCTTCACCCAGCACGAGGCCGATCAGATGGCGGCGGCCGACACCGACTACCACACCCGCGATCTGTTCGAACACATCCGCGACGGGAAGTATCCGAGCTGGACGCTGTATGTGCAGGTGATGCCGTACGACGACGCGCCGGGCTACCGGTTCAACCCGTTCGACCTGACCAAGGTCTGGCCGCACGGCGACTACCCGCTCATCGAGGTCGGCAGGATGACCCTGGACCGCAACCCCACCGACAACCACGCCGAGATCGAGCAGGCCGCGTTCCAGCCGAACAACCTCGTACCGGGTATCGGACCGAGCCCCGACCGTATGCTGCTCGCCCGGCTCTTCTCGTACGCCGACGCACACCGCTACCGCATCGGTGCCAACTACCAGCAGCTGCCCGTCAACGCACCGATCGTCCCCGTGCACACGTACTCCAAGGACGGGGCCATGGCCTATCGCAACACCACGGATCCGGTGTACGCGCCCAACTCCAAGGGCGGACCCGCGGCCGACACCGACCGCTACGGCACCCCGCCCAGCTGGTCCGCGGACGGCGAGATCACACGTGCGGCCTATGTCTCGCACCCGGAGGACGACGACTGGGGCCAGCCCGGGACCATGGTGCGCGAGGTGCTGGACGACGGGGCGCGCCTCCGGCTGGTGGACAACGTGGTGGGGCATCTGCTCAACGGGGTCACGGAGCCGGTGCTGCAACGGGCGTTTGAGTACTGGCGCAACATCGACCCGTCGATCGGCGCCCGTATCGAGGAGGGCGTGCGCGCCAAGGCGAACGAGAAGGACCCGAAGGCGGAGCAGCAGGGCAACCCCGCCCGGGAGAGCATGCAGCGCAAGGCCTGACCCGGTACGTCACCGGAGCCGTTCCCGGGGCCGTGTCTTCTTCCCGGAAGGCGCGGCCCCGCGCGGCGGCTCCGCTCCGGCGGCCCGCCCGCGTGCCGGCCGGCCGAGGACGACCCCGGCCAGGACCAGCGCCAGTCCGCACAGCTGTTGCACGGTCAGTACCTCCGCGGCCACCACGGTGCCGAGCAGCACACCCGTGACCGGGTTGAGCAGGCCGACCAGTCCCACCGTCCCCGCGGGCAGATGGCGCAGCCCCGTGAACCAGGCGGCGAAGGCCAGCGCGGTGGCGACCAGCGCGACGTAGCCGAACGCGAGGAGCGCCGGTGCGGAGAGCGCGGGGGGAGGGCCCTCCACCGCCGCGGCGGCCGGGAGCAGGAAGAGGCTCCCGGCGGTGAGCTGCCAGGCCGTCGGGGCGAGCACATCGGTGCCGGTGCTCCACCGTTTGGTCAGGAGGTGGCCGAAGGACGACACCAGCACGGCGGCCGCCGAGGCGAGCACTCCCGGTACGCGGACCCCTTCCGCGCCGGTGAGCAGCATCAGGCACACCCCGGCGAGCCCGACCCCGGCCCCGGCGAGATGGGCGGCGCGGGGCCGCTCGGACACCAGGGGCCAGGCGATGAGCATCATCGTCAGCGGGGACACCGCCATGACGGTCGCGGCCACGCTCGTCGGCAGCAGCTGGGAGGCGATGTAGACGAGGACGAAGAACACGCTCACGTTGAGCAGCCCCAGCACCGCGGATCGCCACCACCACACGCCGTGTGGCCGTCGCCTGCACAGGGCCAGCAGGACGAGCCCGGCGGGCAGCGCGCGCAGAGCGGCTCCGTACAGCGGGCGGTCCGCGGGGAGGAACGCGTGCGTGACGAAGTAGTTCGTCCCCCACGCCACCGGTGCGACCGCGGTCAGCGCCACCCATCGCGCATTAGCTTCCATGGAAGCTAATATAACTTCCTGGGAAGCTACTATGGTGTCCATGGCAGACAGGCACCCGCTGGACCGTGTAGCCCGCATCCAGGCCGACTGGCGTCGCGAGCGGCCCGACGTCGACGTCTCCCCACAGGGAGTGATCGGCCGGCTGCACCGCCTGGCGGGTCAGCTCACCGAAGAGCTCTGCCGCGTGTACGGCCGCTACGGCCTCAGTGAGGGAGAGTTCGACGTCCTGTGCGCCCTGCGCCGCGCCGGTGCGCCCTACGAACGGGCACCCGGCGAGCTCGCCGTGCACACCATGGTCACCACCGGCGCGATGACGAAGCGGATCGACCGCCTGGAGCGAGCCGGACTCGTCACCCGCCGCCGCTCCGACGACGACCAGCGCGGCCGGATCGTCGCCCTCACCGGCCCCGGACGCGAACTGATCGACCAGGCATTCACCGACCACATGGACAACGAACGCCATCTGCTGGCTCTGCTGACCCCTGCGGAGGCCGGGACACTCGAATCACTGCTCACGGCCTGGCTCTCCCGGGTGGAGCGTCCGAGTCCTCCCGGCAACGGGTGATCCGTGGAGAAGCCCTGCTCAGCGACAGGCGGGCCGCCTGAGCAGCCACCTCTTCGCTGCCTCCAGTACTGGGTCCCCAGCCGCGGCCCTGGCGCTCAGGCGGGTGGGGATGTACTCGTCGGGAGGGATGGGCGCGTCGTACGTCCGTCCGGTGCGGTCCGCGTCCTTGACCGTCATGACCGCCACGACGGCTCCGTCGGAGAGGCGCAGTGTCACGTTCCCGGTGGGGACGCCATACGTGGGCTCGCCGAAGGACCGTGTGCCAGGTCGGCCGCGGAATGCCACCAGAACAGCCTCAGCCGAACTGCCCGTTGTCTGGTCGGTCAGGACCGCGACCGGTGCGTCACTGTTGGCGACAGGCTCGGGGTCTCCCCAGTGAGTGGGCGCGTCGCCGTTGCGCGGGCTGCCGTTCTCGATCGCCCACGGGGTCTTCTTGCCGTCGGCGTCCACGAAGGTCCCTACGGTGCCGTCGCCCAGGATCGGTCCCAGGACGGCGAGCATCGGCCACATGTCCCCGCCGCTGTTCCGGCGCAGATCCACCACCCAGCCGCAGGCCCGCTCCCGGTCCGCTTTCGCCACCGCCTTGCGACCTCGCCGCACATACTGCTCGTGTGCCTTCTCCTCGCCGATCAAGCCGGGGAGAGATATGTAACCGATGCGACCCCGCAACGACCGCCCTTCCAGTCGGTCGCGTTGCCTCGCCGAGGCTGCGGACCGCCTTTTGACCTCCTGCGGCTCCCAGAGGAAACTGTGCCTGTCACCGAGCGAGCTGAGTGCCGAGTGGATCGCTCCGTAGGTGTCCGCCGGCGTCCGTGCGTTCCGGGCTCGCTGGAACGCCGTATGGCGCAGGCGCGGCCAGTCGACCTTGCGGCGGACGTAGGAGTTCTTCTCCATGAACCCCAGTGCCCTCGACAGATAGGCCCGCGCCTGGGGCGACATGGCCTTGTCCGGTGTCTCCTCGCGCTGCCCGGTGCACCCGGCCCCTGCGACAAGGGCGCCGGCCACGACGGCACAGGTGGCCAAGCGGAATGAGTGTCCCCGACCCATCGTTCCCCCTCTGCGGCTCGCGGATCACCGAAGGCCGACGAGCGGCCCCGGCGGGGAACCATTCAACCAAGGGGGGCATGTCGCCCACTGTGAGCGAAGCCATGATTCCGCCTCAGATGTTGCTCAGAATCATGTGCGGGCGACACAGGGTGATCCATGTCCTAGGCGCTGTTTCTCGGATCATGTTCAGAGCCGGATCGTGAGGGCGGCGAGGGCGGACCTTCTCAGTCAGAGCATTAGCCGCGGACGGTCAGTTGCTGCTGGATGGTCTGGGCGTCGAGCAGGTACCACATGTTCTCGAAGCGGCCGTCGCGGAAGTGGTAGAAGGCGTATTCGGTGAAGGTGACGCTCCGGCCGGTGGGCTCCAGTCCGAGCCACTGCTTGACCGGGGTGCCGGTGTCGGTGAGCCGGGCCGCCACCCGGTCGCCCTCGATGATGAGGTCGTCGAGGCGCCAGACGAAGTTGTCCACGGCGTCCATGTGCTGCCGCATCGTGGCGACGTAGTCGTCCCGTGAGACCGGCTCCCCGTTGAAGACGAGGGTGTCGTGGGCGAACTCGGCCATCCGGTGGAATTGCCGGGCGTTGATGGCCTCGATGTAGTCGAGGTACAACTTGCGCAGGTCCGGAGTGCTCATGGTCTTTCCTTGCTGTTCGTTGGTCAGAGGGACTTCAGGAGGGCGACGCGGCGGGCGTAGACCGGGGCGTGCACGGAGATGCCGGGTGCGAAGTGGTCCCAGCCGTGGCTCAGGCCGGGCAGGACGTGCAGTTCGGCGCTGACGCCGGCCGACCAGAGCCGCTGGGCGTAGGCGACGGTCTCGTCCCGGAAGGCGTCGAGCTCGCCGACTTCGAGGTAGGCCGGAGGCAGGCCGGTGTGGTCCTCCAGGCGGGCCGGGACGATCGTGGCGGGCGCGTCGTCGGTGTGGGCGTCGCCGAGCACGAGCTGCCAGGCGGTGTTCTTGAGGGTGTACAGGTCGGCGGAGAAGGCGTGCAGGTGCGGGTCGAGTGGGGTGTCGCTGTTGTCGAGCATGGGGTAGACGAGGATCTGCCGGGCCAGGACGACGCCGTCCTGGCGGGCGCGGATCGCCGTGGTCGCCGCCAGGGTGGCGCCGGCGCTCTCGCCCATCACCGCGATCCGGGCCGCATCCACGCCCAGCTCGTGCGCGTGCTCGATCAGCCAGGTCAGCCCCGTGTACACGTCGTCGGCGAGGGTCGAGCCGGCCACCTCCGGGGCCAGCCGGTACTCCACCGACAAGAACGGCACACCGGCGGCGGCGACGTACTGGGCGATGAACGGGGCGAAGTGCGCCACCTCGCCGGCGACCAGACCGCCCCCGTGAGCGTGAACGACGGCCGCGGTCGGACCGGCGACGCCGGACGGGGTGAACCAGTGCAGATCGATCTGCGCGCCGTCCCGCGTGGCCGCGCTGAACACCTGATGCCCGACCTCGGGCCGGTCGAGACCGGAGGTCAGGGCCGGATAGACAGCAGCAACGCTGTCCCGCCAGGTCTTCCAGTCACCGGGCGCCAAAGGCCCGGGCGGCGTGTCACCGGCACTGGCGGCGAACACCGTGGCCAGTTCGGGGTCGAGGGAAAAAGACATGGTGCATGCTCCGGGATTGTCGTTCTTCGAGGTCAACGACGACGCTACGATCTAGACCTCGGTCTAGGTCAAGAAAGGGAGCGGGGATGACTGACGAGAGCCTCACCATCGGCGAGGTCAGCGAGCGCACCGGACTGGGTATCCACACCCTGCGCTACTACGAGAGACAAGGACTGCTGCTGGGCTCGGTGGCACGCAGCAGCGGCGGGCGGCGCCGCTACTCCGCCTTCGACGTCGAATGGCTCCAGCTCTGCAACCGCTTCCGTGCCTGCGGCATGCCGCTGAGCGACATTCGGCGCTACGCCGAGCTGGTCGCCGCCGGCCCGGGCAACGAACAGCAACGCCTTGAACTCCTGCGCACCCATGAAATCCGCGTGCGGGCCGAACTGGCCCAGATGACGGAGAACCTCGCGGTGATCGAGGCCAAGGCCCGCCTGTACGCCGAGCACGTCGAATCAGGCACCGCAGGCACACTGTGGACCGGCCAGACACCGACCTGCCTCGCCTTGGAGGCCATGGCGAACCGTGACAGCTAGCGCTGTTCCTCGGATCTTCCGACGGGGGTGGGGTGTTGAGTCCAGGCTGGTTGCATGGGACGCGGAGACCTGACGAATGCGGAGTGGGATCGGTTGGAGTCGTTCCTGCCTCGAGGCGGTACGCGTGGGGGCCGGTGGAGTGATCACCGGCGGGTCATCAACGGAGTGTTGTACCGGGTGCGGACGGGGGTGCAGTGGCGGGATCTGCCGGAGCGGTTCGGGCCGTGGGAGACCGTCTACAAGCGCCATCGCCGCTGGTCGGCGGACGGAACGTGGAAGATGCTGCTGTCGAAGGCGCAGGCCGCCGAGGACGCCGCGGACCGGATCGACTGGGACGTGTCTCCACCTTGTCGCCGACGGACGATGCCGGCCGCTGGCCCTCATCCTGACCCCCGGACACTACGGTGACGGTCCCCAGTTCGAGCGCGTACTGACACAGGTGTCCGTCCCCCGCACCGGAGCGGGACGGCCCCGCACGAGACCTGACCAGGTCCTGGCCGATAAGGCCTACACGTCCCGCAGAAGCCGCCGCTACCTGCGACGACGCGGCATTTCACACACCATCCCCGAACGACGCGACCAGCGCAGACACCGCTATAACCGCGGTTCCCGTGGCGGTCGGCCCACCGGGTTCGACAGCGAACGCTACAAGAAACGCAACACCGTCGAGCGTGCCATCAACCGTCTGAAAGGCTTCCGCGGCGTCGCCACACGCTACGAGAAACGCGCCTACATCTACCTCGGCACCGTCACCCTCGCTGCCCTCACGATCTGGCTCCGCACATGATCCAAGAAAGAGTGCCTAGCCGACCGCGATCTCCATCAGGTACGCGATCGTCCCAACTGCCGCACCGTACGCGGGGATGGTCAGCAGCGGCCAGGGCACGGGGCGTGGGACGAGGACCCGCGCAAGGAATCCGAAGTCCCGGTACTCGGGCATGCCCTCCGTGCCCGGCAGGACCATGAAGCGGGGCTGGACCGTGCAGAACAGCCACCAGTCCAGCACCAGAAGGTCGAAGAGGGTGAGGGAGAGGAAGTAGACCGCGCCCAGTGCACGGCGGCCAGAAGCCCAGCGCGCCGTCCGCGCTTCGGTGGAGCGTGTACACACCGGCCACCGGTACGGCGACGAATCGCGGCGTGACCGAGGCTGATTCCCAGCAGCTCCCAGAAGGTCATGGACCAGAGAATACGTGGAAGTTAGGGTGACCTAACCTGCATGTCGGAGCCTCGTTATCGTGTGCGGATGGCTCGCAGTGAGAAGAAGGCACGGCGTCTCGTGGTCAACGACAAGACGTTCCTGTGGTCGGTGCACCACGCCCACCACGCACTGGGTGACGGCCGGTACGAAGACTGCCGCGAAACCCTCGTCCTCCGCCTGTTCCAGGCGAGGGGGCGGCTCCGTGTCGTCTTCCGGGCAGGTCCCGACAGGCTGGTCCCGGACGGGTGCTTCATGCCCTCCGGGGCGGTCGGTACCGCCGATGGGAGGGCCTTGAACCTCCATGAGCCGGGCACCGTCAGGGCCCTGCTCGACCAGGCTCTGGCCCAGGGGTGGCGTCCCGAGGACCCCCCGGGCGAAGAGATCGACGGCTGGGCCCTCTTCGATGCCGTGGCCGCGCTACGCGAGCGATCCAACGGGGCTGAGGAGGGCTGGCGGTGAGTGGCGGCGGGCTCAGGATGCCGGCTCCGGCCGGCCACCGCGGCGCAGTGCGCGGGCGTACCAGCCGATGACCGTGGCGTCGGCCGGGCGCCTCGCTGCGCCCGGCCGAGGTGCCCGGAGTCCGCGCGCACATGCCCTGACCAGGGCGCCTCGACCGGCCGGGCCTCGCACTGGCCACTTCGTGGTCAAGCCTGATGGCCGATCACCGGAAGGCGGCCGTGGCCGTCCTCCTCCGACCCGCTCGCCCCGTCCGTCCCTCCCGCCTTGCCCGCGAAGTGCAGCAGCTCCCACAGGGTGCGGTCGCGTACGGTCGTGCTCGGCCCCTGCCCGTCGGCGGGCTCGCGCCGCAGTGTCACATCGCCGATGAAGCGGTGATAGGCACCGGCTGCGCCGAAGTCGAGGAGGAAGGTGTCCTTGTCGCGGACGAATGTGATCGTGTACGCCGAACTCCCCTCGCCGACACGGTAGGTGAGCCGCCCGGCCACCTCGACGCCGCTGTCGGGATGGACGAACACCTCGTCCTCGGCGAAGCCGACCGCCTCGGCGCCGACCGCCGAGGTGATCACGTGTCCGGACTCCGCCACCAGCACGGCGGGCAGCACCGCCTTGCCGTAGCGCTCATGGCTGACGAACATCAGGGTGACGACCGTGTGGTCGCCCAGCCGGGCGCGTCCCCAGTACCAGTGATCGAGCACCTTGCGGGGAGCGATATTGCCCCAGTTGTGGTCGTGGTAGCCGGTGCCGGTCAGTCGGCGGGGCACGCCGTCGAAGGTCACGGTGGCTTCGACATGTCCCCGGGCGACGACGGGCAGCCAGGCGATGTAGTGCTCCTCGTTCTCACCGAAGAAGGCGTGGCCGGTCTCCGGCCGCCACGGCGGGACCTCGGCGGTGAGCGTCAGATCGACGACGGTGTCCTCGATCTCGACATGGATGGTGTAGCCGTCCGGGCCGCCGCGGAACACCTGGGGGCCGATGGACACGTCGCAGGCTTCCGCCGACGCGGAGAACTCCGACGGCTCCCCGAGGTAGGTCCGGTCGGTCCGCGATCCGTCGGGTCGGGTCAGTGTGAGCAGGACGAACGGGGTGAGCGGAGCCTTGGGCGATACGTAGGGCGGTTTGGTGTGGAACTCGACGGTCAGGGTCGAGCCGTCGTCGAGATGCGCGTCGCAGTACCACCACTCGAAGGTGCCGTCGGCGGCGGCCGTACGCAGTCCGTCCTCCCACGGCTGGATGACGCCGGGGATGAGGTTCAAGCGCTGGTAGTGGTGTGGCTGGGCGCCGATCACAGCGTGCACGGTGATGTCTCCGGTCTTCTCGGGTCGGCGAGGGCAGGTGGGGTTGAGACCTACGCGCCGGTGTAGACGGGGGAGCGGCGTTCGAGCATGGCGGTGATGCCTTCGGTGGCGTCCGCCGTCGCGAAGAGGCGGGGGCCGACGTCGTCGCGCAGGCTCGCGGCGGATTCCGCGACCGGTCCGCTCAGGGCCCGGCGGGCGTCGGCGAGCGTGGCCTGTACGGCGAGTGGCGCCTGTGCGGCGATACGGTGGGCGAGGGCCATCGCCCGGCCGAGCTGCTCGCCGGGCGGGACGACATCCTGCACGATGCCCATCCGCCGGGCTTCCCGGGCGTCGAAGGTGTCACCGGTCAGCAGATAGCGCATCGCATCGCCCCACCCGGCGCGCTGGGGGAGGCGGACGGTCGCCCCGCCGAGGGCGACGATCCCCCGGCTGACCTCCTGCTGGCCGAAGACGGTGTCCTCGGCGGCCACGCACAGATCGGCGTTCAGCACGAGTTCCAGCCCCGCGGTGAAACACCGGCCGTGCACGGCGGTGATGACCGGTTTGCTCGCCGGTTCTCCGTACATGCCCCAGGGGTCGCGGCCGCCGTCGGGGATGAGCCCTTCACCTCCTGCCGCCAGCCGCGGGGCGAGGGAGGCGAGGTCGAGTCCCGCGGTGAAGTGGCGGCCGTTGCCGCGTACGACGGCCACCCGGAGGGTGGGGTCACCGGACAGCCGGGTGTAGGCGTGCGACAGGGAGGCGATCATTTCGGCGTCGATGGCATTGGCCTTCGCCGGCCGGTTGATGGCGATCGTGAGTACCGCGTCCTCCCTGTCCACGAGCACTTTCGGCTCCGGGTCACAGGTGGCGGCACGGTGTGTGGTCGGTGGCATGGCACTTACCGTAGGAACGCCATCAGCGGTGAATGCGACATCGAAGGGAGCGTCTGCGACATGAACATCGGAGTGGTCGTGCTGCGGGGCTGCTGGGACTCGGGGGTCACGACCGTTCTGGACGTCCTGCGGACGGCGAACGCCGCCCGTCGGCAGACCGACCCGGAAATCCCCGCCATCACCGCCGTGACGGTGTCGCCCACCCGCGAGCCGGTCCCGACCGCGGGCGGTCTGCTCGCTCCCGTGGACCTCACCCTGGAGGAGTGCGCGGCGGACGACACGGTGGATGTGCTGCTCGTCCCCGCACTGGCCGCCGACGGCCCCGCCACCCTCGTGGACGCCCTGATGCGCGAGGACGTACGGGCGCTGCGCACCGCGCTGCGGGACCGGGCCTCCGAAGGCCGGGAGCTGGCCGCCGCGTGCACGGGCACCTTCGTCCTCGCCGAGGCCGGACTGCTCGACGGCCGCCGGGCCACCACGAGTTGGTGGCTGTACGACACCTTCCGGCGGCGCCATCCCGGGGTCCGGCTGGATGTGTCCCGTATGGTCGTCCGCGACGGAGCCATCACCACCGCCGGAGCGGCGTTCGCCCATATCGATCTGGCCATGAGCCTGGTGGCGCGGGTCAGTCCACAGCTCGCCCGGACCACCGCCGCGGCCCTGCTCATCGACGAACGCCCCGCCGACAGCATGCGGGCCGTCACCGGCTATCTCGCCGACGACGACCCACTGGTCACCGATTTCGAACGCTGGGTACGGGCCAATCTGGCGCGCGAGATCACGGTCGCGGACGCCGCCCTCGCCCTGGGCACCACCCGGCGGACCCTGGAACGCCGGGTGCGGGAGCGGCTGGACACCACCCCTTACGCCGTGGTGCGTCGGCTCCGCGCCGAGCGGGCGGACCATCTGCGCCGCACCACGTCCCTCACCGAGACGGACATCGCCCCACAGGTGGGATACCGCAACGCCGGGTCGCTCAGGGCCCTGCGGGAGTGCGGAGACGACGACACCACTCCGCGGTGACGCGCCCGGTCAGTCCGGTCAGGTGCGGGCCGTGGGACGGAACCAGGGGCCGGACGAGCGCAGCGACAGCAGCACGATGATGGTGATGCCGAACACCAGGTGCACCAGCCCGACAGGATGCCGTGGCAGCGTGCCGACGCCCACAGCGAACATCAACACGGCGGCGGTGGTCGCGCTGCCCCGGGTGCTTCCCTTGCGCTTCGGAAACCGCAGGGCGCAGGCAAGGCCGATGAACACGGGGATGCTCATGCCGGTGATCGCACCGGATTTCTCCACCTCGCCGGTCGCCGCACTGCGTGCCATACCCAGCAAGGACAGCCCGGCCGCGAGGAAGAACAAGACCTGTGCGGCGCGTACTTGACCCGGCATCCTGGGCTCGGGCCGAGGGCCTCCAGGTGTTGCGCCGCCATTCGGATCCGTGGCAGGAGAATGGTCATGCGAGGGGTGGTGACGGGACATGGCCGGAACCCTACCAGCGGGTATTGTCGCCAGGTCCCCATATCGTGGGCTCCATGGAAACTGCGCCACCCAGCCTGCTGAGGCGTGACACATACCTGCTCGCGAAGGTCGGCAAGGCCGTCCGGGCGCGGCTCGGGGCGCGGATGGCCGCGCGTCAACTGCGGCTCTGGCATATGGCGGTGCTTGCCGCGCTCGATGACTTCGGCCCGCGGTCCCAGCGGCAACTGGCCGCCCGGCTCACCCTCCACCCGAGCGATGTGACCAGGGTGGTCGACGACTTGGTCGAGCGGGGCTGGGTCGTGCGCACCCGCGATCCGGCGGACCGTCGGCGGGTGTCGGTACGGCTCACACCGGAGGGTGAGGAGGCGCTGCGACGTCTCGAGGCGGAGGCGAGCGCGGTCGAGGACGAGATCCTCTCCCCACTGACACCCGACGCGCGCGCGGAGTTGTCCACGGCGCTGCGACTCGTCTTCGACCATCTGCACCAGGGCTCCGGCGAAGACGAGCCCGTGCCCTGAGAAAGCCGGACCCTTGCGGGCATAGGGTGCCGAGCTGTGGACCATGACATATCCGAAGAGCGGCTGCTCGCCATGGACAGCACCGCGGGATACGGCGACGCCGCCGAAGCCCTTGCCGAGCAGTACGAGAGTGTGACCTTCACCGAGGTGCACCGGGACGTACTGCATCTGCTTCCGACGGACCCCGCCTCGGTGCTGGACATCGGAGCGGGCAGTGGACGGGACGCGGCGGCGCTCGCCGAACGGGGGCACCGCGTCGTCGCCGTGGAGCCCACCGCCGAGCTCCGCGCACTGGGCCGCCACATCCACGCGGGCGCGGACATCGAGTGGATCGACGACGCCCTCCCCGGGCTGCCCGGAGTGCGTGCCCGGGATCGTCGATTCGACCTGATCCTGCTGACCGCGGTCTGGATGCATCTGGACCGGTCACAACGGACGGCGGGGATGGCCGGTCTGGCCGGACTGCTCGCCGCCGGGGGACGGATGATGCTGTCGCTGCGCCACGGCCCCGTTCCCGCCGGGCGCCGGATGTTTCCCGTCTCCGCGGAGGAGACCGTCGCACTCGCCGAAGAGCACGGCCTGGAGGTGCTGCACCTCGCGCACCGGGAGGATGCGCACGGCCGTGAGGGCGTGTCCTGGACGTATCTGGGGCTGCGACACGCGTCGTTGAGTTTCCGGCGGGCGGACGAGCGTGATCTGCCGGCGCTGGTCGGGCTGCGGGACGAGGCGGCGCGCTGGCAGCTCGCACACGGCATCGACCAGTGGAAGCCGGGAGAACTCGGCACCGAGCACTTCCGGGCCCGGCTGCGCGAGGGTGAGGTCTGGATCGCCACCCTCGGGCGGCAGGGTCCGATCGCCGGGGCATGGGAGCTGTGGTGGGACGATCCTGCCGCCTGGGGACCCCAGCGCCCGGACGCGGGCTATGTCCACCGGCTGATGACCGATCGCCGTGTCGCGCCCCCGGGCACCGGACAGCGGATGCTCGCCGAGGCCGAGGCCCGTATCGCCGCCACCGGCCGTACGTTCTGCCGACTCGACTGCCTGGCCGGCAACTCCCGGCTTCGGGAGTACTACGAGACGGCGGGCTACAAGGTGATGGGCGAGCGGTCGAAGGACGGCGGCCTCGGCCACATCTACCCGGTCACGCTGCTGGAGAAGCCACTCTGAGAGCGGCGGAAGCGCGACCGTGCGTGGGGCCGGTGGGCGGGGGACGCCTCTTCGCGGGCCCCGCCCACCCCACGGCCACCTTCCTCCGGTCAGTCGCGGCTCAGTCGCGGCGCGCGATGACGCGGTAGGCGTTGGCCAGGCGGAAGTGGCCGGCCAGCGGTTTGATCAGCAGCCGGTCCAGCGCGGTCGCGACGATCAGGGCGGGAACGCCGGCCAGGAGGACCGCGCAACGCGCCAGCCAGCGCACCCGGCCCGGGCGCCGCTTCAGCCACGGGGCGTCCTCGGGCGGGGCGATGGCATTCAGCAGCAGCCACACGGCGCCCAGCAGGTCCACCGTGTCATGTGGTTCGCGGTGCTGCTCCACGACCACGGTGAAGCCCATCCGGGTGAGCTCCTCGCGCAGATTGGCCACCGGGAGGAAGTGCAGATGCTGCGGCTGGAGCCAGGGGAGCCACCAGCGGCCGAACAGCCGCGCGAACAGACACTGAGCGTCCGGCACTTCGATCAGCAGATGGCCGCCGGGCCGCAGCGCCCGCCGTGCCGCCCGCAGTTCGGCGCGCGGATCCGTGCTGTGTTCCAGGTAGTGGAACATGCTGACCGCGTCGTACTCCCCGGCCAGTTCCTCGGACAGTTCGGTGAAGGCGCCACGGATCGCCCGGTCCACCCGCCCCGACCGCTTCGCCAGCTCCACGCCGTCGGTGAAGTCCAGCCCGTCGAAGGAGGTGGTGGGGAACACCGCACGGGCCGCCTCACAGAAGTGGCCGTGGCCGGTGCCGACGTCCAGCCACTTCCGCGGCGACGGGGCGAAGGATCTCAGGGGTTCGGCGCGCTGCCGGTAGGTCTTCTCCCGCCCGGCGAAGATATTGCCGAGGTCGCGCTCCCCGAGCCCGTCGTAGAAGTCCCGGTAGTAGTACTCCAGTCCGGCGCCGCTGAGTCTCGGGTTCTGGAAGACATGGGCGCAGTCCCGGCAGATGTCGAGGGTGAAACGGCCCGGTTTGCGCTGGAAGCGGTCGACCGTGCGCAGCCGCCGCCTCAGCCGGTCCGATCCGCACCACGGACAGTCGGTGCGGCGCGGTTCGAAGAACCGCTCCGTGCCCTCGGCCGTATCGGCCAGATAGCGCGGTCGCAGAGCGGTGACGAGCGCCGTGCGATCCGCACGGGCGGACCGCTTGCCGCGCTCGGCGCCCTCGGCTTCCCCGGTCCCCTCGATGGTGTCGCTCATCGTGCCTCCTCGGTGGTCTGGTGGTCCCCGGCGCACGCTCCCGCCAGGCGTTCCAGATGTGCGGCGGCGGCCGGGGCGCCGCCCGCCGCGCGGAACGACGCGCCGATACGCTCGGCCGCGCCCCGGTAGCCGGGCTCCCCGAGCACGGTGTCCAGCGCCGCGCACAGCTGGGACGCCGTCGCCCTGCCGAACCGCACCCGCACCCCGGCCCCGGCGTCGACCACCTGTGCCGCCACCACCGGCTGGTCGTCCCGGATCGGGGCCACCACCAGCGGGACCCCATGCCACAGCGCCTCGCACACCGTGTTGTGCCCCGCATGGCAGACGACCGCGTCGGCCCTTTCCAGCAGCGGGAGTTGGGGCACATACGGCAGCGCGAGCACATCGCGGTCCACGGTGGTGTCCGGATCCGGATCGGCTGCCGGATCGACCAGCACCATCTGGAGACGGCCGGCGCTCCGGCGCCCGGCCGCACGGCATTCGGCGAGGAACCGCTCCCCGGCCCCGGCGTTGGCGGTGCCCAGGGAGACCAGTACGGTGCGGCGCGAGGTGTCCAGCCAGTCCCACGGGAAGTCCGGTTCCGCCGGGCGGGTGGCGATCGACGGGCCCACGAAGCGGATCCGCCCGCCGCCCCGGCCGGTGGCTGGGCCCGTGAGCTCCTCGGTGGTGAACGCGAGGACGAGATGCGGTGAGAAACGGGGATCGGCGGTGCCCAGGGGGTCCCCGATCCGCCCGCGCACTTCCCGCAGCAGTCCCTCGAGCCACGCGTCGACCTTGGGCATCCCGTCCAGGGCGCCGCTGAACTCGGCCGAGGTGGTGGCCGAGGTGGCCCACCGCACCCCCATCCGGTCCGCCACCAGACCACCGGCCACGGCCTGCTGGTCCGCCACCACCACATCCGGACGGAACCGGGCCACCGCCCGCTCGGTCCCCGGGGCCATCTCCTCCGCGAGCGGCACCAGGAACCGTTCCCAGAGGAATTTCAGCGCGCCCGGACCCCGCATGTCCGGTGGCCGGACGGCGTCACCCGCCCCGAGCCGGAGCCCAGCGCAGGGGAAGACGGCCGCCCGGCCGCCCGTCAGCGGCTCCAGGACCTCCGGGAGCCCGGCCCACGCCACCTCATGGCCGCGGGCGGCCAGTTCGGCGCCCACCCCGAGGGTGGGATTGATATGTCCGACGAGCGGTGGCACCACGAACAGGAACCGGCTCACCGGACATCCGCCCCGGCCACCACCGGACCGCGGACGAGCCCCGCCCCCGGGACGGACAGCGGTGGTGTGCCAGCGGGGTCGAGAAGCCACCACAGCAGCAGATCGAGCAGTGGCCCCGGCGCCTCCGCCAGGATGGAGTGGCCCTGGCCCGGCAGTACCACCGAACGCGCGCCCGGCAGTACGGACTCCAGCCACTCCCCGGCCCCGGCCAGCTCGGATTCGGCGCCGTACACCGCCAGCACCGGACACCGCACCGCACGGACCTGGTCCTCATGGCGCGTCCGGCTCCCCGGAACGTCCCGGGCGATGGAGGTGGCCCGCACCAGACGTGCCGCCGTCCGTGCCAGCCGGGCCGTGTGGGCACCGCGGTGCGCGGTGATCCAGGCCATCGACTCGGCCTCGTGCTCGATCAGTTCGGCGACCATCCGGCGGAAGATGCTCTGGATCTCCACGGCCCATGCCGCGGTGGCGGGCCTCGCCTCGATCGCCACCAGTCCGGCGACCCGTTCCGGATTGCGGATGGCGTACTCGAACGCCACCGTGCCGCCGAAGCAGTTGCCCACCAGATGGACCGGGCCCGCGATCTCCAGCCGGTCCAGCAGCCGTTCCAGATCGGTGACGAACGACTCCAGCCGGTAGCCGGTGGCCGGGCGACGGCTGCGCCCATGGCCCCGGTGGTCGTACATCACCACATCGATCCCGGCGGCGGCGAGAGCGGGTGCCACGGTGAAGTAGTAGCTGGCCAGGCTGTCGGTGAGCAGTCCGTGCAGCAGTACGGCGGTGGCGGCGGGCGGTCGGCCCCCGGGTGGGGGGAGCCGCTGCACATGGAGTTCGATACCGTCGCGGGGGCCGCCGATATGGACCATCGCCATCGTCAACTGCCCCCTTCGGCGGCCCGCAGGGTGCGCACCACATGGTGGACCAGGCGACCCACGCTCAGGTCGATGATCTCGTCCAGCTCCAGATCGGCCACGAACTCGGCGAAGTTGACATGTTGTCCGTAACGCGCCTCCAGGCTGCCCGCCAGGGCCACCAGGTCGATGCTCTCCAGCTCCAGGTCCTCGGTGAAGCGGGTCTGCATGGTGATCTCGATGTGGTCGACGCCGTATTCGTCGAGCATGGTCCGGAGCATCCCCGCGATATCCGCGAGGACGGACCGCTCGTCCGCCACGGGTGGGGCCGTCTGCTCACCGATGGTCACAGTGCGTTCTCCTCGTAGTCGTCCACCGTGCCGGTCGTCCAGGCCACGGCGTAGTACCTGACCGGCAACCCGGGTGGGTTGGCCGTCTCCGCGCACCGCATCCGGTAGCGGCGCGACGGACCGGAGGACGGGGACACCTCGGCCACCAGCCACCCGGGGCCGGCCTCGACCACGGCCGTCTCCGGTGGTGTCCGGTCCGCCGGTGTCCCCTCAGCCGCGGTCACGGCCCGGTGCGCGGCGCGGAAGGCAGCCGCCCACCGGTCCTCGGGCACACCGGTCGCGTCGCACACCGCGGCCAGCGCCTCCCGTTCCCGTCCCGCCACCGGGATCCCGGTGGCGGCTTCCATGACCGCCTCGATACCGATGCCCAGCACACCGCGCCCGCCCGGCGGTCGGGCGCGCACCAGGGCCACCCCGGCCTCGTCCCGGTGGGCGAGTGACACCTCCAGCTCCGGCACCGTCCGGCCGTGCACACCGGTGGCACAGGGCCGCCCCCGCTCGTCCTCCTGGATCCTGATCTCGGCGGGGAAGACCGGGCCCTCCCCGTGCTCCCAGAGCCACTGCCGCACCGCGTCCTTGGCCGCGATCCGGCCGAGCAGCCACTGTCTGCGGCCGCGTGGCGCATGGCGCTCGTACTCGGCGCGTTCGGCCGCGCCCAGGTGGTTGCGCATGATCAGGTCACGGGACGCCAGGTCGGGCCAGCGTTCATGGACCAGGACCCAGCCGCCGGGCCGCACCCCGGACAGCGTGTCGCGCTGCGGGAAGCGCTGGGCGGCCACCGTGCTGGGGTGGTTGTCGAAGCGGCGGTCCTGCCAGCCGGTCAGCTCCGCCCACACCACGCCATCGATGAGGAGCTGCATATCGGCCTCGAGGACGGTGTCGCTCAGCGACACGATCCGCACCACGCACTCCACCGCGGTGCCCACCGCCGGTGGCGGTCCGAACAGGCGCAGTCCGCGCAGCGCGACGGGGAAGACCACGGTGCGCTCGGTGCGCGTGGCCATGATCCAGTAGCCCAGGAGCTGACCCACGTTGTCCAGCAGCGCGCCGGGCGCCGACGGTGTCGTGATCGTGCCCCGTACGTGGGACGCCCCGATGGCGGTGAGCCGGGTGAGGCCCTGGAACGCGGGGCCGTGGAACATCCACCGCTCGTCGTACAGCTCGGCCGCGGTGTGGTCGGGTGTCCGCTCGTCGGCCGGATCCGTACGCCATGGCGTGGGACGGTCGGCCGGATGGGCGGACGCCGTCTCCACCGTGCCGCGCGCGCCGTCCCCGAACGTGACCTCGAAGTGGTCCGGGCGGCCGGGGTCGGGCGTCACGGTGACGGGCACCTCGACCGGTGGCGCCGCCGCCACCCACTGGTCGAACCGCGCTCCGTGCACCGCGACCGCCAGCCGTCCGGGGGCGGTCCGCTCCGCCGCGTCCATGAGGTGCTGGAGGATCGTGGTGGCCGGGACCACCGGTCTGCGGTCCGTTTCGTCGGGCCAGCCGGGGCGTTGCGGGAAGAAGCAGTGGTCGAGCAGATAGGGCATGGTCCGGGTGGACACGCTCAGCACGGCGCGTGTGGTGGCGGGCGCGTCGCGCGGTGCCGCGACCTCTCGTGTGTTCCGGGGCGCGGCGGGCGCGGCCGGGAGGTGGTGCGACGTGGCAGGGAGGGTGGCGGCCGCGACCATGACCTCCGCCGCCGTGTCCGCCGTCTCGCGCAGCAGGGCGTCGAGCTCGGAGGCCAGCGGGTGGTGTCCGGCGAGGGCGGTGAGCCCGTGCTGTCCGGACCGGCCGTCGCCCGGTGCGGGGGAGGGCCGGGCGGCGGAGAGCTCCGCGCGCAGCGCGGCCGCGTCCCGCTGGCCGAGGGAGACCAGGGAACCGCCGAGGTCGAGCCGTACCGGTGGCAGCGATGCGGGCCGCACCGATGGCGGCGGCGCGGTGGCCCGTCGCTCTCCGCCGCCGACCGTGGCGGGCCGCGGCAACGCGGGGTCGACGCGCGCGCCTTCGGCCCACAGCGCGGTGGCCACCCGGCGCAGCTGGGCGACACCGTCGCGCCGGGCCGAACCCGCCGCCACCACCAGATGGTCACTGCCGTTCAGGGTGTCCCCGATGAGCGAGGCCAACTGCCCGGTGCCGACCTGGACGAACGCCCGCACACCCGAGGCGTACAGCGCCTCGGTCAAGGCGCGGAACCGCACCGGCTCCAGCAGATGGCGTACGAACAGTTCACGTACCGCCACCTCACTCCGCGGATACGGCGCGGCGGTGGTCGCCGACCACACCGGGGTGGCCGGGGCCAGCAGTTCGAACCGGCCCACGGTCTCCTTGATGGACTCCAGATAGGGCGCGAGCATCGGGGTGTGGAAGCCGGACTGGAACGGCAGCACCTGCGCGATAACACCCTCGGCGCGCAGCGCGGTGACGAACTCCTCGACGGCGGCCCGTGGTCCGCACACCATCGACTGGTGGGGCGCGTTGTCGTGCGAGAGCACCGTTCCGGCGTACGGCCGTTCGTCGAGGGCGGCCACCACCCGCTCGGCGGAGGCGCCGAGCGCGGCGAAGGCCAGACCGGGGACCCGGAGCGCGTCGGGGTCGAAGGAGTCGAGGAAGGTGTCGATGGCCTCGCCGGAGCAGAGCCCGCCCGCCGCCATGGCGGTCCATTCGCCGATGCTGTGGCCCGCGAGCGCGTCTGGCACCAGACCCATCGTCCGCAGTGCGCGGTCGAGCAGCCGTCCGACCGCGAACACCCCGACGCCGTGGCGGCCCACATCACCGACCCGCGCCGTCTCGGCGGAGTGGCGGGCGACCGCGCCGGGGAGACCGAAGTAGGCGGCCACGCCGTCCACCTGGGGTGCGAACTCCGCCTCCAGACCGGGGAAGACAAAGGCCAGACCGCCCGTTGCGGTACCGCCGTCGCGGCGTGCGCCACCGGCCTGCCGTTCGCCGCCCTCGCCGAGCAGCGGGGCCGGGGTGAACCAGAGGTCGCCACGGCCGCGCCAGGCCCGGCCGCCCGCCACCACCCGCCGCGCCAGGGCCAGCCGTTTGGCGGTCGGCGCGACGATGCCGAGCCGGGCCCGGCCCGGTGTGCGGTGGCCGTCCGCACCGGTGGTACGCAGCGCGGTGTCGTCCGCCGCGAGCAGTTCGCCCAGGGCCTCCGGGGTGGCGGCCGCGAGGGCGAGCACGGGCTCGGGTTCGGACACGGCGGTGGCGGCGGTGGCAGTGGCCGGAGCGGGGGTGGGAGTGGGACGCCGAGGTGCCGACGGCGCTTCCTCCAGCACCACATGCGCGTTGATCCCGCCGAAGCCGAAGGCGTTCACCGCGGCCCGGCGCACCCGCGCACCGGGCCCGGTCTCCCAGGGCTCGGCCTTGTCGAGGGTACGGAAACGGGTGGCCGCCAGCGCGGGATGCGGATCGTCACAGTGCAGTGTCGGCAGCAGCCGCCCGTGGTGGAGCGCCAGTGCGGCCTTGACCAGACCGGCCACGCCCGCCGCGGGCATCGTGTGCCCGATCATGGACTTCACCGAGCCGATGACCGGCGAGTGGCGGCCGCGGCTGCCGCCGGGATCACCACCGGGGCCGAACACCTCTGAAACGGTGGCCAGTTCGGCCGTGTCCCCCGCGGGCGTACCGGTGCCATGCGCCTCCAGCAGCCCGATCACACCGGGCTCGCGAGGGTCCAGCCCCGCCGTCCGCCACGCCTGCCGCACGGCCCGGGTCTGGCCGCCGGGGTCGGGGGTGGTCAGCCCCGCGGCACGGCCGTCGCCCGCCACCCCGGTGCCCCGTACGACGGCGTAGACACGGTCCCCGTCACGCAGGGCGTCGGCCAGCCGCTTGAGCACCACCACACCGGTGCCCTCACCGATCAGCACACCGTCGGCCCCCCGGTGGAACGGGCGGATGCGCTGGCTCGGCGACAGCGCGCGCAGCTGGCTGAACACACTCCACAGCGTGATGTCGTGGCAGTGGTGCACACCCCCCGCGAGCATCACGTCACACCGGCCGGAGGCCAGTTCCCCGACGGCCTGGTCGACGGCGACGAGCGAGGACGCGCACGCGGCGTCCACCGTGTACACCGGGCCGCGCAGATCGAGACGGTTGGCCACCCGGGAGGCGGCCAGGTTGGGCACCAGACCGATCGCCGCCTCGGGCCGGTCGGGCCCCAGCCGCTCGACGAACGCCGACCGGACCCGGTCCAGCACCTCGTCCCGCAGTCCGGGCAGCAGCTCCGCGAGCGTATGCGTCAACTGGTGTGCGGTACGCACCCGTTGGTCCAGCCGGGCGAGTCCCGGGGTGAGATAGCCACCGCGTCCGAGGACCACACCGACCCGCTCCGGAGCGGGCAGCCGGTCCGGGCCGCCCGCGTCGTCCAGGGCCTCCGCGGCCACCTTCAGCGCGATCAGCTGATCGGGCTCGGTGCCGGACACCGAAGACGGTGTGATCCCGAACCGTACGGCCTCCACCTCGGCGAACTCATCGACGAACCCGCCCCGTCGGCAGTACACCCGGTCGGGGCCCGCCGCACCGCCACCCGTGCTCCCCGGCGTGTAGTACGCCGCGTCCCACCGCCCGGCCGGGACATCGGTGATGGCGTCCACCCCGCCCAGCAGATTCCGCCAGTAGGCGTCGAGCCCGGGGGCGCCGGGGAACAGCACGGACATCCCCACGATGGCCACCGGCGGGGCACCGCCCGCCCCGGCGGCCCCGTCCGTCGCACGGTCCGTGGCCGCGGTCACCAGCGCGAGGCGGTGCGGACGACGGCACGGACGGACTCCTCGCCCCAGGCCAGCTCGCGCAGCAGGGCCAGCGCACCCTCCTCGGGGTCGATGAGTGCGATACCACGCCGGGCGTACGCCCGCGCCAGCTCCGGGGTCACCATTCCATGGTGGGCGCCCGCCGGTGCCCAGGGACCCCAGTGCACGGTGAGCGCCCGGCGTCCGGTGCGGGCCGCCCACCGCGCCCCGATGGCCTCCAACGCGTCGTTGGCAGCCGCGTAGTCGGCCTGTCCGCGGTTGCCCGACACCGCGGAGACACTGCCGAAGAGCACCGCGAACGAGGGCTCGGCCGAGACCTTGTCCAGCGCGTCCAACAGGGCGCTCGCCCCGTCCGTCTTGGTGCCGAACACCCGCCGGAAGGACTCCGCCGACTTCTCCTCGATCAGCTGGTCCTCGATCACACCGGCCGCGTACACCACGCCGTCCAGCCGTCCGTGGTCGGCCTGGATCTCCTTGACGGCCTGGAGCACCGCGGCCGTGTCGCGTACGTCCACCGACCGGTAGCGCACCCGGCTGCCCAGGCTCCGCAACTCCTCGACCGTGGCCGCCACTTCGCGTGCGGCCAGGATCCGGGCCGCCTCCCGCTGGATCTCCGCCGGTGTGCCGCCGCCGCGGGCGGCGAGCGCGGCGCGCAGCGCGGGCTCGTCCCGGGCCCCGGCGGTGGCCGGGTCCTCGGAGCCCACGGGTTCGGGGGTACGGCCCAGCAGCTCGATCCGGCAGCGGGACGCCGTCGCGAGGGTGGCGGCGAAACGTGCGGTGATACCGCGGCCACCGCCGACCAGCACGACCACCGCGTCCTGGTCGAGTCCCAGGGCCTCGGCCTCCGCAGCGCCCTCGCCCGCGGGGCCCGCGCCCGAGGTGGCGAGCGCCCCCGGCGCGGACTCCACGGCCTCGAGACCCTGCCGCCCGGTGGCGGTGCGCAGCACGACCGGTGCGCGGTCGTCGGCGGCCAGCTCGTCGATCAGCGCGTCGGCGACGGTGGCCGCGGTGGCCGTCCCGTCCGCGGGGAAGTCGACGACGGCCGCCGCGACCTGGGGGTACTCCTTGGCCACCGTACGGAACAGCCCGCGCAGCCCGGCCGCGCGGAGGTCGAGCGGATCGTCGCGGCGGGCGGCCAGCAGCCATCGTGGGCGGCGGCGCAGCGCCGCCCGGACGGCCGGGAACGCGGCGGGCAGCACGGGCGCGCCGGAGCCGGTGAACGGGTCGAGCAGGACCACTCCGTCCACCCGGCCATCAGCCTCGTCCAGCTCGTGTTCCGCGTCGAACACCACGGCCTCGGCGCCGTATCCGGTCAGCCGCGCGGTGAGCGCCTCGGCCACCTCACCGGCGGCCCCGAGCAGGGCGAAGCGGGTGCCGGACAGCAGCGCGGGCGCGGTGGCGGCGGTGTCGGGAGCGACGAGCGGCACCGGACGCAACAGGAAGCGGCGGGGCGCCGTTCCGGTGAGGGCGTCGGTGGTTTCGGTGTCCGTCGCTTCGAGGGTGGCGACGGGCCGTGGCGGCTCCGCGGGTTCGGCGGTGGCGGGGGAGAGCCGGGCGGTCAGCCAGGTGGCGACGGCCATGGCCGTACGGGCCTTGGCCAGCTCTTCCAGCTCCTCGTCACCGAGGGCACTCGCACCGGCCATGCCCAGCCGCCGGGCCAGCTCTCCCGCGATCTCGGCCCGTTTGATCGAGTCGATGCTCAGATCGGCTTCCAGGTCGAGATCCGGCTCGATCATGTCGAGCGGGTATCCGGTGCGTTCACTGATGATGTCCGAGACGGCGCGGAGCACATCCGGCACGGTGTGCTCCCGGACGGACGGGGTGTCATCGGCGGCGAGCGGTGGCGTCTGCACGGGTACGGTGGCCGCGGTGGAAGTGGGTGCGGCCACCGGCGCCGACACCAGCGCCGGAACGGTGTCCGGAGCGATCGGCCGGGTCTCCGGCGCGGCGCCGAGGTACGTCAGGAGCACATCGCGCTGCGCCGCCACCATCTCCCTGCTGGTCCTGAGGAATTCGGAGATCAGGGCGTCCCGGCCGCCCCGCACCCCCTCCGTGTGTTCCACCTGGCTCACCGTTGCCTCCACAACACGTCGGGCCGGTGCGAGCGCACCGGGGAGAAAGTCACCGGCGGCGGTGCGGACCAACTGCCCGTCGACCGTCCAGCCCGCCCGGCGCGGCGGATCGCCGCGTCCGGCGTCCACGGCGTCGCGGCCGTGAAACAGCCAGCCGGTACGTACCGGCAGCCCGGCCACCGCCAGTTGGGCGAGCGCGTCGAGGAAACCGCGCAGTCCGTCCGTAACGGTGTCGCCCCGCGCGCCGTCGCAGGCGACGGCGCGGTGCGGGCGGTCGCCGAGGATCGCCCCGACGAGCCGGGTGAGCACCGTGCCGGGGCCCGCCTCGACGAACACCCGCGCGCCCGCCGCGTACATGGCCTCGATCTGCTCCACGAACCGCACCGGCGCCCCGATCTGGGCGGCGAGTTCCGCCCGGATGGCATCCGGCTCCGTACCGTGCGGCGCGGCCGTGCGGTTCGCCCAGACCGGGAACTCCGGTGGCGCCAGCTCCCGCCGGGACAGTACGTCGGCGAAGCGGTCCGAGGCGTCCGCCACCAGCGGGCTGTGGAAGGCACAGGCCACCGGGAGGGTCTTGGCCGAGTGTCCGGCGTCCCGCAGCGCACCCACCGCCTCGGCCACCGCCTCCTCCGGTCCGGACACCACGACCTGGCGCGGGGCGTTGTGATTGGCGAGGACGACCCGCTCGTCGAGCCCGGTGTCCCGCAGTACCCGTACGACGTCCTCGGCCGGTGCCGTCACCGCCGCCATGGCGCCGGGTGTGTCGCCCGCGGCCGCCACGATGGCCGCCGCGCGTTCCGCGCTCAGCTCCAGCAGGGCGCGCGGGGTGAGGGCCCCCGCCGCGCAGAGCGCCACCAGCTCTCCGTAGCTGTGCCCGCCCGCCATATCGGGCACCACACCGGCGGAGGTGAGCAGGTCGTACGCGGCCAGCCCGGTCATGCCGAGGGCGGGCTGCGCCACCCGGGTGTCGGTCAGCGCGGCGCGCTGCGCGGCCCTCCCCGCCGTGTCGAAGGCCGCCGGTGGATAGAGCACGTCGGCGTGGCGGCGGCCGAGCTCCAGATGGCGCTGGAGCTCGGGGAAGGCGATGAAGTGTCCGGCGAACATCCCGGGGCGCTGGCTGCCCTGGCCGGGGAAGAGGAACGCCACCTTGCCCGGTCCGTCAGCTCCGCCGGGACCGCCACCCTCGCCGGGGCTGTCGGCCTCCGGCGCTCCCGATACGTGGATCCCGGCCGCTGGGTCGCATTCGCCCGCCAGCACCCGGCGCAACCGCGCCGTGAGCCCCTCCACGTCCTCGGCCACCACCGCCACCCGCACCGGTGTGTGCTCGGTGTCCGACCGCCGGGACGCGGCCAGCGCCAGATCGCGCAGCCGCCACGGCCGCGCGGTGCCGGTGTCGGCCGCCGTCGCCAGCCTGAGGGTGTCCGCCACCGCGCGGAGTGCCGCCGCGTGATCGGCGCCACGGAAGGTGAAGAGCTCCGCGGGCCAGGCGCGGAGCCCCTGTGGCGGGGGAGCGCCGTTGTCATGGGCCGCCACCACCACATGGAAGTTGGTGCCGCCGAATCCGAACCCGCTGACCCCCGCGACGCGCTCGGCGGCGGGCGCCACCCACGGCCGAGCCTCCGCGGGGAAGGCGAACGGGCTGCTGTCGCCGTCCCAGGCGGAGTTGGGCCGCTCCATATGCAGGGTCGGCGGTTTGACTCCGGTGTGCAGTCCCAGCATGGTCTTGATCAGACCGGCCAGCCCCGCGGCGCATTTGGTGTGCCCGATCTGGGACTTCACCGAGCCGAGCGCACAGCTGCCCGGACGGGCCCCGGCCGCGCCGAACACCTCGGTGAGGACGGTGAGTTCGGTGCGGTCCCCGACCACCGTTCCCGTGCCGTGGGCCTCGAGGAGGCCGACGTCCGCGGGTGAGACACGGGCGTTGCGGTACGCGCGTTCCAGCGCCGCCCGCTGTCCCTCGGGACGTGGCGCGGTCAGCCCCAGCGAACGGCCGTCGCTCGAACTGCCCACGCCCTTGATCACGCCGTAGACGCGGTCGCCGTCCCGTTCGGCGTCGGACAGCCGCTTGAGCACCAGACACGCCACGCCCTCGCCGAGGACGATGCCGTCGGCGGAGCTGTCGAAGGTGCGTGAGCGCCCGGTCGGGGAGAGGGCGTGGACCGAGGAGAACAGCATGTAGTCGGTGATGCTGTTGTGCAGATCGGCGCCGCCGCACAGCACGGTGTCACTGGTGCCGCCGACCAGTTCCTTGCACGCCACGTCCACGGCGGCCAGCGATGACGCGCACGCCGCGTCCACCGTGTAGTTGGCGCCGCCCAGGTCCAGCCGGTTGGCGATCCGTCCGGCGATCACATTGGCGAGCATGCCCGGGAAACCGTCCTCGGTGAGCGCGGGCAACTGCTCGGCCACACCAGGCGGCACCTCGCCGAAGTACGAGGGGAGGACGGCACGCAGCGTCTGCGCGTGGGACAGGTCGCTGCCCGACTCGGCCCCGAAGACCACCGAGGTGCGGGAGCGGTCGAGGGCGCGGCCGTCCTCGCCGTCGCCGTATCCGGCGTCCTCCAGGGCCTGGCGCGCGGCCTCCAGCGCGAGCAGCTGTACGGGTTCGATACTGCCCAGCGAGGCCGGCGGGATGCCGTAGCGCAACGGGTCGAAGGGGATCCGCGGCAGGAAGCCGCCCCACCGGGAGTTGGTACCGCTGGAGGCTCCGCCCCCCTCCTTGTCGCCGTCTCCCCGGTAGTGGACGGCGGGATCCCACCGCTCGACGGGTACTTCCGTCACGGCGTCCACACCGCCCACCACATGGCCCCAGAACGTGGCGAGATCGGGCGCCTGCGGGAACATACAGGCCATGCCGATCACGGCGATGTCCAGCGGCGGTGGCGCCTGGGGCCGTTCGCGCCGCCGATCCGTACCGGTGCCGAGACGCTCGCGGAGCGCGGCCGTGCTCCGGTCGAGGAAGTCCGCCGCCGCCGAGGTGACGGAGTGGTGCAGCGCGTCGACGGTGGTGGTGGCCGAGCGCAGCACCGCCACATCCCCGGCCATGAACATCCCCTCGGTGAGCTGACGTTCCTCGCCGACCGCCACCAGGGCGCCGCCCGCGTCACGTTCGACACCCTTGCTGGCGATCCGCAGCCGACCGACGTTGAGGCGCTCCAGCTCCTCCCACAGCCGCCGGTCCGGTGTGCCGCGTTCGCGCAGCCCGTTCCGGACGGTGTGGAAGCTGTCGGCGTAGGGACTGGGCACACACCGGGTGGCATGTCCCGGCGCGGTCTCGAGCAGCGCGGTGCGCCGCGCGGCGACCACCTGGCGCTGGAACAGCGGCTGGACGGCGCCCTGTGCCACGGCCTCCTCGGTGAACAGGTAGGCCGTGCCCATCAGCAGGCCCACGGCGCCACCGCGCCGGGTCAGCGGGGCGGCGAGCGCGGCCACCATCGCGGCGGACCGCTCGTCGTGGATGCCACCGGCGAAGAACACCTCGATGCGATGCTCTTGGCCCGTGCCGTCCGCGCCGTCCCTGCTGTCCGGTCCGCTCGCCGCCGCCCCGCCCGCGTTCCCTCCTGTGCCCCCCGTACCGTCCGTGCCGTCGAGGAAGTCCTCGATCACCCCTAACTGCGCCTCCCACAGCGGGAAGCTGTTCCGCGGGCCCACATGGCCGCCGCACTCCGAGCCCTCGAAGACGAACCGGCGGGCCCCGGCCCGCAGGAACTGCCCGAGCAGCCCCGGTGAGGGCACATGCAGAAAGGTGGTGATGCCCTCCCGCTCCAGGGCCACGGCCTGGGACGGCCGGCCACCGGCGATGATGGCGTGGCTGGGCCGGACCTCGAGCACGGCCTCCAGCTGGGCGTTCCTGATCTCCTCGGGTGCGAATCCGAGCACCCCGACACCCCAGGGCCGTCCGGCCAGTGCCTGCCCGGCCTCCTCCAGCAGGGTGCGGGCCCGGTCGCGTCCGGCCAGGGCGAGCGCGATGAACGGCAGCGCACCGCCGTCGGCCACGGCGGACGCGAAACCGGCCTGATCGCTGACCCGGGTCATCGGACCCTGGGCGAGCGGCAGCCGGGTCCCGGTCGTACGGGTCATCGGCGCACCGGGGCGCAGCACCGCCCCGGGCCGTAACGCCCACCGGGGGTCCGTCGCGGCCCCGGGCACCGGAACCGCCGCCCCGGCGCCACCGTGGAGTTGTTCGTCCCCGCCCGTCGCCGCTCCCGCGTCCCGGATGGCGTCGGTGATGGCGTCGGTGATGGCGCGGACCGTCCGCGCGGTGTCGCGCCAGCGCTCGGCGAACCGCGCCGCGAGGAAGCCGTCCTGGCCGACGGGGAGTGGTCGCGTCCCGGGCGCGGACACGCGCCGTCGCAGCACACGGTGGCCCTCCGTCACCACGGTCTCCGAGCCGTCCATGGAGCGGAGCGCGGCCACCCGCTCCTCGGGCAGCCCGCAGTCGGCGAGCAGCGCCAGCTGGCTGTCCAGCACGACTCCTGCCGCGCCGGCCACGACGGCGGCCGCCGCCGTATGCGGACCGATGCCACCGCACGCCCACACCGGTACCGTCACCGCCGGGTCGGAGAGCAGCCGTTGGAGCAGTACGTAGGTGCTCAGCTCGCCCACCCGGCCGCCGCTCTCGTTGCCCCGCGCGATCAGTCCGTGGGCCCCGGCAGCGATCGCGGCCAGGGCCTCGTCCGCGGAGATGACCTCGACGAGCACCCGGTGGCGTCCGGTGAGGTCCTGGACGGCCCACGGGGCGTCCGCGCAGAGCACCACCGTGTGCGGCCCTTCCACACCGACGGCCCGTGGATCGGCGTCCACGGGCCGTGTGTGGTGCGCACCGTCCGCATCCGGTGTGATACCGGCCGGCGGTGTGATACCGGCCGGCGGTGTGATCAGATCCCCCGGTGCGAGGCGGCAGCCCGCCGCCACCCGGACCCCGAACCGGCCGTCACCCACCCACTTCCGGGTGCGCTCCAGCGCCTCCCGCGCCTGACGGCCACCGGTGCCCAGATCGAGCACTCCGAGCCCGCCGGCGCGACTTAACGCCGCCGCGAGTCTGGCGTCCGGATCCCCGAACGGGGTGACACCAATGACAAGATCCCCCGTGTGTGCCACGGACGCCATGTCTTCTCCCGGAAGGTCGGATAACGCGCGAAAGCGGACAATTCGAGCACATTTCAACGAAGCACTGATCCGGGCGGCGAGGATGTCACTTTCATGTTCAAGCGGGAAGAGGAATGAACGATTCGTAAGTGATTCATGAGCAATCGAACGGACGCCAATGTGCGGCCGTGAACCTTCATGCCGTCATGGGATCCGGTCCCGCGGGCGCGGCCACCGCGCCACTGCCGATCCCCGAACTGGCCGAGATCCGCTACCAGTTCGACCGTCCGCTCGTGGCTGATTCACATGCCTACGAAGCCGAGTTCGTGGTGCGCGCCACTGACCTGGGCCGTGCCACGCATGCAACGTGGGGCTCCAGTGGCCTGAAGCCCCACGTCGTTTTCACGTCATGCTGTACGGATCACCAGGGGTTCAGAGGCGATCCGTCATGCCCGGCAGTCCCGGAGGTGTGGGAAGGGGCAGCTTGTTGAAGCCACGCTCGCGCGGTGACGCGGGTGTCCGGCAGGTCAGGTCCTTCGCCGGGAGACGGCCGGTGGTGAGATAGCTCGTGGCCGTCTTGTCCGCGCACGACTTGGTGCCGTAGACGCCATGGCCTTCGCCTCCGGCGACGGTGACCATCCGCGAGCCCTTCATGGCCCGGTGCAGACCGCGACCGCTGGCGAGGGGCGTCTGGGAGTCCCACTCGTTCTGGAGGACGAGCGCGCCGACCTTGTTGTCGAACGTGGTGGCGGGCTCGCTGCCGTCCTTCTTCCAGAACGCGCACGGCTTGATGGTGGAACCGAAGTCGCCGTACAGCGGGTACTTCTTCTTCGCCCGCACCGCGTCGTCACGGTACCGCTCGGGGTCGCGCGGCCAGGCACGGGTGTCCGCGCATACGACGGTCCAGAACGCGGCGGTGCTGTTGTCGTCCGGCGCCGCCCGGCCGAAGGCCGGCTGGGTGGGACGGCTGGGCGCCTTGGGCTCACCGGTACGGGCCGGGCCCCGGTCGGCCGCCTTCTTGAGCTTGGCGATGCTGTCCGCGCCCTCGCGCACACTGAAGAACGCGCCACGGCTGCCGGAGCGGATGTCATCGCCGGTCAGTTTCCGGCCCTCGAACTCGATCGGCTCGCGGTCGGCCCGGGCGACCAGGTCCCAGAAGGTTTTGCGAACGGCCTTGGGTGTCTTGCCCAGCCTGTAGGTGCTGTGCCGCCGGGCGGTCCACTCGCTCCACCGGGTGAAGGCCGGTTCGGCGCCCTCGCCCCATATCTGGATCATGCCGCGCCATATGCGCGCCGGGTCCACGGCGCTGTCCAGAATGAATCGGTCGGCGTGCCGGGGGAACATCTGCGTGTAGACGGCGCCCAGGTAGGTGCCGTACGAGTACCCCAGGTAGGAGATCTTCTTCTCGCCGAGCACGCCCCGGATCACCTCCATGTCACGGGCTGTGTTCCGGGTGGTGATGTGGCGCAGTCTGTCGCCTTGTTCGGTGTCGCACTTCTCGGCGAAGGCGCGGGCCCACTTCACATCCTTGGCGAACTTGTCGGCCCGGTAGGGCCGTTCCCAGTTCTGCTCATCGGCGGTGAGACCACAGCTGACGGGGGAGCTCTTTCCGACGCCCCGGGGGTCGAAGCCGACGAGGTCGTACTTCTTCTTCACGGACGCGGGCAGCTGACCGGCCATACCGAGCGGCATACCGACGCCGGAGCCGCCCGGTCCACCGGGGTTGAGCAGCAGCACACCACGGCGCTCCGCCGCGGTGCTGGTCTTCATCCGCGATATCGCGAGGCCGACCTTCTTGCCGTCGGGACGGCTGTAGTCCAGCGGGACCTTGATGGTGGCGCACTGGTAGGAGGCCGGACTGTCGCTGGCGCAGCGGTGCCACGACGGCCGCTGCCCGGTGTACTGCTCCAGGGGGTTCTCGGCGGCGGACGCGGTGCCCGGGGCGAGCGCCGGCACCAGCGCCGCGAGGGTACTTGCCGCCAGGACATGAGTGAGGGATCTGCTTCGCACGTGGGGTGTCCTTATGCGCGGTCTGAGTGGGACGCATTCACCCTTGCGCACACGGCTGTTGGGGAGAAACCACCGACAGGCTGGGATGGTGTCCGACCGTGGGGGGACACCTCGGCCCGCATGTGGTTCTGAGGTCGTATGGGGAAGGTCACCTCGCCTTCGGTGAACCCGGTGAACCCGCTGGCGCGGGGGTGCCTGGGTGCGCGCCTCCCAGGGACGGCCTGTCCTGGTTCGCGCCCGCGCCGTGGAACAGACTCCGGACGGCGCCCTCTTGAGCGCCGTCCCGTACCCCCCCGTCCCGGAAGGAACGAAGCCGAGATGTCATCCGCCACCAACGACAACGACCAGCTGCTGCGGAGAGTTCGGGTTCTGGAGGACAAGGAGGCGCTGCGCACCCTGATGATCCGTGGGTGGCGGGCGCTTGACCTCAAGGACTGGGACGCCTGGATCGCGTGCTGGGCCGACGACGCGACGCTCGAGTTCGGCCCGTGGGAGAAGATCCGCGGAAAGGAGGCGATCCGGGCCACGGTGGAGGAGGCGGAGGCGCCCTATCCGAGCATGCAGCACCACATCCTGAACATGCACGTCCACATCGAGGAGGACGACCGGGCCACCGGCATCGGTTATATGTGGTTCGTCGCCGTCACCGAACCGGGGAAGACCGGCTCCCCCTACGCCATGGGCGGCCCATACGAATGGGAGTTCAGCCGGGGCGCGGACGGCTGGCTCCTCACCCGCCAGCGGCTCGGTGTCCGGTGGACCCAGGGTGAGGACGCCCGTAAGGCGCTGGAGTAGCGGTCGGTGTCGATGCCGCTGGCTCTCGCGAAGCCGAGGCCGCGTGCTCGGCCCGGGCCACCTCCGAGGCGTCCACCGGCAGACCGCGGTCGGCCGCGACTCTCATCGCGCTCCGGTGTGCCGCTTCCGTCACGCCCCCTGCTGTGCCCGCTTCCTCTCCTCTTCGGAGGCGGTGTGCCGGTCCTGGCGCGCGGCTCGGGACCGGGCCCGAGCGCGCAGTCCGTCCGCGGTGAGCACGGCCAGCGCCGCCCAGACGAGGCCGAAGCCGGTCCACCGGGAAGCCGGCATGGACTCATGGAACAGGGCCACGCCGATGAGGAGTTGAAGCACCGGTGTGATGTATTGCAGAAGGCCGATCGTGATGAGCGGCACCCGGCGGACGGCCGCAGCGAACGGCAGAAGAGGGGCGACGATCGCCAGGCCGCCCGACGCCAGCAGCAGTCCCTGCCAGGGCGCGTCCACGGTGAACGTACCGTGTCCGGTGGCCGCGTAGGCGGCGACGCCCACCACGGCGACGGGGGCCAGCACCAGGGTCTCGACGGTGAGCCCGACAAGGGCACCCACATCGCCGCCGACGCGGTTCTTCAGCAGCCCGTAGACACCGAAGGAACCTGCCAGGGTCAGCGCGATCCACGGCAGGCGGCCGTAGGCGACGGTGAGGACGGCCACGGCGAGGGCGCAGATGCCGACCGCCCACCACTGGGCGCGCCGCGGCCGCTCACGCAGGACGGCCACGCCGAGGGCCACCGTCACCAGCGGGTTGATGAAGTACCCCAAGGATGCCTCGACCACATGGCCAGAATTCACCGCGTAGATGTACACACCCGACGTCAGGGCCAGTGACAGGGCGGCGGCACCGAGCAGGCCCACCCGGCGCGGGGTGCGCAGGACCGGCCGCACCTGTGCGAGGCCACCGGTCACCGCCAGCACCAGGGCGCACATCGGTAGCGCCCATAGATAGCGGTGCAGGACGATCTCGACCGTGCCGGAGTCCTCGAGAAGCTTGAAGTACAGCGGGAACAGGCCCCAGATGACGTACGCACTGAAGCCGAGGATGATTCCTTGCCGCGATTGCATCGGCCCAGTCTATTTGCCGTACGTCACTGGATTCACAGGTTGTTTTTGGCCTGATAACCGATGGAGCGATGGGGGGCAAGCGGAAGGGTGTCTTCGTTTTCTCGGAAATACTTGCCGTGCCCACCGTCAGGTACGGTATGAAGGAAAGGTGCGTACGAGCGCCCCGTGAGCCGCGCTTCATGACCAAATCGGCTCGCGTCGGGACGATATCGAGCGCCTGAAAAACCGATCATGGAACGGGGGGCGTTGGCGATCGGTAACTTCACCTGCGTGGCGGCATCCTGGCCGGTCCGTCGGCCATCCGTCGGCGTTTCCCTGATCTTCCGCATTTTCTGACGATCTTCAACCGGTTTTCTACCGACGTTCCACTGACGCTTCTCTTCCCGGCCTTCCTCGACGTATTCACGATCCCTGACGTCTTCTGGGCCGAGGAATGACCGTGGTTCCGACCGCGGTTCGCCATGCTCGCCCGTCAAAGCGGAGGTTGCCGTGAAACCATCTGCCAGCGCCGCAAAGCACAGGAATACCCCGTTCGTCATCACGGAGTCGTCCGACCGATTCCGTCGGGCCGTTCAGAGCCACTTGATGCAGGTCACCATCAAGGGCCGGAACGGCAAGCATGTGCTGTTACCGGACGACCGGGATGTCGTCGAGTTCGTCAACTGCTCCTACCTCGGCCTCGATGTCCACCCGACCGTCATCGAGGCGTCGAAGTCCGTGGACGAGACCTGGGGCATGAACTTCTGCTGCGCCCGCTCCCGGTTCTCCATCGAGCCCCAGCGCGAGCTGGAGGAGGAGCTGTCGGAGCTCTACCGGGGACGGGTGATCACCTTCCCCTCGACCACGGCCGCGCATATCTCCGTCATGCCACTGCTGGCCAGCGGTGTGCTGGTGGAGGAGGGCGCCAGCCACCGGATGTGCCTGATCTTCGACCAGTTCGCGCACTCCTCCATGCAGTACCTCAAGCCCGTGGTGGCCGCGGAGGCGACGGTCGAGACCGTACGGCACAACGCGCTCGACGAGCTCGAACAGCAGGTGCTCCGGGCCCGCGAGCGCGGTGAGGTGCCGGTCTACATCGCCGACGGCATCTACTCCATGGGCGGTCTGTGCCCCGTACGGGAGCTGCTGGACCTGGCCGAGCGGCTCGACTTCTACCTCTACATCGACGACGCCCACGGTATGACCATCTTCGGCGACCGCGGCGAGGGCGTGGTACTCGGCGAGGTCGACGGCGACGCACCCGACCGGCTGATCCTCACCTACTCCCTGTCCAAGGGCTACGGCGCCTACGGCGGCGGGCTGCTCGTGGCGGGGGAGTGGCGGGAGCGGCTGATCCGCTCCTACGGCCAGATCTACGCGTTCTCCGCGGCGCAGACCTTCCAGGCGGTGCACGCCTGCCGGGCCGTGGTGGGCCTGCACCACGACGGTACGGTCAAGCGGTTGCAAGGCGTGCTCCGCGAACGCGTCACGCTCTACGACGAACTGATGGGGGAGCGGCTGCCGTTCAGCCCCATCCGCATGATCCCCATCGGCGGCGAGGAGGACGCCCTCCGGGCCGGGGAACAGCTTTTGGACGCGGGCTACTACGCCTCCGTCGTCTTCTTCCCCATCGTCCGGCGCGGCGCCGCCCAGCTGCGGGTGTGCATCGCGGCGAACCACACCCCGGACGACATCCGGGGGCTGACCGCCGCCCTGCAACGTGTCCGTACGTCCTCCGCGTGATCCGCCACCTCGACGGGAGAGTGGAATGCACCGCAGGGAAACGCACGTCGTCATCGGCGCCGGGGTGGCCGGCTGCCTCAGCGCGATCACCCGCAGCCGAGCCGGGTACCAGGTCGTGGTCCTGGAGCGGGAGCGCGCCCGCTCCGCCGGGACGTACCCGGTGTGCACCCAGACCAGCAATATCGTCAGCGAGAACCACAGCGGCGCCGAGTACCCCTTCGACCCGCAGAGCGCCCGCGACTGCCTCGACGGCCGGATCGAGAACGAGCGCTTCTTCCCCGAGCTGATCTACGGCGGCAAGACCTACAGCCGGATCATCGCCTCGCGGAGCATGATGGACGACGGCCATGACATCGTCGGCCAGTGCCGCGCCAATATGCGCGTCATCCAGGGGCACTACGCCGACCGCTGCGCACAGGACCCGGCCGACGCCGTCTTCGGCGACCCGGCGGACATCTGCCGGGAGATACCGACCGTACCGGGTGTGCGCGATGTGGCCGCCGCCTTCCTCACCCCGCAGCGGGGTATGAACCCGGTGCTCGTCTCCGCCGTGCTGGACTGGGAGCTCAGGAGCGGCGGGGTGGACTTCCGCGAGGGCGCCACGGTGACCTCGGTGACCCCTCTCGCCGACGGCCGGTACGAGGTGGCCTACCGCGCCGCCGACGGCACCCCGGAGACCGTGGTCGCGGACCAGGTCAGCCTGTGCGCGGCCACCGCGGCCTTCGGCATGGCGAAGCGGCTGAACCCGTCGATCACGTTCCCCAAGCTGTTCCTGGCCCTGCGCGAGATCCTCTATGTGGACCTCCCGGACGGCACCGACAAGAACTTCACCTGTCTGAAGCTGGAGGACTCCTACGGCGGGATGCTCAGCCCGCTCAACGAAGGCTGCGCGATGATCTACCACCCGCCCGCGGCCCACATCATGAACGTGGTGATGGACCCGGAGAGCTGCGACTTCCCCGAGGAGTACACCCGCTACCTGGCCGAAGGCCATCCGGAGAAGGAGAAGCGGGCCGCGTGGACGCTCGACCGGCTCCGTGAGTTCTATCCCGAGCTGCGGCGCTCGACGATCCTCGGCACCTACCTCAAGGTGGCGATCAACACGGTCTCGGACTCACGGGTGCGCCGGAACATGGGCGTGTTCCCGGTACGGTCCGGCTGCACGATGAGTGTTCTGCCCAAGTGGACCATGTGCGCGGTGAACGCCAGGAAGGAAGTGACACTCGCCCTGGAACACTCCGTCGCCTCCGGCCGTCTCGACGCGGACGAGGCGCGCGAGCTGGCCGGACACGCCATGCGGCGGTGTCTGGACCCACTCCCCGACTGGGCGCGGGACCCCGGGAGCACCACCGCCCGCGCGGCCGCGCACGCGGTCAATATGAACGTTCCCCAGGTGCTCGCCCAGCGCTTCGCGCCGGGGCACACCGCGGCCACCCCCACCCGAGGGACCGTCTGACGCGTTCCCCCGACGGACAGCCGAAAGACAGACCAGCCGAGAGACGGACCAGCCGAGAAGGGACCCATTGGTGTCAGCCAAGACCATCGTCATCACCGGAGCCGGTATGGGCATCGGGGCCGAGACGGCCCGGCACCTCGCCCCGGGCAACCGACTGCTGCTGCACTACCACTCCTCCACCGAAACCGCCCTGGCCCTCCAGGCGGAGCTGAAATCGCAGTGCGCGAGCGTGGACGTGGTCGCGGCGGATCTGACCACCGACGAGGGCTGTCTGAGCCTGTTCCGCACCATCAGCACGCAGTTCGACGCCCTGGACGTGCTGGTGAACAACGCGGGCGGCATGATCGAGCGGCAGTCGGTCGAGGATCTGAACTGGCGCCATCTCGCCGACACCTTCGCGCTCAACACCTTCTCGGCCATGCGGCTCACGGGGCTGTGCACCGGGCTCCTCCGGAGCGGCACCAACCCGTGCGTGGTGAACGTGACCTCCATCGCGATGCGCCACGGCGCGCCCACCGCCACCGCGTACGGGGCCTCCAAATCCGCCCTGGACGCCTTCACCCGGGGCGCGGCGAACGAGCTGGCACCGGATATCCGGGTCAACGCCGTGGCGCCGGGGATCATCGACACCCGGTTCCATGAGCGGGTCACCTCCCCGGAGAAGATGCGGCAGTTCATCGGCAGCACCCCGCTGAAGCGGGCCGGCACCGTCGCCGATGTCGCCCGCACCATCACCTTCCTCATCGACAACGAATTCCTGACCGGCGAGACGGTCGACTGCAACGGCGGGCTGTCGATGCGCTGACAGCCGGTCCCGGCTCAAGCCCCCCAGGGGGCCGTCACGAGAGGGGCTCACCCCCATGACGTCCAAGCGCGTTCTCGTCACCGGTGGTGCCGGATTCATCGGATCCCACCTGTGCGAGCGATTACTCGACGAGGGCCATGACGTCCTGTGCATGGACAACCTCTTCACCGGACAACGACGCAATATCGAGCATTTGCTGGGCCACCACCGCTTCGAGTTCGAACGGCACGATGTCAACGAGCCGTTCGTCGTCGAGGCCGACCGCATCTTCCACCTCGCCTGCCCGGCATCGCCCGTGCACTACCAGCGCAATCCGGTGCGTACCATCCGCACCTGCGTCCAGGGCACGCTGCACGCCCTGGAGGCGGCCCGCGAGGTCGGCGCACGGCTGTTCATCGCCTCCACCTCCGAGGTCTACGGCGACCCCGCCGTACATCCGCAGCCGGAGGACTACTGGGGCCATGTGAACCCCATCGGGATCCGTGCCTGCTACGACGAGGGCAAGCGCTGTGCCGAGGCCCTGGCGATCAGCTATGCGCTCCAGTACGGCGTCCAGGTGCGCATCGCCCGGATCTTCAACACCTACGGTCCGCGGATGCACGAGAACGACGGCAGGGTGGTGTCCAACTTCATCGTGCAGGCGCTGCGCGGCGAGCCCCTCACCCTCTACGGGGACGGCCGCCAGACCCGGTCCTTCTGCTATGTGGACGATCTCGTGGAGGCGGCCGTCCGCTTCATGGAGGCGGACACCGACGCCACCCCGCTGAACCTGGGCAATCCCCAGGAGTCGACCATCGAGCGGATCGCACAGCTCATCAAGGAGCTGAGCGACTCCCGCTCCGAGACGGTCCGCCGGCCGCTGCCCCAGGACGATCCGACCCGCCGCTGCCCGGACATCTCCCGGGCCGGTGAACTCCTCGGCTGGGAACCCAAGGTGGGGCTGGCGGAGGGGCTGCTCCGCACGATCGGGGATTTCGTACGGCGGCTCTCCATACCCGAGCAGAGCCCGGACGCCCCGGACGCCCGGGACGAACTCGAAGGGAAGCCCCATGCCGCGGTATGAGGCACGGCGACTGCGCGGACTCGCCCAGTCCGACATCCGGCGCATGAGCCGGGAGAGCGACCGGGCGGGCGCCATCAACCTCGGCCAGGGCATCTGCGACCTGCCCACCCCGCCCGAGGTCGCCGAGGCCGCGAAGGCCGCCATCGACGCCGCCAGAAGCGTCTACTCCTACCCGGAGGGCGATGTCGCGCTGCGCGAGGCCATCGCCGCCAAACTCGCCCGGGACAACGGCATCCAGGCCCGGCCGGACACCGAGATCGTGGTCACGGTGGGCGCCACCGGCGCGTACACGGCGGCCATCAACGCCCTGCTCGACCCGGGCGACGGCATTCTGCTGATGGAGCCCTACTACGGCTACCACCTCAACGCCGCGGTGGTGGCCGGGCTCGAACCGCACTGCCTCACCCTGGAGCCGCCCGGGTTCACCGTCACCGAGGACGCGCTGCGGGCGGCGCTGCGCCCCCACACCCGCGCCCTCGTGGTCTGCACCCCGGCGAACCCCAGCGGCAAGATGTTCGGCCGGGCGGAGCTGGAGGCGATCGCCCGGGTCGCCCATGAACGCGATCTGCTGGTGATCACCGATGAGATCTACGAGTACATCCGCTTCGACGGCCGCCCGCATCTCTCCCCGTGCACCGTGGGCGGCCTCTGGCCGCGCACGGTCACCATCATGGGGCTGTCGAAGACCTTCAGCATCACCGGATGGCGTATGGGGTACGCGGTCGCGCCCGCACCGCTGGCCCGCGCCATCACCCTCGTCAACGACCTCTACTACGTCTGCGCCCCCACCCCGCTGCAACATGGGGTGACCGCCGGATTCGCCCTGCCCGCCGACTACTTCGCCGGACTCGCCACGGACTACCGGCGCAAGCGCGAGCGGCTGTGCGGGGCGCTGACGGCGGCGGGTACCCGGCCCATCGTGCCCCAGGGCGCCTACTACGTCCTCGCCGACGTTTCCGACTGGGGCTTCGCCACCGCGCGGGAGGCGGCCACGGAGCTCGTCGAGCGCGGCAAGGTGGCCTCCGTACCGGGCGGCGCCTTCTACCGGGGCGCGGCCGGTGACCAGTTGCTGCGCTTCTGCTTCGCCAAGGACGACGACGTCCTCGACACGGCCTGCGAGCGTATCCGCCGCTTTGAACCCACCCCCGCACTGATGTGACCTCAGTCACATTCGATACGGAAATCCGTCCTGGGTGTATCCGGGGCGGGTGGGCCCGGATCTGTCATCCGGAGAAGGGGTCAGTCAGCAGCATGAGGGTGGGAAGATAACCGTGACCGTTGAACGAAATCCGTGGCACGTTCTAGGCGCGCTGCTTGTCGGATTCTCCCTCATTTTGCTGGACATGAGCGTGGTGGCGGTCGCCAACCCCGCCATCATGGAGTCACTCGAGGCCGATGTCTCCGAAGTCGTCTGGGTGACCAGCGCGTATCTGCTCACCTACGCGGCGCCGCTGCTGTTCACCGGACGGCTGGGCGACCGCTTCGGCCCGAAGAACGTCTACCTGGTCGGCCTGGTGGTGTTCACGCTCGCCTCGCTGTGGTGCGGTGTCGCGGGAAGCATCGACATGCTGATCGCCGCACGCGCCGTGCAGGGCCTCGGGGCCGCGCTGATGACACCCCAGACCATGGCGGTGGTCACCCGGATCTTCCCCGCGGACAAGCGCGGCGCGGCGATGGGCGCGTGGGGCGGCTCCGCGGGGGTCGCGCTGCTGGTGGGCCCGGTCATCGGCGGTCTGCTGGTGGACTCCGCCGGCTGGGAGTGGATCTTCCTGATCAATGTGCCGATCGGTGTGCTGGCCTTCGTCCTCGCGTGGAAGATGGTGCCGGCGCTGGAGACCAGGCCCCATAAGTTCGACGTACCCGGCATCGTGCTGTCCTGCGGAGGTATGTTCCTGCTGGTCTTCGGCCTTCAGGAAGGCAACAACAAGGACTGGTCGGCCAGCATCTGGCTGATGATCGGCGCCGGACTGGCCGTACTGGCGATGTTCGTCGTGACACAGGCGCTCAACAAGGGTGAACCCCTGCTGATGCTGAGCCTGTTCCGTGACCGCAACTTCGCACTGGCCAATGTGGGGATCGCGGCCATGGGCGCCGCGGTGACCGCGATGACCGTACCGACCTACTTCTATCTGCAAGGTGTGCGCGGGCTCACCTCCATGGAGTCGGCGCTGATCTTCGCGCCGCTGGCGATCCTGACCGGTATCTGTGCCCCGTTCGTCGGCAAGCTGTCCGACACGATGCATCCGCGCACCTTCACCACCACCGGCTTCGTGCTGTTCGGCCTCACCATCTTCGCGTACAGCGAGCTGATGAAGCCGGACTCGCACCTGTGGATGTTCTCGGCCACGGCGGCCGTCACCGGTATCGGCAACGGCATGGTCTGGGGCCCGCTGGGCGCCATCGCCACCCGTAACCTCCCGGTCCACCAGTCCGGTGCGGGCTCGGGCGTCTACAACACCAACCGCCAGGTGGGCGCCGTGCTCGGCAGCGCCGCGGTCGGCGCGCTGTTCGTGGACCGGCTCGACGCGCATCTGCCGGGCATCGGCGGGGGCGGAGGCCATGTCGAGGGCAGCGTCACCGCGATTCCGGAGACGTTCAAGGAGCCCTACAGCACCGCCCTGAGCGAGACCGGTCTGCTGCCCATCGCCTTCCTGGTGCTGGGAGCCCTGGCCTGCACCCTGTTCATCCGCTTCCCGTCGCAGGGGACACAGAAGGACGGCGAGGGCGTCGCCATGCAGACGGCCGACGACGCCCGTTGACGTCTCGGGTCACGTGACGTCTCAGCTCCGTTGACGTCACGCGGAAAGCAACAGGGAAAGGCTGTCATGAGTACCGCAGAAGACTTCGGTCGCTGGATTCGCACACTGAGTTCCACCGACGACCCCAGGGCCAGGCTGATTCTCCTGCCGCATGCCGGAGGTTCGGCGAACTCGTACTTCCAGTTCGCCCGCGGTTTCGGTGAGCTGGATGTTCACGGGGTCCAGTACCCCGGTCGGCAGGATCGCCGCCGCGAGCCTTTCCGGGACACCATCGAGGAGTTGGCCGAGGAGATCGCCGCACTCATCGGCGAGTGGAACGACCTGCCCGTCGTTCTGATGGGGAACAGTATGGGCGCGCTGGTGGCCTTTGAGGTGGCTCACCGTATGGAGGCGAAGGGCAATGCGCCCTTGGCTCTCTTCGCCTGCGGCCGGGTGGCGCCGACCCTGCGCAAGGACGAGGGCACGCATCTCAAGGGCAATGACGCCTTTCTCCGGGAGATGGCACTGCTCGGCGGCATGGGACATGAACTCCTCCAGGACGAGGAGATTCTCGATCTCATCCTGCCTCCCATGCGCGCGGACTACCGCCTGGCGGAGACCTACTGCGCCTCGCCGGAGATACGGCTCTCGGTACCGGTCCATGTGCACATCGGAAAGGCCGACCCCAAGGTGAACGAGCCCGAGGCGGCCGAGTGGAAGCGGAGCACCACCGGGGAGTTCACCCTCGATACCCATGAGGGCGGCCACTTCTTCTTCACCGACGACGGCACCCGCCTCACGGATTCCATCAACAGGGCGCTGGACGACGCCCTGGCCGTGAACCCGTAGGGCCCTGAGAGCGGTTCGACCCGCCGCGCTGCGCTTCGGTATCCCTTCCGGAGGGCCGCGCGGCCGGGTCCGTTCGGCATGCCCGAATCCACGCCGAGACGATCCATCACAGCATCAGCGGCCCTCAAACCTCTCTCGAGAAAAATTTCTTGGAATCGCTGTATCTGGGCGAGCCACCGCGGGATCTAAACAGTCGACCACATGGTTGCCGGCAAGAGCCCGAAGGTGGGGGAAACAAGCATGGCCCTCGAGAAGCCCGACATCGTCGGAGCCCTGCGAAAGTCGCTGAAGGAGACCGAGCGCCTGCGGCGGCAGAATCAGCAGCTGCTCGACCAGGCGGGCGAGCCCCTGGCAATTGTGGGGATCAGCTGCCGCTTTCCCGGAGGGGTGACCTCGCCGGAGGAATTGTGGTCGCTGGTCGCCGAGGGACGTATGGGGTTCTCGGAGTTCCCCGAGGACCGCGGCTGGGACCTGGACAACCTCTATGACCCGGACCCGGACCACCCCGGCACCGCCTATACCCGCCACGGCGGATTCCTCGACGACATGGCCGAGTTCGACGCCGAGTTCTTCGGGATCAGCCCGCGCGAGGCGCTGGCCATGGACCCGCAGCAGCGGCTGCTGCTCGAAGGGGCCTGGGAAGCCTTCGAGGACGCGGGAATCGACCCGCTGACCCTCAAGGAGAGCGACACCGGCGTCTTCTGCGGGCTCATGTTCTCCGACTACCAGTTTGTCGCGGGCCTCAGCGACCGGCGCCCGGAGATCGAGGGCTACCTCTCCATCGCGTCGTCCCCCAGCGTGGCGTCGGGCCGTATCAGCTACACCTTCGGCTTCGAGGGCCCCGCGGTCACCGTGGACACCGTCTGCTCCTCCTCCCTCGTGGCGATCGACCTGGCCAGCAAGGCCCTGCGCGCCAGGGAGTGTTCGCTCGCCGTGGTCGGCGGGGCGACCACGCTCGCCCGGCCCAGCGCCTTCGTGGAGTTCAGCCGCCAGCGCGCGCTGTCCCCGGACGGGCGCTGCAAGGCGTACGCGGAGGCGGCGGACGGCGTCGGCTGGGCCGAGGGCATGGGCCTGCTCGTCCTGGAGCGGCTGTCCGACGCCCAGCGCAACGGCCGCCGGATCCTGGCCCTGGTGCGCGGCAGCGCCGTCAACCAGGACGGTGCGAGCAACGGCCTCACCGCGCCCAACGGCCCGTCACAGGAGCGGGTGATCCGGCAGGCGCTGTCCAGCGCCGGGCTGTCGCCGTCCGAGGTGGACGCGGTCGAGGGCCATGGCACGGGCACACCGCTGGGAGACCCGATCGAGGCCGAGGCGCTGCTGGCGACCTACGGCCAGAACCGGGAGAACGGCCCGCTCTGGCTCGGCTCGATCAAGTCGAACTTCGGCCACACCCAGGCCGCGGCCGGTGTGGCCGGTGTGATCAAGATGGTCATGGCGATGCGTCATGAGACGCTTCCGCCCACCCTGCATGTGGACGCGCCGTCCTCACACGTGGACTGGGCCTCGGGCGAGGTCGCCCTGCTGACCGAGGCCCGGCAGTGGGCCGCGGGGGAGCGGGTGCGCCGCGCCGGTGTCTCGTCGTTCGGCGTGAGCGGCACCAACGCCCATGTGATCCTCGAGGAGGCCCCGGAACCGGAAGGGGACGCGGCCGCGCCCCACCAGCCGACCGGGGAGCGCGGCACGGGGGTCCGCCCGCCGGTGCTCGTCCCGCTCTCGGCCCGTGGCGAGGCGGCGCTGCGTGAGCAGGCCGACCGGCTGCGCGCGCATATGATCGCCCGTCCCGAACTGGACCACCTGGACATCGCCTTCGCCCAGGCCACCACCCGGGCCCATCTCGAGCGCCGTGCCGTGGTCGTGGCCACCGACAGGGGCGCCCTGCTGACCGGGCTGAGCGAGCTGAGCTCGGCCGAGCCCGCCGCGAACGTGGCGGAGGGCCAGGCCACCGGTTCAGGTGTGAAGCCGGTGTTCGTGTTCCCCGGTCAGGGTGCGCAGTGGGTCGGGATGGCGGTCGAACTTCTTGACTCTTCGCCGGTGTTCGCTGCGGAGGTGGCGGCGTGTGGTGAGGCGTTGTCGGAGTTTGTGGACTGGCGTCTTGAGGATGTGCTGCGGGGTGTGCCGGGCGCGCCGTCGTGGGAGCGGGTGGATGTGGTGCAGCCCGCTCTGTTCGCGGTGATGGTGGGTTTGGCGGCGCTCTGGCGTTCGTATGGTGTGGAGCCGTCGGCGGTGGTGGGGCATTCGCAGGGTGAGATCGCGGCCGCGTATGTGGCGGGTGCGTTGTCGTTGGGTGATGCGGCGCGGATTGTGGCGTTGCGCAGTCAGTTGGTGCGGGATCGGCTTGCGGGGCTGGGCGGGATGATGTCCGTGGCGCTGCCGGTGGGGCGTGCCGCGGAGTTGATCGCGCCGTATGAGGGCCGGATCTCGGTGGCGGCGGTGAACGGTCCGGCGGCGGTGATTGTCGCCGGTGACCCGGAGGCGCTGGACGAGGTGCTGGCGGCGTGTGAGCGTGATGATGTCCGGGCGCGCCGGGTCAAGGTGGACTACGCGTCGCACTCGGCCCATGTCGAGGCCATCGAGGCCGAACTGCTGACGGCACTTGCCCCCGTGACGCCGTCCAGCGGGCGGATCCCGTTCTACTCCACGGTGACCGGCGGCTTCCTCGACACCACCACCATGGATGCCGCGTACTGGTACGCCAACCTGCGCGGCCAGGTCGGCTTCGAGCCCGCCATCCGCGCGCTCATCGACAAGGGCATGGGCTGCTTCGTCGAGGTGTCACCGCACCCGGTCCTCACGATGGCGGTGGACGAGACCGTCGAGGCGCAGGACGCGGCGGGCCGGGTGGCCGTTGTCGGCTCCCTCCGGCGCGACGAGGGCGGACTGCGCCGGTTCCTGCTCTCGCTCGGACAGGCACATGTCGCCGGGGTGCGCGTCGACTGGCAGGCCGTGTACGCGGGCAGCGGCGCGCACCGCGTGGACCTGCCCACCTACGCCTTCCAGCGCGAGCGGTTCTGGCTCACCCCCTCCGCACAGGGCGGTGATGTCGTGGCGGCCGGACAGGACCGGATGCGCCACCCGGTCCTGGCGGCGGCCGTCCAGGTGGCCGACCGCGACGAGTGGGTGTTCACCGGCCGCTTCGCCACCGGGACACAGCCGTGGGTCGGCGACCACGTGGTGCTGGGCGCGGTCATCGTGCCGGGCGCCGCACTCGTCGAACTCGTCCTCGCCGCGGCCCGCCACCTCGGCTGCGAACTCCTCGACGAGATGGTCTTCGAGGCTCCGCTGACCCTCGACGAGGGCAGCGCCCGGCACATCAGGGTCACCGTCGGCCAGCCCGGCGAGGACGGACGCCGCGAGGTCGCCATCCACTCCCTCTCCGAGACCGGGAGCGGAACCGGGACCGGGACCTCCGAGACCGGCGGCGGAGAAGAGGGCGAGCGGCAGATCGTCCGGCACGCCCGCGGCTGGCTGGCCCCCGAGGCCGGGCCCGCGGCGCCGTTCCCCGCCTCCTGGCCGCCGGTCGCGGCCGTCGAGTCCTCCGCCGACGCCCTGTACGAGCGGCTGGCCGACGCCGGGCTCGAATACGGTCCGCTGTTCCAGGGCGTGCAGTCGGTGTGGCGCAGCGGGACCGAGGTGTTCGCCGAGGTGGCCCTGCCGGAGGACACCGCCGTCGACGGATTCGCCATCCACCCCGCGCTGTTCGACTCCGCACTCCACGCCAGCATGCTGGACAAGGACCCCGGATCCGCTCCGGATCTGCCGTTCTCCTGGTCCGGAGTGCGCTTCGGACGTCCGGCGACCTCACGGGTGCGGGTACGCATCGGCGGGGCGGGCGAGTCCGCCTTCCGCGTCGACATCGCCGATGAGAACGGCGAGATGGTCCTCGCCGTCGACAGCCTCGCCGTACGCCCCGTGGACCCGGCACAGCTGACCCGCGCCCGGGGTGAGCAGAACGCGCTGTTCCAGCTGGACTGGGCGCCGATCACCGGCACCTCCTCGCAGGCCCGCGTTGTGGTCCTCGGCGACCTCGACGCGCCGGGCGAGCGCTACGCCGATCTGCCCGCCCTGGAGACCGCGCTCGCCGACGGCGCCCCCGGTGCCGACGTGGTGCTCGCCGAGATCGAGCCCGCGGCCGCCGACGACCCCGCTCACGCCGCCAACGAGGTCGCCGAGCGCACCCTCGCCCTGGCCCAGCGGTGGCTGGCCAGCGAATGGCTGGGCGAGGCCACCCTCGTGGCGGTGACCCGGCGCGCGGTCGCCGTCGGCGCCGAATCCGTGGACCTGGCCCAGTCACCGGCCTGGGGTCTGCTGCGCAGCGCGCAGACCGAGCACCCCGGACGGTTCGTCCTCGTCGACACCGACGGTGGCGAGCAGCCCGACTGGACCGCCCTGACCGGTCTGGACGAGCCGCAGCTCGCCGTGCGCGGCGGTGCCCTGCTCGCGCCCCGGCTGGCACGGCCGGTCGCCGGGCCCTCCGGTACGGCATGGCGGCTCGGCAGCACCGAGAAGGGCTCCCTGGAGAACCTCACGATCCTGCCCTCCGACGGCGCCCGCGCACTGGGCGTCGGCGAGGTCCGCGTCTCCATCCGCGCCGCCGGGCTCAACTTCCGCGATGTGCTCATCGCCCTCGGCATGTATCCCGGTGAAGCACCGCTGGGCAGCGAGGCGGCGGGCGTGGTGCTCGAGGTCGGCTCCGGGGTCACCGACCTCAAGCCGGGCGACCGGGTGTTCGGCCTGGTGATGGATGCCTTCGGCCCCGTCGCCGTCGCCGACCGCAAGACCGTCGCGGCCATGCCGGACCATCTCACCTTCGCCGAGGCGGCGGCGATCCCCGTCGTCTACCTCACCGCCTACTACGGTCTGGTCGACCTGGCCGACCTCCAGGCGGGCGAGAAGCTGCTGGTCCACGCCGCCGCCGGGGGCGTCGGCATGGCCGCCGTACAGCTGGCCCACCACTTCGGCGCCGAGGTCTTCGCCACGGCCAGCCCGGCCAAGTGGGACGCCGTACGTGCCCTGGGCGTGCCCGCGGAGCGCATCGCCAACTCCCGTGACCTGGGCTTCCGCGATGTCCTGCACGAGGCCACCGGCCCCACCGGCGTAGATGTCGTCCTGAACTCGCTGGCGGGCGAGTTCGTCGACGCCACACTCGAACTGATGCCGCGCGGCGGCCGCTTCATCGAGATGGGCAAGACCGACATCCGTGACCCGGAGGCCATCGGACAGCGGTGCGCCGGTGTGCGCTACCGCTCCTACGACCTCATGGAGGCGGGACCGGACCGCATCCAGGAGATGCTGGTCGCCATCGCCGACCTGTTCCAGCGCGGGATGCTGTCGCCCTCGCCGATCCGCGCCTGGGATGTCCGCCGCGGCCAGGAGGCGTTCCGCTTCCTGCGCGAGGGCCGTAACGTCGGCAAGGTCGTCCTGACCGTACCGGCGCCCCTGGACCCCGAGCGCACGGTGCTGATCACCGGTGGCACCGGCGGCCTCGGCGCCCTCTTCGCCAAGCACCTCGTCACCCGCCACGGCGTCCGCCACCTGCTGCTGGTCAGCAGGCGCGGCCCGGCCGCCGAGGGCGCCGCCGAACTGGTCGCCGAACTGGAAGCACTCGGCGCCCAGGCCCGGGTGGCCGCCTGCGACGTGGCCGACCGCGCACAGGTCGCCGGTCTGCTCGAATCGCTCGACCGCCCGCTCACCGCCGTGGTCCACACGGCCGGTGTGCTGGCCGACGGGGTCATCGAATCGCTGACCCCCGAGCAGATGCGGCACGTCATGCGGCCCAAGACGGACGCGGCGTGGCATCTGCACGAGCTCACCTCGCGGATGGACCTGTCGGCGTTCGTACTGTTCTCCTCCGCGGCGGGTCTGCTCGGCAACGCCGGCCAGGCCAACTACGCAGCCGCCAACGCCGCCGTGGACGCGCTCGCCGCACTCCGCCGGGCCGCCGGACTGCCCGCCCTCTCCCTGGCGTGGGGCCTGTGGTCCGACTCCACCGGGATGACCGGTGAGCTGGACGAGACCGACCTCGCCCGTATGGAGCGCACCGGTATCGGCGCCATCTCCGCGGAGCTCGGCCTGGAACTGTTCGACCAGGCCCTCGACTCCGACACCGCCCTGCTCGCCCCGGTCCGGCTGGACCCGGCCGCGCTGCGCGGCCAGGCCCGGTCCGGTCTGCTGCCCGCCCTGCTGCGCGGTCTGGTGCGGGCCCCCGCGCGCCGCGCCGACAACGCCCGCTCGCTGGAGCGGCGGCTCGCCGGAGTGCCCGAGGCCGACCGCGAGCAGGTCGTACTGGACCTGGTGCGCACCCAGGTCGCCTCGGTGCTCGGCCATGCCTCGGCCGCCGCCATCGACGCCGAACGCACCTTCAAGGAGCTCGGCTTCGACTCCCTCGCCGCGGTCGAGGTGCGCAACCGGCTCAGCCAGGTGGCGGGCATCCGCCTGCCCGCGACGCTGGTCTTCGACCACCCCACCCCGATCGAGGCGGCCCGGCTGATCCTCGGCGAGGTCGGCGGCGCCACCTCCGCACAGCGGCCCTCGCCACTCGACGAGGAGCTCCAGCGGCTCGAGGCGGTTCTGATCACCCTGTCCGAACAGGAACAGCAGCTGGCCGGTGCGGAACCGCGGCTGCGCTCCCTCAGCAACCGGCTGAAGACCCTGCTGAACGCGACCGGCGGCGGCCACGCCACCACCGAAGACACCCTCGAAGACGACCTCGACTTCGTCTCCGACAGCGAGATGTTCGACCTGATCGACAAGGAGCTCGGATCCGCATGACCGGGAAGACAGACGACGGCGCGAGCGGATCGAACGGACCGATGAGCGACGAGCAGAAGCTGCGCAGCTACCTGCGCCGGGTCACCTCCGAACTGCGCACGGCCAACCGCCGGGTGCGCGAGCTGGAACAGCGCGATGTGGAGCCCATCGCCATCGTGGGCATGAGCTGCCGCTACCCGGGCGGGGTGTCCTCGCCGGACGAGCTGTGGGAGCTGGTGGCGTCCGGGCGGGACGCGATGGGCCCGTTCCCGACCGACCGAGGCTGGGATCTGGAGGGGCTCTACGACCCCGACCCGGAGCGGCCGGGCAGCGCCTACGCGCGGGAGGGCGGGTTCGTCGACACCGTCCCCACCTTCGACGCCGACTTCTTCGGGATCAGCCCGCGCGAGGCGCTGGCCATGGACCCCACCCAGCGACTGACGCTGGAGACGGCGTGGGAGGCGCTGGAGGACGCGGGCATCGACCCGACGACGCTACGGGGCAGCGACACCGGTGTGTTCGCGGGCACCGTCTCCTCCGACTACGGCCCCTCGACACTGCCCGAGCTGGAGGGGTTCCGGGTGACCGGCACCCAGAGCAGTGTGATGTCCGGTCGCGTCGCCTACAGCCTCGGCCTCGAGGGACCTGCGGTCTCGATCGACACCGCCTGCTCGGCCTCCCTCGTGGCACTGCACCTGGCCGCGCAGGCCCTGCGCGCCGGAGAGTGCTCGCTCGCGCTCGCCGGTGGTGTCACGGTGCTTGCCGGACCCTTCCTGTTCGTCGAGTTCAGCCGGCAGCGCGGGCTGGCCCGCGACGGGCGCTGCAAGGCGTACGCGGCCTCCGCCGACGGCACCGGGTTCTCCGACGGTGTCGGTGTGGTGGTGCTGGAGCGGCTGTCGGACGCCCGTCGCAACGGCCGTCGCATCCTCGGTGTGATCCGGGGCAGCGCGGTGAACCAGGACGGTGCCAGCAACGGTCTGACGGCGCCCAACGGTCCCTCCCAGGAGCGGGTCATCCGGCAGGCCCTGGCCAGCGCCGGACTGAGCCCGCTCGAGGTCGACGCGGTCGAGGGGCACGGCACGGGCACCAAGCTCGGCGATCCCATCGAGGCCCATGCCCTGTTGGCCACCTATGGCCGGGACCGCGACGGGGATCCGTTGTGGCTGGGGTCGATCAAGTCGAACATCGGTCATACGTCCGCTGCCGCTGGTGTGGCGGGTGTGATCAAGATGGTGATGGCGATGCGGCACGGTGTGCTGCCGCCGACCCTGCACGTGGATGAGCCGTCACCGCATGTGGAGTGGGATTCCGGTCGTGTTGAGCTGCTGACCGAGGCCCGCGAGTGGCGGGTTGAGGGCCGCCCGCGCCGTGCGGGTGTCTCGTCCTTCGGTGTGAGCGGCACCAACGCGCATCTGATCCTCGAAGAGGCTCCGGTCGAGGAGCCGTCCGAGGAGGCGGAACCGGTCGAGGTGGTGCGGCCCGCCGGTGCGGTGCCGGTGGTGGTGTCCGCCCGGACGGATGAGGCGCTGCGGGCGCAGGTGGAGCGGTTGCGTTCGCACCTGGTGGCGCGGCCAGAGGTGTCCGTCGCGGATGTGGCGTTCTCGCTGGTGTCGTCGCGTGCGTTGCTGGACCGCCGGGCTGTGGTGGTGGCGGGTGACCGGGATGAGTTGCTGGCGCGGCTGACGGAGGTGTCGGCTGGTGAGGCGGCTTCGCCCGGTAAGTCGGCGTTCCTCTTCACGGGGCAGGGTTCGCAGCGTTCGGGGATGGGTCTGGAGCTGGCCGGGGTGTTCCCGGTGTTCGATCAGGCGCTGACCGAGGTGTGCGCGGAGTTGGATCCCCGTCTGGGGCGTTCGGTGCGTGAGTTGCTGGGCGCTGAGAGTGCGGTGTTGAACTCGACGGAGTTCACGCAGGTGGTGTTGTTCGCGGTTGAGGTGGCGCTGTTCCGGCTGGCGGAGTCGTTGGGGGTTCGTCCGGACTATCTGATCGGCCATTCGGTCGGTGAGATCGCCGCCGCGCATGTGGCCGGTGTGCTGTCCCTGGCGGATGCCTCCGAACTGGTGGTGGCGCGTGGTCGGTTGATGGGTGCGCTGCCGAGTGGCGGTGCGATGGTGGCGGTTCAGGCTGCTGAGGCTGAGGTGGCGGAGTCGCTGGCCGGGTTTGAGGGCCGGTTGGAGATCGCCGCCGTCAATGGCCCGCTGGCGGTGGTTGTCTCGGGTGATGAGGAGGCTGCGGAGGAGTGGTTGCCGCGGTGGGAGGGGCGTAAGACGTCTCGGCTTCGGGTGTCGCATGCGTTCCACTCGCCGCGTATGGAGCCGATGCTCGACGAGTTCCGTGCGGTGGCGGAGCGGCTTGCGTACGCGGAGCCCCGAATCCCTGTGGTCTCCAATGTGACCGGCGAGCTGGTCTCCGCGTTTGACGCGGACTACTGGGTGCGTCATGTCCGTCAGGCCGTCCGCTTCGCCGACGGTGTGCGGACCCTGTGGGAGCTGGGCGTCCGACGGTTCCTGGAGCTGGGCCCCGACGCCGTACTGACCGCGATGGCGCGTCAGTGCGTGGAGGATGACACCGAGGCCGTGTTCATTCCGGCGCTGCGGGCCAAGCACACCGAGCGGGAGACGTTCGCCGGTTTCCTCGGCCGTGCTCACACCGCCGGGGTGGAGGTGGACTGGAGCGTCTTCTACGCCGCCACCGGTGCCCAGCGTGTCGAGCTGCCCACGTACGCCTTCCAGCGGGAGCGGTTCTGGCTGACGCCGGGCAGCGCGCCGGGCGATGTCTCGGCCGCCGGGCTCATAGGCGTCGAGCACCCCGTCCTGGCCGCGGCCGTACGGGTAGGCGACCACGACGAATGGGTTCTCACCGGCCGTGTCTCCACCGAGACCCAGCCCTGGGTCGCGGAGCACCTGCTGCTCGGCACCATGGTCGTGCCCGGCACGGGGCTGGTCGAACTGGCCCTCACCGCCGGACGTCACACCGGCAGTCCGGTACTCGATGAGCTGGTGCTCGAATCGCCCCTGCTCATCCAGTCCGACATCACCCGGCAACTGCACATCACCGTCGGGGCGCCGGGCTCCGACGGCCGTCGTGACGTGGCGATCTACTCCCGGCCGGAGCACTCCACCGGCACCGCGGAGACCGAGACCATCTGCCACGCCCGCGGCACCCTCGGCACCGACAGCGCGCCCGCCGGGGCCTGGCCCGAGCAGTGGCCGCCGCAGGACACCGAACCGATGCCCGTCGACGAGCTCTACGGCCGGCTGGCCGACCTCGGCTACGACTACGGCCCGCTCTTCCACGGTGTCGAGGCCGTCTGGCGCGACGGCGACGAGACCTACGCCGAAGTGACCCTGCCCGAGGGCCACGAGGGCTTCGGTATCCACCCCGCGCTCTTCGACTCCGCGTTGCAGAGCGGTGTCATCCTGCTCACCGGGGACGACGCCGCTGCGCACCTCATGCCGTTCAGCTGGAGCGGTGTGCGGCTGCACCGGCCCGGCGCCTCGCGGCTGCGGGTTCGCTCCACCATGACCGGCGGCACCTCGCTGCGGCTGGACGCCACGGACGAGACCGGAACCCCTGTGGTGTCCGTGCGCTCGCTCGTCGTGCGCCCGGTGGAGCAGGAGCGCATCGACAGCTCGCGCGGCGACGCGCGGCAGTCGCTGTACACGGTGGACTGGACACGGATCGAGCCCGGACCGGCCACCGGGGCGCGGGAGCTGGTCCGGATCGGCGCGGGGGAGACCCACGCGGACCTCGACGCGTTGGAGCGTGCGCTCGCCGAGGGCGCCACGGCGCCGCGGGCGGTGCTCGCCACCGTGGCCACGCCCGACGGGACCACCCCCGGTTCGGTGCACGCCACCGCCGCCCGGGCGCTTGTCCTGGCACAGCGGTGGCTGGCCAGCGAGTGGCTGGGTGAGGCCAAGCTGGTGGTGGAGACCCGCGGTGCGGTCGCCGTCGACGGCGCGGCTCCCGACACGGCCCAGGCCGCGGTGTGGGGTCTGCTGCGCAGCGCCCAGTCGGAGCACCCCGGCCGGTTCGTTCTGGTCGACGTCGACGTCGACGGTGAGATGGACCGCGATGAGCCCGACTGGGTCGCGCTGCTGGGCGTGGACGAGCCGCAATTGGCCGTGCGCGGTGGCAAGGTGCTGGCACCGCGCCTCGCACGCCCCGAAGCGGCGGTCGGCCAGGCGCCCGCTCTCGACCCGGACGGGACCGTCCTGGTCACGGGTGGTACGGCCGGTCTGGGCGCGGTGTTCGCCCGGCACCTCGCGACCGCTCACGGTGTGCGCCATCTGTTGCTGCTGAGCCGTCGTGGTCCGGAGGCCGAGGGCGCCGCCGAGTTGGTGGCCGAGCTGGGGACCCTCGGCTGCCACGCGCGGGTTGCCGCGTGTGATGTGTCCGACCGGGACCAGCTGGCTGCCGCGCTCGGTTCCCTGGAGCGCCCGCTGACCGCCGTGGTACACGCGGCCGGTGTGCTGGATGACGGTGTGATCGAGGCGCTGACGCCCGAGCACATCGAGCGGGTCATGCGGCCGAAGGTGGACGCGGCATGGCATCTGCACGAGCTGACCGCCGACGCCGACGTCTCCGCGTTTGTCCTGTTCTCCTCCGTGGCCGCCCTCATCGGCAGCCCCGGCCAGGGCAACTACGCCGCCGCCAACGCCGCGCTGGACGCGCTCGCCGCGTCGCGCCGGGCCGCTGGGCTGCCCGCCACCTCACTGGCCTGGGGCCTGTGGGGCGACGTGGGCGGTATGTCGGGCGAGCTCAGCGAGGCCGATCTGGCCCGTCTGGAGCGCACCGGCGTGGGCGCGCTGTCCCAGCAGCGCGGACTCGAGCTGTTCGACCTGGCACTCGCCACCGGCGCCGCGCTCCTGGCGCCCGTCCAGCTCGACCCGGCCGCGCTGCGGGCCCAGGCCCGGTCCGGTCTGCTGCCCGCGCTGCTGCGCGGTCTGGCGCCCGTCCCCGCGCGGCGCGCCGAGACCGGTGGTTCGCTCGCCCAGCGCCTCGCCGGTGTGGCCGAGGCCGACCGGGAGCGGATCGTCCTGGACACGGTGTGCGAGCAGGTGGCGGCCGTCCTCGGCCACGCCTCCGCCGCGGCGATCGACACCGAACGGGCCTTCAAGGACATCGGCTTCGACTCGCTCAGCGCCGTCGAGCTGCGTAACCGGCTGACCCAGGCCACCGGTGTGCGGCTGCCCGCCACGCTGATCTTCGACCACCCCACTCCGACCGCCGTCGCGCGGCTGCTGCTCTCCGAGTTCGGCGGTGTCGAGGCGGCGCCGAAGCCCGCCGCCCGGACGAAGCGGGCCACCCTGGACGAGCCGCTGGCCATCGTCGGCATGAGCTGCCGGTACCCGGGCGGGGTGAGCTCGCCGGAGGAGCTGTGGGAGCTGGTGTCCCAGGGCCGTGACGCGGTGGGCGGACTGCCCACCGACCGCGGCTGGGACCAGAACATCTACGACCCCGACCCGGACCGGGCCGGGAAGATCAACACCAGTGGCGGTGCCTTCCTCGAGCGCATCGGGGAGTTCGACGCGGAGTTCTTCGGCATCAGCCCGCGCGAGGCCACCGCGATGGACCCGCAGCAGCGGCTGCTGCTGGAGGCGTCGTGGGAGGCGTTCGAGCACGCGAGCATCGACCCGACGACGCTGCGGGGCAGCGACACCGGCGTGTTCGCCGGAGTGGTGACCACCGACTACGGGGGCATGTCCTCCGGCGAGCTGGAGGGCTACCGCCTGACGGGGACCACCACCAGCGTGGTGTCCGGCCGGATCGCGTACACCCTCGGTCTCGAGGGTCCTGCGGTGTCGGTGGACACCGCGTGCTCCTCCTCCGCCGTCGCCCTGCATATGGCCGGGCAGGCGCTGCGGTCCGGTGAGTGCTCGCTCGCGCTCGTGGGCGGTGTGACCCTGCTGGCCGGTCCCTACCTCCTGACCGAGTTCAGCCGCCAGCGGGCGGTCTCGCCGGATGGGCGGTGCAAGGCGTACTCGGCATCGGCCGACGGGACCGGGTTCTCCGACGGTGTCGGTGTGGTGGTGCTGGAGCGGCTGTCGGACGCCCGTCGCAATGGCCGTCGCATCCTGGGTGTGGTCCGGGGCAGTGCGGTGAACCAGGACGGTGCGAGCAACGGTCTGACGGCGCCGAACGGTCCCTCCCAGGAGCGGGTCATCCGTCGGGCGCTTGAGAACGCCGGGCTGCGGCCGTTCGATGTGGACGCGGTCGAGGGCCATGGCACGGGCACGAAGCTGGGTGACCCGATCGAGGCGCAGGCGCTGCTGGCCACGTATGGCCGGGAGCGTGACGGGGATCCGTTGTGGCTGGGCTCGATCAAGTCCAACATCGGTCACACCTCGGCGGCTGCCGGTGTGGCGGGTGTGATCAAGATGGTGATGGCGATGCGGCACGGTGTGCTGCCGCCGACGCTGCATGTGGATGAGCCGTCACCGCATGTGGACTGGGAGTCCGGTGAGGTGCGGCTGCTGACCGAGGCGCGCGAGTGGCGCGTCGAGGGCCGTCCGCGTCGTGCGGCGGTGTCGTCGTTCGGTGTGAGCGGCACCAACGCGCACATCATCGTGGAGGAGGCTCCGGTCGAGGAGCCGGTGTCCGTTGAGCGGAGCGCGTCTGCCGTGCCGTTGCCGGTGGTGGTGTCCGCCCGGACGGATGAGGCGCTGCGGGCGCAGGTGGAGCGGCTGCGTTCGCATCTGCTGTCGCAGCCTGAGCTGTCTGTCACGGACACGGCGTTCTCGCTGGTGACCTCGCGTGCGTTGCTGGACCGCCGGGCTGTGGTGGTGGCGGGTGACCGGGATGAGTTGCTGGCGCGGCTGACCGAGGTGTCGGCCGAGTCCGGGATCGCGGGGCAGACGGCGTTCCTCTTCACGGGGCAGGGTTCGCAGCGTTCGGGGATGGGTCTGGAGCTGGCCGGGGTGTTCCCGGTGTTCGATCAGGCGCTGACCGAGGTGTGCGCGGAGTTGGATCCCCGTCTGGGGCGTTCGGTGCGTGAGTTGCTGGGCGCTGAGAGTGCGGTGTTGAACTCGACGGAGTTCACGCAGGTGGTGTTGTTCGCGGTTGAGGTGGCGCTGTTCCGGCTGGCGGAGTCGTTGGGGGTTCGTCCGGACTATCTGATCGGCCATTCGGTCGGTGAGATCGCTGCCGCGCATGTGGCGGGTGTGTTGTCGCTGGCGGATGCCGCTGAGCTGGTGGTGGCGCGTGGTCGGTTGATGGGTGCCCTTCCCACCGGCGGTGCGATGGTGGCGGTTCAGGCTGCTGAGGCTGAGGTGGCGGAGTCGCTGGCCGGGTTTGAGGGCCGGTTGGAGATCGCTGCGGTCAACGGTCCGTTGGCGGTGGTTGTCTCGGGTGATGAGGAGGCTGCGGAGGAGTGGTTGCCGCGGTGGGAGGGGCGTAAGACTTCTCGGCTTCGGGTGTCGCATGCGTTCCACTCGCCGCGTATGGAGCCGATGCTCGATGAGTTCCGTGCGGTGGCCGACAAGTTGGCGTATGCCGAGCCCCGTATCCCGGTGGTGTCGAATGTGTCCGGTGAGTTGGTGTCGGCGTTTGACGCGGACTACTGGGTGCGTCATGTCCGTGAGGCTGTCCGCTTCGCCGACGGTGTGCGGACCCTGTGGGGGCTGGGTGTCCGGCGGTTCCTGGAGCTGGGGCCCGACGCCGTTTTGACCGCGATGGCGCGTCAGTGTGTGGAGGATGACGCCGAGGCGGCGTTCCTTCCGGCGCTGCGGGCCAAGCGCACCGAGAGCGAGACGTTCGCCGGATTCCTCGGTCGCGCTCACACCGCCGGGGTGGAGGTGGACTGGAGCGCCTTCTACACCGACACCGGCGCCCAGCGCGTCGAACTGCCCACGTACGCCTTCCAGCGCGAGAACTACTGGCTCTCCCGGAAGCCCGGCGCGGGCGACGCCTCGGCCGCCGGTCTGGACCGGATGCGGCACCCGATCCTCGCAGCGGCCGTACAGGTCGGCGACCGCGACGAGTGGGTGTTCACCGGCAGCTTGTCCCAGGAGAGCCAGCCGTGGACCCGCGACCACATGGTGTTCGGCATCGTGCTGGTGCCCGGCGCCGCGATGGTCGAGATGGCGCTGACCATCGGCAGGCGACTGGGCAGCGATGTCGTGGACGAACTGGTCATCGCCGCGCCCCTGGTCCTGGAGGACGACGTCACCCGGCAGATCCGGGTGACGGTCGGCCAGGCCGCCGAGGACGGCCGCCGCGAGATCGCCTTCTTCTCCAGGATCGAGGCGGGCGAGGACGAAGCCACCGAGCTGACCTGCCACGCCCGCGGCTGGCTGTCCGCCAAGGCCGAGCCGCTGGAGGCGCTGCCCGCACCGTGGCCGCCGGCGGACGCCGAGTCCCTCGCCGTGTCCGAGCTGTACACACTGCTCAACCGGAACGCCCATCTCACCGACGTGGGCTTCGACTACGGCCCGGCCTTCCGCGCCGTGCGGTCCGCCTGGCGCCGGGGTGACGAGGTCCTGGTCGAGCTGGCGCTGCCCGAAGTGGCGGGTCCGGCCGACGGGTTCGCCATCCACCCGGCGATGTTCGACTCCGCCCTGCACGGCGGGCTCGGCATGCTGGACATGGGTGAGGACAACCCCAGCGGGCTGCCGTTCTCCTGGTCCGGTGTGCAGTTGGAGCGTTTCGGTCTCACCCGGGTCCGGGTGCGGATCACCCTGCCGGACCCGACCTCCCTGCGGCTCGACATCGCGGGCGAGGACGGTCTGCCGCTGGCCTGTCTGCGGCGGCTCGACGTACGCCCGGTGGAACAGGCGCACCTGGAAGCCGCGCGGCAGAACGGCGAACGCCACCTGTACGCGATGGAGTGGGTCCCCGCGAAGGCCGCCGCGCCGCGCCCCGTCGGAATCGCCGCGCTCGGCGAGATCGGTGGATCGGTGGATCGATTCGCCGATCTGGCCGCGCTGGAGAAGGCGTTGGCCGACGGGGTGAGCGCCCCCGAGGTGGTGCTGGCCACCGTCGGCACTCCGGACGATGCGGTCCCCGGGGCGGCCCGAGCGGCCGCCGGTGCGGCACTGGGCCTGGTACAGCGGTGGTTGGCCAGTGAGTGGCTGGGGGAGTCCCGGCTGGTCCTGGCGACCCGGGGTGCGGTATGCGTCGAGGATGAGGCACCCGCCGTCGCCCAGGCGGCCGTCTGGGGTCTGCTGCGGAGTGCCCAGTCGGAGCACCCGGGACGGTTCGTCCTGGTGGACCTCGATGGCCAGGAGCCCGACTGGGGCGCGGTGGTCGAGACGGACGAGCCGCAGCTCGCGGTGCGTGGCGGACGGCTGCTGACACCGAGGCTGTCGCGTACCGCCGCAACGGTGTCCGACCCGTCGCCGGTCTTCGAACCGGACGGCACTGTGGTGATCACCGGTGGTACGGGTGGTCTGGGTGCGGTGTTCGCTCGTCACCTGGCGACGGCTCACGGTGTGCGGCATGTGTTGTTGCTGAGTCGTCGTGGTCCGGAGGCCGAGGGTGCCGCCGAGTTGGTGGCGGAGCTGGCGGCTCTGGACTGCCGTGCGCATGTCGTCGCGTGTGATGTGTCCGATCGGGAGCAGCTGGTCGCCGCGCTGGGTTCGGTGGAGCGTCCGCTGACCGCGGTCGTACACACCGCCGGTGTGCTGGACGACGCTGTGATCGAGTCGCTGTCGCCGGAGCAGGTGGAGCGGGTGATGCGGCCGAAGGTGGATGCGGCGTGGCATCTGCATGAGTTGACCGCCGACGCCGATCTCTCCGCGTTTGTGTTGTTCTCTTCGGTGGCCGCGTTGATCGGCAGTCCGGGGCAGGGTAACTACGCTGCGGCGAACGCGGCTCTGGACGCGTTGGCGGCGTCCCGGCGTGCGGTGGGGTTGCCCGCCACGTCGTTGGCGTGGGGTCTGTGGTCGGAGGCCGCGGGTATGGCGGCGCAGTTGGGTCAGGGGGAGCTGGCCCGGCTGGAGCGTATGGGTGCCAAGGCACTGACCACCGAGTTGGGTCTCGGCCTCTTCGACGAGGCCCTCACCTCGGACGTCGCACTGCTGGTGCCGGTCCAGTTGGACACGGCGGTGCTGCGCGCCCAGGCCAGGACGGGAGCGATCCCCGCCGTACTGCGCGGGCTGGCACCTGTCCCGGCCCGGCGCGTGGACACCACGACGGTGTCCCTGCGCGACCAGCTTGCCGGTGTCGCGATGGAGGACCGGGAGCAGATCATCCTGGATATGGTCCGCGGTCAGGTGGCGGCCGTACTCGGCCACGCCTCGGCCGCCGCGATCGAGCCCGAACGCGCCTTCCAGGAGATCGGTTTCGACTCGCTCGGCGCCGTCGACCTGCGTAACCGGCTGACCCAGGCCACCGGGGCGCGCCTGCCCGCCACGCTGGTGTTCGACTACCCCACACCCGCGGAGATCGCGCGTCTGCTGCTCGCCGAGTTCGGCGGCGTGGCGGTCGCCGAACCACCCATCCACAAGGAACTGAAGAAGCTGGAAGACATGCTCGCCACGGTCGCCGAGGACGACCGGCGCCAGGTGGCCGAGCGGCTGCGCCGCCTGCTGTCCGTCGTCGCGGACGACGGCGAGGCGGAGAGCACGGCCGAGCGCATCGAAGCGGCCACAACGATGGACGAGGTCTTCCAAATGATCGACGCCGAGTTCGGCGAAGCGTGAGGGGCGCGGAAATGGCAGAGAACACCGATCAGCAGGAGAAGATCGCCCGCTATCTCAAGAAGATGGCGAGCGACCTCAACCAGGCCCGCGCACAGCTCCGCGAGTACGAGTCCCGCGGCGGGGAGCCCCTTGCGATCGTCGGCATGAGCTGCCGGTACCCGGGCGGAGTGACCTCGCCGGAGGAGCTGTGGGAGCTCGTGGCCACCGGCCGCGACGCCATCGGCCCGTTCCCCACGGACCGTGGCTGGGACCTGGAGCGGCTCTACGACCCGGACCCGGACCGGCTCGGCACCGTGTACACCCGGGAGGGCGGGTTCGTCGACGGCGCCGCCGAGTTCGACGCCGACTTCTTCGGCATCAGCCCGCGCGAGGCCACCGCGATGGACCCGCAGCAGCGGCTGCTGCTGGAGGCGTCGTGGGAGGCGCTGGAAGACGCGGGCATCGACCCGAACCGGCTGCGCGGCAGCAACACGGGTGTGTTCTGCGGTGTCGGCCCCTCCGACTACGCGTCCATGCCCGCCGGAGCCCTGCCCCAGATCGAGGGCTTCCGCCTCACCGGTTCCACCACCAGCGTGGTGTCCGGCCGCGTCGCGTACAGCCTCGGTCTCGAGGGCCCGGCGGTGTCGGTGGACACCGCCTGCTCGGCCTCCGCCGTCGCCCTGCACCTCGCGATGAACGCGCTGCGGGCGGGCGAGTGCTCGCTCGCGCTCGCCGGTGGTGTCACCGTGCTGGCCGGCCCCTTCCTGCACATGGAGTTCAGCCGCCAGCGCGGGCTGGCCCCCGACGGGCGCTGCAAGGCGTACTCGGCATCGGCCGACGGCACCGGCTTCTCCGACGGGCTCGGTCTGGTGGTGCTGGAGCGGCTGTCCGACGCCCAACGGAACGGCCGTCGCATCCTCGGTGTGATCCGGGGGAGCGCGGTGAACCAGGACGGTGCGAGCAACGGTCTGACGGCGCCGAACGGTCCCTCCCAGGAGCGGGTCATCCGTCGCGCCCTCGAGAACGCCGGGCTGTCCCCGTCCGATGTGGACGCGGTCGAGGGCCATGGCACGGGCACCGTGCTCGGCGACCCGATCGAGGCGCAGGCGCTGCTGGCCACATACGGCCGGGACCGCGAGGGCGATCCGCTGTGGCTGGGCTCCATCAAGTCGAACATCGGCCACACCTCGACCGCCGCTGGTGTGGCGGGTGTGATCAAGATGGTGATGGCGATGCGGCACGGTGTGCTGCCGCCCACCCTGCACGCGGACGAGCCGTCACCGCATGTGGACTGGGAGTCGGGTCAGGTCCGGCTGTTGACCGAGCCCCGGGAGTGGCACGTCGAGGGCCGTCCGCGCCGCGCGGCGGTGTCGTCGTTCGGTGTCAGTGGCACCAACGCGCACATCATCGTGGAGGAGGCGCCCGCCGAGGAACCGTCCGAGGACGCTCCGGCCGAGGTCATCCGGCCCGCAGGAGCGGTGCCGGTGGTGCTGTCCGCTCGCAACGACGCCGCGCTGCGGGCGCAGGCGGAGCGGCTGCGGGAGCGCGTGGCCGCCGATGCGGAGGTGTCCGTCGCGGACATCGCCTTCTCGTCGGCGACGACTCGGGCGTTGCTGGACCGCCGGGCTGTGGTGGTGGCGGGTGACCGGGATGAGTTGCTGGCGCGGCTGACGGAGGTGTCGGCCGAGTCCGGTGTTTCGGGTAAGTCGGCGTTCCTCTTCACGGGGCAGGGTTCGCAGCGTTCGGGGATGGGTCTGGAGTTGGCCGGGGTGTTCCCGGTGTTCGACCAGGCGCTGACCGAGGTGTGCGCGGAGCTGGATCCCCGTCTAAGGCGTTCGGTGCGTGAGTTGCTGGGCGCTGAGGCTGCGGTGTTGAACTCGACGGAGTTCACGCAGGTGGTGTTGTTCGCGGTTGAGGTGGCGCTGTTCCGGCTGGCGGAGTCGTTGGGGGTTCGTCCGGACTATCTGATCGGCCATTCGGTCGGTGAGATCGCTGCCGCGCATGTGGCGGGTGTGTTGTCGCTGGCGGATGCCGCTGAGCTGGTGGTGGCGCGTGGTCGGTTGATGGGTGCGCTGCCGAGTGGCGGTGCGATGGTGGCGGTTCAGGCTGCTGAGGCTGAGGTGGCGGAGTCGCTTGCCGGGTTTGAGGGCCGGTTGGAGATCGCCGCCGTCAATGGCCCGCTGGCCGTGGTGGTTTCCGGTGATGAGGAGGCTGCGGAGGAGTGGCTGCCGCGGTGGGAGGGGCGTAAGACGTCTCGGCTTCGGGTGTCGCATGCGTTCCACTCGCCGCGTATGGAGCCGATGCTCGACGAGTTCCGTGCGGTGGCGGAGCGGCTGGCGTACGCGGAGCCCCGAATCCCTGTGGTCTCCAATGTGACCGGCGAGCTGGTCTCCGCGTTTGACGCGGACTACTGGGTGCGCCATGTCCGTCAGGCTGTCCGCTTCGCCGACGGTGTGCGGACCCTGTGGGAGCTGGGCGTCCGACGGTTCCTGGAGCTGGGCCCCGACGCCGTACTGACGGCTATGGCCCGTCAGTCCGTCGAAGACGACTCCGAGGCCACCTTCATCCCCACGCTGCGGGCCAAGCGCACCGAGAGCGAGACGTTCGCCGGTTTCCTCGGCCGCGCTTACACCGCCGGGGCGGAGGTGGACTGGCACGCCTTCTACGCCGCCACCGGCGCCCAGCGTGTCGAGCTGCCCGCCTACGCCTTCCAGCGGGAGCGGTTCTGGCTGACGCCGGGCAGCGCGCCGGGCGATGTCTCGGCCACCGGACTCATCGCCGTAGACCACCCCGTCCTGGCCGGTCGGGCGCTTATCGGCGACCGCGACGAATGGCTCTTCACCGGCCGTATCTCCACCGAGACCCAGCCGTGGACACGTGACCATGTGGTCATGGGCGCGACCATCGTGCCCGGTGTGGCACTGGTCGAGATGAGCCTGGCCGCCGGGCGCGAGGTCGGCTGCGAGGTGCTCGACGAGCTTGTGATCGAGGCCCCGTTGGCCCTCGAGGAGACAGCGGCGCGCCGGCTCCAGATCATCGTCGGCCACACCGACGAGGACGGCCGTCGCGAGTTCGTCATCTTCTCGCGCCCCGAGACCGAGGACGCGGACGAGCAGCCCGAGGCCACCTGCCACGGCCGTGGCTGGCTGGGGTCCGACCCCAAGTCCGCGCCCGCGTGGGACATCGCATGGCCTCCCCAGGACGCCGAGCCCCTCTCCGCGGAGGCGCTCTACACCCGCATGGCCGACATCGGCTACGACTACGGCGCCCTGTTCCAGGGCGTGGTGGAGGCGTGGCAGGACGACGATGTCGTGTACGTCGAGCTGGCCCTGCCGGACGACACCGACGTGCAGGGCTTCGGCATCCACCCCGGGCTCTTCGACTCCGCGGTGCAGAGCTCGCTCTTCGGCGAGAAGCCGGATGACACCCTCGTCATGCCGTTCTCGTGGAACGGGGTCCGGCTCAGCCGGACCGGTGTGTCGCGCGCCCGCGCCCGGCTGACCCCCGCGGGCGAGGCCGCCTTCCGCATCGACATCGTCGACGAGTACGACGAGCCGGTGCTCAGCATGGACAAGCTGGTGTTCCGGCCGGTCGACCAGGCCCAGTTGAAGCGGGCCGCGACGGCGCAGGGTTCCCTGTACCGGCTCGACTGGACCCCGGTCACGGTCGCCACCGGCCGGTCCGCCCGGGTGGCGGTGCTCGGTGGACTTCCCGCCGAGGGCGAGCCGTTCGAGGACCTGGCCGCCCTGGAGCAGGCCGTGGCCGGTGGCGAGCAGGCGCCCGAACTGGTGCTCGCGGTCGTGGACACCGCGGAGGCCACGGCTGCCGCGGTCGAGGCGCTGGCTCTGGTCCGGAAGTGGCTCGCCAGTGAGGGCCTGGGCGGGGCCGCGCTGGCGGTGGTGACCCGGTGCGCGGTCGCCGTCGACGGCGAGGCTCCCGACACGGCCCAGGCGGCGGTGTGGGGTCTGCTGCGGAGTGCCCAGTCGGAGCACCCGGGGCGGTTCCTGCTCGTCGACCTCGACGCCGACACGGTGGTCGACGGGTTGCAGTGGGGTGGACTGCCGGATCTGGACGAGCCGCAGCTCGCGGTGCGCGGCGGACGGGTGCTGGCGCCGAGGCTGGCCCGCGCCACGGCCGGAGAATCCACGACCGCGTTCGATCCCGACGGGACCGTGGTGATCACCGGTGGTACGGGTGGTCTGGGTGCGGTGTTCGCTCGTCACCTGGCGACGGCTCACGGTGTGCGGCATGTGTTGTTGCTGAGTCGTCGTGGTCCGGAGGCCGAGGGTGCCGCCGAGTTGGTGGCGGAGCTGGCGGCTCTGGACTGCCGTGCGCACGTCGTCGCGTGTGATGTGTCCGATCGGGAGCAGCTGGTCGCCGCGCTGGGTTCGGTGGAGCGTCCGCTGACCGCGGTCGTACACACCGCCGGTGTGCTGGACGACGCTGTGATCGAGTCGCTGTCGCCGGAGCAGGTGGAGCGGGTGATGCGGCCGAAGGTGGATGCGGCGTGGCATCTGCATGAGTTGACCGCCGACGCCGATCTCTCCGCGTTTGTGTTGTTCTCTTCGGTGGCCGCGTTGATCGGCAGTCCGGGGCAGGGTAACTACGCTGCGGCGAACGCGGCTCTGGACGCGTTGGCGGCGTCCCGGCGTGCGGTGGGGTTGCCCGCCACGTCGTTGGCGTGGGGTCTGTGGTCGGAGGCCGCGGGTATGGCGGCGCAGTTGGGTCAGGGGGAGCTGGCCCGGCTGGAGCGTATGGGTGCCAAGGCACTGACCACCGAGTTGGGTCTCGGCCTCTTCGACCAAGCCCTCACCTCGGATGCCGCACTGCTGGCGCCGGTCCAGTTGGACATGGCGGTACTGCGCGCCCAGGCCAGGACCGGAGTGATCCCCGCCGTAATGCGCGGACTGGCACCCGCGGCACGGCGCGCGGAGGGCGGCGGATCGCTCGCCCAGCGCCTCGCGGGTGTGCCGGAGGCGGACCGTGAGCGGGTCGCCCTCGAACTGGTGCTGACCCAGGTGGCCGGTGTGCTCGGGCACGCCTCGGCCACGTCCATCGACCCCGGCCGCGCGTTCAACGAGCTCGGTTTCGACTCCCTGAGCGCGGTCGAGCTGCGCAACCGGCTGACCCAGGCCAGCGGTGTGCGGCTGCCCGCCACCCTGGTGTTCGACCACCCGTCCCCCGTGGCGGTGGCACGTCTGCTGGTCTCGCAGATCACCGTTGACCCCGCGAGCGTGCGCACCCGTACGGCGCGGCCGCGGCGCGTCGACTCCGGTGAGCCCCTGGCCATCGTGGGCATGAGCTGCCGTTTCCCCGGTGGGGTGAGCTCGCCGGAGGAGCTGTGGGAGCTGGTGTCCCAGGGCCGTGACGCGATGGGCCCGTTCCCGGCCGATCGTGGCTGGGATCTGGAGCGGCTCTACGACCCGGACCCCGACCAGGTCGGTACGGTGTACACCCGGGCCGGTGGATTCGTGGACCGCATCGGCGAGTTCGACGCGGACTTCTTCGGGATCAGCCCGCGCGAGGCGCTCGCGACGGACCCGCAGCAGCGTGTGCTGCTGGAGGCGTCGTGGGAGGCGTTCGAGGACGCGGGGATCGACCCGACCTCGCTGCGCGGCAGCAACACCGGTGTCTTCTGCGGCACCGTCGCCTCGGGCTACCACGCGACGATGGCTCCGGAACTTGAGGGTTACCACCTGACCGGCACCACGATGAGCGTGGTGTCCGGCCGGATCGCGTACACCCTCGGTCTCGAGGGTCCTGCGGTGTCGGTGGACACCGCGTGCTCCTCCTCCGCCGTCGCCCTGCACCTGGCCTCCCAGGCGCTGCGGGCGGGCGAGTGCGAGACGGCGCTCGTCGGTGGTATCTCGCTCATGGCCACACCGGATCTCCTCATCGGCTTCAGCCGTCAGCGCGGTCTGGCGAGCGACGGCCGGTGCAAGGCGTACGCGGCCTCCGCCGACGGCACCGGGTTCTCCGACGGCGTGGGTGTGGTCGTGGTGGAGCGGCTGTCGGACGCCCGTCGCAACGGTCGTCGCATCCTCGGTGTGGTCCGGGGCAGCGCGGTGAACCAGGACGGTGCCAGCAACGGTTTGACCGCGCCCAACGGTCCCTCCCAGGAGCGGGTCATCCGGCAGGCGCTGGCCAGCGCCGGACTGAGCCCGCTCGAGATCGACGCGGTCGAGGGCCATGGCACGGGCACGAAGCTGGGTGACCCGATCGAGGCGCAGGCGTTGCTGGCCACCTATGGCCGGGAGCGCGACGGGGATCCGTTGTGGCTGGGGTCGATCAAGTCCAACATCGGTCACACCTCGGCGGCTGCCGGTGTGGCGGGTGTGATCAAGATGGTGATGGCGATGCGGCACGGTGTGCTGCCGCCGACCCTGCACGTCGATGAGCCATCGCCGCATGTGGACTGGGAGTCCGGTGAGGTGCGGCTGCTGACCGAGGCGCGCGAGTGGCACGTCGAGGGACGTCCGCGCCGCGCGGCGGTGTCGTCGTTCGGTGTCAGTGGCACCAACGCGCACATCATCATGGAGGAGGCTCCGGCCGAGGAGCCGGAGTCCGTTGAACGGACCACGCCTGCCGCTCCGCTGCCGGTCGTGGTCTCCGCGCGCACCGATGCGGCCCTGCGCTCACAGGCGCGGCGGCTGCGTGAGCGGGTGGCCGCCGACGCGGAGGTGTCCGTCGCGGACATCGGCTTCTCCTCGGCCACCACCCGCGCGCTGCTGGAGCGACGGGCGACCGTGGTGGCCACGGACCGCGAGGAACTGCTGGCCGGGCTGGAGGCGCTGGCCTCGGCGGACCCGGCGGTCAACCTCGTGGACGGCCAGGTCATCGCCTCGGGCGCCAAGCCGGTGTTCGTGTTCCCGGGGCAGGGCGCGCAGTGGGAGGGCATGGCGGTCGAACTCCTCGACACCGCCCCGGTGTTCGCCGCCGAGATCGCCGCGTGTGGCGAGGCGCTCTCCGAGTTCGTGGACTGGCGTCTGGAGGATGTGCTGCGCGGCGCGCCGGGCGCGCCGTCGATGGAGCGCGTGGATGTCGTCCAGCCCGCGCTGTTCGCGGTGCTGATCGGCCTGGCCGCGCTGTGGCGTTCCTACGGTGTCGAGCCGTCCGCGGTGGTCGGGCATTCGCAGGGGGAGATCGCCGCCGCGTATGTGGCCGGTGGGCTGTCCTTGCGGGACGCGATCCGGATCGTGGCGGTGCGCAGCCAGTTGGTGCGGGACCGGCTCGCCGGACTCGGCGGCATGATGTCCGTCGCGCTGGACGCGGAGCGGGCCGCGAAGCTCATCGCCCCGTACGAGGGCCGGGTGTCGCTGGCGGCCGTCAACGGCCCGGCGACCGTGGTGGTCGCGGGTGAACCGGAGGCCCTGGACGCCGTGCTGGAGGTGTGCGAACGGGAGGAGATCCGGGCCCGCCGGGTCAAGGTGGACTACGCGTCGCACACCGCCCAGGTCGAGACGGTGGAAGCGGAGCTACTGGAGGCTCTTGCGTCGGTGGTGCCGACCGCCGGCAAGGTCCCGGTGTACTCCACGGCGCTCGGCGCGTTCGTCGACACCGCCACCATGGACGCCGCGTACTGGTACACCAGCCTGCGCAGCCCGGTCGGCTTCGAGCCCGCGATCAGCGCGCTCATCGACAACGGCGCCGGATGCTTCCTGGAGATGTCCCCGCACCCCGTGCTCACCATGGCGGTCGAGGAGACCGTCGAGGCGCGGGACGCGGCGGGCCGGGTGGCCGTGGTCGGTTCGCTGCGCCGGGACGAGGGCGGCTTCGCCCGGTTCTGGCTGTCGCTGGGCCAGGCACACGCCGCCGGTGTCGAGGTGAACTGGGACGCGGTGTACGACGGGACGGGCGCGCGGCGGGTGAACCTGCCCACCTACGCCTTCCAGCGCGAGAACTACTGGCTGATGCCGTCGGCGCGGGCCGGTGACGTCGGCGCCGCCGGTCTCGACCAGGTCGAGCACCCCGTCCTCGCCGCCGCCGTGCAGATCGGTGACCGCGACGAGTGGGTGTTCACCGGCCGCTTCTCCGCCGAGTCGCAGCCGTGGGTGCGCGACCACGTCGTCCTGGGCGCGATGATCGTGCCCGGCACCGCCTGGGTGGACCTCGCGCTGGCCGCGGGCCGTCGCGTGGGCACGCCGGTGGTGGACGAGCTGGTGATGGAGTCACCGCTGCTGCTGGAGGAGGCGACGACCGCACAACTGCGGGTCACGGTCGGGGCGGCCGGTGAGGATGGCCGCCGTGAGGTGATGATCTTCGCTAGGTCCGGTGCCGGTGCCGGTTCCGGTTCCGGGGACGACGCCGAGCCGGTCTGCCATGCGCGCGGCTGGCTGGCCGCGGCGGACACGGCGCCGGTGTCGTCGTGGCTGCCGGCCCAGTGGCCGCCCGCGGATGGTGTGGAGATGACCGGCGGTGCGCTGTACGCCGGGATGGCCGAGCTCGGATTCGACTACGGGCCGGTGTTCCAGGGCGTACGCACGGCATGGCGCGTCGACGACGTGGTCTTCGCCGAGGTGGCGCTGCCGGGTGACACCGGCGGTGAGGGCTTCGGCCTGCACCCGGCCCTGTTCGACGCGTCGTTGCACGGCGCGTTCGCCGAGAAGGGCTCGGACGGCGGGGCCACGATCCTGCCGTTCTCCTGGTCGAAGGTGTCCGGCGGCCGTCCGGGGCTCTCCCGGGTCCGGGTGCGGATCTCGCCCGCGGGGGACGCGGCGCTGCGCGTGGACGTGGTGTCCGAGCAGGGTGAGCCGGTGCTGACGCTGGAGCGCCTGGACATGCGCCCGGTCGAACCGGCCCAGCTGGAGCGGCTGCGCCGTGGCGGCGGACAGTCGGTGTACCAGCTCGACTGGACCCCGGTGACCCTGGGCGCGAGCAGGTCCGCACGGGTCGCGGTCCTCGGCGATCTGGCCGAACTGGAACAGGCCGTGGCCGATGTGGAACGGGCCGTGGCCGACGGGACGCCCGTACCGGACCTGGTGCTGGCCACCTTCGAGACCCGTGACGGGGACGTGGCCGCGACCGCCCGCGAAGCCACCGCCGAGGCACTGGCGTTGGTGCAGCGGTGGCTGGCCAGCGAGTGGCTGGGCCAGTCCCGGCTGGTCGTCGCGACCCGCGGGGCCGTCGACGCCGTCGGTGGCGAAGCCCCCGACCTGGTCCAGGCGGCGGTGTGGGGTCTGCTGCGCAGTGCCCAGTCCGAGCACCCGGACCGGTTCGTCCTGGTGGACCTCGAGGGCGAGGAGCCCGACTGGGGCGCGGTGCTCGACGCGGAGGAGCCGCAACTCGCGGTCCGCGACGGACGGGTGCTGGCACCCAGGCTGTCGCGCGCGTCCGCGGGTGAGTCGGTGACGGCGTTCGACCCCGAGGGCACCGTGGTGGTCACCGGTGGTACGGGTGGTCTGGGCGCCCTGTTCGCCCGGCACCTCGCCACCGCCCGCGGTGTGCGCCATCTGCTGCTGCTCAGCCGTCGCGGTCCGGAGGCCGAGGGCGCGGCCGAGTTGGTGGCGGAGCTGGCGGCCCTGGGCTGCGATGCGCGGGTCTTCGCGTGTGATGTGTCCGACCGGGACCAGTTGGCCGCCGCGCTCGGCTCCCTGGAGCACCCGCTGACCGGGGTCGTACACACCGCCGGTGTGCTCGACGACGGTGTGGTGGAGGCACTGACACCCGAGCAGATCGAGCGGGTCATGCGGCCGAAGGTGGACGCGGCGTGGCATCTGCACGAGCTGACCGCCGACGCCGACCTCTCCGCGTTCGTGCTGTTCTCCTCGGTGTCCGCGCTCATCGGCAGCCCGGGGCAGGGCAACTACGCGGCGGCGAACGCGACTCTGGACGCGCTGGCCGGGCTCCGGCGGGCCGCGGGTCTGCCCGCCACCTCGCTGGCGTGGGGTCTGTGGTCGGACGCGGGCATGGCCGCCCGCCTGGACGAAGCCGAGTTCGCCCGTCTGGAGCGGATGGGCATCAGCGCGCTCACCGCCGAAACCGGCCCCGCCCTGTTCGACCAGTCGCTGGACGTGGACGCCCCCGTGGTGGCCCCGGTCCTGCTGGAGACGGCCGCCCTGCGCGCCCAGGCACGGGCCGGGATGCTCCCGCCGCTGCTGCGCGGGCTGGTCCGGGCCCCGGCCCGGGTGGTCGACGCCGGTGGCGGCGCGCTGGTGTCGCGACTCGCCGGAGTGGCGGAGGCGGACCGTGGGCGGATCGTCCTGGAACTCGTACAGGCCCAGGTGGCCGCGGTGCTCGGCCATGCGTCGGCCACGTCCATCGAGCCCGAGCGGGCGTTCAAGGACATCGGCTTCGACTCGCTCAGCGCGGTGGAGCTGCGCAACCGGCTGACCCAGGCCACCGGTGTGCGGCTGCCCGCCACGCTCGTCTTCGACCACCCCACACCGGCCGCGGTCGCCGAGTTGGTGCTGTCCGAGGTCGGTGGCGGGGAGCGGGCCGAACCCCTCATCGACCAGGAGATGAGGAAGCTCGAGGACATGCTCGCCGCGACCTCCGCGGAGGAGCAGCAGCGGGTGGCCAAGCGCCTGCGCACCCTGCTGTCCAGCATCAGCGCCCATACCGGCGCCACCGCGGGCGACGGCGGACAGGTCGACAAGAAGCAGAACGCCAAGGAGCGGATCGAGGCGGCCACCACGGCCGAGGAGATCTTCCAGATGATCGATGTGGAGTTGGGCGACGCGTGACGGGGGACACAGGAATGACGGAGAACATCGATCAGCAGGAAAAGCTCGTCCGCTACCTCAAGAAAGTCGCGGTCGAACTCAACGAGACCAGGGCGCAGCTCGAAGAGGTCGAGTCCCGGGCGACCGAACCGCTGGCCATCATCGGCATGAGCTGCCGCTACCCGGGCGGGGTCACCTCGCCCGACGAGCTGTGGGAGCTGGTGGCCTCGGGTCGGGACGCCGTCAGCGGGCTGCCCACCGACCGCGGTTGGGACCTGGAGCGGCTCTACGACCCGGACCCCGAGCAGACCGGCAAGGTCTACGCCCGCGGTGGCGGCTTCGTGGAGGGCATCGGGGAGTTCGACGCGGAATTCTTCGGCATCAGCCCGCGCGAGGCGATGGCCATGGACCCGCAGCAGCGGCTCCTCCTGGAGGCGTCGTGGGAGGCGTTCGAGGACGCCCGTATCGACGTGACCTCGCTGCGCGGCAGTGACACCGGTGTCTACTGCGGCCTCAGCGTCACCGACTACGGCATGGGTCCGGAGAAGAGCGTCGCCCAGGTGGAGGGCTTCCAGCTCACCGGTGGCGCCGCCAGCGTCTCCTCCGGTCGTATCTCCTACCTTCTCGGCCTGGAGGGCCCTGCGGTGTCGGTGGACACCGCGTGCTCCTCCTCCGCCGTCGCCCTGCATATGGCGGTGCAGGCGCTGCGGGCGGGTGAGTGCTCGCTCGCCCTCGCCGGTGGTGTGACCCTCATGCCCACCCCGTTCATGCTGCGGGAGTTCAGCCGTCAGCGCGGACTGTCGACGGACGGCCGCTGCCGTGCGTACGCGGCGTCCGCCGACGGTACGGGCTTCTCCGACGGGCTCGGTCTTGTGGTGCTGGAGCGGCTGTCCGACGCCCGGCGCAACGGGCACCGCGTCCTCGGGCTCATCCGCGGTACCGCACTCAACCAGGACGGTGCGAGCAACGGCCTGACCGCGCCGAACGGCCCTTCCCAGGAGCGGGTCATCCGTCAGGCACTGGCAGGCGCCGGGCTGCGGCCGTCCGATGTGGACGCGGTCGACGGCCATGGCACGGGCACGAAGCTGGGTGACCCGATCGAGGCGCAGGCCCTGCTGGCCACCTATGGCCGGGACCGTGAGGGGGATCCGTTGTGGCTGGGCTCGATCAAGTCCAACATCGGTCACACCTCGGCCGGGGCTGCCGTCGCCGGTGTGATCAAGATGGTGATGGCGATGCGGCATGGTGTGCTGCCGCCGACGCTGCATGTGGATGAGCCGTCACCGCATGTGGACTGGGAGTCCGGCCGGGTCGAGTTGCTGACCGAGTCCCGTGAGTGGTCGACGGGCGACCGTCCGCGCCGTGCGGGTGTGTCGTCGTTCGGTGTCAGTGGCACCAACGCGCACATCATCGTGGAGGAGGCTCCGGTCGAGGAGCCGGTGTCCGTTGAGCGGAGCGCGTCTGCCGTGCCGTTGCCGGTGGTGGTGTCCGCCCGGACGGATGAGGCGCTGCGGGCGCAGGTGGAGCGGCTGCGTTCGCATCTGCTGTCGCAGCCTGAGCTGTCTGTCACGGACACGGCGTTCTCGCTGGTGACCTCGCGTGCGTTGCTGGACCGTCGGGCTGTGGTGGTGGCGGGTGACCGGGATGAGTTGCTGGCGTGGCTGACCGAGGTGTCGGCCGAGTCCGGGATCGCGGGGCAGACGGCGTTCCTCTTCACGGGGCAGGGTTCGCAGCGTTCGGGGATGGGTCTGGAGTTGGCCGGGGTGTTCCCGGTGTTCGATCAGGCGCTGACCGAGGTGTGCGCGGAGTTGGATCCCCGTCTGGGGCGTTCGGTGCGTGAGTTGCTGGGCGCTGAGAGTGCGGTGTTGAACTCGACGGAGTTCACGCAGGTGGTGTTGTTCGCGGTTGAGGTGGCGCTGTTCCGGCTGGCGGAGTCGTTGGGGGTTCGTCCGGACTATCTGATCGGCCATTCGGTCGGTGAGATCGCTGCCGCGCATGTGGCGGGTGTGTTGTCGCTGGCGGATGCCGCTGAGCTGGTGGTGGCGCGTGGTCGGTTGATGGGTGCGCTGCCGAGTGGCGGTGCGATGGTGGCGGTTCAGGCTGCTGAGGCTGAGGTGGCGGAGTCGCTGGCCGGGTTTGAGGGCCGGTTGGAGATCGCCGCCGTCAATGGCCCGTTGGCGGTGGTTGTCTCGGGTGATGAGGAGGCTGCGGAGGAGTGGTTGCCGCGGTGGGAGGGGCGTAAGACGTCTCGGCTTCGGGTGTCGCATGCGTTCCACTCGCCGCGTATGGAGCCGATGCTCGACGAGTTCCGTGCGGTGGCCGACAAGTTGGCGTATGCCGAGCCCCGTATCCCGGTGGTGTCGAATGTGTCCGGTGAGTTGGTGTCGGCGTTTGACGCGGACTACTGGGTGCGTCATGTCCGTGAGGCTGTCCGCTTCGCCGACGGTGTGCGGACCCTGTGGGCCCTGGGCGTGCGGCGGTTCCTGGAGCTGGGGCCCGACGCCGTACTGACCGCGATGGCGCGTCAGTGTGTGGAGGATGACGCCGAGGCGGCGTTCCTTCCGGCGCTGCGGGCCAAGCGCACCGAGAGCGAGACGTTCGCCGGATTCCTCGGTCGCGCTCACACCGCCGGGGTGGAGGTGGACTGGCACGCCTTCTACACCGACACCGGCGCCCAGCGCGTCGATCTGCCGACCTATGCCTTCCAGCGTCAGAACTACTGGCTGACGCCGTCGGCGCGGGGCGATGTCGCGGCGGCCGGACTCGACCAGGTCGAACACCCCGTACTGGCCGCTGCCGTGCAGCTGGGCGACCGCGACGAGTGGGTGTTCACCGGCCGTATCTCCGCCGAGTCGCAGCCGTGGGTGCGTGACCATGTCGTCCTGGGCGTGGTGATCGTGCCCGGTACGGCCTGGGTGGAGCTGGTGTCGACCGCCGGTCGCCGGGTCGGCGCGCCGGTGGTGGACGAGCTGGTGATGGAGGCGCCGCTGCTGCTGGAGGAGGACGCCGCGGCGCAACTGCGGGTCACGGTCGGCCCGGCCGGTGAGGACGGCCGCCGCGAAGTGGCGGTCTTCGCCCGCCCCGAGGGCGGAGACGGCGAGGAGCAGGCCGAGCCGATCTGCCACGCCCGTGGCTGGCTGGCCGCGGAGGACACCGCACCGGTGTCGTCGTGGATTCCGGCGCAGTGGCCGCCCGCCGGTGGTACGGAGATCACCGCGGGCGCGCTGTACGCGGGGATGGCCGAGCTCGGATTCGACTACGGGCCGCTGTTCCAGGGCGTGCGCACGGCGTGGCAGGTCGACGGCGACGCCTACGCCGAGGTCGCTCTGCCCGGCGACACCGGCGGCGAGGGCTTCGGGATCCACCCGGCCCTCTTCGACGCCTCCCTGCACTCGGGTCTGGTCCAGGACGAGGGGCCGAGGGACACCGCCTTCCTGCCCTTCTCCTGGTCCGGGGTGCGCACCGGGCAGCGCGGGCTGTCCCGGGTGCGGGTCCGGATGCGCCGCGTGGACGAGACGGCCTTCGGCCTGGACGTCGTCGGCGAGCACGGTGAGCCGGTGCTGAGCCTGGCGCGGCTGGATATGCGTCCGGTCGACCCGGCCCAGCTCGAGCGGCTGCGGCAGGGCGGTGGGCAGTCGGTCTACCAGCTCGACTGGGCCCCGGTCGCGATCGGCGCGGGGCAGCCCCTCCGGGCGGCGGTCCTCGGCGAACTGACGGCCACGGGCGAGCGGTTCGCGGACCTCGCCGCGCTGGAGACGGCCCTCGCCGACGGCACTCCGGTGCCGCAGCTGGTGCTGGCCGCCGTCGACACCCCTGACGGCGAGGTGGCCGGAGCGGCCAGGGAAGCCGCCGCCGGGGCGCTCGCGCTGGTGCAGCGATGGCTGGCCAGTGAGTGGCTGGGGGAGACCCGGCTGGTCGTGGCCACCCGGCGGGCGGTCTCGGTCGCCGGTGAGGCGCCGGACATCGCCCAGGCGGCGGTCTGGGGTCTGCTGCGCAGCGCCCAGTCCGAGCACCCGGACCGGTTCGTCCTGGTCGACCTGGACGGCGACGAGCCCGACTGGGGCGGGGTACTCGACGGGGACGAACCGCAGCTCGCCGTGCGCGGTGAGCGGGTGTTCGCGCCGCGGCTGAACGTGGCCGCCGCTCCCGCCGACGACGCCTGGCGGCTGTCCGTCACCCGCAAGGGCTCCCTCGAGGACGTGGAGGTCGTGTCCTCCGGGGCCGGTCGCCCGCTCGCCGCCGACGAGGTGCGGATCGGGGTCCGCGCGGCGGGAGTGAACTTCCGCGACGTACTGATCGCCCTCGGCGTGTACCCCGACGATGTGCCGCTCGGCGCCGAGGCGGCCGGTGTGGTGCTCGAGGTCGGCTCGGAGGTCTCCGATGTCGCGCCCGGCGACCGGGTCTTCGGGATCGTGATGGAGTCCTTCGGTCCGGTGGCCGTCGCCCCCCGGGCACTGGTGGCCCGGATGCCGGACGAGTGGTCGTTCATCCAGGCGGCGTCGGTGCCGGTGGCCTACGCGACCGCCTACCACGGCCTGGTGGACCTGGCCGGACTGCGCGCCGGGGAGCGGGTGCTGGTGCACGCCGCCGCCGGTGGGGTGGGCACGGCCGCCGTGCAGATCGCACGGCACCTCGGCGCGGAGGTGTTCGCCACCGCCAGTCCGGCCAAGCAGGACGTGGTGCGGGCCGCCGGTGTCGCCGACGACCACATCGCCACCTCGCGGGAGACCGGATTCCGGGACGCGCTCCTGGAGGCCACCGGCGGCGCCGGGATGGACGTGGTGCTGAACTCCCTCGCGGGTGAGTTCGTCGACGCCTCCCTGGACCTGCTGCCGCGCGGCGGCCGGTTCGTGGAGATGGGCAAGGCCGACATCCGCGACGCCGAGGCGCTCGCGGCGGAGCGCGCGGGTGTCGCGTACCGCGCGTTCGACCTGTGGGAGGCGGGGCCGCGGCGCCTCGGTGAGCTGCTGTCCGAGATCGTGGACCTGTTCCGGCAGGGGGTGCTGGAGTTCGCGCCGATCCGGACCTGGGATGTGCGGCAGGGCCGTGAGGCACTGCGCCACCTGCGCGAGGGGCTCAACGTCGGCAAGGTCGTGCTGACCGTTCCGGCGCCGCTGGGCCCGGAGGGCACGGTGGTGGTCACCGGTGGTACGGGTGGTCTGGGCGCGCTGTTCGCCCGCCATCTCGCCGGTGCGCACGGGGTGCGCGATCTGCTGCTGCTCAGCCGCCGGGGTCCGGCGGCCGACGGCGCGGCCGAGCTGGTGGCGGAGCTCGCGGAGCGGGGCTGCCGCGCACGGGCCGTGGCGTGTGATGTGTCCGACCGCGAGCAACTGGCCGCCGCGCTCGGCTCGGTGGAGCGCCCGGTCACCGCGGTGGTGCACGCGGCCGGTGTGCTCGACGACGGTGTGGTCGAGGCCCTGTCGCCCGAGCAGATCGAGCGGGTGATGCGGCCGAAGGTCGACGCCGCGTGGCATCTGCACGAGCTGACCGCCGGCGCGGAGCTTTCGGCGTTCGTGCTGTTCTCCTCGGTGGCGTCCCTGATGGGCAGCCCCGGTCAGGCGAACTACGCGGCGGCGAACGCGACTCTGGACGCGCTGGCCGCGTCCCGGCGGGCCGCGGGTCTGCCCGCCACCTCGCTGGCGTGGGGTCTGTGGTCGGAGGCCGCGGGCATGGCCGCCGGTCTCGACGAGGCCGAACTGGCCCGTCTGGAGCGGATGGGCATGAGCGCGCTCACCGCCGAGACCGGTCTCGCGCTGTTCGATCAGTCGCTGGACGTGGACGCCTCCGTGGTGGCCCCGGTGCGGCTGGAGACGGCCGCGCTGCGCGCCCAGGCACGGGCCGGGATGCTGCCGCCGCTGCTGCGGGGGCTGGTCCGTACCCCGGCCCGGGTGGTCGATGCGGGCGCCGCGGCGCTGGCCCAGCGGCTGGCCGGGGTGCCGGAGGCGGACCGCGAGCGGATCGTGCTCGAACTGGTCCAGGCTCAGGTGGCGTCCGTGCTCGGGCATGCCTCGGCCGCGTCCGTCGACCCCGAACGGGCCTTCAAGGAGCTCGGCTTCGACTCCCTGAGCGCCGTCGAACTCCGCAACCGGCTCACCCGGACCACCGGTGTGCGGCTGCCCGCCACCGTGGTCTTCGACCACCCCAGCCCGGCGGCCATCGCCCGCCATCTGCTGCCGGAGATCGTTCCGGACGCCGTGGTCAAGCCGCGGTCCGAGGAGGACGAGATCCGCGCGCTGCTGGCGTCGATCCCGATGGACCGGCTGCGCCGCGCCGGTCTGCTCGGCACCCTGCGCGAACTGGCCGACAGCGACCGGCCGGAGGCGGTCGGCGAGGACGGGGACAGCGCGTCGTTCGAGGACATGGACGCGGAAGCGCTGATCCGGATGGCTCAGGAGGACCTCGCATGACCCCGGCCGAGACCGCCGTCGCCGCAATGAGCTTGGAGATGAAGGAATAGACATGGCCACCGATCAGAACCAGCTCATCGAGGCGCTCCGGAAATCCCTCAAGGAGACCGACCGGCTCCGCCAGCTCAACAAGCGGCTGCTCGCGAACGCCAGCGAGCCGCTGGCCATCGTCGGTATGAGCTGCCGCTACCCGGGCGGTGTCACCTCCCCCGACGAGCTGTGGGAGCTCGTGTCGTCGGGGCGGGACGCCGTCAGCGGGCTGCCCACCGACCGCGGCTGGGACCCGGAGCGGATCTACGACCCGAGTCTGCGCCGGCCCGGCGCCGTGTCCACCAGCGGCGGTGGCTTCCTCGACGAGATCGCCGAGTTCGACGCCGAGTTCTTCGGGATCAGCCCGCGCGAGGCGCTGGCCATGGACCCGCAGCAGCGGCTGCTGCTGGAGGCGTCGTGGGAGGCGTTCGAGGACGCGGGCATCGACCCGACCTCGCTCCGCGGCAGCGACACCGGAGTGTTCTGCGGCGTCGGCACCACCGACTACTGCACGGCGCCCGCGGGCAGTGTGCCGCAGATCGAGGGGCTCCAGCTGACCGGTGGGGCGGCCAGCGTCTCCTCCGGCCGTATCTCCTATGTGTTCGGCCTGGAGGGGCCCGCGGTGTCCGTGGACACCGCGTGCTCCTCCTCCGCGGTCGCCCTGCACATGGCCACCCAGGCGCTGCGCGGGGGCGAGTGCTCCATGGCCCTGGTCGGCGGTGTGACCGTGATGTCCGGCCCGTTCCTGCTGGCCGAGTTCAGCCGCCAGCAGGCCGTCTCCCCGGACGGCCGCTGCCGCGCCTACGCGGCGACCGCCGACGGGACGGGTTTCTCCGACGGCCTCGGTCTGGTGGTGCTGGAGCGGCTGTCCGACGCCCAGCGCAACGGACGCCGCATCCTCGGTCTGATCCGGGGCACGGCCGTCAACCAGGACGGTGCCAGCAACGGTCTGACGGCGCCGAACGGTCCCTCGCAGGAGCGGGTGATCCGGCAGGCGCTGACCAACGCCGGGCTGTCGCCGTCCGAGGTGGACGCGGTCGAGGGCCATGGCACCGGCACCGTCCTGGGCGACCCGATCGAGGCCCACGCACTGCTCGCCACCTACGGGCGCGAGCGGAACGGCGATCCGCTGTGGCTGGGCTCGATCAAGTCGAACATCGGCCACACCTCCATGGCCGCGGGCGTGGCCGGTGTCATCAAAATGGTGATGGCGATGCGGCACGGACTGCTGCCGCGGACCCTCCATGTGGACGCGCCGTCCCCGCATATCGACTGGGAGGCGGGCGAGGTCGAGCTGCTGACCGAGGCACGCGAGTGGACCACGGGCGAGAAGCCCCGTCGCGCCGCGGTGTCCTCGTTCGGCGTCAGCGGCACCAATGTGCACATCATCCTGGAGGAGGCGCCGGTCGAGGCACCCGCTCAGGAGACCGCCACCGAGCCACGTCCGATGGCCGCCGTCCCCGTGACGCTGTCCGGCCGGACCGCCGCGGCGATGCGCGCCCAGGCCGACCGGCTCCGCGCGCATGCGCTGGCGCGTCCGGACCTGACCCTGGCCGACCTCGGCTTCTCCGCGGCCACCACCCGGGCCCACCTGGAGCACCGTGGTGTGGTGGCCGCCGCCGACCGCGACCAGCTGCTGTCCGGACTGGCCGCCCTGTCCCTCGGCGAGCCGTCCCCCCTGGTCGTCGAGGGCCGCGCCACACCCGGCGCCAAGCCGGTGTTCGTGTTCCCTGGTCAGGGTGCGCAGTGGGTCGGGATGGCGGTCGAACTCCTGGACTCTTCGCCGGTGTTCGCGGCGGAGGTGGCGGCGTGTGGTGAGGCGTTGTCGGAGTTTGTGGACTGGCGTCTTGAGGATGTGCTGCGGGGTGTGCCGGGCGCGCCGTCGTGGGAGCGGGTGGATGTGGTGCAGCCCGCTCTGTTCGCGGTGATGGTGGGTTTGGCGGCGCTCTGGCGTTCGTATGGTGTGGAGCCGTCGGCGGTGGTGGGACATTCGCAGGGTGAGATCGCGGCCGCGTATGTGGCGGGTGCGTTGTCGTTGGGTGATGCGGCGCGGATTGTGGCGTTGCGCAGTCAGTTGGTGCGGGATCGGCTTGCGGGGCTGGGCGGGATGATGTCCGTGGCGCTGCCGGTGGGGCGTGCCGAGGAGTTGATCGCGCCGTATGAGGGCCGGATCTCGGTGGCGGCGGTGAACGGTCCGGCGGCGGTGATTGTCGCCGGTGACCCGGAGGCGCTGGACGAGGTGCTGGCGGCGTGTGAGCGTGATGATGTCCGGGCGCGCCGGGTCAAGGTGGACTACGCGTCGCACTCGGCCCATGTCGAGGCCATCGAGGCCGAACTGCTGACGGCACTCGCCCCCGTGACGCCGTCCAGCGGGCGGATCCCGTTCTACTCCACCGTCACCGGCGGCTTCCTCGACACCACCACCATGGACGCCGCGTACTGGTACGCCAACCTGCGCGGCCAGGTCGGCTTCGAGCCCGCCATCCGGGCCCTCCTCGACAACGGCGCCGGATGCTTCCTGGAGATGTCCCCGCACCCGGTGCTCGCCATGGCCGTGGAACAGACCATCGCCGCCCACGGTCCGGCCAACCGCGTCGGCGTGGTCGGCTCCCTGCGCCGTGACGAAGGCGGCCTCGGCCGCTTCCTGCTCTCGCTGGGCGAGGCGCACACCGCCGGGGTGAGGACCGACTGGGCCGCCTGCTTCGCCGACTCCGGCGCCCGGCGCGTCCCGCTGCCCACCTACGCCTTCCAGCACAAGCACTACTGGCTGGACGCCCCCGGTCTCGCCGACGCCTCCGCGGTCGGCCTCGGCCGAGTGGAACACCCCGTCCTGGCCGCCGCCGTGCGGGTGGCCGACCGCGACGAGTGGGTCGTCACCGGCCGCCTCTCCCACCAGGGTCAGCCGTGGACCCGCGACCACGCGCTGTTCGGCACGGTCACCCTTCCCGGCGCCGCGCTGATGGAGCTGGTCCTGTCGGCGGGCCGCCACGTGGACTGCGAGCTGATCGAGGAACTCACCCTCGACGCACCGCTGCTCCTCAGCGACGACACCGAGGTCCCGGTGCAGGTCACGCTCGGCCGGGCCGACGCCGACGGCCGTCGCGAGGTGGCCGTCTACTCGCGGCCGGACGGCGGCGACGCACACTTCACCGACGCCGTCCGCCACGCGTACGGCCGGGTCTCCCCGGACGCCGAACCGCGCTCCGCCCGGCTGGGCGAATGGCCGCCCGCCGCGGCCGAACCGATGTCGGTGGACGCCCTGTACACCACGCTGGCCGAACTCGGCCTCGACTGCGGCCCGATGCTCCAGTGCGCACAGTCGGCATGGGCCCTCGAGGGTGAGGTGTACGCCGAACTCGCCCTGCCCGACGGCACCGAGCCCGGCGGTTTCGCCATCCACCCGGCCCTGCTGGAGTCCGCGCTGCACACCGCGCCCCGGCCCGCCGAGGACAAGGCACCGTCGGTGGCGTCCTGGTCCGGTGTGCGGGTCGTGGGTGACAAGGTCGCCCACGCACGGGCGCGTATCGTCCCGGTCGGCGAGGGCACGGTGCGGCTCGATGTCTTCGACGGCGACGGCGCACCCGTGGCACATATCGACCGGATCGCCGTACGGTCCGCCGACCCGGCCCGATTCGAGGAGCTGCGGCGCGGTCAGAACGCGCTGCTGCGGCTGGACTGGACGCCCGTCACGGCCACCCCGGCCAGGCCGGTGCGGCTGGCCGCACTGGGCGAGATCGCCGGTGTCGCCGACCAGCACGCCGATCTCATCGCCCTGGAAGACGCCGTCGCGGCGGGCACCCCCGTGCCACAGGCGGTCCTGGCTGTGATCGACACACCCGCCGGGGAGACGCCCGCGGCGGTGCGTGACGCCGCGGGCCGGGCCGCGTCCCTCGTACGGCGCTGGCTGGCCGCCGAGTCGCTGGGTGAGGCCACGCTGACCGTGGTCACCCGTGGCGCGGTGGTGGTCGCGGACGAGGTGCCCGACGCCGCACAGGCCGCGGTGTGGGGTGTCATCCGCACCGCGCAGTCCGAACGCCCCGGCCGCTTCCTGCTCATGGACGCCGACGGGGAGCCGGAGTGGTCCGCGCTGCTCGGGCTGGACGAACCGCAGCTCGCCGTGCGCGAGGGCAAGGCGCTGGCCCCCCGGCTGGTCCGGGTGTCCGGCGGAGCCGCGGACCGGCCGCTGTCCGTGGACCCCGAGGGCACCGTGCTGATCACCGGTGGTTTCGGAGCCCCGTTCGCCGAGCACCTGGTCACTCGCCATGACGCCCGCCATGTGGTGGTGGCCGCCCCCGGCGGCCGGGCCGACGAGCTCACCGCCGAGCTGGTGTTCCTCGGCGCGCGGGTGCGCGTCGTGCCCTGTGACGTCACCGACCGGGGCCAACTGGCCGCGTTGCTGGGCTCCCTGGAGCACCCGCTGACCGCGGTGGTGCACACCGCGGTGGTACCCGACGCGGGCCTGATCGAGACCCTCTCCGACGACCGGCTGGAGACGGTGTTGCGGGCCACCGTGGACACCGCCTGGCACCTGCACGAACTGACCGCGGACGCGGACCTCTCCGCCTTCGTGGTGTTCTCCTCCTTCGAGGGGCTGGCCGGTATCCCGGGCCAGGCGGCCACCTCCGCGGCGGACGCGGCCCTGGCGGCGCTCGTGAGCGCCCGCCGCTCGGCCGGACTCCCCGGCACCGCGCTCGCCTGGGGCTTCTGGGCCGACGGCCGGGGCACCGGCGAAACCGGTCCGGCCGACCCGGCGCTGGTCGCCCAGACCGGAATCCTGCCGCTGCCCACCGAGCTCGGGCTCGACCTGTTCGACCGCGGCCTCGCCGCGGACGCACCGCTGCTGGCCCCGGTGGAGCTGGATCCGGCCGTTCTGCGGGTGCAGGCCCGCGCCGGACTGCTGCCCGCCGTGCTGCGCGGCCTGGTCCGGGTGCCCGCCCGGCGCGCCGCGTCGGGTGGCACCCTGGCCCGGCGTCTCGCCGAGGTGCCGGAGGCCGAGCGGGAAGGTGTGGTGCTCGAGCTGGTACGGGCGCAGGTGGCGTCCGTGCTCGGCCACGACTCCGCCGACGAGGTGGACGGCGAACGCGCCTTCAAGGAGCTCGGCTTCGACTCCGTCAGCGCGGTCGAACTGCGCAACCGACTCTCGCAGAGCACCGGTGTGGCGCTGCCCGCCACCGTCGTCTTCGACCACCCCACGCCGGTGGCCATCACCCGGCTGCTGCTGTCGCGGGTCGACGGCCCTGCCGACACCGGTGTCCCGGTCGCGCGGAAGCGCGCCGGTGCGGTGGACGAGCCGCTGGCGATCGTCGGCATCGGCTGCCGCTACCCCGGCGGTGTCACCTCCGCGGAGGACCTCTGGCGGATCGTGGCCGACGGCCGGGATGTGATCGGCCCGCTGCCCGCCGACCGCGGCTGGGACCTGGAGCGGCTCTACAGCCCGGACGGCGAGCGGATCGGCACCACCTCCTCGTCCGGCGGCGGATTCGTCACCGGCATGGGCGACTTCGACGCCGAGTTCTTCGGCATCAGCCCGCGCGAGGCCGTGGCCATGGACCCGCAGCAGCGGCTGCTGCTCGAGACCTCCTGGGAGACCCTGGAGCACGCCGGGATCGACCCGACGTCCCTGCGCGGCAGTGACACCGGCGTCTTCGTCGGTATCACCGGCTCCGACTACAGCATGCTCGTGCCCGCCGAGTACGAGGGCTACCGCGTCACCGGCACCATGTCGAGCGTCGCGTCCGGTCGTATCGCCTACACCCTCGGCCTGGAGGGCCCCGCGGTGTCGGTGGAGACGGCCTGCTCCTCCTCCGGTGTCGCGCTGCACATGGCGGCGCAGGCACTGCGCGGTGGCGAGTGCTCGCTCGCGCTGGCGGGCGGTGTGACGTTCATGACCACGCCGGTCACCATGACCGAGTTCAGCCGCCAGGGCGCCAACTCCCCGGACGGCCGCTGCCGCGCCTACGCGGCGTCCGCCGACGGGACGGGCTTCTCCGACGGTCTGGGCCTGGTGGTGCTGGAACGGCTGTCCGACGCCCAGCGCAACGGACGCCGCATCCTCGGTCTGATCCGCGGTACCGCGATCAACCAGGACGGTGCGAGCAACGGTCTGACGGCGCCGCACGGTCCCTCGCAGGAGCGGGTGATCCGGCAGGCGCTCGCCAACAGCGGGCTGTCGCCGTCCGAGGTGGACGCGGTCGAGGGCCATGGCACCGGCACCGTCCTGGGCGACCCGATCGAGGCCCACGCACTGCTGGCGACGTACGGCCAGGAGCGCGACGGGGACCCGCTGTGGCTGGGGTCGATCAAGTCGAACATCGGCCACACCTCCGGTGCGTCCGGGGTTGCCGGTGTGATCAAGATGGTGATGGCGATGCGGCACGGGGTGCTGCCGCGGACCCTGCACGTGGACGCGCCGTCCCCGCATATCGACTGGGAGGCGGGCGAGGTCGAGCTGCTGACCGAGGCCCGGGAGTGGTCCGGTAACGGCCGGCCGCGCCGCGCGGGTGTGTCGTCCTTCGGCGTCAGCGGCACCAACGCGCACCTCATCGTCGAGGAGGCGCCCGCCGAGCCCCCGGCCGCGGTCGCCCGGGCCGTGGCCCCCGCGACCCCGGTGCTGCTCTCCGCGCGCACCGAGGCGGCCGTGCGCGCCCAGGCCGAGCGCCTGCGGCGGCACCTGCTCGACAACCCCGGGCTCGCACTGACCGACCTCGGCCACTCCCAGCTGACGTCGCGGGCGGCGCTGGAGCACCACGCGGTGCTCGTGGCCGCCGACCGGGAGGAACTGGTCGGCGAGCTGGCGGCGTTCGCCGTCGGCGAGGTGACCGAGCAGACGGCCACCGGCCGCCCCTCCACCACCGCCAAGCCGGTGTTCGTGTTCCCGGGTCAGGGTGCGCAGTGGGAGGGCATGGCGGTCGAACTCCTCGACACCGCCCCGGTGTTCGCCGCCGAGATCGCCGCGTGCGGCGAGGCGCTCTCCGAGTTCGTGGACTGGCGTCTGGAGGATGTGCTGCGCGGTGCGCCGGGCGCACCGTCGCTGGAGCGCGTCGATGTGGTCCAGCCCGCGCTGTTCGCGGTGATGGTCGGCCTGGCGGCGCTGTGGCGCTCCTACGGTGTCGAGCCGTCGGCCGTGGTCGGCCATTCGCAGGGTGAGATCGCCGCCGCGTATGTGGCCGGCGGGCTTACGCTGCGCGACGCGGCCCGGATCATCGCGGTGCGCAGCCGGATCGCCCATGAGCAGCTCATGGACACCGGCTCCCTGGCCTCGCTTGCCCTGCCGATCGACCAGGTAGAGCCGCTGATCGCGGCGTACGGAGGCCGCCTCACCGTGGCGGCCGTGAACGGTCCGGCGGCGGTGATCGTCGCCGGTGATCTGGAGTCGATCGCCGCCCTGGTGGCGCACTGCGAGCGCGAGGACATCCGGGCCAAGCGGGTCCCGGCCACCTTCGCCTCGCACTCGCCCCATGTGGAGGTGGCCCGCGCCGAGATGCTGGAGGCGCTCGCCCCGGTGGAGCCGCGCGGCGGACATGTCCCGCTGTACTCCACCTCGGTCGGCGCGTTCGTCGACACCACCACCATGGACGCCGCGTACTGGTACGCCAACCTGCGCAACCCGGTCGGCTTCGAGCCCGCCATCCGCGCGCTCGTGGACAACGGCGCCGGATGCCTCGTCGAGATGTCCCCGCACCCGGTGCTGGGTGTCGCGATGGAGGAGACCGTCGCCGCCACCGGCGCGGGCCGGGTCGGTGTGGTCGGCTCGCTGCGGCGCGGGCAGGGCGGGATGAAGCGGTTCCTGCTCTCCCTCGCCGAGGCGCATATCGCCGGGGTGAAGGTCGACTGGGCCGCCTGCTTCGCCGGTTCCGGCGCCCAGCGGGTCCCGCTGCCCACCTACGCCTTCCAGCGCAAGCGGTACTGGCCGAGCACGACCACGGCCACCACGGGCGACCCCGCCGCCTCCGGTCTCGGCCGTGTCGAACACCCGGTGCTGACGGCGGGGATGCAACTCGCCGACCGGGACGAATGGGTGCTCACCGGCCGTCTGTCCCACGAGTCCCAGCCCTGGCTGCGCGACCACGCCGCGTTCGGCCTCCCGGTCGCGCCCCACACCACACTGGTCGAACTGGCGCTGGCCGCGGGGCGCGGAGTGGGCACACCGCTGCTGGACGAGATGATGTTCGAGGCGCCGCTGCTGCTGCCCGAGGGCGCGGCGTTGCAGATCCAGGCCATCGTGGGCGCTCCCGGTGCCGACGGCCGCCGCCCGGTGGCCGTCCACTCGCGCCAGGACGGTGACCAGCGCGCCGGGTCCACCCGCCACTGCACGGGCTGGCTGGCGGCGGACACCGAACCCGCCGCAGGGTGGGCGGGCCAGTGGCCGCCCGCCGGTGCCGAACCGGTGCCGGTGGACGGGCTCTACGCCGCGCTGGCCGGTCTCGGCCTCGACTGCGGCCCGGCGCTGCACGGGGTGCGGGCGCTCTGGCGCTCCGGCCGCGAGGTGTACGCCGATCTCGCGCTGCCCGAGGACACCGGCGCGGCGGACTTCGGCATCCACCCCGCCCTCTTCGAATCTGCCCTGCACACAGGGCAGTTGGGCTTCGCCGAGCAGGACGCGCCGAAGCTGCCGGTCTCCTGGTCCGGGGTGCGCCTCGCCGCGACCGGTGCCACCGGTGGCCGTGCGCACCTCAGCTCCGACGGCGACACCTTGCGGCTGGAGGTGTTCGGCGAGGACGGTGCGCTGGTGCTCGGGGTGGACCGCGTCGCCTTCCATGAGGTCGATCCGGCCCATTTGGAGGAGCTGCGCCGCGGTCAGAGCTCGCTGTACCGGGTGGACTGGCTTCCGGTCGAACCGGCCGCCGCCACGCCGGTGCGGCTGGCCGCGCTGGGCGGGGCGGCCGGGGGAGTGGCGGACCGCTACGCCGATCTGGCCGCCCTGGAACGGGCCATGGACGGTGGTGCGGCGGTTCCGCAGGCCGTGCTCACGGTGATCGACACACCCGCCGGGGACGGCATCGCGGCGGTGCGGGGCGCGGCCGACGAGGCCGCGGCCCTGGTACGGCGCTGGGTGGACCACGGGCCCTGTGGCGATGCCGTGCTGGCCGTGGTGACCCGCCGTGCGGTGGCGGTCCGGGACGAGGAGGTCCCGGACCCGGCGCAGGCCGCCGTATGGGGGGTGCTGCGGGCCGCGCAGTCCGCACACCCGGGCCGGTTCCTCGTCGTGGACGTGGACGTGGAGGGAGCCGGGGACGGGGCCACCGGGCCCGGGTGGAACGCGGTGTTCGGCGCCGATGAGCCGCAACTCGCCGTGCGCGCCGGGCGGTTCATGGCGCCGCGGCTGGCGCTGGTACCGGTGGGATCCACCGGCCGCCGGCCGCTGGCGGACACCGATGGCACCGTGCTGATCACCGGTGGGCTCAGCGCTCCGGGCGCGTCGCTGGCCAGGCATCTGGCCGCCCACCACGGTGTACGCCACCTGCTGTTGCTCGGTACGCCCGGCGACACCGCGGACGGGCTGGTCGCGGAGCTGGCGGAACTCGGCGCGCGAGCGCGTATCGAGACCTCCGCCCCCGACCGGCTGGCCACCGTGCTGGAGTCCCTGGAGCGGCCGCTCGGCGCGGTCGTCCACACCGGGGTTGAGCCCGGCGGGCCGGAGCTGGTCCGGCGGCTGCACACGCTGACCGAACGGGCCGGGCTCGCCGCCTTCGTGGTGTTCTCCTCGTTCGCCTCCCTCGGTGGCGGCGCGGTGGAGGATCCGGCGGCCGACGCCGCGGCCGAGGCACTGGTGCGCGAGCGCCGTGCGGCCGGGCTCGCGGGCACCGCGCTGGCATGGGGTCCGTGGGAGGGCGAAGGCGCCTCTCCCGGGACCGCCGAGCTGCCGGTCGAGCGTGCGCTGACCCTGTTCGACCAGGCCCTCGCCGCGGACACCGCGCTGCTGGCCCCGGTCCAGCTGGATCCGGCGGCACTGCGGACACAGGCCCGCGAACGCACCCTCCCGGCGCTGCTGCGCGGTCTGGTCCGGCTGCCCGCCCAGCGCGAGACGGGCGGCGGATCGCTGGTCCAGCGGCTGGCCGGTGTCTCCGAGGCGGACCGCGAACGGGTGGTGCTGGAGCTGGTCACGGCGCATGTCGCGGCCGTGCTCGGCCATGACGCCGACGACCTGATCGATGTCGAGCGCAGGCTCAAGGAGCTGGGCATGGACTCGATGAGCGCGGTGGGTCTGCGCAACCGGCTCTCGCAGGCCACCGGTCTGCGGCTGCCCGTCTCGTTCGTCTTCGAGCACCCCACCCCGGCGGAGATCGCCCGGCAGCTGCTCAAGCAGGTCGGCTCGGGGGCGCCGGAAGTCGGGGCGCCCGAGGCCGCGGGCGAGACGATCAGCCGGCGGCTCCGGCAGGCCGCCGGGGACGGGACCATGGCTCAGGCGCTGCGGGAGCTGTTGGACACCGCGGGCGGCCGACCGGTCTTCTCCTCGGCCACCGAACTGCCCGACAGCGATGGGCGGTTGGCGCAGCTGGCCTCCGGGCCGGGCCGGGTGAAGATCGTCTGCGTACCGTCCTATGTGTATGTGGTCGGCTCCGGCCAGGAGCAGTTCATGCGGCTGGCCGACCGGTTCGAAGGAGTGCGGGACGTCCACGTCTGCTCGCTGCCGGGCTTCGGGACCGAACTCGCCCCGAAGTCCCGGGAGGCCGCCGTGGAGGTCCTCGACGGCGCGATCCGCGCGGCCGTAGGGGACGCCCCGTTCATCCTGGTCGGCTACTCGATGGGCGGTCTGGTGGCGCGTTCGCTGGCCGAGCGTCTGGAGTCCTCCGGCGCCGCGCTCGCCGGGGTCGCCATGATCGACACACTGGCGCTCGACGGTGACGAGGCCGAGACGGGACGGATGTTCGCCGCCATGCTGGCGGAGATCCTCACCCAGGAGCGGCGCGCCGTCTCCATCGACGACGCGAGCTGGCTGTCCATGGGCGCGTATCTGCGCCTGTTCACCGGTCTCCGGCCGGAGCCGACGGCGGTCAGGACCCTGATGGTCCGGGCGGCCGAACCACTCGGCGGCACGGCGGCGCCGGACGGTCCGCGGTGGGAGCCCACCGACGACCGTGTCGAGGTCGCCGCCGACCACTTCGCCCTGATCGAGTCCGCCGCGGCGGACACCGCGGACGCGATCGAAAGGTGGATCGAGGCATGAGCAACGACGGATTGCGCCGGGGGGTGTCCCTCGCGGTCGTCCTCGTCGGGGTGTTCATCTCCGCGGTGGACATGCTGATCGTGAACATCGCCTTCCCCAGCATGCAGGAGTCCTTCTCCTCGGCGAGCCTCACCGATCTGTCCTGGGTGATGAGCGCCTACGCGATCACCTTCGCGGCGCTGCTGCTGCCCAGCGGCCGCTGGGCCGACCGCTCCGGGCGCAAACGGGTCTTCCTGCTGGGCCTCGGGCTGTTCACCGCCGTGTCGGCCGCCTGCGCGGCGGCGCCCAACCTGGAGGTGCTCGTGATCGCGCGGGCCCTCCAGGGCGTCGGCGCCGCCCTGATGGCGCCCAGCTCCCTGGGGCTGCTGCTCGGGCTGTTCCCGCCCGCGCGGCGCGGTATCGCCATCGGTCTGTGGACCGCGGTGGGCGGTGTCGGCTCCGCCGCCGCGCTGCCGCTCGGCGGGCTGCTGGCGGAGATCGACTGGCGCTGGGTCTTCGTGGTCAACCTCCCCCTGGGAGCGGCGGCGTTGCTCCTCGGCGCGTGGTCGCTGCGCAAGTCGGCCGCCGAGGCCGGTCCGGTGCCGGATCTGCTCGGGATCGCGGCGCTCGCGGCGTCGGTGGCCGCCATCGTCGCCACGATCTCCCAGGGGCAGGTGTGGGGCTGGGACAGCCCCCAGGTCATCGGCCTGTCGGTGGCCGGTGCGCTCGGCCTCGCCTACACCGTGCGCCGTGGTCTGCGCCATCCGGCACCTGTCATCGAACCCGCCATCCTCAGGATCAGGCCGGTGGCCCTGGGCAATGTCGCTACCGGTTTCTTCTTCGTGGGTGTCGGCGCGATGGCCATGTCCACGATCCTGTTCCTGACCCAGGTCTGGCGGCACTCGACCCTGCGCGGCGCCCTGGAGATCGCACCGGGGCCGGTGTCGGCCACCCTGTTCGCCGTACCCAGCGGCATCCTGGCGGTCCGGTACGGGGCACATCTGGTCGGTCTGGTCGGCGGTCTCTTCTTCGCGGCGGGCGGTCTGTGGTGGACGTTCGCACTGGACGGCACACCGGACTTCACCGGCCACTTCCTGCCCGGCGCCATCATCGGCGGCATCGGCTTCGGTCTCATCCTGCCGCCGCTGGCCGCGGCGGCCACACTGTCCCTGCCACCGGAGCGGGTGGCCACCGGCACCGGGATGTCGTCTATGTCCCGTCAGATCGGCATGGCCATCGGGGTCGCGGTGATCGCGTCCGTGCTCACCGGTGTACCGGACCTCTCCGACTTCCGCACCGCGTTCATGATCATGTCCGGCGCCAGCCTGGTCAGCGGGCTCGCCCTGTTCGCGATCGGCCCGGTGCGCCCGGCCACCCCGCCCGGCAGGGGCGACAACCAGCCAGAGCACGTGACCCAAGCGGCAACGAGTTAAGGAAGCAAGGTAAATGGACCACTCCAGCAACGCTCAGGACGCGGCGGTCGCATCCGGGGGCAAGTGCCCGATAGACCACTCCTCACCCGCCCCGAAGGAGGTCATCCCGTCCTCCTCGCTGCCCGCGGTGGATATGGCACGGCTGCGTCAGGTGCTCAGCATCTGGGCCCGTCCGGAGCCCTTCCTGAAGAGCGCCCGCGCCGCACACGGCAGCCGGTTCCGCGTGACGATCATCCCCGGTGTCCCGCTCTATGTGATCTCGGCACCGGAGGACGTCAAGCAGATGTTCCTGGCCCCCCGGGACGTCCTGCACACCGGTTCCAGCAACACCCCCATCGAGAAGTGGACCGGCCAGAACGGTCTCGCCTGGCTGGACGAGGAGGAGCACACCGCGCGGCGGCGCAGTGTGATGCCGAGCTTCCGCGGTGACGCGCTGAAGCGTGTCGAGAAGGAGGTGTACCGGCTGGCCAAGGAGACGGTCGCCTCCTGGCCGCGCGACCGGGCCTTCGCGGTGCACCGCTTCGCCCACCACTACACCACCAAGGTGATCCTCGAGGTGCTCTTCGGCGAGCACCGTCCCTCGTGTGAGGACGAGATGTTCGAGGAGGTGATGAAGATGCTGGAGTTCAACTCCCGTCCGTCGACGATGAAGCCCTTCCATATGCTCCCGGAAGGCAAGATGAAGCGCATGAAGCTGTTCCGGCCCAACGGCGTCAAGGAGTTCCTGACCCGCCGTGCGCGGGTGCACGCCATGGTGGACTCGGCCATCGAGGAGCGCGAGCGGTCCGGCGCCGCCGGTGACGACCTGCTGGGCGTGATGCTGGGCATCACCAACGCGGACGGCACCAAGCCCAGCCGGGTCGAGATGCGCGACGAGATCATGACCCAGTTCCTGGCCGGTACGGAGACCACCGCCTCGGCCATCTGCTGGGCGATGGAGTTCCTCACCCACGCTCCGCACGTGGTCGACCGGCTGCGCGAGGAGATGGCGGAGGGCGCCGGCGACAAGTACCTGACCGCGGTGGTGCACGAGGTGCTGCGGCTCGGCCCGCCGATCCAGCAGATCGTCCCCCGTGAGGTGGTCAAGCCGATCGAGCTCGGCGGTGTGCGCTACCAGCCCGGTGACCGCCTGTGGGCCAGCGCCTATCTGCTCAACCGGGACGAGCACAACTACCCGCAGCCCGATGAGTTCAAGCCGGAGCGCTTCCTCGGCGTGAAGCCCGCCTCGCACACCTGGATCCCGTTCGGCGGCGGCCACACCCGGTGCCTGGGCGACCGGATCGCGCTCATGGAGCTGAAGGCCACCCTGACCGAGATCCTGACCACCTGTGACATCGAGCGCGCCGATGCCAAGCCGGAGTCGGCGCACAGCCGAACGGTCGTCAACATCCCGCGGAACGGCGCCCGAATGGTGTTCCGTCCGCGCAAGGTGACGGCCGGAATCGGCGCGGGCTGAGCCCCGGGGCCAGGTGCCCCGGGTAGGTTTGTTCCGCCGCGCGTCGCCGGGGTCCGCCCCGGCGGTCCGCCGCGACGCACATGAAACGGAGGTTTGAATGAGGCTCCCGAACACCGCGTTCACCGAGCGGCCGTGGAGGGTCCACGAGTTCATCAGGGACTTCGAGGTCGAGGACGTATGGGACCTGGACACTCCCGGGGGACCCGACGATCTGGCCCTGCTGGTACGGCAGTTCGACGGTGACGGGGCCGACTTCGAACCGTCGCCGATGTACAAGGTGCTGTTCGCGATCCGCTGGCGGCTCGGCCGCATCCTCGGCTGGGACAAGGAGAAGCACGGCCTCGGTCCGGGCGACCCCTCCCTGCGGGACCGGCTGCCGGACGACCTGCGCGACGGTCGGCGCGGCCCGGACCTGAAGACGGTGCCGATGAAGTCGGTCTTCCAGACCTCGGACGAGTGGGTGACCGAGGTCGTCAACAAGACCGTTCACGCCGCGATGCACATCGGCTGGGTGGACGACGGAAACGGCAGGCATCACGCGCAGATGGCCGTGCTGGTGCGGAAGAAGGGCCTGCTGGGGAAGGTGTATATGCCCGCCATCCTGCCCTTCCGGCGTATCTTCGTGACGCCGTCCCTGGTCAAGGCCATCGGCCGGTCCTGGCACGCGAGTACGCCCCAGTGACCTCCGTCTGACCTCTACGCCCTCATGAGGTGGCCGCGCCGGACTCCGGCGCGGCCACACGTGTGTGCGTGGCGGATGTCCGTTCCCGCTCCGGCCTCCCGCTCCGGCCCGGCATACCGATCCGCCCCGTATCCGCGAAAAAACGTCCCGAAGTGTATCCACGGGGCCCGTTCGCGGATCGTGCAGTCAAAGGGGTAAGAGAGGGCTGGAGCTCTATGGGCGTGAACGAGTGCGGGCAAGGGCTCACCGGTGTGGGTCAGGATGCTGTCGCCGTCATTGGAATGTCGTGCCGGGTTCCCGGCGCCGAGGATGTGCGCTCCTTCTGGAGGCTGCTGAAGGCGGGGGAGCACGCCATAGCGGACGGGCCGGCCGACCGGTGGCCCACGGATATCGCGGAGCTGGCGAGCCACCCACAAGGTGGCTTCGTCGACGGTGTCGGCGATTTCGACGCGGACTTCTTCGGGATCTCCCCGAGAGAGGCCGCGGTGATGGACCCGCGCCAGCGCATGGTGCTCGAGCTGGGCTGGGCGGCTCTGGAAGACGCCTTCCTCCCGCCGGAGAGCCTGCGTGGCAGCGCCACCGCGGTGTTCCTGGGCGCCACCGGTGACGACTACGCCTCCCTGGCACACCGGCACGGCGGTGACGCGCTGTCCCACCACTCCATCGCCGGTCTGAGCCGTGGTCTGATCGCCAACCGGGTCTCCCATCAACTCGGGCTGCACGGGCCGAGCCTGACGGTGGACACGGCACAGTCCTCCTCCCTCGTCGCGGTGCATATGGCCTGCGAGAGCCTGCGGTCGGGGGCCGCGCGTCTGGCCCTGGCCGGGGGCGTCCACCTGAACCTGGTGCCGGAGAGCACGATCGCCTTCGCCCGCTCCGGGGCGCTGTCGCCCGACTGCCGCAGCCACACCTTCGACGCCCGCGCCAATGGATTCGTCCGTGGCGAGGGCGCGGGCGTGGTCGTGCTCAAGCGCCTGGCCGACGCGGTCGCCGACGGCGACCAGGTGTACTGCGTACTGGTCGGCGGCGCCGTCAACCACGACGGCCCCGGCGCCCTCACCGTGCCCAGCGCCGAGGCGCAGAGCGCCCTGCTGCGCGGGGCCTACCGCGCCGCCGGAGTCGCCCCCGAGCGGGTGCGCTATGTCGAACTGCACGGCACCGGCACCCGCGCGGGCGATCCGGTCGAGGCGAGCGCCCTGGCGGCCGTCTTCGGCGAGGGCCGCGACACCGCGCGGCCGCTGCTGGTCGGCTCGGTGAAGACCAACATCGGCCATCTCGACGCCGCCGCGGGAGTCCTCGGCCTCATCAAGGTCGCCCTGTCGGTGCGCCACGGTCTGCTGCCCGCCAGCCTGAACTACCGCAGCCCGAACCCGGACATCCCGCTGGAGCGGTGGAAGCTGCGGGTCAACGCGGAGGCCACACCGTGGTCCGACGCGCCCCGGCTGGCCGGAGTCAGCTCCTTCGGTATCGGCGGCACCAACTGCCATCTTGTGGTGGCGGCCCCCGAAGCCGAGCCGGAGCCCGCGCCGTCGGCGGACGCGGAGCCCGCGCCCGGCACACCGATTCCGGTGCTGGTGTCCGCGCGCAGCCCCCAGGCGCTGCGGGCCCAGGCCCGTCGGCTGCACGACTGGGTGGCCGCCGACGCGGCGCTGCGCCCGCTGGACGTGGGCTACTCCACCGCCACCACCAGGTCCGCACTGAAGAGCCGGGGTGTGGTGCTCGCCACCGACCGGGACGAACTGCTCGACGGACTGGTTGCGTTGGCGGAGGGCAGGCCCTCGGCGCGCGTCGTCACCGGCACCGCCGCCGGGGGCGGCCGGGTGGTGTGGGTGTTCTCCGGCCAGGGCGCTCACTGGGTCGGTATGGCCAAGGGCCTGTGGCAGGCGAACGAGGTGTTCGCCGCCCGTATGGACGAATGCGAGGAGCTGCTGCGGGAGTTGGGCGGCTGGTCGCTGCGGGAGGTGCTCGGCGACGAGACCGCCCTCAAGCGCATGGACGTCGTCCAGCCCGCGCTGTTCGCGGTCATGGTCTCCCTGGCCGAGGTGTGGCGTTCGGCGGGTCTCCGGCCGGACGCGGTCATCGGCCACTCCCAGGGCGAGATCGCCGCCGCCACCGCGGCGGGCATCCTCTCCCTGGCCGACGGCGTCCGCCTGATCGTCGCCCGTGCGCGTGTCATCACCGAGAAGCTGTCCGGGCGGGGGCTGATGGCCGTCCTGGACCTGCCCGCCGACCAGGTGGACCAGTCCCGCGTCTCCGTCGGCGCGGTCAACTCGCCCGGCACCGTGGTGATCTCCGGTGACCCGGACGGTGTCCGCGCCGCCGTCGCCGACTGCCAGGCCAGGGAGATCCGCGCCAGGATCGTCCCCGTCGACTACGCCTCCCACTGCGACCATGTGGAATCGATCCGGGACGAGGTGCTCAGCGGAGTGGCGGGCGCCGCCACCACCGACACCGGTGTGGCGTTCTACTCCACCGTCGTCGCCGGGCGGGTCGACCCCACCACGCTGGACGCCGAGTACTGGTACCGCAACCTGCGCGAGCCGGTGCGCTTCGCCGACACCGTCCAAGCCCTGTCCGACGACGGATACGGTGTGTTCGTGGAGGTCAGCCCGCATCCGGTGCTGACCATGCACGCCGCGGCCACCGTCGGCTCCGCGATCGTCCAGCCCACACTGCGCCGCGACGAGGACGAGACACATCGTCTGCTGACGTCCATGGCCGAGCTGTACAGCCGGGGCGTCGACCTGGACTGGCGCGGGGTGTTCACCGGCGCCCGGCGGGTGCCGCTGCCCACCTACGCCTTCCAGCGCGAGACCTACTGGTTCGACGGCGCCGCCGCCCGGACGCCCGTGGCGCGGCCCTCCGTCACCGCCGCGGCACCCGAGGCGGCCCCCGCCACCACCGGACTGTCCGAGCAGGAGCTGTGGACGCTGGTGCGCGGTGAGGCGGCGGTGCTGCTCGGCCACGCCGACACCGCCCGGATCGGCACCGACAACACCTTCAAGGAGCTCGGCTTCGACTCGGTGACCGCGGTGCAGCTGCGCGACCGGCTCAACACCGCGACCGGTCTCCAGATGCCCGCCTCCCTCGCCTACGACTATCCGACGCCCACCGCGCTGGTGCGGCATCTGCGCGAGCAGTTCACCGGGCCGGGCGAGGACCCGGCCGCCCTGGGGGCCGTACCCGCCGCCGACGACGACCCGATCGCGATCGTCGGCATGAGCTGCCGGCTGCCCGGTGGCGTGACCACCTCCGAGGAGCTGTGGCGGCTGGTGGCCGACGGGGCCGACGCCATCACCGGCTTCCCCGAGGACCGCGGCTGGCAGATCGAGGCGGACGCCGACTTCGTTCCCGCCGGTGGCTTCCTGGACGGCGCCGCCGAGTTCGACGCGGGCTTCTTCCGGATCAGCCCGCGCGAGGCCCTCGCCATGGACCCGCAGCAGCGGCTCGCCCTGGAGGCCGTGTGGGAGGCGCTGGAGCACGCGGGCCAGGACCCGGCCGCACTGCGCCGCAGCGCCACCGCGGTGTACATGGGCGCCATGGCCCAGGACTATCTGCCGCGCCTCCAGGAGGTGTCCGACAATCTCGCGGGCCACGCCCTGACCGGGGGCTCCGGCAGTGTGGTGTCCGGCCGGATCGCCTACTCCCTCGGACTGGAGGGACCGGCCGTCACCGTCGACACCGCCTGCTCCTCCTCCCTGGTCGCCCTGCACCTGGCCGCCCAGGCGCTGCGCTCCGGTGACTGCTCCCTCGCCCTCGCGGGCGGGGTCACCGTGATGTCCACCCCGGGCATGTTCGTCGAGTTCGCCCGGCAGGGCGGACTGGCCGCCGACGGCCGCTGCAAGGCGTTCTCCGACGACGCCGACGGCACCGGCTGGTCCGAGGGCGTCGGTGTGCTGGTGCTGGAGCGGCTGTCCGACGCGCGCCGCCACGGCCGCCGCGTCCTGGCCGTGCTCCGCGGCAGCGCCATCAACCAGGACGGTGAGAGCAACGGCCTCACCGCCCCCAACGGCCCGTCCCAGGAACGGGTGATCCGCCAGGCGCTCGCCGCGGCGGAGCTGACCCCGGCCGAGGTCGACGCGGTGGAGGCGCACGGCACCGGCACCGGTCTCGGCGACCCGATCGAGGCCCAGGCGCTGCTGTCCGTCTACGGCCGGGAGCGCCAGGACCCGCTGTGGCTGGGCTCGTTGAAGTCCAACATCGGACACACCCAGGCCGCCGCGGGTGTGGCGGGCGTGATCAAGATGATCATGGCGATGCGCGAGGGTGAGCTGCCCAGGACGCTGCACGCCGAGGTGGCCTCGAGCCGCGTCGACTGGTCCTCCGGCGCCGTACGGCTGCTGGTGGAGCGGCGCGACTGGCCGGTGGCGGACCGGCCGCGGCGCGCCGGTGTCTCCTCGTTCGGGATCAGCGGCACCAACGCCCACGTGATCATCGAGCAGGGCGATCCCGTCGAGCCCGCCACGCAGTCCGCCACCGCGCCCCGCGGCGCGCTGGTGTGGCCGGTGTCGGCGCACAGTGCCAAGGCGCTGGCCGGGCAGGCCCGCAAGCTGGGTGACGCGCTCGCCGCCGACACCGCCGCACACCCGGCCGATGTGGCCGTGTCCCTCACCACCCGGCGCTCCACCTTCGACCACCGTGCCGTGGTCATCGGCGCGGACCGGGACCAACTGCTCGCCGGACTGGACGCCCTGGCCACGGGGCGGCGCGATTCCGCCGTGGTCACCGGCCACGCGTCGGCGCCGCCCAGCGTCGGCGTCCTGTTCTCCGGACAGGGCAGCCAGCGCCCGGGGATGAGCCGGGAGCTGATCGAGACCTTCCCGGTCTTCGCCGACGCCTGGCGCGAGGTCTGCGCCGCGCTCGACCCCCTGCTGGAGCGCCCCGTCGACGAGGTCGTCTCGGCCGAGCCCGGATCCGAGGTGGCCGGGCTGCTCGACGAGACCGCCATGACCCAGCCCGCGCTGTTCGCCTTCGAGGTGGCCGCCTACCGGCTGCTCACCTCGCTCGGCGTCGAACCCGCGGTGCTCGTCGGCCACTCCATCGGTGAGCTGGCCGCCGCGCATGTGGCTGGCGTGTTCTCCCTGGCCGACGCGGCCCGTCTGGTCGCCGCCCGCGGACGTCTGATGGGCGCGCTGCCGCGCGGTGGCGCCATGGTGGCCGTACAGGCGAACGAGGACGAGGTCCGGGCCGCGCTGAGCGGATATGAGCGGGCCGTCTCCGTCGCCGCCGTCAACGGCCCCGCGGCCGTGGTCATCTCCGGTGTGGAGAAGGCCGTCACCGAGGTCGCCGCGGCCCTGGCCGCCGACGGACGCAAGACCACCCGGCTGCGGGTCTCGCACGCCTTCCACTCACCGCTGATGGAACCCATGCTCGACGCGTTCCGCGAGGTCGCCGAGTCGGTCGCGTACGCGCCCCCGCACCTCGCCGTCGTGTCCAATGTGACCGGCGCCATCGCCGAACCGGGCGAGCTGGAGCAGCCCGAGTACTGGGTGCGCCATGTGCGCGACGCCGTCCGCTTCGCCGACGGAGTGGCCGCCGCCGTGAAGGCCGGAGCCGAGGCGCTGGTCGAGGTCGGTCCCGACGGGGTCCTCTCCGCCATGGCCGCCGAGACCCTGACCGACGCCAATCTCACGGCCATTCCGCTGGTCCGCAAGGGGCGTCCGGAGGCGCGCGCGGCGGCGGAGGGCCTGGCCCGGATGCACACCGCCGGTGTCCCGGTCGACTGGCGCGGCTACCTGGCCGCAGTCGGCGTCGTGGGCAGCCCCGTCGACCTGCCCACCTACGCCTTCGACCACCAGCGCTACTGGGCACAGCCGACCAGGCCGCGCGGTGATGTCGCGAGCGCCGGTCTCGAGCCGGTGGGGCATCCCTTCCTGTCCGCCGCCACCGAACTCGCCGTCGGCGACCAGGTGGCCTTCAGCGGACGGATCGACCTCGTCGCGGAGGCGTGGCTCACCGACCACGCCATCTACGGCCACGCCGTGTTCCCCGGCGCGGCCGTGGTGGAGATGGCGCTGCGCGCGATCGAGGGCACCGACTGCCACGCCATCGAGGAGCTGACCCTCCACACGCCGCTGACCTTCGCCGACGGTGCCGTACAGGTACAGGTCGTCGTCGGCGAGGCGGAGCGGAAGACCGGCCGGCGCCCCGTCGGGGTCTACTCCCGTCCCGCCTCCGGCGTCTCCACCGCCTGGATCCGGCACGCCGCCGGGCAGGTGGTCCCCAAGGCCCCGGCCCGCGCCGCCGCCATGGACAGCTGGCCCCCGCGGGACGCCGAACCGGTGGACATGTCCGGCTTCTACCCGGAGCTGGTCGACCGCGGCTATGGCTACGGCCCCGCTTTCCAGGGGCTGCACACCCTCTGGCGGCTCGGGGACGAGGTCTACGGCGAGGTCCGGCTGCCCGACCATGTCCCGCACGCCAAGGGCGGATTCGCGGTGCACCCGGCCCTGTTCGACGCCGCTCTGCACCCGCTGCTGTCGCTGATGGTCTCGGACGACCCGACGCACACCGTCCTGCCCTACTCCTGGTCCGGAGTGGCCTGCCACGCACCCGCCGGAAACCGGCTGCGGGTGCGGGTCGCCCGGATCAGCGACACCGAGGTGTCGCTGGCCCTGACCGGCGCGGACGGCGCACCCGTGCTGACCGTCGAATCGCTCGCCCTGATGCCCGCTTCGGCGGACCAGCTGTCCAGGGGCTCGCTCGCCGACTCCCTGTTCGCACTGCGCTGGTCCCCGGCCGAGCCGGACCCGGAGCGTCCGGCCGTCGAGGCCGACCTCGCGCATATCGCCGCGGACGGAGCGGGCGACGCCCCGGCGGCTGCGCGGGCGAGCGCCCGCGCCGCCCTCGAACTGGTGCAGCGACGCCTGGACGCCCCGCATGACCGCCCACTGGCCATCGTGACCACGAACGCGGTGGCGGCCCTCCCCGGTGAGACGCCCGATCTGGCGCTCGCCCCGGTGTGGGGCCTGGTGCGCTCCGCCCAGACCGAACACGCCGACCAGTTCGTCCTCGTGGACACCGACGGCAGCGAGGAGTCGCGGCGCGCGCTGGAGACCCTGGACGCCCGGGCGCCCCAGGTCGCCCTCCGGCGCGGCAGGAGCTATGTCCCGCGCCTGATCTCCTCGCACGCCTCGACCACCACCCGGCAGACCTGGGACCCCGACGGCACGGTGCTGCTCACCGGTGCCACCGGCGGGCTGGGCGCGTTGCTGGCCCGGCATTTGGTCGTCGAGCACGGAGTGCGCAACCTCCTGCTGCTCAGCCGGTCCGGTGCGGCAGGACCGGCCGCCGAGCTGACCGAGCTCGGCGCCCACGTCACCCACGCGGCCTGCGATGTCTCCGACCCCGCGGCGCTGGCCGGGCAGCTCGCCCGGATTCCCGAGGAGGCGCCGCTCACCGCGGTCGTCCATATGGCGGGCGTCCTCGACGACACCACCGTGGAGCTGATGACGTCCGAGCGGATCGACCGGGTGTTCGCGCCCAAGGTCGACGCCGCCTGGCATCTGCACGAACTCACCAAGGACATGGAGCTGTCGGCCTTCGTGCTGTACTCCTCGGTCGTGGGTGTGGTCGGTAACGCGGGCCAGGCCAACTACGCCGCGGCCAACGCGTTCCTCGACGCACTGGCCGAGCACCGCGCCGAGACCGGGCTGCCCGCGCTGTCCCTGGCCTGGGGCCCGTGGGAGCTCGGCATGGCGAGCACCCTCGGCCAGGCCGACCTGGCGCGCTTCCGCCGCCACGGTATGACGCCCCTGACGGCGGCACGGGGCACCGCCCTGTTCGACGCGGCACTCGCCGCGGACGAGCGGCTGCAACTGCCCGTGCAGATCGAGCGGGCCGCGCTGTGGCAGGACACCGTGCCCGCGCTGCTGCGCACCCTGGTCCAGCCCGCGCTGCCCGCGCCCGCCGAGCGGCCCGTCGCCGCGGAGGAGAGCGGGGAGTCCGCCATGGCGGGCAAGCTGGCTCTCCTCGCACCGGAGGAGCAGCGCGAGGAGCTGGTGGCCCTGCTGCTGGAGACCGCGGCCGTGGTGCTGGGCTATCCGTCCGCCGACGACATCGACGCCGAGATGTCGTTCCAGGAGATCGGTTTCGACTCCCTCAGCGGTGTCGAGTTCCGCAACCAGGTCAAGCAGGACACCGGGGTCCATGTCCCGGCCACGGTGATCTACAACTATCCGACGCCCGCCGCGCTGGCGGAGCGGCTGCGGGAGCTGCTGTTCCCCGAGCCGGAGGTGGCGGAGACGGAGACCGCCGAGCTGCCGGACGACGCGCTCGACGGACTGGACGAGATCGATGACCTCGATATCGAGGCACTCGTGCAGCGGGCGAATTCCGAATGAGCACCCCGTGCTCCCCGTGTGCTGACCTCGAGCCGACCTCGACAAGGGTGGAGAGATGAAACCGGAAGACCTGAAGGCTGTTCGCGCATTCGTGAAGGAGTGTCTCAGCGGCTCCCACACGGAGCTGGACGCGATCGAGGACAAGCCCTCGGACGTCTACGAGAAGTTCCGGGAGACCGGACTGGCCAACTGGTGGCTGCCCGAGGAGCTCGGCGGCCGTGGTCTGAGCCTCGAGGACAGCGTCGAGATCGTCAACGAGATCTCCTACGGCGACGCGGGAGTGGCGTTCACACTCTTCATCTCGGTGCTCGGCACCAGCATCGTGCAGCTCTACGGCTCCGAGGAGCTGAAGGCCCGCTATCTCGCGCCGATGGCCGAGCGGGGCTCGTTCTGCGCGACGCTGGGCAGCGAACGGTCCGCGGGCAGCGAACTCGCCAAGATCGAGACCGTGGTGGCGACCGAGGGCGACGAACTCGTCGTGACGGGTGAGAAGTTCTTCTCCACCAACACCGACTTCGCCGACTTCCTGGTGGTCGTGGCCCGTTCGGCCGAGGACCCCGAGGCGTACCACGCCGTGCTGATCCCGCGTGACACCCCCGGTGTCGAGATCGTGAAGCGCTGGGACGTCATCGGGCTGCGCGCCTCGTACACCTACCAGGTCAGCCTGAAGGGCTGCCGGGTCCCCGTCGCCAACCGCCTCGAGGGCTCGGGTCTGCGGCTGCTGGAGATCGGCCTCAACGCCAGCCGTATCCTGATCGCCGCCACCGCGCTCGGGGTCGCCCGCCGCATCCGTGACCACTGCATGACCTACGCGAAGACCAAGCCCCTGCGGGACGGTGTCCTCATGGAGAACCCGGTGTTCGCGCAGCGGCTCGGGCAGATGGAAATGCAGATCGATGTGATGAAGAGCCACCTTCTGCGCGCGGCCCGCGACTATGACGCGCTCATGAACGGTCCCGGCGCCGCCGCCGGCTTCCACCGGCAGGGCACCCTGAAGTCCGCCCTGACCGCCAAGATGTTCTGCGGCCAGGCCGGTTGGGATGTGGCGAGCGTGGGCTCCGAGATGTTCGGCGGGCTCGGCTACACCCATGAGATGCCCATCGGGAAGCTGATGCGCGACATCCGCTATGTGTCCCTCGTGGAGGGCGGTGACGATGTCCTGCGCGACCTGCTCTTCAGCCGCTATGTGATCCCGGTGCCGCGCCGCTCCTAGGATCGCCACAGCCGGGCCCGGTCCGGCGCTCCGCCGACGCGGAGTGCCGGACCGGGCCCGCTGCCGTACGCGGGGAGGTCAGGCCACTTCGGCCTCGAAGAGGGCGGTGCAGCCGTGGACCGTGAGCTTGTGGTCGGGGAAGCGGGCGGCCAGTTCGGTGCGCAGCTCCTCGAGGCTGTCCTCGGAGTTGTGCATGAAACCGCGCCGGTTCCACATCCGGAAGTTGGCCCGGGCGGCCGCCCCGACCGGTACGCCCTGGGTGAGCACCGTGGCGCCGAAGAGCCGTCCGCCCGGCCGTACACAGGCCGCGACATGGTCCAGCACCCTTGCCTTCTCCCGGATGCTGCCGGGCACACAGTGCAGCAGGAAGTTCATCGACGCCGAGCCGAAGGCCCGCTCGGGCAGTGGCAGCGGCTCCAGCGCGTTGGCCCGGACGGTCGTGACGTCGAAGCGGGCCAGCCGCTGCGCCGCGTGGCGCAGCGAGTGCTCGTTCAGATCGGCCAGGGTGATGGACTGCCCCGGATGGGTACGGCAGTTGTCCAGGAAGTAGCCGGTGCCCACGCCGACGTCCAGATGGCCGGGGGAGACATTGCGGTCGAACAGCGCGACCACTTCGGAGACCGGGACACGGAAGAGGAACCGGCAGTTGATTTTGAAGGCCACCAGGTCGTACAGGGGCAGTGTCCACGGCCGGTAGATGGTCTGCCCGGCGTGCACCTGGTCTGAGTGGGGCGAGGCGGTCACGTGGAACCTCCGGCCGACGGGGCGAATGCGTCGGACCATGACTATACGGTGCCGTACATCCCGTCCGGGGCTCGCGTCCGTACCCGCCGCCGGGGCCCGGGGCCGGACTGCGCGGCCGCGCGGCCGCCCGCTCCGGCGCGCCGGTGGCCCGCGGGCTGTGACACCCCTGTTGCCGGAAGTATGAGCTCCGCCACAGCCGCCACGAGGGTGGCCTGATGGACTCTGCGGATGTTTCTGCTGCTGCTCCTTCCGGCCGGGCTGGTCGCCACCTTCGGCCTCGCGGGCTACGGCCTCGGCCTCATCGGCCGGGTCGGCCTGCGGCGTGCCGACCGCGGTGCGCGGCTGCGGATCGTCGCCGCCCTCCTGGGCTGCGCCGCGGCGGCCCTCTACACCTGGGGGCTGCTCATCGTCGCCAGTGCCGTGCTGGAGGCGGAGGACGGCGGGACCGACTCCTCACCGATCCGGCCCTGCCGGATCGCGAGCCAGGGGGAGCGGGTGCGGCACGTCATCGACTACCACGTCGACTATGTGCCCCTCCGGTTCATCTGCGAGCTGACGGATGGCGGAAGCTACGCCGACAACTCGGTGCCCGGCTATGTCAATCCGGCCGTACTGACCTTCGCGCTGACCGCCGCCGTCTCGGCGGGCGCCGCCTCGCGCGAGTCGCGGCGGGTGCGGCGCTAGCCGTCGCCGTGCCCGATGAAATCCGGGCCCCGCTCAACAACACCATGAATACCGGGAACACCGGGAGGCGCTGACTCCTCATCATTCCCCAGCGGTGATGATATGAGTAATGAAGGTGTGAGTGACACCTCATCGGTCCATGGCCAAACTGGGAGCCACCTCGGCGATGTGGCAGAGAAATTCCGCCGAGATCCCTTCCCAGCCATGGAGGCACACCATGTCCTGTTCCATCGACACCCGAAAAGCCCTGGAGTTCCTTCAGACCTCCGGACTGGTCCATCTCGAAATACCCCTGGAGCAGTTGGTCCGCGCCACCACCACCCTCGACGAGGTCGCGGGCTATGTGCTGGCGTGGGAGAAGTACGTGCTCGTCGTCGCGGCCGAATGCGACGAGGCCGCCGCGGCCGAGCAGTGAGGTCGACCTCGCAGCGCGAGGCCGACCCCGTGGGAAGACAGTGACGAGGGGGCAGTTGTGGCACCGATGAAGGCGGCGGGCGAACTGCCCCCACCGTGGCGCGCGGTCGAGGAACGAGCCATTTCCTGGCTGGCCGCGCACCACTTCCGATTCGATCCGCATACCGCGGAAGAGGGATCGGTTCTTTTCGCCCGCAAGGCACTGGTGGAGATGGCACTGCTGGTCGGACTGCGCGCCCGGCTGGACCCGGAGCCTTTCGACGGAGACTACGCGAGGCTCTTCGAGCGGATGAATGCCGCGGCGAAGCGCCCCTCCTACCGGGAACTCATCGGCCGTGATGAGCGCGCACTTCTTCTGTACGCCGGAACGCACGCCGCGCTGCGGTTGTGCGGACAGGACGACGCGGAGTTCCACCACCTCATCGAGCAATCCGTCGCGGGCCGTTACGCGACCGCGTTCGAGCGCATCCCCTACCGGCAGCTGGACCTGCTGCACACCCTGGAACTGGCCGGAGTGGCACACCACCTGCCGCCGGTCGAGGCGGTGCTGCCGCTCACCCTCTTCTGCGCCGACCCTTCCGTGCTCAGGCTCGGGGACCGCGATATCTACGCGATCACCCATACGGTCTTCTACGCCACCGACTTCGGACTGCGCGTCCCGCGGTGGCCCGCCGGCTTCGACCTCTCGCGGGCCGTCGAACTGCTCGAGGCGCTCTCTCTGCTCTCCCGGCACCGGGGCAACGCGGACCTGGTCGCGGAGTTGCTCTGCGCCCTGCTCTGTCTGGGCGTTCGCGACTCGGCGGAGGCGGAGCGGGCGTGGGCCTTTCTCTCCGGGGTTCAGGAAGCCGACGGCCGCGTCGCCGGTCCGGAGGGGATCGTCCGCCCCGGTCTCGAAGGCGGCGACGAGGAGTACCGCTCCTGGGCCACGGGGTACCACACGACGATCGTCGCCGCGCTCGCCGGGCTGCTGGCCCGCTCCGCCTCCGTCATCCGCCACCCGCGGCCTTTGCCCGCCACGGCACCCGACGGCTCACGGCGCGCGACCGCCCTCCGCCGCGCTACCGTCTGGCTCGCGGAGGACGCCACCACCGCTGATCTCGAGGACGCCCTGCCCGCGGCGGCCGCCGCCGCGCACGGAGCCCGTTCGCTCGGGGAACCCTCGCTCGCCGAGTCCGCGCTCGCCTCGGTCGTCAAGCGCGTCGACATCGAGCAGGGGCCGTCCCCCTGGCGACGCGTCGGGGCCGATGTGGTATTCGCCTGCGCTCACGGTCTGCGGGCGACCGACCGTAGCTGTGCCACGCTGGACCGTTTCCTCGAGGACACCGCCACCGCGCTCGCCGGTCTCACGGCCGTCCCCGCGGCCGCGGCGGGCGGTGTGACACAGCTGATGCGGCTGGGCTGGCTCACCGACGAGGTCGCGCACTCCCTCATCGGCTCCGCCGATCCGGCACCCCTGATGGCCGAGGGCCGCCCGCCCGCGATGATCGCCAGGGGGCTGGTCCAGTACGCCGGGGACGATCCGGGCCGGCTGGCCGGCAACGGCCCGTCCGCCCGTACGGTCGGGGAGCGGCTGGCCGCGGCCCTTCCGGCCGCCTGCCAGGACTACCAGCTGGACGAAGTGGCCGTACTGCTCCAGGGCCTGACCCTGCTCGGCTGGGCCGACCACCGCGTCGTCCATGACGGTGTGGAGTTCCTGCTGCGCCAGCAGCGCCCTTCGGGGGCCTTCGGCTGTCCGGCCGTGGACGACCCCGAGCAGCGCACCCGTACGCAACGGCGGTGGACGCAGAGCTGTGTGGTCGCCCTGTCGTTCCCGGCGGCGCTCGGCGCCGACCCGGGCTCCCCCACAGAGGACTCCCCCGCACAGGACTCCCACGCATAGGCGAGAGTTCGGCGGTTGAAGACAGAGGCCCACTGAGGCGCGTGCCGCGATGCCGTATCGGCCAGTGCGGCAGCACTGTTCAGCGGTCATCACAGCGTTTGCAGGCTAGGTGCGTTCCAAGCGTGGTGTCAATGCGGATGCTTGAGAAACACCGCTTGCAAACGCTGTCCCGTGAGCGCGTGGCGACCGACCGTAGAGCTGGCCGGGCAACCCTGACGGATCTCTTGACGCGTCTGTGACACAGGGCTAACTTCACCGCAATTCTTGTAGCTGACTTCTGAACTCTCCCCTTCTTCTCTTCAAAAGGTGAACAGATGCTGCGTATCCGACAGCGCAGAAAAGCGGAGCTGATCGGCCGGGGCCTGGTGGCCGTCGCGGTGGTGGCCGCCTCCGGTGTGGCCGTCCCCGCGGCCGGAGCGCCCGCACGGGCCGCAGCCGAAGGGCCCGCGCGCTGCGGGCCGTCCGGCGAGAGCGGACGGTTCGCGGACGGGACCGGCTCCGCGACGCTGACCGTCACTCATGTCAGCGACGGCTGCCTGCGTACGTACAAGCTGGTCAGCTCGGTGGCGGGGGAGCGGACCTTCAGCGAGAGCGCGGACCGGCCGACGCTGCGGTCCGGCTCCGTGCTGCTGGACGGGCTGTACGCGATGGCCCACGACGACGCCCGGCGGAACGAGACCGACCAGCTCACCGACGACGCGTACAACGACGGCAAGCCGGTGCCGTGCCCGGGTGGCTGCTACATCACCGGCAAGTCGTGGACCTACGTCTGGACACGAGATGTCTCCTACTCCGCGGACCTCGGGCTGACCCCGGCGGACCCGGAACGGATGCGCAACACCCTCGCGTTCAAGCTCAGCGACCGCCGTGACGGTTCCGGGGACACCCAGATCATCCAGGACACCGGTACCGGCGGCAGCTACCCGAGCTCCTCCGACCGCGTGGTGTGGGCGCTGGGGGCGAGCGAGATACTCGACTGGCTCCCGGACGGCGAACGTGAACCGTTCGCGCGCAAGGCCTATGACGCCATCCGCAACACCGTCGAACACGACCGGAAGGTCGTCTACGATCCGCGCCAGGGCCTCTACAAGGGCGAACACTCCTTCCTGGACTGGCGCGAGCAGAGCTACCCGGACTGGACGAAGGACGATGTGGCCACCATCGCCACCTCGCGGTCGCTGTCGACCAACGTCGTCCACCGGGCGGCGATCGACGCCGCCGCCCGTCTCGCGGCCGACGCGGGCGACACCGCGGCCGCCGCGAAGTACCGCCGCTGGGCCACCCGGCTCACCTCGGCGATCCGCTCCGCGTTCTGGCTGCCCGAGCAGGGACAGTTCTCCCAGATGCTCACCACGGAGCTGGACACCTCACCGGTGCGGCGCTACGACGCGCTGGGCACCTCACTGGCCGTCCTCACCGGTGTCGCCACCCCGCGCCAGGCCCGGCAGGCCGTGGCCCACTACCCGCAGACCCCGTACGGTCCGTCCGTCCTCTGGCCGCAGCAGCAGGGCGTACCGGCCTACCACAACAACGCCATCTGGCCCTTCGTCACCGCCTACCTGATGCGCGCGGCCGCGAAGACCGGAAACGACGGGGTGGCCACGCTCCAGGCGCGGTCACTGGTGCGGGGAGCGGCGCTGTTCGGCACCAACAAGGAGAACATCAACCTCCTCGACGGCGGCACCAAGACGGAGATCAACTCCGATCGGCAGCTGTGGAGCGTCGCGGGAATGCTGTCCATGGTGCAGCAGAGCCTCTTCGGTATCGACGCGCGCCGGGACGGGCTGCACATCAAGCCCTTCCTCCCGGCGCAACTCCGCGACAGCTACCTGCGCGGCAGCGACAGCGCCGCCCTGAAGAACCTGAGCTACCGCGGCCACACCCTGGACATCGACCTCGACCTCCCGAAGGACACCGCCGGGGCCAAGGCCGGGGCCTTCCGGGTCACCTCGCTGAAGCTGAACGGGAAGCGACTGCCCGCCGGTACGCCCATCACCGAGGACATGCTGGGGGACGGCACCGCGAAACTGGTCATCGAACTCGCCCCGCCGCGCCACGGATCGGCGACGCCCGCGCCGAAGCCGGTGGACGTCTCCTCCAAGGAGGCGCTGTACGGACCGGGCACCCCGACCGTGCGCAAGGTCACCGCCGCCGGCGGCCGGACCCGGCTGTCCCTCGGCATCGGCGACGAGCACCCCTCCAAGGTCACCATGGACGTCGTCCGCGACGGCCGGGTCATCGCCCGGAACCAGCGGGTCACCGGGGCGTGGCCGACCTGGACCGACCGCATGGCGAACCCGGACAGGGTCTCGCACTGCTACAGCGTCCGGCTGCGCTACACCGCCACCGGCAACACCTCCCAACACGCCGAGCCACGCTGCTCCTGGGGCCCGCACGACGACCGCGTCACCAAGGTCACCGCTGAGGACTTCGACGTCATCGGCGGCCACCGCAGTGACGGCGAACACGGTGTGCACTACGCGGACTGGGGCACCGGGCCCAAGGACAGGATCACCGCCCGCATCACCCCCAAGGCCGACGGTGACTATCTGCTCCAGGCGGACGCGGCTGTCGGCGGCCCGATCAACACCGGTGTCGGCAGCGGGATGAAGATGCTGCGCGTCCACGACGAGGCCACCGGGCGCCTGGTCGCCGAGAAGGTCATCGCCATGCCCAACACCGGAAGCTGGCAGACCGTCCGTGGCTCCACCTACGTCTCGGCGCGGCTCGCCAAGGGGCACACCTACCGCGTCGAACTCGCCCAGGATCCACGGGCGGTCAATATGAGCTACTTCTCCGCCAACGCCCTGTACCGGGACACCCGGAGCGGTCCGTTCAACAACAGCGATGTGTACGCGATCAAGGCGCTGCTGAAGCGGCGTACGGGTTAGGGGGAGCGAGGCACCCGGTCGAACCACACCGTGTGGCCGTCCGTCCCCGGCGTGTCGGGGACGGACGGCCTGGCCCGCCGGGCTGAGGTCGCGATAGCGGGGGTTTGTGGTATCCATCCCTTGTCGCGGCCTTTGTCTAGGGCCTTCGTGCACGGGAGGGAGTGGCGACGTGGCGTTCGCGGAGTCGGCCGGTGGTGAGGGGCCACCCGCGTCCAGCCGGAGCCTGGTCCCGCTGCTGGCCGTCTGTGCCGGGTACTTCATGGTGATCCTGGATGTGACGGTCATCAATGTGGCGGTACCGGTGATCGGCCGGGAGCTGTCGGCCTCGCTCACCGGTATCCAGTGGATCACCGACGGCTACACCCTCGTCTTCGCCGGGTTCCTGCTGACCGGCGGTGCGCTGGGGGACAGGCTGGGCAACCGCCGGATCTTCTGCACCGGTACGGCGGTGTTCACCGTCTCCTCGGCCGCGTGTGCCTTCGCGCCGAGCGCGGCGTTCCTGGTCACGGCCCGGGCGGTGGAGGGATTCGGCGCGGCGCTGATCGTGCCCGGTTCGCTGGCACTGCTCCAGCAGGCGTATCCGGATCCGGGCGGCCGCTCGCGGGCCTTCGGGCTGTGGGGTTCGGTGGCGGGCGTCGCGGCCTCCGCCGGACCGCTGCTCGGCGGACTCCTGGTCTCCACGGTGGGCTGGCGATGGGTGTTCCTCATCAATCTGCCCGTCGGCATCGCCTGTCTGGCACTGACCCTGCGCCATGTCGCACCCTCCCCACGGCTCACCACCCGCGCCCTCGACTGGCCCGCGCAGTGCGCGGTCGTGGCGGCCGTGGCGTTACTGACCGCCGCGCTCAACGAGGCGGGCCGGCGCGGCTGGTCCGATCCGGCCGTCATCGCCGGGATGGCGCTGGCCGCGGTGTCCGCCGTGGCGTTCGTGGTGCGCGAGCACCTGGCCCGTACCCCCGCCCTGCCACCGAGCCTGCTGCGCTCGCGCGCGCTGGGCGGCGGAGCCGTCATCGGGCTGCTCTTCAACTTCGGCTTCTACGGCATGGTGTTCACCGCCAGCCTGGACTTCCAGCACCAGCGCGGCTTCAGCGCCCTGCTCACCGGAGTGGCGCTGTTCCCCGCGGTGGCGATGACGATGTTCGCCTCCGTCCTGTCCGGGCGGCTGACCCGGCGCACCGGCGACCGTCCGCTGGTGATCAGCGGCATGCTGCTGGCCGCCCTGGGTCTTGGCGGCTGGGCCGCGGCGGGCGACGACCCCGGCTACCCCCTGCTGGTGGCCCCGATGATGGCGGCGGGATTCGGCACCTCCTTCGCCCTCACCGGCTCGACCTCCACCATCATGGGCGCCGCGCCACCGGCGTACTCGGGCACCGCGTCCGCGTTGTTCAACACCACCCGCCAGCTCGGCAGCGCCACCGGGGTGGCACTCGGCGGCACCCTGCTCGCCACGGCCGCCACCTACGGCGGGGGACTGCGGCTGAGCATGGCCGTCGGTGCCCTCGCCTATCTGATCGCCGCGGGTCTCGCCTGGAGGTGTGTGCCGCCCAGGGCCGGGCGCGGGGCGCGCGAGGGGCACTGACATGCTTTCCGTACCGGGCGGACCCGATATGCCGCCGCCGCTCCCTCGGACGGAACGGAGAGATACGTGCACGAGGCCACCCCCGTCGAGCATTCGACCGGCCCCGACCCCGCCCTGCTGAGTCGCCTCGCCGACGGGCCCGACACGCTGTTCGTCTACGGCACCCTCCAGTTCGAGGGCGTACTCACCCGGCTGCTCGGACGGCTGCCCCGGAGCTCACCCGCCACCGCCCCCGGCTGGCGCGCCGCCGCCCTCGAGCGCCGTGTCTACCCGGGCCTCGTACCCGCGCCCGGCAGCACGGCCCCCGGTGTGCTGCTCACCGACCTGAGCCCCACGGAATGGAAGATCCTCGACGCGTTCGAGGACGACGAGTACGAGCTGCGCGAGATCACCCTGGCCTCCGGCGACCGCGGCCGGGCCTATATCTGGCGCGAGGGCGACATACGGCCGGAGACCTGGCACGCGGCCGACTTCGCCGCCCGCCACCTCGAGGAGTTCACCGCCCTGTGCGCCCGGATCGCACCGGAGCTGACCGCGCGGGCCGCCCGCCCCGCCCCCTAGGCCGAGGGCGCGGAGCGCGGACGAAAAGCGTCCAGGCCGGCCCGTTGCGGGCCGGCCTGGACGTGGTGGAGCGATCGGACCGATCAGACCAGGTCGAAGCGGTCCAGGTTCATCACCTTGACCCACGCGGCGACGAAGTCGGTCACGAACTTCTCCTTCGCGTCATCGCTCGCGTAGACCTCCGCGAGCGCGCGCAGCTCGGAGTTGGAGCCGAAGACGAGGTCGGCGCGGGTGCCGGTCCACTTGACCTCGCCGCTCGCGTCACGGGCCTCGAACTCGTCCTGCGCCTCGGAGGTGGACTTCCAGGTCGTGCCCAGGTCGAGCAGGTTGACGAAGAAGTCGTTGGTCAGGGTGCCCGGACGGTCGGTGAGGACACCGTGCTTCGAACCGCCGTGGTTGGCGCCCAGGACCCGCAGGCCACCGACGAGGGCGGTCATCTCCGGGCCGCTCAGGGTGAGCAGGTTGGCCTTGTCGAGCAGCAGGTACTCGGCCGGCAGGCGGTTGCCCTTGCCCACGTAGTTGCGGAAGCCGTCGGCACCCGGCTCCAGGGCGGCGAAGGACTCGACGTCCGTCTGCTCCTGGGAGGCGTCCACCCGGCCCGCCGAGAACGGTACCTCGACCTCGACGCCGCCGTCCTTGGCCGCCTTCTCGACTGCCGCGTTGCCCGCGAGGACGATCAGGTCGGCCAGCGAGACCTGCTTGCCGCCCTTGGAGTTGAAGGACTCCTGGATGCCCTCCAGGGTGCGGAGCACCTGGGCGAGCTCGTCCGGGTTGTTGACCTCCCAGCCGCGCTGCGGCTCCAGACGGAGACGGGCGCCGTTGGCGCCACCGCGCTTGTCGCTGCCGCGGAAGGACGAGGCCGAGGCCCAGGCGGTGGCGACCAGCTGCGGGACGGTCAGACCGGAAGCGAGGACCTGCTCCTTGAGCGCGGCGGTGTCCGCGGCGTCGATGGCCTCACCGGTGCGCGCGGGCAGCGGGTCCTGCCAGACCAACACCTCGGAGGGCACCTCGGCGCCGAGGTAGCGGACGACTGGGCCCATGTCGCGGTGGGTCAGCTTGTACCAGGCGCGCGCGAAGGCGTCCGCGAACTGCTCGGGGTTCTCGTAGAACCGGCGCGAGATCTGCTCGTAGACCGGGTCGAAACGCAGCGACAGGTCGGTGGTGAGCATCATCGGGAGACGCTTCTTCGACGGGTCGTGCGCGTCGGGGATGATGGCCTCGGCGTTCTTCGCCACCCACTGGTTGGCACCGGCCGGGCTCTGGGTGAGCTCGTACTCGTACTCGAAGAGGTTCTTGAAGAACTCGTGGCCCCACTGGGTCGGAGTGCTGGTCCAGGTCACCTCGAGGCCACTGGTGATGGCGTCGCCGCCCTTACCGGTCCCGTAGGTGCTGCGCCACCCGAGGCCCTGCTCCTCGAGGCCCGCGGCCTCGGGGTCGTCGCCGACGTGGTCGGCCGGACCGGCGCCGTGGGTCTTGCCGAAGGTGTGACCACCGGCGATCAGTGCGACGGTCTCCTCGTCGTTCATCGCCATCCGGCGGAACGTCTCACGGATGTCACGCGCCGCGGCGATGGGGTCCGGGTTGCCGTTGGGGCCCTCGGGGTTGACGTAGATGAGGCCCATCTGGACCGCGCCGAGCGGGCTCTCCAGCTCACGGTCGCCGGTGTAGCGGGCGTCGCCGAGCCACTCGGTCTCGGGGCCCCAGTAGACGTCCTCCTCCGACTCCCAGACGTCCTCACGGCCACCGGCGAAGCCGAAGGTCTTGAAGCCCATCGTCTCCAGGGCGACGTTACCGGTGAGGACCATGAGGTCGGCCCAGGAGATGGCCTGGCCGTACTTCTTCTTGACGGGCCAGAGCAGACGGCGGGCCTTGTCCAGGTTGCCGTTGTCCGGCCAGCTGTTCAGCGGGGCGAAGCGCTGCTGACCGGCGCCCGCGCCACCGCGGCCGTCGCTGATGCGGTACGTGCCCGCGCTGTGCCAGGCCATACGGATCATCAGCGGGCCGTAGTTGCCGAAGTCGGCCGGCCACCAGTCCTGCGAGGTGGTGAGCACCTCGGCGATGTCCCGCTTCACGGCGGCGAGGTCGAGGCCCTGGAACGCCTCGGCGTAGTCGAACTCCTCGCCGAGCGGGTTGGCCACGGCCGGGTTCTTGGCGAGGATCTTCAGGTTCAGCCGGTCCGGCCACCACTGCCGGTTTCCGCCGCCCTGTGTCGGGTGCGGAGCGCGCCCATGCGCGACCGGGCAGCCACCCTCGCCTTCCGTCTTCGCGTCTACGACGATTGCGTCATGGTTCTCAGACATGGGAATCCTTCCGGACCAAGCGGATCACGGTGCTCATGAACTGCGGATGGTGGAACGGTCGGGGCACGGGCCCCGGGAGGTGACCTCGGCGTCGTCGATCGACAGGGCGATCGGGAGGCCGGAGTCGTAGGACGCGATCAGGCAGAGGTCCTCGTACACGACCGGGAGGGAGACGGGGAGTCACGTGAGCGCACGCTCCGGAGGCGATCGCCTCGACACCGAGGTGGTCACCGCTCCGAACCGTCCCGAGCTGCGAGACGCGGGAGGCCATCACCCGAGGGCCTGCACCGCGGAACTGCTCGGCGGTGATCCCGTCACGTCTCTTTCTCCCGTCGTACTGGAGTCTTCCTGTCTCTTGGCTCTCGCCGGAACCGATCCTACGATGGACAGAATCTAAGTCAAGAAGTGCGCCAAACCCATATCCGATCGGATCCCGGATGCCCATTGGTAAACTTCGGGAGACCCACCGAACCTGAATAGGTGAACCGATATGAGTGACCTGCTGGAGCGACTGCGCGGGCGCGGCTGGCGGATGACGTCCCAGCGGCGCGTCGTTGCCGAGGTCCTCGACGGCGATCATGTGCATCTCACGGCCGACGAGGTGCACGCGCGCGCGGCCCGGCGGCTGCCCGAGATCTCCCGGGCGACCGTCTACAACACCCTGGGAGAGATGGTCTCCCTCGGTGAGGTGATAGAGGTCTCCACCGACGGTCGCGCCAAGCGCTACGACCCCAACGCGCACCACCCGCACCAGCACCTGGTGTGCTCCGGCTGCGGCACCATCCGCGACGTCCACCCGACCGGCGATCCGCTGGCCGCCCTCCCGGTGGAGGAGCGGTTCGGCTTCACGGTGTCCGCGGCCGAGGTGATCTACCAGGGGCTCTGCCCGTCCTGCGGTTAGAGCGGGCGGTCGGGCCGGGGCGGGCGGTCGGACAGGGCATCGCCGATCGCACTCCGCCGGTACAGGACCTGCCGTCCATGGCGTGCCCGGGTCACCAGCCCCGTGCTGTGCAGTACGCGCAGATGCTGGGAGACGGCGCTCGGAGTCACCCCGAGGCGGCGGGCGAGTTCGACCGTGGGCAGCGGCTCTTCCAGCAGACCGAGCAGTCTCGCCCGGGGCCCGCCGATGAGCGGGATGAGAGCGGACGTCTTGTCGGTGGCCACCGGTGTCGCCCAGAGCGTCGCCACCCCCCGGCTGGGATAGACCAGCGACGGCGGCTCTTCCGGGCTGAGGGGCGGCGCGGGCTTGTGGGCGAAGACCGAGGGCAGGAGCAGCAGCCCCCGGCCGGACGCCACCACATGGTGCTCGCTGATCATCTTGTCGATGCGCAGCACACCGCCGTGCCAGCGCAGATTCGGGTGCATATCGGCGAAGAGCAGCCGGGCACCTCCCATGGCCAGCTGCCGCGCCCGGTAGGTCATATCGGCCTCCACGACGAGGCGCATCTGCGGCCACCTCGGTTTGATGGCGATCTCCCAGTACTGGCGCAGCAGTTCGCAGAGGGTGTCACGGAGCGCGGCCACCGTCGCGCCGTCCTCGGCGGTGGCGTCGTACAGGGCGCGGGGGAGCGGACCGGGCGCGTGGGTGTCCAGCAGATCGCGGCGCACCAGCTCGGGAGAGGTCTGACGGACGACGGCCAGTTCGTCCTCGAAGGCCGGGGCGAAGCTCAGGGGCCGGGGCGTCAGAAAATCCGGCAGCGTGAGCCGCTCCGCCACCAAGGACATCAGCAATGCCGTGTCCACGGTGCCGAGTTGACCGAGGACGGATCTGCGCCACGGGAGATGCAGCGCGGCGAGGCCCGGATCGCGCAGCACCCGCAGACTCAACACGGTCTCGTTCAGCGGCGAGACGGCGAACCGCGTATCCGCGAGGTCCTCCACACCGAGCTCAAAGCTGATCATTAAGGCATACGCTACATCGATTGGCGATTGATCACCGGTGCCGTGGACTTCCGCCCATGACACCCCTGACCCACACGCCGTCGACGGCACACCCCACTCCGGTGCCGGGAACGGCCGGTCGCCGCATGATGCTGATACTGGCCCTCACCTGCGCCGTGGCGGTGGGCAACATCTACTTCCCGCAGGCCATCGGCCCGCTGCTGGCCACCGGACTCGATGTGTCACCCGACGCGGCCGCGCTGGTGGTGACCGCCACCCAGGTCGGCTACACGGCCGGGATCGTACTGCTGGTGCCACTCGGCGACCGGATCCCGCATCGCACCTTCCTCGTCGTCCTGCTCGCCCTCACCGGTCTGGCGCTGCTCGCCGCGGGCTGCGCACCGGCGCTGGCGCCGCTGGTCTGCGCCAGCGCCGCGGTCGGCCTGACCACCGTGGCCGCGCAGATCGTCGGTCCGCTGGCGGTCTCCCTGGTGGCCCCCGAACACCGAGGGGCGGTGATCGGCACCCTGCTCAGCGGATCGACCGGTGGCATGCTGCTGGCCCGTACCTTCGGCAGCACCCTCGGCGAATGGCTGGGCTGGCGCGCCCCCTATCTGGTGGCCGCGGTCCTGGCCCTGCTCCTCGCCACCGTTCTGGCGCTCACGGTGCCCACGACGACCCCGGCCTCCCGGCAGTCCTACCCCGCGCTGCTCGCCGAACCGCTGCGGCTGCTGCGCACCGAGCGTGAGCTGCGGCGTTCCTGCCTCTACCAGGCGACGGCCTTCGCCGGGTTCTCGGCCGTCTGGACCTGTCTGGCGTTCCTGCTCACCGGCCCCGGCTACCGGCTGGGTGCCCAGTCCGTCGGACTGCTGGCCCTGGTCGGCGGGGTGACCATGCTGTGCACACCGTTCGCCGGTCGGCTGGTGGACCGCCGCGGCCCCGATCCGGTGAACCTCATCTGCCTGCTCGGCGTGCTGGTCTCGGCCGCGGTCCTCGCCGTGGGGGCCCGGGGCGGCATGGTGGGCCTGGTGGCGGTGACCGTCGGCACCCTCCTCCTCGACATCGCGATGCAGTCCGGCATGGTCGCCAACCAGGCCCGGGTCTACGCCGTACGTCCTGACGCCCGCTCCAGGCTCAACACGGCCTATATGACCTGCGCTTACCTCGGTGGCAGCGCCGGTTCCTGGATCGGTGCGCAGGTCTGGGGCAGGGCCGGGTGGTGGGGCGTGTGCGCGCTCACCGCGTCCCTGGCCGCGCTCGCACTCGTCCGCCACCTGCTCACGCCGTACGCCGCCGTCACGCGGGGACGCGAGCGGTGACGGGCGGGGCCGCGGCCCCGCCCGTCACCGCAGGGGTTTCCGGGCACATGCCCGTCAGGCATCACGCCGACGGGTCAGGGCCATCGCGAAGACGAAGGCGACGACCGTGGCGGCCACGAAGTAGCCGAGCCCCGGCACCGGTGCCAGATCCGTCGAGGACGGTGTCACCCGGAGGATCTGCTGTCCGGCGTCGGTCGGCCACCACTTGCGCAGCGGCTCGCCGTTCCGGCCGAGCATCTGGAACACCGTGGGCAGGATGAAGGTGATGCTGACGGCGGCGGTGATCCCGCCCGCGGAAGCGCGCAGGACCAGCCCCAGGGCGAGCGCGAACACCCCGAGCAGCGCCAGATAGCAGCCTCCGCCGACCAGTGCGCGCAGCACCGCACCGTCCGACAGGGACGGGACCTCGACACCCGGCTCCAGCGCCAGGGTTCCGGCGGCGAAGGTCGCGAAGACGATGGCCATCCCCGCCACGAGGCTGACGGTGAGGACGACCAGGGCCTTGGCGGCCAGCAGCCGCAGCCGGTCGGGGACCGCCGTGAACGTACTGCGGATCGAGCCGGTGCCGTACTCGGACGTGGCCGTCAGCACCCCGAAGAGACAGACCGCCACCTGTCCCAGCGAGATACCCACCAGGATGTTCCCCATGACGTTCCCGGTGTCGTCGGAGGGGCGTGCCTGGTGGCCGCCGAGTACGCCGATGCCGACGGTGATGCAGGCGGCGGCCGCCAGTGTCCACCACGTCGACCGGATCGACCGGGCCTTTATCCACTCGAAGGCGACCGCGTCGACGAACCGTGGCCGCGCGCCACGGTCGCCACGCGCCCCCGCGGGGGACACCGCCCGGTGTTCCGCCCCGCCCGAACCGGCCCCGACCGTGTGCACTCCGGCCGTGTTCATACCGCACCTCCGCTGTTCGCGGCCGCCGCGGGCCGCCCCACCCGGTACTCGACGGCGTCCGCGGTGAGCTCCATGAAGGCTTCCTGGAGCGACACCCGCTGCGGTGCCAGCTCGTGCAGCCACAGGCCGTTCCGCCCGGCCAGCTCTCCGATCCGCCGTGCGTCGAGCCCCTTCACGACCAGGGGCGGATCGTCCTCCGGAGCCGTCCCCCGGCCGCGGTCACGCTCCACGAGGGCGTCGACGGTGGCTCCGTCGCCGCGCAGCAGGGAGACCAGGCGTGCGGTGTGCGGCGTACGCACCACCACACCGTTGTGCGAGCTGCGCGCCAGGAAGTCGGACATCGAGCTGTCGGCCGCCAGCCGGCCGCGGCCGATGACGATCAGATGGTCCGCGGTGTCCTGCATCTCGCTCATCAGATGTGAGGAGACCAGGACGGTACGGCCGTCGTCGGCCATCCCGCGCATGAACTCGCGCACCCACTGGATGCCTTCCGGGTCCAGGCCGTTGACCGGTTCGTCGAGGATGATGACCTCGGGGTCCCCCAGGAGCGCGGCCGCGATGCCCAGGCGCTGTCCCATGCCGAGCGAGAAGCCACCGACCCGCCGCCGGGCGGTGGCGGTCAGCCCGACCTGCTCCAACACCTCGTCAACTCGCCGTTTGGGCAGGCGGTTGGAGGCGGCCAGCCCCCGCAGATGCTCGCGTGCGGTGCGTCCGCTGTGCACGGCCTTGGCCTCCAGCAGGGCACCGGCGGTGCACAGCGGACGAGGGAGCTCCCGGTAGGGGCGGCCGCACACCGTGGCCGTACCGGAGGTCGGCTGGTCCAGGCCGACGATCATCCGCAGAGTGGTGGACTTCCCGGCCCCGTTCGGTCCGAGGAAGCCGGTGACGTGTCCGGGCCGGACCGTGAAGCTCAAGTCGTCCACGGCGACCTTGTCGCCGTAGCGCTTGGACAGTCCTTTTACTTCGATCATGCGGGTTCCTTTCGCGGCGCCCCTCCGGGCATGGAAATCACGCTAAGTCGCCCTGCGCCGGGGCCGCGTCAGCCGGAAGCGCCGCTCTCCGTACCTCGGTGGTAGCAACGGAGATGCCCGCCGTGCGACCTGAGAGGTACGGGTCTCCGCGAACCACCACATAAGAGCTCATACCGGTACAGATGGCCCACCCGGGCCGGTGATGAGTCCTGTCACAGAATCCCGCCCGAGGGGGGCGTTTGAAGGATCATCGTGATGGCGGGGGTAGCATATGAGCACCGCCTAGCTCGAAAGATGCACTGTGACTGTCAACGAGGACTCGTTCACAAACTGGAAGAACCGCGAGGAGATCGCGGAGTCGATGATCCCGATCATCGGGAAGCTGCATCGGGAGCGGGACGTGACAGTCCTGCTTCACAGCCGCTCCTTGGTGAACAAGTCGGTGGTCAGCATCCTCAAGACCCACCGATTCGCCCGGCAGATCGCGGGGGTGGAGCTCTCGGTCACCGACACCCTTCCGTTCCTCCAGGCTCTGACCACCCTCGATCTCGGCCCGTCCCAGATCGACCTCGGCCTGCTCGCCGAGACCTACCGCACCGACGACCGCGGTCTGTCGGTGGAGGAGTTCACCGCCGAGGCCGTCGCGGGTGCCACCGGGGACAACAAGATCGAGCGCCGTGAGCCGCGTGACGTCGTGCTCTACGGTTTCGGCCGTATCGGCCGTCTGGTGGCCCGGCTGCTGATCGAGAAGTCCGGGTCCGGCAACGGGCTGCGGCTGCGTGCCATCGTCGTCCGCCGGGGCGGTGAGCAGGACATCATCAAGCGGGCCTCGCTGCTGCGCCGTGACTCCATCCACGGCCAGTTCCAGGGCACGATCACCGTTGACGAGGCGACCAGCACGATCATCGCCAACGGCAACGAGATCAAGGTGATCTACGCCAACGACCCGTCGGAGATCGACTACACGGCGTACGGCGTCAAGGACGCCATCCTCATCGACAACACCGGTAAGTGGCGCGACCGCGAGGGTCTGTCGCAGCATCTGCGCCCCGGGGTCGACAAGGTCGTCCTGACCGCGCCGGGCAAGGGCGATGTCCCCAACATCGTGCACGGCGTCAACCACGACATGATCAAGCCGGATGAGCAGATCCTGTCCTGCGCGTCCTGCACCACCAACGCGATCGTCCCGCCGCTGAAGGCGATGGCGGACGAGTACGGTGTGCTGCGCGGCCATGTGGAGACCGTCCACTCGTTCACCAACGACCAGAACCTGCTGGACAATTACCACAAGGCGGACCGCCGCGGCCGTTCCGCGCCGCTCAACATGGTCATCACCGAGACCGGTGCCGCCTCCGCCGTGGCCAAGGCGCTGCCGGAGCTCAAGGCGCCGATCACCGGCAGCTCGATCCGGGTCCCGGTGCCGGATGTCTCGATCGCGATCCTCAACCTGCGGCTCGCGCGCGAGACCACCCGCGGGGAGGTGCTCGACTACCTCCGCGAGGTCTCGCTGACCTCGCCGCTGAAGCGCCAGATCGACTTCACCAGCGCCCCCGACGCGGTCTCGAACGACTTCATCGGCTCGCGCCACGCCTCGATCGTCGACGCGGGCGCCACCAAGGTCGACGGGGACAACGCGATCCTCTACCTCTGGTACGACAACGAGTTCGGCTACTCGTGCCAGGTCATCCGCGTGGTCCAGTACGTCTCCGGGGTGGAGTACCCGACGTACCCGGCCCCGGTGGTCTGAGCCTGCCGTAGGGCGAGTGGCGGGGGAGCGGCCGGTCCGTAAGGGTCCGGTGGCTCCCCCGCCGCCGTGCGTGGCCGTGGGGCGCCGACGCGGACGTCAGGGGGTCTCGGTGGCGATCCGCGCGCCGAAGCCGATGAGCACCACACCGGTGACCCGGTCCAGCACCCGGCGGACCCGCGGTCGTTGGAAGACCCCGCGGGCCCGGGACACCAGGCAGGCGTAGCCGCCCAGCCAGCCCAGGGTCAGCACCGCGTGCAGCGCGACCAGCAGGGCCATCCCGGTCGCCGTGGACAGACCGTCAGGGGCGAGGGTGGGCAGCAGCCCGGTGTAGAACACGGCGATCTTCGGGTTGAGGATATTCGTGGTCAGCCCGGTCATATACGCGCGCTTCGCGCCGCCTCCCGTCGGCTCGACGGGCTCCGGCGCGGCGCGGCGGCTCTGCCACAGCGCTTGCAGCCCGAGGTAGGCGAGATACACCGCGCCCAGGACCTTCACGGCGAAGTACGCCTCGGCCGAGGCCGCGAGGACCGCCGCGAGTCCGGCGACGGTGCATACGCCCCACACCACCAGTCCCGTGGTGATCCCGGCGGCGGTGCGCAGCGCCGCCGACCTCCCGGAGGCGATCGCGCGCTTGGTGACCACGGCCATGTCCGGCCCGGGCACCACGGTCAACAGGGCGAGCACTCCGGCCGCCGTCGCTATCTGCGTCCACATGAGGGCCAGTGTGCGGGCAAACGATCACATCGCCGGTGTGAAAGCGATCACGGTCCACCCTGTGCGGCGGTGGACATTTCAGCGCGCACGCTTACGCGGCCATCGGGTGGGCCGGGTGGGCCGCCGCCACCGGCATGGTGGCGCGTACCCAGTGGCCGTAGTGGTGGCGGCGGGTTTCGACCCGGGTGGCGAGGGTCTCGACGAGGGGGATTCCGCGGCCGTGTTCATCGGGGTCGGGAGCGGTGTGCGGGCGCCTGGGGCGGGGGAGCAGACCGTGGTCGGACACCACGAGGCGGAGGGCGTCCGGGTCCAGGGTCAGCCGGAGTGTCATCCGGCCGCGTCCGTGCCGGGCCGCGTTCGCGGCCAGTTCCCCGACGACCAGCACGGCCGCGTCGCGTTCGTCGGGCGGCAGCTGCCAGTGGGCGAGGACGTTGTCGGCGAAGTGGCGGGCGCAACAGACCAGAGCGGGTTCGGCGGGCAGGGCCAGCACGGCGTCGTGTCCGGAGACCGGTATGGACGCCGACGGTGGGGGCTCCGCGGGTCGGGTGCCGACCGGCGAGGTGAGCAGAGTGGCGGTGACACACATGGTTCGGATCGCTTCCGGCGAGGATCGGCGGCGGAGTGATGCCTTTGATTCCGGTCTACCTCTGACTTATCGGTATTACAAGAGATTCTGGCAGGAAATCTCATAAATTAAGCTAAAAGATCTCCGTTTATGTAATACATCTCTGTGGTCAGTCAGTGGCGAGCCGTGACCAGGTCGGTCCCAGCGCCTCAAGGGCCCCCAGATACGCCTGGTACGCCTCCTCCAGTACCGCCACCCGTCCCTCGTCCGGTTCATACCGTCTGCCGACCCTCACCCGGGCGCGGGGGTCGTCGAGGCCGTCCAGCAGCCCGATCGCGGTGGCGGCGAGCAAGGCGGCGCCGCGGGCCGCGCTCTCCTCCACATCGGTGATCTCCACCGGCCGGGCCAGCGCGTCGGCGAACATCTGGCTCCAGATCTCCCCGCGTGCGGCGCCGCCGGTGAGCCGCACGGGGCCGCTGACGGGCAGCGTCGAACACAGGGCGTCGACATGCCAGCGGTGGTTGAGCACCACACCCTCGAGCAGCGCCCGCAGCACATGGCCCCGGGTGTGCCAGCCGCGCATGCCGAGGAAGGTGCCCGAGGTGGGCTGCCCGTACGGGGAGCCGTAGAGGAAGGGGTGGAACAGTATTTCCGACGGCCCCCCGAGGTGGGCGGCCACCTCCCGGGCGATCACATCGTGCACACTCTCCCCCGCTCCCGCGGCCACGCCCATGACGCGGAGGAACCACTCGAGATTGGCCACCGACGACGGCGAGGTGGACATGATCATCCACTGTTCCGGCCGGACGAAGGCGCGGACCTGCCAGCGCGGGTCGAGCACCACACGGTCGCTGATCACCTGGTTGACGCTGAACGTCCCGGCCACCAGGCACAGTTGGCCCAAATCCAGCAGCCCCACCCCGAGCGCGGCGGCGTCGACATCATGCGCACCGGTGACCACCGGGGTACCCGCGGTGAGTCCGGTGGCCGCGGCGGCCTCCGGGGTGACCGCCCCGGCCAGGGCGTCGGACGCCAGCACCGGCGGCAGCTTCCCGGCCAGTTCACCGACGCCGTACAGTTCCAGGAGCTCCGGTGAGTAGGCCCGGGTGCGCACATCGGTGAACGAGGCGCTGGCGTCCGTGGGATCGGTCGCGGGTGTGCCGGTCAGCTTCAGCCGCAGCCAGTCCTTGCAGAACATCAGCCACCGGCTCCGCCGCAGCGCGCCCGGGTCGTGGCGGGCGAGCCACGGCAGCAGGGCGGCCGGAGAACCGGCGAAGGGCACCTGACCGGAGAGGTCCAGGGCGGCGGCCCACAGCGGGGTGTCCCGCCAGCGGTCCAGAAGGGGTTCGGCCCGGGTGTCCAGGGCGAGGATCGCGGTGCGCACCGGCCGCAGCCGACCGTCCACGGGGTAGACCCCGTCGCCGTGTCCCGACAGCCCCACCGCCGCCACCGACCGGGCCGCCCCCTCGCCCGCCGCGCCGAGGCAGTCCCTGATCGCCCGCCGCGCCGCGTGCCACACCTCGTCCATGTCGCGCTCGACCCAGTGCGGCCGGGGGCTGCTCAACGGCACGGTCGCCCGGCCGCGCGCCACCTCCCGCCCGGCGGGGTCGAACAGCAGCGCCTTGGTGACGGTCTGCCCCGCGTCGACGCCCAGCAACAGTTCACCCACGGGGACCTACATCCCTTCCAGCTCGCGGGCGTTGACCGCGCCGGGGCAGCGCCCGGTCGCCGCCAGCTCGGCGATGACCTCGGCCACCAGCCGCGCCGAACGCACATTGGTGGTGACCGTGTCACCGCCGTAGTGGGTGGTGAGCGTGACATTGTCGAGGGTGCGCCAGGGGCTTGTGGCGGGCAGTGGTTCCTCGTCGTGCACATCGAGCCCGGCCCCGGCGATCCGGCCGGCCACCAGCACCTCGTACAGCGCGTCGGTGTCCACCAGACGGCTGCGCGCGGTGTTGAAGAAGTAGGCGGTGGGCTTCATCAGCGCGAACTGCCGCCGCCCGATGAACCGCTCGGTCTCCGGGGTCAGCCGGGCGAAGACATGGACCGCGTCGGACTCCCGGAACACCGTGTCCAGATCGGTCGCCCGCTCCGCGCCATGGCGCTCCAGCACCGCGTCCGGCACATACGGGTCATGGACCAGGACGCGTACGTCGAAACCGCGCAACCGGTCGGCCAGTTCCCGCCCCACATGGCCCATGCCCACCATGCCGACGGTGCTGCCACCGACCTCGTCACCGGGTCCGCCGAAGTCCTTGCGCCACCCCCCGGCCTTGACCGACGCGTCCGCACGGGCGATGTCGCGTGCCTCGGCAAGCATCAGCCCCAGGGCGAGTTCGGCGACGGCCGAGGCGTTGCGCCCGTGGACCGGTACGACGGCGACACCGCGCCCGGTGGCCGCGGCCACGTCCACGTTCTCCAGCCCGGTCCGGGCGACACACACCGCACGCAGCTTCGGCGCCGACCGCAGCAGCTCCGCGGATACCGGCGCGAAGTGCACGACGAGCACCTCGGTGTCCCCGAGCGCCTCGACGATCTCGCCGGGGAGCGGCACCGCACCCGGCCCGCGCAGCTCCATCTCCTGCTGCGCGGTGTGCTGCTCGGCCTTGGTGCCGGACCAGTCGACCTCGCGCACCGGGCCGATGCCCGGTCCCGTTTCCCGGCCGGACACTTCGGCCAGGGCCTCGACATAGCAGGCGGACGGGATGAAGTGATCGCCGACGACTAGGACACGCACCGCCGCTCCTCTCTGTCCTGTTCCGTGTTCTCGCAGGTGGTTTCGGTGGACACCGGCTACTTCACCGCCCCCATGGACAGTCCACGGGCGAGCTGGCGCTGCGCCAGCCATCCCATCAGCAGCACCGGCAGACAGGCCAGTGTGGCGGCCGCGGCCAGCCGGGCCCAGTAGAGCCCCTCGCTGGTGATGAAGCCGACGAGGAAGACGGGCATCGTCGCGGACCGGACCGAGGTCAGGTTCAGCGCCAGGAAGAACTCGTTCCAGGAGAAGATCACGCAGATCAGCGCGGTGGCGGCGATACCGGGAGCCACCATGGGAAGCAGCACCCACATCACCTCCTGACGGGCCGTCGCCCCGTCCACCCGCGCCGCCTCCAGCACCTCGCGGGGAATCTCCAGGAAGAACGAGCGCAGCATCCACACCGCCACCGGCAGGTTCATCGCGGTGTACAGCACGATCAGGGTGCCGACGCTGTCGAGCGCGCCCAGCCCGCGCGCGGCCAGGTACACGGGAATGATGGCGGCCACCACCGGCAGCATCTTGGTGGAGAGGAAGAAGAACAGCGCATCGCGCCACCGGCGCACGGGCCGGATGGACAGCGCGTACGCCGCCGGTGTCGCGAGCAGCAGCACAACGGCGGTGGAGGCCCCGGCGGCCAGCGCGGAGTTGCCCAGGTACGGGCCGACGCCCTCGGCGAACACCGCCCGGAACTGCTCGAGCGTGGGCGAGAAAACCACCTTGGGGGTGGTGGTGTAGGCGTCCGCCTCGGTCTTGAACGCGGTGAGCACCATCCACAGCACCGGAAAGAAGAACACCGCGGTCACCAGCCAGGTACCGGCGGTCCACAGCCACAGGCCGAATCGGCGGCGGTATGGCGGGCGGAATACGGCGCGGGATCTCATCGGTCGCCCGCCCGGGTGCCGGTGAAGGCCGTGAACAGCAGCCGCAGGGCCAGCGCGGCGGCCACCAGTGTGCCGGCGACGGTGACCACGCCCAGCGCGGAGGACTGGCCCACGTCGAAGCCCAGGAACGCCCGCTGGTAGATGTAGTAGGGCAGATTGGTGGTCCGGGTGCCGGGGCCGCCCTGGGTCATCATGTAGATCACGTCGAAGGTGTTGACCAGATGGATGGCGCCGAGCAGCACACCCAGCTCGATATGGCGGCGCAGATGCGGCAGGGTGACCCAGCGGAAGGTGGCCCACGGCCCGGCGCCGTCCACCCGGGCCGCCTCCAGGACCTCCGTGGGCTGGCTCTGGAGCCCGGCGAGGACGATCAGCATCATGAACGGCGTCCACTGCCACACCAGGACGGTCACCACCGCTGCCACGGGGAACCGGCTGACGACGTCGGTGCCCTGGCCGCCGAACCAGGACGCCGCATAGTCGACGAGCCCGAAGACCGGGTCGAACATGGCCGTTTTCCACAGCAGCCCGGCGACCGCGGGCATCACCAGGAACGGTGAGATCAGCAGGGTGCGGGCCAGCCCCCGGCCGGGGAAACGGCGGTCGAGCAGCAGCGCCAGCGGCACCCCCAGCGCCATGGCGAACGCCACCGCCAGAACGGTCAGCTCGATCTCGGTGAGCAGCGCCGCGCGGAACACGTTGTCGGTGAACACGTTGGCGTAGTTGGCAAGACCCACCCAGCGTTCGGCGCCGGGCCGGAGCAGATTCCGGGACTGGAAGGAGAAGACGACGGTGAAGACGAAGGGCAGTTGGGTGAGGACGACCAGCCAGAGCAGCGCCGGAGCCAGCGGCAGACCGCGCCGCCATCCCGCCCGTCGTGGCGTACGTGGCGCCCGGAGCGGCCCGGCGGTCGCCGTCGGGCCCGTGGGCGGAAGCGCGCCGACTGCCACAGCCGTACCTAGCGGCCCGGCCGCTGCTGATCGCGGCCGACGGTCCGGGCGTAGCGCTGGGACTGCGCCAGGGCGGTGCGCACCGACTCCTGGCCGCTGATGGCCGCGTTGACCTGCTGGCTCACCCGGGTGCCCAGATCCTGGAACTCGGGGATGTCGAGGAACTGCACACCGGTGTACGGCACCGGGCGCACGGTGGGACGTCGCTGGTCGGCGTGGCGGATGCCCTGCAAGGTGGGGCCGGCGAACGCCCGCGCGATCTGCCGGTACCGGGGAAGGGCGTAGGTGGAGTACCTGCTGCCCGGTGGCAGCCGGGACCACCCCAGCCGCCGCCCCACCAGCTCGATGTACTCCCGCGAGGTGGCCCAGGACATGAACGTCCAGGCGGCGTCCTGATGGGTGCTGGTCCGGGGGATGCCGAGGGACCAGGAGTACAGCCAGCCCGACCACGCCGTGCGCTCCACCGGCGCCGCCACGTACCCCGTTCTGCCGACCACCCTGCTGCTCGCGGGGTCCTCCAGCACACCGGCCGCCGAGGTGGCGTCGTACCACATGGCCGCCTTGCCCTGGGCGAAGTGGGTGGCGCACTCGGTGAATCCCGCGTTGGCCGCCCCCGGCTCACCGTGCCCGCGCACCAGCGAGACGTAGAACCGGACGGCCCGCTCCACCTCCGGGGTGGTGAGCTGGGCGTTCCACCGCGGGTCGTACCAGCGGCCGCCGAAGGTGTTGATCACGGTGTTCAGCGGGGCGAGCACCTGGCCCCAGCCCGGGGCGCCCCGCAGACAGATCCCCGCCACACCCCGCTCGGGGTCGTCGAGCTTCTTCGCGAAGGCCGCCACCTGCCGCCAGGTGGGCCGCTCGGGCATGGTCAGCCCCCGGGCCGCGAACAGGTCCTTGCGGTACATCAGGAACGAGGACTCGCCGTAGAAGGGGACCGAGTAGAGGTGCCCGCGGTACGACAGCGCGGCGCGGACCGGGGCGATGAAGTCGGACGGCGCGTAGCCGGGGGTGCGGTCGGCGCGCCCCTGGAGGTCGGTCAGCCAGCCGTTCCGCGCCCAGAGGGGTGTCTCATAGTTGCTGATCATGACGACGTCGAACTCGTGGCCGCCGGTGGCCACCGACTCGGTGATCTTCTGCCGTGCCTGGTTCTCCGGCAGCGTCACGAAGCGCACCCGGATGTCCGGGTGGGCCCGCTCGAAGTACGGGGTCAGCGCCTCCATGTCCTTCATCTGGGGATTGGCCACCACGGCCACCGCCACGGTGGTGCCGCCACCCGACCCCACCCCGCCGAATCCGCCACAGCCCGCCGCCAGCGGTGACATGGCGCAGATGGCGGCCGCGACACCCCTCACCCGCCGCGCCAGCAGTGGTCGCGCCATACCGGATCCCTCTCCGCCGTCGGCGTGCCTGCCGGACCAGCACGGCGTCGTCCACGGTCGGCACGAGCATGATCGCGGGCTTTCCCCGTGATGCTCTCACCTTCCCCGGGGGCGCGCGCGGCAACGGCCGGTGGCGGGGTGACCGGCCACCCGTAGCGCGGCTGCCGGTTGCGGCCGGACCCGTATCGCCTTGCGTGCGCGGGGGCGTGTGGCAACCTCGAATCGAGGTCCGTATCGGGGTCACCGAGGTGTGCCGGACGCGGTCGCGCGGCGGGCGAACGCGTCGCGGGAACCGGCCGCCGGAGGCCGGTACGGTCAGCGAGGGAGGCCAGATGCCCGCCAAGGTACGGTCGTCGCAGGCCACCGTGGAACACCGCCGCCAAGCGGTGCTGCGCCATGTGGTCGCACACGAGGAGATCCGTATCGACGACCTCGCCGCCCACTTCGGCGTCAGCCTGATGACGATGCACCGCGACCTCGACGACCTGGACGCACGCCATCTGCTGCGCAAGGAACGCGGCCGGGCCGTCGCCTTCCCCGCCCTCACCAGGGAGACCGCCACCCGCTTCCGCGAGGCGGAGAATCTCACGGCCAAGGAGGCGATCTGCGCGGCCGCGGCCCGCTGGATCCGGCCCGGTGACACCCTCGTCATGGACGACTCCACCACCCTGTACCCACTGGCCGGCCTGCTGGCGGGGGCCGAACAGCTGTCGGTGGTCACCAACTCGGTCGGTATCGCCCAGCGCGTGGGACGGGCCGCCGGGGTGGAGATCACCCTGCTGGGCGGCGGCTACCGGAGTGAGTTCAACTCCTGCACCGGACCCGAGGTCACCCGCGCCCTCTCCCGGATCCGCGCCGACCTCGCCCTGATGTCCGCCACCGCGGTGCTGGAGGGGCGGCTGTTCCATCCGCTGCGCGCGTACGCGGACGTCAAGGAGGCCATGATCGCCTGCTCCGGGCGTTCGCTGCTCCTCGCCGACCACGCGAAGTTCGGCAAGACCGCCACCTACGCCTTCGGTGACATCGGCTCCTACGCGGCGGTCATCGTCGACACCGGTACACCGGAACACGAGATCGACGCGATCCGCGGCCACGGGGTCCGGGTGGAGACCGTGGCCACGGCCGGTCAGTAGAAGGGGCGGTCAGCAGAAGGGCCGGGTCAGGCGGGTTCCCCGGGGGTGACCCGCTCCACCCGCACCCCCAGGCCACGGAGGGCCGCGATCTCCTCCTCCGGAGTGCCGGTGTCGGTGAGCACCGCGTCATAGACGGCGGCCGTGCCATACGCGTAGGTGGCGGTCCTGCCGAACTTGGAGTGGTCGGCCAGCAGCAGCGAGCGATTCGCGGAGGCGAGCATGGCCTCCTTGATCTCGGCGTACTCGCGCAGCGGATGGAACAGCCGTCCCTCGAGGACCGCGGTGGCGGACGTCAGGGCGAGGTCGGCGCGGATCCGGGACAGTGCGCTGACGACATCGGGGCCGGTGCAGCAGTTGAACTCGCCGTTGTAGCGCCCGCCCAGCAGGGTGATATCCACCTCGGGCGCGCCGCCCAGCCGCTGGGCGAGCCCCACCGAGTTGGTGACGACGGTGAGTTGGCCGATCGACGCCAGCACATCGGCCAGCGGGTAGAGGGTGGTGGAGTCGTCCAGCAGCAGGGTGCTGCCCGCGGTGATCCGGTCCGCCACCGCCGCGCACAGCGCGGTCTTCGCCGCCAGCCGGGCGCTCTCCCGGAAACGGGTGGCGGTCTCCATGGTGAGGGCGGGGAAGGCGACGGCCCGGCCGCGTTCCTTGCGCAGCAGATGGCGTGCGTCCAGGTCGTCGAGGTCGCGGTGCATCGTCATCAGGCTGACGCCGAACCGCGTGGCCAGATCGTCGATGCGGATCTCGCCCTGTTCGACGACATGGCGCAGGACGGCCTGACGCCGCTCCTCCACCGCGGCCTGCGACAGCCGTGCCTTGGCCGGCATACGGCCTCCTTCCGTCGCTCCAGACCGTACCGGTGTGGTGACCGGCGCCTCCACTTTCCAGGACAACAGCATTCTTAGTAGAAGATCCAGGCCCTGTTAACGCATCTTGCGGGACATTTTTGGCTGACCTATCGTTTCGACGGCCACGGAGAACACTTCTCCACCTCCACCGTCAGGAGCGCAGCAGAGATGCGAGCAGTGGTCTTCGACCGGCCCCACCACTTCCGCGTGCTGGACGTGGCGGATCCCCGGCCGGGCCCGGCGGAGGTCCGGCTGCGCCCCGTGGCCACCGGGGTCTGCGGCACCGACCGGCATCTGCTGGCGGGCGGGTTCATGGCCCGCTTCCCGCTGATACCCGGACACGAGATCGTGGCCGAAGTGGAGTCGCTCGGCGAAGGTGCCGAAGGGCTGTCGATCGGTGATCTGGTGGCCGTCGACAATACGGTGCTCTGCGGCCACTGCCCGCAGTGCCGCCGCGACAAGCCGCTGTACTGCGACAACTTCTTCTCGCTCGGTGTCAACGGCCCCGGTGGCTTCGCCGACTTGCTGGTGGCCCGCGCGGACAAGTGCTTCCCCCTCGACGGTCTGGATCCGATGACCGCCGTCCTCACCGAACCGCTGGCATGCGCGATGCACGGGGCCGATGTACTCGCGCTGCGCCCCGGATCCGATGTCCTCCTCTTCGGTGCGGGCCCCACGGGGCTGCTGCTCGCCCAGCTCCTCGTCCACGGTGGCGCGGCCCGCGTCACCGTCGCCGCGCCCGGTCTCCATAAACTCGAGGTCGCGCGCCACCTCGGTGTCGACGAAACGGTGCGGATCGACCGCGCGGCCCCGAGGACGGCACTGCGGCGACTGCGCACACTGGCCCCGTCCGGCTTCGACGCGGTCATCGAGGCCACCGGAGCGCCCGCCGTGATGATGATGTGTCCCGAGGTGACCCGTTCCGGCGGGACCGTGCTGGTCTACGGGATGGCGGGTGCCGATGACACCGTGCGGCTCTCGCCCTACGAGATCTTCTCCCGCGAGCTCACCATCAAGGGCTCCTTCGCCCAGACCCACTGCTTCGACCGCGCCCTCCTGGCGCTGCACACGGGCCGTATCCGCACCGACGGCATCGTCACCGACCGCTTCCCGCTCGAACGGTTCGGCGACGCGCTGTCCGCCGTCGCCGGTTCGACCAGTATCAAGGCCGTGATGATGGGGTGACGGGGTGAGCCATGGCGGTCACGCGGTACGGGCCAGTGCGGCGATCTCGGATGACGAGAGCGCGCGCGGGAACACACCGACCGCGTCGATCCCGCCGCGGAAGCGGTCGGCCACGGTGCCTTCCCATTTGCCCCGCCCCACCACGAACGCGCCCGCCGCCGACCACACGGGCGTGTGCCGGGTGGTGTCCTGGAGCCGACCGTCCACATACAGCCGTATCTCCTTCGCGGGCGCGTCATAGACCCCCACGATGTGCTGCCATTCGCCGAGGACGGGACTGGTGGCCGAGACCGCCTCGTCCTCGTCCGCCTCCGAGGAGTCGGCGTCGCAGATGGCCAGCCGCCAGCGGTCGATGGAGTTGTCGTACTGGAGGAAGAAGCCGCTGATCTCCTGTCCGTCCTGGCTGATCGCCGTGGAGAAGTCCTGCTTGGAGGCGAGGTTGAGCCAGGCGGAGACGGTGTAGCTCCGCGTGGTGTCGATGGTTCCCGATACCCCCTCGACGTACTGGGACCCGTTCAGCGAGAGCGACCCGCCACGGCTCCCGCTCCGGGCGCCACTTCCCCTCAGAGTGCCGTCGTTGCCGCGGCCGGAACCATCACCGACGGTGGCCCCGGATCCCTCGGTGAAATCCCATCGCACATCGGCACCGCTCACGGCGGGCTTCGGTGGTTTCTTGGAGGGCGAAGGCTTCGGTGAGGGCGGATTCTTGCTGTGCGGCTTCTTTTTCTTCTTCGGCGGCCGGGTGGTCTGTGCGGAGGTGGACGGGGACGGGGACGGGGACGTGGTCGTCACCGAGATCGACGGCTCGTCCTGTGACCGGGCGGCGTCGCTGCCGTCCTCCCCGCCGTGGTGGGTGGCGGAGAGTGCCGCGGCGGCGATGACCCCCACACAGATGGCGGCCGAGGTGAGGGCCACCTGCGCGGTGCGCCGCCGGTGGCCGCCACCCCGGCCGTGGAAAGTGGAGGGGGCGGACACGGAAGCGGGCGCACCGCCCTCGGCCGTCGGCTCCTGCCCGGTCGGCTCGGCGCCCCGGCCCGTGGCGTCGGCCTCCGGTTCCCCGTGCGCGCCCTCGTCCGTACCACCGGCCACCGCCTCGACCGCCCTGCGCTGGGCGACATAGCGGGCCCCTCCCCACGCCAGTACACCCTCCGCGAGCAGGGTGTCGCAGTGGTCTTCCATCCGGGACAGTTCGTCGAACGCCCGTCGGCAGTAGGCGCAGTCGGCGAGATGGCCGTCCAGATCGCTGGCGGGGGAGATGCTCCGGGTCTCCGCGGCGACCTCGACCAGCCGGGCGAACGGGCGGCACGCGCTGGCGCCCTCGTCCGCGTAACCACGGAGGTAGGCGTCCCGGAACTTGGCGCGGGCGGTCCCGCGCCAGCCGCGGACGGTCTCGGTCGGTGCGGTCAGCAGACGGCCGATGGCGGCGGGCTCCTCCCGTTCGACCACGTCGTGCCACAGCACGGTCTGGATATGCACCGGCAGACCGCGAAAGGTGCGGTGCAGTAAGGCGGGACGGGCGGGGCCATCGGCCCCGTGTGTGTCGTCGGACGGTGTGTTTCCGGGGACGTCGTCCGGGCGGCTCGCCAGCCAGTCCCGGAACTCCGGGCTCAGTTCCGCATGGCGGTCGGAGTCGGTCCACCGCTGCCCGGCCACCTTCAGCACCGAGGCCAGCAGCCTCGGCCGCCATGCCTCGTCCGGTGCGGCGGGATCCGCGTCCCGTACGGCCGAGTGGATCGCCTCGGCCGCCAGGGTGTCGGCGCCGCACGGGGCGGAGACACAGAGCGAGGCGTAGGCGGTCACCGCGCGGAGATGGCGCGCGCTCAGCTCCGCCACCACCCGCTCGACCGATTCGGGTTGCCGCGATGCCCTGTTGACCAGGGCGGTGTCACCCAGGTCGGAGAGTGGTCCCTCGCCATCGGCCGCTGCGGCACCGGGGTCTTGCCATCGTTCGGACACGTCGTCATTCCCGCGATCTGTGTGGAGATGTGGAGCCACCCGCGTCGGGCCGGGCCGGGCCGTGGCCGCCCCTCCCTTCCCGAAGAGCCACTTGCGACGTGGACGCCGTGTGCGCACTAATGATGCACTCCAGTGGAATTCAATAACAACACACCGGCGTTGACTCCTGGTGGCCTCCGGGCAAACACCCTCATCGGCGATGCCTGTGGTGTGCGGTTGCGGGCCTGTTGGTGGTGCTACGGGGCTGGTGGGGCTGTATGCGGCGGTATGGGGGCGGTGTCGGCACACACCGGATCGGCGGGGCGCGGGCGGGGACCGTGGGTATGGAGGAAGAGCACGGGACCCGGGCGCAGATGGCCGTCGGCCGCGAGGGCGAGCAGCGCGGCCATGGCCTTCGCCGTGTACACCGGTTCCAGCGCCAGTGACATGGTGTCGGCGGCGAGGCGTTGGACACGCAGCGCTTCCGGTGTGGGGTGGCCGTAGCCGGGGCCGAGCCACCGGCGCACCAGGGTCAGCCGCTCCGGACCGATGTGCACCGGCGGGAGATCGGCGCCATGGGACCGGAGGACACGTACGGCCTTGTGGGCCAGACCGGCCACGGTGGGCGGGTCCAGGCGGAGTGTGTCATTGACGACCACCCCCACCACCCGGGTACGGAGCCCGGCGAGGTGCAGCCCGAGGGAGAGTCCCGCGGCCGTGCCTCCGCTGCCGACCGCGGTGACGAGGTGCGAGGGTTCCGGGAGCGCACCCGCAGCGATCTGCGCCGCCAGTTCGAGCGCCACTTCCACAGAGCCGAGAGTGCCGACCGGGGTCGAGCCGCCCGCGGGAAGGTAGTGCGGTGGCCGTCCCGCGGTGGTGTGGCGCAGGAAGAGCCACGGCGCGGTGGCCATGGTGCGGAGCTTGCTGCGGGTGAAGTGGAGCGTGGCCCCGGACCGGCGCAACCTCCCCAACTGGGCCCGGACATGGTCGTCGACCGGCTGGTCGACAAGGGCAAGGGCGGTGGCCATTCCCTGCTCCCTGGCGTACAGCGCGGCGGCCAGACCCCAGTTGGTGCCGGTGCCGCCGACCGTCAGGAGGGTCCGCGCCCCGCGGCGCCGCGCGTCGGGCAGCAGCCATTCGAGCTTGCGGACCTTGTTGCCGCCCCAGCCGCCGTCGCCGTACCCGCTCTCGTCCTTGCACCACAGCGACAACCCGGGCGCCACCCCCGGCAACCGCACCACGGGCGTGGGGGCTTGGCCGAGCGGAAGATACGGCAGCGTGGACACCAGCGCGGGAAACCGGTCATGGAGATGTGGGCGGCGGGCCGCGGCGGTTCGCGCCATTCCGGACTCCTTTCCGTGATGCATCGCTCCTGTGACACATCGCTCAATCCGTCATTTCTTGCATTGCCCTAGCCTTCTCTCAACCTCCGCCTGTTGGTTACCCCTTTATGGTGCCGGGTACGTGGTCCGCTCCGGGTGCTGAACGTCCAGGACGTGGTGGCGGTGCGGACGGACCGTCGCCGCGGGAGGTGGTACGACGACTGGCAGGAGTGGGAGAACGACCTCAGGTCCGAAACCGGATACCTCCCCCGCTGAGCCCGGCCCTGTCCGCCGCGCCCGCCCCGACCCCCACCGGGGCGGGTCCGCGCGGATCCACTACGGTGTGCCGTCCCAGCGCCACGCGGTGCGGCGGGGGTGGCCGGGGAGTTCGGTACGGCCGGTGGCCCACAGCAGGGTCGGCCATGGGGCGGCGACATCGGCCGGGACATCGGGGAACAACCGGGCCAGAACGCGGGCGCACAGATCGGCGGGCGGCTCCCAGCCGAGCCCGAGCCCCTCGGCCATGTCATGTGTGTGCACCAGGGTTTCCACGATGCCCATCGCGGCGAAGCCCTCGGGGTCCGAGGTGCCGTAGCCGTGATAGGCGCGGGTGTCCGGGGACGCGGTGCGCACCATCGCCACCAGCAGGGCGCCGCTGGCCTCGAGTACACACAGCAGCCCGGCGGGCCCGGCCGCGCGGTCGGCGTGGATGGCGTTGGCCGGGCCACCGGGGCGCCGGCTCTCCCAGATGAAGGGCACCTCGCCGTCCAACGGCGGTGCCGCCGGGCCCAGTTGGGCGGCGTACGCGAAGAGATCGTCGCTGAGGTGTTCCGCCGTTTCCCAGCGGTCCCACTCCAGCGCACCGGCCCTGCCGTCCCAGACGTCCGGCGGCGCCGTACGCAGCGTCTCGACGGCGAGTCGTACGGCGAGGGCGAGGTCGTCCGCGGTGACGGGGGAGCGGTGGCTGTTCTCTGCTGATCCGGGCATGGCGGGACCGTACCCCGGGCGCGGGATCCTCGCGCACGCACTTTCTCCGCCCCGGGTGCCGGGGCCGTCCCGTCGCCCACACCCGGCGACAGGACGGCGACCACACGGCGACCACACGGCGAGCGGACCGCGACCCGACCCCCGACCGCACGGCGATCGGAGCGGCACTCCGCGCTCAGGCCACCCGGTGTTCCCCCTCCAGCTCCTCCTTGAGCCGCCGCAGGGTCTGCTGGATGCTGCCCCGGTTGAACCCGGCCCGGTCGCGTACCCCGGAGACCACCGGACTGATCCCGCGCATCAGCCATCCGCGCTGGTCGATCCAGGTCTCGGTGACCTGGGTGGCCCGGCCCTCGTCGAGCGGTTCGAAGCGGTAGCTCCAGACCGCGATACGCAGACCCACCGCGCGCACGACGAAGGTGAAGCGCTCGCCGGGGTCGGCCGCGGTGATGGTGCACCGGGTCGACCACGGCCGCCGGTCCGAGCGGTTGCGGCCGGTGAACCGCGTCCCGGCGCGTATCTCCGCGGCGGCGCCGCCCCTGACCTCGCCCCCGGTGCACTCGGGGCTCCAGCGGCCCATGTCCGCCACCCGCGTCACCGTGTCGTACACGGTCCGCGGTGGTACGGCGATCCGTATCGTCTCGGACACCATGTCGTCCGTCATCGGCCTCTCCTCATCGGGTCCTTCTCCGTCCCGCCGGTCGGCACCACAACCCCGGCGCCACCGGCCCACCGCCACCGGCCCACCGCCACGGGTCCCCCGCCACCGGCCCACCGCCACGGGTCCCCCGCCACCGGCCCACCGCCACGGTCCCGCGCCGCCGGTTCAGCACAACAGGTTCAGCGCCTCCGGCAACACCCGTGCCGTCACCGGCAGTTCGGCCTCCACCTCGCCGTCGGCACCATACGGCAGCTCCCGGTCGGCCTCGATGCGCACCTCGCGTCCGTGCAGGATCTCCACCTCCTTGCGCCGGATGTGCCGCCCGGTCTTGAGCTCGTTCATCATGCTGAAGAAGAGCATCCGCGACGCGTGGTGGATGACCACCACATCGAGCACACCGTCGCGCACCGAGGCGCCGGGCGCGATCTGCCGGCCGAAGCCGTAGTAGCCGGAGTTGGCCGCCACCACGGTATAGCCGGTGCGTTCGAGCGGGGTGCCGTCGATGGTGATGCGGTAGTGGACCGGCCGCCAGGTGGTGACGGCCCGCAACCCGCCCGCGTAGTACGAGGCGGCGCCGCCCAGGGCACGGTAGGCGTCGGCGTGGCGGTTGGCGAGGGCGTCCACGCCCGCGTACACACTGCCCAGCACCGCCATCCGCTGGTGGACGGCGGACTCGACCTCGATGGCGTCGGTCTTCACGGGTTCGGCGTGCAGCAGCACCTCGGCGAGGTCCGCCACCTTCTCGGGCAGTCCGAGCGCACGGGCGAAGTCGTTGCCACGGCCCGCGGGCACGATGCCCGCGACGGCGTCGGTCCCGGCCAGGGCGCCGACGACCCGCCCCGCCAGTCCGTCGCCGCCCACACCGAGGACCACCCGGCCCCGCTCGGCCGCGCGCAGCGCGAGGTCCCGTGCGTGGCCCAGGCTGCGGCTGTACTCGACTTCGAGCTCCGCGCCCCCTTCGCGGAGGGCGCGGGCCAGCGGGACCAGGGACTCGCTCCCCGAGCTCCCCGAGGTGGGTTTGACGACGGCGGTGAAGTGGCGCATGGCTACGCTCCGGGGGACGTCGGGGGCGGCAGGAGAATACCCGGGTTGAGGATGCCGGACGGGTCGAGCCGGTTCTTGACGGCGTGCAGCACCTCCACGCCGAGCGGGCCGATCTCCTGTGCGTACCAGTCCCGGTGGTCGGTGCCCACCCCGTGGTGGTGGCTGATGGTGCCGCCGGAGGCGATGATCGCGTCGCAGGCCGCCCGCTTGGCGCCCGCCCAGTGCTCCTCGGGCTTGTCGCCCTGGGCGCTGAGCACGGTGAAGTACAGCGAGGCTCCCGCCGGATACACATGGGAGATATGGCACAGCACCACCGGCGGGGTGCCCGCGTCGGACAGGGCCGTGGTGAGCGCGGTGCGCACGTTCTCGTACAGCGCGGGGATCTGGGACCAGTACGCGGCGGTCTCCAGCGTCTCCGCGAACGCACCCGCGTCGAGCAGCGAGTCCCGCAGATACGGGGCGGAGTAGCGGCCGTGGTTCCACTTCTCGCCCGGCTCCTCGCCGAGGAAGGTGCCGTCGTGGGCGCGCAGCACGGCCCGGGCGCGCTCCCTGCGGACGGCCACCTCCTCGGCGCCGCCCTCGTACCCGGCGATGGCCAGGCATCCGGTCTCCGAGGAGCCCTTCCCGATGGCGGTGGGATCGGCCAGACCCACCAGGGTCTCGGTCTCGTCGGACAGCCGCAGCACAGTGGGCAGCGGGCCGTCCTGGGCCAGCGCGCGCAGCGCCTCCCGGCCCTGCTCGAAGGAGCTGAAGCGCCAGCCCTCGTAGACGCGGGTTTCCGGACGCGGCCGGATCCGCACGGTCACCGAGGTGATCACGCCGAAGGCGCCCTCCGACCCCAGCACCAGCTGGCGCAGATCCGGTCCGGCGGCCGAGCGCGGGGCGCTGCGGCCGGTCTCCCAGGTGCCCTCGGGCGTGGCCACGCGCAGGGCGGTCACCATGTCGTCGAAGCGGCCGTAGCCCGCCGACGCCTGGCCGCTGGAGCGGGCGGCGGCGAATCCGCCGATCGTCGCCCATTCGAAGGACTGCGGGAAGTGGCCCAGCGTATAGCCGTGTTCGGCGAGCAGCGCCTCGGCCTCGGGGCCGCGCAGCCCGGGTTCGAGCACCGCGGTGCGGGAGACGGTGTCCACCTCGGTCAGCCGGTTCATCCGGCGCAGGTCGAGCGTGATGAAGCAGTCGTGGCCGCCGGGGGCGAGACCGCCGACGACGCTGGTGCCGCCGCCGAAGGGGACGACCGCGATCCGGCGCTCGGCGCACAGCCGCAGGACGGCCACGACCTCGTCGTGGCCGCCGGGCCGGACCACCGCGTCCGGGGCGTCCTCGACGGCGCCGGACCGCATACGCAGCAGGTCGGGGGTGGACTTGCCGCGGGTGCGGCGGATCCTGCTGGCACCGTCGGTGAGGACGTGCTCCGCCCCGACGATCTCCGCGAACGCCGCACGCGCGTCCCCGGCCAGCCGGGAGGCACGCGGCTCGACGGCCTCCAGGGTGACGGAGCGGCCGTCGGACGGCCGTACCCCGAGCAGTTCGCCGAGCAGGCCGACAACCGGTTCGGGCAGTGGCGCCGCCCGGTCCGGATCGCCCCAGCCGTTCCACAGCATGTCTGTCGACTCCACCTGATTCCTCGCTTCTCCGTGCGGCTCAGCCGTGCTTCGCGGTGCGGATCACACGCACCCGGGGCGGGCCCGGCCTTCGCCCGGCGCCGCATCCGCCGTTACACTGTGACAGATGACGTCCAAACGCAACACCTCTCGGGTTGACGACGCCGTGCTCGACGCCGCACGGGACTGTGTGCTGGCCGTCGGCGTCCGGCGGACGACCCTGACCGACGTCGCGCGCCGCGCGGGGGTGTCCCGGATGACGCTCTACCGGCGCTGGCCCGATGTACGGGGGCTGGTCGGCGACCTCATGACCCGGGAGTGGCTGGCCGCCACCGTGGGCGCCATGCCGCAGCCGGGTCCGCTCGGGACGGCGGACGTCCCGCTGGTCGACGCCCTGATGGGCGGGCTCCAGGCGCTGCGCGCCCACCCGCTGCTGCGCAAGATCCTCGACGTCGACCCCGAGCTGATGCTCCCGTACCTCTTCGACCGCCGGGGCGCCAGCCAGAACCGGGTGCTGGAGTTCCTCGAGGCCGCGCTGCGGAGCGGCCACGCCGACGGCACGGTCCGGAAGGACCACACGGTGCGCCAGGCCCGTGCGCTGGTGCTGGTGCTCCAGTCGTTCGCCCTGTCCATGCAGACCATGACCGACGACACCGATCCCGAACTGGACGACACCGCCTTCTACGCGGAAGTCCGCCACATCCTGGAAAGGATCCTCGCCCCATGAGTGCTGCCGCCGGACCCCGCCCCGACCACTCCCTCACCTCCCTCACCGCCGCGCGCCGCTCCCGGGAACTGGAGGAGCTGGCCGCGGGCGCCTCCGTCGACGTCCTCGTCGTGGGGCTCGGTGTCACCGGTGCCGGAGCCGCCCTCGACGCCGCCTCCCGGGGTCTGTCGGTCGCCGCGGTGGACGCCCACGACCTGGCCTACGGCACCTCCCGATGGAGCTCCAAGCTGGTCCACGGCGGACTGCGCTACCTGGCCACCGGCGATGTCGGAGTGGCCTACGAGAGCGCGGTGGAGCGCGGCGCGCTGATGGAGCACACCGCACCGCACCTGGTGCGCGCCCAGTCCTTCGTCATGCCGCTGACCGCCCTCACCTCGCACCGCGACGCCGCCCTGGTCCGGGCCGGGCTGCGGGCCGGTGACGCGCTGCGGCTGTCCGCGCGCACCGGCCGCGCCACCCTGCCCGCGCCGCGGCGGCTGTCCGCCGTGGAGACCCTGGCCGCGGCGCCCGGGCTGCGGCGGCAGAGCCTGCGCGGCGGGCTGCTGTCGTGGGACGGCCAACTCGCCGACGACGCCCGGCTGGTGACCGCCATCGCGCGCACCGCGGCCGGATTCGGCGCCCGGGTGCTCACCCGCACCCGCGCCCTGTCCCTCACCGGTGGCGAGGCCCTGGTCCGTGATGAACTCACCGGGCAGGAGATCCGCGTCCGGGCCCGGACCGTCATCAACGCCACCGGTGTCTGGGCGGCCGAGCTGACCGAGGGCATCCGGCTGCGCCCCTCCCGCGGCACCCATCTGGTGCTCCGCGCCGAGAGCCTGGGGGGCCTCCGTACCGGACTGCACATCCCCGTCCCCGGCGAGACCAACCGCTTCGTCCTGGTGATCCCCCAGGACGACGGCCGGGTCTACGTGGGGCTGACCGACGAGCCCGTGGACGGCCCGGTGCCGGACGTCCCCGAGGCGCCGGAGTCCGACATCGGCTTCCTGCTGGACATCCTGGGATCCGTCCTCGACGTGCCCGTCCGCCGCGAGGACGTGGTCGGCGCCTTCGCCGGACTGCGCCCCCTGCTGGAGACGGAACACACCACCCGCACCGCCGACATCTCCCGCCGCCACGCCGTCCTCACCTCGCCCGAGGGTGTGGTGACCGTCGTCGGCGGCAAGCTCACCACCTACCGCCGGATGGCGCAGGACGCCGTGGACGCCGCGCTCACCGCGGGCCGTCTCGCCGCCCCCCGCCCCTGCCGGACCTCCCGGCTTCCGCTGGTGGGCGCCGCACCCCGGCCCGCGCTTGCCACCCTGGCCGCTCCGCGCAGGCTCATCGACCGCTACGGCACCGAGGCCCCGGCCATCCAGGCCCTGGCCGACGCCGATCCCCGGCTGGCCGAACCGGTGGCCGACGGGGTGCGCACCACCCGCGCCGAACTCCTGTGGGCCGTCCGCCACGAGGGCGCCCTCGACGAGTCCGACCTGCTGGACCGCCGTACCCGGATCGGGCTGGTCCCCGAGGACCGGGCCGCGGCGGAGGCGGCGGCCCGGGAGGCGCTGGCATCGGTGACCCACCAGGTATGACCCACCGGGTGTGACCCACCAGGTATGTGCGTTCACGGAGTGTGACGGTGTACCGGAGAGACGGGCTCCGACCAGGGCGGAAGGCTGCACGGAGGCTGGTCTGCCACAGCGGCCTACCTCAATTGAATGAGCCGGGATCGCTCAATTGGTGCACGCGAATTTCGGCTAGGCGTACGAAGCCCCGGGCCGCGTCGGTTCCCTAGGGTCGGCAGGCGTATGGAAAGCCGTCGAGGGATTCCCACGGACCCTCGTCGGCGCGCGGCGGCGGATCGGTGGCCGCCGAGCCGTCGCGCTGCCTCTGCCCCCGCTTCGGAAGTACTGACGCCTTGATTCACTCCGCTCCCCGGACACGTCCTGCCCTCGACCGGGCCGGCCGCCGTCGGCGCACGCTGGGCGCGGCCGTCGCCGCGGGGCTCGCCCTGGGCGCTCTGACCGCACCCGCGGCAGCCGCCGCGGACCACTCCGGTCCGCGTGGCGCCGGGGCCGACCGCCCCAAGGTCGACACCGGCTCCCCGGTGCGTGTGAACCAGGTCGGCTACCCGACGCACGGCCCCAAGAAGGGCACCGTCGTCACCCCCGCCACCAAGCCCCTCACCTGGACCCTCCGGGACGCCGACGGGGTGAAGCGGGCCGGTGGCACCACCACCCCCGCGGGTATCGACCGCAGCTCCCGCCAGAAGGTGCAGACCTTCGACTTCAGCGAGGTCACCGCCCCGGGCAAGGGATACACCGTCACCATCGGCGGGAAGAAGAGCGAACCGTTCACCATCGGTGACAACCTCTACGGTTCGCTGCGCTCCGACGCGCTGGCGTACTTCTACCACAACCGCAGCGGTATCAAGATCGACAAGAAGTTCGTCGGCGACGCGTACGCCCGCCCCGCGGGCCACGACCGTAAGGCCCCGCACCGCGGTGACACCGAGGCGCGCTGCACGAAGGGCGTGTGCGACTACCGGCGCGATGTCTCCGGTGGCTGGTACGACGCCGGTGACCACGGCAAGTACGTCGTCAACGGCGGTATCTCGGTGGCCCAGCTGATGTCCTCCTATGAGCGCACCCTCACCGCCCCGGGCGCCGACGCCGCACCGCTCGGCGACGGCCGGCTCCGGGTGCCCGAGCGCGGCAACGGCGCCCCGGACGTCCTCGACGAGGCGCGCTGGGAGATGGACTTCCTGATGCGCATGCAGGTGCCGAAGGGCAAGCCGTTCGCCGGGATGGCGTTCCATAAGGTGCACGACAAGCAGTGGACCGGTATCCCGACCCGGCCGGACCAGGACAAGCAGCCGCGTGAGCTGCGCGCGCCGTCCACCGCGGCCACGCTCAACCTCGCGGCCACCGCCGCACAGGCCGCCCGTCTCTTCCAGCCCTACGACGCGGAGTACGCGAAGCGGTGCCTGGAAGTGGCCCGCACCGCGTGGGACGCGGCCAGGGCGCACCCGAAGAAGCTCGCCAGCGACCGGGATGCCATCGGCGGTGGCGCGTACGGCGACCGCGATGTCCGGGACGAGTTCTACTGGGCGGCGTCCGAGCTGTTCATCACCACCGGCGAGAACACCTACCGCACGGCGTTCCTCACCTCGCCGCTGCACGGCGACGCCGACGCGCTCTTCCCGCGCGTCAGCGGGGTGTCCTGGGCGTCGGTGGCCGGGCTCGGCGCGCTCGACCTGGCCACCGTGCCCGGCAACCTCACCGGCGAGCAGCGCGCCGCGGTCCGCTCGACGGTCACCAAGGCCGCCGACCGCTACGCCTCGTTCTCCGAGAAGTCGGCCTACGGTGTGCCGTACGCGCCCAAGGGCGGCAAGTACGAGTGGGGCTCCAACAGCCAGGTGCTGAACAACATGGTCGTCCTCGCCACCGCGCACGACCTGACCGGCAGGACCCGCTACCGTGACGCGGTGCTGCGCGGCATGGACTACCTGCTGGGCGGAAACCCGCTCAACCAGTCCTACGTCACCGGCTACGGCGAACGGGACTCGCGCAACCAGCACCACCGCTTCTGGGCGCATCAGCTCGACCCCAAGCTGCCCCACCCGGCACGCGGTTCGCTGGCCGGTGGCCCGAACTCCGGGCTCGAGGACCCGCTTTCGAAGAAGAAGCTGAAGGGCTGTGCCCCGGCGATGTGCTACACGGACGACATCATGGCGTTCTCCACCAACGAGATCACCATCAACTGGAACGCGCCGCTGGCCTGGATCTCGGCGTACGTCGACGACCAGGAGCGGTGACGGACGGACAACCTCAGCGGGAAAGTGCGGTATGCGGTCGGCGGTGATTGCCGACCGCATACCGCTGCGCGGCTGGGCCATTGCCGGTCGAGCCCACCCGAGTGAACGCGTCGTTGAATAGCTGAGGCCGGTGCGCCATGATGCTGTGATATCCGAGCACAGTCGGTTCCACCGCACCGTGAGACGGCAACCCGCCTTCGTTCGCCGGCCGTTGGGGGATTTGGTAGATGGCTGAGGTGGACCTCTCGGCAGGGACCGTCGCGTACGAAGACACCGGTGGCGACGGACCGGTGGTTGTCCTCCTGCACGGCGTCGCCATGGACGGGTCGCTGTGGCGGAACGTGGTCGCCGAGCTCCGCGCCGACTTCCGGTGTGTGGTGCCCACGCTGCCACTGGGCGGGCACCGGCGTCCGATGCGCGCCGACGCGGATCTGTCCATCCTCGGCGTGGCGCGGCTGGTGGCCGAGTTCCTGGAGAAGCTCGACCTGCGCGATGTCATCGTGGTGATGAACGACTGGGGCGGAGCCCTGGCGCTGGTCGCCGACGGCCGTGACCAGCGGATCGGACGGCTCGTCATCACCTCGTGCGAGGCCTTCGAGAACTTCCCGCCGGGGCTGCCCGGCAGCAATCTGTACCTGTCGGCCAAGGTGCCCGGTGGCATCTATCTCGCCTTCAGGCTGCTGAAGCTCACACCGTTGCGGCGGTTGCCGATGACCTGGGGGAGGATGAGCAAGCGGCCGGTGCCGCACGAGGTCATGGACCAGTGGTTCCGGCCACTGTGGACCTCCAAGGAGATCCGCCGGGATCTGAGGAAGTACGTCCTCGGAGTGCCAGCGAAGAGCGAGCTCGACAACTGGGCCGAGAGCCTACGGGACTTCGACCGTCCCGCACTTGTCGCCTGGGCGGCCGAGGACAAGGTCATGCCGCCCGAGCACGGCCGCAGACTGGCCGCGCTGCTGCCCAAGGGACAGCACGTGGAGATCACCGACAGCTACACCCTCATCCCCGAGGACCAGCCGGGACAACTCGCCGCAGCGGTACGGATGTTCGTGCTGGCGGGGTCCTGATCCATGAGCGACACCCAGCCGGGCCCCCGGGCCCGGGACAGCAAGGAAGTTCTGGCCGATGTCGAACAGGTGAAGAGTCGAGTAGGTGAAGATGAGCCACTACCAACCCAACCTCCGCGACCTGGAGTTCAACCTCTTCGAGGTGTTCGGCCGGAGCGAGGTGTACGGCCGGGGCACGTTCGCCGAGATGGATCCCGCGACGGCGCGCGCCGTCCTGGCCGAGGTCGCCCGGATGGCCACCGACGACCTGGCCGACAGCCTCGTCGACGCCGACCGCAACCCGCCCTGCTACATCCCGGGCAGCCGGACGGTGACCCTGCCGGACAGCTTCAAGAAGGCGTACCGCACCTGGACCGACGCCGGTTTCCACCGGCTGGACCTGCCACCGGAGCTGGGCGGGGCCAGTGCTCCGCCGTCCCTGTACTGGGCGGTTTCCGAACTCGTCCTGGGCGCCAACCCCGCCATCCACCTCTACTCGCTCGGCATCGGCATCAAGGTGATGCACCAGCTCGGCACCCCCGAGCAGCGACGGCTCGCCAGGGCCATGGCGGACCGCCAATGGGGCTCGACCATGGTCCTCACCGAGCCCGACGCGGGGAGCGACGTGGGCGCGGGCCGCACAAGGGCCATCCGGCAGGAGGACGGCTCCTGGCATATCGAGGGCGTCAAACGCTTCATCACCTCGGGCGAACACGACCTGGCCGAGAACATCGTGCACCTGGTGCTGGCCCGCCCCGAGGGCGCGGGCCCCGGCACCAAGGGGCTGTCGCTGTTCATCGTGCCCAAGCACCAGGTCACCGACTGGACCACCGGTGAGCTCGGTGCCCGCAACGGCGTCTACGCCACCGCCCTGGAACACAAGATGGGGCTCAAGGCGTCCACCACCTGCGAGCTCACCTTCGGGGCGGAACACCCCGCGGTCGGGCATCTGCTGGGGGAGGCGCACGACGGTATCCGGCAGATGTTCCACATCATCGAGGCCGCCCGGATGACCGTGGGTACCAAGTCCATCGCCACCCTCTCCAGCGGCTACCTCACCGCGCTCGCGTACGCACGGCAACGCGTCCAGGGCGCCGACCTCACCAGGGCGGCGGACAAGACCGCGCCCCGCGTCACCATCGTCCACCACCCCGATGTGAAGCGCTCCCTGCTGCTCCAGAAGGCATACGCCGAGGGGATGCGCGCGCTGGTGCTGTTCACCGCCACCATGCAGGACCGGATGACGGCCGCCGAGGTGGCGGGGAACACCGACGAGGAGGCCAAGGTCCTCAACGATCTGCTGTTGCCGATCGTCAAGGGGTACGGTTCGGAGAAGTCCTTCGAGCAGCTCACCCAGTCCCTCCAGACCCTGGGCGGCTCCGGCTATCTCCAGGACTTCCCCGTCGAGCAGTATCTGCGCGACGCCAAAATCGACTCGCTGTACGAGGGCACCACCGCCATCCAGGGCCTGGACTTCTTCTTCCGCAAGGTCACCCGGGACCAGGGCAAGGCGCTCACCGCACTCCTCGCGGGGGTGAGGGAATTCCTCGACGCCGAAACCGGCGGCGAACCCCTCGCGGCCGAACGGGCCCTGCTGGCCACCGCGTTCGACGACGTGCGGGCCATGGTCGGTGTGATGACCGACCAGCTCATGGCCTCCCTCGAAAACCCCACCTCGCTCTACCGCGTGGGCCGCAACACCACCCGGCTGCTGTTCGCCACCGGCGACCTGCTGCTGGGCTGGCTGCTGCTGCGCCAGGCGGCGGTGGCCCTGGAGAAGCAGCCCACGGCGACACCCAAGGATGCCGCCTTCTACCGGGGAAAGGTCTCCTGCGCTGCCTTCTTCGCCCAGGAGGTGCTGCCCCTGCTGACGGCGCAGCGCGCCATCACCCGGTCGGCCGGGGCGGAGTTCATGGAGGTACCGGAGGACGCCATGTGACCGCGTCCCGGTGTGTGCGGGGGGCGCGGGGGCGGACGGCCGGGGTGCGAACCCCGCCCGCCGGCCCGCGCCGCGTCTAGAGCCTGTCCGGCGGATCATTGTCACGGCAGGTCAGCCTTGATGATGATCCGCGGGACGCGGCTGGGGGTTGGTTGTCAGGTCATCGCGAAC
>NZ_JBEZHR010000003.1:0-636667 GCF_040650655.1 Streptomyces sp. NPDC048636 | reverse complement strand
CGCGCCCATTCCGAGTCCGACAGATCCCCCCGCCCCATGTCCGTGGCAACGAGCCGGACCCGAAACGGTCACATGATCCGCCGGACAGGCTCTAGGGCGACCGCCCGGAGAGCCGGAGAGCCGGAGAGAGGGAGCGGTGGGGGCGGCCGGCGCCGTCCCGCCGTCAGCGGCAGGCCGCTGTCAGCGGCAGGGGGAACCCGAGGGCCCCGGTGTGGGCTTGGCCAGTGCGGTCAGGGCCTTGTCGGCGTCCTTCTGCTTCACCAGGTCCTTGAAACCCGCGCCGAGGATCAGGTCGACGTCCTTGCCCTTGCGCGCGTCGTTCTTGGTCGTGGTCCCGGTGAGCTGGGTGCCGAGCACGTTGAACGCGCCCTTGGTGGCGCCCGGGGCGCCGAGCAGCATCCCCGGGGCCTTGACCTTCTTGTCGTACTCGGACGGGGCGTTGCCCACCTTGCCGATCTTGAAGCCGCGCTTCTTGAGCTCGTCCGCGGTGTCCTTGGCGAGGCCGGAGCGCGGGGTCGCGTTGTAGACGTTGACGGTGATGTCGGCGGGCTTCGGCAGCGAGGAGGCGGTACGGCCGGTCCGCGGGTTCTCGTCGTGGCGCTGGTCGAGCTTGCAGTCCGCGGTGCCCTTGGCGGTGCGCACGGTGGTGTCGTCACCGCCCGAGAAGACATCGATGAGCTGGAGCGTTCCCCAGCCGACCAGGCTGAGTACCACTACCGAGCCAAGTCCGGCGAACACCAGCCGCCGACGGCCGCGCGGTCGCCTCATACGCGGGTAGCGGTCGCCCGTGATGCGGTACTTACCGCCCATCCCGGGTGGGGTCAGCATGCTCATGTGCGCAGCGTAGTGCGGCCCGGTGGCGATGCCTACTAAATGATCAATGGTTAGTGCTCAGGCCAACCCGAAAGGGCCAACACGGGACGCCGCGGGAGGCCGCGAGGGACACGGTCAGCCCAGCTCGAGGACGCGTGCGTGCAGGACCTGGCGCTGCTGGAGGGCGGCGCGGACGGCGCGGTGCAGCCCGTCCTCCAGATAGAGGTCGCCCTGCCACTTCACGACATGGGCGAAGAGGTCGCCGTAGAAGGTCGAGTCCTCCGCGAGCAGCGTCTCCAGGTCGAGCTGCTGCTTCGTCGTGACCAGTTGGTCGAGGCGTACCGGGCGTGGGGCGACATCCGCCCACTGGCGGGTGCTTTCCCGTCCGTGGTCGGGGTAGGGCCGACCGTTTCCGATGCGCTTGAAGATCACACGGAAAGCCTACCGGGCAAGCGGCTCCCGGCGCAGCCAAGGTGCCGGAGTGCCGGGGGGCGGCGCGATCCGTGCCGAGGGAGGAAACGGTAGAAAATATCTTCAAAAGGGACTAGGCAGTCAGGGGGGCCAGGAGTAACGTAAATAACAGCCTGCGGGGCGAGCGAGGGAGCTTGACCGGAGAGACGTTCAGGACAGAGGACCTTGGTTCTCCGGAACGTCTTCGAGATGGTCTGGCTGAGAGGCCGGAAGGTCGGGGAGACCGGAAGGCGACCTCCACTACCTGATACGGACAATGCCGCCGAAGGGAGCCCACCTCGTAGGTTTTGTCCTGCCCGGCCCGGACGCGCCCACCGTGTCCGCTTGCGCCGGGCTTTGACGCGTTCGAGCATGGCCGCATGCGCTGTCTGGTCACCGGAGCCACCGGCTACATCGGCGGACGGCTGGTGCCCGAGCTGCTCGCCGTGGGCCATGAGGTGCGCTGTCTCGCCCGTTCGCCCGGGAAGCTGCGCGATCACCCCTGGACGCCACGGGTGGAGATCGTCCGCGGTGATGTGACCGACGCGCCCTCCCTTGACGCGGCCATGGAGGGCGTGGACGTCGCCTACTACCTGGTGCACGCGCTCGGCACCGGCCCCGGTTTCGAGGAGACCGATCGCCGGGCGGCCCGGACCTTCGGCGAACGGGCCCGCGCCGCGGGGGTCCGGCGGATCGTCTACCTCGGCGGGCTGACCCCGGCCGGGGTGCCCGAGCGCGTCCTCTCCCCGCATCTGCGCTCCCGCGCCGAGGTGGGGCGGGTGCTGCTCGACTCCGGGGTGCCCACCGCCGTACTGCGCGCCGGGGTGATCATCGGCTCCGGCTCGGCCTCGTTCGAGATGCTGCGCTATCTCTCCGAACGGCTGCCGCTGATGGTGACGCCGAGCTGGGTGCGCACCCGCACCCAGCCGATCGCCGTCCGCGATGTGCTGCGGCTGCTCGTGGGGTGCGCGACGCTGCCGGACGAGGTGCACCGCACCTTCGACATCGGCGGTCCGGACGTGCTCACCTACCGCGACATGATGGTGCGGTACGCGGCCGTCGCCGGGCTGCCCAGACGGCTGATCCTGCCGGTGCCGGTGCTCTCGCCCGGTCTGTCCAGCCTGTGGGTCGGCCTGGTCACACCCGTGCCGGGCGCCATCGCACGCCCCCTGGTGGAGTCGCTGAAACATGAAGTGGTGTGCACCGAGCGGGACATCGCACGGTACGTACCCGATCCGCCGGGCGGTCCGGTCGGACTGGACCGGGCGCTGGAGCTGGCACTGCGCCGGATCCGTGACGCGGACGTGGCCACCCGCTGGTCCTCCGCCGCCACCCCGGGCGTGCCCAGCGATCCGCTGCCGACCGACCCGGACTGGGCGGGCGGCAGCCTCTACACCGACGACCGTGAGCGTTCGGTGGCCGCCACCCCGCAGGCCGTATGGCGCGTGGTGGAGGGCATCGGGGGTGTGAACGGCTGGTACTCACTGCCGGTGGCCTGGGCCCTGCGCGGCTGGATCGACACGCTGGTGGGCGGCGTCGGGCTGCGCCGGGGCCGCCGGGACGCGGCCCGGCTGAGGGTCGGGGACAGCCTCGACTTCTGGCGGGTGGAGGAGGTCCGGCCGCCGCGGCTGCTGCGGCTGCGGGCCGAGATGCGGCTGCCGGGGCTGGCCTGGCTGGAGATGCGGGTGGACCGGGATCCGGCGGGCGGGACGGTCTACCGGCAGCGCGCGGTGTTCCACCCGCGCGGGCTGGCCGGGCATCTGTACTGGTGGGGCGTCTCGCCCTGGCACGGTCTGGTCTTCAGCGGGATGGCCCGGAACATCGCCGCCAAGGCGGAGGCGGAGGCGGACGCGGACGCGTCGGCCCCGCCGGTGCGGTGACCTGACCGGCGGGGCGGGGTGGGGCGCCCTCGCCCCGGCGGGGGCGTACCTCGGTGGCCGTGCGCCGCGGCCACCTGCGCCCGGCGTGTGCCGCGCGTGTTGCCGGGCGCCGTCGGTCGCCTGGTGTCGTGCCCGCCGCCGGGGGGCCCGCCTGCGGCGGGTTCGCGGGTGTCCGGCGTGTGCCCCGTCCGTGGACGAGGCGCCGCCGGTCGCGTCGCCCCGCTCACGGTCCGTCAGTCGTCCCGCTTGCGGAGGCCGTCGAAGCTGATGGGCAGGTGGCGGGGGCCCCGCAGCACCGCGTTGCGCCGGTACTCCGGGGGGTCCTCGAGCAGCCGGGGGTTCTCGAGCCGCCGGGCCAGCTCGGTCAGCGCGAGCTGTGCCTCGAGACGGGCCAGCGGGGCGCCGAAGCAGCTGTGGATTCCGCTGCCGAAGCCGAGGTGCTGGTTGTCCTTGCGCCGCGGATCGAACCGGTCCGGCTCCATGAAGCGCTGCGGGTCGCGGTTGCCGGAGGCCAGGACGAGCCAGACCGACGCGCCCTTGGGGATGGTGACGCCCGCGATGTCGATATCCGCGAGCGGGGTGCGCTGGGGCAGCAGCTGCACCGGGGGTTCGAACCGCAGCAACTCCTCCACCAGCGGAACGGCCAGATGGGGATGGTCCCGCAGCTGCGCCAGGACGTCGGGGTTGCGCAGCAGCGTCAGCATGCCGTTGGTGATCAGGTTGACGGTGGTCTCGTGGCCCGCGACCAGCAGCAGTGCCGCGGTGCTCAGCAGCTCGGCCTGGGTCATCTGCCCCTCGGGGCCGTGTTCGGCGGCCAGGGCGGAGAGCATGTCGTCGCCGGGGGCGCGGCGGCGCTCCTCGATCAGCTCGGCGAGGTACAGCCCGAGTTCGGTGCGCGCCTGCTGGGTGACCCGACGGCGTTCGGCGGCGTCCTCGCCCGGGTCGGGGTCCAGGCTGGCCGCGAGGGTCTCGGCCCAGTGGTGGAAGCGCGACTCGTCCTCGCGCGGTACGCCCAGCAGCCGGCAGATCACGGTGACCGGGAAGGGGTACGAGAAGTGGTCGACCAGGTCGATCCGGTCGCGGTCCCCGAAGCCGTCGACCAGTTCGCCGATGATGCGGGAGAGTTCACCGCGCATGGCGTGGATCCGGCGCGGGGTGTGCGGCGGGCCGAAGGGGGTCATCGCCAGCCGCCGCAGCCGGTCGTGCTCGGGCGGGTCGAGCCGCAGGAAGGCGGGCGGCAGCCCGGTGTCCTCCTCGTCGGCGAGGCTCTCGGTGGCCCGCACGTTCAGGTTGCGCGCGTCGGAGCTGAGCCGTGGATCGTGCAGCAGCCCGTGGATCTCCCAGTAGGTGCTGACGATGTAGGGGCCCTCCTCGTCGTGCAGCACGGGCGTCTTGCGCAGCTCGGCGTAGACGGGGTACGGGTCGGCGCGGTTGGCGTAGTCGGTGATCTTCCGCAGCAGCGAGCCTTCTGTCATGGCTGAGGTCCTTCGATCATCGGGCTCGGTCAGGCCCGCGCGGGAGTGAAGGTGATCCGTCGGTCGGTGGGCGAGTAGCCGCTGAGCGTGACGGTCGGCCCGTGGGTGGGCAGCGAGGGGTCGGGGAAGTCGGCGGGGACCGGGCGGAGCCCTTCGGCACGGCGGTCCACGGTGGTCCCCGGCGGCGGGAAGGGGGCCGCGGTCTCGATCAGCCGCTGGTAGTGCTCCAGCCATTTGGTCTGGTCGAAGGTGACGGCGGCGATGACCCGGCCCTGGTAGCCGTAGACACCGGTGAAGCGGTGCTCGGCGAGCGAACCCTGCGCGATCAGGACCTCCTCGCCGAGGGACGGCACCCCGACCGACTTGATGCTCACCCCGAACTGCGAGGACCAGAAGGCCGGGACCCACATATGCGGCCGTCGGTCGGCGCTGGCGTTGATCATGTTGTGGGCGGCGGTCTCGGCCTGGGCGACCGCGTTGCCCCAGTGCTCCAGGGACAGGAACTGGTAGTTGAAGAGCGGATGCGGGGACCGGGCCACGTCCCCGGCCACGAAGATGTCGTCGGTGACGATGCCCCGGATGTCGAAGGCGCGGCAGCCCGCGTCGCAGGCGATGCCCCGGGGCCCGGCGCCGAGGCCGGACCCGGCCAGCCACTCGGTGTTGCGGGTGGCGCCGAGCGAGACCACCGCCACGTCCACGTCCAGGACGGTGCCGTCGGACAGATGGGCGCGGCGCAGCCGCCCGGCCGAGTCGCCCTCCAGACCGGTGACCATCACCCCGCAGCGCAGATCCACCCCGTGGGCGCGCTGGAGATCGGCGGCGACCTGGGCGACCACCCCGCCGAGCGCGCCCACCAGCGGCGCCGGGCCGCGTTCGGCCACCGTCACCTCGAGCCCCAGCTCACGGCAGGCGGAGGCGATCTCGGAACCGGTGAACCCCGCGCCGATCACCAGCACCCGGCGCGGCATCGCCGTCAGCCGCCGGTTGAGCGCGAGGGAGTCCTGGCGGGTGCGGAGTACGAAGACGCCGTCGAGCTCGGCCTCCAGCGGATGCGGCCAGGGGCGGGCGCGCACCCCAGTGGTGATCATCAGCCGGTCGTAGGGCACCTCGTCGCCGTCGGCGAGCCGCACCCGGCGGGCCGTCATGTCGAGGCCGGTGGCGGCCACTCCAAGGCGCCACTCGGCGTCCAGCGCGCGGCGGCGGGGCAGTGCGGTGTGCTCCGGGCTGGCCTTGCCGAGCAGCACCTGCTTGGACAGCGGCGGCCGGTCGTACGGTTCGTGGGGCTCGTCGCCGATCAGTGTGAGGGAGCCGGTGAACCCCTCCTGGCGCAGGGTCTCCGCGGCCCGCAGCCCGGCCAGCGAGGCGCCGACGATCACGATCCGGCCCGAGCGCCGCAGCGCCTCCAGCGACCCGTTACCGGACACCGGTCGCCTCCGCCCGTGCGGAGATCCCGGCCGACCCGGCCGCCCCGTCCGGCCCGTTCGCCCCGTCCGCGTCCAGGCCCTCGGCCAGGATGGCCTGCACCGGGCAGGCGGCCACCGCGCGCGCCACGTTCTCCCGCTGGGTGTCGTCGGCGTACGGGTTGTAGAGCAGCGCCTCGTCGCCATGCATGGTGAACACGTCGGGGGCGAGGAAGGCACACTGCGCGTATCCCTGACAGCGGTTGAGATCGACGACAATCCTCATCCGGGCCCTGCCCTTCAGAACTGCTCGGGCCACCGGTGCCGTCCCGCGTCACCTCGGCGGGCGGTCCCGGCAGCGGGACGTCCCCCTCCGGCCCAGCATGGGCGACCGTGCGGGGGCCCGCGCGTACAGCCGGGCCAAAGGGGTGGGCACGGGCCCGGCGGGGCGTGAGGGCGCTCTGTACGATGTAGCGCCGTCCGGCGGGGCAACGGGTGGTGTGGCGGGAAGGAGACGGTGTGACGGACCAGGACCGGACCGGTGGGCCCGGCCGGCCCCGGCGCCCCCGTCGACGCGGCCAGGGCGAGCTGGAGGCGCAGGTGCTACGGGCGCTGCGCGGGGCGCCCGGCCCGGTGACCGCCGCCTGGGTGCGGGAGCGGCTGGCAGGCGGTCTCGCCTACACCACGGTGATGACCATTCTGTCCCGGCTGTACGCCAAGCAGGCCGTGACGCGTGAACGCGCGGGCCGGTCCTTCGTCTGGCGGGCCGCCGCGGACGAGGCGGGGCTCGCGGCGCTGCGGATGCGGCGGGTGCTGGACGGTCAGGACGACCGGGGGGCGGTGCTCGCCAGCTTTGTGACGGGGCTGAGCGATGACGACGAGCGGCTGCTGCGCGGTCTGCTGAACGCTGCCGCCGAGCCGTTGGAGGAGCCGGGGGAGGGCTGAGCGCTGCGCGCTCTTCGCCCTCCCGCCGCAGCCGCCGCTGGCCCTGCCCGCCGCCCGGCTCGCGGCGGCGCCACTCCGGCGCCCGCTGCCGACCTCGATGACGGTGGTGGCGAGCAGGACGTCGACCGCGCACCCGGTCCGGCGCGGTGCGCACCGCCGCCCGCCGGACGCGCCAACGGCCGGAGTGCCGCGTGGCAGGAGCCGTTCGGCCGTCAGGGGGCCGCCCGCCCGCGGGGACCCACGTTCCGGCGCCGGGCGCGCACCGTAGCCCCTCCGGGCGCTCCAAGCGCCAAGGGTTCAACGGCCAGGTGCCGCCCCGGCCGTCAGAGGTCGAATTCGGCCGGGGGGAGGTCCAGGGCGGAGCATGCCTCGCGGACCACGGCCTGTTCGGTCGCGTCGAAGTCGCCGTCGGCGCCGCCGATGACGATGCCGATCTGGATGACGGCGCGCGCCTCCCCGGGCTTCTTGCCCGCCTTGGCGACCTCCTGCATCACGCTGGCCTTGCCGACCTCGAAGTCGGCCGCGAGCGTGTCCAGATACTCGTCGAACCGCCGCTGGAGTTCGTCGGGAGGGAAGTTCTGGAGCACCTCGTTGATGGCGATCAGCTGGGCGACGCGCTGGCGCTCGGCCGGGTCGACCGAACCGTCCGCCGCGGCCACCAGCGCGCACATCGCCATGCTGGCATCGCGGAACGCTCCGCTCTGCAAGTCGTTCTTCTTGGCGAGCAGCTGAGTCTGCATCGTCTGGGCGGAGTCCTTGATGCGGTCCCACAGGGCCATAACCACTCCATCGGAGGTCGTCGGTCGGACGTCAGTATCTACAGTTCTGTAGATCTACAACCCTGTAGAAGCTTACAGACCGACAGACGCCCACACGCGGTACGCAACCCGGTACGCAAGAGGTGAGCCATTCCGGGCGCGGCCGGACGGGCGCCACTAGGGTCCGTGGAATGCCTCACTCCGCATCCTTACGTCCCGGACGTCGGGACCGTGACGCGTTCTTCGACAACGCCAAGTACGTGGCGATCGTGCTGGTGGCGATGGGCCACGCATGGGAGCCGCTGCGGAGCGGCAGCAGAGCGGCGGCCGCGCTCTACCTCATCGTCTACGCCTTCCATATGCCGGCCTTCATCCTCATCTCCGGCTACTTCTCACGGAGTTTCGACCTCGGTCCGGACCGGCTGCGGCGGCTGGTCACCGGGGTCGCCGTGCCGTACGTCCTCTTCGAGACCGCCTACAGCCTCTTCAAGCGCTCGGCGGACGACGATCCGTCCCATCCGGTCAGCCTGTTCGACCCCTGGTATCTGACCTGGTTCCTGATCGCGCTGTTCATCTGGCGGCTGACCACCCCGCTGTGGCGGATCGCGCGCCATCCGCTGGCCCTGGCCCTCACCATCGCGGCGCTCGCCGCCTGTTCGCCCGGTATCGGTGACGACCTCGACCTCCAACGGGTGCTCCAGTTCCTGCCGTTCTTCGTGCTGGGGCTCCAGCTGCGGCCCGAGCACGTCCGGATGGTGCGGCGGCGGGCGGTGCGGTGGCTGGCGGTGCCGGTGTTCAGCGGGGCGCTGGTGTTCGCCTACTGGGCGGTGCCGCGGATGAGCCCGGCCTGGTTCTACCACCGGGACAGCGCCCAGGAGCTGGGCGCGCCCTGGTGGAGCGGGGCGGTGATAGCGCTCGCGCTGTTCGGCTGCTCGACGCTGCTCACCGTGTGCTTCCTGGCCTGGGTGCCCGGCCGCCGGACGTGGTACAGCTCCCTGGGCGCGGGGACGCTGTACGGCTATCTGCTGCACGGCTTCCTCGCCAAGGGCTCCCGCTTCTGGGGCTGGTACGACCACCCCTGGGTGCACCGGCCCCTGGGCGCGGTCGTGGTGACGGCGCTGGCGGCGGCCGTGGTGACCGCGCTGTGCGCGCCGCCCGTGCGGCGGCTGTTCCGGTTCGCGATGGAGCCCAGAATGGAGTGGGCCTTCCGCCGCGCCGCCCCCGAGACGCCACCGGTCCGGGCGCGGACGGTACCGCGCCAGACGGGCCGAAAAGCACCGGCCGTTCATGTGACTAATGGGCCTGTCGGATAGCTGGTCCGGGCCGCGGGTAGTGCGCAGCCGTTCCGCCCGGACGCCGTACGGTCCCGGGCATTCCTCGCACCGAGAGGCGCCGGCGCACCAGTGACACAGCCCTTCCAACTCCCCGACTTCTACCTGCCGTATCCGGCGCGGCTGAACCCCTGTGTCCAGGAGGCGCGGGAGCACTCCACCCGGTGGGCCCGCGAGATGGGCATGCTCGAGGGCTCCGGCATCTGGGAACAGCGGGACCTCGACGCCCATGACTACGCCCTGCTGTGCGCCTACACCCACCCCGACTGCTCCGCCGCGGACCTGTCCCTGGTCACGGACTGGTACGTATGGGTCTTCTTCTTCGACGACCACTTCCTGGAGACCTTCAAGCGTTCCCAGGACCGCGCGGGCGGCAAGGCGTACCTGGACCGGCTGCCCGCCTTCATGCCGATGGACGCCGCCACGGACACCCCCGAGCCGGTCAATCCGGTGGAGGCGGGTCTCGCCGACCTGTGGGCGCGCACCGTGCCCGCCATGTCGCGGGAGTGGCGGGCGCGGTTCCGGGAGTCGACGGAGAACCTGCTCAACGAGTCGCTCTGGGAGCTGTCCAACATCAACGCGGACCGGATCCCCAATCCGGTCGAGTACATCGAGATGCGCCGCAAGGTCGGCGGCGCGCCGTGGTCGGCCGGGCTGGTGGAGTACGCGGCGGGCGCCGAGGTCCCGGCGGCCGTCGCCGGGTCCCGGCCGCTGCGGGTGCTGCGGGACGCCTTCTCCGACGGCGTCCATCTCCGTAACGACCTCTTCTCCTATCAGCGCGAGATCGAGGAGGAGGGCGAGTTGAGCAATGGCGTCCTGGTGCTGGAGACCTTCCTCGGCTGCTCCACCCAGCAGGCCGCGGAGGCCGTGAACGACCTGCTCACCTCGCGGCTCCAGCAGTTCGAGAACACCGCGCTCACCGAACTCGGCCCGCTCTTTGCCGAGCACGAGCTGGACCCGGAGGGCCGCTCGCGCGTCCTGGCCTACGTCAAGGGGCTCCAGGACTGGCAGTCCGGCGGCCATGAATGGCATCTGCGGTCCAGCCGCTATATGAACGGCGGCGGGGCGGGTGCCGCCCCCGCGGCCCCGTTCGGGCTGATCGGCATCGGCGGCGGCGGCCTCGGGACCTCGGCCGCGGATCTGCGGCTGACCACCGGGCGGGCGGAGGCGGCCCGCAGCCGCGGCTTCAGCCATGTCCCGTTCCAGAAGGTCGGGCCGTCCCGGATCCCTGACATCCCCATGCCGTTCACCCTCCGGCTCAGTCCGCATCTGAACGGGGCGCGACGCCATCTGGTCGACTGGTCGCACCGGATGGGCATCCTCCAGCCGCAGCCCGGTATCCCCGGCTCCTACGTCTGGGACGAGCACCGGCTGCTCGCCGCCGACCTCCCGCTGTGCGCGGCCGGGATCCATCCGGACGGTACGCCCGAGGAGGTCGACCTGGCGTCCGGCTGGCTGGCCTGGGGCACCTACGCGGACGACTACTACCCGGCGGTCTTCGGCCGCACCCACGATCTGGCCGGGGCCGCGGCGTGCAACGAGCGGCTCGGCGCCTTCATGCCGCTGGACGCGGCCGCCGCCCCCACCGCGGTCCCGGCGAACGCGCTGGAGCGGGCGCTCGGGGACCTCTGGGGCCGTACCGCGGGGCCGATGACGGACACCGCGCGCCGGACGTTCCGCGAGGCGATCGAGGACATGCTCGCGAGCTGGCTGTGGGAGCTGGCCAACCAGGCGCAGCACCGGATCCCCGACCCGGTCGACTACATCGAGATGCGGCGGCACACCTTCGGTTCCGACCTCACCATGAGCCTGTGCCGGCTGGCCCACGGGCAGCGGCTGCCGGACGAGATCTACCGCAGCGGTCCGGTCCGGTCCCTGGAGAACGCGGCCATCGACTACGCGACCCTGCTGAACGACGTCTTCTCGTACCAGAAGGAGATCGAGGCCGAGGGCGAGCTCCACAACGGCATCCTGGTCGTGCGGAACTTCTTCGACTGCGACTACCCGGCCGGGCTCGCCATCGTCCACGATCTGCTGACCTCCCGGATGCGGCAGTTCCAGCACGTCGCCGCGTATGAACTCCCGGTGCTCCGCGACGACTTCGGGCTGGGGCGGGAGGCCCGGGCCGCCCTGGACGGCTATGTCCGCGATCTGCGCCACTGGATGACCGGGATCCACAACTGGCACCGGGAGGTCCCGCGCTACCGGGACGAGGAGCTGGGCCACCGGCTGGCGCCTCCGGCCGGGGGTGCGATGGTGGGGCCGTCTTCCTGGCGCGGTCCGACGGGCCTGGGCACCTCGGCCGCGAGGATCCCGCTGGCTGTGGGGGCGCGTCCGTAGCCTCCCGCGTCCGTGGCTCCGGCGGCAGGGTCGCGGCGGCGGGCGGCCCTTGCCTGGCCGGTGCGAGGGGCGCAAGCTGGTGATATGGGTGCTCAGGCGGGCCCTACGCTCATCACCTCCGTACAGCGGGCCTTCCGCTTGATGGAAGCCGTCGGCGCACACGAGGGCGGTGCGCCGGCGAAGCAGCTGGCACGTGAAGTGGGGCTGCCCCTGGCCACCACCTACCACCTGCTGCGGACCCTGGTGCACGACGGCTACATCTGTCGGCTGCCCGACGGCGGGTTCGTGATAGGCGACAAGCTGCACTCCCTCCAGAGCGGCGCCCAGGACCAGGCGCTCCTGGCCCGTGTCCGGCCCGCCCTCGCCGCGCTGCGCGACGAGCTGTCGGCCGCCGCGTACCTCACCTTCTACGAGGACGGCGAGATCCGGGTCGCGGAGATCGTGGACGGCCCGCGGGCGCCGCGAGTCGATCTCTGGGTGGGGTTCGAGGACGCCGGGCACGCCACCGCGCTGGGCAAATGCGTCCTGCGCGAGCTGGACGACGACGCCCGCCACGACTACCTCTCCCGCCATCCGCTCGCCGATCTCACCCCCCGGACCGTCACCCGCCCCGCCGAGCTGCTGCGCCGCCTCGACGTCAGACCGCGGCCCCCGCTCATGGTCGACCTGGAGGAGTACGCGCTCGGCACGGTCTGCTTCGCGGTGCCGGTCTACAGCGGGGACCGGCTCGGCTCGCTCGGGGTCTCGCTACGGGCGGACCGGGCGGCTCCGCTCAGTCACCGGGGCGATGAGCGGCTGCAACGGGTCCGGCGGCGGCTGGTGCCCACCGCGGACCGGGTGACCAGGAGCCTTTCGCTCACTATCTGAAAACGTGGCCCTTGCCGCGAGTATGGAATCGCTGTTTCCCTGGATGAAACGGACAAAGCTGTCCGTTCCCCCCTGACCGTGTAGAGCCCGCGTGGGAAAAGAGAGCAGCGAAACAGGACATGATCCAGGCCCGATTCCCCTTGTCTGACCCGGACCGGCCCTGTGCCCCCGTACAACGTGGCGCCGTGGTGCCCGTGCTGATCATCTGCGGTGTCGCCCTGCTGGACCTCCTCACCGGTGCCGGGATGAGCTGGCTGCCGCTGCTCGCCGTCGGCCCGGCGCTGGCCGCCGCGCTCTGCGGGCCGTGGTCGGTTCTGCGGATCGGTCTGCTCGCCGTGGCCGTCGGCGGCTTCCTCAGCGCCCAGACCGACACCCCGGTACGCGGCCGGGCGATCATGCTGGCCGCGGTGGCCGCCGTCACGCTGGCGAGCTGTCTGGCCAGTCTGCTGCGACGGCGCCGGGAACGGGTGCTGGCGGCCGTCCGCTCGGTCGCCGAGGCCGCCCAGAACGCCCTGCTCAGGCCGGTGCCCGCGGAGGTCGGCCAGTTCCAGGTGGCGGTCCGCTACAGCGCCGCCGCGGCCGAGGCCCGGGTCGGCGGCGATCTCTACGCTCTGGTGTCCAGCCCCTACGGGGTCCGGCTGATCGTCGGCGATGTCCGGGGCAAGGGGCTGCCCGCGGTGTCCACCGCGGCCCTGGTGCTCGGTGTCTTCCGCGAGGCCGCCTACGACGAACCGGATCTGCTGGATGTGGTCGGCCGGATCGAACGCAGCCTGGCGCGCAACCTCGCCCCCGACGACTTCGTCACCGCCGTGGTCGCCGGATACCCGGGGTCCGGCCGGATGGAGCTCGTCAACTGCGGCCACGCCCCGCCGCTGCTGGTCAACCGGTCCGGTGTGGTGGCCGTCGAGCCGACCCGCCCGGCCCCGCCGCTGGGGCTGGCGTCCCTGGGCGGGGAGCTGCCCAGCCTCCAGCTGGTGCCGTTCGACGACGGGGACCAGATGCTCCTCTACACCGACGGGGTCATCGAGGCGCGGGACCGGGGGCGGGAGTACTTCCCCCTGATGGAGCGGGTGCCGCGGCATATCTGCGAGGAGCCGTCCCGGACCCTCGCCAGCCTCCACGACGATCTGCTGGCCCATGTGGGCGGACGGCTGCACGACGACGCCGCGCTGCTGCTGCTCCGCAAACCGGTCACCAGCGGGATGCCCGCCGCGGCCGAGGTGCCGCTGAGCTGACCGGTCTCCATCGCGGTACCCGGTGTCTGTCAGTGGAGGCCGCGCTTGCCCGGTGCCCAGAACGGCTTGAGCTTGATCGCGGCCTTCGGCCAGCCGCGGTCCCGCATCAGATGGTCGCGGACCATGCGGCAGGTCCTGGCCTCCCCCGCCAGATACGCGAACCCGGCCGCCGCGGGTAGTTCGAGCGCGGTGACCGCGTTGAGCAGGGTGGTGGAGGAGGCGGCGGAGGCGCCGTCGCGGTGCACCCGGCGCAGCGGGTCCGGAACGGGCATCGGGGGATCGTGCTCGGGTCCCTCGCTCTCCAGTACGCCGTACACCCGGGCCGAGGGGCCCACCGCCCGGAGCATCGGGCCGAAGGCCACGCTCGCGGTCTCCTCTCCGGCGAACAGGTGGTACGGCGCCTCCTGGAGGACGAAATCCCCCTGCGGCCACCACAGCGTGACCCGGTCCCCGGGGGCCGCCGTCCGCGCCCAGCGCAGGCCGATGCCCTCACCCCCGTAGAGGTGGACCCGCAGTTCGAGCGTGCGCTCCTGGGCGTCGAACTCCCAGATGGTGTACGTGCGCAGGGTCTCTCCCGGGCGCAGGATCCCGGCCATCGACAGCGGGTCGTTGATCTGCGCCCGGACGTGCTGGCCCGGTGTCCAGGCGAACGGGACGGGCCCGTCGGCGCGCAGCAGGATCCGCCGCATGCTCGGGGTGACCGGTCCGGTCTCCGTGACGACCGTGTCCAGCGTGTACTTGGCCAGCGCTCCGGCCAGCGGATTGCGCCTCCTGCGGCCCCCGTCCGAGTTCTCGGTCATCCTCGCCGCCCCTTCTCTGTCTATGACTTCTAGGTGTTTCTAGAGGCATTAAGTAAACATAGATGCCCTAGACTGTCAACGGCGACATGACGCCAACCACACGGAGAGAAGGGCCGATTCGATGGCTGCGCAGACCGGGACCCGTCGGGAACGGCTTCGCCGGGCCACCCTGGAGGAGATCCGCACCGCCGCGCGCGGACTGCTGACGGCCCAGGGGTCCGAGGCGGTCACGATCAACGCCGTGGCGCGCGAGGTGGGGATGAGCGGCCCCGCGCTCTATCACTACTTCTCCAGCCGTGAAGCGCTGGTCTCCGCGGTGACCGCGGACTTCTTCCAGGAGCTCACGGAGCGGATGGAGACCGCCCGCGACCGCCACGCCGACGGCCCGCCCGCCCCCCGGCTGCTGGCCGTCTGCCGTGCCATGCGGAGCTGGGCGACCGAGCACCCCGCCGAGTTCGGCTGGATCTTCACCAGCCCCCTCCCGCCGTCCGACAGGCGGCAGGACTCGGCGCGCCATCAGGCCGGACAGCGCTTCGAGCGAGTACTGCTCGACCAGGTGGCCGCCCTCTGGGAGACCCGCCCCTTCCCCGTCCCCGGCCCCGAGGACCTCGACCCCTCGCTGCGCGAGCAGTTGGCCGCCTACACGAAGGCACTCGACGGACGGCTGCCGCTCGAGGCCGTCCACGTCTGTCTCTCCTGCTGGGCCCGGCTCTACGGGCTGCTGTGCCTGGAGGTCCTCCACCAACTGGACTTCGCGTACACCGATATGGAGCCGGTCTTCGAGGAGTGTCTGCGGGAGGTGTGCGAGCGGCTGGGGCTGGCGTACACGCGGTAGGCGGGCCGGTCGCGCGTACGGCTGCCCGGCCCTACTCCCCGGTAGCCCACCGGCCCCGTTCGCACCCGTGCTGACCTGCGGCGGGCCGGGATCGCCATTGGCGGTTGCCCTGGCCGAAAACATCAGTACTGTGGGCCTCGTTCCCCAGCGCGGCCGAGCGGTGCCGCGCCCACGGTGCCGTGGCACCAGGGCATCGCCGTACGAGCGCGGGCCACCGACCCACCGACCCCAGCGTCAAGAGGCGTCGAAAATGGACCCAACGGCCGAGGCGCCCCACTCCGGCGGCGGCATCAGCCTCCGCCAGCTGCTGATGTCCCTCGGTGAACCCCTGGTCGAGCTCCAGGCCGCCCCCGCCGGGCTCGACGTCCCCATCCGCGGTGTCGCGCTGCTCGACCCCGAGGACGAACCGGTCACCCACCCCGGGGAACTGGTCCTCGCGATCGGCGTCCGCGGCCGTGCCGCCCTGCCCGCGCTACGCGCCGGTGGACGCGGCGGAGCCGCCGCCGTCGCGGTCAAGGTCGACACCCCCGGCCAGGCCGGAGCCCTCACCGAGGCCGCCGCCGAGGCCGGGGTCGCCCTGCTCTCCGTACGGCGGGACGCGCGCTGGGAGCAGGTGGACGCCCTGGCCCGCGCGGCCCTCGAGGACGTACCGCTCGACCGCGACGGGGAGGGGTTCGAGGAGGGCGAGGGCGACCTCTTCTCGCTCGCCCAGACCACCGCCGTCCTCACCGGAGGCATCGTCAGCATCGAGGACACCGCCAACCGGGTCCTCGCCTACTCCCGCTCCACCGACTCCGACGAGGTCGACGATCTGCGGCGGCTGTCCATCCTCGGCTGGCAGGGCCCGGAGGCGTATCTGTCCCGGCTGCGCCGCTGGGGCGTGTTCCAGCGGCTGCGCGCCTCCGACGAAGTCATCTCCATCGACAGCCACCCGGAGCTGGGCATCCGCCGCCGTCTCGCGGTGGCGGTGCGCTCCGGTGACCGGCAGCTGGGCACCATCTGGGTGCAAGAGGGCGCGGTGCCGCTGACCGAGCGCTCCGAACAGGCGCTCACCGGCGCGGCCCGCGTCGCCGCGCTCCACCTGGTACGGCGCCGCCGGGAGCTGTCCGCCGACGTCACGCTCACCGCGACCCTCTCGGCCGGACTCCTGGAGGGCAGCACCGGCCCGCAGCCCCTCGCCACCCACGTCGGCGTGGACCCGGCCCGCCCGGCCGCCGTGCTCGGCTTCTCCTACGGCACCGCCGGGGCCACCGGACCGGAACTGGCCCGCGCCGAGGTCACCAACCTGATCTCCGTCCACACCGCCGCCCGCCACCGCAGCGCCCTGGTCACCCCGCTCGACCAGCGCATCTACGTCCTGCTGCCGCAGCTTCCGCGCAGTATCGACCTCGGCACGCTGAGGAGTTGGGGCGAGGAGATCGTCGAGGCGGCGCAACGGCACCTGAGCCTGCCGCTGCGCGGCTCCGTCGGCCGCATCGTTCCGGGGCTCGCCGACGTCCCCGCCTCACGCCGCGAGGCGGACCGCATCCTCGACGCGATGGTGCGCGCCGGGGTGCCCACGACGGTCGCGGCCCTGCCGGACATCCAGGCGGAGGTGCTGGTCAGCGAGGTGCTGGGGCTGCTCGCGGAACGCCCCGGTATGCGCGACCCCCGGCTGACCGCCGTGGTCGCCCACGACACCCGCCACCGGGGACAGTTGGCCGTGTCGATCCTGGCCTTTCTGAACGCGTTCGGCGACGTCCGGGCGGCCGCCGCCGAACTCCACGTGCACCCCAACACCCTCCGCTACCGTATCCGTCGCGCCGAGGAACTCACCGGCCTCGACCTCACCCGCGCCGACCAGCGCCTCCTGGCAATGCTCCAACTCCGCCTCCCCCCAACCGAAGCCTGACCCTCCCGGGACGGTGGCGGGTGCGGGGTACGCCCACCGGCCGTCCGTCGGCCCGCGGCCGGGGGCCTGCCCGTATGCCGTATGCCGGAGGGCTGTGGCCGGGGCGCGGGGTATGGACAACTTCCGCACCCCGTTGCCGCGTTGGGGTTGCGACGCGGTGCAGGGCGGGGCCGGAGGGCCGGTTCGTAGGTCGCGCGCCGAGGGGACCGTCGTCGGGCGCGGATCGGGCGCGGATCGGGCGCGGATCGGGCGCGGATCGGGCGCGGATCGGGCGCGGATCGGGCGCGGATCGGGCGCAGGCCGTGCGGGCGATGGCACGTCCGTCAGCTTCTGGGGAGCGTCGCGGGCACGTCGGCCGGCGGGGCGGACGGCTCCGCCGCGACGTGGTCGCAGTCGTCCCGGGCGGGGACCGGCCAGGCGGTCAGGCCACGGTCCGGCAGGTCGACGTAGTCGCAGTCCGCGTCGGCGATGACGCGGCGCGGGGCGAGACCGGTCAGGTGGGCGGTGACATAGGCGGCGCTGGTACGGGTGATGTCGCGGGTCAGGCCGAGGGGGAGCAGGGCGCGGGTCTCGGCGATGGCCTCGTCCTCACCGGCCCGCAGGACCACCCGGACCTCCGGCGCCACCCCGTGGGCGGCCACGGCGACGGCGATGTTGTCCAGCTCCTCGGAGCCGACCGCGGCGAGCGCGTCCGCGCGGGCCAGGCCGAGCCGGGCGAGCACCTCGCGGTCCTCGCCGTGCGCGAGCACCACGGGGATCCGCATCGAGCGCGCGAGACGGAGGTGGGGCGCGGCTGGCTCCCGTTCCACCCCCACGACGGGCACCCCCACCTGACGCAGCGTCTGGCACAGCCGCAGCCCCACCTGCCCGAGCCCCACGACGATCACATGCCCCGCGCGCGGCAACACCCGTCGGCCCAGGACGCCGACCAGCCGGGCGCCGAGCAGCCGGTCCACGATGCCCGCCGTGAGCAGGGCGGTGAAACCGACCGTCACCAGCATCGCCACCCCTGACATCACCTCGTATCCCGGATGGCCCTCGTGCGGCGCGGCGGGCCCGACCCCGGCGACGACCCGGGCGGCCTCCAGGAAGGCCGTACTGGCGGGCTTGTGGAAGGCGGTCACCAGCCACAGCCAGTCCAGCGCCAGCACCGCCGCGATGCCGAGGAGCCCGATGAGCAGCAGCCGGGCGTCCGCGTCATGGGGCTGCAACTGGCCGCGCAGCCGCCCGAACAGGGCCCGCCGCCGCGCCGCCGCGCTCGGCCGCCAGGCCGTCTCCGCCAGGCTGCCGTCGGTCCGGCGGACGACCGCGACCGGACCGCCCCGCCCGTCGTCCCATACGGCCAGCACACCGCGTGCCACGCACGGCCCGGCCAGGGACGGCGCCAGCAGATCGGCGGGGGAGACCGTCACACAGTGCCGCAGCAGCGACTGGAGCTGCCGTGCCACGGTCCGGTCGAAGACCGTGGCGACGATCCGGACGGTGTCGCGGACATGCCGTACGGCCAGGGCGTAGCGCAGCGCGGACAGGTCGTCCCCGACGAGCACCGCGACCCCGGCGGGCGGTACGGCGAGCGCGCGCCGCAGGTCCTGGTCGTCGGGGGCGGCGAGGTGCTGGACAGGGCGGCCGTTCTCCGAGATGGCCGCGCAGACCCGCCGGGCCAGGGTCGTCGCGCCGATGACCACGATCCGGTCGCTCCCGGCCACTCCCTCGTCCGTGTCCATGGCGTGCGCTCCCTCGGGCTCCTCCGGTCGGCTCGGGGCACTCACGCTAGGACGGCGGCGGGGGCCGAGAGGCTGTGCGGCGGGCCAACGTGGGGGTCGTCGCGTTGTGCGGACGTACGTTGCCGCCGCCCCGGCCGGAACGTACGCGCGCCGCGAATCCGGGAGCCCGCGAGTCCGGATGGCCGGGAGCCGGGAGCCGGGAGCCGGGAGCCGGGAGTCCGGATGTCCGGTCGTCCGGCGACCGCATTGGCCGTTCGCACAGTTCTCGGCCGGGATATTGGCGAACTTCACAGGTACGCCGCCGTGACCCCCTGCCTACGCTTGCGCACATTCATCCACGGGTCGCTGCGGTTGATCTCCCACAAGGAGACGGAGCGACCCGTGGACGCACCGCTCTGTCCTCGGGCTTCGGGCCCCGGGTCTCGGGCCGCGGGCCGCGGGCCCCTGCCCGCGGCGGCCACGACCGGCCGATCTCACCACCGACACCCGCGCACCCCCCACTTCCCCCGTGCGCACCGCCGATGACGCGAATCCCGGCCGCCGGATCCGCCGAAACCTCTCACCCACCACGCAATGGATGTCGAGATGACTACACGTCCCCCTGCTTCCGTGGCCCCTCCCTCCGTACCCGGCGCCCCAGCCGAGCCCCCAGGCGGTGGCGCCCCGCCCAACTCGCAGCTCCAGAGCGGTCTCAAGAACCGGCATCTGTCGATGATCGCCGTCGGCGGTGTCATCGGCGCGGGCCTCTTCGTCGGCTCCGCGTCCGGCATCGCCGCCGTGGGCCCCGGCATCCTGCTGTCGTACGCCCTGGTCGGCCTGATGGTCGTCCTGGTGATGCGGATGCTGGGCGAGATGGCCGCGGCCAATCCCACCTCCGGCTCCTTCTCCGCCTACGCGGACCGGGCGCTCGGCCGCTGGGCGGGCTTCTCGATCGGCTGGCTGTACTGGTTCTTCTGGGTCGTGGTGCTGGCCGTGGAGGCGACCGCGGGCGCGGTCATCCTCGAGGGCTGGGTACCGTCCGTACCGCAGTGGGCCTGGGCACTGATCGTGATGTTCGTGCTCACCGCCACCAACCTGGCCTCGGTCGCCTCCTTCGGCGAGTTCGAGTTCTGGTTCGCGGGCATCAAGGTCGTGGCCATCGCCGCCTTCATCATCCTGGGCTCGCTGGCGATCGCCGGTGTGCTGCCCGGCTCCGACGGCGCCGCGACCGGTTTCGGCAACCTCACCGAACACGGTGGCTTCCTGCCGAACGGACCGAACGCGATCCTCAACGGTGTGCTGCTGGTCGTCTTCTCCTTCATGGGCAGCGAGATCGTCACCCTGGCCGCCGGTGAGTCCGAGAACCCGCGCCGCGCCGTCACCAAGGCCACCAACAGCGTGATCTGGCGGGTGGGCGTCTTCTACCTCGGCTCGATCCTGGTGGTGGTGTCCGTACTGCCGTGGGACTCCAAGGCCATCGCCGACAAGGGCAGTTATGTCGCCGCCATGGATGTGATGGGCATTCCGCACGCCGGGCAGGTCATGAACGTCATCGTGCTGACCGCGGTGCTCTCCTGTCTCAACTCCGGCCTCTACACCGCCTCCCGGATGGCCTTCTCGCTCGGCCAGCGCGCCGATGCCCCCGCCGCCTTCGCCCGGACCAACTCCCGCGGCGTACCGCAGGTCGCGATCCTCGCCTCCGTCGTCTTCGGCTTCGTCGCCGTCGGCTTCAACTACCTGTGGCCGGAGACCGTCTTCCAGTTCCTGCTCAACTCCTCCGGCGCCGTCGCGCTGTTCGTATGGCTGGCCATCTGCTTCTCCCAGCTGAGGATGCGCGGGATCATCCTTCGCGAGAATCCTGAGAAGCTCTTGGTGCGGATGTGGTTGTTCCCCTATCTCACCTGGGTGACGATCGGGATGATCTCGTTTGTGCTCGTCTACATGCTCACCGACGACAGTGAGGGCGGAGGAAGGATCCAGGTGCTGCTGTCCGTGTTGGTCGCCGCCCTGGTGGTGGCCGTCGCCCTGGTCCGTGAGCGCGTACGCCCGCACGCCGCGGGCACGACATCGCACGCCGCGGGCACGACTCCGCCCGCCGCGGGCACGACTCCGCACGCCGCGGGCACCGCTTCGCACACCGCCGCCGAGGAGGGCACCACCAGGGCCCGGTAGCCGAAGCGTGGCGGCCGGGTGAACGCAGAGGGCCGGCGGTGTGCGGGGGCACACCGCCGGCCTCCCCCACCCACCGGAAGGTCGCCGACCGAGATGCCCGTCTTCAGACGCCGCAAGGGCAGCCGTCCCCGTCTGGTCCCCGAACTCGACGACGTCCCCCTCGGCCGCGTCCGGCAGCGCCTCGGGGCGAGTTGGGCCCGCGGTGAACTCGACACCACGGTGGTGGCCCAGGTGTCCCGGGTGGTCGAGGACGCCGGGGAGGACTGGGACCGCAAGGCGCACCGGCTCGGTGTGCTTGCCTCGGCCGCGGGGCGGGCGCTCCCCGGGATCTGGCGGCGTCACCAGCCGCGCGACCAGAACGCCCTGCTGCTGCACGCGTGGTCGGAGCTGGTCCAGGCGGGCAGGCAGGGCGCCCCGGCCGACCTCGGCGAGGCCCGCGCCACCTGCCACCAGGCCGCCGACCTGCTCCCCGCCGACCCCACCCCATGGGTGGTGTACCTGGCCACGCTGCGCCATGAGCGACGGCCCTACCAGGAACTGTCCGCGGTCTGGCGGGAGATCAAGGCCCGCGACCCCTGGAACCGCGAGGCGCACCTCCAGGCGCTGGGCTATCTCTCCCCGGACGAATGCGGATCCACGGTGCAGATCGTCGATCTGCTCGACTCGATCCGCTACGGCATGCCCGACGACGCTCCCGCCGCCGGGCTGGAGATGACCTCGATCGTCCGCGGCCACCAACGCGCGGTGGCCACCGGCGGCCTGGCCGCCATCAGCGCCGGAGACCACTGGCGCCGCCCCGAGGTGGCCTCGGTCCTCGACCGCGCCGCCCAGGACTGGCCCCGCCCCGGCTTCTTCCGCCACGCGGCGGCCCTGGCCGATATCAACGTCCTGGCCTTCGCCCTGGTGAAATCCGCCCGTACGGAAGAGGCCGCGACCGCCCTCCGCGCCACCACGGGCGTGGCGACCCCCTGGCCCTGGAACGCCGACGGCGACCCGCTGGAACGCTTCTCGCAGCAATACGAGCGCCTGGCGACCGCGCCCCCGTAGCCCGGCGAAGGCGTTTACGACATACCGCTTTTTCGAGCCCGGCAGAAATGCGAATGCTTTATGGCCCCCGCGAACCCGACATCGTGCTGCGGGATATCGCGGAGGCCATGGGCGCCCTGTGGGAGCGGGAAGTCTTTAGTAGATTTTGATCCAGGTCAGCTCTTGGTCGAGGCCCTCGACGTCGACTATCGACCGGTTCTTGTCAAGGTAGTACCTCTTGCCGCCAAGTATGAACTCGACCCGGTTGTTCCCTGAACTCAAGCGGTTCACTTTGTAGATGTGGACGCTCCGCTCGCCTGCGTTGGCATAGCAGAGCGACTGGGTGCCGCCATAGTTCGAGATCTTCACGAAGTCCGTGCGATTTCCGCAGTCCGTACGGCTGATCGCCGAGGCCGAGCTCATGGGCGCGAGCGCGGTCACAGCCGCTGCCGCGGCGGCGGTGACCGCAATCCTCTTGAGCGTGTTCTTCATTAAGCGCTCCTATCCTCTGGCCAATTGGGCGCTCCCAGGCTAGCCGCGCCTTTCTCGTCCCATGGCTCAGCCCGTGCTTATCGCCGGAGGTACTGGGGAAACTCCTAGCAAACGAATATCGGGCCATGGCCGTGGATGGTCCGTGGAGTAAGGCGCGGGCGCGATGGCAAATCCATCGGGAGCGACCAGAGCCGCGCGGTAATCAACAGGATGGAACCTCCGCCGCTTTTTCATCGTCTTCCCCTGTTGGGCGCCCACATCCACCACATCGGCACCGCCCGCATCGCGATAATGGAAAGGCTCCCACCAGAAGGCTGCGGATATATCCACGACGTACCCGAAGCGCTTTCGCGACACGATTCCGGATGCCCTCATCCGCCCCGGCCGCCAACTGCCCCCACACACGCCCCACTGATGCCGAAGCCACCCCAACTAGGGCGCGGCCGTTCCCCCGAGAAGCCACCAGCCGCGCGACGAGCGGCAGCCCCGGGCACCCACCAACACCGCTCATGCGTCCGGGTGGCGCGGGTCACACCGGCGACCCGTACGTCACTCGAGGCGGCCAAGACGAAGGGCCCCGACCGGCGAACCGGTCGGGGCCCTTCGTCTGCCCTGGCGGGCGGGTGCGGAGGATACGAGATTCGAACTCGTGAGGGGTTGCCCCCAACACGCTTTCCAAGCGTGCGCCCTAGGCCTCTAGGCGAATCCTCCGCCGAGAACAATACAAGACCGGATGCCGTGCTCGCGAACTCGTTCCCACCCCGGTCCATCCGCTAGGGTGGGGGCCAGCCCCTCACGTGGCGCTATCTCACCGAACTCCCCCAGGGCCGGAAGGCAGCAAGGGTAAGTGGGCTCTGGCGGGTGCGTGGGGGGCCCTTGCGTTGGTGGGGTGGGGGAGCGGGGCGGCTTCGGTTGTCGGTGGGCCCCGATATCGTCGTAAGCGTGTCGTCCCTCGCGCTGTACCGCCGCTACCGCCCCGAGACCTTCGCGGAGGTCATCGGGCAGGAGCATGTCACCGGCCCGTTGCAGCAGGCGCTGCGCAACAACCGGGTCAATCACGCGTATCTGTTCAGCGGCCCGCGGGGCTGCGGCAAGACGACCAGCGCGCGCATCCTGGCCCGCTGTCTGAACTGTGAGAAGGGCCCCACCCCGGCGCCGTGCGGGGAGTGTCAGTCGTGTCAGGACCTCGCGCGGAACGGTCCGGGGTCGATCGACGTCATCGAGATCGACGCCGCGTCCCACGGTGGTGTGGACGATGCGCGGGACCTCCGCGAGAAGGCGTTCTTCGGGCCCGCGTCCAGTCGTTACAAGATCTACATCATCGACGAGGCCCACATGGTCACCTCGGCGGGGTTCAACGCCCTGCTGAAGGTGGTCGAGGAGCCCCCGGAGCACCTCAAGTTCATCTTCGCGACCACCGAGCCCGAGAAGGTCATCGGCACGATCCGGTCGCGTACCCACCACTACCCCTTCCGGCTCGTGCCGCCCGGGACGCTCCGCGACTACCTCGGGGAGGTCTGCGGGCAGGAGGCCATCCCGGTCGAGGAGGGTGTGCTGCCGCTGGTGGTGCGGGCCGGGGCGGGTTCCGTGCGGGACTCGATGTCGGTCATGGACCAGCTCCTCGCGGGCGCGAGCGATGACGGTGTGACGTACGCCATGGCCACCTCGCTGCTCGGTTATACGGAGGGCTCGTTGCTGGACGCGACCGTCGACGCCTTCGCGGCGGCGGACGGCGCGGCCGCCTTCGAGGTCGTCAACCGTGTGATCGAGGGGGGCAACGACCCGCGGCGCTTTGTCGCCGACCTGCTGGAGCGGCTGCGCGATCTGGTGATCCTCGCGGCCGTGCCGGACGCGGCGGAGAAGGGGCTCATCGACGCCCCGGTCGATGTGGTCGAGCGGATGCAGGCGCAGGCGTCGGTCTTCGGCGGTGCCGAGCTGAGCCGTGCGGCCGACCTCGTCAACGAGGGGCTTACGGAGATGCGCGGTGCCACTTCGCCGCGGCTCCAGCTGGAGTTGATCTGCGCGCGGGTGCTGCTGCCCGCCGCCTTCGACGATGAGCGGTCGGTTCAGTCGCGGCTCGAACGGCTGGAGCGGGGGGCCCTGGCGGGCGGCCTCGGCGGTGGCGGCGGTGGCGGCGGTATGGGCGCTGCCGGCGCGACGGGGGCCGCTTCGCCCGCGATGGGGTACGTACCCGGGCCCGAGGGGCATGTTCCGGCGGACCCGGCCGGTCCCGCCGCCGCGCGCGCGGCGATGGGCGGGCGGGGTCCGGCTCCGGCCCCGGCCCAGGACGCCCCCGTTCCCACGGCCCCCGTTCCCACTGCTCCGGAGGAGCCGTCAGCGCCCGCCGCCGGTGGCGGTGCCGGTGGCGGTGCCGGGGCCCGGCCGGGCACCTGGCCTTCCGGCGCCCAGCAGCCACCCGCGGCTCCCCCGCCCCCCACCGCCACCGAGAGCGGCGGTGCGGAGGCCCGGCCCGGGGCCTGGCCCACCGCTTCGGCACCCGGTTCCGGTGGGGCCCAGGCCCGCCCCGGCGCGGATGCCGCGGGCGCGGGCCGTCAGCCCGGGGGCTGGCCCACGGCGGCCGCGGCCGGTGGCACCCCGTCCGCACCGTCCGCCGCCCCGGCCCAGCAGCCCTCCGCACCCCCGGCGCCCGCGACCCCCGCGCAGCAGCCTCCGCAGAGCGCGCCGAACATGGCACAGGGCGCCGTACAGGTCCGTCAGATGTGGCCGGAAATCCTGGAGGCGGTCAAGAACCGCCGCCGTTTCACCTGGATCCTGCTGAGTCAGAACGCGACGGTGTCCGGGTTCGACGGCGCCACCCTCCAGATCGGCTTCTCCAACGCCGGCGCGCGTGACAGTTTCGTCAGCGGCGGCAGTGAGGACGTGCTCCGGCAGGCCCTCAGCGACTCCATCGGCGTGCAGTGGCGGATCGAGGCCATCGTCGATCCGTCCGGCGGTGGCGGTGCCGGGGGAGCAGGCGGTCCGGGAGGTTCCGGTGGCTTCGGCAGCGGTGGTTCCGGTAGCGGATATGGCGGATCCGGTGGTTCCGGGAGCGGCGGCTTCGGCGGAGGCCAGCCCGCGGCACCGCAGCAGTCCGCCCCCCGGCCGGCCACCCCCGCGCCCTCCGCCCCCGAGCCCGCCCCGCGGCCGGGCGCCGGGGGCCCGCCCGCCGAGGCACCGGCGTACCGGGAGCCCGAGCCGCCGCCCCTCTCGCCCGAGGACGACGCCCCGTCCGAGGACGATCCGGATCTCGACGACACCGCGCTGAGCGGCCATGACCTCATCGTGCGCGAGCTGGGCGCCACGGTCGTCGAAGAGATCGTGAACGAGTAGTCGTTAACGAGTGATCACTTAACGAGTGATCGTGAACGAGTGGGCGACGGCTCGCGGCACGGCTCTTCGGCAGGTCCCGATACAGGTCTTCGCCGGGCCCCGGCACCGCCCTTCGCCGGGCCCCGGCACCGCCCTTCGCCGGGCCCCGGCACCGCCCTTCGCCGGGCCCCGGTACGGCCCCGGCGGAGCCCCTGGGCCTCCCACCCGTACTCCCCGCTCTCCTCCGTACGGCGTAGAGCGAGGTGCCCTCCGAACACGTAGGCTCGGGCTATCGAAGGAACGACAGAACGACCGTCGACAGCCAGGAGCGAAGTCGTGATCCCCGGTGGTGGCCAGCCGAATATGCAGCAGTTGTTGCAGCAGGCTCAGAAGATGCAGCAGGATCTCGCCGCGGCCCAGGAGGAGCTTGCCCGGACCCCCGTCGAGGGTTCCTCGGGCGGCGGCCTGGTCAAGGCGACGGTGACCGGTGCCGGTGAGCTCCAGGGCCTGGTCATCGATCCCAAGGCCGTGGATCCTGAGGACACGGAGACCCTCGCGGATCTCGTCGTCGCGGCCGTCCGCGACGCGAACCACGCCGCGCAGGAGCTCCAGCAGCAGAAGCTCGGCCCGCTCGCCCAGGGGCTGGGCGGAATGCCGGGCCTCCCCTTCTGAGGCTCCGGGGGGCCTCTTCAGGGGGCTTCCGCGGGGGTCTCTCCAGGGGGCGGGCTCGGGGGGTCGAATCGGGGGTCGGCCCGGGGTGCCCCCGGGGCCTTATGGCCCCGGTCCGGCCACTGCCTGGTTCCGGCCCGGCAGTGAAGCTGAATATCGCGAATATTCATGTGAAGTACAGCCACCGCGCGGCGGCGCGAGATTGGATGAAGGCGTGTACGAGGGCGTGGTCCAGGACCTCATCGACGAGTTGGGCAGGCTGCCCGGCGTCGGTCCCAAGAGCGCTCAGCGGATCGCCTTCCACATCCTCCAGTCCGAGCCGACCGATGTCCGCCGCCTCGCTCACGCGCTGATCGAGGTCAAGGACAAGGTGCGGTTCTGCGCGGTGTGCGGGAACGTCGCCGAGGCCGAGCAGTGCCGGGTCTGCCAGGACCCGCGCCGCGACCCGGCGGTCATCTGCGTGGTCGAGGAGCCGAAGGACGTGGTGGCGATCGAGCGGACCCGCGAGTTCCGCGGTCGCTACCACGTGCTCGGTGGAGCCATCAGCCCGATCGAGGGTGTGGGACCGGACGATCTGCGGATCAGGGAGCTGCTGGCCCGGCTCGCGGACGGGACGGTCACCGAGCTCATCCTGGCCACCGATCCGAACCTGGAGGGCGAAGCCACGGCCACATACCTCGCGCGCATGATCAAACCCATGGGTTTGAAGGTCACACGCCTGGCCAGTGGTCTCCCTGTCGGGGGAGACCTGGAGTATGCCGACGAGGTCACGCTGGGTCGTGCCTTCGAAGGGAGAAGACTTCTCGATGTCTGACGCAACGTTGCATGACGCCCATCCGGATCCGGACGACTTCTCGGTCCAGATCTCCGACCAGATCGAGAGTTTCATCGTCGCGGTCACCGAGGTCGCCAGAGGCGACGAACCGGACAGCGCCGTGCCGTTCCTGCTGCTCGAACTGTCCCAGCTGCTGCTGGCGGGCGGGCGGCTCGGGGCGCACGAGGACTTCGTCCCGGACGAGCGGTACGAGCCCGACACCGGTCCCGAGCCGGACGTCGACGAGTTGCGGGAGCGGTTCGCCCAGCTGCTGGAGCCGGTCGACGTCTACTCGGAGGTCTTCGACCCGTACGTACCGCGCGCCGAGCCCGTCGCCAGCCGGATCTCCGACGATCTGGCCGGGATCATCACGGACCTGCGGCACGGTATGGCCCACTACCGCGAGGGCCGGATCAACGAGGCGCTGTGGTGGTGGCAGTTCTCGTACCTGTCCAACTGGGGCACGATGGCCTCCGCCGCGCTGCGCGCACTCCAGTCGCTCGTCGCGCACGTCCGGCTGGACAGCCCGCTCGACGAGCTGGACGGCCTGGACACGGACAGTGCCGTCACGGGTGGTGACGAGGAGCTCGCCGAGGAGGCCGGGCGGGTCATGGCGGCCGAGATCGCCGCTCCGCTCGGGATCCGTTCCGCCCAGAGCTGAGGCGACCGGGCCAGGCCAGGCCGGGCCGGTGACCGGGTCCGGCCGGGCCGGGACCGGGGACCCCGGGTTTCCGAGAAGGCTCCGGCGCGGTGCGCGAGTCGCTGCCCGAGCCCGTGCCCAGGAGGGTCTCGCCCACCGTCCCACGGCCGTCCCGCTCTGTGAGCTGAATTACGTTCCTGTATGCATCGCCCGGAAGCGGGCAGGGTTCGTCGCTGAGCGAGTGGTGTGGGACGCGAGGAGAGACAGCGGTACCTGGACGTTGTACCGCCTGATTCTCCTGGTCCCCCTGGTCCTGCTGATCACTGGGTGAGGCGTGTGTCTCGCTATGTGACATTGGAACGGCAAATTACGGCCGCTCGTTAAAATGAGCCGACCGCATTATTGAGAGCTGCGAGGAGCGCACGTGGGCCTTGTCGTGCAGAAGTACGGAGGCTCCTCCGTTGCCGATGCCGAGGGCATCAAGCGGGTCGCCAAGCGAATCGTGGAAGCCAAGAAGAACGGCCACCAGGTCGTTGTCGTGGTTTCCGCCATGGGCGACACGACGGACGAGCTGATCGATCTCGCCGAGCAGGTATCCCCGATCCCCACCGGCCGCGAGTTCGACATGCTGCTGACCGCGGGTGAGCGGATCTCCATGGCCCTGCTGGCGATGGCGATCAAAAACCTGGGTCACGAGGCGCTGTCGTTCACCGGCAGCCAGGCGGGAGTCATCACCGACGCGGTCCACAACAAAGCGCGGATCATCGACGTCACCCCCGGCCGTATCCGTGACGCGGTCGAGCAGGGCGCCGTCGCGATCGTCGCGGGCTTCCAGGGCGTGTCCCAGGAGAGCAAGGACATCACCACTCTCGGCCGGGGCGGCTCGGACACCACCGCGGTGGCCCTTGCCGCGGCCCTGGACGCCGAGGTGTGCGAGATCTACACCGACGTGGACGGCGTGTTCACCGCCGATCCGCGCGTGGTGAAGAAGGCTCGCAAGATCAACGAGATTCCGTACGAGGACATGCTGGAGCTCGCGGCGAGCGGCTCCAAGGTGTTGCATCTGCGCTGTGTCGAGTACGCGCGCCGTTACGACATCCCCATCCACGTACGGTCGTCTTTCTCCGGTCATGTCGGCACCTGGGTGCGCAGGCCGGAAGCGCCAGAAGGAGAAGAAGGCATGGAGCAGGCGATCATCTCCGGGGTCGCGCACGACACGTCCGAGGCAAAGGTCACGGTCGTCGGCGTGCCGGACAAGCCGGGTGAGGCCGCGGCCATCTTCCGCACCATCTCCGACGCGGAGATCAACATCGACATGGTGGTGCAGAACGTCTCCGCCGCGTCGACCGGTCTGACCGACATCTCCTTCACGCTGCCCAAGACGGACGGCCACAAGGCGATGGAGGCGCTGACCAAGGCGAAGGCCGTGATCGGCTTCGACTCGCTGCGCTACGACGACCAGGTCGCCAAGATCTCGCTCGTCGGTGCCGGGATGCGCACCAACCCGGGCGTCACCGCGACCTTCTTCGAGGCGCTGTCGAACGCCGGGGTCAACATCGAGCTGATCTCGACCTCCGAGATCCGCATCTCGGTCGTCACCCGCGCCGATGATGTGAAGGACGCGGTCGTCGCCGTGCACAGCGCGTTCGGCCTGGACAGCGACAGCGTCGAGGCCGTCGTGTACGGAGGGACCGGCCGATGACTCGAGCTGGCGGTGGAGCCGATGGCCGGAAGCCGACGCTCGCTGTCGTCGGCGCGACCGGCGCCGTCGGCACCGTCATGCTCTCGATCCTCTCCGAGCGCGCCGATGTCTGGGGCGAGATCCGGCTGATCGCCTCACCGCGCTCGGCCGGCCGGAAGCTGACCGTCCGGGGAGAGCAGGTCGAGGTCGTCGCGCTGAGCGAGGAGGCGTTCGACGGCGTCGACGTCGCGATGTTCGACGTACCGGACGAGGTCTCGGCGCAGTGGGCGCCGATCGCGGCCACCAAGGGCGCGGTCGCCGTCGACAACTCCGGTGCCTTCCGGATGGATCCGGACGTCCCCCTGGTCGTCCCGGAGGTGAACGCGCACGCGGCACGGGTCCGCCCGCGCGGCATCATCGCCAACCCCAACTGCACCACCCTGTCGATGATCGTGGCGATGGGCGCGCTGCATGCCGAGTTCGGGCTGAGCGAGCTGATCGTCTCCTCGTACCAGGCGGTCTCCGGCGCGGGCAAGGAGGGCGTCGACACCCTGCGCGAGCAGCTGGCGCTGGTCGCCGGTACGGATCTGGGCACCCACCCCGGTGATGTGCGGCGCGCGGTCGGCGAGACCGGGCCGTTCCCGGCGCCGATGGCGCTCAACGTGGTGCCGTTCGCGGGCTCGCTGAAGGAGGACGGCTGGTCCTCCGAGGAGCTGAAGGTACGCAACGAGTCCCGCAAGATCCTGGGCCTGCCGGAGCTGCGGGTCACCGCGACCTGTGTACGCGTTCCCGTCATCACCACGCATTCGCTCGCGGTGCACGCGCGGTTCGAGAACGAGGTGACGGTGGCGGCGGCGCACGAGATCCTGGCGGCCGCGCCGGGCGTGGTGCTGTGCGACAACCCGGCGGAGGGCGAATTCCCCACCCCGGCCGATGTGGTGGGCACCGACCCGACGTGGGTGGGCCGGGTGCGGCGTTCGCTGGACGACCCCAAGGCGCTGGAGCTGTTCGTCTGCGGCGACAACCTGAGGAAGGGCGCCGCGCTCAATACCGCGCAGATCGCGGAGGTCGTGGCGGCGGAGCTGACCGGGGCGTAGAGCTCTCGCGGCTTGGCCGTTCGGCCGCTCCGCGACGCCGCCGGACCCCAGGCGGACGCCAACTACGCCACAGCGGCACGGCGTACGCCGACAGCATCGCCTACGCCGATACCGCCGCGCACCGTCGTGAGGCGGCGGCGTAGAGTGAGGGTTCCGCAGCGCACCTCCGGCAAGATGTGAATATCCTGTGCGCATGTGACCGACCGGGCTCCGATGACCTGGGTCGATGACATGCCAGGCGAATTCGTTCCCCGCATACCGCAACCCGCGGCGTGTGGGGAGCGTCTTTCCATCCGCCCTTCGGCCGGGCGCTGTGGAAAATGGGGCATAGGGGAAGAGTTGGTGTGCATGGGGGCATTCGATGCATCGTCAAAAGCCGTGCCTCTCGCGTACAACCCTGACAGGGGGCAGCGTGTCCAACAGGCGTGGCAGAAGCATTCGGCATCGCAACGGTTCCTGGGCGCGGCGGCGCGGCGATACAGCCCCCGCGGCGGCGCTCGCCAGGCGGTATGCCGGTGATCGCGCCATGGCCGGCCGCCCGCCCCGCGCCCATCACGACAGGGCGCGAGGACACTGACGACGCGATGGCAGCGGGCACCACAGTCGATCACCTCACCGAGACCTACCGCGCCCATTACCGGTCGCTGCTGGGTCTCGCCGCACTCCTGCTCGACGACACCGCGTCCTGTGAGGATGTCGTACAGGAGGCGTTCATCCGTGTGCACTCGGCGCGCAAGAGAGTGCGGGATCCCGAGAAGACCCTCGCCTATCTGAGACAGACGGTCGTCAATCTCTCCCGCTCCGCGCTGCGCCGCCGCATCCTCGGGCTGAAGCTCCTCTCGAAGCCGATGCCCGATATGGCCAGTGCCGAGGAAGGGGCGTACGAACAACTTGAGCGCGACCAACTGATCAAGGCGATGAGGGGACTACAGCGCCGCCAGCGCGAGGTCCTCGTGCTGCGCTACTTCGCCGATATGACCGAGGCCCAGGTGGCGGAGACGCTGGGGATATCGCTCGGCTCGGTCAAGGCGTACGGTTCGCGTGGCATCGCGGCGCTTCGCGTCGCCATGGAGGCTCCGGCATGAACGACAGCACACAGCAGCCGGGCCCGGGGAACCCCGACCGGCGGGACGGCCACGGGCCCGAGCCCGAACCCGACGACGTGACGGCGGACACGGCGGACACGGCGGACGAGACCGCGCCGGGCGACGACACGCCCCGCGACGGCACGGAGGGTACGGCCGACGCGACCGAGCCCACTGGTACGGCCGATACCGAGCCCACTAGTACGGCCGATACGGACGCCGAGGACGCCGAGGACTCCGAGGAAGTCGACGAGGAAGCGCTGCGGCTGCTGATGCGCCGCGCGGTCGACGACCTCGCGCCCTCGCCCGACTCCCTTGAGCATCTGCGGCGTGCCGTGCCCGTCCGCCGCACCCGGCGCCGTCAGGCCCTCGTGGGGGCCGTGGCGGCCGTCGTGCTCGGCGGTGCCGCCCTTCCGGCGCTGGTGCATGTCGCGACCACCGGCGGCGGCACGGACCAGCGCCCGGCCAACGCGGCCAGCAGCCACCGCACCCCGGGGACCGCCGGCGGCCAGCACGGCGGCGGCAGCGGCGGCCAGGGCACCGAGCGGCCCTCCGACCGCGTCGAGACGGGCAAGCACGACCGGCGCCACGACGACAAGAAGGACAAGCCGGCCGATGACGACGAGGGCGGCTCGGGCGGTCCCGCGCCCGACCCCTCGAGCACGCTGAACGCCACCTCGCCCACCTGCGCCCGCACCCAGCTCAGCAGTGGCGCGGGGTCGGCCGGGACCGCGGACGCCGAGGGCCGGGTCTACGGCTCGTTCCGCGTCTCGAACGTCTCGGACCGGGCGTGCACGGTGGAGGGCGGCGGCGCCGTCAACGCGAGCGCGCAGGGCGGCGCGGACACCGCGCGCATCTTCGTGGTCGACCACACGGCGGGTGACGCGGCCTCCGATCTGCCCGACCCCGCCACCCAGCCGGGCACCCTGATCCTTCAGCCGGGCCAGGCGTACGAGGTGCGGTTCGCGTGGATCCCGGCGTCGGGCGGAGGGACGAGCGGCTGCTCCAGTGTCGACCCCCCGAGCTCCGAACCGAGCTCGGACCCGGACGGTTCGCCTCAGGGCGACCCCGGTGACGGCGATCCGGGCGGCACTTCGGGCGGCGGTGAGCCACCGGCCGCGAGTGTGCTGGTCAGCCATACGCCGGAGGCGGGCGACCCGTCGGCCGGGTCCGTGACCGTCAGCGGTGCCTGCGCGGGGACGATCTACCGCACCGGTCTGCTGGCCGCCTCGTAGCGGCACCAGAGCGCCCCAGTACCGGGGGCGGCGCCGGACGCGTCCGCAGGGGCCCGTACCGTGGTGGTGTGTATCGGTTTCTGCTGACGCCCCGCTGGTGGGTGATCAACGTGTTCACCGTGCTGGCGATCCCGTTCTGCCTGTTCATGGGCAGCTGGCAGCTCGGCCGTTTCGAGGCGCGCGTCGACACGCATCAGCAGCAGCGGGACCAGGCGTCCGGCGCCAAGCGCGCCGCGGCCCGGCCGCTGAGCGAGCTGCTGCCGGTCAGCGAGAAGACCGCCGGGCGGCGGGCGACCGCCACTGGCCGATACGACACCGAGCACCAACTCCTCGTGCCCGACCGGCGGCTGGACGACCGCGACGGCTTCTACGTACTGACCCTGCTGCGCACCGACGGGGGCAAGGCGCTGCCCGTGGTCCGCGGCTGGCTCCCCGGTGACGCCGACAGCAAGGCCGCCACGGCGAAGGTGCCCGCGCCACCGGCCGGTGAGGTGACGGTCACCGGGGCGCTCCAGGCGACCGAGCACCAGAACGGCGGCGGGCCGGCCCCCGGCGGCGCTCTTCCGAAGGGCCAGCTGGGCATGATCAGCGCCGCCTCCCTGGTCAATCTGGTGCCGTATGGGGTGTACGACGCCTGGGTCACCTCCTCCGAGGCGCCCGGGGCCCTGAAGCCGGTGCCCCCCGTGGTGGCGGCGGGCACCGGGCTGGACCTCAAGGCGTTCCAGAATCTGGGCTACACCGGTCAGTGGTTCGTCTTCGCGGGCTTTGTGGTCTTCATGTGGTTCCGGCTGTTCCGGCGGGAGGTCGAGACGGCGCGCGACCTCGCGCTCGGCCTCATCCCGTCGGAGCCGACGCCGACGTCCCCCACGCCGACGTCGCCGACCCGGCCGTCCCCGACGGGGCTGCCCGAACAGACCCCGTCGGACCGTCCTGAGCAGACTCCGGCAGAGAACCCGGCGCGCTAACGCCCGCCGGAGGCCGAGCCGGAAGCCGCGCTGGAGACCTCGCCAGAACCCGAGCCAGAACCCGCGCCGGGCGCCAGATGGCGCTGGGCGAACTCGATCTCCAGCCGCAGCTGCTTGATCCGCTCCTCGACGACCAGTGAGCCGTGTCCCGCGTCATAGCGGTACACCTCATGCGGGGCGCCGCGCCGGGCCAGCCGCTCCACATAGTTGTCGATCTGCCGTATCGGACAGCGCGGGTCGTTCACCCCCGCGGAGATATAGACCGGCGCCCGCACCTCGTCGACATAGGTCAGCGGGGAGGACGCCCGGAACCGCTCCGGCACCTCCTCCGGGGTGCCCCCGAGCAGGGTGCGGTCCATCGCCTTCAGGGCCTCCATCTCGTCGTGGTAGGCCGCGACATAGTCGGCGACCGGGACCGCGGCGAGGCCCAGCGCCCATGCCTCGGGCTGGGTGCCCAGCCCGAGCAGGGTGAGATAGCCGCCCCAGGAGCCGCCCGCCAGCACCAGCCGCCCGGGGTCGGCGAGACCGGAGGCCACCGCCCACTCCCGGACCGCCGCGATGTCCTCCAGCTCGATCAGTCCGACCCGGTGCTTGAGGGCGTCCGTCCACGCCCGTCCGTAGCCGGTCGAACCGCGGTAGTTGACCCGGACCACGGCGAAGCCGTGGTCCACCCAGGCCGCCGGACCGGCCGCGAACGCGTCGCTGTCGTGCCAGGTCGGCCCGCCGTGGATGTCGAAGACGGTGGGGAAGGGACCCTCGCCCACGGGCGTCTGCACCAGCGCGTGCACCGGCCCGCCCGGTCCGTCCACCCACGCGTCGGTGACCGCCACGGAGGCCGGGGCCCGGAATCCCGGCGGGTCCAGCACGGTCCGCCCGCTCGTGGAGCGCACCCGCGGCGGCTGCTCGGCCGACGACCACAGGAACTCCACCGCGCCGTCCGGCCGCGCCGAGGCACCCGAGATCGTGCCCGCGGGCGTCTCGATCCGGGTCAGCTCATCGGAGCCCAGGTCGTACCGCCAGAGCTCGCTGCGTGCCTGGTGGCTGTGGTCGACCAGCAGCGCGGAACCATCCGGGAACCAGTCGGCCCCGACATCCCCCGGCAGATCGATCGCCAGCGCCGTCTCCGCACCGGTCAGCGGATCCCACACCACCGGCTCCCAGCGGCCGCGCCGCTGGTGCCCGACCAGCAGCCGGGTGTCGCCCTCGACCGGCGCGAACCCCATCACGGACAGCCCCAGCTCCTCGGTGCCGCCCTTGGTGTCATCCAGCTCGGCGACGGGTGTGCCGTCCCGCCGCACGACCCGGATCGCCGAGTGCATCGCGTCACCGTGCTCGGTGTGCTCGATCGCGATCAGCGAGCCGTCGTGGGAGAGATCACCCAACCCGGCCGACTCCCGGTGCCGGTAGATCTCCTCCGGCGGTGCCCCCGGCCGCACCACATGGATCGTGGAGCCCTCTTCATCGGTGGACCGGCCGATGACCGCCGTACCGTCCCGGCCGAGCACCAGACCGGCCGGATAGGAGGGCTCCAGCCCGGGCGCCGCGGGCTCGTCGGCCCGCTCCCCGCCCGCGGCGCCCCCGTCGAACGGCTGCCGCAGCCACACCCCGAACTCATCGCCGTCGGTGTCCGAGAACCACCAGATCCACTGCCCGTCGGGGGTCAGCACCCCTTCCGTCGTCCCGTTCGGCCGGTCCGTCACCTGCCGCTGGGTGCCGGTGGTCCGGTCCCACGCGTACAGCTCGTACGTCCCGGTGGCGTTCGACACGAACAATGAGCGGTCCGGAGCGTCCTCCGCCCAGTCGGGCAGGCTCACTCGCGGCGCCCGGAAGCGCTTCTCCCAGTCCGGCATGGACTCCGTGCTCTCAGTCATGTCCCCCATTCTGCGACGCACCGAGCCTTTCGCGCTGGCGTCCCCCCGCGCCTGTGGATAACGTTCGCGACGGGGACGCACGGCCTGCACACATAGAGGGGGACTGATGGGCGACATAAGCGCGACCGTCGAGACGTTCTGGGCGACGGCCCAGGCCAGGGACTGGCGGGCGTTCGGGGCCACGCTCGCCGACGACGTCCGCTACGAGCTGCCGCAGACCCGCGAGCGGGTGGCCGGCCGGGAGGGTGTCGTCCGCTTCAACGCCGAGCACTTGGGCGAGTGGAGCCTGGAGGTCGAGCGCGTCGTCGCCGACAGCACCCAGGCGGTCTCCTGGGTCCGCTTCACCGTGGACGAGGAGGAGACGACGAGCATCAGCTTCTTCACCTCCGCACCGGACGGCCGGATCCAGACCATCACCGACTTCTGGGCGGCGCCCTACGAACCCCCACTGGAGCGCGAGCAGTTGGCCGAGCGCTACTGACCGGCGTCGCCGCCCTCGCCCTCCCCGTTCCCTTCCTCTCGACGACCCACCGCGCCGACTACCGCAGCACCACCGGCAGTTCGTCCACGCCGTACACGATGGACAGCTTCCGGAACGAGAGCTCCTCCGCCGGGACCGCCAGCCGCATCTGCGGGAAGCGCCGCACCAAGGCGGGGTAGGCCGCGCGGAGTTCCATCCGGGCCAGCTCGGCGCCTATGCAGCGGTGGATGCCATAGCCGAAGGCCAGGTGGGACGGGGTCTGCCGGTGCGGATCGACCCGTTCCATGTCCGGGCCCAGCTTCTCGTCACGGTTGGCCCCGCTGAGCGAGCACAGCACCAGATCGCCTGTGGATATCTTTGTGCCCCCGATCTCCATGTCCTCGCGGGCGAAGCGTGGGAACGCGACCTGCACCACGGTGAGATAGCGCAGCAGCTCCTCCACGAACTTGTCGACCATCTCGTCCTGGTCACGCACCGCGGCGAACTGGTCGGGCGCCTGGAGCAGAACGAGGGTGCCGAGCGCCAGCATGCTCGCGGTGGTCTCCAGACCACCGGTCAGCACACCGTCCGCCAGCCCCGCGAGCTCCTGGTCGTCGAGGTCGTCACCGTGCTCCTTCACCAGCATGCCGAGCAGTCCGTCGCCCGGCGTCTCGCGCTGCTTTTGGACAATGCCGTGCAGATACGAAAGCTGGTCGGACATCGCGCCGAAGGAGGCGTTCGCCCCGCCGAACAGGTCGAAGCGCGCCGTGCTGTGCCGCTGGAAGTCCTCCCGGTCCTCGTACGGAACGCCCAGCAACTCACAGATGACCAGCGCCGGGATGGGCAGCGCGAACGCCTCCACCAGGTCGACGGGGCCCTCCGCCGCGGCCATCTCGTCGAGGCGCTCCTCCACGATGGCGTGGATGCGCGGGGTGAGCCTGCTGAGCCGCCGCATGGTGAACTCCGGCGTCAGCAGGCGTCGCAGTCTCGTATGCACGGGTGGATCGCTGAAGCCGAGACCGCCCGGATTCTGCTGTGGAGCGACCCCGATGTTCTTGTCCGCGAGGTTGGTGAAATCGGAGCTGAACCCTTTCGCCTTCCCCAGCACGGCCTTGCTCTCGTCATATCCGGTGACAAGCCAGGCATTTATCCCAAATGGCAATGGCAGCTTGCTGATGGGCTCCTTTGCCCTCGTTCGGGACAGATCGGCAATGGGGTCGAGTCCATCGCGCCTCAGCGGGGCCAGAGTGGCGTCCGGGAGAAACGACATCTTGGACAGGTCGAAGCCGTTCCTCTGAATCCTCGAGAAATACTTGCGACCCAGCCAGGCGGCGATGTTTGAGCGGAGATTCGACATGGGCGCAATACTGCCCTGCCGCCGCTGGGGGACCGTCCCGGGCACCCGGCCCCTACCGGTGTGATGCGCCACAAATCCGGGGTGCCCGTTCGGCCCTGGCGTCCGGCTCCCGGGCGCCTCGGTGGCGAGGTCCGGCGATCCGGAGGAAAGTGGAGATAGCGGGCGCACTGCCCGTGCGATGAGGGCTGCGCGGACCGCGTAACGGAAACAGCGGAGACGGCGGAGTGAGGTGAACGGCCTTGCGGGAGCGATTCCGCGCTGTCCAGGGGGCGCCGTGCTGGGTCAGTCTGCTGTCGGCGGATATGGACCGCGCGCACGCCTTCTACGGAGATCTCTTCGGCTGGGGCTTCCGGCCCACCCGGCAGGGCCACGGCCGCTACACCATCGCGTACACCGAGGGCGGCGTACCGACCGTCGGCATCGGAGCGTCCTCACCGTCCACAGGGATGACCCTTCCGGTCACCTGGACCACGTACTTCGCGGCGGACAGCGCGGACGAGGTGGCCCGGCGCGCCCAGGAACGCGGCGGCACGCTCGCGGTCGGTCCGCTGGAGTTCGGCAGCGGCCGGGTCGCCTGGGCGGCCGATCCGGCGGGCGCGGTCTTCGGCATCTGGGAGGGCGACCTCACCTCCGCCTGGTGGGGCGAGCGGCGGCCGGGCGCCCCCGTATGGCTGGAACTGCGCACCCGGGACGCCTTCGACGCCGCGCTCTTCTACGGCCAGGTCTTCGGCTGGGACGCGCAGGATCGGGAGCGGGTCGACGTACGGTTCGAGCACGACCGGGTGGTGCTGCATATCGACGGCAAGTCGGTGGCGGGGCTGCGCGGCGGTGCCCTGGAGACCGCGCCCGACCCGACCGTCCGGCCGCGCTGGCATGTCTACTTCCAGGTGGTGGACGTTGACGCGGTGGCCACCCGCACCCTGGAACTCGGGGGCGAGGTGATCTCCCCACCGGCCGACACCCCCTACGGGCGGGTCGCGGCGCTACGGGACCCGGAGGGCGGGATCTTCAGCGTGGCGGCGGTCCCGCGCACCTGAACCGCCGACCCACCCACCGCGTAGGCGTCTCGCGTTCACGAGAGCACCCGGTGGCGGAAGTTCCGGAGGCCGAAGCCGAGAAAGGCCACACAGAATCCCACCAGGACCGGATAGACGATGTAGAGCGGCATATGCGAAGCATGGGTGAGGCCCGCCCGCATTCCCTCGGTGATGTAGATCAGCGGATTCACGAGCACCAGGATCTGAAGCCAGTGGAATCCGCCGACATGGACCAGGGAGAGCTTGGTCCACTGGTAGTACGTCCCCCCGAGAAACACCAGCGGCAGCACGATGAACCCGAACATGACCCCGATGTTCTGCGGCGCGAACGAGGTGCCGAGCAGCAGCCCGAGCGACGTCATGGCGATACAGGCCAGCGGGATCAGGGTGACCACGACCCACCAGTGGACCTGTAGGTCGGCGTGAACCCCGGGCGCGTGCACCACCGCCGCGATCGGAAAGACCAGGACCGCCGAGATCAGCCCCTGGGTCGCACCGGAGAGCACCCGCGCGACCGCCACCAGCCAGATCGGGCAGGGGGCCTGCACCCGGTCCTCTATCTCCCGGGTGAAGCCGAATTCCTGTGACATCTGGATCGCCACCGACTGAATCCCCTGGAACATGATCGCGATCGAGACCACGCCCGGGACGAGAACGGTGGCGAACGCGGATTCCCCGGCCGTGCCGCCGCCCGAACCGATGCCCTGTCCGATGGTGGGGAAGACGTAGAGGAAGACAAAGACGAGGAGGAAGGGCTGCATCAAGGTGCGGCCCACGAATTCGCCGAAGTTCTTCATCAGGACGGTGAGGTCCCGGCGGATGAGCGCGGCCAGGGCGGAACGGCTGGCCGCCGCCGCGGACCGGGTGGGGCATACGGTGATGTGGCCCTCCGGCGGACCGGCGGTGGAGCGGGGACGGTCGCCCGCCGCGGTCATTCCTCCCTCAGCTCCTTCCCGGTCAGCGAGATGAACACGGTCTCCAGCGTGGACGCGCTCACGGACAGGTCGATCAGCCGGAAGCCGCCGTTCTCCGCCGCGTTGACGATCCGGGGCAGTAGCCGGTCATTGCCCTTGACCTGGAGCTCGACCCCGCCCTTGACCGGCCGGACCCGGACCACCTCGGCGATCTCACGGGTCAGCAGCTCACCGAGCGCGTCCGGGCCGCCGTGCGCCAGCACCGTCACGACGGTGTCGGCGTCCACGCTCTGCTTGAGGGCCGCCGGGGTGCCCAGGGCGAGGATCTGGCCATGATCGATGATGGCCACCCGATCACAGAGCTGATCGGCCTCGTCCATGTTGTGCGTGGTCAGCAGGATGGTCTGACCGTCTGCGATCAGCCGGTCCAGGATCTCCCACAGGGCCAGCCTGCTCTGTGGATCGAGACCGGCGCTCGGCTCGTCGAGGAAGAGCACGGCCGGGCGGTGAAAGATCGCGCGCGCCACCATCAGCCGCTGCGCCATCCCGCCGGACAGCGCGTACACCGAGGACGAGGCCCACCTCGAGAGCCGGAACTGCTCCAGCAGCCGGTCCGCCACACGGCGCGCCCGCTTACCGGACATCCCGAACAGCAGCCCGTGGAAGTAGAGGTTCTCCCAGACGGTGAGCGAACGGTCCAGGGTGTTCTGCTGGGTCACCACGGCGATGACCTGTTTGGCCAGCGCGGGGTGCGCGATCACGTCGATATCGCCGATGAAGGCCGAACCGGCCGTGGGGACGACCCGGGTGGTGAGCATCCCTACCGTGGTGGTCTTGCCCGCTCCGTTGGGGCCGAGCAGCCCGAAGATCTCGCCGTGGTACACCTCGAGATCCAGCCGGTCCACGGCGGCGAAATCCGTATGGGGATAGATCTTGGTCAGCCCGGCGGTATGGATGACCGTCTCGGGGCGACGGGTGTTCTCGATCGTCGCCATGGTGCTCCCCATGGGCGTGAAGGGACGAGCGGACTCTTCGGGAGTACCCGGGCGAGGCGCGCTCACGCGCCGAGATGGCGGGGGTGTGGGGGAGGGCCTGGTAGAGGGCGCGGCGGTGGGCCTGTGTGCCTGGCGAAGGGCCCGTCGCGGGCTACGGAGCGCAGAAAACGGTCACCAGTGGTTACGGCCTCGACGCCGGAGATCGAGGCCGCCTACGATCGAAGACACGGCATCGCGTGTCGGTCACCGGCCGGGTGAGGCATGGAGGTGCCCGTGAGATTGCCTTACGGAGGCATTCCACCGTGTCAGTCGAGCTGAATCACACGATCATCCACGCCCGCGACAAGCGGGAATCCGCCGAATTCCTGGCGACCATCCTGGATCTCGAGGTCGGGGCCGAATGGGGCCCGTTCATCCCGGTGCAGACGAGTAACAGCGTCACCCTGGACTTCGCCAGCATTCCGGCCGAGTCGATCACCATGCAGCACTACGCGTTCCTCATCTCCGACGAGGAGTTCGACGCGGCGTTCGCCCGGATACAGGACCAGGGCATCACCTATTACGCCGATCCGCAGCGGAAGCAGCCGGGCGAGATCAACCGCCATCACGGCGGGCGCGGGCTGTACTTCATGGATCCGTCCGGTCATGCGATGGAGATCATGACCCGGCCGTACGGCACCGAGGGATAACGGAGAGCGGGGCGGAGGACTAGTCGGCGGTCTCGTCGCCCTGCCGGTCGCCCGTTCCGTCGGCCGCGTGCCGCTCCCGCCACTCCTTGACGACCTCATCGATGTCGATGGGCGCCAGATTGAGCGGTGGGCCCGGCGGCGGTCGGCGGATCGCCTCCCGGATCTTTTCGTTGACCTCCGAGAGCGACTCCCGCACCGCGCGTTCCGACGGGGCCTCGGCGGCCGCCGCGAGCGCGTCCTCCGCCTCCTTGCGCAGTACGAGCGTCGGCGGGAGGAAGGAGAGGTTCTCGCGGTTCATCTTCTCCTTGACCCACCACAACTCGTCATAGGGGCGGTTGAGGTTGGCGAGTGGCTTTCCGAATCCCGGCAGATCGGAGAAGTCGCCGCGCTCCTCCGCCTCGCGGATCTGTCGGTCCGCCCATGTCTCGAAGCTGATGCCTGGTGGCTTGCGCTCAGTCACATCCGCAATTGTCCCTCGCGCACCCCGCCATGCGCCATGGCCCCCTGCGCCACGGCCCCTGCCGGACGCGGCTTTGCGACGGGTGGAGAGGCGCGGCTGGGTGGCCGGGCGAGGGACCCGCCGGGTGCCGCGCGCTGTGAGGGACCCCGATCGCCCGGCGGCAGGGGTGCCCGGAGCTCAGGGGCCGGGGCAGGGACTACGCGGTGGCGAGCGAGAGCTCGGTCGACTTGATCAAGGCGGTGACCCGCGTGCCCTCGGTGAGTTCGAGGTCCCGCACCGCGTCCTGGGTGATGGCAGCCGTCAGCTCCCCGCCGCCGTCGAGCGTGACCACAACGGTGGCCATGGCCGCCCCGAGGGCGAGCCGGGCGACCGTCCCCGGCAGCCGGTTGCGAATGCTCAGCCCCGAGACCTCACCCGTCGCCAACGCGACCTCGGTGGCCTTGGCCAAGGCCGTCACCCGGGATCCCTCGGCAAGGCCCAGCTCCTCGACTGCGCCCAGGGTCACCGCGGCCGTCACGATCTGGCCACCGGCCAGCCGGCCCTGGACCGCGGCCATGGCCTCGCCGGGGTTCACGGCGATCACGGTGGCGGGGAGTTGATTGCGGATGCTGAGGCTCATGGGTCACCACTCCGGAAGCGGAGCCGAAGGCCGGGACCTCCGTGGCGATCTCCGCCGACGTCCCCACCCTAGACATCCGCCCGGGCGTACGGCGGGAGGCGCACGCCCGGGACCGGGTCGGCCCGGCCCGGTCCGGACTCAGTCCGACGGCCAGGTCCCGTGCCCGTGCGGGGTGATCCGGCGGTACCCGGCGCGGGCGTTGACGACCCGCGCGAGGGCCGTTCCGGCGACTGCCGCGGCGAGCAGACACGCGAGCCATCCGGTGTCACGGCCCTGCGCCCAGGTCAGCTCCCCCGACGGCGGGATGGCGAAGGCGTTGAGGAACAGCCAGCACAGGGCCGCCGTGCCCGGGGCCGCCACAAAGCGCGCACACAGCCCCAGCAGCGCGGCCAGCAGCGACAGCGCGATCAGTGCGAAGCCCGGGCGGCCGTGGCCCCCGAGGAAGTTGACCGCCGCCACCAGCAGCAGCGCGCCGACGAAGGCGGCAACCCAGATCACCGGGGTGGCAACGGGCTGGGGGACGGGCCGTACACCGGAGCTGAGATGCCTCCACTCGATCATGTCCGTCCTCCTCCTGGCTCGCCGCCGTCCTGGCTCGCCACCGGGCCGCTCCCGTCACTCGGCCGCCCTCGACAGCCAACCATTCCCGGGGCCCGGCCGCGCCCGAAACCCGTCCACTGCCGCGGCCCGGCCGCCGACCGGTGGCCGGCGGGCGGGGTGGCGCCCCGGCCGGTTCCGCGGGGCGGGCACCGTCCGTCCGCCCCTGGCCGACGACCTGCCATTACCCATTCTTTACCATTCATAAGGATGACGGAGACCGCTACGCGCGAAGGCGCGGCAAGGAGGATCAGCTGTGGGCGTTCCGCGGATGAGCAGTACGCCGTTGCCGGGGATCGGTGTGCGCTATGACCTGACGACGCGCGAGCGACGCCGTCTGTCCGTGATCGCACACCGCGACGGCGGACGCACCCTCAGCGCGTACCGGAAGGAGGACCCGGACGCCTGTGCCCTGTCCACCCGACTGACGGCGGAGGAATCGGAGGCTCTCGTCGATGCCCTGATGCCGTCCCACCACAGCCCGAACCTCCTCTCCACCACCGAACTGGGCCTGGTGGCCGAGCGGATCGAGCTGGCCTCGGCCTCGTACTGGAACGGCCGAGTGCTCGGCGAGACCCGGATGCGGACCGAGACGGGCGCCTCGATCGTGGCGGTGCTGCGCCGCTCCGGCGCGATTCCGTCCCCCACCCCCGACTTCCGGCTGGCGGGCGGGGACATCCTGATCGTGATCGGTACCCGCGAAGGCGTGGAGACGGCCGCGGCGATACTCGGACGGGACTGATCCGTGCACTCCTCCGCCGTCTTCCTCATCGAGTTCGGTGCGGTCATCCTGGGCCTCGGCCTGCTGGGACGGCTGGCCGGACGGCTCCAGTTCTCTCCTATCCCGCTCTATCTGCTCGCCGGTCTGGCCTTCGGCAAGGGCGGACTGCTGCCGCTCGGCGCGAGCGAGGAGTTCGTCGCGATCGGCGCCGAGATCGGCGTCATCCTGCTCCTGCTGATGCTCGGCCTTGAGTACACCGCCAGTGATCTGGTCAGCAATCTCAAGACGCAGTACCCGGCCGGGCTGGTCGACGCCGCGCTCAACGCGCTGCCCGGCGCCGCCATGGCCCTGCTGCTGGGCTGGGGACCGGTGGCCGCGGTGGTGCTGGCCGGAGTCACCTGGATCTCGTCCTCGGGCGTGATCGCCAAGGTCCTCGGGGACCTGGGCCGTCTCGGCAACCGCGAAACCCCGGTGATCCTCAGCATTCTGGTCCTCGAGGACCTGGCCATGGCCGTCTATCTGCCGATCGTCACCGCCCTGCTGGCCGGGGTGGGCCTGGCGGCGGGCAGCGCGACCCTGGCCGTCGCCCTCGGCGTCGCCGGGCTGGTGCTCTTCCTGGCCGTCCGGTACGGCCGGGTCATCTCCCGCTTCGTCTCCAGCGACGATCCCGAGAAGCTGCTGCTCGTGGTGTTGGGTCTGACCCTGCTGGTGGCCGGAATCGCCCAGCAGCTCCAGGTGTCGGCGGCGGTGGGGGCGTTCCTCGTCGGTATCGCGCTGTCCGGGGAGGTGGCCGAAGGAGCGCACATTCTGCTCAGTCCGTTGCGGGATCTGTTCGCCGCGGTCTTCTTCGTCTTCTTCGGGCTGCACACCGATCCCGCCAGCATTCCGCCGGTGCTGCTGCCCGCCCTGCTGCTGGCCGTGGTGACCGCCTGCACGAAGATCGCCACCGGGTACTGGGCGGCACGGCGCGCGGGGATCTCGTCCCGGGGCCGCTGGCGGGCCGGTGGCACGCTGGTCGCCCGCGGCGAGTTCTCCATCGTGATCGCCGGGCTCGCCGTCACCGCCGGGATCGAACCGTCGCTGGGGCCGCTGGCCACCGCGTACGTACTGATCCTGGTCGTCCTCGGCCCGCTCACCGCACGCGGTACCGAACCCGTCGTCTCGCGTCTGATCGCCCGCCGCGCGGCGCGACGGCCGGCGGCGGAGAAGCCCCGGGAGGACGTCTCGGCGGCCTCGACGGACGCGTACGACTCGCTCGGCCGCTCCTGAACGGAGACGGCCGCTGCCCCGAAGACGCCGGAACGGAGCGGAGCGAACGGAGCGGAGCGGGCGGGGCCGGAACGGGGGCTGACCCAGCGCCCGTTCCGGCCCCGCCGCGTACGATCGTCGGGTGCATCGTTCCCCCGCCGACCTGGTCCGCGCATTCCATCTGGCCTTCGGTCTCGACGTCCGGACGACACCCACCGCGGTCTCTTCCGAACTCGCCGCGCACCGCCAGGATCTGCTGGCCGAGGAGGTCGCCGAAGTCGCCGAGGCGTCCGCCGAGGGCACTCTCGCCCACCTCGCCCATGAACTGGCCGATGTGGTCTATGTCGCGTACGGCACCGCCCTGGTGCACGGGATCGACCTCGACGCGGTGATCACCGAGATCCACCGGGCCAATATGACCAAACTGGGCCCCGACGGCCGCCCCACCCTCCGCGCCGACGGCAAGGTCCTCAAGGGCGACAACTACCGGGCCCCGGACGTATCGGCGGTCCTGCACCAGCAGGGCTGGCGGGCCGCGGACGACTGACCCCGTCCGCGCTCAGGACGTACGGCGCAGCGTCCAGCTGTTGGGGTCGAAGCTGGGCACGACCGAATAGCGGCAGGCGCTGTTGTAGAAGGTGTTGGTGATCGTCCAGCCCGCCGGCGGCCAGGTGGAGGCGCACGCGTTCACCTGGGTACCGACCGGATAGCCGGTGAGCTGCTTGATCTGCTTGGTATTGGGGCTGAAGGTGCCGGAGCCACAGCCCGCGCTGTTCCACCACTGGGTGTCCACATAGCCGCTGGGGGTCAGCTGGCTGCCGCACATGGTCATGGTGTCGCCGGGGGCGGCGCTCGCGGTCCCCATACCGATGGCGGTCACCGCGGCGGTCAGGAGGGCGAGACAGGCGATGCGCGTACGGATCACGTCGGGTCTCCTTGTCGGCGCCGGTGTCCGCGCCGACGGTCGTCGGCATCCGGCCAGGCGCTGCGCCTTTCTATCCGGCGCGCTCGGTCCTGGGACAGCCACCTTTCGGACGTGTGGATTCATGGAACGGCTACACCGCGACTCCGGTTCTGTAACAGCAGCCTCTCCCCAACTCGGATTCACCGAAATGAGGTTGGCGGCCGCAGGGCCCATGTGATCCGCTGGCGCCTGCATTCGCTGGAACACATCCGTAGGAGAGAAATGAAGCACCTTCCCTCGTTCGTCCGCATCGGCGGCACCGCGGCGGTGGCCATCGGCCTCGCGCTCGCGACAGGCGTCGGCACCGCCCACGCCGAGGGAAACACGGTCGATTACTTCTCGTCGGGCGGGAAGAAGCGCGCGATGGTGGTCTTCGAGCCCCGGAACTCCTCCGGCGGCCCCGAGATCGTCAACGTGGACGACCTCAGCAAGGACGGCCACTACATCTACGCCGAGGTCTACGACGCCACCTCGGGCGGCAAGAAGGGCACCTGCGAGACCAGCTCCTACAAGAGCTGTGAGGTGAACGTGGCGGACGGCCACAAGGTCCGCATCAACGTCTACCGGCTCAATTCCCATGACTCGGACTTCATGGGCGAGGTCCACACCCGCAGCGGCAAGCTGCCCACCGCGTAACCCCTGAGCCCCGGCCACTACCCGGCCGGGGCCCATTCCCCTTGTCCCAGAGGACGGTTGACACCCCGAACGGGCGCGCGACACGATCCCGCCGATGGAGACCACCGATCTGACCCCTGCTGAACGCCGTGTATGGGAAGCGTTCCCACTGGGCGAAACCGTCGACTTCCGCGCCGACGGCGAGGACGATTCCCGACCCGGTACCTCATGCGGGCCCGAACGCACCCTGCGGGCCACGGTGTTGCGGGCACTCCTGCTCGACGGCCCGCTTCAGGAAGGTGAGATACCGGCTCTGAAGGTGCTGGGTGCACACATCGCCGGTCGGTTGGATCTCCGCTATGCGACGGTCGAGCACGCCGTCCGCTTGCGGCATTGCCTTTTCGAGAGTGCTCCGGCCCTGTACGGAGCCCAATTCCGCACCCTGGTGCTCAGCCATTCCGTATTACCCGGACTCACTGCCGGGACGCTCCGTGTGGACGGGGCTCTGCGGATGACCGGCTGCCGTGTCACCGGCCGGGTGCGGCTCGGAGGCGCACATGTCGCAGGAGCGGTCTTCCTCGACGGAGCCCACCTGGAGCCCCCGGTCACCCCGGATCCCGATGAGCCTCTCGAACCCCTGCTGCAACTCAACCAGGCCCTAATCGGCCATGACATCGTCGCTCGCGGGCTCGTCTGCCACGGCCGGATCCAGCTGAACGGAGCCACCGTGGACGGCGAGGTGAACTTCGATGACGCCCGCCTCCTGGCCCCCGGGCACACCGCCCTGCACGCCGAGAACCTGACTGTCGGCACCGATCTTCGCGGCATGCGCCTGCGAGCCGAGGGCCGGCTCAACCTGCGTGGCGCCAGGATCCCGCGCCATCTGAACCTCGCCTACTGCCGGCTCTCCCACCCCGGAGGACAGGCTCTGCGCGCCAGCAGCGCCACCATCGGCGAGCTGTGGCTCCGCGAAGCCGCCCCGATCGAGGGCGCCCTGAACCTGCGCGGCGCCCAGCTCGACCTGCTCCACATCGCGCCGGAGGTCTGGCCGGACCGCGTCCGGATCGATGGCCTCAGCTACCGCAGCCTGACCCCACATCTCCCCGCCGAGCGGCGCCTGCCCCTGCTCGAACACGAGGAGGGCGGCTATCTCCCCTACGCGTACGAGCAGTTGACCACCGCCTATCGGACCGCGGGCGACGACGCGGCCGCCCGCACCGTGCAACTGGCCAAACTCCGCCGCCACCGCCGCACTCTGCCTCGCCACGCCCGCCTCTGGGGCCACCTCCAGGACCTCACCGTCGGCTACGGCTTCCGCCCCATGCGCGCCGCCGGATGGCTCCTCGCCCTCCTCCTCACCGGCGCCCTCGCCTTCGCCCTTCACCACCCTCACGCCCTGAAGCTCGACGAGGCCCCCGACTTCAACCCCCTCTTCTACACCGTCGACCTCCTCCTCCCGATCATCGGCTTCGGTCAGGAGGAAGCCTTCGCCCCCGAGGGTTGGTACCAATGGCTCTCCTACACCCTGATCGTCACCGGCTGGATCCTGGCCACCACCATCGCAGCGGGCGTCACTCGTTCCCTGAGCCGTCAATAGACGCAGTAGTGGTGGCCGCATGCCGAAACCCTCCCCGAGCGGCCATCGGGGCCGGTCGCCGTTCGGCCGGCTGTCGCGCACCTTCCGAATCGGCGGACGGTGCGCCTCCCACCCGCGCGGTTGCCGGGTTACTGGGGGACGAGCCCGCCGATGCCCGGTCGGCGCGCGGGCACGCGCCGGCCGTCGGCGAGAGCCTGTCGGCCTGGTCGCGGACGCCGGAGCCGAACCCCCGCGTGAACAAGCCTCCGGGCGCGCGACACGATCCCGCCGAGCGGCCGTCTGCCAGGGAGTGGATCAGCGCAGTCCGGCGAAGAGATCGTTCTCGGGTACGGGCGCGCCGGTGGAGTCCTGGACTCGCAGGAAGGTCTCCATGCCCATCAGCTCGCCGAACCTCTCCTTGCCCATCTTGAGGAAGAAGATGTTCTCGCCCTGGCTGGCGTGCGCGGCCAGCGCGTCGAACTTCTGACCGCTGAACGCGGTGGTGTCCACCCACGTGGTGATCTCATCGTCGGGGAGGCCGATCTCGGCCAGCGCGGCGGCCTCGGCAGGGTCCGGCTCCGGCATGTCCTCATGAAATTCGCGCATGGTCTCGCCGAACCGCCGCATCATCGAGCGGGGCATCGTCGTCCAGTACACCTTCGGCGTCAGCTCGGTCATCTCCAGAGCCGCCATCGTGATGCGGTGGGCCTGGATGTGGTCGGGGTGACCGTAGAAGCCGTTCTCGTCATAGGTGACGACCACATCGGGCCGGTAGTGCCGCATGAGTTCCGCGAGTCGGGCGGCGCCTTCCTCCACGGGGGTCTGCCAGAAGGACGCAGGGGCGTCGTTGCTCGGCCAGCCCATCATTCCGGAGTCGGCATAGTCCAGCATTTCCAGATCGCTGATCTTCAGGGCTGCGCAGCTCGCCTCAAGTTCCTGACGGCGCATCAAGGCGACAGCCGCCGGATCGTGCCCGGGGTCGCCCGGCTTGGCACCCCCCGGTCCGTCACCGCAACCGCCGTCGGTACACGTCACGAGAACCGTACGGATGCCCTCCGCCGCGTACCGCGCGAGGACCCCGCCGGTCCCGGTGGCCTCGTCGTCGGGGTGCGCGTGCACTGCCATGAGCGTCAAGGGGCGGTCGGTCATGAAACAGTCCTCCTGCGGGAAATACGTCTCGGTCCGAGTGCGCGGCGGGCGTACCGCGATCCCGAGGGCCCGGGTCCTGTCTGAGCGACGATCTTGTGGTCTCCGCGTCCCCCGCCCGTGCGGCGCCGGGCCCTCGACGGATGCAACAGTGCCAGCCGGACCGGCTGTTCCCGGCGCGCACAAGAATCAGGCCCGGTGCTGATCTCTCAGCACCGGGCCTGACCTGTGTTTCTTCAGTCGGGGTGGCGGGATTTGAACCCACGACCTCTTCGTCCCGAACGGGATTTCGGGGGTAGCTGACCTTGTGGGGCGAGCGAATGGCCAGGATCGACGGCCCGTGTTCCGTCCGTGGTTGTCCGCGACGGTCCGGTGCGGGCTGTTGCGTTTGGCCCCCCGTTTGGCCCCCCGTGGGAGCTTCCTGGAGCGGCTGTGAGGCGCCCGCCATCGGCCGCGTAGCGTCTCAGTGTGCTGGCATTCTTCGACCTCGACAACACCCTGATCGACCGACGCGGGGGCCTGGAGGACTGGGCCCGTGGCTTCGCCCGATCACGGCGACTGCCGGAGGGCTCGGAGTCCGTCATCTGTGAACGGCTCCGGGAGCGAGCCTATCCGGCGGACTTCGTCCATCTGCGGGAGGCATTCGGGCTCGGCGACGATCCGGGCGACCTCTGGCACGAGTACGTCGACGGCGTCGCGCGGTCGGTGCGCTGCCTCCCAGGGGTGCGGGAAGGACTCGAAGCGCTGCGGGGTGCGGGGTGGACGCTCGGCATCGCGACGAACGGGGCGGGGGACATTCAACGGGCCAAGCTCGCCGCGACCGGGCTCGCATCGCACTTCGACGGCATCTGTGTCTCGGAGGAGATCGGAGCCAGGAAACCGGCGTACGAGCACTTCGATGCTGCCGCCGCGCTGTGCGGCGTCCGACTCAGCGCCGGTGGGTGGATGGTCGGGGACAACCCCGACACGGACATGGGTGGGGCGAGCGCGGCGGGACTGCGGACAGTGTGGGTGGCCAACGGTCGTGAGTGGGCCAGTGGCCCCCGCGAGCCCGACGCCGTGGTGCAGCGCGTCGCGGAGGCCATCGAGCTACTGCGAGAGGTGAAGGGCTAGCCGGAATCGCTGTGCGGGTCCGTGTGCAGCTCATCCAGTGCGAGCGCCAGATCAGGCGACGCGTCCTTTAGACCGGACCATCGCTCCATGACTGCCGCTGCGGCCTTAGCAAGGTCGGAGGGGAGGTCTGCCTCTTCGAGGGCATGAGCCGCCTCCTCCATCTCCGGGCCCCAGCGCCATGACCGGGCGGCGACCTTCGGGAAGTACGCGGTCTCTGTCAGGTAGCTGGTCGTCCGCCCCTGGGCAATATCGAGTAATTCCGCCTCAACTCCGTGATCACTGGCGAGAGCGTAGGCAACCGCGGCCAGAACACGGCTGGCCTTCTGGTAGCTGCTGTACGACAGCTTGAGTGCGGATGCCTGCCCGATCCCGCCGGGCAAGGGCCGTGCCTGGACGGAGCTTCCATCGAAGAGGCGGACGACCAGCGGTACGGTGTCGGCCGGTCCGGATAGATAGAGGCGCGGGCTCTTGGTATCCGACGGCGGGGACCCGATCACGGAACCGTCCACTGCGGTCGCTCCGGAGCGCTCCACGATGGCGCTGATGGCGGCCATCGTCGAAGGGGAGACGGCGTTCCCATCGACGTAGATCCCGGCGTATGAGCAAGCCGCGACGTCCCGCGCCACGGCTTCGGCGGCGGCCGGCGGGCACAGGCTCAGGATGATGTCGGCCCGCTCGGCCATCTCGCTCAGCGCGTGTACTGGCGTGAGGCCGTGTCGCTCGGCTCGTTCCCTGCTGCTCGCGCTGCGACCGGCCGGACACCACAGAACCTCAGCACCGAAGCGTCGCGCCTGAGCGGCAACGGCGGCTCCCATACTGCCCGGGTGCAGGATGCCAAGCGTCGTCATCCGACAAGCTCCCGGATGTTCCGGCTCTCGGCTGAGGCGGTGGCCTCGAGGGCGTCGATGATGGCGTTGGCGGACTCGGTGGGGCTGAGCTGGTCGGTTCGGAGGGTGAGGGTCCATGGCTCGGTTTCGTGGGCCAACAGATCCTCTCGGGTCTCGTGCCAGACTCTTACCCGAGCCTCTACGTCCTTGTCCCCGCGACCGGTGGAACGCGACTCCGTGACGTCCAGGGGGCACCACAGGAGCACGCGAATCCAGTGCAGGGGGAAGGCAACTACCGCGCTGGCCCCCACGACCTGCCCCATGTGCAGAACGGGGATGCGGTCGGCGTCAACCAGGGCCGCGACGCCCTGCCGGTCGATGGCGTACTCAGCGTCATAGCGGGCGTTGCGGTAGAGGAGTCCTCCCGCGCGCGACAGCTCTTCGATGCGGTCAACGGTCGTGAGCCGGTATCCCGTCGTACGCCCGGGACCGGCCTTAAGCCGCTCGAACAGCACGAACTCCGGTCGCAGCCGGGTCAGTTCGCCTGTGATGGTGTCCTTACCGGAGCCAGGCGGCCCGTAAAGGATCACGCCGGACGGCATCACAGCCCACCGCCGCTCAGTACGTCGCGTGCTTCGTCGACCAGGGCGACAGCGGCGCCAAGACGGTTGTCGACGACGTAGTGCGGGCCTTGCGGACGGAACTTCAGATCGAGCCCCAGCGTATATTCGTCCCACGCTTCCATCTTCCATGCGTCGCGTGCCGCGCCACGGAATTCGATGTACTCACGCATCGATTCGACGTCGCACTCAACCCATATGGTGGCGACCGAAACCCTCTTGGACCGGCAACGGTTCTGGAAGCGCTGCATCCAGTCGGCTTGAGCGAATTCGGCGATGAATGGGGCGTCAAGGATGGCCGAGATTCCGCAATCCAAGTTGTCCCAAGCGGCTTCCATGAGGCATCGGTATTCCAGTGGCCGGACCTTCTCCCGGTATAGCTCCGAACTCCGGTCGTGCGCCTCCCCGCCCAGTGAAACAAGAAGCTGGTCTACCAGCGGGCGCGTCAGTGAGTCCTTATCGAGGATCGGCCAACCGGTGAGCCCTCCGAGGAACTTCGCGAACTCCGACTTCCCAGACCCGGCGTACCCCCCGACCAGGATCACGGTCGGCCCGTCGGTGATTGCCGCTGCTGTGTGGCGGCTCCAAGCGTTGAGCACACGATTGCGCAGAGCCTCGCTGTCCACATCGTCGGTACCTTCGCGGATGCTGCCCAGCGCTCTACGTACTGCGTCCGGCTGGTTGGGGAGCTTTCGCTCAGCGGAAGCGGGCGCCGGTACGGATTCCACAGGGGCATCCTCTCCGGGCAGGGCTTTACGGAAGCCGAGTTGGGCCTCATTGCGACGATAGAGGCGGCAGTATGCCCGGCGATAATGCGGGCCGGGATACACCGAACCCTTTTCGTGGCCCCAGATCGTCTGGAAGTTCGCGGCAATGTTGAAGCCATGCCGCTCCGCGATTTCGCGGAGCTTCTCCCCCGTGTCTTCCAGGGTGAGCCCTATCTCCTCGCGGTGCATCCGCAGGAGATCCGGCTTCCAATCCGGGTGCTTCCGAGCCATCTGCCCCTCCTAGATAGCTGGTCGGAGACGCGAGTGTAGCGGCCCGACTAGCGCCGTGGAAATTCGTGATAGCGCATGTGTAAGCGGATGTATAAAACCGCTTGGTCTTTCTCGGGTAGTGGGACGTGATACCGGTTTTTTCGCCTTGGCGGTGAACTTGTGGCACATCGAACGAGGAGGTTCAGATGTCCCACGGCGCGGCTGTTCAGGCCACATCTCAGCTTGCTGGAAGGTCAGTTGCCTTCCAGGGCCGCAACGCGATGACGCAGCTCTCCAACTTCGGCCCGCAGGCTGGCAACTTCTTCGCGCAATTCGGCTACGGCCCCGGCCGGGTTGGCGAGCTGTGCGGCGGAGCGGCCAGCGTCAGCAGTCAGGAACACGCCCTTGCCCTGATGGCTCACGACGAGCCCGTCGGCCTTCAGCTGATTGATGGCGGTGCGAGCCACGGTCACCGTGACTCCGTATGCCTTCTGGAGGTCCCCGTACGAGGGGAGCTGGCCGGAGTCGGCGAACTCGTCACCCGCGATGCGTCGCCGCAGGTCATCGGCCACCTGCTGATAGGCGAACTGCTTGCCGGTCCACTCGACCATCTGCACCCCAAGTCTTGTTCGGTCTCTGCCTCATAGTGCCCGTGCCTCACAGGTAGAACCAGCACCCCGCGCCGCTTGTTCCGTGAGGGGACTTGACGCACTCTGCCTCACAGTGCACTCTGAGGCAGAGTTGAAAAAGCGGCTCAGCCCAGAAGGGCAGAGCACTCGATCGACCTGTTTGACCTGCAATAACAGCGCCCGGAAGCCCTTCACAAGGGGGTGAAAGGAAGCGCTCGGTCTTTGAGAACTGAACAGTGGACGGAGTTGCCGCCTCTCCGAGAAGGCGGCCAGCGCGGCTGAGGTCCGCGCATCGCATGACCCGACCTCCGCCGCTACCGCGGCGGCCGGTTGCCTCCTCCGCCCGTCCGGCCTGCGTGGTCGTACGGGCGGGGTTGAGGGGAGCCGGATACCCGCTGGTTCCACAGACGATCTCGCGACGCGAGAGAGGGAGAAACCATGACCCGCTATGACGGCAACGACAGCCGCCCGACCCTGCTGGACCGGACCCCTGACGGGCGTCCGATCTACGTCACGGGCCCGAAGTAACCGACGGGCGGCCGTCCACTGCCAGGCGCACGGCCGCCCTCTCTCCCCGATCCGTCACAGACCAGGAGAGGCACCATCATGACCGAAACCGCAGCCACCTTCGCCGCCGTCTTCGTCGCCCTGTACGTCGCTCATAGCGTGGGTGACCATTGGGTTCAGACCTCCTGCCAGTCCGCCGACAAGGGCAAGCCCGGCTGGACCGGCCGTCTGGCCGGTGCCCGGCACGTTGCCACTCTGACTGCCACCAAGCTCGCCTTACTCGCCCTGGTAGCCGCGCTGCTCGGGCTGCACCTTTCCGCCCTCGGCCTGGTGGCGGGCATGGGTGTGGATGCCGTCACGCACTGGTGGGCGGATCGCCGTAGCACCCTCGCGTGGCTGGCCAAGGTCACCGGCAAGGGCGAGTTCTACAGCCTCGGTACCCCCGCCCACCCCGCGCACCCTGTCACAGCAACGGGCAGCCCGGCCGCCCACCTCGGCACCGGCGCCTACGCGCTGGACCAGTCCTTCCACCACCTGTGGCTGCTGGTCGCTGCGCTCCTCATCGCCACTGTCTGACCACACCCCCCCCATATATGACGGCGCGGCCCCGGTGTTCGAGCACCGGGGCCGCTGTTGGGCCGTCATCTTCAGCAGGGAGACAACCCAATGAGTCACATCGTCACTGTTCAGGAAGCCGTTACCGCGTTCACGCCGGGCGTTGAGCCCACGGCGGCCGAGCTGGACGCGATCGAGGCGGAGATGCCGGTCATCTCGGCGGAAGTCGAGTTGCTGGACGTGCAGATCATGACGCTTGACCGGCCGGTGTCCGAGCTGGACGTCCGCCGTATCCGCCGGGCTCGGCGCCGGGTGCTGGCCGCCCGCCGGGAGCTCTCGAACCGCACCGCCGACCAGGGCGCGTCGGGGGTGGGAGCGTGAGCACGCTGGATGCCAACCCCGGCCCGCTGCCCGAGGACGTTGCCGACCTGCTGCGTGCCGTCCTCGAAGCGCTCCGCATCCCGGACCCCGCCACGTTCGGCGACACCGACCGGTTCCGTGAAGTCCTCGACAACCGGGCCATGGACGTGGTCGTCGCGATCGAGGGCGTTCTCTCCGATCCCACAGGCTGGGCCATCGGGTGGATCACCCCCTACCTCCGCCAGCAGCTCGCCAAGAACCCGCCGACCGGTTACCGCGCCGCCCGCGAGGCGGAGCACGACGGCGGGGAGGTAGACCAGTGACCCGCCAGGACAAGGCCAAAGCTCTTCTCGTCGTCGCGCTCGTTGCCGTGGTCGGGATGGCGTTCCGGGTCTCGTGGAACGCGTTGCGGGACGTGGCTACGGCCATCGGCGCGGACGCGACGGCCGCGACTCTGTACGGGTATGTGGTGGATGGGCTGATGGCGCTGGCGCTGGTCGCCGCGCTCGTCCTGACCGGTCGGGACCGTATCTTCGCGCTGCGGGTGCTGGCCGCCTACACCAGCGCCTCCCTCGTCCTGAATTTCGTTCACGGACTCGTGCCGGAGCTGCACGGTGGGTCGGTCGGCCCCGGCGGACTGGCCGACTTGAGCAAGGCGGGTTGGCTGCTGGTGCTGCTGGCCACCTCGCTCCCGGTCGGCTCGATCTACTTCGGCTCCGATCTGGTCGCCAAGGTGCTTCACCACCGACCGGACACCACCACAGACACCATGAAATCGGATGAGACCACCATCAATCGGTCTACGTCTGAGCAGGAGAAGTCGGCCCCCGAACCGCCCGCGCCGGTCGCCGACCCGCTGCCCCTCCCGCCCCCCGGTCCGGTCGCCCAGCCGGTGCCAGACCAGTCGGCCCCGGTCGTTGTGGCGGTGGCGGCTGAGTCGGTCCGGCCCCGCCGGGCGACCGGTCGGGTGCCCCAGTCGGCCCGCGCCGCCCGCCCCAAGCGCACCGCCGCCGAACTCCTCGACGAAGCGCGGTCGGTCACGGACGACTGGTCCGACAAGGAGCTGACGGCCGAACGCCTCCGCAAGGCGGTCCGTACGTCGGCGGAGAAGGCGCGCGGTCTGCGGGACACGCTGCGGGCCGAGCGGGCCGAGTCGTCTTCCGGGGCCGCTGAAGAGGTGGCGGCATGAGTGAGCCCCAGCCTTACCGTCCGCCGCCGGGTGAACCGCTGCCCGGCTGGCCCGCCCTCGACTCTTACGGCCCCGCTCAGCAACCGCTGAGTGGGGCCGTGGAACTCGCGGCCGAGCGTGGCCCTGTGGTCTACATCCCGGGCGCTCACGGCGGGTTCGTGGCCGTACGCCGCGACGATCTGCCCACCGTCCACGCCCCCGCTCCTCTGCCCGCGCCGGTCGGCATGGATCCGGTCGCGCAGCGCATGGCCGCCGCCGGGCTCGGCGGGGGAGCCCTGTCCGCCGGGGTCGGCTGGGGCATCAGCGAAGCCGCAAGCGGCATCGCCGGGATCAGCGGGGGCGGGCTGATGTGGCTGGCCATCCTCCTGCTCGCCTCCCGCCTAGCCCCCTCTGCCCGCCGCGTGCGTGAAGGCGACACCTTCATCACCCACCACCACGTCACGAACCGCTGGTGGGGCCGCTCGCATACCTCGATCCGCAACCGCTGAAGGGACACCTCAAGTGACTGACATCTACCGCTCCTACACCCCGGCCGAGAAGCGCAAGCGAGCCTGGCTGGTCGTGCGCGGAGCCAAGCAGGCTTTCGCGGACTCCGTGGACCCGAGGCTCGACCGGAGGATCGAGCAGATCGACGCCCGTGCCGAGGAGCGCGGCCAGCTGGAGGCCCTGGCCCTGCACCGCCAGAACGACAGGGCCAGGGCCGAGCTGGCCGCCGCCAAGGCTGCTGAGCGCGCCGCCTCACGTGAGGACCGGACCGCAGCCCGCGATGCCCGCAAGCGGGCGGAGAAGCGGGCGCGGGCCACTGAACAGGCCCTTCGCCGCGCTGGTCTCTGACCGGTCCTTCCGTCCCCTGCGGGCTTCCCGTGGGGGTGCGGTGGGACCGGACAGACCGGCCCGCATGGGAAAGGACACGCGATGGCCCGGAAGACCCCGGAACAGAAGGCAGCGGCGAAGAAGGCGGTGGCCGACTACAAGTCCGCGAAGCGCTCACTGGCCCAGCACACCGACGCGGACAGCTCCGCGTACCTGGCCGACCACGACCGCGTGGTCGAGGCCGAGAAGCGCATCCCCTGGTACCGCCGCTGACACGGCCGAGCCAAGACCTTGCCGACCGCTCATCAAGCAGTAGGAGAGACCCAGCATGACAGGCACCAATCCCCCTCCAGGCCACCTGCGGTTGGTCCCTTCTCTGGCGGCCGACACCGACGATCGTGAGCCCGGTGACGGCGCCCCTGCGGTGGCCGTTCCGGTCGATAACCCGGCCCTGCCCAAGCCCAACGTGCGCACGGAGAAGCGCAAGCCGGTGCTGGCCGGGTGGCTGACCAACCGGCGCGGCTTCACCGCCACCGCCCGCCACACGGCGGCCAACCTCGGCTACGCAGCCATGTTTCACGGGGTGCGCCTCCCGGTGTACGCCGCGCGCCTGACCCTGATGTCCCCGCGCGGCGCCTGCCGCTTCGTTGCCTCCACGGGCAGGTGGGTGTGGGACCGCGAAGCCGCGCCCTTGCGGGACTACGCGGTGCGCACCGAGGACGTGGAAGAGTACATGCGCCTGGCCCGGCTGCGGGCCGGACGGGTACGGCTGCGCGGCCTGGTGACCCTGGTCGCGGCCGTGTTCGGTACCGGGTTCGCGCTGTGGCTGTACGTCCTGGCCCCCGCGTTCCTGTATGCGTTCGCCGCGGGCGGGGTGCTGCTGCTCGGTATGGGCGGTCAGCAGCCCGACTCCCCGGTCGTCGGCCCCGCGGTGCTGAAGACCGAGGTCCAGAAGCTCACCGGCAGCATCGTGCTGCGGGGGCTGGACAGCATCGGCAACGCGAAGATCTCGGCCGCCATCAAGAAGGGCGGCGACATGAACGGGCTGCGCTTCACCTCGGAGATCTGCCGCGATGGCCCCGGCTACCGGGCGGACCTCGACCTGCCGTACGGCGTTACACCCGACGACGTGATGAAGGAACGCGAACCGCTCGCCTCCGGCCTGCGGCGCAAGGTCGGCTGCGTGTGGCCCGCCCCCGACCCGGCCGAGCACGAGGGCCGGTTGGTGCTGTGGATCGGCGACAAGCCCATGAACGAGACCACCAAGCCCGCGTGGCCGCTGGCCAAGTCCGGTCAGGTCGACCTGTTCAAGCCGGTCGTCTTTGGCAACGACCAGCGCATGCGCGACGTCGCCGTGACCTTGATGTTCGCTTCGGTCGTGGTCGGCTCCATCCCCCGCATGGGCAAGACGTTCCTGATGCGGCTGTTCCTGCTGATCGCCGCCCTCGACCCGCGCGCCGAACTCCACGCGTTCGACTTCAAGGGCACCGGCGACTTCGGCGCCCTGGAACCGGTCTGCCACCGCTACCGCGCCGGTGACGAGGACGAGGACATCGAATACGTCCTCAACGCGCTGCGTGAGCTGAGGGAGGAACTGCGCCGCCGGGCGAAGGTCATCAAGTCCCTGCCGCGCTCCCGCTGCCCCGAATCCAAGGTCACCCCGGAACTGGCCAATGACCGCAGCCTGGGGCTGCACCCGATCGTCGCCGGGTTCGATGAGTGCCAGGTCCCCTTCGAGCACGAGGAATACGGCAAGGAGATCGAGGCGATCAGTGAGGACTTGACCAAACGCGGTCCGGCCCTGGGCATCGTCGCACTCTTCGGCACCCAGCGCCCGGACGCCAAGTCCCTGCCCACCGGCATCTCTGCCAACGCGGTGCTGCGGTTCTGCCTCAAGGTCATGGGCCAGCCCGCCAACGACATGGTGCTGGGCACCAGCATGTACAAGGCCGGATACCGGGCCACCATGTTCTCCCGCTCCGACCGCGGCATCTGCTGGATGGCTGGTGAAAGCGACGACCCGCGCATCGTCGCGAGCGCGTTCGTGGACGCGGTCGCCGCCGAGCAGATCGCCGCCCGCGCCCGCAAGATGCGCGAGGAGTACGGCAACGTTACCGGCCACGCCATCGGCCAGGGCCCGGAGAGGACCGCCGGCACTGACGTCCTCGCCGACGTCCTCGACGTCATCAACGCCGACGAGAAGGCCGTGTGGTGCGAGCGCATCGCCACCCGCCTCACCACCTTGCGGCCCGAGGTGTACGCGGGCTGGAAGGGCGAGAACGTCACCACCGCGCTCAAGCCCTGGGGCATCAAGCCCGGCCAGGTCTGGGGCCAGACCGACACCGGCGAAGGCAAGAACCGGCGCGGCATCGACCGCGCCGACATCACCGCAGCCATCACACGCCGTAACGCCGACCGCGCCGCAGCCTGACCCCGCACCGCTGCTAGACCTAGCACCCCGCGCTGCTAGGTCTAGCAGCCCCACTAGCGGCCCATCAGGCATCTGACCAGCGGTCTAGCGTCTAGCGCTTGACCTGCCACAACCCCCGAAAACCCGCCCTCAGATGGGAGTGACCCCCGCATGCTCACCGCTAGCGCGGCCATATTCCTTGCCATCGCCGGTTACGCAGCGTTGTGTGCCGCCCAGCCGTTCGGCACCTGCCGCAAGTGCTCCGGAGCGGGCCGCGCCGTCCGCGTCAACCGCCGCGGCCGGGTCAAGGTCGGCAAGACCTGCCGACGCTGCCGCGGCCACGGCCGTCGCCTCCGGATCGGCCGCCGCCTGCACAACCACGCCCGCCGCCTCCACCACGACGGCGCCCGCTAACCGCCTCCCCGCCTTACGCACCGGAAAGGGCATCGCGTGTCCATAACCGTCTCTCTGATAGCCATCCTCGGCCTGCTGCTGTTCTTCGCCATCAAGCTGCGCTCCGCGACGACCGGGGCGGTCATCATCGCCGTCCTCTTCGGCTTCTACCTCGCCCGGACCGACGCCGCTCCCTCCGTGAACGACACCGTCACCTCGCTCACCAATGCCCTGACCGACATCGGCACCTGAACACCGGTGCCGTGACCGATCCCCACGACTAGACACGCCAAGGGCGGCCCCTTCGTCTCGCCAAAGTCGCGGGGCCGCCCTTGTCCAACCTGCCGTGAACTGACCTGTTGGAGGTCCCCCAGCATGACCCAACAGACCCCCCTTGGGCGAGTGGCCCTCACCCTGGCCGCCACCGGTCTCCCAGTGTTGCCCCTGCGCGCGGGCAAGGCACCCTTCGGCAACTGCCACCAGTGCGCGAACAACGCGTGCGGCGGTCGGCCGAACATGAAGACCGCCGGGCCGTGCCGCTGCCCCGGCGTCTGCCACGCGTGGGCCGCCGCCACCACCGACCCCGCAGCGATCACATCCCTCGCATGGGCCCACGCCTGGCGCCGGGCCGTCTGCGTCGCCTACCACCCCGGCGCCGCCGGGCTGACCGTGGTGGACCTGGACGACGCGGCGGCCGTGGCATGGGCCCGTGAGACCCTGCCCGCCACCAGGATTGTGGAGACGACGCGCGGTGAGCACTGGATCTACCGCGGCGCCATGACCTCGCGCAACGCGGTCCGCTCCGGAGTCGACATCAAGTCGTCCATGTCCTACGCCCGCTGGCTCGGCCCCGGCACCGGCACCATGACCACCCTGCCCGACGAGGTGCGCGCACTTGCCGTGAAAGAACCCTCCCCGGCCCGGCGCCTGCACGTCGTCACCGCGGCCGCGTTGGGCCGTGGCGGGGAATGCCGCCACCGCACGCCCGTCTACCTGGAACGCGGCATCGCTATGGCCGAGCAGCGCATCACCGGGGCCCGCAGCGCGGTCCACGCCACCGTCTACCGGACTTTCCTCGCCGTGCTCTCCACTCACGGCCGGTGCGGCTGCCTCACCGAGGCCCACATCGCGCGACTGTTCACCGCCGCGCAGGCCAAGGGCGAATCCCCCCGGCACTGCACCGACGGGTGGACCAACGCCCGCACCACGTTGGGACTGTAGCCATGTCCGAGGACGAGAAGAATCCTGCCCGCGAGGTCATCACCGACTACGCGCAGGCGCACTTCCGGTACTTCCGCACCGCCGACGGGACCGTGTACGCGCAGAAGAACGGCCACCCCGTAGCCCGGCCGATCCGCTCCCAGGGCACCACGGGGAGCCACCGGCAGGAACTCATGGTCGGCCTCTTCAGGGACGGGGTCGGCGTGTTCAACGGGACCGCACTCAAGGAGGCGTTGGACTTGATCGAAGCACTCGCGCTGACCGAGGACGTACAGCCCACCCACATCCGCGTAGCGCCCGGGTTCGACGGTGCGACCTGGCTCGACCTGGGCCGCGACGACGGCAAGTCCGTCCGCATCCACCCCACCGGCTGGGACATCCTCACCCCCGACCCGCAGGAAGTCTGCTGGCGGCGTACCCAGCTCACCGGCGAACTCCCCTTGCCCGCCCAGGACACCAACGGCAAGGGCATTGATCTCCTGCTCCGTCTGTGCAACTTCGCCAGTGCCGAGACCGAGTGCCTGGCCATCGCCTGGCTGATCGGCTGCCTGGAGCCGTCCGTGCCGGTGCCCGCGCCGTTCCTCACCGGCCCTCAGGGGGCGGGCAAGTCCACGGGCGGCCGGATGCTGGTGCGGATCATCGAGGGGATGAGCGGTGACCTGCGCCGGGCGCCGAAGGATGAGGAGAACATGATCACGGCTGTCGCCGCCGGATGGGTCACCGCTCTGGACAACCTCTCCCACCTGCCCCCGGACCTGTCCGACCTCATGTGCTGCATCGTGACCGGCGCCGAGAGCATCAAGCGCGCGCTCTTCACTGACGGGGACGTCGTCCGCTCCCGTTACCGACGCCCCATGCTGCTGACCGGTATCGACGTCGGCGTCATCAGGCCCGACCTCGCTGAACGTCTCCTCCCGCTCCGCCTGGTGCGGCCCCGGGTGCGCCGGACCGAGGCGGAGCTGTGGACGGAGTACGCGGAGATCCTGCCGGTCGTTCTCGGCTCCCTGCTGGACCTGACAGTCAAGGTGCGGGCCGCGCAGGCGGAGACCCCCACCGACCTGCGGATGGCCGACTTCGCCCACCTGTGCGCGCAACTTGACACGGCTACCGGGTTCGGCTCGCTGGCCGCGTACCGGGCAAGTCTCGATGACCTCAACGACGACGTCATCGAAGGAGACCTGCTGGCGCAGACGGTTCTGAAGCACGCGGCCGGGCTCGATGCGGGCGCGGAGGTCCGTATGTCGTCCTCGGAGTGGCTGCACTGCCTCACCGGCCTCTACAGCGGCGAGGAGTGTCGTCCCCTGCCCAAGGGCTGGCCCACCACCGGCAAGGTCCTCTCCGACCGGCTCAAGCGGCTACAGCCGACCCTCGCCGCGCGTGGCGTCCTCATCGACTGGGGCCGTACCAGCGCCGCCCGCTACATCGAGATGACCCGACCCCCGCTCCCGCCCCCGAACGAGCAGGAACCGGCGTTCTGACCCGCGCCGCCACGGCGCCACACCGAACAAGCAAGAGGAGCAACCCGCGCGCCCGGGTTGCTCCTCTTGTTGGTCCGGCGGCTTGCCGCCGCCCCACAAGACGCGCCGCGAAGCGGCTCCTTCTTCACGTCCTGAGCAGCACCGCACCACCACAGACACCACCCCCTCTTCTTTTCCTAAGAGGAGAGACCTTGCGTCACCCACGTCACCAGCCACCCGAACCCGGACCCTGACCAGCGGCTACAGCGGTGACGCAGACGGCCAAACCTGCGTCATCCCGCGTCACCCGCGTCACGGGTGACAGAACCCCGCCCCGCCCTGTGACACGCCCCGAGCTGCCCGCGTCACCTTATAACCGCAGGCCAGAGCCGCAAATGACGTGCGTGACGCCATGACGCAGAAATCCGCACCTCGGACACACACGGTCCCCGGAACCCCGCCGAGAGGAGGCACCGCCGCATGACCACGGTTGCTGAACCCGCCGAACAGCTCCTCTATCGCCCCGAAGAGGCGGCCAAGGCTCTCAGGATCGGACGCTCGATGGTCTACGAGGAGATACGCCTCGGACGACTTCGAACCGTCCGCATCGGCCGTCGCCGTCTCGTGCCACCCGAGTATGTCGCGCAGTACGTCGAACTCCTCAAGCGCGAGGCGGAAGCCACCGCCTGAGCTTTTCATCACCGCAGTTCCGCAGGGCCGCGTCCATCAGGGCGCGGCCCTGTCCTATGGAGGCACAACAGAACATGACCGAGACCCCGAAGCGCGCCCAAAAGGCTGGTCACGGTGCGGACACGATCTATTGGGACCCCGCCAAGAAGAGCTACGTGGGGGCCGTCTCCCTGGGGTACGCCCCGAACGGGAAGCGCCGTCGACCGAAGGTGTACGGCAAGACGAAGACCGAAGTGCGCAACAAGATCCGGGACTTGAAGAAGGAGGTGCAGACGGGCGTCAAGGCTCCGGCCAACTACACCGTGGCCGACGCGGTTAACGATTGGTTGGAGCGGGGGCTGAAGGGGCGCGACGAGAAGGGCACCATCGGCAAGAACCGCTCGATGGCGAACAAGCACCTCATCCCGTTCATCGGGAAGGCCAAACTGAAGGAACTCAGCGCGGACGATGTCGACGACTGGTTGGACGACAGGGCCGAATTCCTCGCGACGCGAAGCCTGCGTGACCTGCTCGCCATCCTGCGCCGCTCCATCGCGCACGCACAGCGCAGGGACAAGGCCGCGCGGAACGTCGCCCTACTCGTCACCGCGCCGGAGGGGCGCCCCGGCCGTCCCAGCAAGGCATTGAACCTGGAGCAGGCGAAAGCTGTGCTGATCGCCGCACGACCGTCACGGCTGTACGCCTATCTCGTGCTCTCGCTCCTCAGTGGCGTGCGGACGGAAGAGGCGCGGCCCCTCACCTGGGACCACGTCTTCCTGGAGCCGAAGGACGGCATTCCGCCGTACGTCGCCGTGTGGCGCTCGGTGCGCAAGCACGGCGAGACCAAGACCAGGAAGAGCCGCCGGACCATTGCACTGCCGAAGCAGGTAGTCGACGTGCTCGAAGAGCACGTGAGGTGGCAGAAGCAGGAGCGCGCATCCCATGGGATGGAGTGGATCCCAACCGGCTGTGTCTTCACGACGCGGAGCGGCGAGCCGCTTGACGCGGCCAACGTCCGGCGCGACTTCAAGGCCATCGTGAAGAAGGCAGGGCTGAAGCCGGAGTGGACGCCGCGGGAGCTGCGGCACAGCTTCGTGTCCCTGCTCTCAGATCACGGCATCCCGTTGGAGCGGATCGCGCTGTTGGTCGGTCACAGCAGCCAGGCGACCACAGAAGCGGTCTACCGCAAGCAGCTCCGTCCGGTGATCACGCAGGGAGCTGAAGCGATGGACGACATCTTCGCCGAAGATCAGGAAGGGGAGGACACGGAGGAGCAGGAAGAGGGCGACGCGGTGGCCTGATCAAATTCGTTTGGCCCCCTGTTTGGCCCCCCGAGCATGACAGAGGGCCAATCGCGTTCATGCGATTGGCCCTCTGACCTGTGTCGGGGTGGCGGGATTTGAACCCACGACCTCTTCGTCCCGAACGAAGCGCGCTGCCAAGCTGCGCTACACCCCGAAGCAACGAGCTCTACTTTAGCGGACCGCTGGCCAGAGACGAAATCCGGTTTCGAGGCTCTCGCAGGTGGGGGCGGGGGTGTCCGGTTTCAGGGGGTCTGGGGGGTGAGGGTGAGAAGGGTGGCTTCCGGGGGGCAGGCGAAGCGGACGGGGGTGTAGCGGTTGGTGCCGCAGCCCGCGGAGACGTGGAGGTAGGAGGTGTGGCCCCCGGCGTGGTGGCTGGAGAGGCCCTTGACCCGCTGGGTGTCCAGGTCGCAGTTGGTGACCAGGGCGCCGTAGAAGGGGATGCACAGCTGCCCGCCGTGGGTGTGGCCGGCGAGGATCAGGGGGTAGCGGTCCGTGGTGAAGGCGTCCAGGGCGCGCAGGTAGGGGGCGTGGACCAGGGCCAGGGAGAGGTCCGCGTCCGTTTCGGGGCCACCGGCCACCTCGGCGTAGCGGTCGCGCTTGATGTGGGGGTCGTCGAGACCGGTGAGGGCGATCTCGATGTCGTTCAGCTTCAGCCGGCCCCGGGTGTTCGACAGCCCGACCCAGCCCGCCGCGTCGAAGGCGTCGCGCAGCTCGTGCCAGGGGTTGTGGATCGCCCCGACGACCGGGGCGTTGCCGTTGAGGCCGTGGCGGCCGCTGACCTTTTCCAACAGGTAGCGGGCGGGATTGCGCGGCTTCGGTCCGTAGTAGTCGTTGGAGCCGAAGACATACGCGCCCGGGAACTCCATCAGGGGGCCCAGCGCGTCCAGCACCTCCGGTACGCCCTCGGGGTCCGAGAGGTTGTCGCCGGTGTTGACGACGAAGTCGGGGCGCAGTCCGGCGAGCGACTGGAGCCAGCGCTGCTTCTTGCGCTGGCCGCCCACCATGTGGATGTCCGAGATCTGGAGGACGCGCAGCGGCCGCATTCCGCTGGGCAGCACCGGGACGGTGATCCGTCGGAGCCGGAAGGAGCGGACTTCGAAGCCGGCCGCGTAGGCGAGACCGGCTGCGCCGACCGCCGTGATTCCCAGGGGTACTCCGTATCGCGCGCGCATGGTCACCATGGTCGCAGAACGCGGGTGGGGGAGAAATCTTCGGGTGATTCCCGGCCAGTGCTGGCAGACTCGACGCCATGACCACCACGCTCAAGTCCAGGCTGAAGGACGACCTCACCGCAGCGATCAAGGCGCGCGACGAGCTGCGCTCCTCCACTCTCCGGCTGACCCTCACCGCGATCCAGAAGGAAGAGGTCGCGGGGGAGAGTGCCCGTGAGCTGTCCGACGCCGAGGTGGAGAAGATCGTCGCGCGGGAGGCGAAGAAGCGCCGTGAGGCGGCCGACGCCTTCACCAAGGGCGATCGCCCCGAGCAGGCCGCAAGGGAGCAGGCCGAGGGGGAGGTGCTCGCCGAGTACCTGCCGAAGCCGCTGACCGATGACGAGCTGAACGCGCTGGTGGCCGAGGCCGTACGGGAGGCCGCGGCGGCCGGTGCCGAGGGCCAGCGGGCCATGGGCGCGGTCATGAAGATCGTGAACCCCAGGATCGCCGGGCGGGCCGAGGGCGGCCGGGTCGCGGCCGCGGTGAAGCGCCAGCTCGCGGGCTGAGCCGACGCTCGGCGCCCGTTCGGCGCCCGCCTGTCGTTCCCCGATATCTGGGATCGCGGTGGGATTTCCGCAGGTCAGGAGCGCTGAGCGGAGATACGCGGAGAGACGAGGGGCCGGGCATGCCATGCCCGGCCCCCTCTGCGTTCAGCTGTCGCTACCGCGGCAAGTGCCAGCCGCCGTTCCCGTTCCCGCCGTTTCCCTTGCCGCCGTTCCCATTGCCCCCGCCGATCAGGTCCGGGGGAAGGGAGATGTCCGGCCAGGGGTCGTTCCCGCCGTTGCCACCACCGCGGCCCGGCTTGTCGTGCCCCGGCTTGTGGTGGCGGTCCGGCTTGTCGGACGGGTCCTTGATCGGGACGCTGACGAAGCCCGGCGCGGGCTTGCCCTCCAGCGCGCCGCTCATCGCGTCCTTCCAGATCGGGCCCGGGGTGTCCGCGCCGAAGACCTTGTCGTGGAAGACGCCGCCGATGGTGATGTTCTCCATCTTGACGCCCTGCGCACCCGGGCCGCCGACCCACACGGCGCCCGCGAGGTTCGGGGTGTAGCCGACGAACCACGCGGCCTTCCGCTCGTCCGTCGTACCCGTCTTTCCGGCGCTCGCGCGGTTCTCGAGCCCGGCCTGCTTACCGGTGCCGTCCTCGACCACGCCGCGCAGCAGGGTGTTGATGGTGTCCGCGGTCTTCTGCGACATGGCGCGCTTGCAGGTGGACTTCGGGACCTTCAGCGCCTTGCCTCCGGGCCCGGTGATCGACTCGATGAGGACCGGGGAGCAGTAGACACCGCGGTTGGCGAAGGTCGCGTAGGCGTTGGCCATGGTGAGCGGGGAGAAGCCCTCGGTGCCGAGGGTGAGGGACGGCACCTGGTTGTGCTCCTTGCCGTCGGCCCGCTCCGCGCCCATCTTGTCGGCCAGCTCGGTCACCGGGCAGACCCCGATCTCACTGATCAGCTGGACGAAGTAGGTGTTGACCGACTTCGCGGTCGCCTCCTTCATCCCGTACGGGCCGACCTCGCGCTCGTTCTCGTTCTCGACGGTCGCGCCCTCGCTGTTGCTCCAGGAGCCCTTGCAGGTGCTGACCGGGCTCGGGTACTCCATCTTGTACGGCGAGGAGTAGCGCTTGTACGGCTTGGTGCCCCGTTCGATGGCGGCCGCGGCGGTGATCGGCTTGAAGGTCGAGCCGACCTGGAAGCCATAGTTCGAGCCGCCCATGGACTTGTCCGCGGAGAGGTTGATCTGCGTCTCGTCCTTGCCGAAGCCATACGGCCGGGACTGGCCCATCCCCAGCACCTTGCCGCTGCCCGGCTCGACGAGCGAGACGGCGGTGGCGACCGAGTCGGACTGGTAGACATGCGCCTTGATCGACTTCTGGACCGACTTCTGCGCCTTGGGGTCCAGCGTCGTACGGATCGTCATTCCGCCCTGGGTCCAGCGCTTGGCACGCGCCTCGCGGGTCTTGCCGAAGACCCGGTCGTTGAGGAAGACCTCGCGGACGTAGTCACAGAAGAAGCCCGCGCCGTCGACGGCCGTGATGCAGCCGCTGCGGGGTGTGCTGACCTTCAGCCCGAGTGGCTTCTTCTTGGCGGCGTCGGCCTGCGCCTGGCTGATGTCCTTCACCTCGGCCATGCGCTGGAGCACGGTGTCGCGCCGGGTCTTCGCCGTCTCCGGATTGGCCACCGGGTCGTAGCGGCTGGGTGACTGGACGAGCCCGGCCAGCAGCGCGGCCTGCTCCACCTTGAGGTCCTTGGCGGACTTGCTGAAGTAGCGCTGGGCGGCGGCCTCGACGCCGTACGCCTGCTGCCCGAAGAACGTGATGTTCAGGTAGTTCTCGAGGATGCGCTTCTTGCCCAGTTCCTTCTCGACCTGGATCGCGTACTTCAGTTCCTTGATCTTGCGGCCGATGGACTGCTCGGTGGCCTGGGCGACCTTCTTCTCGTCGTCGCCCGCCTCCTCGACGAAGACGTTCTTCACATACTGCTGGGTGAGGGTGGAGGCCCCCTGCGAGACGCCGCCGTTCTGGGCGTTCTTGTTCGCGGCGCGCAGTACGCCCTTGAGGTCGACCGCCCCGTGCTCGTAGAAGCGGGCGTCCTCGATCGCGACGATCGCCTGCCGCATATAGGGGGAGACGTCCTTGAGCTTCACGATCGTGCGGTCGCGCGAGTAGACCTTCGCGATCTCGCCGCCCTTGGCGTCCAGGATGGTGGTCCGCTCGCTGAGCGGCGGAGTCTTGAGATTGGCCGGAATCTCGTCGAACTCCTCGACCGTTCCCTTGGCGGCCAGGCCGAACGCCCCGACCGCGGGCAGCGCGAGCCCGGCCATGACCGCACCGGCCAGCACGCTGACGCCGAGGAACTTGGCGGCCTGTTGAGCGGTGGACAGCCCCCCGCCCGAACGCGTGTTACCCATAAGGGGCAGCCTACGTGTCGAATCGCCGGACAGGGGACCGCGTGTTCGCATACGCTGTTTCACGCCAGTCACAGATGCACGGCTGCGCCACACCCCCACCCTCACTCAAGTGAGTGATGAGACCTGCCCGGATTGCGGCCCCCTGCCCCACGCTGCCCTTTGCGTCCTGGGTGAACTGCCCGTATTTGCACTAGTAATCGCAAATGTCGTCAGCTCACTCCGTTGGGTGATCTGCCGCGTACCCATAGTCCGTTCGGGCCATCCAAGATTGGGCCCGCAGGGGGTGTTGCGCCCTGCCCGCCTTCCGTAACGTCCTCAACTGGCGACGGTGAATATGCCGTTTGTCGCCGTGGGGGAGCTCCGATTCGGGAGAGGACGGCGCCAGCATGGGCTGGGTAACCGACTGGAGTGCGCAGGCCGCCTGCCGCACTACTGATCCAGATGAACTGTTCGTCCAGGGCGCGGCACAGAACAGGGCCAAAGCGGTCTGCACCGGATGCCCGGTGCGCACCGAGTGCCTTGCGGACGCCCTGGACAACCGCGTGGAGTTCGGTGTGTGGGGAGGGATGACCGAGCGCGAGCGGCGGGCACTGCTGCGCCGCCGGCCGACGGTGACCTCGTGGCGCAGGCTGCTGGAGACCGCGCGCACCGAATACGAGCGCAGCGCGGGCATTTTGCCCTTCGACGACGAGGAGTACGAGCGCTTCGCCGCCGTCGGATAGCGGTGGGCGGTATCGGTCGGTCGGTCTCAGGGACGGGCGCGGGTATGTGCGGGTTCCGTCCGGGACGAGCACGGTCGCGGCCATGGACGGTCGCGGTCGGCCAGGCGCCGATGCGGTCATGGACGGATGCGGTCATGGGCCGCTTCGGTCATCCGGCCGTGGGGCGTGTCCCGATGGACGGGCGGTGCGGCCCGCGACCTAGGGGGTCTGCCCACCCTGAGCGCGACGCCGAGGTGTGAGTACGGCGTAGTGAGTACGACGTAGGTGAGTACGGCGTGTGAGCGCTGCGAGGGCGCCATGGGGGGTGCCCTCGGCGTCGGCGGCGTCAGCATCGGCGGCGTCAGCCGCGTACCTCGGCATGCGCCGTGCCAGGCGCACACACCAGGTGCGGGCCAGCCGGTGCCATGCTGCGCGCGCGGCCACCCGCTGGGCTCTGTTCCTTGCCGGGCGCTCAGCCCGCGCGCTGGGGGCGCTCCACCGGGACCGCCAAGCGATCACCGATCGCCCGCAGCCCTGTCAGATCGTGTACGTCTCCCGCGAGTGCGGCCACTTGGGCCACCGGAACCTCGGGGTGCAGGGCCGTGAAGCGGTCGTGCGTGCGCTGCTCGCGTCCGAGCACCTGCATACGCTCCGCGTGCAGCCGAAGCATTCCCGCGGCGAGCCGCTCCGCCGACGTGTCCGCCGACGTGGGGGAGACGTCGGGGTCCGCTGCCGAGGGGTTCCGCGCTTGAGCCTTCCCTGAGTCGCGATCGACAAATCCGCCGTCGGCAAGATTTTCTTGGCCGTCGTCGGGGTTGGCCGAATCGCTCGCATCTGGTTCCGGTTCTGTGTCCGGTTCCGGTTCCGGTTCCGGTTGCGTCGCCGGTTCGGTGGCGGCGTCCGCCATGGCGAGGATCTCCGCGGCCGCCAGCGCCCGTTCCGCGGAGAGCTGTTCGGCCCCGCTGCCGTGTACCCGGTTCAGCACCATCCCGGCCAGCGGCATCCGGTCCGCCGCCAGCCGCTCGACGAAGTACGCGGCCTCGCGCAGGGCGTCCCGCTCCGGGGCGGCCACCACCAGGAAGGCCGTGCCCGGCGCCTGGAGCAGCCGGTAGGTGGCCTCCGCGCGGGTACGGAATCCGCCGAACATGGTGTCCATCGCGGCTGCGAACGTCTGCACATCGCGCATCAGCTGTCCGCCCAGCACCTTGCTGACGGTGCCCGTCATCATCGAGACGCCCACGTTCAGGAACTTCATCCCGGCCCGGCCACCGACCTTCGCCGGTGCCATCAGCACCCGGATGAACTTCCCGTCCAGGAACGAGCCGAGACGTTTCGGCGCGTCCAGGAAGTCCAGCGCGGACCGGCTCGGCGGGGTGTCGACGATGATCAGGTCCCACTCGTCGCGGGCGCGCAGCTGGCCGAGCTTCTCCATGGCCATGTACTCCTGCGTGCCCGCGAAACCGGCCGAGAGCGACTGGTAGAACGGGTTCGCCAGGATCGCTCGGGCCCGCTCGGGGTCGGCGTGCGCCTCGACGAACTCGTCGAACGTCCGCTTCATGTCCAGCATCATGGCGTGCAGTTCGCCGCCGTTGTCGTCGCCGACTCCCGCCACCCGCCGCGGGATGTTGTCGAGCGCGTCGATGCCCATCGACTGGGCCAGCCGGCGTGCCGGGTCGATGGTGAGGACCACGACCTTGCGGCCGCGCTCCGCTGCCCGTACGCCCAGCGCGGCGGCCGTGGTGGTCTTGCCGACGCCTCCGGAGCCGCAGCACACCACGATGCGGGTCTGCGGGTCGTCCAGGAGCGCGTCGGTCTCCAGCCGGGGTGCCACGTCCATGCTCATGCCGCCTCCTGCGTCCGGCTCGTACCGCGCGCCTCGGGGACGCCCGCCTTCAGGGCGAGCGCACTCACGACGCCCGCCTTCGGGACGCCCGCGTTCACGACGTGCGCCCTCACGACGGCCACTGCTTGCGCAGATCCGCCGCCAGCCGGTAGAGCCCGGCCAGGTCGACGCCGTCGGTGAGCAGCTCCAGCTCATGCAGCGGCAGCCCCAGACCGGACAGTTCGGCCCGCTGCGTCCGCTCCAGCGCGACCCGCTCCGCGTGCTCGCGCGCCTGCTCCAGCAGCGGATCGACGAGGCGCTCGGCGAGGCCGCCGCGGCGCGCGCCGCCCAGACCCGCCTTCGAGAGCGCCTTCGCGACCGCCGCACGCTGCCCGTTCGCGGCGATCTCGACGGCGTCGTGGTCGAGGATCGCGGGCCGCACCATGTTGATGATGACCGCGCCGGTCGGCAGGCCGTCGGCGCGCAGCTCGGTGATGCCGTCCGCGGTCTCCTGGACCGGCATCTCCTCCAGCAGTGTCACCAGGTGGACCGCTGTCTGGGGAGACTTCAGGACGCGCATCACCGCCTGTGCCTGGTTGTGTATCGGGCCGGTCCTGGCCAGCCCCGCGACCTCATGGTTGACGTTCAGGAAGCGGGTGATCCGGCCGGTGGGCGGGGCGTCCATGACGACGGAGTCATAGACGAACCGCCCGTCCTTGCCCTTACGGCGCACCGCCTCGCACGCCTTACCGGTCAGCAGCACATCGCGCAGCCCGGGGGCGATGGTGGTCGCGAAGTCGATCGCGCCCAGCTTCTTGAGGGCCCGTCCGGCCGAGCCCAGTTTGTAGAACATATGGAGGTAGTCGAGGAGGGCGAATTCCGGATCGATCGCGAGGGCGTGCACCTCACCACCGCCCGGCGCGGTCGCGATCTTCCGCTCCTCATAGGGCAGCGCTTCCGTCTCGAAGAGCTGCGCGATGCCCTGGCGGCCTTCGACCTCGACCAGCAGCGTTCGCCTGCCTTCGGCCGCGAGGGCCAGCGCGAGTGCCGCGGCGACCGTGGTCTTGCCGGTTCCGCCCTTGCCACTGACGACATGGAGCCTGCTCACACTGGGGAGCCTAACCAGTCCTCCCACGGCCTACGCACGAGGGCCCGGCGGAGAGGCATTACAGTCGGCTCATGACGAAGTGGGAATACGCGACCGTGCCGCTGCTCGTGCACGCCACCAAGCAGATTCTGGACACCTGGGGCGAGGACGGCTGGGAGCTCGTCCAGGTCGTTCCGGGGCCGAACAACCCCGAGCAGCTGGTGGCCTACCTGAAGCGGGAGAAGGCATGAGCGCCGTCGAGACCAAGCTCGCCGGACTCGGTCTGACGCTGCCCGAGGTCGCCGCGCCCCTCGCCTCGTACGTGCCCGCGATCCGCACCGGTTCGTACATCTACACGGCGGGTCAGCTGCCGCTCGTGGAGGGCAAGCTGGCGGTGACCGGCAAGGTCGGCGCCGAGGTGACCCAGGAGGAGGCCAAGGAGCTGGCGCGGACCTGCGCGCTGAACGCCCTGGCCGCCGTGAAGTCGGTCATCGGCGATCTCGACAAGGTCGTGCGGGTGGTCAAGGTCGTGGGCTTCGTCGCCTCGGCACCCGACTTCACCGGACAGCCGGGCGTCGTCAACGGCACGAGTGAGCTGCTGGGCCAGGTCCTCGGCGACGCGGGTGTGCACGCGCGCAGCGCGGTCGGCGTGGCGGTGCTGCCGCTCGACGCGCCGGTCGAGGTCGAGATCCAGGTCGAGGTCGCGGACTAGGTCCTGTCCGGCGGATGCGTCAACCGGATCCGGCTGGCGCATCGGCCGCGTCCGGCCGCCGGGGCGGGGCAGGTGCGGTGGGTGCCCCTCGAACATCCGCCCACAAACGCATAGCATCCGGCCATGTCCACTACGAATGGCCAGTGGTACCCGCCCGAGTGGCCAGAGCGGATCCGGCTGTTGTCGACCGGTGAGCTCACACCGGTGACACCCCGCCGGGCCGCCACCGTGCTGCTGCTGCGGGACGGACAGGACGGGCGGGACGGGGACGGCGCGTCCGCACCCGAGCGGTCCGAGACTGCCGAGCGGGGTGCCGGGGGCGACGGGGGAACCACAGGGACCGGGGAGACCCGGAAGACCGAGGAGACCGAAGAAGCGGGGGAGACCCGGGAGAGCGGTGCGTCCGCGGTGCCCGGTGAGCCCGAGGGGTCCGTACGCGACGGGCACGAGGGACGCGACGGGCGGGACGGACACGACGGGCCGGACGCCCCCGGGGGCCCCGCCGTCTACATGCTGCGCAGACGCGCCTCCATGGCCTTCGCCGGAGGCGCGTACGCCTATCCGGGCGGCTCCGTCGATCCGCGCGACGAGCGGATGGTCGCCTGGGCCGGGCCCTCGCGCGCCCAGTGGGCGCGGCGGCTGGGGCTCGAGGCGAACGACGCGACGCAGGCCCAGGCCATCGTGTGCGCGGCGGTCCGCGAGACGTTCGAGGAAGCCGGGGTGCTGCTCGCCGGGCCCACCCCTCATACGGTCGTCGCGGACACCACCGGCGACGACTGGGAGGCGGACCGCGCGGCGCTGGTGGCCCGGGACCTGTCGTTCGCCGAGTTCCTCGACCGCCGCGGGCTGGTGCTCCGCTCGGACCTGCTGGGCTGCTGGGCCCGCTGGATCACCCCGGAGTTCGAACCCCGCCGCTACGACACCTGGTTCTTCGTGGCTGCGCTGCCGCGGGGGCAGCGCACCCGTAACGCCTCCACCGAGGCGGACCGGACGGTGTGGATCCGGCCGGGTGAGGCGGCCGACGGCTACGACCGGGGCGAGCTGCTGATGATGCCGCCGACCATCGCGACACTGCGCCAGCTGCGGCCGTACGGTTCGGTCGGCGAGGCGCTGGCCGGGGCCGCCGACCGCGATCTGACCCCGGTCCTCGCGCAGGCGCGGCTGGAGCACGGCGAGCTGGTCCTGAGCTGGCCGGGACACGACGAGTTCACCAAGCACATCCAGACGGGCACCACGGGGGGATCCTCCGCATGACCAACGCAGCCTCGCTGCCCGGCCAGCCGCGCGGAGGCGCGATCGGCGGCCCGGCCACCGACCGGGCCGTCTGCGTCCTGGCCCCCAACCCCTCGCCCATGACGCTGGACGGCACCAACACCTGGATCGTCGCCGAGCCGGACTCCGACCTCGCGGTGGTCATCGACCCCGGGCCGCTCGACGAGGGCCACCTCGCCGAGGTCATCGCCACGGTGGAGCGGACGGGCAAGCGCGTGGCGCTGACGCTGCTCACCCATGGCCACCCGGACCACTCGGAGGGCGCGGCGCGCTTCGCGGAGCTCACGCGGACCCGGGTGCGTGCCCTGGACCCGGCGCTGCGGCTGGGGGACGAGGGGCTGGAGCTGGGGGACGTCATAACCACCGGCGGGCTGGAGTTGCGGGTGGTGCCCACACCCGGCCACACGGCCGACTCGCTGTGCTTCCACCTCCCGGCGGACGGGGCGGTGCTCACCGGTGACACGGTGCTCGGGCGCGGTACGACCGTGGTCGCGCACCCGGACGGGCGGCTCGGCGACTATCTGGACTCGCTGCGCAGGCTGCGCTCGCTGGCGGTGGACGACGGGGTGTCCACGGTGCTGCCGGGCCACGGGCCGGTACTGAACGACGCGCGGGGCGCGGTGGAGTACTACCTCGCGCACCGGGCGAACCGGCTGGCGCAGGTGGAGACGGCCGTCGAGGACGGCTATCGCACGCCGGCGGAGGTCGTGGCGCATGTGTACGCGGATGTGGACCGGTCGCTCTGGCCCGCGGCGGAGCTGTCGGTGCGGGCACAGCTGGACTATCTGCGGGAGCACGGGCTGATCTGAGCGGCGGAGACGCGGCCGTCGAGGCGGACGCGACTGGTGCGGCGGGCGAGGCGGACGCGGCGGTACGGCCCGGCGCTTGTCGGATGGCTGCGCGCCCCCTGCGTAGGTGCGCGCGCCCGCGTGAAGGCGTCCAGGGGCGCGTGGGGCGCGTCATTGGTTCTGGCCGGGCCCCTGGCCGACCGGAAGCGTCCCGGGGCGCCCCCGAACGCGTTCCGGGCTCGTGCCGCGGACGAGGGGGCGAACAGCCGAGAACGGCCGAAGGGCCCCGGCCGGGAGATTCCGGCAGGGGCCCTTCGGCTGTGTCTTCTCTGTCTTCCGCGGTGCGGGAGGCGACTTCCGGGATGCGGTCCCGGGGTCGTTCCGTCAGCGGGAGCGCTTCGCCAGCCGCTCGACGTCGAGCAGGATCACGGCGCGGGCCTCCAGCCGCAGCCAGCCACGGCCCGCGAAGTCGGCGAGCGCCTTGTTCACGGTCTCGCGGGAGGCGCCGACCAGCTGGGCCAGCTCCTCCTGGGTCAGGTCGTGGACGACGTGGATGCCCTCCTCCGACTGCACGCCGAAGCGGCGCGAGAGGTCCAGCAGGGCGCGGGCCACGCGACCGGGGACATCGGAGAAGACCAGGTCGGACATCTGGTCATTGGTCTTGCGCAGACGGCGGGCCACCGCACGCAGCAGCGCGGAGGCGACCTCGGGCCGGGCGTTCAGCCAGGGCTGGAGGTCGCCGTGGCCGAGGCCGAGCAGCTTGACCTCGGTGAGGGCGCTGGCGGTGGCGGTGCGCGGGCCGGGGTCGAACAGCGACAGCTCGCCGATGAGCTCGCCGGGGCCGAGCACGGCCAGCATGTTCTCGCGGCCGTCGGGAGAGGTGCGGTGGAGCTTCACCTTGCCCTCGGTGACCACGTACAGCCGGTCGCCGGGGTCCCCTTCGTGGAAGAGTGCGTCACCCCGCGCGAGGGTGACCTCTCCCATGGAGGCGCGCAGCTCAGCGGCCTGCTCGTCATCGAGCGCCGCGAAAAGCGGGGCGCGCCGCAGAACGTCGTCCACGAGTCTCTCCTTGTCGACATGCACAGGGGACCGTCGTCCCCATGATGCCGGACGGTAAAACAGTGCGATCAATCACAAGTTTGACGCACCGGTCTTCCGGACCGAACGGTGGGGGTCCGATTGGGCGCCCTCTCGGCTCTGGCCGGGCCGTATGTCGGTGGCTGGGCTTAGGCTGGCCGGGTGTCCAATACGCCGGTGAGAGCACAGGGCAAGGGGGCCGGACAGGTGGCCGCACCTCGTAATTCTGCTGTGGGCGAACAGCGCTCCGAGCAATCGGCGAAAGCGGCGAAGCCGCGCAAATCCACCACGGCGTCCACGGCCGCCTCCGCCTCCGCCTCCCCGCCCCGGCACAAGAGCAAGGCCGGTACCAAGACCGAGTCCCGGACCGCCCTCGTCCGCCGGGCCCGGCGGATCAACCGCGAGCTCGCCGAGGTGTACCCGTACGCCCACCCCGAGCTGGACTTCGAGAACTCGTTCCAGCTGCTGGTCGCCACGGTCCTGTCCGCACAGACCACCGATCTGCGGGTCAACCAGACCACCCCCGCGCTCTTCGCCGCCTATCCGACCCCCGAGGACATGGCGGCCGCCGACCCCGAGGTCCTGGAGCAGCTGATCCGGCCAACGGGCTTCTTCCGCGCCAAGGCCAAGTCGCTGCTGGGGCTGTCCGCCGCACTGCGCGATCACTTCGGCGGTGAGGTGCCGGGCCGGCTGAAGGACCTGGTCACCCTGCCCGGCGTCGGCCGTAAGACGGCCAATGTGGTGCTCGGTAATGCCTTCGGGGTGCCGGGGCTGACCGTGGACACCCACTTCGGGCGGCTGGTGCGGCGCTGGAAGTGGACGGACCAGGAGGATCCGGAGAAGGTCGAGGCGGAGATCGCCGCGCTCTTCCCGAAGAGCGACTGGACGATGCTCTCGCACCGCATCATCTTCCATGGCCGCCGCGTCTGCCATGCCCGTAAGCCCGCGTGCGGCGCCTGCCCGATCGCCCCGCTCTGCCCGTCGTACGGGGAGGGCGAGACCGACCCGGACAAGGCGAGGAAGCTGCTGAAGTACGAGATGGGCGGCCAGCCCGGGCAGCGGCTGCGTCCCCCGGCCGACTATCCGGGCCGTCCGGCGGCCCCGCTGGGAGCCGCCGAGTGACGAGCACGTACGGCGGAGGGGTGCGCGTCAGCGCGCAGGGGCTGCCCGAGTGGCTGCTGCCCCTGGCCCGCGCGGCCGAGACGATCGAGCCGACCCAGCTGAGCCGGTTTCTGCCGCCGCGGACCGGAGGCCGCCCGTCCGCCGTGCTGGTGCTCTTCGGGGAGGGCGCGCACGGCCCCGAGCTGCTGCTGATGGAGCGGTCCGGTTCGCTGCGCTCCCATGCGGGCCAGCCGTCGTTCCCCGGTGGTGCGCTCGATCCGGAGGACGGCGATCCGGACAGTTCCGGGCCGCTGCGCGCAGCGCTGCGCGAGGCCGAGGAGGAGACCGGGCTCGACCCCGAGGGCGTTCAGCTCTTCAGCGTGCTGCCCCGGCTCTACATCCCGGTCAGCGGGTTCGTGGTCACACCGGTCCTCGGCTGGTGGCACCGCCCGAGCCCGGTCGGGCCGGTGGATCCGGCCGAGACGGCCCGCGTCTTCACGGTTCCCGTGGCGGATCTCACGGATCCGGCGAATCGGGCAACCACTGTGCATCCGAGCGGTCACACAGGGCCCGCGTTCCTGGTCGGATCCGCTTTGGTCTGGGGTTTCACCGCCGGGGTGATCGATCGCATTCTGCATTTCGCGGGATGGGAACAGCCCTGGGACCGCGCCAAGCGCGTCCCACTCGACTGGCGTGCATGAGACGGTGTCTCGGTGAACGTGCTGGACTTCCTGCTGCTGCTCGCCGCCGTTTGGTTCGCGATCATCGGCTACCGCCAGGGCTTCGTCGTCGGTGTGCTGTCGGTGACGGGGTTCATCGGCGGTGGGCTGGTCGCGGTCTATCTGCTGCCCGTTATCTGGGACGGCGCGACCGACAGAGCGTCCCCCGGCACGTTCGGCGCCGTGATGGCGCTCGCCCTGGTGATCGTCTGTGCCTCGGTCGGGCAGGCGGCCACCACCCACCTGGGGAACAAGCTGCGCCGGTACATCACCTGGTCACCGGCGCGCGCCCTGGACGCCACGGGCGGCGCCCTGGTGAACGTCCTGGCGATGCTGATGGTCGCCTGGCTGATCGGCTCCCTGGTGGCCGGGACCTCGCTGCCCACGGTCGGCAAGGAAGTCCGCAACTCGAAGGTGCTCCTCGGAGTCGACCATGTCGTCCCCAACGAGGCGAACACCTGGTTCACCGACTTCTCCTCGGTGCTCGCCCAGAACGGCTTCCCGCAGGTCTTCTCGCCCTTCGCCAATGAGCGGATCACCTCGGTGCCGCAGCCGGACCCCGCGCTGGCTCAGTCCCCGGTGGCCACCCAGGCCCAGCGGAGCATCGTGAAGGTCGTCGGCACCGCTCCCAGCTGCGGCAAGGTGCTGGAGGGCAGCGGCTTCGTCTACGCCCCGAACCGGGTGATGACCAACGCGCATGTCGTCGGCGGGGTCGATGAGCCGACCGTGCAGATAGGCGGCGAGGGCCGGCTCTACGACGCGAAGGTCGTGCTCTACGACTGGAAGCGCGATATCGCGGTCCTCGATGTGCCCTCGCTGCGCGCACCGGCGCTCCAGTTCGCCCAGGAGGACGCGGACAGCGGCGATGACGCGATCGTCGCCGGCTTCCCGGAGAACGGCGCCTTCGACGTACGCGCGGCCCGGGTCCGCGACCGTATCGACGCCAACGGCCCGGACATCTACCACCGGGGCACCGTCGACCGCGATGTGTACTCGCTGTTCGCGACCGTGCGCCAGGGCAACTCCGGAGGCCCGCTGCTCACCCCGACGGGCCGGGTCTACGGCGTCGTCTTCGCCAAGTCCCTCGACGACGCGGACACCGGGTACGCGCTGACCGCGGACGAGGTGGCCAAGGACGCCGAGGAAGGGCGTACGGCCGAGCAGCCGGTGGACAGCCAGGGGTGCGCCCTCTAAGCCAGGGGTGCGCCCTCCAGCGGAGCCGCTAGGTGGAGCACGGGGGCCGGGCACCCATGCCCGCCGGGCATGACGGAGCTGCCGTCGGTGGACGGTGACGGTGCAGGTGGTGGCGGTGCCGGTGGTGCTAGCGACTGCGTGGATGACGCAGCCGCGCCGACACCCAGCGGGCACGGCGGCGGATGATGCGGGGAATCCCGATGGTGGGGTCATGGCCTTGGATAGGCCCGGAGCCGCCCCGCTCGGAAACGGTCAGCGCGGCATTGGCAGCAGCGGCGGCTTCGGGGCCGCGGCCGCTTGGTGCGTCACGGAAGTCGTGAGTCCAGCCCATACGCCGGAGTCTGCCCCTGGCCCAAGGTCCGTAATCGCCGCTGGCTGCGGCAATTGGCCTATGCGGCAGGCAATTGGCCGTTCGTAAGACACCTGTTCGCACGGCGGCCGCGGGGTGGTCGCTATCCGCACACCGGACCACACTCAGCGGTGCTCGGCCGGGGTCGGTGGATACCCGCGACGATGCCCAACGGGCGGGCTCAGCGGTCCGGTTCCGGGTCCTTCAGCCAGTTGATCAGCTCGGTGGAGAAGGCCGTGGGGTCCTCCTCGTGGGGGAAGTGACCGAGCCCGTCGAAGAGCCGCCAGCGATAGGGCGCCTCCACATACTCCCCGGAGCCCGCCGCACTGCGGGTGCGCATCACCGGGTCGAGGGATCCGTGCAGATGCAGGGTCGGCACCCGCACCGGGCGCTTCATACGCCGGTTGAACTGGAAACCGTCCGGCCGCGCCAGCGAGCGCACCATCCAGCGGTACGGCTCGATCGAGCAGTGCGCGGTGGACGGGATGCACATCGCCCGCCGGTAGATCTCCACCGCCTCGTCGTCGGGCAGCCGGGGACCGGACCAGTCGCGGATCAGCTCGCCCACCGCCGCCGCGTCGTCCGCGACCAGCCGGCGCTCGGGCAGCCAGGGCCGCTGGAAGCCCCAGATATGGGAGCTGGCGGTGGTCTGCCGCATATCGGCGAGCATGGCCGAGCGCCAGCGGCGCGGATGCGGCGTCGAGGCCACCGCGAGCCGCCGGACCAGCTTCGGCCGCATCACCGCGGCCGTCCACGCCAGATACCCGCCCAGGTCATGGCCGACGAGCGCGGCGTCCGGCTCACCGAGCGAGCGCACCACCCCGGTGATGTCGAGCGCGAGGTTGGCCGGGTCGTAACCACGGGGCGTACGGTCGCTGCCGCCCACCCCGCGCAGATCCATGGCGACCGCCCGGTAGCCGGCGTCGGCGAGCGCGGTCAGCTGGTGCCGCCAGGTCCACCAGAACTGCGGAAAGCCGTGGAGCAGCATCACCAGCGGGCCGTCACCCAGCTCGGCGATGTGGAAGCGCGCGCCGTTCGCCGCGACGTCCCGGTGGGTCCAGGGGCCGTCGAGCCGGACGACCGACGCGGAGGTATCAGGGGCGGTCATGCCGACGAGCGTGTCACATCCCGTGCGGAGCGTCCGCCGTTGCTCGAAGCGCGCGGATGCGGCTTGACGCTCCCCAGGACCGAGGCCGTCTCCTTGGACGAGGCGATGGACCGCTTCGGCGGCTTGACCTTCTTGAACTTCACCATCGCCAGCAGACCCAGGATCCCGGCGATCAGCCAGTAGATGCCGCCCACGATCAGGAAGCACCAGGCGAGGCCGAGACCGGTCCACGAGCGCAGACCGTAGGCGAGGGCGAAGCTGAGCACCGGCAGCGAGAACAGCAGCAGCACACCGGCCACCATCCCGGCACTGCTGCCGACCGCGGCGCGCTTGGCCCCCACCCGGAGCTCGGCCTTGGCCAGCGCGATCTCGTCGTGCACCAGCGCGGACAGCTCGGTGGTCGCCGAGGCCATCAGCTGGCCGAGGCTGCGGTTGCCGCCGTCGTCCTGGCCGAGGCCGCGGTTGCCGCCGTCGTCGGCTGCGCTCATCGCCATCTCCCTCTGCTCTTGTGCGTCTTCCGCTCCTGCGATGTGCCGCGTGGTGCGCACTTGCTGCCTCTTCTGCGCGATTCCGCGGGTGTCAAGCCTCTCAGATCATGCCGGACCATCGTCGCCGGAGTCCCCAGCGGCAGCCACTTCGGCAAGCCGCCGGTGCTCGGCGGCCTTCGCCTCGTGGATCGCGGCCATCCGAAGGTGGTATTCCGGGCTGTCGAGTTCATAGACGTCGGGGATGCCGTCCATGTCGTCGTCCCGGTCCTCCTCCTGACACAGCCGCCGGTACCTGTTGTTGCGCAGCTTGAGGAGGATGCCCGCGACCAGCGCGGCGCACAGCGAGCCGATGAGCACGGCCGCCTTGACCTCCTCGGCGAGCACCGGGTTCTCGGCGAAGGCGAGTTCGCCGATGAGGAGGGAGACGGTGAAGCCGATTCCGGCCAGCGAGGCGACCGCGAACACATCCGCCCAGGCCAGATCCTCGTTGAGTTCGGCCTTGGTGAAGCGGGCGGCCAGCCAGGAGCCGCCCCAGACACCGACGGTCTTGCCCACCAGCAGGCCGAGGACGATCCCGAGCGTCTCGGGGCGGGTGAAGACATCCGCGACCGCGCCCCTGGAGAGGGGCACACCGGCGGCGAAGAGGGCGAAGAGCGGTACGGCGAGACCGGCCGACAGGGGCCGTACCCGGTGCTCGATCCGCTCGGCGGGGGAGTGCTCCTCGCCCTCGCGCACGGTGCAGCGCAGCATCAGACCCATTGCGACGCCCGCGACGGTGGCGTGCACCCCACTGGCGTGCATCAGGGCCCAGATCACCAGGGCGAGCGGCACATAGACATAGCCGCCGCGCACGCCCTTGCGGTGCAGCAGCCAGAAGACGGCGAGCCCGGCGAAGGACAGCACCAGGGGCAGGAAGTGGATGTTCCTGGTGAAGAAGACCGCGATGATCAGGATCGCGCCGAGGTCGTCGACGACGGCCAGAGTGAGCAGGAACGCGCGCAGGGCGGCGGGCAGCGCGGTGCCGATGACGGCGAGGACGGCGAGCGCGAACGCGATATCGGTGGCGGTCGGCACCGCCCAGCCCTGGAGACTGCCGCCTCCGGCCGCGCCGACGGCCACGTAGACCAGCGCGGGGACGGCCATTCCGCATACGGCCGCGACCACGGGCAGCGCCGCCGCCTTGGGATCGCGCAGCTCGCCGGCGACCAGCTCACGCTTGAGCTCGATCCCGGCCACGAAGAAGAAGACGGTCAGCAGCCCGTCGGTGGCCCAGGAGGCGACCGACAGATGCAGATGCAGCGCCTCGGGACCGAAGGAAAAGTCCCTGACATCGGCGTAGACGTCGCTGAGCGGGGTGTTCGCGAGGATCAGCGCGGCGATCGCGGCGACGAGCAGGATGACCCCGCCGACGGTCTCGGTACGCAGCGCGTCCGTGACGAACGTCCGCTCGGGCAGCGACTGGCGTCCGAGGAAGGTGCGGCGGGAGGGCGCGGCCACGGGGGAGCCTCCTGGGGTCGGTGGGAACGGATACACAGATCCTGTGTGCCGACCAGACTTCCCGGCGCGCCTCATCTTCTTGTCGCGGCCTTGACGCGACTGACCTCAACTTTAACCCGGATGCGTGAGGGGCACCCCCGCCGGGCGGGGGCGCCCCTCATCCGTGCACCGCGGTGACCCGGTGCGCCGACGCCGACCTGACCGCTCAGTCCTCGCTCGGCGGTCAGCTCCGCTCAGTCCTCGCTGGGCGCCGATGGCAGCTTGGTCTGGATCAGCTCCATGACGGAGGAGTCGGTGAGCGTGGTGACATCACCCAGCGCGCGGTTCTCGGCGACATCGCGCAGCAGACGGCGCATGATCTTGCCGGAGCGGGTCTTGGGCAGCTCGGCCACCGGCAGGATCCGCTTGGGCTTGGCGATCGGGCCGAGCTGCTTGGCGACATGCGCCCGCAACTCCTCGACCAGGCCCTCGTCCTCGGCCGCGCCACCGCGCAGGATGACGAAGGCGCAGATGGCCTGGGTGGTCTGCGGGTCCGTCGCACCGACCACGGCGGCCTCGGCGACCTTGGGATGGGAGACGAGCGACGACTCGACCTCGGTGGTGGAGATGTTGTGGCCGGACACCAGCATCACATCGTCGACCCGGCCGAGCAGCCAGATGTCGCCGTCGTCATCCTTCTTGGCGCCGTCGCCCGCGAAGTAGCGGTTCTCGAAGCGGGACCAGTAGGTGTCCAGATAGCGCTGGTCGTCGCCCCAGATCGTACGGAGCATGGCCGGCCATGGCTCGGTGAGCACCAGATAGCCGCCGGCGCCGTCCGGCACCTCGTGCGCCTCGTCGTCGACGACGGTGGCGGCGATGCCGGGGAGCGGGACCTGCGCCGAGCCGGGCTTGGTGGCGGTGACCCCCGGCAGGGGCGTGATCATCATGCCGCCGGTCTCGGTCTGCCACCAGGTGTCCACCACAGGCGTCCGGTCCGCGCCGATGTGCTTGCGGTACCAGATCCATGCCTCGGGGTTGATCGGCTCGCCGACCGAGCCGAGGATCCGCAGCGACGACAGATCGAACTTGGCCGGGATGTCGTCGCCCCACTTCATACAGGCGCGGATCGCGGTCGGCGCGGTGTACAGCAGGGTGACCCCGTACTTCTGGACGATCTCCCACCAGCGGCCCTGGTGCGGGGTGTCCGGGGTGCCCTCGTAGAGCACCTCCGTGGCGCCGTTGGAGAGCGGGCCGTAGACGATGTACGAGTGGCCGGTGACCCAGCCGACATCCGCCGTGCACCAGAAGACGTCCGACTCCGGCTTGAGGTCGAAGACGGCGTGGTGGGTGTAGGAGACCTGGGTGAGATAGCCGCCGGTGGTGTGCAGAATGCCCTTCGGCTTACCGGTCGTGCCCGAGGTGTAGAGGATGAACAGCGGGTGCTCGGCGTCGAACGCCTCGGGGGTGTGCTGCTCCGGCTGACGGTCCACGATCTCGTGCCACCACACGTCGCGGCCCTCGGCCCAGGCCACCTCCTGGCCGGTGCGCCGGACCACCAGCACGCTGCGCACGTTCTCGGTGCCGGGACGGGTCAGGGCCTCGTCGACGGCGGGCTTGAGCGCGGACGGCTTGCCGCGGCGGTAGCCGCCGTCGGCGGTGATGACGACGCGGGCGTCGGCGTCCTGGATGCGGGTGGCGAGAGCGTCGGCCGAGAAGCCGCCGAAGACCACGGAGTGCGGGGCGCCGATACGGGCGCAGGCCAGCATCGCGACGACGGTCTCCGGGATCATCGGCATATAGATGGCGACCCGGTCGCCCGTCTCGACGCCCAACTCGGTCAGGGCGTGCGCCGCTTGGGAGACCTCGCGCTGGAGGTCGGCGTAGGTCAGGGAGCGGGTGTCGCCGGGCTCCCCCTCGAAGTGGAGCGCGACACGGTCGCCCAAACCGTTCTCGACATGACGGTCTACGCAGTTGTACGCGACATTGAGCTTGCCGTCGGCGAACCACTTCGCGAACGGCGGATTGGACCAGTCAAGTGTCTCGTTCGGCTCGGTCGCCCAGGTCAGCCGACGGGCCTGCTCGGCCCAGAAGCCCAGGCGGTCCGCCTTCGCCCGCTCATACGCCTCCGCGGTGACATTGGCGCCGGCGGCCAGCTCGGCGGGCGGCGCGAAGCGACGCTCCTCCCGAAGAAGGTTGGCCAGGCTTTCGTTGCTCACGACATCTCCCATTCCCAGGGTGTCCGTTGTGTCCCAGGCCATAGCTCATCAGCCCGCGGCACACCCTGACAAGGGTTGTTGACGAAAATTGGTTTAGACCTGTAGTGGATTATTGATCAACTTACCCCCAGGACACCGGGGACGGCCTCGGCCTGGACGCCTTCGGTGTGCGCACTGACACAGGCGGTGGTCATCGGCGCGCCGTCGCCCGGCCGGACGGCAAGGAACCGGCCGGAACCGCCCTCCAGTACATACGCCTGGGCCTCCGCCACATGGAAGTACATCCCGTGCAGCGTCAGCTCCCCCTCCGCCATCCGCCGGGCGACACAGGGGTGCGCCCGGAGATGGTCGAGCTGCTGCATCACATTGATCAGCGCCAGCCGCTCCAGATCATCGGCCACCGGCCGGTCGGCCAACGCGACCTCACCGCGGCCCAGCCGCCCGATCCGCTCCATCCGGGCCAGCCCGGGACGGCCGTGGCGCAGCCAGCGCACCAGCGGGGTCTGCCCAGCGGCACCACCGGCCGGATCCGCGACCGACGGCGCGGACGGCTCGGGGACCCGGGCCGGGTCGGCGAGCGGGACCGGCCCGGTGGCTCCGGGCGGGGCCGGGGCCGGAGCCAGTTCCGGTACGGGGGCCGGTTGCGATGCCGGTTGCGGTGCCGGCTGCGCAACTAGTGCCGACGGCGGGGCGGGTGCCGGTGCCGATGGCGGGGCGGGTGCCGATGGCGGTGCCTGGGCCGGGGCTGACGCGCCGAGCAGCGCCTGCATCGCCCCGCATCCGGAGTGGCCGCACACGGTGATGCTGCTGACCTTCAGCACCTCCACCGCGTACTCGATCGCCGCCCCCACCGAATCGCAGGAGTCATCGGTACCGGGTGGCGGCACCAGATTGCCCACATTGCGCACGGTGAACAGATCGCCGGGTCCACTGGAGGTGATCATGCTGGTCACCAGACGCGAGTCGGCGCAGGTGAGGAAGAGCTGGCCGGGCCGCTGCCCCTCCCGCGCCAGCCGGGCCAGCTCGCCGCGCACCAGCGGCGCGGTGTTGCGCTGGAACGCGCTCACCCCGCCCAGCAGTTGACCGCCGCTGTGTCTGCCGCCCGGCCCCTCCGTCGAGCCGGGGTGGGTGCATCGGTGGTGGCGCCACGGCGTCCATGGTCGGCAGCCAGGGGTGCCGGGCGACTCCACGGCAGGTCGCGGCGCCACCCGGGCGCTGTGGAGGGGCTGGCCATCGCGGACGGTCTGGTGGGCGTGGCCAGTCCGGCCGTCGGACGCGGTCCTTCCCGAGGCGGCCCTTCCTGAGGCGGTCCTGCCAGGAACGCCGCGGTCGCCGCCGCGGGCCCGGCGCAGGGGAACGCCGCCGAGCAGCACGGCGACAACCCCGCCGCCGACGGCGGCCATCAGCCCGGCCTCGAGCGGGGCTCCGGCGGCCAGTGCGATACCCAAGGAGAGAGGGACGGCGATCAGGAAGACGGCGATCACGACGGGCAGGGCCCTGCGGCGAGAGGCCCCGTCGAACCGGTCCAAGAGTTTCACCATTCCCGTCCTTCCCGTTCTCTCCGGGCTACGTGGTCGCGGACGCAACGCGATCGTCGGGGCGGCCTTGCGCTGCCCAGAATCCCAAGCGTTGGTAAATGAATGGTAATGCTGAGTAAAGTCAGCGGGAAGCATTTTGCGGTCGACTGTGCCGATATTCCATCTATCGGGTGAATAGTCATTTGAAATGCCTTGTCATGCTCTGTCTTCTTCTCGGTCCGTGCGAGGTTGGCTCCCATCCGGCCGGAGCTCCCGGACCAAGGGAGATACCTCCCGGGCCAAGGGAGACAAGAGGGACGAGGTGGCGGCATGAGGGTCAGGAGAAACGTCACTGCATGGCTCGCCGTGATGGCGGCGCTCGCGGCACTGGCCAACTGCTCGGGAGACTCCGGCGACGGGCAGAACACCGCGGGCAGCGGAGGTTCGCACGATCGCGAACGTCCGCAGAAGGGTCCCGCGGTGCCGAAGCACCCGGGCCACGCCGGGAAGATCCTCCGGCTCATCGGCGACGGCTCGACCGCCTACACCGGTCCGCAGCCGAACCAGTTCAAGACCAAAACGCTCGAACCCGGCAAGAAACCACCGCAGTTCGTCGTGTTCTCCTGGGACGGTGCGGGCCAGGACGCGCAGCGGCTGTTCTCCCACTTCCGCGACGTCGGCAACAAGTACGGCGCGAAGATGACGTACTTCCTCAGCGGCGTCTACATGCTGCCCACCGAAAGGCGGGAGCTCTACGATCCGCCGAGACATCCGCGCGGCACCTCGTCCATCGGCTTCAACGACGTCAAGGGCGTCCGGGACACCGTGGAGCAGCTCCGGGGCGCCTGGCTCGACGGCAATGAGATCGGCACCCACTTCAACGGCCACTTCTGCGGCCCCGACGACGGTGTCGGCACCTGGACGCCGGACGAGTGGCTGAGCGAGACCCGGCAGGCCGAGTCGTTCGTGAAGAACTGGAAGACCAACACCGGTCTGAAGGACGTGGAACCGCTGCCCTTCGACTACGAAAAGGAGCTGGTCGGCGGCCGCGCCCCGTGTCTGGAGGGACAGAAGAACCTCCTGCGTGCGGCCAAGCGGATGGGCTGGCGCTATGACGCGAGCTCCGTCGGCGGCCTCCAGGTCTGGCCGCGCAAGATCGACGGCATCTGGGACTTCCCCCTCCAGCAGATCCCGGTGCCGGGCCGGTCGTTCGAGACCCTGTCGATGGACTACAACTTCCTGGCCAACCAGTCGGGTTCGTCGACCAACGGCAAGAAGTCCAAGCGCGCCGCATGGGGCCGTCAGATGCGTGACGGTCTGCTCGCCGCCTTCGACCGGGCCTACGAGGGCAACCGCGCACCGCTCTTCGTCGGCAACCACTTCGAGTCCTGGAACGGCGGAACCTATATGCACGCCGTCGAGGAGGTCATCAAGGAGGTCTGTCCGCGCGAGGGCGTCTACTGCGTGTCGTTCAAGCAACTGGCCGACTGGCTGGACGCGCAGAACCCCCTGGTCCTGGAGAAGCTGCGACAGGTGGACGTCGGGCAGCGGCCGGTGGGCGGCTGGAAGAGCTACCTCGCCGCCGAGCCGACCTTCCCGCGCTCGGCCGCCCCGGCCGAACGGGACCGGGACGGCGACCACGGGCGGAAGGGCGGCCACAAGCGCGAGGACGAACCCGGGCGGCACGACGAGCCCGGACGGGAGGAGGGCCCCCGCCGGGAGGAGGACTCCGACCGGGATGACGGTCCCCGCCGGGAGAACACCTACGGGCGCGAACAGGAGGACACGGACCGGGAGTACTCCGGCCGGGAGGAAGGCTCCGAGCGGAGTGAAGCGCCCGACCGGGAGCGGATGTCCGAGGGTGACGAAGAACCCGGGAGCTACCGGGAGTCCGGCCGGTACGAGGAGCCGGACGGCTACCAGGGGTCCGAGCGCTACGGGGATTCCGGCAGCGTGGATTCCGACAGCGCGGACTCCGGTGGCGGGGACTCCGGTGGCGACCAGGGCTCCGGCGAGGACGCATCGGCTAGGCGGGAGCGGGAGTAGCCGCCGCGGCGCCCCTGGCGAACTCATCGAGCACGAAGGCGGGGTCCACCTGGGCGGCCAGGTCGGCCCCCGTCTTCGCGTTGCCCCAACTCTGCGCGTTCTTCAGGTGGAAGTGGACCATCTGGCGGGTGTAGCGCTGCCAGTCGCGCCGCTCGTAGGAGCCGTCCACCGCCGCGTGCAGCGTCCGCAGCGCCTCGCGGTTCGGCTCCTCCAACTCCTCGAACCGGCGCGGGCGGCCCTTCTCCATCGCCCGGACCCAGTCGGAGTGGCCGATGGTGATCAGCAGGTCATCGCCCACCTCCGCACGCAGGAATTCGAGGTCGTCGGGTCCCTGCACCTTGTTGCCCACCACGCGCAGCGCCACGTCGAAGTCGCGGGCGTACTCCTTGTACTGGCGGTAGACGGCGATGCCCTTACGGGTGGGCTCGGCGACCAGGAACGTCATATCGAAGCGGGTGAACAGCCCGGAGGCGAAGGAGTCGCTGCCCGCCGTCATATCGACGACGACGAACTCCTCCCGGCCGTCGACGAGATGGTTGAGGCACAGCTCGACCGCGCCGACCTTGGAGTGGTAGCAAGCGACGCCGAGGTCGGATTCGGTGAAGGGGCCGGTCGCCATCAGCCGCACCTCCCCGTCGCCGAGCCGGACGGTCCGGGCGCACGCGTCGTAGACGGGGTTGCTCTCGCCGAGCCGCAGCAGCCGCGAGCCCTCGCCGGGCGGTGTTGTCTTGATCATGGTGTCGGCGGATGCGATCCGGGGGTTCTCGCCGCGCAAGTAGTCCTTGATCAGGGGAAAATGAGCACCCATGGCGGGCAGCGCGGCGGCCTCCGTCTCGTCGAGGCCGAGCGCCGCGCCCAGGTGCTGGTTGATATCGGCGTCGACGGCGACGACGGGGGCGCGGGTGGCGGCGAGATGGCGGATGAACAGCGACGACAGCGTGGTCTTCCCGCTGCCACCCTTGCCTACGAAAGCGATCTTCATGTTCACCTAGCGTAGGTGAGTGATCCTCTTCGATGAGGGATTTACGTGAAGAAGACCACTCCAACGAGGGGCGTCCGGGAGCGGGTGCGTAGGGTCGTACTCATGAGTACGACAGATCCGCTCGCCGCCCTGGCCGCGCTGCCCGGTGTGGCCGAGTCCGTGGACGCCGTACGCACGGCCGTGGACCGGGTCTACGGCCATCGTGTGATGCGCCGCCGCAGCAATGAGGTCACCTCCGAGGCCGCGTTGCGCGGAGCGCGTGGCTCCGCCGCCCTTGCCGGGGCGGACTGGGCGCTGGAAGAGGTGCGTCGCCGCACCGACTTCGGGGCCGCGGGCGAACCGCATCTGGTGGGCGCGGCGCTGCGGCTGACCGCCGAGGCGGGACAGCTGCTGAGCGTGTGGCGCCAGTCCCCGCTGCGGGTGCTGGCGCGGCTGCATCTGGTCGCGGCCGGAGGGGCCGCGACGGATGACACCGTGGGGCGGCCCCGCCAGGCGGGTGAGCGAGTGGACGAGGCGCTGATCGGTCCGGAGCCGCCGGGCGCGGACGAGGTGGCGGGGCGGCTGGACGGGCTGGCGCGGTTGCTGCTCGCGGGGACCGAGGCCCCGGCGCTGGTGACGGCGGCCGTGGTGCACGGCGAACTGCTCGCGCTGCGGCCCTTTGTCTCCTGCAACGGTCTGGTGGCACGTGCGGCCGAGCGGATCGTGCTGGTCGGCAGCGGGCTGGACCCGAAGTCGATCTGCCCCGCGGAGGTCGGGCACGCCGAGCAGGGTGCCGCGGTGTATGTGGCGGCGTTGGAGGGCTATGTGTCCGGGACGCCGGAGGGGATGGCGGCGTGGATCGCGCACTGCGGACGGGCGGTTGAGCTCGGGGTGCGGGAGAGCACGGCGGTGTGCGAGGCGCTGCAACGCGGGGCGGCCTGACGTCGACGCCCGATACCGGGGCCGCGGTCCCAACGGCACCGGGGCGGAGCGGAGTTGGCTGCGGACAGAGTTGCGGCGGTACCACGGGGGTACCGCCGCTGGCACGTCCGTCGGGTTACCAGTGCGTGCACAAATATTCGCCCATCAGGCCGGGATCTTTGCCCGTTACCTGGTGCGGCTGGCCCGTAATCGACGGGTCGGCGTCGCGTGGGTGCCCGACATTCGTGCTCGGTCCGTGGGGCCTTGGTGCGTCTGGGGTTTCCTCTCGGATCCCCTGGTCTCGCGGGCCGTCGATTCCTTTCTACTCCTGCGAGGGGCCAAGTGGAACCCCCTGCCGCAGATCTTTGCTATTGCCCTCAAACTCGGGCATACAGTGCGCGCCGCCGATTGGCATACCAGACCAGGCCCGCGGTGGCGGCTGCCGCGCCCACCGCGGCGGCCACGGCCAGGACCGGGCGCGGTGGCATGGAGAGCGAGGGGAGCCGCTGCTTCAGCGGGACCGGGCGGTTGAAGGAGAGCACCGGCCAGCCGCGGGCGGTCGCCTCGCGGCGCAGGGCGCGGTCCGGGTTCACCGCGTGGGGGTGGCCGACCGTCTCCAGCATCGGCAGGTCGGTGGCCGAATCGCTGTAGGCGTAACAGCGCGAGAGGTCGTATCCCTCGGACTCGGCGAGCTCGGCGATCGCCTCGGCCTTGGTCGGGCCATAGGCGTAGTACTCCACTTCGCCGGTGAACACCCCGTCCTCGACGACCATGCGGGTGGCCACCACGCGGTCCGCGCCGAGCAGCTCGCCGATCGGCTCCACGACTTCGGCCCCTGAGGTGCTGACGATCACCACATCCCGCCCGGCGGTGTGATGGGCCTCGATGAGCGAGGCGGCCTCGTCGTAGATGATGGGGTCGATCCGATCGTGCAGGGTCTCCGCGACGATCTCCTTCACCTGCTGGACCTTCCATCCGCGGCACAGCGCCGAGAGGTACTGACGCATCCGCTCCATCTGCTCGTGATCGGCGCCGCCGGCGAGGAAGACGAACTGCGTATAGGCGGTGCGCAGTACGGCGCGGCGGTTGATCAGACCACCCTGGTAGAAGGACTTGCTGAAGGTGAGCGTGCTTGACTTCGCAATGACCGTCTTGTCCAGGTCAAAGAAGGCAGCTGTCCGAGGCAAGGAGTGGTTTTCCACGACGCCGAGCATAGGGCCCACCATTCGGCGTAAGCTGAGGCGCGTGGGTTTGCCTGAGAAGGCTCTCGGGTACACCATGGAAGTCACGGATCGTTCGCGACCGTGCTAACCCGGCCCGACTCCTCCCCCCCCCGAGTCGGCCGTGGGGACGACCCCCGCTCTCCCCCCCGGCGGGGGTCGTCGCATGTCCGGACGCTTTTTCGGGTGTTCTCATCAGACCGTTTCCTCTCCTGCGGGCTCTTGCGGCTCCTGCTCCCCACCAGCCTGAACGGTAACCGTGCGTAATCGCCAGACTGCTCTCTGGAAGTCACTGGTTTAGGTGACCGGGATATTCACAGCTGATGAGTTGTCCACAGTTTTGGACCAAGATCCCCAAGATTTTCTGGATCGCCGCATCGTGATTCTCCGAGAAGTTCGCGCTCGCCGTTAGCGGGAGTGAGAGCGCGTAACGGATATGCGGAGGGGATCGTGGCTGCATCCATCACACCGGAACGACCGGCGTCGACAGAAGAAGAGCGGAACGGACCGCTGATCGTCACCGAGGACGAGGAACTTCTCGACGATCTGCTGCGGTTGTGCGCGGCGGCCGGAGCCGAGCCGGAAGTGGCGCATGGAGCGCCCACGCGCAGAGGCAGTTGGGAGGGCGCGCCCCTGATCCTCGTCGGCGATGACTCCGCGGCCCGGCTGCGCGGCCGCGTCCGCCGGGAAGGGGTTCTGCTCATCGGGCGCGACCTCGACGACCATGGCATCTGGCGGAGGGCCGTCGATCTCGGCGCGGACCACGTCGCGTTTCTGCCCGATGCCGAGACCTGGCTGGTGGACCGGATCGCCGACGTCGCCGAGGGAGTGGGGCGGCAGGCCCTGACCGTCGGGGTCATCGGCGGGCGCGGTGGTGCCGGCGCCTCCACCCTCGCCTGTGCCTTGGCGGTCACCGCGGCGCGCGCGGGCCGGCGCACCATGCTCATCGACGGCGATCCGCTCGGCGGCGGGCTCGATGTGCTGCTCGGCGGCGAGAGCGCGGACGGTCTGCGATGGCCCGCGTTCGCCGAATCGCGGGGCCGGGTCGCCGGGAGCGCGCTGGAGGAGTCGCTGCCCGAGCTGCACTCCTTACGGGTGCTCAGCTGGGACCGGGGGGACACGGTGGTCATTCCCGCCTCGGCCATGCGCGCCGTGCTGGCCGCGGCCCGGCGGCGGGGCGGAGTCGTGGTGGTGGACCTGCCGCGGCGGATCGATGACGCCACGGCCGAGGCCCTGGCCCAGGTCGATCTGGGGCTGTTGGTCGTCCCCCCGGAGCTGCGCGCCGTGGCGGCCGCCCACCGCGTGGCGTCCACGGTCGGGATGGTGCTGCGTGATCTGCGCGCGGTGGTGCGGGGCCCGTGCGGACCCGAGCTCGACGACGAGGAGATCGCGGGCCTGCTCGGGCTGCCGCTTGCCGGCCAACTGCCGCCGGAGCCCGGCCTGTCCGCCGCTCTGGACGGCGGGGAGCCTCCAGGAGGCAGTTCGCGTGGACCGCTGAGCCGGTTCTGCACCGAGTTCTGGGAGCGTGCCCTGGCCGGCGAAGGGGGTGTGCCCGCATGAGCGCCGCTCCGAAGGAGCTGCTGGACGCGGTGCGGCTGCGCCTCGCCGAGAGCGGAGCCGATCCCACCCCCGCCCGGGTGGCGGCGGCCCTGAGGGAGGAGGGGCGGCTGCTCGGGGACACCGAAGTGCTCGGCGTGGTCGCGGCCCTGCGGTCCGAACTGGTCGGCACCGGCCCCCTGGAGCCGCTGCTCGCCGCGCCCGATGTCACGGACGTCCTGGTCACCGCCCCCGATGAGGTGTGGGTGGACCGGGGTTCGGGGCTGGAGCGCACAGCGGTGACCTTCGCCGACGCGGCCGCCGTGCGCAGACTTGCCCAGCGGCTCGCCGCGGTGGCCGGTCGGCGGCTGGACGACGCCCGGCCCTGGGTGGACGCCCGGCTGCCCGATGGCACACGGCTGCACGCGGTGCTGCCGCCGGTCGCCATCGGCTCGACCTGTCTGTCGCTGCGGGTGGTTCGCCCGCGGGCGTTCTCGCTCGATGAGCTGGTGGCCGCCGGTACGGTGCCGCCCGGCGGCGCGGAGCTGCTGCGGGCGATGCTGGACGCACGGCTGTCGTTCCTGGTCAGCGGCGGCACCGGATCGGGCAAGACGACCTTGCTGTCCACCCTGCTGGGGCTGGTCGCGCCGGATGAGCGGATCGTCCTCGCCGAGGATTCCGCCGAGTTGAGGCCCGACCATCCGCATGTGGTCCGGCTGGAGACCCGCCCCGCCAACCAGGAGGGCCGCGGCCAGGTCACCCTGCGGGATCTGGTGCGCCAAGCCCTGCGGATGCGCCCGGACCGGCTGGTGGTCGGGGAGGTACGGGGCGCCGAGGTGACCGATCTCCTCGGCGCGCTGAACACGGGTCATGAGGGCGGCTGCGGCACCGTGCACGCCAATACCGCCGGGGACGTTCCCGCGCGGCTGGAGGCGCTCGGCTCGACCGCGGGCCTCGACCGCGCCGCGCTCCACAGTCAGCTGGCCGCCGCCCTGTCGGTGGTGGTCCATCTGACGCGGGACCGCGGCGGGCGGCGCAAGATCGCCGAGCTGCATGTGCTCGACCGGGACCGGGCCGGCTATGTCACCACCGTGCCCGCGGCCCTGTGGGGCCCGCACGGCTTCGAACGGGCCGAGGGCTGGCAGCGGCTCCGGACCCGCTGTGAACGGGGCGGAGGCGCCGTATGACGGGCGCGGGAGCGGATCGCGGAGCGATGGCCCTGTGCGCCGCGCTGCTGTGCGCGTGGGCGGCGGTATGGCTGCTCGCCAAACGGGACCGGGAATTGCGCCGCGCCAGGCTGCTGTTCGCGGGCGGCGGCCCGGTCGCGTCGGCGGCGCCCGCCGCTCCGGTCGCACCGGATCCGGTGCGGAGGCTGGCCGAGGCGGCCGCCGGAGTGCGGGAGCGGTGGCGGGTCCGCTACGGCGGACGGATGGGCCGTGAGCTGCTGTGTCTACCGGCCGGGGGCGTGGTCGCGCTGCTGGGCGCGTCGGTTCTGCCGCTGCTCCTCGCGGTGGCGGCGGTGCCGGTCGTGGGCCGGTGGCTGCGGCGCCGGGAGCGCGGACGGGTTCGCGAGCGGCGCGCCGCCGGGGTGATCGAGCTGTGTTCCGCGGTGGCGGGTGAGCTGCGTGCCGGGCGGCAGCCGGGCGAGGCACTGCTCGCCGTGTTCCCGAGCGACCTCGGGGAGCGGTGGGGGCTGGTGGCGGCCGCCGCCCGGTTCGGCGGCGATGTCCCCGAAGCGCTGCGCAGAGCGGCCCGCACGCCCGGGGCCGAGGGGCTGACCGGGGTGGCCGCCTGCTGGCAGGTGGCGGTCGACGAGGGCGCGGGGCTGGCGGCCGGTCTTGACCGGGTGGCCGCGGCGCTGCGCGCCGAGCGCGACCAGCGGGAGGATCTGCGCGCCAAACTGGCGGGCCCCAGGGCCACCGCGATGGCCTTGGCCGGGCTGCCCCTCGTCGGGCTGGCCCTGGGCAGTGCGCTGGGCGCCGATCCGCTGCGTGTACTGCTGCACACCCCGGCCGGTCTCGGCTGTCTGGTGCTGGGCGGGCTGCTGGAGTGGGCGGGGCTGTTCTGGACCGGTCGGCTGGTGCGCTCGGCGCTCGCCTCTTCCGGGGCCGTGGCCGATGAGCGCTGACGTTGTCCACAGGCTGGGGACGGTGTTGTCCGTCGCGGCCGCCGTCCTGTGCACGGTGATGGCCGCGCTCGAGTCCCGCCGGGAGCGGACCGCTCGGCGGCGTCCGGCGATCCTGCTGCCGGGCCGCGACGGCGGACCGCCGAAGTGCCCACGGCCGTGGGAGCGCTGGCGCGCCGCGGCGAATGAGGGCGCGGCCCTGGCCTGGGCGACCTCCATCGGCGCCCTGCTGGCCGGTCCCCTCGTGGTCGGGGGCCCGGCGGGATGGGTGCTCGGGTTCGCCACCGCGTACGGCGTCCGGCGCTGGCAGCGGCGCCGTCAGGCCCTCGACGGCCCGTCCGGCCACGGCCGCCGCACGGAGGCTGCCGTGACACGCCAGATTCCGCTGGCGGCCGATCTGCTGACCGCCTGCCTGGCGGCCGGAGCGGGGCCGCGCAGGGCGGCGGAGGCGGTGGGCACCTCGCTGGGCGGCCCGGTCGGCGAGCGGCTGGCCCGGACCGCGGCGGAGTTGCGGCTGGGAGGTGAACCGGCCGATGTCTGGGGGCGGATGGGCGCCTTGCCCGGGGCGCGAGATCTGGCCCGCGCCTTGGAACGCGCCGGAACTACGGGCGCACCCGCGGTGGAGCCGGTTTCCCGGGTGGCCGCCGAATGCCGCGCCGAGCAGACCCGGGAGGCGCTGAAGCGGGCCGACCGCACCGCCGTGCGGGCCACCGCGCCGCTCACGGTCTGCTTCTTGCCCGCGTATCTGCTGATCGGCCTGGCCCCGGTGATGGTCGGGCTGGCCGGCGGACTGATGGGCCGCGGCTGAGCCGGTCCGGCGCCCCGGCCCTGTCGTGGAGCACTGACCTGCGGAACGAGCCGCGGAGCACCGCCCGGCGAATACCAGGAGACAGGAGCCCTGCGACCACTCTCACGACGGCCCGAAGACGGCCTCGACGACGACCACGAACACGGCATGACGATGACAGCGAACGACGATCACAAGGGGGAAACGGACATGGTGAAGCAGTGGTGGACACGGCGGTATGTGGCGATGTGCGCCAAGGCCGAGGCGGGCATGACCACCGCCGAGTACGCGATGGGGACGATCGCGGCATGTGCCTTCGCCGCGGTGCTCTACAAGGTGGTGACGAGCGGAGGGGTCAGCGGCGCGCTCGAGTCGGTGATCGGCCAGGCGCTCGATGCGCAGTTCTGAGGGGCCCGGCCCGGAGGTGTCCGGCCGGAGGGGCTCGCGCGCCGGGAGCGGCGCGCGGGGTCCCGCCGGGCTGCCCCGCCCGCGGCGGGACGGCGGCTATGTCACCGCGGAGACCGCCGTCGTCCTGCCGCTGCTGTTGCTGTTCGTGCTGATGCTGATCTGGGGTCAGATGGCATCGGCGGCGCAGTTGCAGTGCGTGGACGCGGCACGGGCCGGTGCGAGGGCGGCGGCGCGTTCGGAGCCGAAGGAGGCCGCGGTGGCCGCCGCCAGGTCGGCCGCCCCGCGCGGAGCCCGGGTCGAGCTATGGCGGGACGGCGATCTGGTGCGGGTGCGGGTCGAGGCCCGCACGGCCGGCCCCGGCCCGCTCGCGCTGCGGCTGCGGGGCCAGGCGGCCGCCCTCGCCGAGGACACCGTCGGCCCCCGCCCGGGGGTGGCCGTCGCATGGAGGACGGCGTCGTGAGGAGGACGGACGACCGAGGGTCGGCCACGGTCTGGGCCGTGGTGGCCACCATGACCCTGTGTGCGGTGTTCGCGGCCGTACTGGCCGCCGGGCAGGCCATGGTGGCCCGCCACCGGGCGGGAGCCGCCGCCGACCTGGCCGCACTCGCGGCCGCCGATCACGGCTTGGACGGGCGGGGCGCGGCATGCCGCCTCGCCCGGCGGGTCGCCTCCGCCCAGGGCGCCCGCGTGGTGCGGTGCGTGCTGAGCGGGGAGACCGCCGATCTCACGGCGGAGGTGCGCACCGGGCCGTTCACCCTTCGGGTCAGGGCACGGGCCGGGCCCGCGACCGCGTCCGTCACGGACGGCGCCGGGCAGCGGCCGGAGCGGCCCCGCGCGGTGCGATCGGCGGCCGGGGCCCGGAACGGGTCATCCGGTGGGGGCCTGCTCGGTGGCTCCTGCGAGAAGGGTCGTCAGCAGGCGGATCGCGGCCCTCTTGTCGAGCGGGTCATTGCCGTTGCCGCACTTGGGGGACTGGATGCAGGAGGGGCACCCGGCCTCGCACTCACAGGCGGCGATGGCCTCACGGGTGGCGGTCAGCCAGCTGGCCGCCGTGTGGAAGGCGCGCTCGGCGAACCCGGCCCCGCCGGGATGACCGTCGTAGACGAAGACCGTCGGCAGCAGGGTGTCGGGGTGGAGCGGCACCGAGACCCCGCCGATGTCCCAGCGGTCACAGGTCGCGAAGAGCGGCAGGATGCCGATGGAGGCGTGCTCGGCGGCGTGCAGGGCACCGCCGAGCGCCTGGGGGTGCACCCGTGCGTCCTCGAGCTGGTCCTCGGTGACCGTCCACCACACGGCGCGGGTGCGCAGTGTCCGCGGCGGGAGGTCGAGCTTGGACTCCCCGAGCACTTCACCGGTGATCAGCTTGCGGCGGAGGAAGGACACGACCTGGTTGGTGACCTCGACCGAGCCGAAGCACAGCCGGGCGTCCCCCCAGGGGATCTCGGTGGTGGTCTCCAGGATGGAGACGGCCGTGGTGTCGCGGGCGGTGGTGGAGTACGGCGGGCTGGCCTCCTCGACCAGGGCGACCGAATCGTCGAGGTCCAGCTGTTTCACCAGATAGCTCCGGCCCTGGTGGAGGTGGACGGCGCCCTCGTGCACGGTGCTGTGGGCGGCCGAGGCGTCCACAGTGCCCAGCAGCCGGCCGGTCGCCGCCTCCACCACCTGGACCGGGCTGCCGCCCTCCCCGCGGATGTCGGTGAGATCGGCGGCGCGCTCCCTGCGGGTCCAGTGCCAGGCGGTCGCCCGGCGGCGCAGCAGCCTGCGCTGTTCCAGCTGTGGCACCAGCTCCTCGGCGGCGGGGCCGAACAGCTCCAGGTCGGCCGGGGTGAGCGGCAGCTCGGCCGCGGCCGCGCACAGATGCGGCGCCAGGACATACGGGTTGTCGGGGTCGAGCACGGTGGACTCCACCGGCTGACGGAAGAGCGCGTCCGGATGGTGGACGAGATAGGTGTCCAGCGGATCGTCCCGGGCCACGAGGATCGCGAGCGCCCCCTGCCCGCTGCGCCCGGCCCGTCCCGCCTGCTGCCAGAGGGACGCACGGGTGCCGGGATAGCCCGCCAGGACGACGGCGTCCAGACCCGCCACGTCCATGCCGAGCTCCAGGGCGGTGGTGGCGGCGAGGCCGAGGAGCTCACCGGAGTGCAGGGCGCGCTCCAGGGCCCGGCGCTCCTCGGGGAGATAGCCACCCCGGTAGGCGGCCACCCGCTCCGGCAGCGAGCGGTCCACCTCGGCCAGCCGCTCCTGGGCGATCAGGGCGATCAGTTCCGCGCCCCGCCGGGAGCGCACGAAGGTGACCGTGCGGACTCCCTGGACGGCCAGATCGGTGAGGAGATCCGCGGATTCGGCGGTGGCCGTGCGGCGGACCGGGGCCCCCTGCTCACCGTGCAGCTCGGTCAGGGGCGGCTCCCAGAGGGCGAAGACGACCTCGCCGCGGGGCGAGGAGTCCTCGGTGATCTCCACCACCGGCATACCGGTCAGCCGGGTCGCCGCCACGGCGGGGTCGGCCGCGGTGGCGGAGGCGAGCAGGAAGACCGGCGAGGAGCCGTAGCGGGCGCAGACACGCCGGAGCCGCCGCAGCACCTGGGCGACATGGGAGCCGAAGACACCCCGGTAGGTGTGGCACTCGTCGATGACGACGTAGCGCAGGGAGCGCAGGAAGGAGGACCACCGGGGGTGCCCCGGCAGGATGCCCCGGTGCAGCATGTCGGGGTTGGTGAGGACGTAGTTGGCGTACTGACGCACCCATTCGCGTTCTTCGACCGGCGTGTCGCCGTCGTACACGGCGGCGCGGACGGCGGTGCCCAGCGGGGCGGCGAGATCGGCCACCGTCCGGCGCTGATCGGCGGCCAGCGCCTTGGTGGGCGAGAGATACAGGGCGGTCGCGCCCCGCCCGCTGGGTTCCTCGGATCCCTCCAGCAGGGTGCTGAGCACGGGGGCGAGGTAGGCCAGGGATTTGCCGGAGGCGGTTCCGGTGGCGACCACCACCGATTCCCCGCGCAGCGCGTGCTCGGCCGTACGCGCCTGGTGAGCCCAGGGACGGTCGATTCCGGCGGTCCGGATGGCCGCGATCACTTCCGGCCGGATCGGCGAAGGCCAGTCGGCATGGCTCCCGAGACGCGGGGGCAAGTGCTCCGTATGAGTGATGCGCGCGCCTCGCCCGGCCCCCGCGCCGAGCCGACCGAGAACAGCCCGAGGTGAGGGGCGTATGCCCGCCTGCCGCGGGAGTTGGTTGTGGGCCATCGACACCGAGTCTGTCACTGGTCTGACGGACAATGGTCTCAAGGCGTCGTGCACGCCTGCTGGTAAGTGATTGAATGCCATCGCGGCTGCCGATCCATGGGGGGCGACCGCTCGATGCAAGGTGCTGGAGGATCCGTGGACCTGTCCCTGTCGACTCGGACCGTAGGCGACCGCACGGTCGTCGAGGTCGGTGGCGAGATTGATGTATACACCGCGCCCAAGCTGCGCGAGCAGCTGGTCGAGCTTGTCAACGACGGTAGCTACCACCTGGTCGTCGACATGGAGGGCGTCGACTTTCTCGACTCCACCGGGCTCGGCGTGCTCGTCGGCGGGCTGAAGCGCGTACGTGCCCATGAGGGCTCACTGCGCCTGGTGTGCAACCAGGAGCGCATTCTCAAGATCTTCCGTATCACCGGCCTGACCAAGGTGTTCCCGATTCACACCTCGGTCGAGGACGCTGTCGCGGCGACTGACTGACCTGGTCGTCGCAGGAAGACCGAAGGGGGAACCGGGCGCCATCGCCCGGCCCCCCGACATGCACGCCCATACGCCCGAGGGGGATGGCATGCCCACCGTCGAACTCCGCTTCAGCGCGCTGCCCGAGCACGTCAGGACCGCCCGCTTGGTCGCTGCGGCCGTGGCACGCCGGGCCGGGGTGGACGAGGCCGTGCTCGACGAGGTGCGGCTCGCGGTTGGTGAGGCCTGCACCCGTGCGGTGGGGCTCCATCTGAGCAATGGGGTGGACGCCCCGGTGCGGGTGGCGCTGACCGAGGAGGAGAAGAAGTTCTCCATCGAGATCGGCGATGAGTCCCCGACCTCGGCCGCTCTGGCTCCCGGCGCCCCTGGTGGCGACGAGGAGTCCGAGCCCGAGGGCGAGGACGAGATGGGCCTGGCCGTGATCAAGGGGCTCGTCGACGACGTCGAGGTGACGAGCAGCGAGACCGGTGGAGTGATCCGGATGAGCTGGCCGACCTCTCCCGACGCCTTGGTGTCGTAGCGGCGCCTGGACCGGCCGTCCGTCACCGCTGCCTCGGCACGGGGCCCGGTCTGCCGTGCCGCGATGCGCTGTGCCCGTCTTCGCCTCTGTGGTTCGTCTCTGTGCGGCGGCCTGGCCGTCGTGCACGGCATCTGTGGGGTCTCTGATTGCCCTTGCGCGACAGTCCGCGGTGTCTCGCGGTCACGCATGGGGCGCCGATCGGCGATAGCCGCTGCCGTTGCTCCTTCTCCTGTCCTCCTGGCCCCGGCCAGCGGCTGCGCCCGCCCGCCCCGCTGCCCCCGCCGCTCGCGCCCCCCCGCCCGGATCCCGACCCCCGACCCCCGACCCGCGACGTCGGACCGCGAACCCGGACTTCGGACGTACCGGACTGTTTCGGCCGTGGAGGGGTGCCGGGGTCGCTGATTCCGGCCTTGGCTTGTCATGATCTTTCGCGGCCCCTCCGCACCCGTCTCCGCGATCTTCCGCTTCGCTTGCGCACCGGCGTTGGCGATCATCCGCGGCACTGCCCTGATCAGCACTTTTCATAGTGCATCGAGATCATTTATGTAGATCATTTGACACCCGTCAGGGAATTGTCCACCGTCCTCCTTCCGGGCGAATTCTCGGGCGCCAAACCTATTGATCTTCACTGGTGCAGGCGAATTCCCATTCCGGCGCCCTGTTTTGATCGTGTGACGCTCCCTACAATCCGTCCACATCTCGAGCTCAGGACGCCTGAGCGTGGCGGCTCTTCTGCGGTCGCAGAACTGCTGCGCGCCCATGTGCCAAACGTCAAGGAGGACGAATGGCGGGGCCTCTCACCCCTCATCAGCTGGACCTCACCCCAACCCTGGCCGCCGCAGAACTGACCGATGACAACCGTGTGATCGTGCTGGTGATCGCCGCCGTCGCGATCGCGGCACTCGCGGTCGCGGTGGTGCTGGTACGACAAGTCCTCGCCGCCGGCGAGGGCACGGACAGTATGAAGAAGATCGCCGCGGCCGTGCAGGAAGGCGCGAATGCCTATCTTGCCCGGCAGCTGCGCACCCTCGGTGGATTCGCCGTGGTGGTGTTCTTCCTGCTCATGCTGTTGCCTGCGGACGACTGGGCGCAGCGCATCGGGCGTTCGGCGTTCTTTCTGATCGGTGCGGGATTCTCGGCGGCCACCGGCTATATCGGGATGTGGCTCGCGGTGCGCAGCAATGTGCGCGTCGCGGCGGCGGCCCGGGAAGCCACTCCCGCCGCTTCCGCATCACCCGGCACATCCGTCAATGGGGACTCCGCTTCCTCCGCGCCCGGTCAGCCGGGTGTGGATCTGACGGCCGTCTCGCACAAGGCGATGAAGATCGCTTTCCGGACGGGTGGCGTGGTCGGCATGTTCACCGTGGGCCTCGGCCTGCTGGGCGCCTCCTGCGTGGTGCTCGTCTACGCCGCCGACGCGCCCAAGGTGCTGGAGGGCTTCGGCCTCGGTGCGGCGCTGATCGCGATGTTCATGAGGGTCGGCGGTGGCATCTTCACCAAGGCCGCGGACGTCGGCGCCGACCTCGTCGGCAAGGTCGAGCAGGGAATCCCCGAGGACGACCCGCGCAACGCCGCGACCATCGCGGACAACGTGGGCGACAACGTCGGCGACTGCGCGGGCATGGCCGCGGACCTCTTCGAGTCCTACGCCGTGACCCTGGTGGCCGCGCTGATCCTCGGTAAGGCCGCGTTCGGCGACTCCGGTCTGGCCTTCCCGCTGCTCGTTCCGGCGATCGGCGTGGTCACCGCCATGATCGGGATCTTCGCGGTGGCTCCGCGCCGTTCCGACCGCAGCGGGATGAGCGCCATCAACCGCGGCTTCTTCATCTCCGCGGTGATCTCGATGGTGCTGGTGGCGGCCGCGGTCTACGCGTACCTGCCGTCCAGCTACGCCGATCTCGACGGGGTCACCGACCGCGAGATCCTCGGCCATGCCGGGGACCCGCGGGTCCTCGCGCTCGTCGCCGTCGCGATCGGCATCGTGCTGGCCGCGCTCATCCAGCAGCTCACCGGCTACTTCACCGAGACCACTCGGCGTCCGGTCCGGGACATCGGCAAGACCTCGCTGACCGGCCCGGCCACCGTGGTGCTCTCCGGTATCTCGGTCGGTCTGGAGTCCGCGGTCTACTCGGCGGTGCTGATCGGGCTCAGCGTCTACGGCGCGTTCCTGCTCGGCGGCGCCTCGATCATGCTGGCGCTGTTCGCGGTCGCGCTGGCCGGTACCGGTCTGCTGACCACCGTCGGCGTCATCGTCGCGATGGACACCTTCGGTCCGGTCTCCGACAACGCGCAGGGCATCGCCGAGATGTCCGGTGATGTCGAGGGCGCGGGCGCCCAGGTGCTCACCGACCTCGACGCGGTGGGCAACACCACCAAGGCGATCACCAAGGGCATCGCGATCGCGACGGCGGTGCTCGCCGCGGCCGCGCTCTTCGGTTCGTACCGTGACGCCATCGCCGAGGCCATCGACGATGTCCATGTGAGCGTGGCCGGTGAGATGAATCTCAGCCTGGACATCTCGCAGCCCAACAACCTCGTCGGACTCGTCCTCGGCGCCGCCGTCGTCTTCCTCTTCTCGGGGCTGGCGATCAACGCGGTGTCGCGGTCGGCCGGTGCGGTGGTCTTCGAGGTGCGGCGGCAGTTCCGCGAGAAGCCCGGGATCATGGACTACAGCGAGACGCCGGAGTACGGGCGGGTCGTCGACATCTGCACCAAGGACGCCCTGCGGGAGCTGGCCACCCCGGGTCTGCTCGCCGTCCTGGCGCCCATCGCCGTCGGCTTCACCTTCGGGGTCGGCGCGCTCGGCTCCTTCCTGGCCGGGGCGATCGGCACCGGCACCCTGATGGCCGTCTTCCTCGCCAACTCCGGCGGTGCCTGGGACAACGCGAAGAAGCTGGTCGAGGACGGGCACCACGGCGGGAAGGGCAGTGAGGCCCATGCCGCCACGGTGATCGGCGACACGGTCGGCGACCCGTTCAAGGACACCGCGGGCCCGGCGATCAACCCGCTGCTGAAGGTGATGAACCTGGTGGCGCTGCTGATCGCCCCGGCGGTGGTGAAGTTCTCGTACGGGGACGACGCCAGTCCCGGACTGCGGGCGGTCATCGCGGTGGCCGCCGTCGTGATCATCGTCGGAGCGGTCTACATCTCCAAGCGGCGCGGAATCGCCGTGGGTGACGAAGGCAACTCCGAGCGCGTGGCGAAGTCGGCCGACGCGGCGGTGGTTTCCTGACCCCGGGGTCGGTCATGGGGCTGTGAGAGCCCTCACGACGTGCGGGCGGGTGGTGTGCACCGGCACACCGTCCGCCCGCGCGTATGCCCACCGGAGGTCCCTCGGCGGAGTGAGGCGGACAGCACACCGGGCTTGATGCAAATGGCTTCAAAAGTGTTCATACGGGATACTCAGCTCGCGATCCCCGCCGGATCGCCGTGTATGTTCCGGGGCCGAGAGCCATGGAAGGGACCAACCCGGTGAACAAGAAGCTAGTGGCGGCGCTGTCCGGCGGTGCGGCACTCGTCGTGGCGCTGACTGGTTGCGGCGGCAACGGCGATGAGGACGACAAGAAGGTCAACGACTGGGCCAAGTCGGTCTGCGACGAGGTGCAGCCGCAGCTGAAGAAGATTCAGGGGGCCAACGCCTCGATCCAGGCGGCCGCCGACGAGCAGGACTCCAAGAAGCTCCAGCAGACCGACTCCAAGGCGTTCCAGCAGATCTCCGAGTCGTACGCGGCGCTGGCCAAGGCCGTCGACAAGGCGGGCCCGCCGCCGGTCGACAAGGGCGAGACGACCCAGCGCCAGGCGGTCAAGGAGCTCAACTCCACCTCCGTGGCCTACAAGGACCTGAAGACGAGCGTCGACAAGCTCGACACGTCGGACAAGTCGAAGTTCGCCGAGGGGCTCAAGGGCGTCGCCGACGAGCTCGACAAGCTCAGCAAGTCCGGTGACAAGGCCCTCCAGAAGCTCCAGGAGGGGGAGGTCGGCACGGCGATGGCCAAGCAGCCCGGCTGCCAGAAGCCGAAGGCGCCCGGCGGCGCGACCACGTAGTCCTGAGCGACCGCCCGGCCCGGACTCTCCGCCAACTCTCCGACAGGGGGTTCGCCGTGGCGGGTGCGGGGAGGGAAGGCCCCCGTTCCACGCCCGTGCTGTCGGCACGTCAGCCCCGCCGGTGACGTGTTGTCAGCCATGGGCAGGGCGCTTCCCTGGGGCCCGTCGGCCGGGCCGCCATCCCGGCTACGGCGCCGGGCCCCGTGGCGCGCGTCGTCGGCGGTCGTCGCGGGCTGTCGGTGATTGCCCCGACAATGGGGGCGTGAGTACGAACCGGCCCCCGTTCCGCCTCCCCGCCGCCGACCCCGCGCGCACCGCCCGTCTCCGTGACGCGCTGTCGTCCGCCTCCTTCACCGCCGACGGTCTGCTGGATCTGCTCGGCGCCTCCGCCTATGCCGCCCTGGCGCGGAGCGAAACCGTTCCGGCGCTCCGCGCCACCCGGGGTGACTCCCCGCTGGAGACGCTGGTGCGTCTCTTCCTTTTGCAGCGCCCGGCGCCGTACGGGAGGGCGGCGGCGGCCCTCCCCGTCGAGGACTGCCTCGCCGACGGCTGGCTGGTGGGGGACGGCGACGAGGTGCGCGCGACCGTGGACGTACGGCCCTACGGCGGGCCGGAGGGCCAGGACTGGTGGATCGTGTCCGACCTCGGCTGCGCGGTCGGCGGCGCGGGCGGCATCGGCGGCCCCGGCGGCGAGCGGAGCGCCGTGGACCGCTCCCAGCTCGTGCTCGGGGTCGGCGGCGCGTCCACGACGCTGGCCGGGCTCACCCTGCGCACGCCGGTCGACCGCGCCCTCGACCTCGGCACCGGCTCCGGGATCCAGGCGCTGCACGCGAGCCGCCACGCCACCCGGGTGACCGCCACCGACCCCAATCCGCGCGCCCTGGCCATCGCCCGGCTGACGCTCGCCCTCTCCGGCGCGCCGGAGCCCGATCTGCGCGAGGGCTCACTCTTCGAGCCGGTCGAGAGCGAGCGGTACGACCTGATCGTGTCCAACCCGCCGTTCGTGATCTCCCCGCGCTCCCCGGAGGACGCCCGGCTGGTCTACCGGGACGGCGGGATGGCCGGCGACGACCTGTGCCGCACCCTGGTCCGGCAGTCCGCCGACCACCTCACGGACGGCGGCTGGTGCCAGCTGCTGGCCAACTGGCAGCACATCGAGGGGGAGGACTGGCGTGAGCGGCTGGCCTCGTGGGTGCCGAGCGGCTGTGACGCCTGGATCGTGCAGCGCGAGGTGCAGGACGTCACCCAGTACACCGAGCTGTGGCTGCGTGACGCGGGCGAGCACCTGGCCGGGCCGGAGGCGTACGCGGCGCGTTATGACGCCTGGCTGGACGAGTTCGAGGCGCGCGGCACCAAGGGCGTCGGCTTCGGCTGGATCACCCTGCGCAAGTCCGGCGCCGAGCGGCCGTCGGTGACCGTGGAGGAGTGGCCGCACCCGGTCGAGCAGCCGCTCGGGGACGTGGTCGCGGCCCACTTCGCCCGGCAGGACTTCCTGCGGGCGCACGACGACGCGGCACTGCTTGCCGGACGCTTCCGGCTGGCCGACGAGGTCGTGCAGGAGCAGGTGGGGCTGCCCGGGGCGGAGGACCCGGAGCATGTGGTGCTGCGGCAGAACCGCGGGATGCGGCGCGCCACGAAGGTGGACACGGTGGGCGCGGGCTTCGCGGGCGTCTGCGATGGCACGCTCAGCGCGGGCCGGATCCTGGACGCCATCGCCCAGCTGCTCGGGGAGGACCCGGTGGTGCTGCGCGATCGCACCCCGGAGTCCATCCGGCTGCTCGTCGAGCAGGGTTTCCTGGAGCCGGACGGGGCCGAGGGCGCCGAGGGCCCTGGTGGTGCGGCGCCGACGGCGTGAGCTGCGCGGATGACCCCGGCGAGTCCCACGGGGCGTAAGCCGTACGGGGCCGGGGCGCACGTCCCGTACGGGGCGTGCGCCGGTGCGCTCGCCCCGCTCCCGCGCTCCGTATGGCAGGAACCTGCCGTATGAGGACGGATCATGCGGCCGATGCGGCCGCGCGGGGCACACGGACGGCCCCCGGTGTACGGCCTGTACGGGAAGCACGCCGGAGGGTGACCTGGGCGGCCCGGCCCAGCGGAGCCCGAACGCCTCGCGGGCCCGCCCGGCCCGTACCGGCGCATGCCGGGCGTATCTCCTGGCCGGATCCCGTGAACATGGCCGAAGAGGCCGGTCGCACGCTGTTCACCCCAGGTTCGCGCGGACGCCTTCCGCGCGTGCCACGATCCGCCCATGGAGAGCGGACCTGCGATCTTCGCCGGATCGGCATTCGTGTTGTTCGGCGCCGCGCTGCTGCTGTGGGCGGCGGCGCGCATGCGGCTGCGTCAGCCGGTCGCGCAGGGTGTGAGCCCTGTCGCTTCCGCGGTGCTCTCCCTTCTCTTCGGCGTCGCCGCGCTCGGCGGCGGGATCTGGTGCCTGGGTTACGCCTGACAGGGCCTTCCACGGTGGCTTGTGCCGGTCCGGGCGGCAGACAGGACGCTTGTCGGGTTACCGTTCGAGTGGCGTTGCGGGCTTTTTCCGTTTGACACGGTGCCGGGAGGTACCGTCACACTCCGCAGCGTCACCGAAATGGTGACCGTGCGCGCGTTAACCCGTGATGCAGTGCCCGTTCACCGAGGCGTCGACCGGAGAGAAGAGCGAAGTTGTCCCCGACCACCAGCGAGACCGCGCAGGGCGGCCGCCGACTCGTCATCGTCGAGTCGCCCGCCAAGGCGAAGACGATCAAGGGCTATCTCGGCCCGGGATACGTGGTCGAGGCCAGCGTCGGGCACATCCGGGACCTGCCGAACGGCGCGGCCGAGGTACCCGACAAGTACACCGGCGAGGTGCGACGGCTCGGTGTGGACGTCGATCATGACTTCCAGCCGGTCTACGTCGTCAACGCGGACAAGAAGAGCCAGGTCAAGAAGCTCAAGGAACTGCTCGCCGAATCCGACGAGCTCTTCCTCGCCACCGATGAGGACCGCGAGGGCGAGGCCATCGCCTGGCACCTCCAGGAGGTCCTCAAGCCCAAGGTCCCGGTCCGCCGGATGGTCTTCCACGAGATCACCAAGGACGCGATCCGCGAGGCCGTGGCCAATCCGCGGGAGCTGAACCAGCGTCTGGTCGACGCCCAGGAGACCCGCCGGATCCTCGACCGCCTCTATGGCTACGAGGTCTCGCCGGTCCTGTGGAAGAAGGTCATGCGCGGGCTGTCCGCGGGCCGTGTGCAGTCCGTGGCCACCCGTCTCGTCGTCGAGCGCGAGCGCGAGCGCATTGCCTTCCGCTCCGCCGAGTACTGGGACCTGACCGGCACCTTCGCCACCGGCCGCACCGGTGACGCCACCGATCCGGGCACCTTCGGCGCCCGTCTGAGCACCGTCGACGGCCGCCGGGTCGCCCAGGGCCGCGACTTCACCTCGACCGGGCAGCTCAAGGACGGCGCCAACGTCCTGCACCTGGACGAGGCGAACGCCCGCTCGCTGGCCGCGGCCCTCGCCGACACCGCCTTCACGGTGCGGTCCGTCGAATCCAAGCCGTACCGCCGCTCGCCGTACGCCCCGTTCCGCACCACCACCCTCCAGCAGGAGGCCAGCCGCAAGCTCGGCTTCGGTGCGAAGGCCACCATGCAGGTGGCGCAGAAGCTGTACGAGAACGGCTTCATCACCTACATGCGTACCGACTCCACCACCCTGTCGGACACGGCGGTGGCGGCGGCGCGGGCGCAGGTCACCCAGCTGTACGGGGCGGACTACCTGCCGGAGAAGCCGCGCTCCTACGCGGGCAAGGTCAAGAACGCGCAGGAGGCGCACGAGGCCATCCGCCCCTCGGGGGACCGCTTCCGCACCCCCGCGGAGACCGGCCTGACCGGCGACCAGTTCCGGCTCTATGAGCTGATCTGGAAGCGGACCGTCGCCTCCCAGATGAAGGACGCGGTCGGTCAGTCCGTCACCGTCAAGATCGGCGGCCGGGCGAGCGACGGCCGGGACGCGGAATTCTCCGCCTCCGGCAAGACGATCACCTTCCACGGCTTCATGAAGGCGTACGTCGAGGGCGCGGACGACCCGAACGCGGAGCTCGACGACCGCGAGCGCCGGCTGCCGCAGGTCGCCGAGGGCGACCGGCTCGCCGCCGAGGACATCACCGCCGACGGCCACGCCACCAAGCCCCCGGCCCGCTACACCGAGGCGTCGCTGGTCAAGGAGCTCGAAGAGCGCGAGATCGGCCGCCCGTCGACCTACGCGTCGATCATCGGCACCATCCTCGACCGCGGGTACGTCTTCAAGAAGGGCACCGCGCTGGTGCCGTCCTTCCTGAGCTTCGCCGTGGTCAACCTGCTGGAGAAGCACTTCGGCCGACTGGTCGACTACGACTTCACCGCCAAGATGGAGGACGACCTCGACCGCATCGCCCGTGGTGAGGCCCAGGCCGTGCCGTGGCTCAGGCGCTTCTACTTCGGTGAGACCGCGGAAGGGCGCGCGGGCGCCGCCGCCGAGGCCGGGAACGGCGACGGCGACCACCTCGGCGGCCTCAAGGAGCTGGTCACCGACCTGGGCGCGATCGACGCCCGCGAGGTCTCCTCGTTCCCCGTCGGCGACGGCATCGTGCTGCGCGTCGGCCGCTACGGCCCGTATGTGGAGCGCCCCTCCGAGACCGAGGGCCAGACCGGCCACCGCGCGGACGTCCCCGACGACCTGCCGCCGGACGAGCTCACCGTGGCGTTCGCCGAGGAGCTGCTCGCCAAGCCGAGCGGTGACTTCGAGCTGGGTCCCGACCCGGAGACCGGCCGCATGATCGTCGCCAAGGACGGCCGTTACGGTCCGTACGTGACCGAGGTGCTGCCCGAGGACACCCCGAAGACCGGCAAGAACGCGGTCAAGCCGCGTACCGCCTCGCTCTTCAAGTCGATGTCCCTGGACACGGTGACCCTGGCGGAGGCGCTCAAGCTGATGTCGCTGCCGCGCGTCGTCGGTGCCGACCCCGAGGGCACCGAGATCACCGCACAGAACGGCCGCTACGGCCCGTACCTGAAGAAGGGCACGGACTCGCGGTCGCTCGAGAGCGAGGACCAGCTCTTCAACATCACCCTCGACGAGGCGCTGGCCATCTACGCCCAGCCCAAGCAGCGCGGCCGGGCCGCCGCCAAGCCGCCGCTGAAGGAGCTGGGCACCGACCCGGTCAGCGAGAAGCCGGTAGTGGTGAAGGACGGCCGGTTCGGCCCGTACGTCACCGACGGCGAGACCAACGCGACCCTGCGCCGGGACGACGACGTCGAGACCATCACGGCCGAGCGCGGGTTCGAGCTGCTCGCGGAGAAGCGCGCCAAGGGCCCGGCCAAGAAGACCGCCAAGAAGACGGCCGCGAAGAAGACCACGGCGGCCAAGAAGACGACGGCGAAGAAGACCGCCGCCAAGAAGACGGCCGCGAAGAAGACCACGACCACGGCCAAGAAGACCGCCGCGAAGAAGACCACGGCGGCCAAGAAGTCGGCGGCCAACGCCGAATAATCGCGGCTCATTTCGCCGCAACCCACGCGCCCCCGCCCGTTTGTTCGGCCGGGGGCACGCGGATTTACGTGATCCGGATAGGCTGGCGGGATGACGCGAGAGCAGCCAACGGACGTGACCCCCACTTCCGGCGCACTGGCCGCGGACTCCCGCGAGCGTGCCGTACGGGCCTTGTTGCGCTATCCGCCGTTGCGACGGCTGTGGAGTGCCCAACTCGTCGGCGGGGCCGGGGACGCGCTCGCCGTGCTGGTGCTCGTCCTGCTGTCGTTGCAGGCGTCCGTCGCGGCGGGCTCCTTCGGCGGCGGCTACCGCGGTGCGGCCCTCGCCGTCGCCGCGGTCCTGGGCGTCCGGCTGCTGGCGACCGTGCTCTTCGGCGCGGTCCTGCTCGGCCCGGTCTCCGCACTGCTCGCCCCCTCCGGCCCGCTGGACCGCCGCTGGACCATGATCGGCGCGGATGGGGTGCGGCTGGTCCTGCTGCTCATCGCCCCGCTGTGGATCGAGTGGAGGCCGGACGACGCCGTCGCCTGGCTGCTCGTCACCGCCTTTGTCGTCGGGGTCGCCGAGCGCTTCTGGACCGTCGCCAAGGACGACGCGGCCCCCGCGCTGCTCCCGGCGCCGCCCGCCGAGGGCGCCGCCGTGCGGCCACTGCCCGACCACCTCGACGCGCTGCGCAGGCTCTCGCTGCGCACCAGCTTCCTGACGCTGCCGCTCGCCGCCGCCGGACTGCTCGTCGTCACGCTCTTCGGACGGCTGCTGGGCACGGGCATGGAGTGGTTCCACGACCACCAGGCCGCGCTGGGCTCGTATGTCGGCGCCGGACTCTTCGCCGCGTCCATCTCGATCCTCTACTTCGTCGAACTGCCCGCCGCGCAGACGCCCCGCACCCGCTCGCCCCTCGAGGGGCTGCGTCGGCCGCGCGCCGCGTCCGGCACCGGCGCCGACAAGGGGCGCACCGGCGCCGTGCCGCTGCTGGTGCTGTCCTGCGCCGCGGTGGCGGCCGCGATCGCGGCGGCCGTCGGCGTCGCCGCGCTCCAGGCGGTCGACCTCGGTGGCGGCCCGGTCGGCTTCTCCCTGCTCGTGCTGGCCCTCAGCGGCGGTCCCGCGCTCGGCGTCCGCTGGGCGCCGCTCGTCCTGCCGGGGCTCTCCCGGCGCCGGCTGCTCGCGCTGTCGATCGCGCTGACCGGGCTGGCGCTGCTCGCCGCGGGTCTGGTGCACGACGCCACCACGGTCCTGATGATCACCCTGATCGCCGGGCTGTCGGCCGGAGTCGCCGCCCACACCGGCCACGCCCTCCTGGACCAGGAGTCCGAGGAGTCCCGCCGCCACCGGATGACGGAGCATCTGCACGCGGTCGTCCGTGTCTTCGTCGGCCTCGGCGCGGTCATCGCCCCGCTGCTCGCCGCCGTCATCGGACCGCACCGGCTCGGCGACGGCGAGTGGGTCTTCGCCCATGGCGGCGCGGCCTTCACCCTGATGCTCGTCGGGGCGCTGCTGCTGCCCGTCGCGGCACTCGTCCTCGGCCGTACCGACGACCGGCAGGGCGTGCCGCTGCGGCGCGATCTGCGGGAGGCGCTGCGCGGCGGGGGCGCGGACGAGGCCCCGGCCGCCACCGGCTTCTTCATCGCCGTCGAGGGCGGTGACGGAGCCGGTAAGTCCACACAGGTGGAGGCGGTGGCCGAATGGGTCAGGGCCAAGGGCCACGAGGTGGTCGTCACCCGCGAGCCGGGCGCGACCGCCATCGGCAAGCGACTGCGCTCGATCCTGCTCGACGTCTCGTCCGCCGGGATCTCGCACCGCGCGGAGGCGCTGCTGTACGCGGCGGACCGCGCCGAGCACGTCGACTCCGTGGTCCGTCCGGCCCTGGAGCGCGGCGCGGTCGTCATCTCCGACCGCTATATCGACTCGTCCGTCGCCTACCAGGGCGCGGGCCGCGATCTCTCCGCGACCGAGATCGCCCGGATCTCCCGCTGGGCGACCGACGGTCTGGTGCCGCATCTGACGGTGCTGCTGGACGTCTCCCCGGAGGCCGCGCGCGAGCGTTTCACCGAGGCCCCGGACCGGCTGGAGTCCGAGCCCGCCGAGTTCCACCAGCGCGTACGGTCCGGCTTCCTGGCCCTCGCGGCCGCCGACCCGGCCCGCTACCTCGTCGTGGACGCCGGGCAGCTGCCCGAGGCGGTCACCTCCGCGGTGCGCCACCGGCTGGACCAGATGCTGCCGCTGTCCGAGGCGGAGGTGAAGGCCCAGGAGGAGGCCCGTAAGGCCGCCGAGGAGGAGGCCCGCCGCAAGGCCGAGGAAGAGGCCGCCCGTAAGGCGGAGGAGGAGCGGCTGGAGCGCGAGCGCCAGGAGGCGCTGGCCAAGGCCCGGGCCGAAGAGGAGGAGCGCAAGCGCCGCGAGCTGGAGGAGGCGCGGCAGCGCGAGGCCGAACGGCAGGCGGAGGCCGCCCGTAAGCGCGCCGAGGACGCACGCCGACGGGCCGAGGAGGACCGCAGGCGGATCGAGGCCGAGGACCGCGCCCGCGCCGCCGAGGAGGAGCGCCGCCGCGTCCAGGCCGAGGCGGACGCCCAGCAGCGCGCCGAGGCGGAGGCCCGCCGCCGCGAGGAGCAGCGCAAGGCGGAAGAGGCGCTGCTGCGGGCGGAGCGGGCCCGGATGGCGGCGGACGCCCCGGGCGCCGGGAGCCCCGCCGCGGACGACGCGCCGACGGTGGAGACCGAGGCTCCGGCCGGTCCCGGCCATCCGGCGCCGCAGCCGCCCGCGGCACCGCCGGTACCGCCCGCGCCCCCGGCCCGTCCGGGACGCGACGATTCCGATGACGCGTCAGGTGGCTCCGGTGCCGCGGCCTGGCCGGACTCCACGGAGACCGTCCGGACACCGCGTGTCGACCCGTGGAACGCGGCCACCGGCCACGATGCCCCGGGCCGGGACGCGGACGAGACGGCCGTACTGCCCCCGGTCCGCCCCCAGCAGGGCCCGGACGCCGACGAGACGACCGTCCTCCCGAAGGCGTCGGGCGAGCGGGAGCCGTCGGGCGCGGCCGACGAGACGGCCGTGCTGCCGTCCGTCGGGGACGAGCGGTCCGCCGACCCCGCGGACCGGGTTCCGCCGTGGATGTTCCGCTCCGAGGAGGAACAGGGCCACGGAAACGAGCGCACCCGCGAGATGCCCCAGTACGGCCATGGGCACGGCGAGAGCCACGCCCAGGGGCAGCGGCAGGCCCGGCCCGAGGACCAGGGCGACGCGTCGGCGTCGCGGCGTAAGCGCCGTCGCCCGGAGTGGGCGGAGGAGACCCCGCTGGACGACCTGCCGACCCTGGCCGACGAACTGCTCGGGCCGCATGACGACGAGGACGGCGGCCGGCGCCGCTGAGGCGGACGGCCCGCTGACGGCGGCGGACCGGACGGCCCGCTGACGGCGGCGGACCGGACGGCCCGTTGACTGCGGCGGACCGGGCCACCTGTCGTCCGGTCGCGACGGTGTACCGCGGGGCCGTACGGCGACGCCGTATCCGGTCCGGCCGTGGATCCGCCCATGGGCCCGGCCGTGGGCCCGGGTGTCCGAGGGGTGGCCCACAATGGGATGCCGGAAGCACAAGGGGCGGAGGCAGCCATGGCGGTGTGGGACGAACTGGTCGGGCAGGACCGGGTAGCGGCCCAGCTCACGGCTGCCGCGCGGGACGCGGACGCCCTGGTCACCGGGGGAGCGGGGGCCGGCGCCCCGGCCGCCGGGCCGGGCACGGGCACGGCGTCGAAGATGACCCACGCCTGGCTGTTCACCGGTCCGCCCGGCTCGGGCCGGGCCACCGCCGCGCGCGCCTTCGCCGCCGCGCTCCAGTGCGTCAGCCCGGACCGGGCGCTGGGTGCCGCCCCGGGCTGCGGGTTCTGCGACGGCTGCCACACCGCCCTGGTCGGCACCCATGCCGATGTGGAGGTGGTGCGCACGGATCAGCTCACCATCGGCGTCAAGGAGACCCGCGAGCTGGTCCGGCGGGCCCAGCTGTCGCCCGCGGGCGGCCGGTGGCAGGTGATCGTCCTGGAGGACGCCGACCGGCTCACCGAGGGCGCGGGCAACGTCCTGCTCAAGGCCGTCGAGGAGCCCGCGCCGCGCACCGTATGGCTGCTGTGCACGCCCTCGTTGGAGGACGTGCTGCCCACCATCCGCTCCCGCTGCCGTCTGCTGACGCTCCGCACGCCTCCGGTGGACGCCGTGGCGGACCTCCTCGTCCGCCGGGACGGTATCGACCCCGAGCGCGCCGCCTCCGCCGCCCGTGCCACCCAGGGCCATATCGACCGCGCCCGCCGTCTGGCCACCGACGAGCGGTCCCGTGCCCGCCGCGCCGCGGTCCTGAAGCTGCCGTTGCGCGTGGACGACGTGGGCGGCTGTCTGAAGGCGGCGCAGGAGCTGATCGACGCGGCTGCCGAGGACGCCAAGCAGGTCGCCGAGGAGGTCGACGCCAAGGAGACCGAGGAACTGCGCGCCGCCCTGGGCGCCGCCGCCGGTACGGGCGGACGGCTGCCGCGCGGCACCGCCGGAGCCATGAAGGACCTCCAGGACCGCCAGAAGCGCCGGGCCACCCGCACCCAGCGCGACACCCTCGACCAGGCGCTGACCGATCTCACCGGCTTCTACCGGGATGTGCTGGCGCTCCAGCTGGGCTCCCAGGTCGCCCTGGCCAACACCGACGTACGGGACGCCCTGGAGCGGGTGGCGTCGGGGTCGAAACCGGAGCGGACGCTGCGCCGTATCGAGGCGGTCTCGGCGTGCCGTGAGGCGCTGGACCGCAATGTGGCGCCGCTGCTCGCGGTCGAGGCGATGGCCATGGCGCTGCGCGCGGGCTGAGCCGCGTCCGGACGCGCGCGGACTCACTCGTGTGTCACTCGTACGGGTTCGGCGGCATACGCATGGAGCGTAGTCGAATGGATACGCTCCGTTAGGGGTTCGGGTCCGGCCGTCGTACGACCCCGCGCCGTGTACCTTGCGTCGCGTCGGCCGCCAGTGATCCCCGCGTCCGCGCCCGCGAACCGAGGGATCAGTCCATGGAGATCAGCCGCCGCACGCTCCGCATGTTCGGCACCGCGTTCGCGGCCGCCGCCCTGCTGTTCTCCGGCTGCTCCTCCGGTCCGTCGACGAGCGCCGCCGCGCTGCCCACGCCCAGCGTCCCGGCGGCCCTCAAGCCGTACTACGAACAGAGCCTGCACTGGCGCACATGCGGTGGCGCGGGCTTCGAATGCGCCACCCTCAGAGCCCCGCTCGACTACGCCCGGCCCGGCCAGGGCCGCGATCTGAAACTCGCGGTCTCCCGCAAGAAGGCCACCGGCTCCGCGAAGCGGCTGGGCTCGCTGCTGGTCAACCCGGGCGGACCCGGCGGCTCCGCCATCGGCTACCTCCAGAGCTATGCCGCGGTCGGCTATCCGTCGCGGGTGCGCGCCCGGTACGACATGGTGGCCATGGACCCGCGCGGTGTCGCCGGCAGCGAGCCCGTCCGCTGTCTGAGCGACAAGCAGATGGACCGCTACACCCAGACCGACCAGACGCCCGACGTCTCTGCCGAGCAGCACCGGTTGGTGGCCGCCTACAAGAAGTTCGCCCGCGGCTGCGCCGACCGCTCCGGCAAGGTCCTCGCCCACCTCTCCACCGTCGAGGCGGCCCGCGACATGGACGTGCTGCGCGCCGCGCTCGGTGACGACCGGCTCACCTACGTCGGCGCCTCCTACGGCACCTTCCTCGGCGCCACCTACGCCGATCTCTACCCCTCCCGCGTCGGCCGCCTCGTCCTCGACGGCGCCCTCGACCCGGCGCTCAACTCCCGGCGGATGAACCTGGACCAGACCGCCGGTTTCGAGACCGCCTTCACCGCCTTCGCCAAGGACTGCGTCCGCCGCGCCACATGCCCCCTCGGCACCCGCTCGGTCACGGACGCCCGCGACCGCCTCGGTGCATTCTTCACCCGCCTGGACTCCCATCCGGTGTCCACCGGCGGATCCCGCCGCCTGGGCGAGTCCCTGGCCACCACCGGCGTGATGGCCGCCATGTACGACGAGAGCGCATGGCCCCAACTGCGCACCGCACTCCACGCGGCCATCCGCGGCGAGGGCGGCGGTCTGCTGAACCTCGCCGACCTCTACTACGAGCGTGACACCGACGGCTCGTACGCCAACCTCATGTACGCCAACCCCGCCGTCAACTGCCTCGATCTCCCCGCCGCCTTCCGCACCCCGGCCGAGGTCGAGAAGTCCCTCCCGGCGTTCAAGAAGGCCTCCCCCGTCTTCGGCGAGGCCCTCGCCTGGTCCGCCCTGAACTGCGCCTACTGGCCCGTCCCCGCCACCGGCCACCCCCGCACCCTCACCGCCAAGGGCGCGGCCCCCATCGTGGTCGTCGGCACCACCCGCGACCCGGCCACTCCCTACCGCTGGGCCCGCGCCCTCGCCCGCCAGCTCTCCTCCGCCACCCTCCTCACCTACGAGGGCGACGGCCACACCGCCTACGGCCGCGGCAGCCGCTGCATCGACGCCGCGATCAACACCTACCTCGTCTCCGGTCGCCCTCCCGCCCCCCAGAAGCGCTGCCGCTGACCAGCCCAAACGCCCCCTGCCCGACCCCCGCCCGGCCCCGTACGGAGCACCCCCCGAAACTGTGTAGACTTGGCGGCGCTGCTGATGCCAATCTGTCACCGCAGCATGCCGCCTTAGCTCAGTCGGCCAGAGCGACGCACTCGTAATGCGTAGGTCAAGGGTTCGATTCCCTTAGGCGGCTCCACTGGAACCCCAGCCCGGACACTGTCCGAGCTGGGGTTTCTGGCGTCCGGGAGTGCGCCGACGGCGTCGCCGGTGCTGCGATGGATTCCGTTGGTGTCAGGCGCCTTTCAGGTGGCGCATGAGGCGTTCGAAGTCCTGCCAGCCCGCGAGATCGCCCGGGTCGCCCGGGAGGGGGTAGTAGAGGGCGGGGCGGGTTGCGGGGCCGAGGGGGAGTGGGGGGTTGGGGAGAGGGGTGCGGCGGGCTCGGTCGCCGGGGAGCTCGCGGACCTCCTCCGCGCCGAGGACGAAGGCCAGCGGGACGCCGGGGCCCTCGAAGCGGGGCGGGACCATCAGGTCGCGGCGGGCCTTGCGGAGCTGGAGGAGCATGGACTGGAGGTGGTGGCGGGTGGCCAGGATCTCCGCGGTCCGGGGGAGGGCGTCCAGCGGGGGTTCCTCGTCGGGGCCGTAACCGAAGGCCAGGGTGACGTCCTCCTCGACGCCCGCCGTCGTACGGCTGACGCGGACCGTGGCCAGGGCGGGGCGGTCGGGTGTGCCGACCACGACGAGCCAGGTGGGTTCGGGCGACCGCTCGTGGGCGAGGTCCGTCAACTGGCGCAGTGACCATGGCAGATTGGCCGGTTCCGCGGTGCCCCAGCCGGCCGGGGGTTCGCCGGTCAGTTCGCGCCAGACCGTCTCCAGGGCGCCGCCGAGGACCAGGCGGTCGTCGGCGGGATGGACGGTGCGGAAGGTGACGGCCAGTTGGCGTTCACCGGTGTCTTCGAAGGCCCGGTAGGCCGCGGCCACCGGGGTGCGTGGATCGTCGGGGGTGGCGTCGGCGGACTCGACGGGCGCGAACAGACCGTTCTGCCAGCGCAGTACGGCACCGGAGAGGCCGTCGTAGTAGCCCTCCTCCGCGTCGCGGACGACCCAGCGCGAGGGCCAGCCGCCGAGGCTGTTGCGGACGGCGGGGGAGAGGCGGGCGTCGGCGGAGGTGACGATCTGGAGGCCGAGTTCGGCGTGGGCGGTGGCGCGGAGCGCGTCCGAGAGCCAGGCCGTCATGGCGACCACCGGGCGGTCCTGGATGACGACCGCGACCTTGTCGGTCAGCACATCGACGGCAGGCTGCGCGGCCGCGGGCGTGGGTGCCATACGCACCCCGTCGGACGCCACGACGGACAGCGAACGCGCGGCCTCCGGCGGTCCACGCGGCCAGGACGGCGAGCCCGCCGGAGGCGAGCAGCAGCGCCGTGGCGAGCCCCCGGTTGCCTCGGCCGACCGTGGCGGCGGCGGCACCGGCCGCGGCGAGGACGAGCGCGACGACGGCGAGGGCGCCCGCGAGTGTGCCGAGCGCGTCGGACGCGACCTCGCGGCGGGCGAGCAGTCCGGTGAGCACCGCGAAAACCACGGTCGCCACGCCCGCGCCGATCCGGCGGGCGGCCGGGCGCCAGCGCCACGTCTGGAGATCGAGGTCGTCCGCGACCAGATCGGTGACGTCGTGCACCACGGGCGCGGGCGGCGCCGCATGCGCCCGTACGAGCCGCAGTACGGCTCCGTCCGCGATCCCGGCCGAGGAGAGCGTGGCGTCATGCGGCAGCGCGGAACCATCGGCCGTGATCAACTGCCGTGACATCGGCCGCGACGCCGCCCGGTCGTCCAGCAACTGGAGGATGTCCGGCAGCAGCTGCCCGATCGGAGCGTCGGAGGGCAGGACGATATCGGCCCGGCGGCGCTCGCCGATCAGCGTCACCCGGCTGAGCTGGGCCCGGGAAGTCGATGCTGTGTTCACCACTGACGGGAACCTATCGTCGCGACGTCGAGGGCATGGGACCGGGTCGGCATCATCATGAACTCTTGTCGGTCTTCTCGGACTTATCGGGATTCTCGGATTTCTCCGTTTTGGGTGCCTGTGGCGGCTGCTGGTACTGCTGTTCCTGGCGCTGCCGTTTCTCCTGCTCGTCCTTCTGCTTCTGGAGGGTGTGCTGGAGGAACGACCATCCGACACACCCCGCGCACAGGACGGCGGCGATGGCGATTCCGGCGAACAGCTTGCCGATCCGCTCATCCGCCGTACGCCGCGCCCGCTGAGCCCCGAACAGCAGCGCGTCCCGCATTCTGCGGCGGCGTACCGCCACGGACTCGAGGAGCTGGCTGTCGTAATCCCGTGTCACTGGTCTCGGACTCCCCCTCACTACCCTCTGTGCAACGTAAGGCATCGTGTGTGGGCCGTACAGACCGGGTCGGAGCCGTGGCCGACCTCACCGACATCGCCGGGCTGCCGCCGGCGCGTTGTCTTCGTCGGACGGCGGCCTAGTCTGTCCGGAAGAGCCGGATGGGTCGGATGGGTCGGATGGGTCGGATGGGAGGGGGTGACCGGACCGTGCCGGAGTGCACAGTGCGATTCCGCCTGCTCGGACCAGTGGAACTGGCCGTGCACGGGCGGCCCGTCGGGCTGACCGGGAAGCAACGCACGCTGCTGGCGCTCTTGCTGGTCCAGGCCAATCGGCCGGTGTCGGTGGAGCGGCTCAAGGACGGGATCTGGGGCGAGGAGCCGCCCGCCTCGGCGGCGGCGCGGGTGCGGGCGCTGGTGGCGGAGTTGCGACGGGCGTGCGGGCTGACCGGGTCGGAGGTCGTGGTCACGCGGAACCCCGGGTACCTGGTGCGGGTCGAGCCGGGGGCGCTGGACACCCAGGAGTTCGGGGAGCTGGTTGACCGGGCGAAGCGGGCGGCCGAACGGGGTGACTTCCAGGACGCGGTCGCCTCGTACCGGGACGGGCTCGCGCTGTGGCGGGGTGGTCCGCTCGCCGATGTCCAGGGCGGGGCCCTGGTGTCCGCGGAGGCCCGCCGTCTGGGCGAGCAGCGGCTGGACGCGCTCGAGGGACAGGCCGAGGCGAAGCTGGCGCTGGGGTGGTACCGCGAGGTCATCGCCGATCTGAACGTGTTGATCGCGGAGGATCCGCAGCGGGAGCACCCCCGGGCCCAGTTGATGCGGGCCCTGCACCACAGCGGCCGTCAGGGCGAGGCGCTGGAGGTGTACCGGAACTTCCGCGGCCGGCTGATCACCGAGCTCGGGGTCGAACCCGGTGAGCCGCTGCGGGAGCTGCACCAGCGGGTCCTCCGGGGTGAGGTGGCCGCGGAAGCGGTGCCGGTGCCGGTGCCGCGGATGGCCGAGCGGGCGGTCCGGGACGTCACATCCGAGGCACCTCCGGCGGCCGTTCCGCTTCCGGTGCCGCGGCAGCTCCCGCCCAGCACCGGGCGGTTCGTCGGCCGGGCGCGCGAACTGGACGCGCTGGACCGGCTGAGCGCGGAACCCAGCCGGGTGGTGCTGGTCGTCGGTGCGGCCGGTACGGGGAAGTCGTCGCTGGCCGTGCACTGGGCACGGCGGGCGTCCGACCGGTTCCCCGGCGGTCAGCTCTATCTGGACCTGCGGGGGTTCAACACGAGCGAGCCGATGTCGCCCGGTGAGGCGCTGCCGCTGCTGCTGGGTGCGCTGGGGCGGCCGCCCGAGCACATTCCGCACCAGCTGGACGCACAGATCCAGCTCTACCGTTCGCTACTGGCGGGCCGCCGGGTCCTGGTGGTGCTCGACGACGTGGCCTGCCCGGACCAGGTGCGGTCGCTGCTGCCGGGCGACGAGGGCTGTCTGGTGGTGATGACCAGCCGGGACCGGCTTCCGGGGCTGGTGGCGGTGAACGGGGCGAGCCGGCTCTCGCTCGATGCGCTGGGGAACCAGGAGGCCCTGGAGCTGGTCGCCCTGCGGATGGGCGAGGAGCGGCTGCGGGCCGAGCCCGAGGCCGCGGCGGAGCTGGTGGAGCAGTGCGGGCGGCTGCCGCTCGCCCTCACGGTGGCCGGGGCACAACTCGCCGACCAGCCGCATCACACCGTGGGAGACTACGTCAGGGAGTTGACCGAGTGGGGGCGGCTGGACCAGCTGTACATCGCCGGGGACGCGCACGCGGCGGTCCGGGCCGCGTTCGCGCTCTCGTACCGGGCGCTGGGCCCGGCCGGGCGGCGGATGTTCCGGCTGCTGGGGCTGGCACCCAGCGGTGGGCTCACCACGTCGGCCGCCGCGACGCTGGCGGACGTCCCGCGCCGGGAGGCCCGGGATCTGCTGGCCGCCATCGCCCAGGTCCACCTCGTCTTCGAGACCGCTGCCCACCGGTTCGTCTGCCATGACCTGCTGAAGGAGTTCGCGGCCGAGCGGTCGGCGGAGGAGGACGGCGCGGAGGACCGCCTGGCGGCCGTACTGAGGTTGTTCGAGTACTACCTGCGCTCGGTGGGGAACGCGGCCCGGGCCAATGGGCTCCATGAGCTGTCCCTGCCGTACGAGCCTGTGGCGACGGGCGTGGTCCCGGAGAGCTTCGACAGTCCGTCGGCGGCCCTGACCTGGGTGGACACGGCGTGGGACGAGGTCACGGCCGCCATCACCCACGCGGCGGAGAGCGGCCCGCCGTGCATGGCGTGGCTGCTGATGGACGCCCTGACGGATCTGCTGCACCACGGCAGACCGCTCGCCGAGTGGGTGCGCCTGGCCGAACTGGCCCTCGGCGCGGCCCGTGCCCAGGGCAGCGAGCTGGGCCAGGCCGCCATGGAGCTGTCGCTGGGACACGCCCGCTGGCGGATGGGCCGGCTGGAGGCCGCCAAGTCCCATTACGAAGCGGCCGGGGCCCTGGCCCGGTCGACCGGCTGGGGGACCGGAGAGGCGCACGCGCTGCGCGGCGCGGGCGTGGCGCTCAAGCAGCTCGGCGAGCCCGGTACGGCGCTGCCCCGGCACCGCGCGTCGGTCGCGATCGACCGGGAGCGCGGTGACCGGCGCGGGGAGTCGGTGGGTCTGGTCAACGAGGCGTCCGCGCTGCTGGCGCTGGGCGAGCTGGACGCGGCCGAGGAGTGCCTGACCCTCGCCCTGCCGCTGACCGCGGCCACCGGAAACGTCAACCTCGAGGCGATGGCGCTGGTGAGCCTGGGCTGTGTCCAGCTGAAGCGGGCCCGGTTCGGCACCGCGGCGGCCCTGCTGGAGCGGGCCCAGATCGGCGCGATGAAGGGCGGTTTCCGCTGTGCGGAAGCGATGGCCCATGAGACGCTCGGCCGTCTGCACAGCGACCGGGGCCGCTACGAGGACGCGATCGCCGCGCATATCGAGGCGCTGTTGATGACCCGGGCGGCCGAGAACACCAACGGCCAGGTCGACGCCCTGTCGGGGCTCGCGTTCGCCGAGGCGTGTCTGGGCCAAACGGAGGAGGCCGTCCGGCATGCGGAGCTGGCGCTGTACCTCGTCGGCCGGACCGGTCACCGCACCGGGCTGATGGATGTCCACATCGCGGCGGCCGAGGCGCACCGTCGTGCGGAGCGGCTGGAGTCGGCCGCGCACCACGCCCGGACGGCGGTCGGCCTGGGGGACGAGGGGCACCGGGTGTCGCTCGGTCAGGCCCATGTGGTCCTGGCGCGGGTCCTCCACGGTCTCGGTGACGGGGAGGGAGCGATGGCCGGGGCCCGGCGGGCGCTGCGGCTGTCGGAGGTGAGCGGCCAGCGGCTGGTCCGGGCCCGTGCGCTGCACATCCTCGGGGACGCGTACGACCGCTCCGGAGAGGCCGGGGCCGCCGACGCGGCGTGGCGGTCCGCGCGGGAGCAGTTCGAGGCCATCGGTCTGCCGTGTCCGGACGGCGCCGCGGCGGTGGAGAACGGTGTTCCGCGCTGACGCCCCGTCAGCAGTGCCGACAGTCGGGCCTGCCGGGTCGGGCCTGACGGTCGAGCCCGCTCGAAGCCGTCCGAAAGCCGGATATATCCGCCCATTTCGGCAAGGCGGGGCACTGACCGCGCCCCGCGCCAGAGGGGTTGATCCGGCCCCCGGGATCCCGGCCGTGGGCGAGTCGCCGAGATTTTTAGGCATGAACGTGTAGAGGGTGGGTACACGCGTTTCCAATCAGCCTATGCATGCAGCCGATACAGGGAGTGCGACGTGAACGGCACGGCACCCGTGGTCTCGTCAGATGTGACGGCAGCCGAAGCTGAGCAGGACAGCGGAGTTGAGCTCGCTGGCCTTCCCTCGGTGACGGATCCGTCGAAGGTCGCGCCGAAGGACGCCAGGGCGCTGACGAAAACTTTCCTGGACCGGCTGACGCAGCTCGAGGAGGGGACGCACGAATACCAATATGTGCGGAACACCCTGATTGAGCTGAATCTGTCACTGGTCCGGTATGCCGCCCGGCGGTTCCGCAACCGCTCGGTGGAGATGGAGGACGTCGTCCAGGTCGGCACGATCGGCCTGATCAAGGCGATCGACCGGTTCGACCTGACGCGTGAGGTGGAGTTCACCACCTTCGCGGTCCCCTACATCGTGGGGGAGATCAAGCGGTTCTTCCGGGACACCAGCTGGGCGGTGCATGTGCCCCGCCGGCTCCAGGAGCTGCGGATCGACCTGGCCAAGGCGAACGAGGAGCTCTTCCAGCGGCTGGACCGGTCCCCGACCACCAGCGAGCTGGCCGAGCACCTGAGCCTCAGCGAGGAGGAGGTCCTCGACGGACTGGTGGCCAGCAACGGCTATCTGACCACCTCGCTGGACGCCCCGGCCGACCATGAGAACGGCACCACCCGGGTGACCACCTTCGCGGACCGGATCGGTGAACTCGATCCCGCCATGGAGGTCGTGGAGAACCTCCATGCCCTGAAGCCGCTGGTGGAGCAGCTCGGGGAGCGGGACCGGCGGATCCTCCAGATGCGGTTCGGGGAGGAGATGACGCAGTCGGAGATCGGCGCCGAGCTGGGTGTCTCCCAGATGCATGTGTCACGACTGCTGACGAAGTCGCTGACCCGCCTGCGCCGGGGGATGCTCGCCGAATAGCCACCGAGCGGCTGCCGAGCGCGGCAGCACCAGAGCCACTGTCGGTTATGTGGTGGGAATGTCGTGGGGCCCGGCCGGAATCTCCGGCCGGGCCCCACGGCGTACCTGCCGTACCTCCTGTGGGTGGATGGCGTGGCGGTGTGCGGAAAGGCGAGGCAGCCTTGAAGCACAGAGGTCAGAGGGTGATGAGTGATGATCCAGCCAGCCGATATCCGTGAGTGGCGCGACCGCGCCGTCGTCGACGAGCAGGGCCGGAAGATCGGTTCGCTCGAGGCGATCTACGTGGCCACGACCAACGACGAACCGTCCATGGCCACCGTCCGCACCGGTATGCCCACCCGTCACCGGCTGGTGTTCGTCCCCGTCGACGACGCGATCGTCGGTCCGGGGTACGTCAAGGTCTCGTACGACCGGTCGCTGGTGAGGAAGGCCCCGTCGATCGGGACGGATGACATCCTGCCCGCGGAGCAGGAGGGGACGATCTTCCAGTACTACGGCAAGCCCTACCAGGCCGCCGCCGGTGAACGGCGGCTCGCCCGCCGCTGACCCGGCTGAATCGAGGAGACGTCGCGCCGTGGCTCTGTTCCTGTTCCTCGTGATCGTGGCCATCGCGCTCGGGATCATCGGCACGACGGTGCAGGGGCTGGGCTATCTGCTGGTCATCGGCGTGCTGCTGTTCGTGGCGGACGTCGTCTTCTCGGCGCTGAGGTGGTCGCGCCGGACCCGCAGGCGCCGACTGCGATGACGGCGGGGGAGGGTGGCGCGGCGGCCGTCCCCTACGGCTGCCACGCCCATCCCTATCCACCGGGCACCCTGCGCCCCTCCGGCGATCCGGCGGTGGCCGACCGCCGGGTGCTCGACCACTACCTGCGGTGGAAGGCGTGCTTCGTCCGGCGCGGGATCGGCGGCGAGGAGGGGCGGTACGCGGTGTACACCCCCGACGCCGCCCATCCGTACGTCGCCGAGGCGCAGGGCTACGGCCTGGTCATCACCGCGCTGATGGCGGGCGCCGACCCCGAGGCCAGGACCGTGTTCGACGGCATCCTCCGCCATGTGCGCGCCCATCCGTCCGTCAACGACCCGGAGCTGCACGCCGCCCAGCAGGACGGCGAAGGACGGGACGTCGGCGGCACGGACTCCGCGACCGACGGCGACCTCGACATCGCCTACGGGTTACTGCTCGCCGGACGCCAGTGGGGCGGCGACTACACCGGCCTCGCGCTGCGGCGCGTCCACGCCGTGAAGGAGAGCGAGGTGCACCCGGCCACGCGGCTGATGAAGCTGGGTGACTGGTCCTCGGGCGACTGGGACGGTGTCTCCCGGACGTCCGACGTGATGCCCGGCCACCTCAGGGCGTTCCGGGCGGCCACCGGTGATCCGTTCTGGGACGAGGCGCTGGACGCACAGCTCACACTGATCGGCGCGCTCCAGCGGTACCACGCCCCGGATACCGGACTGCTCCCCGACTTCGTCGTCGACACCCTCACCGGCCGCCCCCGCCCCGCGCCGTCCCAGGTCCTGGAGGGCCCGCACGACGGCGACTACCACTGGAACGCCTGCCGCGACCCCTGGCGCCTCGGCGCCGACGCGGCGCTCGGCGGCGATCCCCGGTCGGGGGAGGCGGCGCGCCGGATCAGCCGGTGGGCGCGGACGGCGACCGGCGGCGATCCGGACCGGATCGGCTGCGGCTACCACCTGGACGGCACACGCTACGGGGAGGGCTTCTCGCCCGCCTTCGCCGCGCCTCTCGCGGTCGCGGCGCTGACCGACGAGGGCGCGCAGGGGTGGCTGGACGCGCTGTGGGACCGGCTGTGCGCGGCCCCACCGGACCCGGCCCGCGCCTACGCCGCCGGGGTGCAGCTCCAGTCGATGCTGGTGATCAGCCAGAACGCGTGGGAGCCGTAGCGGTCCGGATCCTGCCGTTCGGCGCGCGGGGTGGAATTCTGGTTCGCGTCCGGCGGGTTTCCTCGCTGTGAGGCGAAGGCGACGAAGGGTCCGATCCGCGAGCGTCGGTACGGGGTGCCGATGCGGTACGGCGGGCGGGCAGCGCGAGATCAGGCGGGCGCTGGTGCGGCGCCGTCAGCCGCTGGACCCCGCCGCGCTCTCCCGGCTCCGCCGCTTCGGCGAGGCGCTGCTGCGCGGCGACCAGCCGTCGTGACGGCGTTCCGGGCAGGCCGGGGCGGGCGCCGCCGGTCAGGGGCCGTGGGGGGTGGATCGGGGGGTCACCGACTGGCAGAGCTCTTCCAGCGCGGTCTTCGCCGGGCCGTCGGGGAGTGGGGACAGGGCCGCGTGGGCCGCGGCTGCCTGGCGGGTGGCCTCGCGGCGGGTCTCGGCCAGTACCGGGTGGGACCGTAGCCGGGCCAGCGCCGCCGCGTTCCGGTCGCGTTCGGCGGGACCGGCCGTGAGCAGCGCGTACAGCTCCTGGTCCGCGTCGGCCGCGCCCTGTGAGCCGCCCCGTGAGCGCAGCAGCAGAAGCGGCATTGTGGGGCGGTGCCCCGGGACCAGGGCCTCCGCCTCGGCGGACAGCCGGCGGGCGACGCCGAGCCGTTCGCCGCAGGGGGCGAGGGCGTCGGCGACCGCCGGATCGGCACCGGCGGTGATCGCGCCGAGCCGTCCGGAGACGGCGGTGAGCGCACCGCACCGGGCGGTCAGCACCTCCAGGTGATGGGCGACCGGATCGTGGCCTTCCGGCGGTCCGGTGGTCTCCAGGATCTGCCCCGTGACCAGCTGTTTGAACGCCTCGGCCTGGAGCCGTACGGCCTGTGGACCCAGTCCCGCCAGCAGGTGGGAGGCCCGGGCGAAGAGGACGTCGCCGGTGAGGACGGCCACCGTGTTGTCCCAGTGGGCGTCCGTGGCGGGGTGCACGGTGCCGCCGGGTCCCCGGCGGCGTACGCCCGCCTCGTCCCGCACCTCGTCGTGGTAGTGGGTCGCCCGGTGGGTCAGTTCGACGACGACGGCCGCGGGCACCACCCCTGGCGCGTCCGGATCGCCGAACCGCGCGGCCAGCAGCACCAGGTGCGGCCGGAACCGCGGTGCGCGTGAGCGCAGCAGCCGCCGCGCGGGTGAGCGCAGCAGCCGCCGCGCGGCCTCGGTGATGAACGGTACGTCGCTCCGGGTGGCCCTCAACAGGCCCTCCTCGACCGCCGCGTGCCCGGCGCCGAGCCCGGCGTCCGGCGTGCGGTCCCGCACGGTCTGCTGCATGGACAGAAATGTCTCATATGCCGTCAGAAACGCGGGCTCACGCGGAGGTCGGAATGGTGGCCCGGATCCGGCTGCCCTGGCCCGGGCGGCTGTCCACGTTCAGGGTGCCGCCGACCTCGCGGGCCCGCTCCCGCATGGAGAGCAGCCCCAGATGGCCGGGGAAGGAGCCCTGGCAGTCGAAGCCGACACCGTCGTCGGCGACCGTCAGCGTCACGGTGCCAGGACCACTGAGCAGATGGAGGGTGACGTTCCGGGCACGGGAGTGTTTGGCGACGTTGTGCAGCGACTCCTGGGCGATCCGGAACAGCGCGTGCTTGGCCTCCGGCGAGGTCTCCGGTTCGTCCCCGAGCCGGGCCTCGGCCGCGATGCCGTAGCGGTCCCGCAGCGCCTCCACATGGAGGGTGAGCGCGGCGACCAGCCCCTCGGCCTCCAGCGACTCGGGCCGCAGCGCGCACAGCAGCGTCCGGGTCTCGGCGATGGCGACGTCCGCGAGCCGCCGGATGTACTCGATCGGCTCGGAGAGCGGGGCGAGTTCGGCCGGTCCGGCCGGTGCCGTGAGGTCACGCTCCAGCATTTCCCGGGCGGTACGGGCGCCGAGCGCGATGCCGTACAGCGCCTGGGAGACCGAGTCGTGCAGTTCGCGGGAGATCCGCTGCCGCTCCTGGTGCACCGCCCGCTCATGGGCGGCCGCGCACAGCCGGTCCCGCTCCACCGCGCACACCGCGTGTCCGGCGATCACTTCCAGGACGGTGAGATCGGCGTCGGCGGGGTCGCGGCCCGCGGGGAAGTGGCAGCACATCGCCCCGATCGGGGTCCCCTCGCGCAGCAGCGGCCACGCGGCCACCGCGCCCCGGGCGGGGCCGTCACCGGCCGGGCCGCCGCTGCCGCCGTGGATCACCGGCGCGGATCCGGCGATGGCCTCCAGGGCGGGCCTGCGGGAGGGCGGGGTGTGGCCGTGGCCGCCGCCCGCCATCCGCAGCGTCGCGCCGGGGCCCGGCTCCAGCAGGTAGACGGTGCAGCTGGCGGCGCCGGTACGGGCCACGGCGCCCGCGGCCAGGGTGTCCAGGGTGCGCCGTACCGTGCCGTGTCCGGCGGCGGCGGAGGCCAGCCGCCGCAGGTGGTCGCGGTGGCGGATCCGGGCGACGGCGTGCCCGGCGGCCGGCGCGAACCGCTCGACGGTCCGTACGTCGGCGTGGGTCAGCCGTCGTCCACCGGTGCCGCTGGCCAGCTCGATGACCCCCACCGGCTGGCCGCGCACCACCAGCGGCGCGTCCAGTACCGAGGTCAGGGCCCTGTCATGGGGGATCCGGCGGAAGTGCGGCGGCCGCCGCTCACCGCCGGACAGGGTGGAGCGTCCGGCGCGGATGGCCTGGCGGGCGGGGGCGGAGCCGCCGGGGGTGAGCGGGCCGCGCGGGGTGACGGCCGGGACGCCGTCGGTGACGCGCACCGCGAGCACATCGCCGGGCTCCAGCACCATCACCCGGGCCATATCGGCGCCCAGCGCCTCCCGCAGCCCGCGGGCGACCAGCCGTAGCACCGCGTCGCCGCTCTCGCCCGCCAGGAGGTGTTCGTTGATCTCGGCGAGCGCCGCACCCGCCCGGCGCCGCCGTCCGATCCGTCTCCCGTCTCCGCCGCTCACGCCGACCACCACTGCTCCCTCGTCGTCGTCGTTTCCAGCTCCTCGGGCGGGGTGATCTCACCGGCCGGGACCAGCCCCGACTGCACCGCGTAGACGGCGGCCTGGGTCCGGCTGTGTACGCCCAGCTTGGTCAGGATGTGGCTGACGTAGGTCTTCACCGTCTGCTGGCCGATCCGCAGATCGCGGGCGATCTCCTTGTTGGCCTTGCCGCGGGCGAGCATGGTCAGCACCTCGGTCTCCCGCTCGGTGAGCTGCTCCGGCCCGCTGGGGTCCCTGACCTGGCCCATCAGCCGGGAGATCGCGGCGGGGGAGACATGGATCTGGCCCACGGCCGCGGCCTTGACCGCGCTTCTGAGGTCGTCGGCCTCGGCGTTCTTCAGCAGGAAGCCGATGGCCCCGGCCCGTACCGCGCCCATGACCATGGCGTCGTCGAGCGAGCTGGTCAGCGCCACCACCTCGACCTCGGGGAGGTCCTGGCGGATCTCCGCGGTGGCCGAGACCCCGTCCATCACGGGCATCAGCAGGTCCATCAGGACGACGTCGGGGCAGAGCTCCCGGGCCAGTCGTACGGCCTCCCGGCCGTTGGTCGTCTCACCGACCACCTTGATGTCGTCGTCGAGCCCGAGGATCATGCGCAGGCCCTGGCGGACCACCGCATGGTCGTCGGCGATGAGAACGCGAAGCGCCACTTGGCTCACCTGCCCGGGGGACGGGACGGTCCCGGTCGCCGGGGCGGCCGTGATCGTCGGGGCGGACGGGGAAGGGGGCCCGGGCCCGGCGGCTGTCGGATCCGCATAAGGACTCGCATGAGGAGGAAACCCGGCTCGGTGTGTCCTGAATTCCACCTGAAGAGGGAGTTTGTCCCCCATCCGGCCCCCCTGGTGCACCGCCCCATCCGGTGGAGGCGCGCCGGGGCCGATCGGCCGGGCACAGGGGGCCCGACGGCCCCCGGAGAGCGTCAGCCGGAGGGGTCGGGCCGGTCGGGCCGGTCGGGCTGTGCGGGCTTGAAACCGAACTCGGCCGCCCTGGCCACCGCCTCCAGCTGGGAGCGCGCCTCCAGCTTCTCCAGGATCTTGCGCACATGGGTGCGCACGGTGGCGTAGCTGATGCTCAGGTGCTCCGCGACGGCCCGGTTGTCCAGGCCCTGGCTCATCAGCGTGAGGATCTCCTGCTCGCGCTTGGTCAGGGACTCCAGCCGCCCGGTCTGCTCGGCGGAGGACCGGGTGGTCTCGCGGTGCCGGGCCAGCACCTCCACCAGGGTGCTGGCCGGGATGAGGGTCTCGCCCTCGGCGGCCGAGCGGATGGCCCCGGCGATCTCGTCACCGCTCGCCGACTTCAGCAGATAGCCGCAGGCGCCCGCCTCCACCGCGGCCAGCAGCGCCGAATCGCTGGCGTCGGCGCTGAGGATCACGATGGCGGTCGACGCGTCGTGTGCCCGGATGCTGGCGGCCGCGTCGGCGCCGGTGCCGTCGGGCAGCCGGAAGTCGACCAGCGCCACATCCGGCCCCAGCTCCTTGGCCATGGGTACGGTCTCGGCGACCGAGTCGGCCCAGCCGACCACCGTCAGGTCCGCGTACTCGGCCAGCAGGGCCCACAGCCCCTCGGCCACCACCCGGTGGTCCTCGACGATCAGCACCTTGGTCAGCTCCGCGGGTGCGGTCACGGCTGTACGTCCCCTTCCGGGGGACCCAGCGGGTCGAGGGAGGGCGGCCGCGCCTCACCGAGCGGCACCCAGAACTCCACCGTGGTGCCCGTCCCCGGCGCGCTCTCGATACGGCACCAGCCACCGGCGATCTGGGCCCGCTCCTGGATCAGGGAGAGGCCGAGATGGCCGGGGCGGGACTCCACCTCCAGCGGGTTGTAGCCCTCGCCGTCGTCGACGATCCGCACCAGACAGCCTTCGTCGAGCCCGAGCAGCTGTACGTGGACGGTCTTCGCCCGCGCGTGCTTGCGCACGTTCATCAGGGCTTCCTGTGCGGTCCGGTAGATCAGCGCCATGGTCTCCGGAGGCGGCTTGACCGTGAGCCGGTCCTCCAGCCGGTAGGTGACGCCGGTCTCGGTGCGTATCTGCTCCAGCAGTCCGCGCAGCGCCCCGGCCAGACAGCCGTGCTCCAGGCTCGAGGGGCGCAGATCGAAGATCAGCTGGCGCAGTCGGCTGAGCGAGAGTTTGAGGGTCTCGTCCAGCTTCTCCATCACCCGCTGCTCCTCGGGATCGCGCAGCCGCCGCCGCAGCTGCTGGAGCCGGAGGCTGGCCGCGGTGATCACCTGGATGGTGTCGTCGTGGATATCGGCGGCGATCCGCCCGCGCTCGGCCTCCTGGGCGTGCACCAGATGGCTGAGCAGCGCCTGCCGGTCGCGGTCGGTGACCTCCAGCAGCTCCAGGCTGCGCTCCAGGACGAACTGGGCGCGCTGCACCTCGGTGATGTCCCGGATGGTGAGGACGGTCAGCAGCCCCTCCTCGGTGCGCAGCGGGCTGATGCTGATGTCGGCGGGGAACTGCTTGGCGTCGCTGCGGCGGCCCACGAGCTCCATGCTGTGGCCGACCGGCTGCTCCACGGTGTCGTCCCATTCGCGCAGCGAGATGGTGAGCGGCTGGTCGGGGAGGAGGGCCTCGACGGCCCGGCCGATCAGATGGTCCCGGTCGTAGCCGAAGAGGGTTTCGGTGCGGTGGTTGGCGGCCTGGATCCGCCCGGCGGCGTCCACGATCACCATCGCGTCCGGGGAGGACTCGATGAGCTGGCGGAACCGGCTCTCGGCGGCCCGCAGCTGGCTGAGGTCGGAGACGAAGACGACGCACCGGGGCCGCTTGCCCTGGAGATGGCCCCCGCTGAACTGGGCGGGGAACTCGCCGCCGTCCCGGCGGCGGCCGGACATCGCCGACGGCGCCGTGACGACCCGGCCGATCAGCTGCTCGGAGGCGGCCCGGAAGCGCTCGGGGACCAGATCCCGCAGCCGCTTGTCGCGCATCTCGGCCGAGCTGTAGCCGAACATGTGCCGGACATGGGCGTTGGCGTACTCGATCCGGCCGCGGGAGCCGAGGACCAGGACGCCGCAGGGGGCGTGGCCGAGCAGTTCGAGGTAGGACTCCTCCAGACGGCTGCCGACCAGGTCCTCGAAGCGCCAGGAGGCGCGGTCGGCTCGGCGCATCGGCTCGGCGCAGTCGGTGAGCAGCTCGGCGGACATGCTGAACTGGTCGCGCGCGGCCCGGGTGATCGCCTCGAGGATCTCCTCCGCCGGAGTGCCCTTGACCAGGTAGCCGCTGGCCCCGACGGCGAGCATGTTGAGCACGGTCTCGCGGTCGCCGTGGGCGGACAGCGCCACCACCCGGGCGCCGGGGACCTGGTCGCGGATGGCGCGGACGCTGCCCGGGGCGTCGCCCTTGGGCATATGGACGTCCATGATCACGACTTTGGGACGGTGCTCGACCGCCGCGCGCACGGCCTGTTCGTGGTTGATGGCCAGCCCGACGAGTTCCAGCTCGGGGTGGGAGTCGATGAGGTCGGCCAGTGCCTCCCGGACGGCCGGGTCGTCATCGGCCACCACAACGTCGATCTGGTTGTCGCCCATCGCTACCCACCTCCCTTGAGGACGGCACCCTGGAGCTCACGGGGCTCGAGTTCATCGCGGCGGCAGTGCGCCAGTGACGGCATGACCGCGGCCAGTGGCGCGACCAGCACGTTGTAGTGGCTTCCGATGCGGTCGCAGACGGCGACGGCCGCCGCCGCGTCCCACACCGCGGCCCAGAAGGCCCAGTCGTGCCGGTGGTGGTGCTGCGCCGCGTCCAGGGCGGCCCGGCGGGCCACCGAGGCGGCCACGAGGATCCGGTACCGCTCCACATCGGTCGTGGTGCGGTGGACCTCCGCCCAGCCCTCGGCGCGGGTCTGGCTGGAGGTCTGCTTCCACAGATCGGCCACCCGGTCGATTTCCTCCGGTGAGAGGTCCTCGATATGGGTCAGGAATTGCAGGACTCTTCGCGAGTTCGGGCCGAAAATAACACTCATAGGACACTCCAGGACGCATGGTACATCTACGGCACTCTCGGCCCGTCGACGAGCCGTCCCGCGGCCCTCGCACGACCGCTTTCCCGAACGTGGGCCTCGCCCCCCACCGGCCGGTCAGCCCCGGCCCACGTTCTCGTTCGGGCGTCGTTCTTGTCCCTAGCGCCCCTGGCCGGACGACATATTGATGCTGGCCTTCGCCACACCGCCGCTCTTCTGGCCGATGAGCTGGAAGGACACACCACTCTCGTCCGCCGGGGTGATCTTGTACGAACCCACCGCCGATGCCTTGCCGCGGCTGTCGACCTGGAAGGTCCCGATCTTCCGCTGGCTGTTGGCGGCCGATCCGGCGTACGCGTTCACCGTTTCGCCCGGGGCGAAGCCCGCGACGTAGAAGCTGAGCGTGGTGCCCGCCCTGCCGCCGAAGGCGCTGGGCTCGGCGGACGGGGAGTACGGCAGCACCGTGAAGCCCGACCGGACCACGGCCCGGCTCTGGTCGCCGATCGCCATCAGGGTCTGGCGTCCCTTGAGGCCGAACGGCACATTGAACGCCACATCGCGGATCTGCCCCATCTCGTTCGCCTGGGCGGTGAACGCGGGGAGGCCGCCGGTGGAGTTGATGTAGACCAGCACCCGCTCACCGGGCGCGAACTTCTTGGCGGACAGCGTCAGCCGCTGACCGGCCTTGAGCGCGTACGGCGAGGACTTGATCGAGGGGTACATCGCCAGCATCTGGAACGGCGCGGTGGCCGTGGTCTTGCTGCGCTTGCCCACCAGGACCAGGGTGCTGGAGCCGGTCGGGGCCACGCCCACCTTGATGTCCGCACGGCCCACACCGCCGCCGCTGTCGGTGCGCAGCGTGGTCACCGGGGTGCCGGTGGTCCGGCCCCAGAACACGTCGATCGCCTCACCGGGACGGAAGCCATGGGCGCTGACCGACACCACATCGCCCGGCCGCCCCACCATCTTGTTGATCCTGGCGGTGCCGACGGCGCCACCGGTGACCACCTGGGCCTCGGCGCTCTTGGAGCTGCCGCGCTGCTGGGCGACGAGGGTGGTGGGCCGGTTGCCGGCCGACTCCGGCAGGGTGAAGCGGGCGTAGATCGAGCCGTAGCGGTCGGTCTTGACGCTGCCGATGGCACGGCCCTTGGTGGCCGACTTCCGGGCCTTCAGCAGGATGTCCACCGTGGCCTTCTTGTCGAAGCCGCCGCCCTCGACCGCGGCCTTGCTGCCCGGTGTCACCAGGCCCGGGTTGATCACGATGATCGGGCCGGAGGACTGCGGTATGCGCTGGTTGCCCAGCCGGATGGTCTTGGGTGCCTTCGGCGGCCGCACCTCCTGCTCCTGCTCGGTCTGCTCCTTCTTCGCGGTGCCGCCACTGCCGTTGCCGGTGGTGTTCAGGGCGCCTCCGAAGCCGCCGCGCGCGATGACCTGGACGAGCGATCCGACGATCGCGAAGACCACGAGCGCGAGCAGGACCGTCTTCCAGGAGATTTTCTTCTTGTCCTTGTTCCTGTTCCGGCGAGGGGTGTCGTCCTCGTTCTCGGGAACATCCCTGTCCTCGTCCTCCGGAACATCCCAGTCGTCGTCGTACTCAGGCATGGCCTTCACCTCCTCTTCCCATGGCTACTGCACACGGTAGATTTCGAGCTTGATGTTGCCCTGGGTTTCCGACCAGACGCGACTGGAATTGCGCAGCGCCTGGAGAATCCAGTTCTCTCGGCCGTCGGCATTGTTCGTCATCATGGATTTTCGCATCTTGTTCGACATGATGATGTAGTCCACGTTCTGCCATTTCTTCTTGAAAAGCTTGTCGCGGACATCCGGGTCGGACGAGGCGTTCCAGTGCGAATGCGCATACGGATAGAACGGACGTACGTCATGCAATTCGCCCCACAGGTCGTCGTCCATGATGATGCGCGAGTTCGGCGGCACATGCTCGCGCACCCAGGCGATCTGAGCATGCTGCATTCCGGTGAGGTTGATCTTGGACTGATACTGGTCGGCGATTTGCGTACGGCCCTCGGTATTGGTGTGGACGAGATATCCGGAGGCCGGTGACGCCAGCAGCAGAATGGCGACGAACGACGGTACGGCGACCCGGGTCATGGAGTGGGCGCCGCGCATGAACCGATTGGCGAACGAACCTTTGAGCAGCCGGTCCGTGACCATGCCGATGTTGAGCGCGAACATCGGGATCAGCGGGGTGACGTAGAAGTCCAGCACCACGCTGCCGCGCACCAGGTAGAAGGCGTATCCGAAGGCCAGCGTCCCGGCCACCAGAAAGCCCAGGTTGCGCCTGCGGTCCCGCACGCCCACCCAGAGACAGATCACCATCGCGCACACCCCGGCGATCAGCAGGAACTTGTCCCGGACCAGCCAGCTGGTCTGGAGCAGCCCGGCGTGGCTGAAGAGCGTGCCCTGGTTGCGGTTGAGCTGCCACCACAGGGTGTAGAGCAGCGAGACATGGTCCGCGGGTGGATTGTTCAGATCGAAGTCGAAACCGCTCGGCAGCAGCTCGTTCTTGAGCAGTGCGTAGGTCACATAGGCGCCGATCGGGCTCAGCGCGGCGAACGGCCAGAGGGTGCTGGTGAACCGATGGCTGGGCGACCCTTTGACCCTCCGGTAGAGCAGATACATGAAGGTCGGCACAAAGAAGATCGCGTTCTCCTTGGTGATCAGGGCGACCCCCAGGGCCAGTCCGCCGCCGAACACCGATCTGATCGTGACATGCCGGCGGAGCAGCATGAACAGGCTCAGCAGCAGCCAGAGGATCATCAAGTTGTCCAGCAGGACCTGCCGCTGGAAGTAGACCGCGATCGGCGAGACGTTGAAGAGGAACGCGGTGACGGTGGCGGCCAGCACACTGCCGGACAGCCGCCGGGCGACCTCGAACAGCAGATAGACGCTGATCACATGCACCAGCAGCATCAGAAACCGTCCGGTGTTGATCGCGTTCCCGAAGGTCTCGAACTGCTTGGGCAGCGGGAGGACCCACCCGGCCAGCGTGATCCAGCCCAGCGGGGCGTGGTCGTAGTCGTAGGTGTACGGGGACAGGCTGGTCTCCCGCACCACCGACCACGCCCGCTGCATGTAGATGCCCTCGTCGGTGAGGTAGAGGGGGTAGCGGAACAGGTGGTAGCCGTGGGTGAGCAAGCCGGTCAGCAGCGAGGCGACCAGGGCGACCTTGCCCTTGTAGCCCAGCGGGGGGAACCAGCCGCGCTCCACGGAGAAGCGGGGGCGGCGGCGCCGCGCGGGGCGCGCCGGAGCGTCGCCGACCGCGACCGGCTGCGGGGGCCTGGTGTTATCCGACACGCGACTCCGCCTCCTCGGTCGGCGCCCGGTGGGCGCCCACGTGCTGCGTCTTCTCCCAGTCGTGGCGGCCGAGCATCTCCCGCCGCATGGCGCGCAGCGCGGCGTAGGCCAGCACCATCTGGAAGGGGAACCAGGCGATGGCCATCCGTACGACGGCCTTCGGCGAGGCTTCGAGACCATGCGCTCCGGTGAACTCGTAGAGCCCGACCACCTGGACCAGGAAGTGCGCGGCCAGCAACAGCACGGGCAGATACGAGAACAGCGCGATCAGGACCGGCACCTTGAGGATCAGGATCATCCCCAGCGACAGCGGCAGATACAGACCCAGCAGCGCCTGTCCGCGGGGGAAGGCCAGGACGTAGAAGGCGAGCCAGCGCTGTTTGCGCGTGGGCATCTCCTTCCAGGTGCCCTTCTTCAAGGTCTGCATGAACCCCTGGCACCAGCGGGTGCGCTGCCGGACGAAGTGGCCGAGGGTCGGCGGGGTCTCCTCCTTGGTCACATACCGGTCGTCGTAGACCACACGGACCTTCTCGCCCATGGCGGAGATGCGCAGCCCCATATCGGCGTCCTCGGTGAGGTTGCTGTCGTCCCAGCCGCCGAGCCGCAGCAGCAGCTCACGGGCGAAGAAGACGGTGTTGCCGCCGAGCGGGATGGAGCCGAAGTGCGCGTGGTAGTGCAGCCGGCTCTTGAACCAGAAGAAGTACTCCAGGACGTTCAGCGTCGAGTACCAGCTGGACTGGTAGTTCATCAGCTGGACCCCGGCCTGGACCACCCTGACCTGCTCCTGGACCATCACCGTATTGACCAGGCTGAAGATCTTCGGATGGATGTCGTCTTCCGCGTCGAAGATCGTCACCACATCCTTGGTGGTGTGCGGCAGGGCCGCGTTGAGCCCGTGCGGCTTGTTGATCGGCTTGTCGCCGAAGACCACGACGCGCACGTTGTGCAGCCCCTCGCGGCTCAGCTCCTCGATCTTCTCCTCGGCCTTCTTCACCGTGCCGGTGTCGTCCTGCGAGCAGATCACGAAGACCTCCAGCAGCTCGGCCGGATACTCGGCCCGCACCACGCGCTCGATGGTGCTCTGGATGACGTCCTCCTCGTGCCGGGCGGGCAGCAGGACGCTGAAGGAGAGGTTGGGCGGCAGGAAGGAATCCGGCGCCCGGGCCCTCCGTTCGGCGTCCGCCCGGTCCCAGGTGTAGAGCATGAGATAGAGGACGTGCGCAGACTGCACGGTGAGCAGTATCGAGACCGACACCAGCACGAAATAGATGATCGCGACTATCATCGGCTCCGCCTCCCCCAGACCCAGCCGGTACTGGTGGCGAAATTGACCGCGAATGCGGCGCCGATGCCGATCCAATTCGCCAGCAGGAGATGCATTCCCGCGCGGACCAGCGACCAGACGATGAGCACGTTGACCGCGAGTCCACCCAGCACGGATATGTTGAATTTGACGAATCGTCTGGCGGACCGGGAGCGGGCCGCGAAGGTCCATCGGTCGTTCAGCAGATAGTTGTGCACCACCGCCAGCTCCACCGCGATCGACGACGCCGCCAGCAGCGGAAGGCCGGTCCAGTGATAGAGCACATAGAGGACCACGGTGTTCACCAGGACACCGCCCCCGCCGACGACCGCGAAACGCACGGCGAGGCCGGACAGGCCCACCGGCGGGTTCCGCACCGAGAGGGTTCGCGAGAACATTCCAGTCCGCCTCCGGACGGTGACCTCCGCCCGTTCGTCCGGCTCGCTGGTGTGCTCGCTGAACGTTCGGAAACGCTGCATCGCGACTCCCTCGACAGGAGGCTCTTTCGGCCAGTGAGTCCCAGAGTGCGTCACCCGAAAAGGAGGTAGTACCCGCGGTCGGGGGAGCGGGTGGTACACCTTCGGCGGACCCCTCTCCTCCCCCGTATTGGGGAGAGGGGCCGACGCGGCTCCCGGGGCGGTCCCCCAAAGAAGGGACCGGCTCTTCCCTCTCCCGCGGGTGTCAGTACCCCCGGGGGATGGCCAAGATGAAATGGGCCCGACGGCCTTGCGTCCCGTGCGACGAGAGTAGGTGACGTAATGTCAGGTCACGTGATGTCACGCCATCGATTCGCCGGCCGGGCCGGAGCGGTCATCGTCCTGATGACGCTCGCTATGGCCATGCCGGCCGCGGCAAGTGAATCCGATTCCGGAGGGCTGCACGATTCCGAATGGGCGCTGACCGCGCTCAAGGCGGAGCGCGCCTGGAAAATCAGCAAGGGTGCCGGAGTGACCGTCGCGGTCATCGGCACCGGTGTAGACGCCACCCATCCTGATCTGCGCGGCCGTATCGTGCGCGGAAAGGATTTCGCGGGCGGGTCCGGAGGCTTCGGCACCCGTGAGGAAGGCCGGGTGGAGCAGTCGAGCACCCATATGGCCGGGATCATCGTCGGTACCGGCCGCAACTACCGCGGCGACGGGGTGTACGGCCTCGCCCCCAAGGCCCAGCTGATGCCGCTGGGCGTCTACCGCGATGGAAAGCCCCAGGCCGACGCCACCGCGAAGGCCATCCGGCACGCCGCGAGCCGCGGTGTGCGGGTCATCGACGTGGCCGTCTCCTTCAAGCGTCCGACCCCGGCCCTGCGGTCCGCGGTGAAGTACGCGCTCGCCCAGGACGCCATCGTGGTGGCCGGTGCGGGCGACAACGGCAAGGACGGCAACCGTGCCACCTACCCCGCCTCACTGCCCGGGGTGGTCGCCGTGGTGGCCACCGACAAGAAGGGCGCGGTGTGGACCTCCTCCCACCGCGGCGGGAAGCTGACGCTGGCCGCGCCCGGTGTGGCCATCCTGACCACGGCCCGTAACAACAACTACTGGACCGGTGACGGCACCGGGTACGCGGCCCCCTGGGTCGCGGCCGGAGCCGCCCTGCTGCGCGCGGAGCACCCCCGCTGGAACTCCCGGCAGGTGGTCCAGAAGCTGATCGACACCGCCGACCGCAAGGGTTCGGCGGGCCACGATCCGCGCTACGGCTTCGGGCGGATCGCCCCGGCCAAGGCGCTCGCGGACCGGGCCGCGCCGCCCGCCTCCACCGATCTCTCCGCCGCCGGGCAGCGTCCGCGGACCAAGCCCGCCTCCGCCGAGAAGGCGACGGGAGATGAATCCGCCCTGGTCACGATAGGGGTGGTGGCAGGAGTGCTGGTGGTGCTCGCGATTCTGGCGGTGGTGCTGATCAGCCGCCGCAGGCCCCCGCACAACAACAGCCACCACGGCTGACCGGCGGGCCGAGCGATGCCCGTGACGATACGCGGCCGGGCCGGCGGAGAGCGTCCGGCGACCCGTCGGCGCAAGGCCAGGTGGACGGTCCGGGGTCTGGTGCAGCTCGCGGTGATGGTCCTGGTGGTGGAGGCGGCGATGGCCGCGGCCATCATGCAGTCGCTGCTCACACCCCGGTCCACCGCCCCGGACGGCGCGCATCAGCGCTCACTCCCGGTGGCCAAGCCCTTCTTCCCGGCGACGGCCCGCTTCTACACCGACCCGCACAACCCGGCCGCGGAGTGGGTGCGTGACCATCCGCGGGACCGGCGGGCGGCGTCCATCCGCCGGGACATAGCCGCCCAGCCCCAGGCGGCCTGGTACACCGAGACCAATGAGTCCCTGGTCGAGGAGCGGGTCCGCGGACTGGTCCAGCGCGCCGCGGCCGAGCGGCGGCTGCCGGTCCTCGTCCCCTACTCCATCCCGCTGCGCGACTGTGAGCAGCTGAGCTCCGGCGGTATCGGGGACGCGGAGGCCTACGGACGCTGGATGGACGCCTTCACCAGGGGGATCGGCGACGCCCCCGCCCTGGTGATCCTCGAACCGGACGCCCTCGCGCATATGGGCTGTCTCAAGCGGAAGCAGCGCGCGGAGCGGTTCCAGGCGCTGTCCTACGCGGGCAGGGTGCTGGAGCGGCGGGCGCCGCGGGCCCGCGTCTACTACGACGCCGGGAACTCGGGCTGGCAGCCCGCCCGGACCATGGCCGAGCGGCTGCGGCACGCCGGTGCCGACCGGTACGGGGACGGCATAGCCCTCAACGTCTCCAACTTCAACGAAACCCGTGACGAGGTGCGCTACGGCCGGTCCGTCCTCCAGGACCTGGGCCGTCCCCAGCAGGGGATCGTGGTCGACACCAGCCGCAACGGGGCCGGGCCCACCCGCCACCACCGCTTCTGCGATCCCCCGGGGCGCAAGCTGGGCCCGGCGCCCACCACCGACACCGGGCTGCCCGGCGTCGACGCCTTCCTCTGGGTCAAGCATCCGGGCCAGGCGGACGGCTGTATCGCGGGCGCGGGCATGTTCGTCCCCGGCTATGCGTACCGCTTGACCGATTGACCCGTCGCTGACCTGCGACAACAAGCCCGGCCCGCGCAGCGGCCGGGCTTCTTCACGCCCTTCTCCCGGGGCTCTCCCGGACCTCTCCAGGGCACCTCCACACCGCCCCTCGGGCCCCTCCCTGGCCCCCGTGCGCCCTGAACCACCCCCACAAATCGGACATAACCCATACGAAACGGCCGAATTCCTCTACCTCAACTGAGGTAGGCGGAATTCGGCCGTTTGGCGTGCGCTCAATTCCTGCAATTGAAGTAGCCAGATTTCATTCGTGCGTACGGTGATTCGACCCCCGTTCATTCCCTAATGTCGTGAAGCGAAAGGACAAAACCGAAGGAGCTCCATCGATGCAAAGAGTTCTCGTCGTGGAGCACCACTCCGTAGTACTGAGTGCTCTCGCAGACCTTGTGGTCGAGGAGCCCGGACTGGAGCTATCCGGCATTGCTGGGTCGGCCCGTGAAGCGATTTCTCTGGCCCGACATATGCGACCGGATCTGGTGCTGATCGACGTGGACGAGCTGAGTTGGCAAGCGCAACGGCTGGACCGCCTGATCGGCGAACTCCTACCGAGCGCTCGGATTGTCCGGCTGACCGCCGTCTCCGACCCCCAAATGGAATGTCTGGAATCTCCGACAAAAGTAACCAGCATCCTCAAGACCGCAATACCCGAATTCCTCAGGAGTATCAGCGAATGAATTCCCCCATGGATCAGAACAACGTCCCGACCACCGATGAGACCACCAAGGCGTCGCGCATCACGCGTCCGAACCGTCTGGGTATGGGCATCGCGACGGCCGTCGTCGCTGTCGCTGCCGTGGGTGGCACCGTCACCGCTTTCGCCATGAACAACGACGACTCGTCGTCCGGCTCCTCCGCGGCCTCGAACAAGGTCGCCGGCGCCGACTCCGAGGGTCCGCTGTCCACCCGTAAGGGCGACATGGTGGACGCCGACGGCAAGAAGGTCGTCCTGACCGGTGTGAACTGGTTCGGTTTCGAGACCGGTACCGGTGCGCCGCACGGTCTGTGGTCGCGTGGCTACGAGTCCATGCTGGACCAGATGGCCGACAAGGGCTTCAACACCCTGCGTCTGCCGTACGCGAACGACATGTTCGACGCCAAGGCCAAGGTGACCGGTGTCAACTACAAGCTGAACCCCGACCTGAAGGGCCTCAAGCCCCAGGGCATCATGGACAAGATCGTCAAGGCTGCCACCGACCGTGGTATCCGGGTGATCCTGGACCAGCACCGTCCGGACGCGCAGGGCCAGAGTGAGCTCTGGTACTCGCAGAGCCTGAGCGAGAAGAAGTGGCTCTCCGACTGGGTCAACCTGGCCAAGCGCTACAAGGGCAACGACCGGGTGATCGGCGCCGACCTCCACAATGAGCCGCGTGGCCAGGCCACGTGGGGTGACGGCAACCCGAAGACCGACTGGCGCCTGGCGGCCCAGAAGGCCGGTGACGCCATTCACAAGGTGAACAAGGACTGGCTGGTCTTCGTCGAGGGCACCGACCGCCACAAGAACGAGCAGTTCTGGTGGGGTGGCGACCTCCAGGGTGTGAAGAAGCACCCGGTGAAGCTCAAGGAGAAGAACAAGGTCGTCTACTCGGCGCACGACTACGGTCCGGGCGTCTACATGCAGGGCTGGTTCATGGACAAGAACTTCCCCAAGAACATGCCTGGCATCTGGGAGAAGCACTGGGCCTACATCAAGAAGCAGAACATCGGTCCGCTGCTGCTCGGTGAGTTCGGTGGTAAGAAGACCGCCGGTAAGGCCAAGGAAGCCGTCTGGCAGAACGCTCTGATGGACTACCTGAAGAAGAACCAGATCAGCTACACCTACTGGTCCTGGAACCCGAACTCGGGTGACACCGGTGGTGTCCTGAACAACGACTGGAAGACGGTCGACAAGAACAAGATGAAGATGCTGTCCAAGTACCAGACGCCTCTGCTGGAGGCGAAGAAGGGGAACAAGTCGGAGTGACCCCGGCTGGTACTACGCCATCACGGCGATAGGGCAGCGAGGGCCCGCAGGCACCGCCTGCGGGCCCTCCATCTTGTCCCGGTACGTCGCTCTGGGTGCTTTCAACCTCACCAGATGTCGTGAGTGCCCCGTAGGCGAAAACGGTGGGAAAGGGAAGCGGGGCGTCCGCCGGACGGGTTTCCTTCCCATGACACAGCCCCGTCCGCCCACCGGCCGGATCCTCTTCCCGGTCACCGTCCTCACGGTGATCGCGGCCGACCAGGTGACCAAGGCGCTGGCACTGGCCGCGTGGGGCGGCAGTTTCGGGCCGCAGGCCGCCTTCGGGCCGTTCCGCGCCCTGGTGGTGCACAACGCCGGGGTGGCCTTCGGACTGGGGCACGGCCGCCCGGTGCTGATCACCCTGATCACCCTCGCGGGCGCGGCGGCCACGCTGGCCGCGGCCGGTGCGGGGCTGCGGGCCCGCAGCCGGGGCGCCGCGCTGGGGCTGGGGCTGATCGCCGGTGGCGCCATCGGGAACGGCGCGGACCGGGCGCTGCGGCCGCCGGGTCCGCTGCGCGGGGCCGTCATCGACTGGATCACGGTGGTCGCGCACGGTCCGGTGTTCAACCTCGCCGATGTCGCGCTGGTCGCCGGGACGGTACTGACCACGGTGGCGCTGCTGCGCGGCACCGCGAAGGAGCGGGCCGCCTGGCGGGCCGACGCCCGCTCCGCCACCGGCCCGGCCCTGGCCCCGGCGCCGGATCAGGTCTCGGGCGCGGGCCGGGGGCCGGGCCTTGGGGCCGGGGCACGGCCGGAGGACGCCGTGGGGGTGGTCAGCCTCCGGCCTTGTGCGCTGCGCTCTGCCCCGCGTCGCGCTCCGCGCCCCGCGCCGGCCTCGGCTCCTGGCGCTCCCGCTCCGCGAGGGAGTCGGCGAACTCCCGGAGCCGCCCGAGCGTCGCTGCGTCCGTGCCCGCCGCCGCCCGCGCGGCCAAGGCGCGACTGATCCGCTGGTAGACGGAGAGCTCACGGGCGCAGGCGTGGCACTCGGCCACATGGGAGCGCACCCGGCCCGCGTCCCCGGCGTCCAGCTCGCCGTCCAGATACGACTGGAGCATCGCCGCGTCCACCGGACACCGCCTGGTCCGCCGCCGATCGGTGTTCCGCCACCACGTCAATCTGCTCATGCCCCACCTCGCTGTGATTCCAGTCCCGTGGCCAGCAACTGGTTGCGGATCCGCTTACGCGCCCGGTGCAGTCTGCTCATCACCGTGCCCTTCGGCACGTCCAGCACCTGTGCGGCCTCCGCGTAGGACAGCCCGTCCACATGCACCAGTCGCACCACCTGCTGGTCACGGAGCGGAAGCGCCGTGAACGCGGCGTCCACGGCCTCGTCGAAGGCCGTGTCGACCACCAGCTCCTCGGGTGTCGCGTCGAGGGACGGGGTCAGCCGCTCCAGCTCGGTGTCGGGGTCGTCGAGCAGCCGGGGCCGACGCTGGCGGCTCCGGCTCACCTCCGCATGCCGCATGATCGTCAGCAGCCAGGCCCGTGGATGTCTCCCGTCAAAACGCCCGACCGCTCGGTACGCCCGTAGTAACGTGTCCTGCACGAGATCTTCGGCGTCGGCGCGCTGGGCGGTCAGAGACATCGCCACGCGCAGCAGCACTTCGATCTCGGGCAGCACGTACTGGGCGAACATGCGTTGCTGATGGGTGTCCGGGTCAGCCACAGGTGCCTCCTCGGATCCGGACCCCCCGGGGACGCGAAAGACGACATATCACACTCTGTGTAACATCCCGCTCACAGCGTCGCACGGCACGTTCGGCAATCCGGGTGGCGCGAGTTCCGCGGCCACGGCCACTTCCACGGCTACGGCGTCATGGCTACGCGTTCATGGAGACCAGGCGCTTGCCCTCGGTGGTGCGGACCTCGAAGCGCTCGATGTCGGCACGTTTCAGGGCGGCTCCGCCATGGGCCCAGAGCGGCGCTCTGGCGACCTTCTTGGGGCTGTCCTTCATCCCGTAGCCCCACTCCGGCACGGACCAGTTCATCATGACCTGCTCATGACCATCCTTGGAGACCGCGATCAGGGCGCAGTCGAAGGGGCCCTTGACGTTCTTCAGCCGCAGGACGGCGTCGGTGCCCCACATCTTGTCCTCGAGGGCGACCGAGGCGTTCACCTTGGTGACCGGGTCGGTGCCGTGCACCTTGACCGGCATCTTGGCGAACGCGACGCTCGGGCTGGGGCTGGCCGTGACCTTGGCGTCCTCACCGGAGTCCGAGGTGAGCGCGATGGTGCCGACCGGTCCGCCGACGATCATCGCGACCGCCGCGGCCACCAGGTAGAGACCGCGCCGCCGTCGCTTGCCGCGGGCCGCGGCGACCCGCGCGACCATACGGCTCAGCAGGGCCGGGCCGGGACGCGCGGTGAGAGTGTCGATGGCGTTGGGGGTGGCGGAGAACACGTGCGGGGTGTGACCCGTCAGTGCGGTCCGGCCGGGGCTGCTGTGGATCCCCGGGATGTCCGCGGCCAGATCGGCCAGCAGCGGTTCCAGCCCGGTCAGCTCGTCGAGCTGCCGTCCGCACTGGTCACAACCGGCCAGATGGACCTCGAAGGCGGTGGCCTCCACCTCGTCGAGCACGCCGAGCACATACGCCCCAACGGCGTCATGTCCCGCGTGGTGCGCCTGCGCTGTCATGCCGTCACTCCTCTCTCCTCAAGCGCGAGCTTCATGGAGCGCAGCGCGTAGAAGACCCGGGATCGAACCGTCCCGCTGGGTATGCCAAGCGTCTCCGCCGCCTCGTTGACCGTCCGGCCCTTGAAATACGTCTCGACCAGGACCTCACGGTGGGCGTCACTGAGGTCGTGCATCGCGTCGGACAGCGTCATCAGCCGTAGCGCCCTGTCGATCTCGTCCTCCGCCGGCATGAGTTCCAACGGGGAGGGGTCGACCTCCTGGGGCCGGGCCTGCCGGCTGCGGTGGCCGTCGATGACGATCCGCCGCGCGACCGTGACCAGCCAGGGGCGGATCGAACCGGTGGCCCGGGACAGCTGGTCCGCGTTCCGCCAGGCGCGTACCAGGGTCTCCTGGACGACGTCCTCCGCACGGTGCCGATCGCCCGCCACCAGACGCAGGACGAATGCGAGCAACGGCCCGGCGTGCTCCTGGTAGAGCGCGCGCATGAGCTGCTCGTCCGGTGTCCCGCGATGGGATCTCGACGGGCGCTCATCGGCCACGGCGGCATCGTCCTGCACACGAACCTCCAGGACCTGACCTGAGTTGGACAACATCTGGCGACTCCCGGTCTGGGCCCCGGGGGGGTTGGGCGGCCGTTCGGCCTCTTCTCCCATCACTACGGACGGGAGGGGGCGGTCGCTCAACGCGTCGCGAAGAAAATCCGATCAGGTGGGAACGGAGGGTGGGGGAGCGGTGCGGGAGGGTGCCGGAGGGGCGCCGCGGCTCAGGGCACCATGGCGTCGAGGACGAGGGGCTGCACCTTGCCGTCCAGCATCGCGCCCACTCCCTCCACCGCGCAGGTGCCGGGGTGTTCCGCGATGTTCAGCGGCATTCCGGTGGCCTCCCGCAGCATCGAGTCCAGCCCGGGGAGCATCGCGCTGCCGCCCGCCAGCATGATCCCGCGGTCGGCGAGGTCGGCCACCAGATCGGGCGGACAGCGGCGGAGCACGGCGCCGATGGCGTCCAGCAGTCCGGTGAGCGGGGTGCGCAGGGCGATGCGCATGCTCTCGAGGTCCACCCGCACCGAGCGGGCGAGACCGGTGGCCACGTCCCGGCCGTGCACCTCGGTGTCCGGTGTGCCGGGGCCGTCGCCGCTGAGCGCCGAGTGCAGCGTTCGGACGCCCTGGCTGGGCAGCATCAGCGCGTGCTCGTTGCGCAGATGCTGGACGAGGGCGTGGTCGACGGTGTCCCCGCCCACCGGCACCCGTTCGGCCGCGACGATCGAGCCCAGCGACAACACCGCGACCTGGGTGGTGGCCGCCCCGCACACGATGATCATCGTCGCCTCGGGCCGCTCCACCGGGAGTCCGCAGCCCACGGCGGCGGCGATCAGGGTGTCGACCAGCTCGACCCGGCGGGCGCCGACACCGATGAGCGTCTCCATGGCGGCGCGCTGGGCCAGCGGATCGGCGTCGTGCGGAACGCAGACGGCGGCGCTCACCAGCGGGCGGCGGCGCCAGGCCCGGCGCAGCTTGTTGCCGAGCAGCAGCCGCAGCATCCGCTGGGCCATGGCGATATCGACGACGGTGCCGCCGGAGACGGGGCGGACGACCCGGATATGGCCGGGGGTACGGCCCGACATGCGCTCGGCGAGGGTCCCGACCGCGATCAGACCGCCGGTGCGGGTGTTCACGGCGGCGACGGTCGGCTCGTCCACGATGATCCCGGTGCGCTTGAGATAGACCCGGGTCCTGGCCGCGCCGAGGTCCACGGCGATGGAACAGCGGCGCAGTCGCTCGAGGCTGATGGTCGTCATGGGAGGTCTCCCTGTGGACGGCGTGGCGGGCCGCCGCCCCGGCGGCCCTGTGATCATCGTGTGCGGACGATCAGGGCGGGCGCCCGCGGGGCTGCGCCGCCTGGGCGAGGGCCGTCCCCCTCACCCGTCCGCCGGATCCGCTCGGCGCGGCGGCCCGCTGCCGGTGGCCGTCTGCCGGTGGCCCTCGCGCGGCGGCCGTCGGCCGGTGGCGGCCCCTCAGTCCTTCGCGTCCGCGTAGCACTCCACCGCGGCCGCGGTGAACGAGAAGCGCACCGGGGTCTCGCCGAAGGCGATCCGGCCCGCCGCGTCCCCCGCCGCCTCGATCGCCTCCCGCACCGCCTCCGCCTCCTCCGCCGGGCAGTGCACGATGACCTCGTCGTGCTGGAAGAAGACCAGCTCGGCGCGGAGCCCGGCGGAGGCCAGGGACTGCCGCAGCGCGGCGAGGACCAACAGGGCCCAGTCGGCGGCGCTGCCCTGCACCACGAAGTTACGGGTGAACCGGCCGCGGGCGCGGGCGCTCGCCGTGCTGCCGTACGACGGCTCCTCGCCCTGGTCGCGTGGCAGCCCCGCCTCGTCGGCGAGGTCCTCGGGGTCGGCGCCGCTGGCGGGCGGGCAGGTGCGGCCCAGCCACGTGCGCACCAACCGGCCCTCCACACCCGCGCGGGCCGCGTTGTCCACATAGGCCACCGCCGCCGGGAAGCGGCGGCGCAGCGCGGCGAGGTGCTTGAGCCCGTCGCCCGAGGTCTGTCCGTAGATCGCGCCGAGCAGCGCCAGTTTGGCCAGATCGCGACGGCCCGCGAAGGCGCGGTCGGACAGGGTGGCGTACAGGTCGCGACCGCTGCCCGCGACCTCCATCAGCCCGGGGTCGCGGGAGATGGCGGCGAGCACCCGCGGTTCCATCTGGTCGGCGTCGGCGACCACCAGCCGCCACCCCGGATCGGCCACCACCGCGCGCCGCACCACCTTGGGGATCTGCAACGCGCCCCCGCCGTGGGTGGTCCAGCGGCCGGAGACGGTGCCGCCGGGCAGGAACTCGGGGCGGAAGCGGCCGTCCCGCACCCAGGACTGGAGCCAGGCCCAGCCGTGGGCGGTGTGCAGCCGGTAGAGCTTCTTGTAGCGCAGCAGCGGCTCCACGGCGGGATGGTCGATCCGCTCCAGCTCCCAGGCGCGGGTCGAACCGAGCGCGATACCCGCCCGCGCGAACGCCTTGACCACCTCGGCGGGCAGATCGGGCCGCACCCGCGCACCGCCGAAGGCGCGGGAGACCTCGTCGGCCAGCTCGGCCAGCCGCTGGGGCTCCAGCCCGCCCGGATAGCGCTCGCCGAGCAGCTCGTCCAGCAACTGGCGGTGGCGGTCGGCGCGCCAGGGCACCCCGGCGCGGTTCATCTCGGCGGCGACCAGGGTGCCCGCGGACTCGGCGGTGATCAGCAGCCGCATCCGGCCGGGGTGCTCGGCCGCCTCGGTACGCGTCAACTGGTGGGCGTAGACCGCGAGCAGGGCGGTGAGCGGATCGGTGCCCGGCGGCAGCGGCGGTGGACCGGGCTCGAACAGCGACGGCTGGGTCTCCGCCGTGCGCACCGGCGGATCGGGCGGCACCGGCAGCCCGCGCAGCCTGGCCCAGGCGGCGGCCAGGGAGCGCGGTGCGCCCGAACGCCCCTCGTGGCCGAGGAGCAGTGCCTCGGCCGCCTCGGTGTCCCAGCACCGCTCGACCCGCACCCCGGCGGCGAGCAGCCGGGGATAGAGCTCGGTGGTGGACCGCCATACCCAGCGGTCGGCCTCGGGACGGGACCGCACCGCCTCGGCGATCCCGCCCTGAGCCGCCGTGACCTCCACCACCGGCCCGGCGGCCCCTCCCGCGGGGTCCAGCGGGCAGAGACGAACACCCCCGTCGTCCGTCTCCGCCACCGCCCACCGCATGACCGTGAGTCTGGCAGGGGGTACTGACAACGCCCCCTCGCCACGACTTCGGCGGGGGCGGTCAACCCGGGCGACGTCGTCGGCGTCTTGATCGATGTCCGGAGGGCCGCGCAGAAGAGATGACGACTGTTCTGTTCTCTCCGGGGCAGGAGACGCGATTGCCGGGTGATCAAGCCGATACGGCTGGTGCACGTGCATCGGAAGATGCATCTACCTGCGCAAAGGCGAATGCATTTGCTCATGCATGGGCAAAGGAACGCGGCTATGATCCGGACAGTTGTCAGCTGCATGAACAGTGGAGAGCCCTGTGCGCGACCACCCGTACAACGGCATGGCGGCCGCGGACCTTCAGGGGGTCGTCTGGCAGAAGAGCAGGCACAGCAATTCGCAAGGGGCATGTGTGGAGTTCGCCAGACTGCCCGGCGGTGACATCGCCGTGCGCAACTCCCGCTTCCCGGACGGCCCGGCGCTCATCTACACCCCGGCCGAGCTCGAGGCGATGCTGCTCGGTGCCAAGGACGGCGAATTCGACCATCTGGCACAGGACCCGGCCGGTCTGGGCTGAGCTCCATCCGGACGGGACAGGGAGCAGCGGGAGACGGCCGGGGCACGGGGCGGGAGACGGGCCGGGCGTGCGCGGAGCCGATCCCGCGGCATTGAGTGACACTGGTAATGACGACGGGGGATCCCAGCTGATGTGAGACGACGGCGATGAAGGGCTCGGTCCAAGTCGGACATGTCCTCGGGGTGCCACTGCGGATGCACTGGAGCGTCCCGGTGCTGGTCGCCCTGCTCGCCTACGGTCTCGGCCGCGAGACGCTGCCCGCGTGGACCCCCGGCCGGACGACCGTGGTGTATATCGTCTCCAGCCTCGTCGGCGCCCTGCTTTTGATGATCAGCCTGCTGCTGCACGAGGCTGCCCATGCGGTGGCCGCTCTCCGTAAGGGCGTCTCGGTCGAGGATGTGACGCTGTGGGCGCTGGGTGGAGTGACCCAGATGGGCCGCCCGCGCACCGCCGGGGTCGCCCTGCTGGTGGCCGTCAGCGGCCCGTTGGTCAGTCTGCTTCTCGGCGGGATCGCCGTCGGCGCGGGGATCGGGGTGAACGCGCTGACGGGATGGGGGGTGCCCGCGGCCGTGCTGGTCTGGCTGGGCTGGGCCAATCTGCTGCTGGGTGTGTTCAATCTGCTGCCCGCGGCCCCGCTGGACGGCGGCCGGGTGGTGCAGGCGGTGCTGTGGTGGCGCACCGGTGACCGGGAGCGCGCCGACCGGGCGGCGGGGCGCAGCGGTCAGATCTTCGGGATCCTGCTGATCGCCCTCGGCTGGATCTCCTTCCTGCGCGGGAACGGCGGCGGGCTGTGGCTCGCGCTGATCGGGCTGTTCATGGTCATCATCGCCAACGCGGAGCGGCAGCGGGCCGGGTACGCCACGGCGCTGCGCGGGGTGCGGACGGGCGACGCGATGTCCGCGCCGGTGGTCTCCGGGGCCGACTGGCTGACCGTGGGGCGGTTCATCGACGAGGTGGCGGCGCATTCCCGCCATTCCGTGCTGCCACTGCTCGACTTCGACGGGCGGCCCAGCGGGCTGGTGCCGTTGCGTGCCCTGGCGAATGTGCCGGCCGGGGAGCGGGAGACCCGGCGGGTGCGCGAGGTGGCCGTACCGCTGTCACGGTGCACGGTGGCCACATCGGACGAGCTGCTGACCGAGGTGCTGGAGCGGACCCGGCCGGGCGGCGGGATGCCGGTGCTGGTGGTGGACCACGGTCATCTGGAGGGGATCGTCACGATGCACGATGTGACGCGGTACTTCCAGCTGCACTCCCTGGGCATCACCACGGCACCACCGGAGTCCGCGCACCACTGAGGGCCGCGCCACCGCTGACGGCCCCGGTCGCGCTGACGGCCCCGGTCGCGCGTCAGGGGCGGGGCAGCTGGAACAGCGCCCAGACGACCTTCCCGCGCAGCGTCCCGGCGAGCGGATGCCAGCCCCAGCCGTCGGTGAAGGACTCCACCAGATGGAGCCCGCGACCGGATTCCTCGGCCCAGTCCGGCTCACCCGCCACCGGCCCGTTCTCGCTGAGGTCGCGCACCGCGCACACCAGCCGGGAGGAGCAGTGCATCAGATGGAGCCGTACCCGCGGATCGGTCTCGGCCTCGCCCCGGCTCCCGCCGGAGCCGCTGGGTACTCCACTCGGCAGGCCGTGCCGCAGGGCGTTGGTCACCAGCTCGGAGACGACCAGGGCGACTTCGTCGAACAGCTCGGGCAGACCCCACTGCCGCAGGGTGGTGCCGGTGAACTGCCGGGCGCCGCGGACCGCTTCGAAGCGGGAGGGCAGGGGGCAGGAGACGGTTCCGGAGACGGAGGAGGGGTCGATCGGAGGGAGCCCTCGCCACAAGGGCTCCAGCAGGGTCGAACCTTCGCTCCCCATGCGAGCACTCCTGCACTGCATCCGTGGCCCTGACGACTCCTGGCCAGATCTCGTACGAGCTTGCACGTGCGCTAACCCTATGGTTCCGAATGCGCAGAGCAGATGCAAGGGCAGATGCACGTGCACGGAGCTTTTTTGAGGGGTAGTGAGCACATTTACACGCGTTTCTTCCTGCGGAATGATGCGTACATGGCCCTGCTGAGTGACGGCATGTGTACAGCGTGGAACCTGGGAAGTGGCAGACTTCAGCCCCAGGGACCGCGGGGTCGCCTCGGAAGGGTGAGTTCCGTACAGGGAGGGTCACGCAGATGACCGCAAGCGAGTCGAGTGGATCGGTGGTGCGCCGTATCCTCCTGGGCTCTCAGCTCAGGCGGCTGCGCGAGTCCCGTGGCATCACACGGGAGGCGGCGGGCTATTCGATCCGCGCCTCCGAATCCAAGATCAGTCGCATGGAGTTGGGCCGGGTGAGCTTCAAGGCGCGCGACATCGAGGATCTGCTGACGCTCTACGGCGTCACGGACGAGGCGGAGCGCGGTGCCCTGCTCGGGCTCGCCCGCGAGGCCAATCTCACCGGGTGGTGGCACAGTTACGGCGATGTGCTGCCCGGCTGGTTCCAGACCTATGTCGGTCTGGAGGGTGCCGCCTCTCATATCGCCTGCTATGAGCTCCAGTTCATCCACGGGCTGCTCCAGACCGAGGGCTACGCCCACGCCGTGGTGACCCGGGGCCAGCCCCAGGCGTCCACCGCCGAGGTGGACCGCCGGGTGGCGCTGCGGCTGGAGCGGCAGAAGCTGCTGGTGTCCGAGCGCGCCCCGGCCTTCCACGCGGTGCTGGACGAGGCGGCGCTGCGCCGTCCTTACGGCGGACGCGAGGTGATGCGCGCCCAGCTGCGCCATCTGATCGCCGTCTCCGAGCAGCCCAATGTGACCTTGCAGGTGATGCCGTTCTCCTTCGGCGGCCACGCGGCGGAGAGCGGGGCGTTCACCCTGCTGCGCTTCCCGGAGTCCGACCTGCCCGACGTGGTCTATCTGGAACAGCTCACCAGCGCGCTCTACCTGGACAAGCGCGATGAAGTGGCACAGTACGAGCGGGTGTTGGGGCGGCTGGGCGAGGACAGTCTGTCGGCGGCGGAGAGCCGGGAACTGCTCGGAGACCTCCTTCACGAAGCCTGACGCATCAGTAGGATGACATCCCATCAGGAATCCCCCACGCGTGCGCGGGTGTCGGTGAAGGGCAGCCGCGTCCTCCAGATAGGGATGGCATGTCCTACTTCTCCGAGTTGGCCTTTCAGTACATCGACGGTGAGTGGCGCGGCGGCAACGGCTCCTGGGACATCGTCGATTTCAACCCCTACAGCGGGGAGAAGCTGGCGTCCATCACCGTGGCCACCGTCGAGGAGATCGACCTCGCCTACCGCGCGGCCGAGCGGGCGCAGCCGGAGTGGGGCGGCACCAACCCCTATGTCCGGCGGCGGGTCTTCGAGCGCGCGCTGCGGATCATCGAGGACCGCGAGAAGGAGCTCACCGAGACGATCATCGCGGAGTGCGGTGGCACCCATGTGAAGGCGGGCTTCGAACTCCATCTGGCCAAGGAGTTCCTGCGGGAGGCGGTCCAGCTGGCACTGCGTCCCGAGGGCCGGATCATCCCGTCCCCGGCCGACGGCAAGGAGAACCGCCTCTACCGGCTGCCGGTCGGGGTGGTGGGCGTCATCAGCCCGTTCAACTTCCCCTTCCTGCTCTCGCTGAAGTCGGTGGCCCCGGCGCTGGCCCTGGGCAATGCGGTGGTCCTCAAACCGCATCAGAACACCCCGATCTGCGGGGGCGGTCTGGTGGCCAAGGTCTTCGAGGAGGCCGGGCTGCCCGCCGGACTGCTCAATGTGGTGGTCACGGATATCGCGGAGATCGGTGACGCGCTGATCGAGCACCCGGTGCCCAAGGTCATCTCCTTCACCGGCTCGGACAAGGTCGGCCGCCATGTGGCCACCGTGGCCGCCTCCCGCTTCAAGCGGTCGATCCTGGAGCTGGGCGGCAACAGCGCGCTGGTCGTACTGGACGACGCGGACCTCGACTACGCGGTGGACGCGGCGGTGTTCAGCCGCTTCGTCCACCAGGGGCAGGTCTGTATGGCGGCCAACCGGGTGCTGGTGGACCGGGCGGTGGAGCGGGAGTTCACCGAGAAGTTCGTGGCGAAGGTGAGGTCGCTGAAGGTGGGCGACCCCGGCGATCCGACCACCCATATCGGCCCGCTGATCAACGAGGGCCAGGCCGAGGCCATCAACTCCCTGGTCGACCAGTCGATAGCCGAGGGCGCCACCGCGCTGGTGCGGGGGCAAACCGAGGGGACGCTGATGGAGCCGAGCGTGCTGGGCGGGGTGCCGGAGGGCTCGGCCATCCTCCGGCAGGAGATCTTCGGCCCGGTGGTGGTGCTGATCCCGTTCGACGGTGACGAGGAGGCCGTCCGGATCGCCAATGACACCGACTACGGGCTGAGCGGGGCGGTGCATACGGGCGATATCGAGCGCGGAGTGCGGTTCGCCCAGCGCATCCACACCGGCATGATCCATGTGAACGACAGCACCGTGCACGACGAGCCGATCGTGCCGTTCGGTGGGGAGAAGCACTCGGGTCTGGGGCGGCTCAACGGGGAGTCGATGATCGAGGACTTCACCACCACCAAGTGGATCTCCATCCAGCATGGACGGAGCCAGTTCCCCTTCTGATCGAGGACAGAAGCTGACCGCATCGCTTTCTACTGTCGGAGACATCAACGGACCGGAACACCCCGGTCGGTGATACCGACGGAAGGCGGACCCCATGCCCACTCTCGTGAGTCAGGAAGCCCACGGTGACGAGGCCGGCGCCCTGCTGGGCTTCCTGGAGGCACAGCGCGGCGCCGTCCGCCGGACCCTGCACGGTCTGACCGCCGAGCAGGCGAACGAGCGGCCCTCCGCGAGCGAACTGTCGCTCGCGGGGCTGCTCAAGCATGTCGCCGAGGTCGAGCAGGGCTGGGTCGAGGACGCCATGGGCGTACCGCACACCATCGTGCGCAACCACGAGAACTGGCACCTCAGCTTCGTACTGGAGGAGGGCCAGAGTGTCGGGGGGCTGCTCGCCTTCTGGGACGACGTGGCGGTGCGCACCGAGAAGTTCATCCGCTCACTGCCGGATCTGAACGGCACCTTCCCGCTGCCCCGGGCCCCGTGGTTCCCCGAGGGCAGCGTGCGGTCGATGCGCTTCCTGCTGCTGACCCTGATCCAGGAGATCGCCCGGCACGCCGGTCACGCGGACATCATCCGGGAGACCCTGGACGGCAAGACCGCCTTCGTCCTCATCGACGAGACGGGCGACCCCTCCGCCACCTCCTGATCCGCGGCGCCCGGGTCCGTTCCCCCGGTCCGTCGCGTCTAGCCTGGACGCCAGCGGGAGGGCGGCGGGGGCCAACGGCAGGATGGAGAGATCGGGCGATGTCAGCGATCCGGCTGCTGGTGCTGGGAGCGGTGCGCCAGCACGGGCGGGCGCACGGTTACCAGGTCCGCAACGACCTGGAGTTCTGGGGCGCGCACGAGTGGTCCAACGCCAAGCCCGGATCGATCTACCACGCCCTCAAACAGATGGCGAAACAAGGGCTGATGCACGCCCATGACATCGCGCCCAGCACCGCGGGCGGCCCGCCGCGCACCGAGTACGAGCTGACCGCGGAGGGGGAGGCGGAGTACTTCCGGCTGCTGCGGAAGTCCCTGCTGGAGCACGGCCAGAAAATGGACGAGCTGACGGCCGGGGTGGGGTTCATCGTGGATCTCACCCGGGCCGAGGCCATCGATCTGCTCAATCAGCGGGTGGCGACGCTCGAGGGGTGGCGGGACGAGGTGACCCGGCACTGGATGCCCGCCGAGGGCGGTCCCGAGGAGTGGGGACATATCGGCGAGATCATGAAATTCTGGCTGCACTCCGCCGATAGCGGGGCCGAGTGGACCCGCGGACTGATCGAGCGCCTCGAAGGCGGGGCGTATGTGATGGCGGGCGAGGGGAAGCGCTCGGTGGACGTGCTGACGGAGGCGGCGCAGCCGTCGGATGAGCGCACCGACGGCTAGATCCCGTCATTAATCAAGTTTGACTAGCCCCAGATCGGGGAGTACCTTCCCGAGCCATGTAGTCAAGTTTGACTAATCCATCGGGTATCGACAGCGAACCGAGAGGGGAAGACCTTGGCCGACAGCGATCCCGCGATCGTGGTCGAAGGACTGCGGAAGACCTACGGCGGCACACCGGCCCTCGCCGGACTCGACCTCACCGTTCCGAAGGGCACCGTGCACGCCGTGCTCGGTCCCAACGGCGCGGGCAAGACCACCTGCGTACGGATTCTGGCCACCCTGCTGCGGCCGGACGGCGGCCGCGCCGAGGTCGCCGGATATGACGTGCGGCGCCAAGCCGACCAGGTCCGCTACCGCATCGGGCTGCTCGGCCAGCATGCCGCGGTCGACGAGGAGTTGAGCGGACGGCAGAACCTGGAGATGTTCGGCCGTCTCTACCACCTCGGAGCCCGCCGGGCGGGCGCCCGCGCGGCGGAGCTGCTGGAGCGGTTCGGTCTCACCGACACCGGCCACAAGGCCGTCGGACAGTACAGCGGGGGGATGCGGCGGCGGCTGGACCTGGCCGCGAGCCTCATCATGCGGCCCCAGGTCCTCTTCCTGGACGAGCCGACCACCGGTCTCGACCCGCGCGGCCGCACCGAGGTGTGGAACGCGGTCCGCTCCCTGGTCGGCGGCGGCACCACGGTGCTGCTCACCACCCAGTACCTGGAGGAGGCCGACCAACTCGCCGACCGCATCCGCGTGGTGGACCACGGCCGGTCCATCGCGGAGGGCACCGCCGACCAGCTCAAGGCCCGGATCGGCGGGGACCGTATCGAGGTCGTCCTGCGCGACGGCTCCCAACTCGACGCCGCCGTACCGGTCGTGGGCCGGGCCACCGGCTCGGACGAGGTCGAGACCGACGCCGACCGGCGGCGGCTCGGCGCCCGGGTCGAGGACCGGGTCGCCGCGCTCACCGAGACCGTACGGGCCCTGGACGCGGCCGGGATCGAGGCGGAGGACATCGTGTTGCGCCGCCCCACCCTCGACGAGGTCTTCCTCCATCTCACCGGGAAGTCCACCGCCGACGGCGCCACGGACCGTGCCACGGAGGTCACCACCAAGGAAGGGGCGGGCGTATGACCCTCGCGACGGACACCGTCATCAGGCCCTCGGCCACCCTGTTCCGGGCTCTCGCCGACTCCTGGACCATGACCCGGCGCGGTCTCGCCCACTGGGCGCGCCGGCCCGGCCAGGTGGTGGTCAACCTGGTCTTCCCGGTGATGATGCTGCTGATGTTCGCGTACTTCCTGGGCGGCGGGATGACCGTGCCGGGAGGCGGCGACTACAAGGAGTACCTGGTGCCCGGGATGCTCGCGCTCACCATGGCCTTCGGTCTGGAGGGCACGATGCTCGCCGTCACCACGGACCTCAACAAGGGCGTCATCGACCGCTTCCGCTCCATGCCCATCGCGCCCTCAGCGGTGCTGGTCGGGCGCAGCGTCCTGGATATGCTCCAGTCCGCGATGAGCCTGTGCGTGCTCATCGCCGTCGCCCTCGCGATGGGCTGGCGCTGGCACGACGGCCTTGGGGACGCGCTGTACGCGGTGGGGCTGCTGCTCTGGCTGCGGTTCGCGATGCTGTGGATCGGCATCCACCTGGGCATGGTGGCCGGCCGCCCCGAACTCGTCCAGGCCGTGCAGATCCTGGTCTGGCCGGTCGGCTTCCTCTCCAACGTGTTCGCCGCGCCGGAGAACATGCCCGCGTGGCTGGGCGCGGTCGCGGAGTGGAACCCGATGTCGGCCACGGCCGCCGCGGTCCGCGAGCTGTTCGGGACCCCGGTCGCCGGGGGCGGCTCCTGGGCCGCGGAACACGCCCAACTCCTCGCCGTCTGCTGGCCGCTGCTGCTGTCGGCGGTCTTCTTCCCGCTCGCCGTGGGCCGTTACCGGCGGCTCGGCGGCTGAGGCACCGCACCGGGCCCGGATACCACCTCCGTCACATCGTCACCGGCGGTGGGGCGGTTGCGGATACGGTGCGGGTATGGGGAACGACAGCGTGGGCATGGGGGCGGAGCGGGCCGGAGGGCCGGGATACGCCCTGCTGATCGCGGCCGGACCGGCGGGCAAACAGCGGCTGATGGACGCGGCCGCCGCGCTGCCACAGCTCGCGGCGGTGCCTCCGGCCGCGCTGCTGGGCACGCCCGGCGGTGCCAGCGTCGTCCAACTCGTCGACCCCGCCGACCCGCAGACGGTGCTGACCCATCTGCGGACCGCGGCCGCCCATCCGGGCCCGGTGCTGATCTACCTCGCGGGCCAGCTCACCCTGGACGCCAAGCAGCGTTTACCGCATCTGGCGCTGGCCCGCACCACCTCACGGACGGCGCGGTACACGGCGCTGCCGTGGCACTGGCTGGCGGCCGAGCTCGCCCGGCGGCCGCCCGGCAGCACCACGGTGCTGGCCGATCTGGTGGCCGACGAGACGGCCTGGCCGGGGCTGTCCGGGCCCGCGGCGGGCACCGGCGGGCTCGGGTCCGGGCTGACGCTGTACGGGGTGGTGGCCCCGGCCCCGCCCAAGCGGCAGCTCGCGGCGCCGGTCTACAGCCGGGCGCTGGCCGAGGTGCTGCGCGACGCGGCGGGCGGTACCGCCGGGGGTTCCGCCGCCCCACGGCCGTACGCCCTGCTGCACGAGCGGGCGGTGGCAGAGGCGGGGCTCGGCGGAGGGCCCGCATCGCTGCTGGACGGCTCAGGGGAAACGTCTCCGCGCCCGGCGGAGGGGATACCGGCCGTCTCCGTCCGCGACGCCGTGCCCCAGGCCGCCGTACCGCGCGGGGCGCCGCCCGCTCCCGTCACCGCCCCGGTGCCGGATCCGCACGCCGCCATCTTCGAGGCCGCCCACTCCGGACGGCACAGCGAGGCCGCCTCCATGGCGGCGGCCTGGGAGCAGGAGGCGCTGCGCGGGGCCGGTCCCCGCTCCGCCGGGGCCATTCACTGGCTGGAGGTACGGGCCGATCTCGCCCGGCTCGCCGACGATCCGGCCCGCGCCTGTGAGCTGTGGCTCGCGGTGGCGGACGCCCGGCTGGGCAACGGGGAACCGGCCGGCCACCCCGAGGTGGAGGGGGCCGTGGACCGGGCGCACCACCAGTGGCAGTTCATCCGGGACCGGGGGCGGGCCAGCGCCCTCGCCCCGCTGCTGATCGGGCTGCGCGGCCGGGTGCCCGGCCGCAGACCCGGGGCCCTGGAGGCGGTGCGCCGCAGGGCCGAGCTGCTGCTCGACACCGCGTCCCAGCCGGGCTGAGAACCGCGCGACCGGCCATGACGCGGCCGCGGACAGAAGGCGGCCCGTGGAGTGCTCAGTGGTGGAAGGCGGTGGCCTCGGCCTTCGGCCGCCCCATCGGTTTCGGCTGCGCCCGCAGCTCCGGCATCACACTGCGCAGATCGCCCATGAACAGGTCGGAGAGGTCCATCGAGAAGCCGTTGCGGCACACCACCCGTACCACCGACAGGTCTTCGCGGTTCGGCGGGAAGCTGTACGCGGGCACCAGCCAGCCGCACTCCCGCAGCCGCCGTGAGACGTCGAAGACATCGAAGTTCTCCACCCCGTCCGCCGTGGTGAAGGCGAACACCGGCAGCTGATCGCCGCGGGTGAGCAGGGTGAAGTCGCCGAGCGCCGCGATCCGGTCGGCCAGCGAGCAGGCCACATCGCGGGAGTTCTGCTGGACCGCGCGGAAGCCGTCCCGCCCCAGCCGCAGGAAGGTGTAGTACTGCGCGGCCACCTGGGCCCCGGGCCGGGAGAAGTTGAGCGCGAAGGTGGGCATGTCCCCGCCGAGGTAGTTGACCCGGAAGACCAGCTCCTCGGGCAGGTCCTCGGCGGTGCGCCAGAGCGCCCAGCCCACCCCCGGGTAGACCAGGCCGTACTTATGGCCCGAGGTGTTGATGGAAGAGACCCGCGGCAGCCGGAAGTCCCACACCAGGTCGGTGTCGAGGAACGGCGCCACCATCCCGCCGGAGGCCGCGTCCACATGGACCGGTACATCCAGCCCGGTGCGCTCCTGGAGGTCGTCCAGCGCCCCGCACACCTCGGCCACCGGCTCGTAGGAGCCGTCGAAGGTCGAGCCGAGCACGGTGACGACGCCGATGGTGTTCTCGTCGCAGAGGTCGGCGGCGGCCTGGGGGTCGAGGTGGAACCGGTCGCCCTCCATGGGCACCTGCCGGGCCTCGACCTCCCAGAAGTTGCAGAACTTGTCCCAGCACACCTGGACGTTGCCGCCCATGACCAGATTGGGCTTGGCGGTGGCCGGATAACGCACCGGATTCCGCTTCGCCCAGCGCCGTTTGAGGGCCAGCCCGGCGAGCATGCACGCCTCGCTGGAACCGGTGGTGGAGCAGCCCATGACCGCGTCCGGCTCGGGGGCGTGCCAGAGGTGGGCGAGCATCGCCACACAGCGCCGTTCCAGTTCGGCGGTGCGCGGGTACTCGTCCTTGTCGATCATGTTCTTGTCGCGGCAGTCGGACATCAGCTTGCCCGCCTGCGGCTCCATCCACGTGGTGACGAAGGTGGCGAGGTTCAGCCGGGCGTTGCCGTCCAGCATCAGCTCGTCATGGACGAACTGATACGCGGCGGAGGGCGCCATCGGCCCGTCCGGGAGGCGGTAGCGCGGGGGTTCGGCGGCCATGCCGCTGACCGGGTCGGCCTCGCCGTAGAAGGGGTTGACGGAGAAGGCGTGGCGCTCTTCTCCGCCGTGCCTGACGTTGGGGCCTCGATGCAGTGCCATCTTCCCGAAAATACGGGCATATCGGGCGCAAGGCTCGATCCCGCGCCGCTACCCCGCGCCACTCCGGTGCCGCTGCCCCCGCCACTCCCGCGGTGCCGCTACCCCGCGCTGCTCAGCGACAGCTTCGCCGCGAAGCCCAGGAACGCCGCGCCCGCGCCCGCCGACAGACCGGCCGTCAGCCGCTTCCGCCGCCGGAACGTGGCCGCGAGGTACGTTCCGCCGAAGATCAGCACCGAGAGATAGGTGACGCTGAACAGCTGCGCCCAGGCGCCCAGCGCCACGAAGGACAGCGCCGGATGGGCGTAGTCGGGATCCACGAACTGCACGAAGAAGGAGATGAAGAAGAGGATCGCCTTGGGGTTCAGCAGACTGATGACCAGCGCCCGGCGGTACGGCCGCTCCGCCTTCCCCCCGGCCGCCGCGCCGCTCGCACCGGCCACCCCGTCCGCGTCTTCGCCCGCCGCCCGAACGGCCCCCGGACCGCGCCGCCACAGCGCCCGCGCCCCGCGCAGCATGCCCACCGCCATCCAGGTCAGATAGCCCGCCCCGGCGAACTTCACCACGTCGAACACCAGCGGGCTGGTATGCAGCAGCGAGGCCACCCCACCCGCCGACAGCGTCATCAGCACCGCGTCCCCGCACACCACACCCGCCGCCGCCCGATAGGCGACCCGGGGGCCGCGGCGGGCCGCGACCGACACCACATAGAGCGAATTCGGCCCTGGCAGAAGGATGATCAGCGCCAGTCCCGCCAGATACGTCGAAAGATCCGTTATCCCGAGCACAGTCAGCAGGATGCCAGTGGCCGAAATCCAGCCTCATCCGGGTTCGCCATACGGACATGCGCCTCATCCGGCCGAGGCGCGCACCGGGCGCCCGTCCCGGGCCCGGTGGGAACCAGGGGCACGCACCCGGCGTTGATAGCTTTGGGCGGCACACCGCGAAGAAGCACCGCTGCGAAGAACACCGCATCCAGTCCGCCCCGACCTGCGGCCGGGCCTCGCACGAGCCTGCACCCCTCGACCCAGGAGCCTGTCACCCGTGACCACTCTCGCGCTCGGCCCCCAGTGGCTGGACCCGGACTATCTGATCGAGACCTTCGGTCTGCTCGGTGTCCTCACCATCGTCTTCGCGGAGTCCGGCCTGCTCATCGGCTTCTTCCTGCCGGGCGACTCCTTGCTGTTCACGACCGGACTGCTGGTCACCACCGATGTGATCAAGCAGGATCTGTGGCTGGTGTGCACGGCCGTCGCCGTCGCCGCGATCGTCGGTGACCAGGTCGGCTATCTCTTCGGCCGCAAGGTGGGCCCGGCGTTGTTCCGCCGCCCCGACTCCAAGCTCTTCAAACAGGAGAACGTGGAGAAGGCCCACGAGTTCTTCGAGAAGTACGGGCCGAAGTCGCTGGTGCTGGCACGCTTCGTGCCCATCGTGCGGACGTTCACGCCGATCATCGCGGGCGTGAGCCGGATGAACTACCGCTCCTTCATCATCTTCAACATCATCGGCGGGGTGCTGTGGGGCACCGGTGTCACCCTGCTCGGCGCGGCGCTCGGCAAGGTCGACTTCGTCCATGCGCATATCGAGCTGATCCTGATCGGCATCGTGCTGCTGTCGGTGATCCCGATCGCGATCGAGTTCCTGCGGGCCCGTAGCAAGGCCAAGAAGAGCGCGGCCGCCGGATCCGCCGAGCGGGGCGCGTCCGACGAGGCGGGCGGGCGGCCGGGCGCCGGAGCTCCCCCGCAGGCCCCGCGCGGACGCCACGCCAAGCGCTGACCCCGTGGCCCCAGGGCCCCCGGGCGCGCCGGTCACACCCCGTTCACCCCTTTTCGCTTCTCTTCCCCCCGCTTCACATCGGCCCCAGCACCGCCCCCACTCCCGTAAGGCGGTCACCGCCCCGCACAATGGGCAGCGGTGGCCGCCGTCGCATATGCGCGGAGCCGCCCGGGAAAGCACGGGGAGGCAGGCGAGAAGCGAGGAGACGTGAGGTCGGACCGACAGCAGGTACAGCGCGGCGGGACCGCGGAGACGGACGCGGCGGGCAATGGCAAGCCGCAGTCCGACGAGGCGCACAGCGCCTTCACACCGCCCCTGGGCATGCCGATGCCGCCGGCCCCCGAGGACGAGCATCCGACGTCGGAGTTCGCCGTCCCCCAGGGGTTCGCCGCCGAGCCCGCCGCCGAGCCGGAGGGCTCCGCCTTCGCCCCGCCCGGCGGGGTCAAGCCCTCGCAGAACGGCAACTCGACCACGGGCGGCTTCCCCGCCTTCACCCCGCCCGGCGGGATACCCGTCGTCCGGCTGACCAAGGACGTGCCCTGGCAGGACCGCATGCGCACGATGCTGCGGATGCCGATCAGCGAGCGCCCGGTCCCCGAGCGCGTCGAGCGCCACGAGGACGAGACCGGGCCCGCCGTACCCCGTGTGCTCGACCTCACCCTCCGTATCGGCGAGCTGCTGCTCGCGGGCGGTGAGGGGGCCGAGGACGTGGAGGCGGCCATGTTCGGCGTGGCCCACGCCTACGGGCTGGACCGCTGTGAGCCGACGGTCACCTTCACCCTGCTGTCGGTCAGCTACCAGCCCTCGCTGGTGGACGACCCGATAACCGCCAGCCGCACCGTGCGCCGCCGGGGCACCGACTACACCCGGCTCTCCGCGGTCTTCCGGCTGGTCGACGACATCACCTCGCAGGAGGACTTCACCCTGGAGGAGGCGTACCGGCGGCTGGCCGAGATACGCCGTAACCGCCACCCGTACCCCGGCTGGGCGCTCACCGTGGCCGGTGGCGGGCTGGCCGGAGCGGCGAGCATGCTCGTCGGCGGTGAGTGGCCGGTGTTCTTCGCCGCGGCCGTCGGCGCGATGCTCGGCGACCGGCTGGCGTGGCTGGCCTCCGGGCGCGGGCTGCCGGAGTTCTACCAGTTCGTGGCGGCGGCGATGCCGCCCGCCGCGATGGGCATCGCGCTCAGCCTCATGGGCTCCGGGCTCCAGGCCTCCGCGGTGATCACCGGTGGACTCTTCGCGCTGATCCCGGGAAGGGCCCTGGTGGCGGGTGTCCAGGACGGGCTGACCGGCTATTACATCACCGCAGCCGCCCGGCTCCTGGAAGTCGGCTATCTGATCGTCGGCATCGTCTGCGGGGTGCTCACGGTGCTGTACGGCGGCCTCCAGCTGGGCGCCAAGCTCAACCCCGAGGCGGCGCTGCGCCATGTGGAGCGGCCGCCCCTCCAGATACTGGCGGCGATGCTGCTGGCGCTGACGTTCTCGATCCTGCTCCAGCAGGAACGTCACACCGTGCTGTTCGCCACGCTCAACGGCGGGGTGGCCTGGGTGGTCTACGGGGCGCTCGCCGACACCGCCGACGTCCCCGCGGTCGCCGCCACGACGGTGGCCGCCGGACTGGTCGGCCTCTTCGGCCAGCTGCTGTCCCGCTACCGCTTCGCCTCCGCGCTGCCGTACGTCACGGCGGCGATCGGCCCGCTGCTGCCCGGTAGCGCGACCTACTTCGGGCTGCTGGCCCTGGCACAGGGCAATCTGGACCGCGGGGTCTCCCATCTCACCCAAGCGGCGGCACTGGCCCTGGCGATTGCCATAGGGGTGAATCTGGGGAACGAGGCCGCACGGCTCTTCCTCACGATGCCGGGCGCCGAGATCGATCCCTCCGGCCGCCGCGCGGCCAAGCGCACCCGCGGCTTCTGAGCCCTCCCGCCCCGGCCGAAGAACCCGGGAATCCCCGGGGCACAGCGGAAGACTGGCGCAAAGAAAACGGACGGGCCGGATGTGCTCCGGCCCGTCCGCTCATGTTCCGGCTCAGTGGCCGCCGGACGCCTCGAGTCGCTTGATGGACGCCTCGACCTCGGCCTCGGCCTCGGCGCGGCCCACCCAGTTGGCCCCCTCGACCGACTTGCCGGGCTCCAGGTCCTTGTAGACCTCGAAGAAGTGCTGGATCTCCAGGCGGTCGAACTCCGAAACGTGGTGAATGTCACGCAGGTGCTCCACCCGCGGATCGGAGGCCGGCACACAGAGCAGCTTGTCGTCGCCGCCCGCCTCGTCGGTCATCCTGAACATGCCGATGGCACGGCACTTGATCAGGCAGCCGGGGAACGTCGGCTCGTCGAGAATGACCAGGGCGTCCAGCGGGTCACCGTCCTCGCCGAGGGTGTTCTCGACGAAGCCGTAGTCCGCGGGGTAGCTGGTCGAAGTGAAGAGTCGACGGTCGAGACGGATGCGGCCCGTCTCGTGGTCCACCTCGTACTTGTTCCGCGAACCCTTCGGGATCTCGATGGTGACGTCGAACTCCACGGGTGGCTCCTCCATGATCAACACATACGTCTGGTGATTAAGTGTCCCCCACGCAGGTGTGTGGTGGCGAAAGGGGCTGGTTGGTCGTGCCTGTAGCCAGATCGTGGCAGGTCAGGGAGTGGCTGAGCCGCGGGCGGAGCCGAGTGCGGAACCAGTGGCGGCAGGCCACATGCGAACAGCGGCACACCGTACGGGTGACGGCGGTCTCCGCGGCGGTGGGCCTCGCGGTCGCGATCGGCGCGGTGCTGGTGGCCGGGCCGTGGGACTCCGGTCAGCGTACGGCCGAACGTGCCCGCGCCGCCGGGGGACCGGCGACGGGTGGCGACCGTCACGGCGGGGCCGAGCCCGCGCCCAGCGCCTCCGCGGTGCTGGCCGCCCTCGGCGCCCCCACAGCCGAACCGACGCCGGACAGCGGTGAGGACGCGGTGCCGCCGCCCACCGGCGCCGGACTCGCCGACACCCTCGAACCGCTGCTGGACGACCCGGCCCTGGGCGATCTGCGCTCGGTGTCCGTCATGGACGTGGCCACCGGACGCCAGGTGTACGGGGCGAAGGCCGACAGCGCCGCGGTGCCCGCCTCCATCATCAAGGTGGCCACCGGCGCCGCCGCGCTCTCCGCCCTCGGCCCCGACTACCGGATCAAGACCACCGTCGTCGAGGCCGGGAAGGACGGCATCGTGCTCGTCGGCGGCGGTGACCCGACGCTCACCGCCCGCGCCGTGAAGGGACCCGACCAGCCCGCCTCACTGCGGCGGCTGGCCGACGACACCGCCCGCGCGCTGAAGAAGCGCGACACCCGGACGGTCCGGCTCGGCTACGACACCTCGCTCTACTCGGGCCCCGGTCTGCACCCGATCGGCGTGAACGAGAACATCTCGCCGGTGACCCCGCTCATGGCCGACGAGGGGCGGCAGGACAAGAGCGACCACGGCCCGGCCCCGCGCGCCGAGGACCCGGCCGCCGACGCGGCCGACTCCTTCGCGTCGCTGCTGCGCGACCGCGGGATCGAGGTGAAGGGCGAACCGCGTGCCCAGGAGGCCGGGAAGACCCCCGAGGCGGTGGCGGCCGTACGCTCCCAGCCGCTGTCCGCGCTCGTCGAGCGGATGCTGACCAACAGCGACAACGACCTCGGCGAGGCCCTCGCGCGGCAGACCGCCATCGCCTCCGGGCAGCCCGCCAGCTTCAAGGGCGCGGCCACGGCGGTGACCGACCGGCTGCGGAAGCTGGACCTGCCGATGGGCGGTGTCCATATCGCCGACGGCAGCGGTCTTGACCGTGAGGACCGGGTCTCCGCGGCCCTGCTCGCCCGGACCCTGGTGCGCTCCGCCGACCGCGACCACACCGCACTGCGGCCGGTCCTCACCGGACTGCCGGTGGCCGGTTTCAACGGCACCCTGCGCACCCGCTACGCCGAGGACTCGGTCGGCCGGGGGGTGGTCCGCGCCAAGACCGGCACCCTCACCGGGATCAACACCCTCGCGGGCACCGTGGTCGACGCGGACGGACGGCTGCTGGTCTTCACCTTCATCACCAACGGCACCACCGACCCCGACGGCGCCCAGCGCGCCCTGGACCGGATGGCGTCGGCCCTGGCCAACTGCGGCTGCCGCTGACCGAGGTGGCGGCGGACCCGGCGACCGCGTGTGCGGGCCGCCGTCTCCTCCCGGATACGACCCGGGCCACGTACCGTGAAGCCATGACGAGCATCGGTGGTGTGGAGATGGTCGACTGGAACCTCGCGGTCGCGACGGCGACCCGGCTGGTCCGCCCGGGGCCGGAGGTGAGCCGGGACGAGGCGCGGGCCGTCGTCGCCGAGCTGCGGCGGCACGCCAAGTCGTCGGAGGAGCACGTACGGGCGTTCACCCGAATGGCCGTGCCCGGCGGCCCGGACTCGGACACCCCGGTGCTGGTGGTGGACCGGGCGGGCTGGATCAAGGCCAACGTGGCGGGTTTCCGGCAGATCCTCAAACCGCTGCTCGGCAAGATGCAGGACCGGCGGGGCGGGCTGCCCGGCGGAGCCGTACTGGGCACGGTCGGCGGCAAGGTGACCGGCGTGGAGCTGGGGATGCTGCTGTCCTTCCTCGCCTCCCGGGTGCTCGGCCAGTACGAGACCTTCGCGCCCACCAGCCGTGAGCTGCCCGGGAGCACCGGCGGCGGGCGGCTGCTGCTGGTGGCCCCCAACATCGTCCATGTGGAGCGCGAGCTCGATGTCCACCCGCATGACTTCCGGCTGTGGGTCGCGCTGCACGAGGAGACCCACCGCACCCAGTTCACCGCCGTGCCCTGGCTGCGCGACCACATCGGGTCCGAGATCCAGGCGTTCCTGGGCGAGACCGATGTGGACCCGGCCACCCTGCTGGAGCGGCTGCGCGAGGCGGCCCAGTCGCTCGTCGGCGGCAAGAGCGAACGGGAGGCCGCGGCGGACGGGGGCACGGCCAGCATCATCGAGCTCGTCCAGACCCCGGCCCAGCGGGAGATCCTGGCCCGGCTGACCGCCGTGATGTCGCTGCTGGAGGGCCACGCCGACTACGTGATGGACGGGGTGGGCCCGGCGGTGGTGCCCTCCGTGGCGGAGATCCGCGAGAAGTTCCAGAAGCGGCGTGCCAGCGGCGCCGGACGGCTGGACCAGGCGCTGCGCAAACTGCTGGGGCTCGACGCCAAGCTGCGCCAGTACCGTGACGGTGAGCGGTTCGTACGGGCCGTGGTGGACCAGGTCGGCATGGACGGTTTCAACCGGGTCTGGACGTCCCCGAATACGCTCCCCACCAAGTCGGAGATCAACAAACCGGCGGATTGGGTCGCGCGGGTGCACCGTAGGGCGGAGTCGTAGGACCGGCACGCTGGGTGGCGGCGGAATGCCCCCCTTAATCACTCGTCCGAGGGACCGTGAGCCACGGGTAGGCGTGCGATGCTCGGGGAACAGCTCGCTTCTGTCACCATCGACATACTCTGCGTGACGACATCTCGTATACGCCCCCCCGAGGCACCCCCTCACATGACAGATGGGAAACGGACATGGGTCCCCATCCAGCGGTCGCCGCGATACGCCTGGCGGTGCGCCGCGTCCTCCACGACGTCCTCGTCGCCTCCTCGGCCCCGACTCCGCCCTCCTCCCGCCCGACCGCCGCCCCGCGCACCCGGCGGGCGCCCGGCGACGGGCCGCTTGTGCTCGCCGCCTGCTCCGGCGGCGCCGACTCCATGGCGCTCGCCTCCGCGCTGGCCTTCGAGGCCCCCCGGCTGGGGCTGCGGGCCGGCGGCATCACCGTCGACCACGCCCTCCAGCCCGGCTCCGAGATCCGCGCGGCCGAGGTCGCCGACCGGATGCGCGAGCTCGGCCTCGCACCGGTCGAGTCCATCGCGGTCGCCGTCGGCCGGGACGGAGGCCCCGAGGCCGCCGCCCGCGACGCCCGCTACGCCGCCCTCGACGCCGCCGCGGAGCGCCACGGCGCCGCGGCCATCCTGCTCGGCCACACCCGCGACGATCAGGCCGAGACGGTTCTGCTCGGCCTCGCCCGCGGCTCCGGTATCCGCTCGCTCTCCGGGATGGCCCGCGTCTCCGGTACGGGCGGCCGCTACCGCCGCCCCTTCCTCCAGCTCGACCGGCACACCGTCCGCAAGGCATGTCTGGCCCAGTCGCTGCCCGTCTGGGACGACCCGCACAACGTGGACCCCACCTACACCCGCTCCCGGGTTCGTCACGAGGCGCTGCCGGTCCTGGAGAAGGCGCTCGGCAAGGGGGTCGTCGAGGCGCTCGCCCGCACCGCCCAGCTCTCCCGTGACGACGCCGACGCCCTGGACGCCTGGGCCGCCCGCGCCGAGGCCGATGTGGTGACCACCACCGCCGAGGTGCCCGCCGGGGGCGGCGGCACCGTCGAGCTGGACACCGTCGGGCTGCACGGTCTGCCCACCGCCGTCCGCCGCCGGGTGCTGCGCCGCGCCGCCATCGCCGCGGGCGCTCCGGCCGGTTCGCTCTTCGCCCGCCACATCGAAGAGGTCGACCGGCTGATCACCGGCTGGCGGGGCCAGCGGGCCATCAACCTCCCCGGGCGCGTCGAGGTCCGCCGGGAGGGTGGCAGACTGGTCATCCGGCAGGGCTGAGCCGCCCGCCGAATTGCCGGACTGTCGAACGAGAGTGGCGCGGGTGGACGACAAGGACATGGGCACCGATCTGAAGTCGGTCCTCATCACCGAGGAAGAGATCAACGCGAAGCTGGCAGGGCTGGCCGCCGAGATCGACGCGGAATACGCGGGCAAGGATCTGCTCATCATCGGCGTCCTCAAGGGCGCGGTGATGGTGATGGCGGACTTGGCACGCGCCTTGTCCTCTTCCGTGACCATGGACTGGATGGCCGTGTCGTCCTACGGCGCGGGCACCCAGTCCTCGGGTGTGGTGCGGATCCTCAAGGACCTGGACACCGACATCAAGGGGCGCCACGTCCTGATCGTCGAGGACATCATCGACTCCGGTCTGACGCTGTCCTGGCTGCTGTCGAACCTCGGCTCGCGCGAGCCCGCCTCGCTGAACGTGTGCACCCTGCTGCGCAAGCCGGAGGCGGCCAAGGTCGCCATCGACGTGAAGTGGGTCGGCTTCGACATCCCCAACGAGTTCGTCGTGGGCTACGGACTGGACTACGCCGAGAAGTACCGCAACCTGCCCTTCGTCGGCACCCTGGCACCCCACGTCTACGGCGGCTGAGCCACTCCGCCGCCGCGGCGCGCCCGGCGGGAACCTGTCGCGGTTTCCCGCCGTTGGAGCAGGGGAAGGCGGTTTTGTTAACAGTCCGCGGCGGCGTCGGGTGACAATGCTGGGGTACCGTCCGAAGGTCAGTCTTTTTCGAGACTGAGGATCACACAGCTCATACACCGCAAATACACCGCAATACACCGCACGCACAGGCGCCCCTCCAGGGCCGCCGTGCCTCACTGTGGCAGGAGGGACGGGGCGGCTTCGCCCCGTATGGATGGACGTGAAGCGCTACTTCCGTGGGCCGGTCATGTGGATCGTGCTGGCCGTCCTCGCCGTGGTCGTGTTGATGCAGGTCGTCGGCTCGTCCGGCGGCTACAAGTCGGTGGACACCAGCCAGGTCGTCAAGGCGATCAACCGGAACCAGGTCCAGTCCGCCGAGCTGACGACCGGCGACGAGCACAAGATCAAGATCAAGCTCAAGGACAATGTCGCGAAGATCTCTGGCAGCGACAAGCTCCAGGCCACCTACATCGGTGACCAGGGCGTCGACCTCGCCAGGACTCTTCAGGCGAATGCCCAGAAGGACAACGGCATCCCCGACGGGTACAACGTGTCGACGTCGAAGCAGAACCCGTTCGTCGGGATCCTGCTCTCGCTGCTGCCGTTCGTGCTGATCGTCGTGGTCTTCCTGTTCCTGATGAATCAGATGCAGGGCGGCGGCTCCCGGGTGATGAACTTCGGGAAGTCCAAGGCCAAGCTGATCACCAAGGACACCCCGAAGACGACCTTCTCCGATGTGGCGGGGTCCGACGAGGCGGTCGAGGAGCTCCAGGAGATCAAGGAGTTCCTCCAGGAGCCCGCGAAGTTCCAGGCCGTGGGCGCCAAGATCCCCAAGGGTGTGCTGCTCTACGGCCCGCCCGGTACGGGTAAGACGCTGCTCGCACGCGCCGTCGCGGGTGAGGCGGGCGTCCCGTTCTACTCGATCTCCGGCTCCGACTTCGTCGAGATGTTCGTGGGTGTGGGTGCCTCCCGGGTCCGTGACCTGTTCGAGCAGGCCAAGACCAATGCCCCGGCCATCGTCTTCGTCGACGAGATCGACGCCGTCGGCCGGCACCGCGGTGCGGGCATGGGCGGCGGTCATGACGAGCGTGAGCAGACGCTGAACCAGCTGCTCGTCGAGATGGACGGCTTCGATGTGAAGGGCGGCGTCATCCTGATCGCCGCCACCAACCGGCCGGACATCCTCGACCCGGCGCTGCTGCGCCCGGGCCGGTTCGACCGGCAGATCGCCGTCGACCGTCCGGATATGCAGGGCCGTCTGGAGATCCTCAAGGTTCACCAGAAGGGCAAGCCGGTCACGCCGGACGTCGACCTGTCGGCCGTCGCCCGCCGTACCCCCGGCTTCACCGGTGCCGATCTGTCGAACGTGCTGAACGAGGCCGCCCTGCTGACGGCCCGCAGCGACAAGAAGCTGATCGACAACCACTTCCTGGACGAGGCGATCGACCGTGTCGTGGCCGGACCGCAGAAGCGGACCCGGATCATGAGCGACAAGGAGAAGAAGATCACCGCGTACCACGAGGGCGGTCACGCCCTGGTCGCGGCGGCCTCTCCGAACAGCGACCCGGTGCACAAGGTCACGATCCTCTCCCGCGGCCGGGCCCTGGGCTACACCATGGTCCTGCCGGAAGAGGACAAGTACTCGACCACGCGCAACGAGATGCTTGACCAGCTCGCCTACATGATGGGCGGCCGGGCGGCCGAGGAGCTGGTCTTCCACGACCCGACCACCGGCGCCTCCAACGACATCGAGAAGGCGACGGCCACGGCCCGCGCGATGGTCACCCAGTACGGCATGACCGAGCGGCTCGGCGCGATCAAGTTCGGCTCCGACAACTCCGAGCCGTTCCTGGGCCGTGAGATGGCTCACCAGCGCGACTACTCGGAAGAGGTCGCCGCTCTGGTGGACGAGGAGGTCAAGAAGCTCATCGAGGCCGCGCACAACGAGGCGTGGGAGATCCTCGTCGAGAACCGCGACGTCCTGGACAACCTCGTCCTGGCGCTGCTGGAGAAGGAGACGCTCAACAAGGAGGAGATCGCCGAGATCTTCGCCCCGATCGTCAAGCGCCCGGCCCGTCCGGCGTGGACCGGATCCTCGCGGCGCACCCCCTCCACCCGTCCGCCGGTGCTCTCCCCCAAGGAGCTGGCCCCGGCCAACGGTGCCCAGTCCACCTCGGCGGCCTCCCTCGCGAAGGCCACCGCCCCGGAGGAGACCCCGGAGCGCTCCGAGGAGTCGGGCTCCGGCTCGGAAAGCTGATCCCGGCGTCCAGGGGCCCCAGGGCCCCTGGACGGACCCGGAATGAATGCCGCGTCAGCCAGGTTCTAGCCTGTTGACGCGGCATTTCGCATTTTGTCTGTGTGTGTAAGGAACGAGGCAATCCATGACCGACCCGGTGACGCTGGACGGCGAGGGCCGCATCGGCGAGTTCGACGAGAAGCGCGCCGAGAACGCGGTCCGCGAGCTGCTGATCGCCGTCGGCGAGGACCCGGAGCGGGAGGGGCTCAGGGAGACCCCGCAGCGGGTGGCCCGGGCCTACCGGGAGATCCTGGCCGGGCTGCGCCAGGAGCCGGAGGACGTCCTCACCACGACCTTCGACCTGGGACACGATGAGATGGTCCTGGTGAAGGACATCGAGATCGTCTCCCTGTGCGAGCACCATCTGCTGCCGTTCCACGGGGTGGCCCATGTCGGCTACATCCCGGCGAACAGCGGCAAGATCACCGGACTGTCGAAGCTGGCCCGCCTGGTGGATGTCTTCGCCCGCCGCCCGCAGGTGCAGGAGCGGCTCACCACACAGATCGCGGACTCGCTGATGCGCATCCTCGAGGCGCAGGGCGCGATCGTTGTCATCGAGGCCGAGCACATGTGCATGTCCGTTCGCGGGATACGCAAGCCCGGTGCGAAGACGACAACCTCGGCCGTGCGCGGTCAACTGCGGGACGCCTCCACACGGGCCGAGGCGATGAGCCTCATCCTGGCGCGCTAGGGCGTGTTTCGAAAGTAGCGCCGTTCGCCCGGAGGGCGGGCCCCGCGGCGTCTGGGGCGTGCGATCGCAAGGCGGAGGGTCGTCCTCGTAGTGGGCCTACTCGGACGATCCCGACAACGCGGCGAGCGTGCGTGCCAGGCGTCGCGGGGCAGGCGGGACTTTCGAAACACGCCCTAGCCCGCCTCGTCCTGGCGCGCCGGCCCGGGGCGGGCTTCAGGCGCGGGCGGCCGCGTCGGGGCCGTTGCCGTTGTTCTCGTCGTCGTCCTCGGGGAGCTTGCAGACCCGCTCCAGGAAGAAGGCGGCGACCACCACGCCCGCGCCCGCGAGGACGGAGAGCCCGGCGAAGATGGCCTGGTCCCGACGGGCCGGAACATCGAGCTGGTCCATCGCGAGAAAGACGCCCACACCGCCGTACATGCCCGCGATCAGCGCCGCGACCAGTGCGCTGGCCTGGCCGAAGACCACCGCCCGGGCGGCCACCAGCGGGTCCACCCCCTTGGCGCCGGGACGCCGCTCACGCTGGGCGCGCAGCCGGGCGCGCAGGGACAGCGCCGTCGCGGCCAGCACCACCGCGATCAGGGCCAGCACGATCGGCGCGGCCACCGGAACGCTGGGCAGCGAGCCCAGCGTGTCCCACAACCGGGCCCCCGCCCATGACACCACCCCGGCCACGGCGAACAGCCCGACCAGCACCCGGATCCGAAGTTGCTCCACCGACCGGTCGCCCCTCAACTCGTACGTGCCGACATCTCCCGAACCTACCGGGAGATCAACGTCTATTCGGGCAGGCGCAGTTCCAGATCCGTACGGACCCGGACCCCGTCCCGGCCCACCTCGGTCAGCAGCCCGGAGACCGCGCCCCGGCCCGGGAACTCGGCCTGCGGGTCCACGTCGTTCCACGGGACCAGCACAAAGGCCCGCTGATGCGCCCGCGGGTGGGGGAGGGTGAGCACCGGGTCGTCGGAGACCACGTCCTGGTAGGACACGATGTCCACGTCCAGGGTGCGCGGACCCCAGCGCTCGTCCCGTACCCGCTCGAACGCCTCCTCGATGGCGTGACCGCGCTCCAGCAGCGAGGAGGGCGGCAGCGTCGTCTTCACCAGCACCACCGCGTTGAAATAGGTGGCCTGGGTGCCGGGCTCGACACCCCACGGATCCGTCTCGTACACCGGTGACACGGCCTTGACCCGCAGGCCCGGGGTGTCCTCCAGCGCGTCGACGGCGCCCTGGAGGGTCTCCAGACGGTTGCCCAGATTGCTGCCGAGCGAGATCACCGCCCGTTTGGGGTTGCTCAACGTCACATCCGCGGCGTCCACCCGCTCCACCACGGAGAGGGGAACGGGCTGCACGGTCGGGTCGCTGCTGCTCATACTCGGCTCCGGGTGATGGTGATGGTCACGTCGTCGAAGGGCACGGTGATCGGGGCCTGCGGCTTGTGCACCACCACCTCGACCTCCCGCACCACGTCGTGCTTGAGGCAACGGTCCGCGATCCGCTCGGCGAGCGTCTCGATCAGATCGACCGGCTCACCCCGCACCACGTCCACGACCTCTTCCGCGATCTCCCCGTAGTGGACCGTTCTGCTCAGGTCGTCGGCGGCCGCGGCGGGCCGAGTGTCCAGGCCGAGCACCAGGTCCACGACAAACGTCTGGCCCTCTTCGCGCTCGTGGGGGAACACCCCGTGGTGCCCGCGGGCCCTCAGGCCGCGCAGCGCGACACGATCCACCCGAATCACTCCTGCTGGTCGTCGGTACGCGGGCACGCTCCGACGTGCCGGAACGCACCACCCGTCCCCAGCCGTCTGCCGGGGTACCTCCCTCGAATCTACCTGCGGGCGCCGGCGGCACTCGCCCACGGGGTCGCGGCGCTCCCTCTCCGCTTCCCCGCGTCCCAGACCCCTACCCGCACCTCGCGGGGGCTGAACGGGGTCCGTCAGTCGGGCATCAGCCGTCCGTCGTCGTCCGGTCCCTCCGGCCCCTCCGGACCGTTGTCGTCACTCTCCGCAAGCACCGGGGAACCGTGGTGTGACCACACCTTCCAGCCGTCGTCCGTCCGGCGGAACACATTGGTGGCCACCACCAGCTGTCCCACCAGCGGGCCCAGCTCGCCCTCCTCCTCGGCCGGGGCGCCGCTGAGGATGTTCTCGGTGCAGGTCACCAGCGCGGTGTCGGCCAGTACCGACACCTCGACATCGGTCAGGAAGAACTGGATGTAGTCGGTGTTCGCCATGATCAGCGCATAGGAGCGCAGTACCTCGCCCCGGCCGCGCAGCACCGGCCAGCCGGGGTGCACACAGGAGACCTCGGTGTCCGGCGCGGCCAGCCACAGCCGCTCCAGCGCCTCGTGGTCGCCCTGCTCCATGGCCTCGTACAGCGCGGTGTTCGCCCGGGCCACCCGCTCCCGGTCCGTAAGGGAAGTCACAGCGCTCCCGCCGCGTCCCCGGCCGCCTCGATGGCCCGGGCCACCCGTACCGCGTCGGCGCTCGCCCGTACCTCGTGGACCCGCACCGCCCAGGCGCCCTCGCGCGCCGCGATGGCGGAGACCGCGGCGGTGGCGGCGTCGCGCTCCCGGGCGGGCGGCGGGGCGCCGTCGCCGGTGGCCAGCACCCGCCCCAGGAACCGCTTCCGGGAGGCCGCCACCAGCAGCGGACGGCCCAGCTCGCGCAGTGCGGACAGATGCGCCACCAGCGTCAGGTCGTGCTCGGCCTCCTTGGCGAAGCCGAGGCCCGGGTCGATCACGATCCGCTCCGGGTCGATACCGCCCGCGACCGCCCGCTCCAGACCGGTGCGCAGCTCGGCGACGACCTCCCCGACGACGTCCCGGTAGACCGCCCGGTTGTTCATATCGATCGACTGGCCGCGCCAGTGCATCACCACGAAGGGCACTCCGGCGGCGGCCACGGTGGGCACCATGGCCGGATCCGCACCCCCGGCGCTCACATCGTTGACCAGCCGGGCCCCGGCCGCCACGGCCCGCTCGGCGACCGTGGCCCGCATGGTGTCCACGCTGACCACGGCCCCGGTCGCGGCCAGCTCGCGGACCACCGGGATCACCCGGCGCAGCTCCTCCGCCTCGTCGACGCGCGCGGCGCCCGGCCGGGTCGACTCGCCTCCGACGTCCACCAGGTCGGCACCGGCGGCGATGAGTTCATGGCCGCGCTTGACGGCCAGTTCGGTGTCGAACCACTGGCCGCCGTCGGAGAAGGAGTCAGGCGTGACGTTCACCACGCCCATGACCGCACACCGGTCCCATTCCGGCAGTCCGGCCACCCGGCCCCGCCCACGCAACGTCGTCATGACCCCAGGCTAGACGGAGCCGCAGGGCGGACGGGGGACGCGGGTGAACGGGGCATACCGGGATCCCCCGGGCGAATCACTGCCCAGGGGACCGAAGGTTTCAGGCCGCCTGCTCCAGCTCCCGGTCACGGGCGGGCTGGTGGGCGCAGGGCCGGGGCTCCTGGTGGCGGCCGCGGCGCAGCAGCCGGGGGAGCGCCAGCGAGACGAACCCCTCGGCCTGCATCGCGGCGAGCCCGATGCGCGGCAGATCGCGGGTGTTGCGGAAGACCACGAAGCGCGGCTCCCAGCGCGGCTGGAACTTGGCGTTGAACTTGTACAGCGACTCGATCTGGAACCAGCGCGAGAGGAACACCAGCAGCCCGCGCCAGCCGCGCAGCACCGGCCCCGCGCCCAGCTTCTCGCCGCGCGCGAGTGCCGAGCGGAACATCGCGAAGTTCAGCGAGACGCGCTTGACGCCCAGCTGCGGCGCGGCCTGGAGGGAGGCGACGATCAGCAGCTCGTTCATCCCCGGGTCGGCGGCGCGGTCGCGGCGCATCAGGTCCAGGGACATACCGTCCGGGCCCCACGGCACGAAGTGCAGTACGGCCTTGAGGTCGCCGTACGGGCCCTCCTCGGTGCCCTCCTCGGCGGCCCTGTGGGCGGTGGCGATGACCGTGTCGCTGTCGGCCGGGTCACCGATCCGGCCCAGCGCCATGGAGAAGCCGCGCTCGGTGTCGGTGCCCCGCCAGTGGTCGGCGGCGCGCCGGATGGTCTCCAGCTCCTCGGGCTCCAGATCGGCGGCGCGGCGCACCCGGGTCTCGTAACCGGCCCGTTCGATGCGCTTGACCATCTGGCGGACGTTGCGCATGGCGCGGCCGGAGAGGGTGAAGTCGGCGACGTCCACGATGGCCTCGTCGCCGAGCTCCAGCGCGTCCAGTCCGGTTTCCCGGGTCCACACCTCGCCGCCGGTCTCGCTGCACCCCATCACGGCGGGGGTCCAGGAGTGGGCGCGGGCCTCTTCCATGAAGCAGGCGATGGCGCCGGGCCATGCCTCGACATCGCCGACCGGGTCCCCGCTGGCGAGCATCACACCGGAGACCACGCGGTAGCAGACGGCGGCCTTGCCGGTGGGGGAGAAGACCACGCCCTTGTCGCGGCGGAGCGCGAAGTGGCCGAGCGAGTCGCGGCCGCCGTGGGTGGTGAGCAGGGCGCGCAGCCGCTCCTCGTCGTCGGCGGTCAGCCGGGCGGCCGGGTGCTCGGGGCGGAAGGCCAGATACGCGGTGGTGGCGACGGTCAGCAGACCGAGCGCGCCCAGGGAGTAGCCGACGGTGTAGTCGGCGCCCTCGCGGTAGCCGATCGGCCCCTCGAAGCCGAACAAGCCCCACAGCACATGCTCCAGCTGCTCGCCGAAGGACGGCTTTCCCACCACCGTGTCCGGATGCGAGCGGACGATGAGCAGTCCGAGACCGAGGCTGACACCGCCCATGACCACGAAGTTGGCCAGCGCCCGCCAGCGGCTGCGCGGGTCGGGGAGCGCCGCGAACTCCCGGCGGTAGCGCAGCAGTACGCCGAGCAGGACGAGTGAGAGGACGGCGCCGCAGATGGAGTGACGGTAGAGCAGCTGGGCGGCGGCACCGACGGGCAGCAGCGCCACGGCCGCGACCCAGGCCCGGCGCTTACGGCGTTTCAGCCCGTGAGCCAGCATCAGCAGCAGCAAACCCACCACGATGGACGCGGCGGCGGCCAGCGAGCTGACCGCGCCCGGCAGGACCTCGGCGAGCGCGTGCACCCGGGTGTCGCGCAGCCGTGGGAAGACGATGTCCAGCAGCCCGATCAGCGTGCACGCGGTGCCGACGGCGGTCGGTACCGCCTCCGGCCGCGGTCCGCGGAGCATGCGCCGTATCCGGCCGGGAACCTCTCCGGACGTTTCGGCATCTTGGCTGTCAGACATTTGCATTCCCGTCGCTTCGGTCAAGAGGGTTTTGGTTCTCTGACGCAGCATCTGCACGATTTGCGCCCATGAAGACGGCGTTCGAGGGGGCGGGGTTCCATCCGCGGCACGGGGGGACCGGCCGCCCGGCAGAAAAGATAGTGATGGGTCTCACGAGCAACAACATCGTGATCACGGCTGTGGTCACCGCGGTGCTGCTGTTCGCGGTCACGATATGGCTGTGGCCGCGACTGGCCGGGCGCGGGTTGACCGCCGTGCTCGGCCGGATCGGCATGCTACTGGCAACTCAGCTCACGGTGTTTGCGGCTTTCGGATTGTTCGCCAACCAGTCTTTCGGCTTTTACGGTTCCTGGGCGGATCTGTTCGGAACCGAGGACGAAATGGGGGTGGTGGTGAACCATGACACCCCGGGCAATCGGGTGCGGGTCACCGAGACCCGGCAGATGAACGTGGACGGGGGCTCGGCGCCCAAGGTCGCCGGACGTATCGAGAAGGTGAAGATTCAGGGACCGGTCTCACGGATCGCTTCCCCCGCGTACATCTACCTTCCGCCGGAGTACTTCAAGCCGGAGTACGCCAAGCGGAAGTTCCCCGCGGCCCTGGTGCTGACCGGCTACCCGGGCACCACCGAGGCACTGATCAACGGTCTGAAGTACCCACAGAACGCGCATAAGTTGGTCAAGAACGGGCGGATGCAGCCGACCATCCTGGTGATGATGCGGCCGACCGTGGCACCGCCACGGGACACCGAGTGCGTGGACGTTCCCGACGGCCCGCAGACCGAGACGTTCTTCACCAAGGATTTACCGAAGGCGGTGTCCGAGCACTACCGGGTGGGCAGGGAGGCCCGTAACTGGGGGGTCGTCGGAAATTCCACCGGTGGCTACTGCGCGCTGAAGATGGCGATGCGTCACCCCGAGGCGTTCTCGGCCGCGGTGGGCCTCTCGCCGTCGTACCGGGCGCCGATCGACGCCACCACGGGGGATCTGTTCGGCGGCAGCAAGCAGTTGGAGCGCGAGAACAACCTGATGTGGCGGCTGAACCACAAGCCCGCGCCGCCGGTGTCGCTGCTGGTCTCCAGCAGTGAGCGCGGCGAGAAGAACTACGCGGACACCATGCGGTTCGTGAACAAGGTGAAGGCGCTGAATCAGCGTGGGGAGCCGACCCGGATCTCGTCGATGATCCTGGAGACCGGGGGCCACAACTTCAACACCTGGCGGCGTGAGGTCCCGGCCGCGCTGGAGTGGCTGGGCGGGCGGCTCAGCGACCGCTGACCGACAACCGAATCCGAGCGCCGAGGCGGGGCCGGGCGGGGTAGGTGACCGCCCGGCCCCGGGGCGCCGGAGATGACCCCTAGACGTCCGCCACCGTCTGGAGGTCCACATCGCCGCGGGCGATCCCGCCCGCGTCCGCGTCGATTGAGCGGCGCAGCGCCTCGTGCAGCCGGGCCGGGGTGAGGACGCCGAGGAAGCGCTCGCCGTCGAGGACCGCGACCCAGCCCGCGTCGTGCTGGAGCATCTGGCTGAACGCCTGCTTCAGCGGCGCCCCCACCGGAAGCCATGCCTCCATGCGGCGGGCGTGGTCCCGGACCGTCCCCTGGGTGCCGTCGGCCGCGTCCGCCGGGATCCAGCCGTGCAGCCGGTCCGCGTCGTCCAGGACCACGGCCCAGCGCGCCCCGTCCGCGGCCAGCCGGGCGGCGGCCTTGGGCAGCGGGTCGTCGAGGTGGACCACCGGGGGCTGTTCCAGATCGCCCGGTTCGATGGGGGTGACCGAGAGCCGCTTCAGCCCGCGGTCCGCCCCGACGAAGTCGGCGACATACGGGGTGGCGGGCGCGCCCAGCACCGAGGCCGGGGTGTCGAACTGCTCGATCCGCCCGGAGCCGTAGACCGCGATCCGGTCACCGAGCCGGACCGCCTCCTCGATGTCATGGGTCACGAAGAGCACGGTCTTGCGCACCTGTGACTGAAGCCGCAGGAACTCGGTCTGGAGATGTTCGCGGACGACCGGGTCGACGGCGCCGAACGGTTCGTCCATCAGCAGCACCGGCGGATCGGCGGCCAGCGCCCTGGCCACCCCGACCCGCTGTCGCTGGCCGCCGGAGAGCTGGTCGGGGTAGCGGTCGCCGTAGACCGAGGGGTCGAGCCCGACCAGGTCGAGCAGTTCGGCGGCGCGGTCCCGGCCCCTTCTGCGCTGCCAGCCCAGCAGATGGGGAACGGTTGCGGTGTTCTCCAGTACGGTCTTGTGCGGAAACAGACCGACCTGCTGAATGACATAGCCGATACGGCGACGGAGCTGGACCGGATCCGCCTCGGCGATGTCCCCGTCCTCCACCAGGATCCGGCCCGAGGTCGGTTCGATCAGCCGGTTGACCATCTTCATGGTGGTGGTCTTACCGCAGCCCGACGGCCCGACGAGCGTGACCAGCTCGCCCTCCGCGACCTCGAAGGACAGGTCGTCCACGGCCGTCGTGCCGTCGGCGTAGCGTTTGGTGACATGCTCGAAACGGATCATGGCTCCCCATTGTTGCCGCATTCGTGGCAGACATTGTTGCTGTTGTGTGGCGATCGGACGAGATTGTCATCTCTCGGGGTTAGGGTCACCAGGAATTGTGACGACCAGGTGGCTGCGGCCTGATGGGGGAGGTGAGCGTATGGCGGACCGGAACTGTCTGATCAGCAACGAGTGGATATGCGGCGAGTATGTGCGCACACGCAGCCAGGAGCTGACGGACGCGACGCTCCAGCACGTCTGGATCACCCTCGCGTCGGTAGCGATCGGACTGCTGGTCGCCTTTCCGCTCGCGCTGCTGGCCCGCCGCTGGCGGGTGGTGGCGGGTCCGGTGCTGGGCATGACCACGATCCTCTACACGGTGCCGTCGCTGGCGATGTTCTCCCTGCTGCTGCCCGTGTTCGGGGTGTCCGTCGCGGTGGTGATCACCGGTCTGGTGCTCTACTCACTGACCATCCTGGTGCGCAACATCATGGCCGGACTCGCCTCGGTGCCCGAGGAGGCACGGGAGGCGGCCCGCGGTATGGGGTACGGACCGCTGCGGCTGCTGTTCGGCGTCGAGCTGCCGCTCGCGCTGCCCGCCGTGATGGCGGGGCTGAGGATCACCACCGTCTCCACGGTCTCGCTGACCACGGTCGGCGCGATCATCGGCTACGGCGGGCTCGGCAACCTCATCTACGAGGGGATGCGCAGCTTCTTCAAGGCGCAGGTGCTCACCGCCTCGGTGCTGTGCGTGGCGCTGGCGGTGGTGGCGGACGTGGCCCTGCTCGGCGTGCAGCGGCTGCTGACGCCGTGGGCCCGTAAGAGGAGGAGGGCCGCCTGATGGGCGTCGTGGGCGAGGCGTGGACCTGGCTTGCCACCGGGTCGCACTGGGCGGGCACCGACGGGGTGTGGCACCGGCTGGGCCAGCACCTGTATCTGACGTTCGTCTGTCTGGCGATCGCCTGCGCCGTCGCGCTGCCGATCGCCGTGCTGCTCGGGCACCTCGGCAAGGGCGGGGCCATCGCGGTCAATATCTCCAACGCGGGCCGCGCTGTGCCCACCTTCGCGGTGCTGGTGCTGCTGTTGCTCAGCCCGCTGGGGTCGCACGGCCAGTGGCCCACGATCATCGCGCTGGTGCTGTTCGCGATCCCGCCGGTGCTCACCAACGCCTATGTCGGGGTGAGCGAGGCGGACCGGGAGGTCGTCGAGGCCGCCCGGGGGATGGGGATGACGGGCGGCCAGCTGATCCGCAGGGTCGAGCTGCCGCTCGCCTTCCCGCTGATCATGACGGGCGTACGGACCGCGGCGGTGCAGGTCGTGGCGACCGCGACACTGGCGGCGCTGCCGGGCGGCGGCGGTCTCGGCCGGATCATCACGGCCGGATTCCGGCTCACCGACACCCCTCAGGTGGTGGCCGGGGCGGTGCTGGTCGCGGCCCTCGCCCTGCTGGTCGAGGGGGTGTTCGTGCTGCTGGGGCTGGCGCTCGACCCGATGCGGCGCAGGACGGGGCGGCGGTCTCCGGCCGCCTACCGCCCGCCCGCCGACCAGGCGCCGAAGTCACCGGTGCTCAAGACGCACTGAGGTCGGCCGGGTCGCTATAGCAGCAGTGGTGGGCCAACGGCGTCCCACGACGGAGAACGTCCGGAAATCTATGGATGGGGAACCCATGAGCAAGATCTATCGGGTGGCGGCCACGGCGGGTGTTGTCGCGCTGGCGGCCGGTCTGACCGCATGTGGCGGCGACAGCCTGGAGAAGTCCGGAGGCGGTGACAGCTCCGGGAAGCCGGGCAAGGGCTCACTGGTGATCGGCACCGCCTCGTTCGCCGAATCGAAGGTCCTCGCCGAGTTGTACGCGGGCCTTCTGGAGGACGCGGGGTATTCCACCAGTATCAAGACGGTCGACACCCGGGAGCTGTATGAACCGGCCCTGGAGAAGGGCCAGATGGATGTGGTGCCGGAGTACGCGGCGACGCTCGCCGAATTCCTCAACCAGAAGAAGAACGGGCCGAATGCGAAGCCGGTGGCCTCCTCGGACGTCGGCGAGACGGTCGCGGCGCTGGAGAAGCTGGCCGGGCCGCGCGGGCTGAAGGTGCTCAAGCCCGGCAAGGCGGTGGACCAGAACGCGTTCGCGGTCAGAGCGGACTTCGCCCGGAAGCACCATCTGAAGACCCTGTCCGACCTGGGGAAGTCCAAGCAGAAGGTGACGCTGGCGGCGGGTGACGAATGCCCGAAGCGGCCGTTCTGCCAGCCGGGTCTGGAGAAGACCTACGGTATCGATGTCGCCGGGATCGACCCGCTGGACATCGGCAGTGTTCAGGCCAAGCAGGCGGTCAAGGACGGCAAGGACCAGATGCTCCTGACCACCACCACGGACGCCACCCTCGACCAGTTCGGGCTGGTCCTGCTGGACGACGACAAGAATCTCCAGAACGCCGACAACGTGCTTCCGGTGGTGAATGCGAAGTCCGCGGGATCGAAGAAGGTCGCCGACACGCTGAACAAGTTGAGCGGTGTACTGACGACGGCCGATCTCACCGAGCTCAACAAGAAGGTTGATGCCGAGCGGCTCAAGCCGGCCGAGGTCGCCGCCGACTACCTCAAGGACAAGGGGCTGGTGAAGTAGGGGCCATCGCCCGGGTGTCGCTGCCCGGAAGCGGGCACGGCCCGGCGGCCCGGCGGTTTTTGTCAACGGATTGACAACAGATCTGGCCCGGCGGGCACCCAAGCGACCCCTCTGCAAGGTAAGTTTCGGGCCATGCCACGTGGACGCCACCGCCAATCCCCACCGCTGCACAGGCTCCTCACTCCGCTGTCGGTCGCCGGTGCGTCAATAGCCTGCGCCGGTGGTGCCTGGCTGGTCGGCGATACGGTCGTGATCCGTGGGCTCGTCGCGACGGCGGCGGCCGCGGCGGTCGTCGGAGCGGTGCTGATGCGCCGCTGGGACCGCGCGGCCGGCCGCCGGGTCGCGGAGGCCGCGAGCGAGACCGCGCGCCAGGAGCTGAAGTACGAGGAGCGGATCGCGGACCTCGAGGCGGACGCCGAGAAGTCGGCCGAGCTCCGCTCCGCGCTCAACGTCAAGCTGCGGGCCAAGCGGGCCGAGCTGGCCCGGCTGCGCAACGAGCACGCCGAACTGCTGCGCCGGTACGCCACGGCGGAGACCGAGCGCGCCAGCGCCCTGGAGGGCCGCCGTCGGCTCGCTCTGGAGGCCGCGGTTCCGCCGCGCGGGCTGGAGGCGGGACCGTCCGCTGCCGGGCCCGGGGAATCCGGTACCGCCGGGTCCGCCGACGCCGAACCGGCGGAGGCCGCCGCGACGTCCGACGTCTCCGAGCCCGCCACTTCCGAGCCCGCCACTTCCGAGCCCGCCGTCGCCGCGCCCACCGCCGAGGCGTACGCCAAGGCCGACGGGGCGCTGAGCAGGCTGGTGCCCAACGCGCGTCGCCAGCGGGAGGACCGCGAGCGGCGGCAGACGGCCGCCGGGCAGGACACCGCGGAGCCCGACGCGGCCGGGGGCCGCCGGGACGACCGGGGCGAGGACCACGACAAGGACGGTGCCGCCGCACCGGGGAAGTCCCCGGCGGCCGACGAGCGCGACGGCCCGCCGGAGCCGCGCAGCCATGCCCGTACGGTCGCCTCGGCAGTGGTGCCCTACGCCACCGCCCGCCGGGCCGCGGCCCGCACCGAGTCCGGCTTCGACTATTTCGGTACCCAGAAGAAGCAGCCGAAGAGGCAGCGGCCCCAGGACGCCGCGACCGAGGCCGCCGCGTCCGCCGCCGACACGGCGGCCGAGGAGGACCTCGCCGATGTGATCGGCGCGGAGACGATGGCCGAGTCCGAGAAGTCCGCGGCGGGTGAGGTCATCGACCTGACGGCACACGACGAGACCGAGCAGATCGAGATCGCGGAGCTGCGCAGCGCGATCTCGTGACCGTGGGAGCGGCGGCCGCGCCGCTTCCGTCCGCCCGTCTACTTGTCGATGTCGCCGACGACGAAGAACATCGAGCCCAGGATCGCCACCATGTCGGCCACCAGCGTGCCCGGCAGGAGCTCGGTGAGGGCCTGGATGTTGTTGTACGAGGCCGAGCGGAGCTTCAGCCGGTACGGCGTCTTCTCGCCCTTGGAGACGAGGTAGTAGCCGTTGATGCCGAGCGGGTTCTCGGTCCAGGCGTAGGTGTGGCCCTCGGGGGCCTTGAGCACCTTGGGCAGCCGCTGGTTGATCGGCCCGGGCGGCAGTTCGGCCAGCCGGTCCAGACAGACGGCGGCCAGCTCCAGCGAGTTGTGGGTCTGCTCCAGCAGACATTCGAAGCGGGCGAGGCAGTCGCCCTCCTCGCGCACCACGACCTTCAGGGTGTCCTGGAGCTCCCCGTAGGCCAGGTACGGCTCGTCGCGCCGCAGGTCGAAGTCGACGCCCGAGCCGCGTGCGATCGGCCCGCTGACCCCGTAGGCGTGGACCGCCTCCCGGGACAGGGTGCCGATACCGCGGGTGCGGCCACGGAAGATCTCGTTTCCGATCACCAGCCGGTCGTAGACGTCCATCCGCGAACGCACCTCGGCCACGGCCTGCCGGGCCCGGCCGAGCCAGCCCGCCGGGAGGTCCTCCTTGAGGCCGCCGACCCGGTTGAACATGTAGTGCATCCGGCCGCCGGAGACCTCCTCCATGACGTGCTGGAGGTCCTCGCGCTCCCGGAACGCGTGGAAGATCGGCGTGATGCCGCCCAGCTCCAGGGGGTAGGAGCCGAGGAACATCAGGTGGTTGAGTATCCGGTTCAACTCGGCGAGCAGGGTGCGCGTCCACACCGCGCGCTCGGGGACCTCCATGCCGAGCATCCGCTCCACGGCGAGGACGACGCCCAGTTCGTTGGAGAAGGCGGAGAGCCAGTCATGGCGGTTGGCGAGCATGATGATCTGGCGGTAGTCGCGCGCCTCGAAGAGCTTCTCGGCGCCGCGGTGCATATAGCCGATCACCGGCTCGGCATGCTCGATCCGCTCCCCGTCCAGGACGAGCCGCAGCCGTAGCACTCCATGGGTGGAGGGGTGCTGAGGGCCGATGTTGAGCACCATGTCGGTGCTCTCCGCGGCGCCGCCGATGCCGACTGTCGTCTCCGTCATGGGACCAGTCTGTCAGCTCGCCCCGAGCGGCCCGTCAGGGCTCCGGCGCCTCGTGGGCCCTCATGGCCCCAGCGGGCCGCCGGGGCCCGCGCAGGCCGGGCCCACGGGCTGGAGCAGCCAGCCGAAGCCGCCCAGCCCCGCCGGATCGGTCAGCTCCGCCGCCTCGCCCGCCGCGCTCAGCGCCCGGACGTAGGCCGCCGGGTCCCGCGAGGCCAGGGCGAGCGGCGGACGGCCGCCCTCGACGCCCAGGGCGCGCAGCGCCTCCCGCTGGGACAGCAGCCGCGGGGGCCGCTCCCCGCCCGCGGCAGCGGCGCACGCGTCCAGCGCCACATGCGCCGTGAGATCGCAGGAGCCGTCGGGGACGGGCCGTACCTCACGGCCGTCCCGGAAGCCGGTGAGCGTGCCGAAGGGCGGCCGGGCGGCGCGTTCGTGCGCGTAGTCGACGGCGACCGCGAGCCCCGCCCGTACGGAGGCCACGGCCCCCGCCCACGCCGCGTCGCGCGGGCGGCCGATCTCGGCGCGGCAGCCCGGTTCGGCGCCGTCCAGCGGCCACCAGCGGGCCAGCCAGTCGGCGTCGGCGCCGTCCACCGGCGGGCCGAGCCGTTCGGTGCCGTCCACCGCGGTGACCTCGACCCGGCGCACCACCCCGTCGGCGTCGGTCTCGGCGACGTCCACCGGGACGTTGTCCAGCCACTCGTTGGCGAAGAGCAGCCCCGTCACCCCGTCCGGCGGGGCGCCGTGCCACTCGATCCGGGCGTCGATCCCGGCGGGGCGCGCCGCCCGCTCCACCGCGCACAGCCGCAGCCGCGCCGCCCGCCCGTGCGGCATCCCGGGCGCCAGGGCCAGTACCGCGGTCAGCAGCTCACCGCGGCCCGCGCCCATGTCCACCAGGGTCAGCTCGGCCGGCCGCCCCAGGGCCTCGTCGACCCGGGCCAGCAGCTCCGCGACGGCCCGTGCGTAGAGGGGCGAGGCATGGACCGAGGTGCGGAAGTGCCCGGCGGGTCCTTCCGCACGCCGGAAGAAGCCTTCCGGCCCGTAGAGCGCCTCTTCGGCCGCGGTGCGCCACCCCCGCCATGCGTCGCGCATCTCGTTCGCCACACCGCCACGCTAGACGTCACGCCGGGCGGGGTCCGAAACGGAGCCGTGTCCACCTTCCGGAGTAGGAGGCGGCGGCACGGATCGCCCCTCGGTCTGACCCATCAGGGTATCCACCGTGCCTACGCTGGGTGACGTGCAGCGCCTCTACGATTTTCTCCGCCGTCACCCGACAGGGGTGGACACCTTCTGGGCCGTCCTCCTGTTCGGCGTCGGCATGCTCTGGTACGTGGAGGCTTCTCTGGGGGCCGAGTCCCGGATCGTCGTGGTGCCGGTGATCCTGGCCCTGTGTACGACCGTGGCGCTGCGCCGCCGCGCCCCCGAGAAGATGCTGGTGCTGGCCACCGTCTGCGGGGTCGTCCAGCTCCTGCTGAACCTCGAGCCGAACCCGGCCGATCTCGCCCTGCTGCTGATCGTCTACACCGCCGCGGCCAACGCGTCACGCGGCTACTCCCGCTTCGCCCTCGCCGGAGCGCTCAGCGCGACGGCCCTGGCGACCCTGCGGTGGCCCGATGAGCAGCAGACCGGATGGCAGTCCCTGGTCTCGACGATCTTCGTCACCATTCCGTTCGTGCTGGCCTGGGTGCTCGGCGACTCGATGCGTACCCGCCGTGCCTACTGGGCACAGCTGGAGGAGCGTGCCGCCCGGCTGGAGAAGGAGCGGGAGGCGCAGGCGAAGGTGGCGGTGGCCGGTGAGCGGGCCCGGATCGCCCGGGAGCTGCACGATGTCGTCGCGCACAACGTGTCGGTGATGGTGGTCCAGGCGGACGGTGCCGCGTACGTCCTCGACTCCTCGCCCGAGCAGGCCCGGCAGGCGCTGGAGACGATCTCGGGCACCGGCCGCCAGGCGCTCGCCGAGATGCGGCGGCTGCTGGGGGTGCTGCGCACCGGGGAGCCGGGCGAGGAGAGCGACTATGTGCCGCAGCCGGATGTCGAGCAGATCGACGACCTGGTCGAGCAGGTGCGCGGGGCGGGGCTGCCGGTGGACTTCAAGGTCGTGGGCAGTCCGCGCCAGCTCCCCAGCGGGGTGGAGCTGACCGCGTACCGCATCGTGCAGGAGGCCCTGACCAACACCCGTAAGCACGGCGGTCCGGACGTCGGCGCGAGTGTGCGCCTCACCTACTTCGACGACGGGCTCGGACTGCTGGTCGAGGACGACGGACGGGGTTCGCGCCGCGAGATGTACGAGGACGGCGGGGCCGACGGCCAGGGGCACGGACTGATCGGGATGCGGGAGCGGGTCGGCATGGTGGGCGGCACGCTCGACGCGGGTCCGCGGCCGGGGGGCGGCTTCCGGGTCAGCGCCCTGCTGCCGCTGCGGCCCAACGGCTGAGCGCTTCGCCGGACCGGCTGAGCGCTTCGGCGGACGGGGTGAGCGCCGGAGCAGGCGCACACCCACCACACATCGGCATAGATTCGCCCGTGCGGGACCAGTTGGTGCCGTGCCACAGGCCCGAGGGAAGGACCGACCGGATGTCGATCCGCGTCATGCTCGTCGATGACCAAGTGCTGCTGCGCACCGGCTTCCGGATGGTGCTCGCCGCCCAGCCCGATATGGAGGTCGTCGCCGAGGCGGGGGACGGGGTGGAGGCCCTGGAGGCGCTGCGCGCCACCGAGGTGGACGTGGTCCTCATGGACGTCCGGATGCCGAAGCTGGACGGGGTGGAGGCGACCCGGCGCATATGTGAGCGCGAGGGCGCCCCGAAGGTGCTCATCCTGACCACTTTCGACCTCGACGAGTACGCCTTCTCGGCGCTCAAGGCGGGGGCCGGGGGCTTCATGCTCAAGGATGTGCCGCCGGGCGAACTGCTCGCGGCCATCCGCGCGGTGCACAGCGGGGACGCCGTGGTGGCGCCCAGCACCACCCGGCGGCTGCTGGACCGCTTCGCGCCGATGCTGCCGGGCGCGGGAGGCGGCGCCGGTACCGCCGGGACGGGCGGTGCGGCCCGGCCGGAGCTGGGGCGGCTGACCGAGCGGGAGCGCGAGGTGATGATGCTGGTGGCGCAGGGGCTGTCGAACGGGGAGATCGCGGCGCGGCTGGTGCTCTCGGAGGCCACGGTGAAGACCCATGTGGGCCGCATCCTGACCAAGCTGGAGCTGCGCGACCGGGTGCAGGTGGTGGTGATGGCGTACGAGTCGGGGCTGATCCGGGCGGGCGGCCCGCGCGCCTGACGGCCCTTCGGCCGAGCCCTTTCGCGCCGGTCGGCCCGCCTCGGGCCTCACGGGTCCGTCCCGCCGGTCAGACGCCGGGCCGGTGGTCGCGCAGGATCAGGTCGAGCAGGCCGGGGAAGCGCTCGTCGAACTCCGGCCGCCGCAGCCGGTTGACCCGCTTGGGGCCCGCGTCGCGCTGCTCGATCAGCCCGGCCGCGCGCAGCACCGAGAAGTGGTGGCTGAGCGCGGCCTTGCCCACGGGCACATCGAAGGTCCCGCAGGCGCGCTCCCAGTCGGCCGCCCCGGCCAGCTCGCGGACCAGCTGGATCCGCACCGGATCGGCGAGCGCCGCGAGGGCGGTCTGCACGGGGACGTCGTCGGGGTGGGTGTGCTCGGGCGCGGCCCGGTGGCTCCGCTGGCTCATCGCTCTCCTCCGCCGTTCTGCCGCCCTTGCCGAGTGTTCGATGAGATGCGTACACTCACGGCTGTTCGCTGTTGCTTGAACAGTCTAGGCGGAGGAGTCCGGCATGCGTGCGGTCGTTCTGGAAGAGCTGGGTGGGCCGGAGGTGCTGCGCCTCGCCGAGGTGGCGGAGCCGTCGCCCGGGCCCGGTGAGGTGACCATCGACGTCGCCTACGCGGGCGTCAACTTCGCGGACCTCAAGGCCCGCTCCGTCGGGTACCAGGTCGGCGGCTTCCCGTTCACCCCCGGCCTGGAGGCGTCCGGCCGGATCCGCGCGGTCGGGGACGGCGTCACGGGGCTGAGGGTCGGCCAGGAGGTCACCGCGTTCATGACGTCGGGGGCGTACGCGGAGGTCGTGGCCGTACCCGCCGAGACCGTCCTCCCCGTTCCCGACGGTGTCTCACTGCGCACCGCCGCCACCCTGCCGACCGTACTGCCCACCGTCCAGGCTCTGCTGCATGAGCTGGGACGGCTCCGCGAGGGCGAGTCCGTTCTCGTCCAGGGCGCGGCGGGCGGCGTCGGCACGGTGGCCGGGCAGATGGCGCGGCTGGCCGGGGCCGGGAAGGTCTACGGCGTCGTCTCCAGCGCGGAGAAGGCCGGGGAGGCGCTGAAGTACGGCTACGACGAGGTGTTCGTCGGCGACGGCTTCCCCGAGGAGGTCCGCGCGGCCACCGGCGGACGCGGGGTGGACCTCGCGCTCGACCCGGTCGGGGGCGACACCCTCCGCCGCACCCTGGACGCCCTCGCCGTCTTCGGCCGCCTCGTCTCGTTCGGCAACGCGAGCGGCGAGGCGCCCTGGCAGGCCGGTCCGGGCGAGCTGTACACGGGTGCCCGTACGGTCTCCGGCTTCTCCATCATCAACCTCGCGGCCGCGCACCCCAGCGCCCTGCGCCCCCTCGCGGAGCGCGCCTTCCGCCCGGTCGCGGAGGGCAAGGTCGAGCTGCCCATCACCGCCGAATTCCCCCTGGCCGAGGCGTCCGAGGCACACCGCCTCATCGAAACCCGCACCACCACGGGCAAGCTCCTGCTCCACGTCGCGGCCGCCTGACCCCGGGGCCGGGCGATGCCGCCCCGAGCCTCGCCGGGCGTGCGTCAGCGGAGGACGGTTTCCAGGAAGTCCGTGCCCAGGCGGGCCACCGACGTGAGGTCCAGTTGGTGGAGGACGTAGCGGCCGCGGCGGCGGGTGGTGAGGAGACCGGCCTTGTTGAGGACGGCGATGTGGCGGGAGACCTCCGGGGGTGTGATGCCGTGGGCCTCGGACAGTTCGCCGGTGGTGTGCGGGCCGCGGGCCAGGGTGCGGCACAGCCGCATCCGCATCGGGTGGGCCAGGGCCTCAAGACGGAGCTGGACGAGCTCCAGGGCCGCGGGGGCGGGGAGTTCGGGGGAGCCGACCGGGTACTGGATCACCGGCCGCCAGCCGGGCGCCTGTACGACGAGCAGATGGGGCCAGCCGAAGGCGGTCGGGATGAGGGTGAGGCCCTCGCCCGCGGCCGTCGTCCGGCCGGCGACCAGTTTGTCGGCCACGACCTGGTCGCCGTCCTCGGACAGTGACAGCGCGGCCGACGCCGCCGTCAGGGCCTCGGCCAACCCCTTGCGCTGGAGCAGCTCGGCCTTGTGACGGGCGTCGGCGGCCAGTTGGAGCCGCACCCGCTGCCAGGTGTCGGCGAAGAACGCCTGCTGGCAGTCTTCCAGCAGCCGTCGCAGCCACACCCGCAGCTCGTCCGGGTCCTTCAGCATCCGGTCGACGAAGGCCGCCTGACGGGGGCCGCGGGCCGCCGCCATCTCCCGGACCCGGGCCCGGGCTCCTGCGTCGACCAGCGGTGAGGGCCTGCACCGGGTGTACGAGATCGAGCAGCTGATCTCGAAGGCCGCCGTCAGATACGTCTCGTCGTCGAGCCGGTCCAGCGCGTCCAGCTCCTCGGTGAGCGTGGCCCCGGGGCGGGCCGGGAGCAGCAGGTCGCAGCGGGCCGAACGCCATAGGAAGTCGGCCTCGTGGAGCCGGTCCGCGAGGTCCGGCTTCAGCCCCGACGCCGTGGCGGTGGCCCAGCCGTGCAGCCCCGGGTGGTGGCCGGGCTCGGAGAGCACATGGAGGGCGGCGCCCAGCTCGGCGAGCGGGGACGGGCTGAAGACAACGCGCTCGGGCGGCAGTCCGGCGATGTCGATGACGTTGGCCATGGTCCTATGGTGCGGGGCGTCCGGCCGCTCGGGACCGTCGTTTGACGGCGATCGTCAAACGACGTGACCGGGCGCGGCGGCCGGGCGGAGTCTGCCGGTCATGACCCTCACCCAGCAGTACGCACTCGACCTCTACCGGGCCGCCCGGCGCGGCGAACCCGCCCCGCCCGCCCCGGGCCGCGACGACTGGCGCACCGTGCGGGAGCTGCGCGAGTACCGCGCCGACCGGACCCGTGCCCGGCCCGGGGCGCTGCGGGCGCGGCTGGCCCGGATGGTGCGCCGCGGTGGCTCAGCCGTCCGCCGCGGCGATCTCCCGGACCCGGGTCAGGAAGGCGTCCGCGGCGGCTGTGACGTCCTCGGCCGTCCAGTCCAGTGCGGGTGAGGCCACCGTCACCTCCGTCACGGCGAGCCCGGGCGGCCCCGGCTCGTGCCAGCGGTGGAAGAGCGTGGTCCGGGTCTCCTCCGCCAGCCGCACCCCCGCCTCGTCCAGCGTCCGCGCCGGATACGGCAGCCACACCTGGAACTGGTGGGTGTGCGGCACCTCGGGGTGGATCCGCGACCACGCCACCCCCGCCGCCGCGAACGCCTCGCGCAGCGCCCCGGCCACGGCCCGCGCGTGAGCCACATACGACGGCAGCCGCGGCAGTTCGCGCTCCAGCCCGGCCAGCGCGCTGAGCACGGCGGGCCACTGCTGGAACAGCGTTCCGCCGTACCGGTGCCGCCATGCCTTCGCCTCCGCGATCAGGCTTTCGGGACCGGCCAGCGCGGCCCCCGAGAGGCCGTCGAGGGACTTGTAGAACGACACGTACACGGTGTCCGCGAGGGCCGCGATCTCCGGCAGCGCGCGGCCGAAGTGGACGGTGGACTCCCACAGCCGGGCCCCGTCGAAGTGGACCACCGCGTCCCGCTCCCGCGCGGCGTCCACGACGTCCACCAGCTCGTCCCACCGGGGCAGGACGAAGCCCGCGTCGCGCAGCGGCAGTTCGAGGGCCAGGGTGCCGAAGGGCTCGTCGAGGTCGCGGATCTCCTCCGCGGTGGGCGGCCGCGGCTCGGTCGTCGGGCGCACCGCGCGCAGTCCGCTCACCGTCAGATACGCGTCCCGTTCGTGGACCTCCAGGTGGGCCAGCGGATGCACCGCCACCAGGGCGTTGCCGGTGCGCCCCGCCCAGCAGCGCAGGGCGATCTGCTGGGCCATGGTGCCGGTGGGGAAGAACGCCGCGGATTCCATGCCGAGCAGTCCGGCGACCCGCCGCTCCAGCTCCTCCACGATGCCGTCGCCGTAGAGGTCCACCCAGGTGTCCAGGTCGTGGCCGGTGGGCGGCTCGGCCGCGAGCCGGGCCAGCCGCTCGCCGATCCGGCTCTCCGCGGGACCGCGCGCGAGCGTCCGCTCGGAGGCGCGCCAGGCGGCGAGTCTGCGGTCCCGCGCCGCCCGCCGTTCGTGCTCCGCGCGGATCGCGCCGTCCGCGCCGTTACCCGTATCGCGGTCGCTGCCGCCGCCCGTGCCGCCGTTCTCCGCCATGGGCCCGATCATGGCGTACCGGGGACCGCCGGACCACACGGTTTTCCACAGGGCTGGGGACGCGCCCCGGGCCGCTCCGGGACACTCGCGTAGCATGGCGGGGAAACGTCCGGTACCCCCTGAGGACTGGAACGGAAGGCCGCTGTCGCGTGAACGCACAACCACTTCCCGAGCCGCGGGACCGCCCCGCCCGGCTCACCGTAGGGGTCGTCGGCGCGGGCCGTGTCGGCCCGGCCCTCGCCGCCTCGCTGCGCCTGGCCGGGCACCGTCCGGTGGCCGCCTCCGGGGTCTCCGACGCCTCCGTGCGCCGGGCCGCCGAGCTGCTTCCCGGAGTCCCCGTCGTGCCGCCAGCCGAGGTGCTGGCACGGGCCGAGCTGGTGCTGCTCACCGTCCCCGACGACGCCCTGCCCGAGCTGGTCGCCGGGCTGGCCGAGACCGGCGCGATCCGCCCCGGCCAGCTGCTGGTGCACACCTCGGGGCGGTACGGCGTCGGGGTGCTGGACCCCGCGCTGCGGGCCGGTGCGCTGCCCCTCGCGCTGCACCCGGTGATGACCTTCACCGGCACCTCGGTGGACGTCCAGCGGCTCGCGGGCTGCTCCTTCGGCGTCACCGCGCCCGAGGAGCTGCGTCTCGCGGCCGAGGCGCTGGTGATCGAGATGGGCGGTGAGCCCGAGTGGATCGAGGAGGAGGCCCGCCCGCTCTACCACGCGGCGCTGGCCATCGGCGCCAACCACCTCACCACGCTGGTCGCCCAGGCCATGGAGCTGCTGCGGGAGGCGGGGGTGGGCGCCCCGGACCGGATGCTCGGCCCGCTGCTCGGCGCCGCCCTGGACAACACCCTGCGCAGCGGGGACGCCGCGCTCACCGGCCCGGTCGCGCGCGGGGACGCGGGCACGGTCGCGGCCCATGTCGCCGAGTTGCGGCGGCACGCCCCGCAGGCGGTCGCCGGATACCTGGCGATGGCCCGTACGACGGCGGACCGCGCGCTCGCCCACGGGCTGCTCAAGGCGGAGCTGGCGGAGGACCTGCTGGGTGTGCTGTCGGATGTCTCGGACGTACCGGGGAAGGGCCGGGGAGGGACGGAATCATGAGCCCGAAGCTGTGGACCAGGGCCGTACCGGGTGAGCCGGATGTCGAGCTGTACACCCGCCGTGCCGACTTCGACGTGGCGTTCGCCCACTTCGCCGTTCCGGGGCGGGCCGCCGTGGTGATGACCATGGGCGCGCTGCACGAGGGGCACGCCTCGCTGATCCGTGCCGCCCGCGCCCGGGTCGGCGCCAAGGGCCTGGTGACCGTCACCGTCTTCGTGAACCCGCTCCAGTTCGGTGCGGGTGAGGACCTGGACCGCTATCCGCGCACCCTCGACGCCGATCTGGAGGTCGCGGCCGCCGCGGGCGCCGACATCGTCTTCGCCCCGCGGCTGGACGAGGTGTATCCGGGCGGGGAGCCGCTGATCCGGCTCGCCGCGGGGCCGCTGGGCGAGCGGTACGAGGGCGCCTCCCGCCCCGGCCATTTCGACGGCATGCTGACCGTCGTCGCCAAGCTGCTCCATCTCACCCGCCCCGACGTGGCGTTCTTCGGAGAGAAGGACGCACAGCAACTCGCGCTGATCCGGCGGATGGTGGCCGATCTCAACTTCCCGGTCGAGGTGGTCGGCGTGCCGACCGTCCGCGAGGGCGACGGCCTCGCCCTCTCCAGCCGCAACCGTTACCTCTCGGCGGATGAGCGCCGCACCGCGCTCGCGCTGTCCCGGGCGCTGTTCGCCGGGCGGGACGCGGGTCTGCTCGCGGCGGGGCGCGGCGCGGGCGCCGAAGCGCTGACCGACGCGCCGACCGATGCGCTGGCCGAGGCTCCACCGGCCTCGGCCGCAGAAGCGACCCCGGCGGCGCAGGACGGTCCGCGGGCTCCGGTGTCACCGGACGCTCCGGGGCGGCCGCGCGGACCGTGGGGGGCAGGGCGGCCCGGTGCCCCCGCGGGCGTGCCGGACGGGCTCATAGCGGTCGCCTCGCCCGCCGCGGTGTGGGCCGCGGCGCGCGCGGTGCTCGACGAGGCGAGCCGTTTCGAACCGCCCCTCGCGCTCGACTACGTAGGGCTCATCGACCCGGCGGACTTCTCCGAGGCCCCCGAGGACCACACCGGCGAGGCGGTCCTCGCCGTCGCCGCCAAGGTCGGCGCCACCCGTCTGATTGACAACATCCGCCTGTGGTTCGGAGCCCCCCGATGAGGTGGCGGCCCGGGGGATGCGTACCGAAGCGACCCTGCGAGGCAAGTCTGATGAAGTGCCCGACGTCCCCTCCGCCCGGCGCATGCCCGAGCGGAGCCCTCGCGGCCCCATGGAGCATCCGATGACGGCCGACGCCATACGACACGACGAGCCGCGGCACCCCGGCGACCCCGCCCCGGCTCCCGGGCCCGTCGCCGCGCTGCGCGCCCCCGCCCCCGGCTGGGCCGCCGAGGCCGATGTGGTCGTGGTCGGCTCCGGGATCGCGGGGCTGACCGTGGCGCTGCGCTGCGCCGCCGCCGGGGCGAAGGTCACCGTGGTCACCAAGGCCCGGCTGGACGACGGCTCCACCCGCTGGGCCCAGGGCGGTATAGCCGCCGCGCTCGGCGAGGGCGACACCCCCGAGCAGCATCTCGACGACACCCTTGTCGCGGGCGCCGGGCTCTGCGATGAGCGGGCGGTCCGGGCGCTGGTCACCGAGGGCCCGGACGCGGTGCGGCGGCTCATCGCCGTCGGAGCCCGCTTCGACGCCGACGAGACCACCGGCGAGATCCTGCTGACCCGCGAGGGCGGCCACCACCGCCGCCGGATCGTCCACGCCGGCGGTGACGCGACGGGCGCGGAGGTCTCCCGCGCCCTGGTCGACGCGGTGCGCGCGGCCGGGATCGACACCGTCGAGAACGCGCTGGTGCTGGACCTGCTGAAGGACGCGTACGGCCGTGCCTCGGGTGTCACCCTGCACGTCATGGGCGAGGGCCAGCGGGACGGCGTGGGCGCGGTGCGCGCGCCCGCGGTCGTCCTCGCGACCGGCGGTATGGGCCAGGTCTTCTCCGCGACCACCAACCCCGCGGTCTCCACCGGTGACGGTGTCGCGCTCGCGCTGCGGGCCGGGGCGGAGATCTCCGACCTGGAGTTCGTGCAGTTCCACCCCACGGTGCTGTGGCTGGGCCCGGAGGCCGAGGGCCAGCAGCCGCTGGTCTCGGAGGCGGTGCGGGGCGAGGGCGCGTATCTCGTCGACGCCGACGGGGTGCGCTTCATGCGCGGTCAGCACGAACTGGCCGAGCTGGCCCCGCGCGACATCGTGGCCAAGGGCATCACGCGGCGCATGCTGGAACAGGGCGCCGAGCATATGTACCTGGACGCCCGGCACTTCGGGGCGCCGATGTGGGAGCGGCGCTTCCCGACCATCCTCGCCGCCTGCCGCGCCCATGGCATCGACCCGGTGACCGAGCCCATCCCGGTCGCCCCCGCCGCGCATCACGCGAGCGGTGGCGTCCGCACCGATCTGCGCGGGCGCACCTCGGTCGCGGGGCTCTACGCGTGTGGTGAGGTGGCCTGCACCGGAGTGCACGGCGCCAACCGGCTGGCCTCCAACTCCCTGCTGGAGGGCCTGGTCTTCGCCGAGCGCATCGCGGCGGACATCACCGCCGTACTGGCCGCGCCGCCCGAGCCGCCGGTGGCGGAGACGCACACCGCTCCGCGGCCCGCCGCCGCGGACACCGCCTCGCCGCTGCTGGCCTCCGAGGCCCGGTACGCGATCCAGCGGATCATGACCACCGGAGCCGGGGTGCTCCGTTCCGCCGAGAGCCTGACCCGCGCCGCGGAGCGGCTCGACCAGGTCCGGGACGACGCCGTGGACGAGCTGCGGCGCGACGGCAAGACGGCCGAGCCCGGCGTCGAGACCTGGGAGGCCACCAACCTCCTGCTCGTCGCCCGGGTGCTGGTCGCCGCCGCCCTGCGCCGGGAGGAGACCCGCGGCTGCCACTGGCGCGAGGACCGCCCCGAGCGGGACGACGCGGCCTGGCGCCGCCACCTCCTGGTCACCTTGCGGCCCGGCGGTTCCCTCGACGTCCGTACGACGGACTCCGCGTCGTTCCCTCCGCCCGTCCGCCCCGCGGTCGCCCCACCCACCCCTCGAACCGAGACGGAGTCCCATCCGTGAGCAGCACCTCCGACGACCGCCGACAGCCGCTGGCCATCCCGCTGCTCCCGACCGGCCTAGCCGACGAGGGGGCGGGCGGCGGCTGCGGTGACGCGTGCGGCTGCGACACCGCCACCGCCGAGAGCGACGGCTCCTACGCGCCGGACCCGATGGAGTGCGGTCTCGACCCCGATCTCGCCGCGCTGCTGACCCTCGCCGGGCTGGACCCGGTCCAGATCGAGGACATCGCGCATATGGCGATCGAGGAGGACCTCGACCAGGGCGTGGACGTGACGACCGTGGCCACCATCCCCGAGGACGCCGTCGCCACCGCAGACTTCACCGCCCGGGAGGCGGGCACCATCGCCGGGCTGCGGATCGCCGAGGCGATCCTCTCGGTCGTCTGCACCGAGGCGTTCGAGGTCGAGCGGTATGTCGAGGACGGCGACCGGGTGGAGGCCGGACAGAAGCTGCTGAGCGTCCGCACCCGTACCCGCGACCTGCTCACCGGCGAGCGCAGCGCGCTCAACCTGCTGTGCCGGCTGTCCGGTGTCGCCACCGCGACCCGCGCCTGGGCGGACGCCCTGGAGGGCACGGCGGCGAAGGTGCGCGACACCCGTAAGACCACACCGGGGCTACGGGCGCTGGAGAAGTACGCGGTGCGCTGCGGCGGTGGCGTCAACCACCGGATGTCGTTGTCGGACGCGGCGCTGGTCAAGGACAACCACGTGGTCGCGGCGGGCGGTGTGGCGCAGGCGTTCACCGCGGTGCGCACCCGGTTCCCGGAGCTGCCCATCGAGGTGGAGGTCGACACCCTCGACCAGATCCCGCCGGTCCTCGAGGCGGGCGCGGATCTGATCCTGCTCGACAACTTCACCCCGGAGCAGACCCGTCGTGCCGTCGAGCTGGTCGCGGGCCGCGCCGCCCTGGAGTCCTCCGGGCGGCTGACCCTCGCCAACGCCCGTACGTACGCCGAGACCGGTGTCGACTATCTGGCGGTCGGCGCGCTCACCCACTCGTCCCCGATCCTGGACATCGGACTGGACCTGCGCGAGCCCGAGGCGAACTGACCCATGCTGCTGACCATCGACGTCGGAAACACCCACACCGTGCTGGGCCTGTTCGACGGTGACGAGATCGTCGAGCACTGGCGGATCTCCACCGACGCCCGCCGCACCGCCGATGAACTGGCCGTGCTCCTCCAGGGCCTGATGGGGATGCATCCGCTGCTCGGCGAGGAGCTGGGCGACGGTATCGAGGGGATCTCGATCTGCTCCACCGTCCCCTCGGTCCTGCACGAACTGCGCGAGGTCACCCGCCGTTACTACGGCGATGTGCCGTCCGTCCTGGTCGAGCCGGGGGTGAAAACCGGTGTGCCGATCCTGATGGACAACCCCAAGGAGGTCGGCGCCGACCGGATCATCAACGCGCTGGCCGCCGTCGAGCTGTACGAAGGTCCCTGTGTGGTGGTCGACTTCGGCACCGCGACCACCTTCGACGCGGTCAGCTCGCGCGGTGAGTACGTGGGTGGCGTGATCGCCCCGGGCATCGAGATCTCGGTCGAGGCGCTGGGCGTACGCGGCGCCCAGCTGCGGAAGATCGAGCTTGCCCGGCCGCGCAGCGTGATCGGGAAGAACACGGTCGAGGCGATGCAGTCCGGCATTCTCTACGGCTTCGCGGGCCAGGTCGACGGGATCGTCCGGCGGATGGCGCGGGAACTGTCCGAGGACCCGGAGGAGGTGACGGTCATCGCCACCGGCGGGCTGGCACCCATGGTGCTCGGTGAATCGTCGGTGATCGACGAGCATGAGCCCTGGCTGACTCTGATCGGCCTCCGGCTGGTCTACGAGCGCAACGTCTCCCGGAGCTGAGCGGTAAACGGGCGTCGCTCCCCGGCTCCGGTCCGGGAGCGGCGTCCGGCGGAATAGGGCGTCACCGTCGTCACCTGCGAACTCGGAGTCATTCCGAATTCAGGCCCCGTTCGGCGCCCCTCCGGCGAATTCAGCGGGCTTCGACGGCTCTCGGCCATCCGCCGGGCGACGATCGCCGGAAACACAACTCTTCGAATTCCGTATTGACAAGCGGAACCTGTGGAAGGCCCCGCGGGACGGGCTCGGCGCGCCTCCCGCACCCCTCGGCCATCCGCTTCCCGGCCCGGTCAAGGCCCCGTTCCCCGGCCCGGTCCCGGCCCGCCGGCATCCGGCGGGTCCGCATCCGGCCCCGCCGCGCGCGGCTTCCGCGCACCCGCTCCCACCTGCGGCGCCGTCCGCCCGGGGCGGATGGGCGATCCGCAACGCGCCGCACGTGCCTATGCTTCGCGAAATTTGTCCGCTTAGCACTTAAAGTCGCCCCATGCCCACGCCATACGGATCCCGCGGCGGAATGGCGTTCAGCGCGGATGAGCTGCGTGTGCTCCGACGCGCCCTCGCCACCGCCCTTCAACCCCATCCCGTCACCCCCTCTCCCGGACCCCTCGGCCCGGAACGGGCGGAGGAGGTCCAGGACTGCCTCCGCCTCGCCGAGGCCGTGGACGAAGCGGTCCGCGAGGGCGGGCGGCTTCGAGCGTTCCTGCTCGACGAGCTCGCCCGCTACCGCGCCGCCCTCCCCGGTGCCGCCGCCGGCTACCTGGAGCAGCTCCAGGGCGCCCTGGCGGCCGGTTACGAGCCGCTCCCGGAGGACCTGGCCGCACTCCGCGCACTGTGCGGAGCGGCCGCCGGAGACGGTGAGGCCGCACGCCGCCGGGCGCTGCTCGGCCACTGCGAACGGGTCGCCGAACGGGGTGTGCGGGCCCGGCTCGCGGAGCGTTCGGTCACCGTGCTGCGGCCCCGTCCCCGCCCTGTGGCGGCCAGGCTGCGCGCCCTGCCGGGCGGGGCGGCCGAGAGCGCCGAAGAGCCCAAGCAGGAACCGCGCAAGAAGCCCTCGGCGCCGGACCGCGGCGACCGCGAGGGGCCCAAACGGGAGGAGCCGGGGCGTGGCACCCCGCGTCCCGGCCGCCCGGTGCCGACGCCCGCGGAGGTCTTCCCGCCCAAGCGGCGCCGCCCCTCACCGCCACCCGAGCAGGACTCGCGGCTCACCGCGAGCGCGGAAGCGGAGGGCGCAGCCGCGTCCGCCGCGCGCTCGGCCTGAACCACCCCGTCCGTGGCCCCGCCGCGACCGCCCCCGGCTCGGGGCGGCCGCGGCGCGCCGCGTAATCTGGGGGTCTCGAGCAGAAGGAGGCCGGGAGCCATGGATTACATCTCCGCGCTGGTCCCGTCCGTGGTGATGGCCGTGGCCTTCATCGCGTTGATCGTGACGATAGTGAAGAGCCAGGGCGGCGCCAACAAGGCCAAGGAAGACGCCGCGGTGGACGCGGCGCTGGCCCGCGCCGAGGCGGACCGCCGGACCGCGGGGTCCGAGGCGCCCTGACGGACCCTCGTCCGGCAGATCCCGCACACCACGCCTCACCTGCACGTCCCGGGACGCACTCCAACCCGGGACGTGCGGCTTTTGCTGCGCGCATCTCCCGACATCCTGGACATCTACCACTATTATTCACGGTGTGCCCCGGCCATTGGGAGAGCTCGAAGACGCGGTCATGACGCGGGTGTGGAAGTGGAACCGCCCGGTCACCGTGCGGGAAGTCCTGGAAGACCTTCAGCGGGAACGCTCCATCGCCTACACGACGGTCATGACCGTAATGGACAACCTCCATCAGAAGGGCTGGCTCCGCAGGGAGGTTCAAGGCCGCGCCTATCGATATGCCGCCGTCTCCACCCGGGCCGCCTACTCGGCCGCACTGATGAACGAGGCGTGGTCGGCCAGTGACAACCCGGCCGCCGCCCTCGTCGCGTTCTTCGGGATGATGTCCGAAGAGCAGCGAGATGCGCTGCGCGATGCCATGCGCGTCGCACAACTGGGGGAGACCGGGGAGAGCCCCGGTGAGTCAGGGCGATGACACGGGGCGATAGCGTCCGGGCATGTCCTCCGCACTATCAAAAGTAGTCACCGTCCGCCGAGCCCGGACCAGCGATGTGCGGGCGGTGCGCCGCCTCATCGACTCCTACGTGGACGATCGCATCCTGCTCGACAAAGCGACCGTGACGCTTTACGAGGACATCCAGGAGTTCTGGGTCGCGGAGCGGGACGAGGACGCGGAGGTCATTGGCTGCGGCGCACTCCACGTCATGTGGGAAGACCTGGCGGAGGTTCGTACTCTCGCCGTGCATCCCGCTCTCAAGGGCAGTGGTGTAGGCCACCTGGTGCTCGACAAGCTGTTGCAGACGGCCCGCTGGCTCGGGGTGCGGCGCATTTTCTGCCTCACCTTCGAAGTCGACTTCTTCACCAAGCACGGCTTCGTGGAGATCGGCGAGACGCCGGTGGACGGGGATGTCTACAGCGAGCTCCTCCGTTCCTATGACGAGGGCGTCGCCGAGTTCCTGGGTCTCGAACGGGTGAAGCCGAACACCCTTGGCAACAGCCGGATGCTTCTGCAACTGTGATCGCGGGCCCTATGTCCGAATCGCTCCCCTATCACATAGCTCCGCAACATCAGGTTCCCACAGGCTTCCCGCTAGTGGGATGGGTCGAACCTTCCCGGGGGGTTTGTGTTTTTTCGGGAAAGGCGGTTTGCTATTCCCCCGTAGTGTAATTACCTGGGGGTGAGACATCAGCGGCTAACGCCGCGCCCGACCCCCGTTTTCCCTGAAAGGAACCTCATGGCACAGAAGGTTCAGGTCCTTCTTGTCGACGATCTCGACGGCGGCGAGGCGGACGAGACCGTGACGTTCGCGCTGGACGGCAAGAGCTACGAGATCGACCTCACCACCTCGAACGCCGACCGGCTCCGGGACGCCCTGGAGCCCTACACCAAGAGCGGCCGTCGCACGGGTGGCCGGGCCTCCGGTGGGCGTGGCAAGGCGCGTGCGGCGTCCGGTGGCAGCCAGGACACCGCGAAGATCCGCGCGTGGGCGAAGGAGAACGGCTACGAGGTCAACGACCGCGGCCGCGTTCCGGCGACCGTGCGTGAGGCGTACGAGAAGGCCAACGGCTGAGCGCGTCACCCTTCCCCGGCTCGCCGCTGTCTGGGCAGCGGCCGGGCGCGCAGCAACCGGGCATGGTGGCACTCCGTAGCCGCCGCGGCCACGAGCCGCACGAGATCGGGGGCGCCCCCATCGCCCCCGAAGCCTGTCCTCGGCAGGGTCGGCTCCACCTCGCCCCCCGGCTCGGGAGGCCGCAGCCATACGGCGGCCTCCTGCGGGCGCCGCTCTCCCGCCGCCGCGGGCGGCGGCCAGGAAGAGGTGGGGCATGGAGCGGTGATCCGGTCACCCGCGCCCAGCGCGGTCAGGTCCAGCGGCACCCCGCCCCACTCCAGCCAGTCGAGCAGCCCCGGCAGCTCGTCGGCGCTGCCCGCGGCCACCAGCAGGCGCATCCAGGGGCCCGCCACCGCGACCGGACCGGTCCGCGGTACCCGTCGCAGCGTCGCGAGACCGGCCGCGACCGGTAGCTCCAGCACGTCGAACGCCACCCCCGTGAGCAGTTCGACGGGATCGCTGCCGGTCGTCGGCCAGCCCAGCTCGCGCTCGTACCACCGTGACCGGTCGGCCGGACGGCCTGCCGCGGCGGCGGCCGGTGCGGCGGACGGGCCCCCTGGGGTCCTGGCGGTGGAGATCATGCCCAGAGCAACTGCCTCCCTCCGCGAAGGTTACGTGCCGTGAGCGGTCGAATGCGCTGTGTGCGCGATCCGGGGGGTGTGGGGGCGGTGAAGGGGCGCAAGGTTGTTCGCCCGTAGCGGATGGAACCGGCCCGCGCGGCATGGAGTGTGAGTCCTTGCGGGTAAGACATCCCTAGTGGGAGGGGCGGTCCGCGTGTCGGGCGGGAGCGGCGTTCGCCATCGGCGTACTGGCGGTGAGCGTAGACGCTTGGCCTGCGGGAACATCGTCTCGCACCATCGGGTTGGAGCAGTTGTCGGCTGTTCGGGCAGGAGGCCAGTCGCTGTTCGCCCCGCGCGAGCGGGGGTGATCCGGACGGTTGTCGGCAGTTGGAATGAGCTGTCCCGGGTTGCGGGACTAGCATGCGGAAGGACAGGGAGGGGATCGTCCCCGATCTTTCTGACCGCTCTGAGGAGCGATTAACGATGTTCGAGAGGTTCACCGACCGCGCGCGGCGGGTTGTCGTCCTGGCTCAGGAAGAAGCCCGGATGCTCAACCACAACTACATCGGCACCGAACACATCCTCCTGGGCCTGATCCACGAGGGTGAGGGTGTCGCCGCTAAGGCCCTGGAGAGCCTCGGGATTTCGCTCGAGGCGGTCCGCCAGCAAGTGGAGGAGATCATCGGTCAGGGCCAGCAGGCCCCGTCCGGTCACATCCCCTTCACTCCCCGTGCCAAGAAGGTCCTGGAGCTTTCGCTCCGCGAGGCCCTTCAGCTCGGCCACAACTACATCGGTACGGAGCACATCCTGCTCGGCCTGATCCGCGAGGGCGAGGGCGTCGCCGCCCAGGTCCTCGTGAAGCTGGGCGCCGATCTGAACCGGGTGCGGCAGCAGGTCATCCAGCTGCTCTCCGGCTACCAGGGCAAGGAGGCCGCCACCGCCGGCGGCCCGGCGGAGGGCACGCCCTCCACCTCGCTCGTCCTGGACCAGTTCGGTCGCAATCTGACCCAGGCCGCCCGCGAATCCAAGCTCGACCCGGTCATCGGGCGCGAGAAGGAGATCGAGCGGGTCATGCAGGTGCTCTCGCGCCGCACCAAGAACAACCCGGTCCTCATCGGCGAGCCCGGTGTCGGTAAGACGGCGGTCGTCGAGGGCCTGGCGCAGGCCATCGTCAAGGGCGAGGTGCCCGAGACCCTCAAGGACAAGCACCTCTACACCCTCGACCTGGGTGCCCTGGTCGCCGGCTCCCGCTACCGCGGTGACTTCGAGGAGCGCCTGAAGAAGGTGCTCAAGGAGATCCGCACCCGCGGCGACATCATCCTGTTCATCGACGAGCTCCACACCCTGGTGGGTGCGGGTGCCGCCGAGGGCGCGATCGACGCCGCCAGCATCCTCAAGCCGATGCTGGCCCGCGGTGAGCTCCAGACCATCGGCGCGACCACGCTCGACGAGTACCGCAAGTACCTGGAGAAGGACGCCGCCCTGGAGCGGCGCTTCCAGCCCATCCAGGTCGCCGAGCCGTCGCTGCCGCACACCATCGAGATCCTCAAGGGGCTGCGGGACCGCTACGAGGCGCACCACCGCGTCTCGATCACGGACTCGGCCCTGGTCGCCGCCGCCACCCTGGCCGACCGCTACATCTCGGACCGCTTCCTGCCGGACAAGGCGATCGACCTGATCGACGAGGCCGGTTCCCGGATGCGGATCCGCCGGATGACCGCACCGCCGGACCTGCGCGAATTCGACGAGAAGATCGCCGATGTGCGCCGGGAGAAGGAGTCCGCGATCGACTCGCAGGACTTCGAGATGGCCGCGGGCCTGCGCGACAAGGAGAAGCAGCTCCTGGCCGCCAAGGCGAAGCGGGAGAAGGAGTGGAAGGCCGGCGACATGGACGTCGTCGCCGAGGTCGACGAGGAGCTGATCGCCGAGGTCCTCGCCACGGCGACGGGCATCCCGGTCTTCAAGCTCACCGAGGAGGAGTCCTCCCGGCTGCTGCGCATGGAGGACGAGCTCCACAAGCGCGTCATCGGCCAGAAGGACGCCATCAAGGCGCTCTCCCAGGCCATCCGGCGTACGCGTGCGGGCCTCAAGGACCCCAAGCGCCCCGGCGGCTCGTTCATCTTCGCGGGCCCGTCCGGTGTCGGTAAGACCGAGCTCAGCAAGACTCTCGCCGAGTTCCTCTTCGGCGACGAGGACGCGATGATCTCGCTCGACATGTCGGAGTTCAGCGAGAAGCACACCGTCTCGCGGCTCTTCGGCTCCCCGCCCGGCTACGTGGGCTACGAGGAGGGCGGCCAGCTCACCGAGAAGGTGCGCCGCAAGCCGTTCTCCGTGGTCCTCTTCGACGAGGTCGAGAAGGCCCACCCGGACATCTTCAACTCGCTGCTCCAGATCCTGGAGGACGGTCGGCTGACCGACTCCCAGGGCCGGGTCGTGGACTTCAAGAACACGGTGATCATCATGACCACCAACCTCGGCACCCGGGATATCTCCAAGGGCTTCAACCTGGGCTTCGCCGCCCAGGGCGATGTGAAGACCGGCTACGAGCGGATGAAGAACAAGGTCAACGAGGAGCTCAAGCAGCACTTCCGGCCCGAGTTCCTCAACCGTGTCGATGACACCGTGGTCTTCCACCAGCTCACCGAGGAAGACATCATCCAGATCGTCGACCTCATGACCACCAAGGTGGACGAGCGGCTCAAGGACCGCGACATGGGCATCGAGCTCAGTGGCGAGGCCAAGAAGCTGCTGGCCAAGCGGGGCTACGACCCCGTGCTGGGCGCCCGGCCGCTGCGCCGGACGATCCAGCGCGAGATCGAGGACGTGCTGTCGGAGAAGATCCTCTTCGGCGAGCTGCGTCCGGGCCACATCGTGGTCGTGGACACCGAGGGTGAGGGTGAGGAGAAGAAGTTCACCTTCCGCGGCGAGGAGAAGTCGGCGCTGCCCGACACCCCGCCGATCGAGTCCGCCGCCGGTGGCGCGGGCCCGAACCTGAGCAAGGAGGCGTAAGCCCTCCGGGCACCTCAAGGCCCTGATCCAGGGCCGCGAAGGGGCCGTGGCACCGTCCGAGGACGGCACCACGGCCCCTTCGCCCGTCTCCGCTCGTCTCCGCCCGTTTCGCTGCCCTCAGGGGCACTCTTGCGGGCACGCCGCCGTACGGGCAGCAGGGGCGGCCCCGGGCCCGTCCGGGCCCTCAGGCGCCCGTCACGATGATCTGGACGCCCTCGGGCACCCCGGTGGCCCCCGCGTTCCGGGGGCTCAGCCGCAGGGTGTGCAGTGCCGGGAAGGCCGCCAGCCAGCTCAGGTCCAGATCGTCCCCCAGGTCGTAGGAGAGCCACAGCTCGGTCAGCCGCTCGGCGACCAGGCCCCGGATCAACTGCTCCGGGGTGAAGGCCCCGGCGATCTGGACACAGGGACGCCCGCCGAGTCTGCCCAGCGCGCTCAGCTCGGCCACATCGGACACCGGAAAGTCGAGTTCGCGCTCATCGAGATGGGCGAGGATTTCCTCCGCGTAGCGGTCGGTGTCATAGCGCCGCCAGGCCCGTGCGAGCTGTGAGCGCACCGCCCAGGACGTCCGGTCCCGCAGCCGGGTCAGATAGTCGATGGCGCGGTCGTCGGCTATCGAGGTGGCGGTGACGGCCAGCCGATGGGCTTCCTCATCGGATAGACCCGTGGGATCGGGCAGCATTTCCAGTGCGATAGGCCCGATCCAGCCCAGTGCCCGGGCCGCCTCCAGAGAGGTCGGACGGACCAGGTCCCGGGTATAGCGGTGCACCCGGGAACGCACCGTGGGATCCAGCTCCGTCGCATGTTCCAGACAAGCGGCCGCCAGCAGTTTGCGATGGCGGGCATGGACCGGGCGGGTGCCCTTTCGGGCGGCCAGCAGTCCTTCCAGGAGGTAAGCGCATTCATCGGGGCGGGCGAGAGCGACCGACATTCTGATCACCTCTTCCCAGTCGTCCAGGTGGGCGTGGTCGATGAGGAAGTCGAAATCGTGTCGTTCCACCACCGCTCGCGCACTCAGATAGTCCTGGAAGGTGCGATGGACGAAATCCACCGATCCCGGGGTGGGCTCACGCAATAGTCCGGTGCGGTGGAGCAGATGCCGGTAGATCTCCTCCGGTCCGCCCTGCCGCGAGGCATGGGGAATGGCGGGTAGATGCTGGGCGAAGGTGTCGAGGGCGACGGCCCGGTCCATTTCGGACCGCCCGTTGACCAGCATCCAGTGGGCCAGCTTCTGGAGGAACCGGATCTTCGGTTCCTGCGGGAGGTCGATTCCATCGGGCGGCACCATGGCGCGCTCCCGGTCACGGCGTTCCAGCAGCATGGACAGGGCCGCGTCATAGAGGGCCTTACGGCCGCGCGGCAGATAGCCGCGGCGATCCCGGTGCAGGGCGCAGATCAATCCGCACATCAGCGGATTTGTGGCCAGCCGCCCCAGTTCACGCGATATCCGCACCGCGTCCAGCAGCGATTCCTCATAGGAGCCCAGCCGGTCCAGATCGGTGCCGTCCTCACGCGCCGCGGCGTGCCAGCGCTGGATGAAAGCGGTCACTCCCTCCCGGCTGAGCGGGGCCAGTTTCAGCTCCGTGAAGCGCTCGGAAGCCAGCCAGTTCTCGCGGACGGCCGAGGGGCGGGAGGTGACCAGCCAGACATTTCCCGGATAGCGGGCCGGAAGCTCGTGCAGTGCCTGCCGCAGTTGCTCGCGGTCGCCCTCGGGCGCCTCGTCGATCCCGTCCACCAGCAGCAGCCCGCGGCCCGCGGCGAGCACCCGCTCGGCCCAGCCCGCGGGCTGGGCGTCGGACTGGGGGTGGCGGACGGCGGACAGGAAGCGGTCGGGCGGCGGGAAGCCGCCCTGCCGGAACCGCCGTACCGGCAGGACGAACGGCACCCGGCCGCGCAGCCGGGACAGCTGGCCGGGCAGCCGTCCGCGGGCCACCGAGACCGCGAGCCACTGCACCAGGGTGGTCTTGCCCGAGCCCGCCACCCCCCACATCAGCACCCGGTCGTGTGCGGCGAGCGCTTGTTCCGCGAGGGCGGTGGGGCCCGCGTCGGTCTCGGTCTCCAGGCTGAGATAGGCGGCGTCCAGCGGCCAGGTGTCGGGGGAGTGGGCCAGGTCGATGCCGTAGATGGTGAGGTGGTCGTGGCTCGCGACGATCGCGCGGGCGTAGACCTCCTCGAACGCGGTGTCCGCGTCGGTCGCCCGGTCGGCCGGACCGCGGGCGACAAACGCCGAGCGCTGGAGCAGGAAGCGCAGGATCCGGTCGCAGACGGCGCGCAGAACGGCGGTGTGCAGCCGGGCGGCGGCGGGCGGCAGTTCGCGGTCGGCGTCCGGGGCGGCGACCGCCAGATGTCGGGCGAACGCCTCGGGTCCCAGCCGCACCGCTCGTACGTCGTCCATATCGAGGGTGCCGAGCGCGTGCAGACTGCGGGCGAGCGCGTCGGTGAGGGCGCTTTCCGCCCCGCCGCCGCTCTTCCGCTCCTCGGCGGGGACGGTGTCCCGGAGCGCCTCGGCGACCAGCGCGGCGGCGATCCGGGTGAGATCGCGCTCGGTCAACGTCCGCCGGTCGCCCTGGAAGGAGACCAGGGCGGATATCCGGACCGGCCGGTCGACCGGCGGCGCACCGGGGCCCTCGGCGGCGAAGAGCCGCGTGATCAGTGGTACGACGACGTCCGGCGCGAGCCGGACGCTGTTGGCTGCGGGATCCATAGGGCCCCGGTCCCCCCGTGGCGGTGTCGGCCGTTTCAAGCCTCCAGAGTAGGCCGGGGCGGGGGTCCGGCGCCGGGGGTTCACAGGGCGGGCGGAGGCATGGGCGGCCGGATCTGTGCGCCTGTACGGGGTTTCACCGAGGGCGCGAGGGGTGGAACCCCCGTACGGGCACGGTCAGAACTGCGGGTCGTGGCCCCCGCCTTCACGGCGGGCCGCCCGCAGCCCGCGCTCGACGGAGGCCACCCGTCCGGTCAGCTCACCGAGCCGCTGTTCGAGCCGGTCCAGCCGGAGTTGGGTGTCGCGCACCGCCTGGAGGAGGGTGCGCACGGTGGGGTCGGCGGCGGGGTCGGCCACGAAGTGGCCGGGTTCGAGCAGCCCCTCCAGCAGCACCCCGTCCTCGACGAGCCGCCGGTAGGCGGCTTCCACCGCCCTGGTGAGCTTGCGCAGTTCGGCGGCGAGCTCCTCGGGGGCGGGCAGCCGGTCGCCCGGCCGGTACGTCCCCGCGTCGATGTCCGCGCGGATCCTCGCCTCGATGTCGTCGGACCGCAGCGTCCTGCGCATCTGCTCCATACGGCGAATCTAGCGGCGTGACGACAGACGACGACGGCCCGGCCCCGCTCTCCGGGGCCGGGCCGTCGCGCCGGGACTACTTCTTGACGGTGATACGGTCCGCGGCCGGCGGGGCCAGCGGGGCGGACGCCGAGGAGTGGGCGCCCAGGTAGGAGGTGAACGCGTCCAGGTCGGAGGCGCCGACCAGCTTGTTCTTGCCGTCCTTGAAGGCCGCGAAGCCGTCGCCGCCGCCCGCGAGGAACTCGTTCATCGCCACCCGGTAGGTCTTGGCCGGGTCGATCGGCTCACCGTTCAGCTTCACCGAGTCGGTGACGACGCGGTCCTTGCCGGACTTGGTGAGGTCCAGGGTGTAGGTGAACCCCTTGGACACCTGGAGGATCTTCGGGCTGCTCTCGTTGGCGCCGCTGACCTGCTGCTGGAGCCCGCTGATCAGTTGGGCGCCGGTCAGGTCGAGCACATTCATCATGTTGGTGAAGGGCTGCACGGTGAACGCCTCGCCATAGGTGACGACCCCGTCCCCCTCACTGCCCGACGCCTTGTACGCCAGGTCGGAGCGGATTCCGCCCGGGTTCATCAGCGCGAGCTGCGCACCGCCCTTGTCGGCCGGGGTGAGCGCCTCCAGCTGGGCGTCGGTGATGACGTCGCCGAGCGGGGTCTCGTACGCGGTCGAACCGCGTCCGGGGATCTCCGCGGAGACATAGCCGACCGGCTTGTTGGCGATCGGCGCGGCCAGTTTGTTCCAGCGACCGATCAGCGAGGTCATGTCCGGGGCCTTGGGCTGCTCACGGTCGACCACGTGGTTGGCCGAGCCGGCGCCCTTCACGGACGTCCGGATGATGTCGCCGGTGCGCCGGTCGTAGGTGAGCGTGGTGTCGGTGTAGAGCCGGCCGAAGGAGGCGGCCGAGGTCACCGTGCGCGGGGTGCCGGACGGGTCCGGGACGGTGCACGCGTACGCCTGGTGGGTGTGGCCGGTGACCAGCGCGTCCACCTTCGGGCTGAGGTTCTTGGCGATGTCCACGATCGGGCCGGAGACGCCGTCGCCCGCACCGGGGCTGTCGCAGTTGTAGTTGTACGAGGACGAGGCGGGCATCCCGCCCTCGTGGATGAGCGCGACGATCGACTTCACGCCCTTGCGGTACAGCTCCTTGGCGTACTTGTTGACCGTCTTGACCTCGTCGTGGAACTTCAGTCCCTTGACGCCCTCGGCGGTGACGATGTCCGGGGTGCCCTCCAGCGTGACCCCGATGAAGCCGATCTTGACGCCCTTGTGCTTCCAGACCGTGTAGGGCTTCAGCAGCGGCTTGCCGGTCTTCTCGTCGGTGACGTTGGCCGCCAGGTACGGGAAGTCGGCGCCCTTGAACTTCTTGCCCTTCTCGTAGCAGCCGTCCTTGGGGTGGCAGCCGCCCTTCTGCATCCGGGTCAGCTCGGCGCGGCCCTCGTCGAACTCGTGGTTGCCGACCGAGGTGACGTCCAGGTCCAGCTTGTTGAGCGCCTCGATGGTCGGCTCGTCGTGGAAGAGGCCGGACATCAGCGGGCTGGCGCCGATCATGTCGCCACCGGCCGCGGTGACCGAGTACGGGTGGCCCGCGCGGGCCTTGCGCAGCGAGCTGGCGAGGTATTCGGCGCCGCCCGCCGGGACGGCCTTGGTGGTGCCGTCCGGCTGGGTCTCGGCGACGGTGCCCGAGGAGCCCTGCGGCGGCTCCAGGTTGCCGTGCAGATCGTTGAAGGACAGCAGCTGCACATCGACGGTGCGGTCCTGCCGGTGGCCCGACGCGGCGGTGGTGTCCGCGCCCGCCGGGTTCGCGGCGGACAGGACGCCCGCCGTGGCCGCGAGGACCGCGACTCCCGTGGCCAACCGGCGGGCCGTCCCGCGCCGTTGAGGTCTCGCTGGCATGTCGTCCCCTTTTACCCGTCGTGGTCTGACCCGTGGTGGCGGGCGTTCGCGCAGATGTGCCCGTGGTGGTCGGTGGGCCGAAGCATACGGTCAACGCGCGTAGCGGGGCAGGGGGATGAGGTTACGAGCTGGTTGCGTACGGAAGAGCGTTACCCGGCGGTTCGCCCATTGGGGCGAAATGTCTTCTGCCGGGGAACGTCGGTGCGCAGCGGCCGAGTCGTAGGCTCGGCACCATGAATGACGTGGTGAACGAGACGGCCGGCGCCCGGCGCATCGAGGTCCTCGAGGAGCTCACGCCCGCTGTGGTCCAGGATGTGCTGCGCCTGATCGCGGAAGCCGCGCGCACCGACGGTCAGCAGGCCGTGTCCGAGCAGGGGCGGCTGCAACTGCGGGGGCGGCGGCCGGGGGTTCGGCATCTGGTGCTGCGTGAGCCCAGCGGTGAGCTGGTCGGCTACGCGCAGCTGGAGGACACCGACCCGGTGGAGGCCCCGGCCGCCGAACTGGTCGTCCACCCGGGCCGCCGCGGCCAGGGGCACGGCCGGGCGCTGGGCGTGACCCTGCTGAAGGAGTCCGGTAAGCGGCTGCGGGTGTGGGCGCACGGCGGCCACGCCTCCGCCCGTCATCTCGCCCAGGTGCTGGGGCTGACCCTGTTCCGCGAGCTGCGGCAGATGCGGCGGCCCCTGGGGGCGCCCGCGGAGCTGGGCATCGACGAGCCGACGCTGCCCGACGGGATCACCGTGCGGACCTTCCGCCCCGGCGAGGACGACACCGCCTGGCTGGCGGCCAACGCCGCGGCCTTCGCCCACCACCCCGAGCAGGGCGCACTCACCCAGCGTGATCTGGACGACCGCATGGCGGAGGTGTGGTTCGACCCGCGGGGGTTCTTCCTCGCCGAGCGCGCGGGCGAGATCGTCGGCTTCCACTGGACCAAGGTGCACGGTGAGGAGGGGCTGGGCGAGGTGTATGTGGTGGGCGTGCGGCCGGACGCCCAGGGCGGCGGCCTCGGCCGGGCGCTGACCGCGATCGGACTGCGCCACCTCGCCGCGGAGGGGCTGCCCACCGCGATGCTGTACGTGGACGCGGACAACGGCGCGGCCGTCTCCGTCTACGACCGGATGGGGTTCGTCACGCACGAGACGGACCTGATGTACCGCACCGAGACCTGAGCCCCGGCGGCCGGGCTCGGTCGGCCCGGGGGCGGGGGCGGGGGCGGGGGCCGGGCCGGGCCCGGGATCAGGGGGCGGGATCGGGGCCCCGGGATCAGGGGGCCGGACGCCTGCGGGTCGGATCGCGATTTCCTGCGCGCCATGTCTTCGTTACCGACGATTCAATCTCGGTTGCGAGCATCACTGAATGCAGTCCGCTGTGCCGCATTCGTCGAATCGGAGGCTCCGTGCCACCGTCGCAGAAGCCTCCGTCACGCCGTCTTCCGCCCCGGCGCGGAACAATGAGTTCATGAGCCACTCCAGCGGTCAGGCACCGGTCCCGCAGCCCCAGCCCTCGGTCGGTTCGATCGCGGCCCACCGGCCGCACGCCGTCGTCGTTCCGCCGGTGCGGTCGCTCGACCCCGACATCGACGCCGACCCGGACACCTACGAGGAGGGCTCCGGCCCGGACGCGGAGAACAGCGAGCTGCCCCAGGGCCGGTTCCTGGACCGCGAGCGCAGCTGGCTGGCGTTCAACGAGCGGGTGCTCGAGCTCGCCGAGGACCCCGCGACCCCGCTGCTGGAGCGGGTCAACTTCCTCGCGATCTTCGCCAGCAACCTCGACGAGTTCTTCATGGTCCGGGTCGCGGGGCTGAAGCGGCGCATCGCCACCGGAGTGGCCACCCGCTCCGCCTCCGGACTCCAGCCCCGCGAGGTGCTGGATCACATTTGGACCCGGTCCCGGGAGCTCATGGCCCGGCACGCCGCCTGCGCCCAGCACGATGTGGCCCCGGCGCTGGCCGAGGAGGGCATCCATGTGATCCGCTGGCCGGACCTCACGGAGAAGGAGCAGTCCCGCCTCTTCACCCTCTTCCGCCAGCAGATCTTCCCCGTGCTGACCCCGCTGGCCGTGGACCCCGCGCACCCCTTCCCGTATATCTCGGGGCTTTCGCTCAATCTGGCCGTCGTGGTGCGCAACCCGGTGAGCGGCCACGATCACTTCGCACGTGTGAAGGTTCCACCGCTGCTCTCCCGCTTCCTGGAGGTGTCGCCGCAGCGCTATGTGCCGCTGGAGGACGTCATAGCGGCGCATCTGGAAGAGCTGTTCCCGGGGATGGAGGTGCTCGCGCACCATATGTTCCGGGTGACCCGCAACGAGGACCTGGAGGTCGAGGAGGACGACGCGGAGAACCTGCTCCAGGCCCTGGAGAAGGAGCTGCTGCGCCGACGCTTCGGGCCCCCGGTGCGGCTGGAGGTCGAGGAGTCCATCGACCCGTATGTGATGGACCTGCTGGTGCGCGAGCTGAAGGTGTCCGACGCGGAGGTCTATCCGCTGCCCGGCCCGCTCGACCTCACCGGGCTGTTCGGGATAGCCGCGCTGGACCGGCCGGAGCTGAAGTACCCCAAGTTCGTGGCGGGCACCCACCGCGATCTGGCGGAGGTGGAGTCCGCCTCGGCACCCGATATCTTCGCCGCGCTGCGCGAGCGGGACGTGCTGCTGCACCACCCGTACGACTCCTTCTCCACCTCCGTCCAGGCGTTCCTGGAGCAGGCCGCGGCCGATCCGGACGTCCTCGCGATCAAGCAGACGCTCTACCGCACCTCCGGCAAGTCGCCGATCGTGGACGCGCTCATCGACGCCGCCGAATCCGGCAAGCAGGTGCTGGTGCTGGTCGAGATCAAGGCCCGGTTCGACGAGCAGGCCAACATCAAGTGGGCCCGCAAGCTCGAGGAGGCGGGCTGCCACGTGGTCTACGGCCTGGTGGGGCTGAAGACCCACTGCAAGCTGTCGCTGGTGGTCCGCCAGGAGGGCGAGACCCTGCGCCGCTACTCCCACGTCGGCACCGGCAACTACCACCCCAAGACGGCGCGGCTCTACGAGGACCTGGGGCTGCTCACGGCCGACCCCAAGGTGGGCGCGGATCTGTCGGACCTGTTCAACCGGTTGAGCGGCTACTCCCGCCGGGAGACCTACCGGCGGCTGCTGGTCGCCCCCAAGTCGCTGCGCGACGGGCTGGTCACCCGTATCAACAAGGAGGTCACCCACCACCGGGCGGGCCGCCCCGCCTCGGTGCGGATCAAGGTCAACTCGATGGTCGACGAGGCCGTGATCGACGCCCTGTACCGGGCGGCGCAGGCCGGGGTGCCGGTCGATGTCTGGGTGCGCGGGATCTGCGCGCTGCGGCCCGGTGTGCCGGGGCTCTCGGAGAACATCCGGGTCCGCTCCGTCCTGGGGCGCTTTCTGGAGCATTCGCGCGTCTTCGCGTTCGGGAACGGCGGTGAGCCCGAGGTATGGCTCGGCAGCGCCGACATGATGCACCGGAATCTGGACCGCCGGATAGAGGCGCTGGTGCGGGTCGCCGACCCCGCCCACCGGGCGTCGCTCAGCCGTCTGCTGGAGAGCGGGATGTCCGACACCACCGCCTCCTGGCATCTGGGCCCGGACGGCGAGTGGACACGGCATGCCGTGGACGCGGACGGCCAGCCGCTGCGGAACGTACAGGAAATGCTCATAGACGCCCGGAGGCGACGGCGTGGTTCAACGACATGACCTGCCGCTGGTCGGGATGACGGGGGCCGGTCAGCCGCCCGGCATCCCGCCCCATGGCACCGGTCCGGGCGGCCGCGACGGCGCCGGAGGTCCCGGGGGGCCCGGGGGGTACGAAGCGGCGGCGGTGGTACGCATCGCGGACCCGGCCCCCGGCCCGGCCGGACCCCCGCCCATGGCCGGGGACGTGCTCGCGTCCTATCTGAACGCGCAGGCCGGAGCCTTCCTGCGGAGTCTGCGGCTGCACCGCGAGAGCGGTTCCGATGTCGAGGAGGCCGCGGAGGCCGCCCGGCTGCTGCGCCGGGCCGCCCGCCGGATCAGCGGCGCGCTGTCCGTCTACCGCCCGCTCACCGACACCGCCTGGTCCGATGAGCTCCGCGCCGAGCTCACCTGGCTGTCCGGCACGCTGGCCCTGGAGCACGCGTACACCGAGCGGCTGTCCCGGCTGCGCGGCGCCCTCCACCGCCTCTCCGGCACCGGCGGCCCGCCGGACCGGCCCCCGGCGGAGGAGACGGCGGCCGTGGGGGCGGTGGCCGGAGAGCAGACGGCGGCGGCCGGGGGTACGGCATCGGCCGGGACCACGGCCACCGGGGTCCGGCCCGCACGGGCCACCCGCCGAAGCGTCTCCCTCGCCCTCGACGCCCCGGATCCGGCACCGACCGCCCCGCGCAGGGGCTCCGTCGAGGGCGCGGCCCCGGCGGAGGCGGCCGAGGACACCGCACCGGCCACCGGCGACCGGGCGCCCGACAAACCGGAGGCCACGGGGCAACCGGCCGGCGGCCCGCGGCGGGCGGCGGGTGGCGCGGACGGGGGCCGGGGCGCCGGGCTGACCGTGGGGGCAGCCCGCGCCGGGGCCCTGCTGGAGCGCCAGCTCACGCTGGCCCGGACCCGGGCCCACACCGCCGCCCTCCAGGCGCTCGGCTCCTCCCGCTTCCACGCGGTCGCCGACACCGTGGCGCTGCTCGCCTCCGAGGTGCCGCTCGAGGAGTCCGCCGCCCGGCGCCCCGCCGAGCAGGTGCTGCCCCCGCTCGCCGAGATGGCGCACCGGCGGCTGGCCGAGGCGGTCGAGGCACTGCCGCTGGGCCGCGCCGGACATCCGTACAACGCCGAGGCACTGGTCCACGGGCTCGCCGCGACCTCCGCCGCCGACGCCCCGCCCGCCAGCGAACAGCAGGACGCGCCCTGGCACCAGGCGCGCCAGCTGCTGCGGATGCGCCGTTACGCGCTGGAGGTGCTGGAGATGGCGGAGACACCGCGGCTGGCCGAGGTGGCCACCGAGAAGCCCGGGGCTGGCGGGGCTTCCGGGGCCCCCGGGGTTTCCGGGGTGGTGAACGGTCCGGCGGAGCTCCCGCCGTCGGTACGGCTGCTGGCCGCCGCACAGGCGCTGGAGCGCCACCGCGACGCGTCCGAGGCGGCCGCCGCCGCCGCGGCCGCGGCCCGCACCCCGCGGATCGCCCCGGCCACGGCGTACGCGCTCGGGGTGCTGCACGCCGATCAGCGCCATGAGGTGGAGGCGGCGCGGTTCGCGTTCGGCCGGATCTGGCGGCAGACGGCGACCAGGGCGACCAAAGCGGCCAGGGCGACCGGTACGACCTGAGGACCACGGACGAGCGGGGCACAAGCGGCTACGAGAGGGCAGGACCAGCGGCGATCGGGGAGGCGGGACGATTGATGGCACGGTGGAATTCCCAAGGCTCGGCCGACGGCGGCGCGGGGCCGTCCGGCGCCACCGTCCTCGCGGCGGGCTGTGTGCTCTGGCGGCGCGCGCCCGACAGCGGGCGGTTGGAGGTCGCGCTGGTCCACAGGCCCCGTTACGACGACTGGTCGCATCCCAAGGGCAAGCTCAAGCGCGGTGAGGACGCGCTGCACGGTGCGGTGCGGGAGGTCGCGGAGGAGACCGGGATGGGCTGCGCCCCCGGCCCCCCGCTGGCCACCCTCCGCTATGTGGCCAAGGGCCGCCCCAAGGAGGTCCGCTACTGGGCGGCGCAGGCCGTCCACGACGAGCCCTTCGTCCCCAACCGCGAGGTGGACCGGCTGCTCTGGCTGCCGCCCACGGCGGCCAGGATGCGGCTGACCTACGAGCACGACCGCGGGCTGATCGACGCGCTGCTGGACGCGGTGCCCCAGCCGTAGGGAGCCCGTAGGAGCGCCGCCCCGTGCGCCAGGCCCGGCCTCAGGCCCGGGGCGCCAGCGCGTCCCAGCGGACCGTGAGCTCGCCCTGCCGCCAGCGCCGGGGCCCGTCCACCAGCGGCCACCCCGCGGCGCGGAGCGTTTGGGCGCTGCGTATCCAGCGCTGCCGGGCGCTGAGCGCCGCGTACGGGGCGGCCGCCGCCCAGGCGCGGTCGAAGTCGCGCAGGAAGGTGTGCACCGGCTCGCCCGGCACATTGCGGTGGATCAGCGCCTTGGGCAGCCGTTCGGCCAGGTCGGAGGGGCGCTCCAGGGAGCCGAGCCGGGCCGCGAAGGTCACCGCGCGGGGGCCGTCCGGGGTGAGCGCGACCCACACATGCCGCCGTCCGATCTCGTCGCAGGTGCCCTCCACCAGCAGTCCGCCCGGGGCGAGCCGTGCGCACAGCCGCCGCCACACCTCGGTGACCTCGGCCTCCTCGTACTGCCGCAGCACATTGGCGGCCCGGATGAGCGTGGGCCGGGCGCCGTCCGGCAGCGGCACCTCGAAACCGCCGTGGGCGAAGGCGAGCCCCTCGCGTTCGTAGGGCCGCGCGGCGGCGACCCGGACCGGGTCGATCTCCACCCCGACCACCCGGGCGCCGGGCCGCACCGTCCGCAGCCTGGTCAGCAGCTCGACGGCGGTCCAGGGCGCGGCCCCGTAGCCGAGGTCGACCGCGATGGGGGCCTCGGCCCGGCGCAGGGCGGGGCCATGGGCGGCGGCGATCCAGCGGTCCATCCGGCGCAGCCGGTTGGGGTTGGTGGTCCCGCGGGTCGCCGAGCCGATCGGGCGGGTCGGCGGCGGTACACGGGCGGGCATGGCCAGAGCTTATGGGGTGACCCGGGAGGCGCGGCCGTCCGGTTCGACCGTCACCCACCGCGACCATCCCACTCCCCGAACGTCACGCTTTGGCAAAGCGGAAATGGGAACGAGGCATTCCGGTGTTGACGGTTCGGAGGGGCAGTTCGCCCCCGAGTAGGAGGTATCGCGCGGTGAGCCAGTACGCGTCCCGCCTCGGCGGTCTGCGAGGCCGATCCCCTGTGCCGTTCGGCGGCCATCCCCACGCGCGCTTCCGGCGGGTGCTGCGGCGGCCACGGCGGATCGCGATGCTCAGCGTGCACACCTCCCCCCTGCACCAGCCCGGTACGGGCGACGCGGGCGGGATGAACGTCTACATCGTCGAGCTGGCCCGGCGACTGGCCGAGCTCGACATCGAGGTGGAGATCTTCACCCGGGCGACCACCGGCGGGGTCCCGCCCTCCGTCGAGCTGGCGCCCGGGGTGCTGGTGCGGCATGTGGCCGCGGGCCCGTACGAGGGGCTGGCCAAGGAGGACCTCCCGGCGCAGCTGTGCGCGTTCACCCATGGGGTGATGCAGCAGTGGGCGGATCACCGCCCCGGCTACTACGACCTGGTCCACTCCCACTACTGGCTCTCCGGCCATGTCGGCTGGCTGGCCGCCGAGCGCTGGGGCGTACCGCTGGTACACGCCATGCACACCATGGCCAAGGTCAAGAACGCCGCGCTCGCGGCCGGTGACGCTCCCGAGCCCGCCGCCCGCGTCATCGGCGAGCAGCAGATCGTCAGCGCCGCGGACCGGCTGATCGCCAACACCGCCGAGGAGGCCGAGGAGCTGGTGCGCCACTACGAGGCGGCGCGTGACCGGCTGGCCGTCGTCCACCCGGGGGTGAACCTGGAACGGTTCCGTCCGGCCGACGGCCGGGCCGCGGCCCGCGCCCGGCTCGGGCTGCCCGCCGACGCGCTGATACCGCTCTTCGCGGGGCGCATACAGCCGCTCAAGGCCCCCGACATCCTGCTGCGCGCGGTGGCCCACCTGCTGGAGGCGGACCCGTCGCTGCGCGAGCGGATGGTGGTGCCTGTGGTCGGCGGGCCGAGCGGCAGCGGGCTCGCCAAACCGGAGCGGCTGCACAAGCTGGCGGCGCGGCTGGGGATCTGCGATGTGGTGCGGTTCCGGCCGCCGGTCGCCCAGGACGAGCTGGCCGACTGGTACCGGGCGGCGTCGGTGCTGGTCATGCCGTCGTACAGCGAGTCGTTCGGACTGGTGGCGGTGGAGGCGCAGGCCTGCGGCACCCCGGTGGTGGCGGCCTCGGTGGGCGGTCTGCCGGTGGCGGTGCGCGACGGCGTCAGCGGCACGCTGGTCGACGGCCATGACCCGGCCGACTACGCCCGCGCGCTGCGGCCCTTCGCCGACGAGGCGGGGCGGGTGGACCGGATGGGCGCGGCGGCTGCCCGGCACGCGCGCTCCTTCGGCTGGGGCACGGCCGCCGCGGCCACGGCGGAGGTCTATATGGAGGCGATGCGGGAGCGGCGTCGCCTACGATCGGCCCATGGGTGACGCCAACAGCAACGCCGCCGGGGCCGGTAACGGAGCCGACACCGCCACCGCCAGGACCGTGATCGAGCAGACGCTGCGCGACGCCGAGCTGGAGTGGGAGAGCCCGTCCGAGGGGACGTACGTCGTCACGCTCCCGGGCACCCGCAAGCTGTCGACCACCTGCTCGCTCCGTGTCGGCAGGCACTCCCTCTCGATCAACGCCTTCGTCATCCGGCACCCGGACGAGAACCACGACACCGTCCACCGCTGGCTGCTGGAGCGCAACACCCGGCTGTACGGGGTGAGTTACGCGATCGACCCGCTGGGCGACATCTATCTGGCCGGGCGGCTGCCGCTGGCCGCCGTCACCCCGGACGAGCTGGACCGGCTGCTCGGCACCGTCCTGGAGAACGCGGACGGGAGCTTCAACACCCTGCTGGAGATGGGCTTCGCCTCCGCGATCCGCAAGGAGTACGCGTGGCGTACGGCGCGCGGTGAGTCCACCCGGAACCTCGAGGCGTTCACTCATCTGACGCGCGACGTGGCGGGCTGACCGCCCCACCCCTTCACCCTCCGCGCCTTCGTCACCGCCACCCGCCGCGGAATTCCCCGGAAGTCGCGGTGAAGAAAACCGTTCTCCGGGGGCTCTTCATGGTGAACCGGCTTCAGCCGGGAACCATGAAGGGGAGAGGCAGCGGTGCTCATGGACAATCCGTGGCTCACGGTGGCAACGGTCGTGACGGTGGGGGTGCTACGGCTGATGGGGGACGTCATTCGCTGGCTGGCGGCGCGCTCGGGTGAACGGATCCGGGCGCGGATGCTGGTGGAGCTGGTACGCGGGTCGGGGCCGGGCACGGTGCTCACCGACCACCGGGCGGACGGTGCGGCGCTGACCGTGCGCCGCACCGAGGCGCAGAGCGGCCGCGGTGGTGCGGACGTGCGGGGCGGGGGCCGGGCATGAGCGTGCGCGAGAGGGCCGAGGAGCCCACGTCCGACGAGGAGTTCGACGCGTTCTGCGCCCGCACCAACCGCACCCTGCTGACCTACGCGCTGATGCGGTTCGGCCAGGACCGGCAGGGTGTCGAGGACGCCCTCCAGGAGGCGTACATCAAGGCGATGGAGTGCTGGCCCACGGTGCGGACCTGCCCCTCTCCGGAGGGCTGGATCCTCACCACCATGCGGCGCCGGCTCGCGCGGGACGGCAAGCGCTGGCGGAACCGCTGGAAGCCGGTCGAGCTGGTCGTCCCGGCCTCGCCCACCGCCACCGTGGAGGAGACTTCCGAGGCGCTGGCCACCCTGCGCGCTATCACCACCCTGCCGCCGCGGCAGCGCGAGGTGATCGTCATGGCCACCTCGGGCATGACCTACCAGGAGATCTCCACCGAACTCGGGATCACCCAGCGGGGCGTGGGCAGCAACCTCAACAAGGCCCGCAACCGGCTCACCCTGCTGCTGAGCATCCCGCCCGGCACCGATCGCGAGGGCGAGCGGCTGCTGAGCCTCAGCCCGCGCGACCCGCTGTACGCGGCGCTGTCGGCCGCCGCCGCCTGGCTGCTGGACGGCTTGCGCGCGGAGGAGCGGGAGCGCGCGCGGCGCCCCCGGGGCGCGTCCGGCCGGGGGGACCGATGATCGCCGCCTTACGCGCCCTGCTGGCCGTGGCGCTGCTCGCGGGGTTCTACGCACTGGTCGCGGTGATGGTGCTGCTGTGGGTGGCCTTCCTGGCGGTGGCGTTATGGGGGTCCGGACAGCCGACCGCCAGCAACCCGCCGACCAACGTCATCCTGCTGTGCGCCGCGTTCGCCCCGGTGATCGCCGGGATGGTGTGGTCGGTGATCCGCACCGCCCGGCCCGCCGGACCGCCCCCGGGCACGGTGTGGGTCGGCAGGCGCGCCGCCCCGGAGTTATGGGCCGAGGTCGAGCGGCTGGCCCGCGCGGTGGGCACCCGGCGGCCGGATCACATCCGGCTGACCACCGAGGTCAACGCCTCCGTCACCGAGGACGCCTCGTTCCTGGGCCTGCTGCCCGGCTCCCGCACCCTCTATCTGGGGCTCCCCCTGCTGGCCGGGCTGGCGCCCGCGGAGCTCCGCGCCGTCCTCGCCCATGAGCTGGGCCACTACTCCCGCCGCCACAACCGCTTCGGCGCCCTCGCCCACCGCGGTTCGGCCGGACTCGAGGCCGCCCGGCAGGCCATCCTGGACGCGTCGAGCGCCAATGACCTGGTGCGGATGTACGCGGGCGGCCCACGGGCCCTGGTCGGGCTCTACGCCCGCGTCTTCCGCTGGCTCACCCGGCCGGTCCGGCGGCGGCAGGAGCTGGAGGCGGACCGCGAGGCCGCCCGGGTGGCCGGGGCGGACGCGGTGGCCGAAGCGCTGTGCTCCACGGCCGTACTGGAGCGGCTGTGGCCCGAGTTCATCGCGGAGTTCCTGACGCCGATGCGCCGGGCGCGCGGCTGTGTCCCGGACGATCCGTTCCGGATCTTCGCGCTGATGGCCGAGGCCCCCGAACTGCGGGACGTACGGGCCGAGGTGCTGAGCGAGGCGATGCGGCGGCCCGCCGACCCCGACGATCCCCACCCGGATCTGGCCACTCGCCTCAGCCGGTTGAAGCGTCTGCCCGTGGCGGCGGGGGCCGAGGTCGAGCGGTCCGCGGAGGACGCGGGAGCCGAGGCCGGACCGTCCGCCGAGGGCCCGGAGGCCGTGGCCGTCCCCGCCCGCTACGCGGCCGAGTCGGGCCGTTCGCTGTTCTCCGGGGTCCGGGAGACGGTCCCGTGGCGCGACTGGCTCGCGTTGCTGGCCGCCCAGCGCGCGACCCGGATCCTGACACCGCTGGCGGAGGCGGTGCGTACGGTCGAGCGGGAGGAGGCGGGCGGGGAGCGGCCCGGCCCCCTGACGATCCACCGGGTGCTGCGGCTGGTGGACAGCGGCCGCCGGATGCCGCTCGCCCGCGCGCTCAACTCACGGCTGCCACCGGCGGACCTGGCGGGGCGGGAGCCGCTGGAACCGCTGGCCGCCGCGCTGTCCGCGCTGATCGAGGCGCAGGTGGTGGCGGGCGGCACGGCGTACTGGGCGATGCACTGGACCGGGCCGGGCACCCTCGTCCCGCCCGATGGCATCGCACCCGAGACGATCCGCTCCTGGGCCGATACGGCCGTACAACTGCCCGGCCGGACCCAGCGGTTGGGGCTGCACCTGGCCGCCCTCGGCGTGGACGAACGCGCCCCGCTGCTGGACCGGACCGAGGTCAGGGCGGCCGCCGGGGCGCCCCGGGACGAGGTGCGGAACGTCAGCATCGCGCCCGAGGTGGCCGAGCCCGCGCGTCGGCGCATCGGCGCGGTACGGGCGGTGGCGCTCACGGTGCTGCTGGGGCTGACGGCGGTGACGTACATGGTGTGGAGCGGCCGGGGCGAACCGACGTATCCACGGCCGCCGGTGACCGGTTGGACCCGGCCGCCGGGCGGGCCGTACGGGTCGGACGCGGTGCCGACCTACGGGCTGCCGACGGGACTTCCCACCGGGCTGCCGACGGGGCTCCCCACTGGCCTGCCGACCGGCCCGGGCTGGCCCGGCGCCACGACGGGGATCCACCCGCCGGTCACCCTCCGCCCGCTGCCGTCGCTGTCGCCGCCGGTGCCGAGCATCGACATCGGATCACTCCTGCCGCGCCACACGCCGTAGACGGCGACGCGTCGTGGACGCGGACCGTCAGCCGACGGGGTCGGCATCCCGTACGACCGGTGCCGCGGCCGCCCTGTCCTCCGCCTCCTCCACGGTGCCCACCGGGCGGGCCCGCAGCTTGCGGCCCAGCGCCGCGTACCCGGCGGCCGCGACGGCGCCGACCACCGCACTCGCCGCCCACAGCGTGTCCGCGCCGAAGTGGTCGATGACCGCGCCGCCCACCAGGGGGCCGGTCAGCGAGGCGAGGGACCAGGACAGTACGTACATCCCCTGGTAGCGCCCGCGGCCATGGGTGGGGGAGAGCCGGGCCACCAGCCCCATCTGGGTGGGGGAGTTGATGATCTCGCCGAGCGTCCAGACGGCGACGGTCAGGGCGTAGAGGCCCACCGATCCGGCGAAGGCGGTGAGCCCGAAACCGCACCCGGTGAGCAGCGCGGACATGACGAGCAGTGGCGCCGGATCGCGGTGCTCGATGAACCGCGTCACGGGGATCTGCACGGCCACGATCAGCACGCCGTTGGTCGCGATGGCCAGTCCGAAGTCGGAGCTGGACAGCCCGTCCGCGCCCATCGCCACCGGCAGGGCCACGAAGCCCTGGAGGAAGAGGCTCGCCAGCAGGTAGGACAGCGCGACCACGGCCATGAACGGCCGGTCGCGCAGGACCGTGCCGAGCCCGGTCTCCGGCTCGTCCGCGGCGGGCCCGTCGGCGTTCCGCTCCGGCCGGGACTCCGGCAGTTTGACGAAGACGATGACGGCGCAGAGCAGGGTCATCGCCGCGTCGCTCAGGAACAGCGTCAGATAGCCGTGCTTGGCGATCAGCCCGGCGGCCATCGCCGAGAAGGCGAAGCCGAGGTTGATGGCCCAGTAGTTGAGCGCGAAGGCGCGGACCCGGTCCTCGGGCGCCACGATGTCGGCCATCATCGCCTGCACCGCGGGCCGGGACGCGTTGCTCGTCATCCCCACCAGACAGGCCACGACCGCGATGGCGGCCGGGCTCTGGACGAGGCCGAGCACGGCGACCGTGAGCGCCGTCGAGACCTGTGCCACCAGCAGCGTGGGCCGCCGCCCCAGCCGGTCGGTCAGCACCCCGGCGCCCACGGCCGACACCACCCCGCCCAGTCCGTACAGCGCTCCGACCAGACCGGCGAAGGTGGCCGAGTAGCCGCGCTCGGCGGTCAGGTACATGGCAAGGAAGGTGGCGACGAAACCCCCCAGCCGGTTCACCAGCGTGGAGGCCCACAGCCACCAGAAGGCCCGGGGCAGCCCCGCGACGGTCTTCTTCGCTGCCTGTCGCAGCCGGACGACGGACTTCGGCGACATCGGCGGCCCCCCGCGGATCCCGGTGTGTGCCACCACACGGATGTAAGTAGCTTCTCTAGTTCGCGCACCTTACAGACCCCGCCGCCGGGCCGCTACCGGAATACCGGAGTCCGCCCACTGGTACGGCCCCCGGCCCCCTCCGAGAGGTCCAGTAGGCTCGAGCGCATGGCCGACGCACCGTACAAGCTGATCCTCCTCCGCCACGGCGAGAGCGAGTGGAACGCGAAGAACCTGTTCACCGGCTGGGTGGACGTCAACCTCAACGAGAAGGGCGAGAAGGAGGCAGTCCGCGGCGGTGAGCTGCTGAAGGACGCCGGCCTGCTCCCCGACGTGGTCCACACGTCCCTCCAGAAGCGCGCCATCCGCACCGCGCAGCTCGCCCTGGAGGCGTCCGACCGCCTCTGGATCCCGGTCCACCGCAGCTGGCGGCTCAACGAGCGCCACTACGGCGCCCTCCAGGGCAAGGACAAGGCCCAGACCCTGGCCGAGTTCGGTGAGGAGCAGTTCATGCTCTGGCGCCGCTCCTACGACACCCCGCCGCCCCCGCTGCCCGTCGACGCCGAGTACTCCCAGTTCTCCGACCCGCGCTACGCCACCCTCCCCCCGGAGCTGCGCCCGCGCACGGAGTGCCTGAAGGACGTCGTCGTCCGCATGCTCCCGTACTGGTTCGACGCCATCGTCCCGGACCTGCTCACCGGCCGCACCGTCCTGGTCGCCGCCCACGGCAACTCGCTGCGCGCCCTGGTCAAGCACCTCGACGGCATCTCCGACGCCGACATCGCCGGCCTGAACATCCCCACCGGCATCCCGCTCTCCTACGAGCTCGACGCCGACTTCCGCCCCCTCACCCCGGGCGGCACCTACCTCGACCCGGAGGCCGCGAAGGCCGCCATCGAGGCGGTCAAGAACCAGGGCAAGAAGAAGTAGCCTTCACGATCACGCCCCCGATCCGCGCCTGTCGCGCGGACCGGGGGCGTTTTCACGGCTCCTGGCTAGCTTGAAAGGGGATAACGGAACATGTGCAGGGTCCAGGACGGCTCGGCGGTCGGCTTCGTCGCGTACCGCACTGCCCCCATGGCCGCGTAGAACGGAGCGGCGTTCGGATCCGAGCCGACGATGAACTCCGATCGCCCGAGCTCGCGCGCAGTCCGGATCGCATGCTGCCAGAGAAGCTTGCCGTAGCCCTTACCGATCTCATCGGCGTCGACGAAGAGCTTGTCCAGGAGCAGATCACCGTCCTCCTCGGTGAAACCGTAGAAGCCAAGAATCTTGCCGTCCTCCTCCAGGACGAAGACCGGGTTGTTCCGGACATAGGCATCCGGAATCGCCCGAGCCTCCCCCGCCCAGTCGAAGTAGCCCGGTGGGTACCCCCAGTGAGTCGACGACCGATTCTGGAGCTCTTCAAGCTCGCCGGCCTCGTCGGGTGCGGCGCGTCGGATCCGCCGGGCACCATTGGTTGACACGGCACGGACCACCCTTCTCGATCGCTACCGGAAGCCGTCGATCCGACTAGATCACGGCTCCCGCCGTCCACGCGTCGACCGTGGCCGGGGCCATTCCTTTCAGGACGGAGTGAACTCGTACTGGAGCTCGTAGAGGTGGCCTGCCTTGGCCATCACCGTGGCTTCGATGGGGCGTTCGTCGTCGCTGTAGACCACGCGCAGGGTCCGTAGCACCGGCAGGTTCCCGGGGAGGCCGAGCACCGTGTACTGCTCCTGGGTGGGGACGCGGGCGGAGACCTTGTCGACGCTGAGACGTGGTGGGTGGCCCAGCTCCGCGAGCAGGGCCGGGGTGCCGCCCTTGATCTTGCGCCGGTTCATCATGGCCGTCCCGCGGGCCAGGTCCAGCGGGTAGTAGGACTTCACCAGTTCCACCGGTTCGTCGTCCATGAGCAGCACCTGGGACCGCATCAGCGCCGTGTCGTCGTCCGGGAGCCGTAGGGCTTCGGCGACATCCGCGGGTGGGCGGATCTCGGCGACGTCGAGCAGACGACTGCTGCCGCGCGCCTGGTGGTCGGCGGCCTCGCTGATCCAGCGGTACGGCTCGCCGGACGCCGCCGGAGCCATGTACGAGGCGGGCCGCATGGTGCGCTGGCGGTGCTCGCGTACGGTGACGGCGGCTCCGGCGCGGCCGATCGCGAGGCCCTCGTCCTTCAGCAGTTGCAGGGCCTTCTGCACCGTGGCGTTCGACGCGGTGAAGCGGTGCTTGAGCTGGGCGGTCGAGGGAAGGTTGGCGCCGGGAGGCAGGTCGCCGGACATGATCTCGTCGCGCAGGTCGGCGGCGATCCGCTCATGCAGCGACCGACGGTCGGGTGCGTCCTGTTCGGCCTTCGGCACGGTCATCCCATCCTGAGTTCGTAGCGCAGACGTTGCAGGTCGGCGGGCATGGTGATCAGATCAACCTGGATCGGCTGCTCGTTCTCGTCGAGGACGACCCGCTCCAGGCAGAGGACGGGGGCGTGCTCCGCGGTCCGCAGAAGCTCCCGTTCCGACTCGTCCGCGATCCGCGCGGTCACATCCTCCTGCACGCGCCGCCCCACGTGCCCGAGTTCGGCGAGCAGTGTCACCGCTCCACCACGGATCTTCGCCGTGCCCGCGAGGGCGGTGCCCGCGGCGATACGGGCCGGATAGTAGGAGTCCGTCAACTCGCGGGGCCGGTCGTCGAGATACATGATCCGCCGCCGTACGACGACCATGTCCTCCTGCCCCACGCCGAGCAGCCGGGCCACGACGGCCGGGGCCGGGACCTCCCCCGCGCGCACGATCCGCTGAGTGCCGCGTCGGCCACGCGCCGCGGCCTCCTCCCGCCACACATCACTTTGCCCCGCCACTTGCAGATATGGCATCGAGGTACTGATCCACGCGTCGCTGGCCACTGGGCCCTCCCTGGTGCCTGATCGGCCTCCACTGACCTTGCCGCTTTACACAGTAAGCGAAGGGGTGACCACCACTCGACAGAGACTACCTTGCTGCTTTTTGTGAAAGGCAATAAGGTGAGCCGAAACTTACTGTCAGCCCTGAAGTGGTGACCCACCGTGCTCTTTATGCGGCATCAGTTGTTCGCCCGGCGCAAGCCATCCATCCGCGCGGCTCGCCTGTTCGTGTCCCACACCCTCACCGAGTGGGGGCACGCCGATCGTCTGGATGACATCCAGTTATGTGTCTCGGAGATCGCCACCAATGCCCTCCTCCACGGCGCACCACCCGGCCGCCTCTTCGCTGTTCGCGTCGAGGCGGATGGGGAGAAGGTGCGCGTCGAGATCCGCGACTCCGGCCCCGGTCAACCCGTCGTCCAGGCGCCCCGACCAGGTGATGAGCACGGCCGCGGTCTGCTGCTCGTGAGCGAACTCGCCGACGCCTGGGGGAACATCGACCACGTGGTCGGGAAAACCGTGTGGTTCGTGGTGAAGTCGACGCAAGCGAACGGCTGTACAGGCTGAGGCGGTTGGCGTCACTGGCCCCGCCGGCGAGACGATGGGCGCCGATGACACGCTCACGTTCGACACCGTCAAGTCCAGTGAGGGCGAGAGCTGTGACGACCTCACGGGGTCCGACAGCGGCGACGACTACAGCGACGACTCCGCGAGCGGCGACTCCGGCTCATCGGCTGGCGGCTCCGACTCGTCGGGCGGTTCGCAGCAGGCGCCCACCGGTGCCACCGCCCGGTGTGACGACGGTACGTACAGCTATTCCGCCCACCCGCGGGGTACCTGCTCGCATCACGGTGGCGTGGCCGTCTGGCTCGCAAGCGTGCCTTCCTGACCGCCCGCCCGGACAACCGCCCTCTCCGTTGTAGCGGGCTTCCCGCTTGGTGTCGCCCTCCCCGGGGCATCCAGGTTGTTATCAGCCCGTGCACACCCGTGCATGGGCGAATCAGTGGTTGAGCACTAAAGTTGTCTCATTGGTGAGGAACTTGGGGTCAGGGGTTCGGTGCGGGGGCACCGGGACTCTGGGGGGAGGGCCTGGGGAGCATGAGTCGTCGCTCTGATGGGTTGGTCGGAATCTGGGCCGAGGCGCAGCGGCAGCAGCAGCGTCAGCTGGAGGCGCGGGCCAGGCAGCAGCGGGAGCGGGAGCGGCAGGAGCGCGCCCGGCAGAGGGAGTTAGCACGTAGCCAGCGTGAGCAGAAGGCGGCGTATCGGCAGCAGCGGGAGGCCGAGGCCAGACGGCGGACGGAGGAGTTGGAGGCGCGGGTCGAGGCGCTGCGGGGGCTGTTGGTCGCCGGGTGCCGGGCGCCCGCGTTCCGGGCCGCCGACCTGACCCGTCCCGAACAGGTCGCGGCGTTCGCACCGGGCGCCCTCGCCTCGCCGGTCCCGATGCCGGACGCGAACCACTACCAGTGCCAGCCCCAGGGCGGTTGGCCGCTCGGGGCCGGTCGGCGGGCGCAGGCGCAGGCGGAAGCGCGCTCCCGGTTCGAGCGCGACTGGCAGGCGGCACAGGCCGCGGAGGCGCAGCGGCAGGCGCAGTTGGCGGCGTACCGGCAGCAGTACGAGCAGTGGGCCGACGCCCAGATACGCACGATACGCAGGCACAACAGCGGCATCACCGAGATGACGGCGGGGCTGCGCAACGGCGACTCCGGCGCCGCGGTGGAGTACTTCTCGGCCGCGCTCTACGCGTCCGCCGCGTGGCCGGAGGGCCTGCCGCGCCAGCTGTCCGCCGGGTATGACCCGGGCGCCCGTCAGCTGGTGCTGAACTGGGAACTGCCCACGTACGACGTCGTCCCGGAGATGAAGTCGGTGCGGTACATGCCCACCGCGGACCAGGACAAGGAGACGGCCCGTCCGGCGGCCCAGCGCCGCGCGCTGTACCGGGATGTGCTCGCCCAGTGCGTCCTGCTGGTGCTGCGCGACCTCTTCGCGGCGGATGAGTTCGGCGCGCTGGAGTCGGTCGCGCTGAACGGGTTCGTGGACGACCACGACCCCGTGACGGGCCGACGCGAACGTATCGTCCTGGCCACCGTCATGGCGTCGCGCGCCGCCTTCGCCGAGCTGCACCTGGAACAGGTCAACCCGGTCGACTGCCTGGTGGACGGGCTCCGCGGGCAGCTGTCGGCACGTCCCGAACAGCGCGCGGCGGTACGGCCGGTGAGGGTGCCCGGCGATGTCGGCCACGGCGTCGTCACGCACGGCGGGGGAGAGGAGCCGGATCTGTACGCCATGGATCCGCTCGCCTTCGAGTCGCTGGTCGCGGAGCTGTTCCGGGCCATGGGGATGCAGGCCGTCACGACCCGGCGGTCGAACGACGGCGGGGTGGATGTCGACGCGCTGGATCCGGCCCCGATCAGGGGCGGCAAGATCGTCGTGCAGGTGAAGCGCTACCGCAGCACCGTGCCGCCGACCGCCGTCCGGGACCTGTACGGCACCGTCCAGGACGCCGGTGCCAACAAGGGCGTCCTGGTCACCACGTCCCGATTCGGCCCCGGTTCGCACGCCTTCGCGCACGGCAAGCCCCTGGAGCTGGTGTCGGGCGGGGAGTTGGTCGATCTGCTCCAGCGCCACGGACTACGCGGAAGGCTCGGCGGCGGCGATGGCGGCGGTGGCCGTACGACGCCTGCCCGGCGGACGGAGCCGGACCCGCAGCCGGACTCCGCGGCCGACTCGGATGACCACAACGTGCTGGGCATGACCTGGGCGGGCCGGGTCGCCGTGGATGTGTGCGCCCTGGTCTGCCACGGCGACCGGGTGCTGAGCGACGACCACTTCGTCTTCTTCAACAACCCCCGGACACCGGACGGTACGGTGCGCGCGCTCCCCGCCGCCGCACCGGACAAGGCCGCCATCCGGGTCTCCTTCGACGCCCTGCCGACGGGAGCCGACCGGCTCGTGATCGTCGCCGCGGTCGATCCGGACGTCGACCCCACGGCGGACCTGTCCGGGTTCACCGAGGCGTGCGTCCGGCTGCTGGACCCGGCGAGGGCCGAACTCGGCAGGTTGGAGGTCTCCGAGGGCCGCCCCGGTGAAACCGCCCTGGTGCTCGGCTCCTTCCGCCGCCGATCCAGCGGTGACTGGGACTTCGTCATCGGTGGCAAGGGCTATCAGGGCGGTCTGGAGGAGCTGGTCCAGGAGTACGGCATCGAGGTCGCGTAAGGCGATACGGCCGAGAGGGCCAGGAAAGCCGAGAGAAGAAGGGGCCCGGGACGCAGTCCCGGGCCCCTCCCGCGTACGTGTCAGCCGCAGCAGCCACCGCACTGGCAGGGGCCACCGGACTGGCAGCCACAGCCGCAGCCCGAGCTGCAACCGCAGGCGGCAAGCGGGGGGTGCGCAGGGCGCCGGTCGGCCGATACCGATGGGCCGGTGAGGGCTGGGGTGGTCGTGGGGCTGTGCTTGGCGAGGTCCGCCATGTGTCGCCTCCTCGAAAGGGTCACCTGCTGCTCATGGTGCCGATCCGCCGCCCGCGCGCAGGGGCGCACGGACGGCGCGCGGAGGCATGCCGAGGGGGCGGTGTCACGCCCCTTCGACGGTGTCCTGCTGCTGCATGATCTCGTCCGCGTGCTCACCCGTGACCAGGTAGACCACGCGCTTGGCGACCGATACGGCGTGGTCGGCGAACCGCTCGTAGTAGCGGCCGAGCAGGGTCACATCGACGGCGGTCTCGATGCCGTGCTTCCAGCGGTCGTCCATCAGGTGCTGGAAGAGGGTGCGGTGGAGCAGGTCCATCGCGTCGTCGTCCTGCTCCAGCTGGAGCGCGAGGTCGACGTCCTTGGTGATGATGACCTCGCCCGCCTTGGCCATCAGCCGCTGGGCGAGCTGGCCCATCTCCAGGATGGTGGCGTGCAGGTCGCGGGGGACGGCGCTGACCGGGAAGCGCAGCCGGGCCAGCTTGGCGACGTGCTGGGCGAGGTCGCCGGAGCGCTCGAGGTCGGCGCTCATCCGCAGGCTGGTGACGACGATCCGCAGGTCGGTGGCGACCGGCTGCTGCCGGGCCAGCAGGGCTATCGCACGGCTCTCGAGTTCGCGCTGGAGATCGTCGACCTTCTCGTCGGCCGCGATGACGCTCTCCGCGAGCTTGAGATCCGCGTCCAGAATGGCGGTGGTGGCACGGCCGATGGCCGAACCGACCAGCCGGGCCATGTCGACCAGGCCCTCTCCGATCGAATCCAGCTCCTCGTGGTAAGCGTCCCGCATCACTGACCTTCTCTCACTGACTGCTCGACTGACGGATCTCTCTGGAGATCACGTTGGATCGGTTCTCGCGGAGATCTGATCGATCTCCGACCGGTCCCCGGCCGGTCGGGGTGGACTTGCGCCCGCGCCCCCACACTCCCACGGTCCGGCCAAAACGCGTCGTCCTCCGGCCTCCGGGGTGAACCACATCCGACCCCTCGGTGAACTCTCGGCAACATGCCCCTCGCGTCACCGTGCCCACCCCCCTCGGCGGACGGTCCGGGGTGAACCGGTGCCGACCCCGCGGTGAACTCTCGGCAACGTCTGTTCGAGGGGGTCCCCGCGGGGCTGTGGAGGAGTCCGGCGCCCCGCATAACCTGGATGCATGAACGTGAACGCGGCGATCGCCGCAGTGGCGGCGCTCGCCGGGCTGTGCACCGGTGTGATCGCCATGCTGGCGTTCCGCTGGAGCGAGCGTGAACAGGCGAAGCCTACGCGGTCCTCGCTGCATACGGATGCCGTGCTGCCGCCCGGCGTGGACACCGTGCTGTCGGTCCTGCGGTCCTCGGCGGTCGTCCTCGACGAGGCGGACGCCGTCGTGAAGGCCAGCTCGGCCGCGTACGCGCTGGGCCTGGTGCGCGGCGGCAAGCTGGCCATCGAACCGATGCTGGCGATGGCCCGCGACACCCGGCGGGACGGCGAGATCCGGCAGATCGAGCTGGACCTGGCGCGGCGCGGCACCGGCCGCGGCGGTGACGCCCTCGCCGTATCGGCCAGAGTGGCCCCGCTCGGCTCCCGGCTGGTGCTGCTGCTGGTGGAGGACCTCACCGAGGCCCGGCGGATCGAGGCGGTCCGGCGTGACTTCGTGGCGAATGTCAGCCATGAGCTCAAGACCCCGGTCGGCGCGCTGTCGCTGCTGTCCGAGGCCGTGATGGACGCGTCCGACGACCCCGAGGCGGTCACCCGCTTCGCCGGGCGGATGCAGGTCGAGGCGACCCGGCTGACCAGTCTGGTCCAGGAGCTGATCGATCTCTCGCGGGTGCAGAACGACGACCCGCTGGAGGACGCCGAGCCGGTGCGGATCGACGAGCTGGTCGCCGAGGCAATCGACCGCTGCCGCCACCAGGCGGGCACCAAGCAGATCACCATGGCCACCGGCGGCACCGCCGAACTGCACGTCTGGGGCAACCGCGGCCAGCTGGCCGCCGCGCTGGGCAACCTCGTCGAGAACGCGGTGAACTACAGCCCGGCCCGGACCCGCGTCGGCATCGCCGCCCGCCGGATCCCCGTCACCGGGGGCGATCTGATCGAGCTCGCCGTCACCGACCAGGGGATCGGCATATCCGAGAAGGACCGCGAGCGGATCTTCGAGCGGTTCTACCGCGTCGACCCCGCCCGCTCGCGGCAGACCGGCGGCACCGGCCTCGGCCTCGCCATCGTCAAGCACGTGGCGGCCTCGCACGGCGGGGAAGTCACCGTATGGAGCGCTGAGGGACAGGGCTCCACCTTCACCCTGAGACTCCCGGAAGCCGGTGCGGCGCGGGACCGGGACCGCTCGTCGAGCGAGTCGTACGAGACCGGGGCCGACCTCGATGGCGAGGAAGCGGACCAGGACCGGCCGTACGAGACCTTCACCAACGAACCACTTTCAGCCCCGGAGGTCCTTCCGTGACCCGAGTTCTGGTCGTCGAGGACGAGGAATCGTTCAGCGACGCACTGTCCTACATGCTCCGCAAGGAGGGATTCGAGGTCGCGATCGCGGCTACGGGCCCCGAGGGGCTCGATGAGTTCGAGCGGAACGGCGCCGATCTGGTGCTGCTCGACCTGATGCTGCCGGGGCTGCCCGGTACGGAGGTGTGCCGTCAGCTGCGCGGCCGCTCCAACGTCCCGGTGATCATGGTGACCGCCAAGGACAGCGAGATCGACAAGGTCGTCGGGCTGGAGATAGGCGCGGACGACTATGTGACCAAGCCTTTCTCCTCGCGCGAGCTGGTGGCCCGGATCAGAGCCGTGCTGCGCCGCCGCGGCGAGCCCGAGGAGGTCACCCCGGCGGCCCTGGAGGCCGGACCGGTCCGGATGGACGTGGACCGGCATGTGGTCACGGTCGACGGCGACAAGGTGGACCTCCCGCTGAAGGAGTTCGACCTGCTGGAGATGTTGCTGCGGAACGCGGGCCGGGTGCTCACCCGGATGCAGCTGATCGACCGTGTCTGGGGCGCGGACTACGTGGGCGACACCAAGACGCTGGACGTCCATGTGAAGCGGCTGCGCGCCAAGATCGAGCCGGACCCGGGCACCCCGCGGTACCTGGTCACCGTGCGCGGTCTGGGCTACAAGTTCGAGCCGTAAACCGGAGCGGGTACGGCGAGGGCGGTACGCGAAGGGCCCCGGAAGCAGTCGCTTCCGGGGCCCTCGCCGTTGACTCCGCTGTTGACTCCGCGAGCGATGGGCTCGGTGAGGGCCGTGAGCTCAGTCGTCGTTCGGCGCCGGCTCGCCCGGGGCGATGTTGTCGCCGCCGGGCTCGGTGGTGCCGCCCGGCTTTGTGGAGGGCGTACCGGACGGCCGGTCACCGGGCTTGGTGGAGGGCGAGCCGGACGGGCTGGACGTCGGCTTGCCGGACGGCGTGCCCGGGGTGGCGGTCGGCAGCTCGGTCGGGCCCCAGCCCTCGAAGTAGCCGCTCGCCGGGACGACGAAGGCGGTGATCGGGACGTCGCCGGTGCGGTTGAGGTCGAAGACCACCCGCTGCGCGTTGCCGTCCTGGGCGGCCTCCCGCCCGTTGGCGATGACCGCGGAGGGGTTGCCCTTGCCGCCGAGGATCACCGAGCCACCGGCGGGCACCACGATCGGGCCGGAGCCCTTCTTCGCCGGGGAGAGCTTCACGCGCGCCCCGGTGCCCGGGAGGGCGATGGCCTTGAGGGTCTCGCTCCGTGCGCCTTCGTTGAAGATCTTGCCGGTGATGACGGCCGGGCCCTTGGCCTTACGGTCCGGCTGGGTCACCACATTGACGTTCTGGACCTTGATGGTGCCGACGGACGTGGCGGCGTTGTCGGGCTTGATCTCCTGGGTCTGCGCGTCGCTCCCGGCCGCGCAGCCGGAGAGCGGGGCGACCGAGACCACGATGGCGGCGGCGGCGAGGACGCCGCGTCGAAGGCTGCTGCTCACGGCGGCGGCATCTCCTAGGACGAGGTAAAGGTTGGATCAGCGGGCTCAGGTTACCGACCGGCCCTCACGGGCCCGCACCCGACCCGCCTCCCGGGCGCGACGCCGGTCCGCGGAGCCCTTCCGGAGCCGCCCTGAATATCGGTTCGGTGACCCGGCTCGAAGATTATCGGTAAGGAATCCGTGGATGTCCTGGAATTGATCACAGGAGTGATCCGGTCCACTGGTGATCAATTTGTGAATCGGGGCCTGATCTGATGGTTGCTGGCCCGAACGGAGTAGCGGAAGTCCATCGACTGGACTCCGGCAAAACGGGACGTACGGCCGCTCGGGGCACCTTCTCGGGACAGGTAACACATGGGTTTCGGCCCACCCGTACAGCGGCTCCCACCTGCGAATACCCGGTTCCGCCTCCCTCTCGCAGCACGTTCCGGTCTCTGTTGTCAAGCCCCGAGATATGCCCTGACCTGCGAAAACGCCATTCAGAACAGGGCGTTCCCGTGTTACCCTGGATAGCCACGGAAGGGGTACCTGTCACATGACGTTCAAGGTTGGCGACACCGTGGTCTATCCCCATCACGGGGCCGCGCTGATCGAGGCCATCGAAACTCGCCAGATCAAAGGCGTGGACAAGACCTACTTGGTGCTGAAGGTCGCCCAGGGTGACCTGACGGTTCGTGTGCCGGCGGACAATGCGGAGTTCGTCGGTGTGCGTGATGTGGTCGGCCAGGACGGGCTGGATCGGGTCTTTGAGGTGCTGCGGGCACCCTATGCGGAAGAACCGACGAACTGGTCCCGTCGTTACAAGGCAAATCTCGAGAAGCTCGCGTCCGGCGACGTGATCAAGGTCGCCGAGGTTGTGCGCGACCTGTGGCGCCGAGAGCGTGAGCGCGGCCTCTCCGCCGGTGAGAAGCGCATGCTCGCGAAGGCCCGTCAGATCCTGGTGAGCGAGCTGGCCCTCGCCGAGAGCACCAATGAGGACAAGGCCGAGGCCCTGCTTGATGAGGTTCTCGCGTCCTGACATATCAATGCCGCGGTGCCCGAGTGACTCAGACTTGATGTTCTAAGCCGTCTGTCGCCGGGCGCTGCGGCATGTGCGCATACGGGACCCCGGGGTCCCGGTCCATTGCATCGTGTGCCGGTGTGCTCTTGTCCCGCCTCTTGTCCCGCTGTGCTGTTGTGTCTCGTGTGTCTCGTTGCGGTGCAGAGGTGCCGCGGTCTGCGGTGCGGATGGTGCAAAGGTGTGCCGGGCCCTGGGCACTGGCTCGACCAGTCGTCACGGAAGGGGCTGGTCGGCGCATCGCGCCCGGCACGCTGTGGCCATACCCATTTCGGTCGAGGAAGCAAACCTGAACGCCAACTCAATGTCCGTATCCATGAGTCCCGGCGGCTCCGGCGCGCCCGAGCGCCCCGCCCGTACCGCGGTGGTGATCCCGGCCGCGGGCCGTGGCGTGCGGCTTGGTCCCGGCGCGCCCAAGGCGCTGCGCCCGCTGAGCGGTACGCCGATGCTGGTTCACGCCGTCCGGGCGATGGCCGGATCCCGCTCCGTCTCCCTCGTGGTCGTGGTCGCCCCGCCGGACGGCGCCGACGAGGTCCAGCGGCTGCTGGACGCCTATCCGCTGACCGGTCGCGGCGCCGATGTGGTGGTCGTCCCCGGCGGGGAGACCCGTCAGGAGTCGGTACGGCTGGGCCTGGCCGCCGTACCCGAGGACGTCTCCACCGTGTTGGTGCACGACGCCGCGCGGCCGCTGGTCCCGGTGGACACCGTGGACGCCGTCGTCGCCGCCGTACGGGACGGGGCGCCCGCCGTCGTCCCCGCGCTGCCGCTGGCCGACACCGTCAAACAGGTCGAGCCGCGCACCGGGGAGCGGGCCGGTGAGCCCGAACCGGTCGTCGGCACCCCCGAGCGCGCCCGGCTGCGCGCCGTCCAGACCCCGCAGGGCTTCGACCGTGCCACGCTGGCCGAGGCCCACGAGAAGATCGTCCTGGAGGGCGACGGGGCGACGGACGACGCGGGGATGGTCGAGCGGCTCGGTGTCGAGGTCGTGGTCGTTCCCGGCCATGAGGAGGCGTTCAAGGTGACCCGGCCGCTGGACCTGGTGCTCGCGGAGGCGGTTCTCGCCCGCAGGAGGGCCAACGATGGCTTCTGAGACCTCCCGGCCCGCCCTCACGGGGCTGCCCCTGGTGGGCATCGGCACCGATGTGCACGCCTTCGAGCAGGGCCGCGAGCTGTGGTGCGCGGGTCTGCTGTGGGACGCCGAGGAGTACGGCGGCTACGGCCTGGCCGGGCACTCCGACGGCGATGTGGCCGCCCACGCCGCCTGTGACGCGCTCTTCTCCGCCGCCGGGCTCGGCGACCTCGGCGCCCATTTCGGCACCTCCCGCCCCGAGTGGTCCGGCGCCGCCGGGGTCACCCTGCTCGCCGAGGCGGCCCGGATCGTACGGGCCGCGGGGTTCGAGATCGGCAATGTGGCGATCCAGGTGATCGGCGTCCGCCCCAAGATCGGCAAGCGCCGGGACGAGGCGGTCAAGGCGCTGTCGGCCGCGGCCGGCGCGCCCGTCTCGGTGTCCGGCACCACGACGGACGGCCTCGGGCTGACCGGCCGGGCCGAGGGGCTCGCGGCGGTCGCCACGGCGCTGGTGGTCCGTACGGGGGCTGTTCCCCGCGAGGGTGCTGACCTCTGACGGTGCTTCGGGTACGTACGGATCGGGTACTCGCGACCCGCTTGTGTCCGCTCCGCCAGCCCAGTGCACCGTGAACGACCCGTTGTGCCCGTTGCGCCCGTTGTGAGGGAAGGATCCGCCGTGGCCACCGCACTCTCCGAGAACCTCAAGCAGCTCCTCGACAGCCCCGTCTTCATCATCGTCGGCACCGTCCAGCCCGACGGCAGCTCTCAGCTGTCACCGGTCTGGGTGAAGCGTGAGGGGGACGAGCTGCTGTTCTCCACCACGATGGGGCGGCGGAAGCAGAAGAACATCGACCGGGATCCGCGGGTGTCGGTGCTGGTCCAGCCCGCCGACTCGCCGTACACCTACGCCGAGATCCGCGGCACCGCCTCGTACACCACCCAGGGCGGCAACGAGCTGATCAACGAGCTCTCGATGAAGTACACGGGCAAGCGGTACGCCGAGTTCAACCCGGCGTCCGGGCAGGACAGCGAGCGGATCGTGGTGCGGATCACCCCGAAGAAGGTCGTCGGCAGCCTCTGAGACGGGGCGGACGGCCGAGACGGGGCGGACGGCGCGGGGAGATCGGCCGGAGCGCCCCAAGTGTCACGCTTCTGTGTCCCCGGGGCCGATCGGTCGCAGGGCACTGCCGCCTTCCCACTACCCTTGATGCGTGACTATTCGCCTGTACGACACCAGCGCCCGGCAGATCCGTGACTTCACCCCGCTCACACCGGGCTGCGTCTCGATCTACCTGTGTGGCGCGACCGTGCAGGCCGCTCCGCACATCGGACACGTCCGGTCCAATCTGAACTTCGACATCATGCGCCGCTGGTTCCTGCACCGCGGCTATGACGTGACGTTCATCCGCAATGTCACGGACATCGACGACAAGATCATCACCAAGTCGGCCGAGCAGGGCCGTCCGTGGTGGGCGATCGGCTATGAGAACGAGCGCGCCTTCAACAGCGCGTACGACGTCCTCGGCTGCCTGCCCGCCACGTATGAGCCGCGGGCCACGGGCCATGTGCCCGAGATGATCGAGATGATGCGGACCCTGATCGACCGGGGTCATGCCTATGTCGCCGAGGGCAATGTCTATTTCGACGTGCGCTCGTTCCCGGAGTACCTCGGGCTCTCCAACCAGGAGCTCGACGGGCTGCGCCAGCCGTCCGGCGAGGGCGAGACCGGTAAGCGCGACCACCGCGACTTCGCCATGTGGAAGGCGGCCAAACCCGGGGAGCCCAGCTGGGAGACCCCCTGGGGCCGCGGCCGTCCCGGCTGGCACCTGGAGTGCTCGGCGATGGCGCACAAGTACCTCGGCCGGGCCTTCGACATCCACGGCGGCGGTATCGACCTGATCTTCCCGCACCATGAGAACGAGATCGCACAGGCCAGGGCGTTCGGCGATGACTTCGCCGCGTACTGGGCGCATAACGCGTGGGTGACCATGAGCGGCGAGAAGATGAGCAAGTCGCTCGACAACTCGGTGCTGGTCTCCGACATGGTCAAGCGCTGGCGCCCCATCGTGCTCCGCTACTACCTGGGCACCCCGCACTACCGGTCCATGATCGAGTACAGCGAGGAGGCCCTGCGCGAGGCGGAGTCCGCGTTCGCCCGGATCGAGGGCTTCATCCAGCGGGTGGTGGAGAAGGCGGGAACGGTCGAGCCCGCGGCCGAGGTGCCGCCCGCGTTCGCCGAGGCGATGGACGACGACCTCGGGGTACCGCAGGCGCTCGCGGTCGTCCACACCACCGTCCGGCAGGGCAACTCCGCCCTGACCGCCGACGACAAGGAGTCGGCCGTCGCACGGCTGGCCGAGGTGCGGGCCATGCTGGGCGTGCTGGGTCTGGACCCGCTCGACGAGCACTGGTCCGGCGGTTCGGACCGCGGCGAGGATCTGCACGGCGTGGTCGACTCGCTGGTCCGGCTGGTCCTGGAGCAGCGGCAGGCGGCGCGGACCCGCAAGGACTACGCGACGGCGGACGCGATCCGCGATCAGCTCCAGCAGTCGGGACTGGTGATCGAGGACACCCCGTCGGGGCCGCGGTGGGAGCTGGGCACCCGCTGAGGCGGTGGCTCCGGCCGCTCACCGGCTCCTCCCTGACCTCCCACTTTGTGCCGCCCGGTGCGCCGGGCGGCACACTGATGACCGTACATACGTTTCCCCACACTCGTTTCCCCATACGTTTCCCGCTTGCCGCGCAGCGCTGAGCAGTGAAGAGATAGGTGACATTCATGGCCGGCAACAGCCAGCGCAGGAACCGACGTACTTCGAACAAGAAGGGCGCGATGGTCGGCAGCGGCGGCAAGCGGCGCCGGGGGCTGGAGGGGAAGGGCCCCACCCCGCCCGCCGAGATGCGCAAGGGGCATGCCAAGCAGCGCGTGGCCAACGCGCGCGCCCGCAATGCCACCACGCGCCCGACCCCGCGCCGGGGCGCCGGTAAGGGCAGCAACGAGCTGGTGGTGGGCCGTAATCCGGTGGTCGAGGCGCTGCGCGAGGGCGTTCCGGCGACCACGCTCTACGTTCAGCAGTTCATCGACAGCGACGACCGGGTGCGCGAGGCGCTGAAGCTGGCCGGCGACCGCGGCGGTATCCACCTCATGGAGGCCCCGCGCCCCGAGCTGGACCGGATGACCAACGGGCTGAACCACCAGGGCCTGGTGCTCCAGGTCCCGCCGTACGAGTACGCCCACCCCGAGGACCTGAGCGCCGCCGCCTTCGACGACGGCGAGGACCCGCTGATCGTCGCGCTGGACGGGGTCACCGACCCGCGGAACCTGGGCGCGGTGGTGCGTTCGGTGTCCGCCTTCGGCGGCCACGGTGTGGTCGTGCCGGAGCGGCGCGCGGCCGGAATGACCGCGGGCGCCTGGAAGACCTCCGCGGGCACCGCCGCCCGCACCCCGGTCGCCCGCGCCACCAACCTGACCCGCGCCCTGGAGGCATACCAGAAGGCCGGCCTCACGGTCATCGGCCTGGCCGCCGACGGCGACGTCGAGCTCCAGGACCTGGAGGTGCTGGACGGCCCGGTCGTGATCGTCGTGGGCAGCGAGGGCAAGGGCCTCTCCCGCCTGGTCGGAGACACCTGTGACCTGCGCGTCCGCATCCCGATGCCGGGCGGCGCGGAGTCGCTGAACGCGGGTGTCGCGGCGGGCGTCGTGCTGTACGAGGTCGCGCGCCAGCGCCGGGGATAGCGCGTCTGCGCGTCTGCGCGCCTGCGCTGTTGCGCGGGCGTGGTGGGCGCGAGGGCACGACGGCGCGCGGGCGCGGTGGGCGCGGGGCGCGGGGCGTGACGGCGGGCGGTCCGTGGGCGCCGCTGCGGGGTGTTGTGCCGTCTCCGTCCGCTGCCGCGGTGCGTCGGTGTGTCGGTGCGGGGCGCGGGATGGCGCGACGGGGCGCGTGCCTGCGGAGTGCGCGGTGTGACCGCGGGCCGGGCCGTGGCGATGCCCGGGTGTCGCGGGTGTCCGTCCGCTGCCGTGGCGCGCCGGGGCTGGGCGCACCCGGCGATACGACGGGGTGCGTACGGTGCGTTGTCGCCGGGGCGCGCTGGGGCGTGTGGTGGGGCGCGGGCGGTGTGCGGAGTGCGCGGCGCGCGGGGCGGAGGTGCTGGCCGGGGCGTGGACCGGCGGGGGCTTCGGCTTGACGATCTTGACTTGACGGGCCTCGGACAGCACAAGACGGTCACGGCCAGTGTCTTTCCCGTCAGTCACTCGGTTAGTTGAGTGTGGAGACCAGAAAAGCCCGCAGGCCTCTGGCGGGAAGCGCACCGGCATTCGACGACGAGCCGCAGCTGACCATGGCCAAGGTGCCATGCGATCCGGCGCAGGTCGCCGTCAACGCCCCGAGCTTCCGCGTGCGGCTCAGGGCCCCGGTCGTGAGCCGCGCGCTGGCGGACACGGCCCGGTTCACCCGCGTCCCGGCTCCGGCTCCGGCTCCGGCCCGGCGCCGCCCGCCCGTGGTGTGGAGCGGCCGCACCCGGCCCGGCGGTGACACGGCGGCGACCCGACTCCTCCAAGCCGTGCGGTATTCCGAGGAGGGCGCGCCCGAGGAGATGGGCACCACCCAGGTGCTGCCGCGGATCGCGATCGACGAGGGCCCGCCCACCGTCATCGGGCCGCGCAGCCCGCGTACGGAGACGGTCCCGCGGTCAGGGGCCGGCGGCGGGCCCGGACAACGTCCGCCGCGGGCGGGGGAGTTGTCCGACCCGGACCGGAACCCCGCCCGGGCCCGGGAGCGGTACGAGGAGCAGGGCGCGCAGGCCGCCGCTCCGCGCCCGCGCCGCCACGCCGACTCCGTACGCCACGCCTATTACCCCGGGCGGCGGATGAACCTGGGCATCGTCCTCCTCCCGCTCCGCATCTTCCTCGGCTTCATCTCCGTCTACGCGGGCATGGGCAAGCTCTCCGACCCCGTCTACTTCGACGGCGGCGAGCGCGGCTCGATGGTGACCTGGCTGCGTTCGCTGCACCCCTGGCCGATCGCCGAACCGCTGCGCGACCTCGCGCTCGAGCACCCGGTGGGCGCCGGGCTGACGGTCGCGTTCCTCCAGATCGTGGTGGGTGTGCTCACCATCCTGGGGCTGTGGCAGCGGCTGGCCGCGGGCTTCGGCGCGCTGCTGTCGGCCGCGCTGATCCTGACCGTGAGCTGGCGTACGGTCCCCGTCTACGACGCCCCCGACATCATCTACCTCGCCGCCTGGAGCCCGCTGGTCATCGCGGGCGCCCCGGTGTATTCGGCCGACGCGCGTCTCGCGGGCGAGGCGTGGCGGCGGCTGGGCCCGCGCGCCGAGCTGTGGGATCTGCGGCGCCGGGTGCTGCGCCGGGGCTCCGTAATGGCTCTGGTCATCGCCGGGCTGACCCTGCTGATCGGCTCGTCGCTGGGCGGCGCCGTACGGTCCTCGGAGACGGTGCGCGCGCCGGAGCCGAGGGACGTGCCGACGAACAGCGTCCCCGGTTCGCCGCTGCCGCGGAAGTCCATGGAGAGCCCGCGGGGCGGGATGCGCGGCTCCGTGGGCACCAGCGGTTCACCGTCCCCGAGCGAGGGCCTGCGGACGAGCCCGAGCCAGTCCGGCTCGGCGTCGCCCTCCGCCCCGGGCGAGACGAGCGCGACGGGGTCGATAGACGACTCGGGCAGCCCGAGCCAGTCGCACCCCGGCCTCGGTACCACCCCGCACTCCCCGCGCCGGGCTCCCGTCGCGCCGAGGACGACGATGAACCCGCCGTCCCTCGGCGGCGGCGCCGGAGGCGGCGTGACCGGCGGCGAACCGGAGGGCGCCCCGGAGGAGGACAGCGGCGACGGCGGCTACAGCGAGGGCGGTGGCGAGCAGTCCGGGCTGGGCGGCCTCCTCGGCTGACGACCCGCCGGGCGTCCGGATCGGACGCCGCTCCAGGGCCCGCACCCCGTTCGGTGCGGGCCCTTGGCGTGTACGGCGTCGGTACGGGCTCTTGGGCGGGTACGGCGTCGGTACGGGCCCTTGGGCGGGTACGCGCTCCTCTGCGAGCTGATCCTGGAGGGCCCGGACGTCGGCGGTTACCCCGAGCCGGGCAGCGATGTGCGCACCGTGGCCACCGGCTGGCTGACCAGCCTGCGCGACGGCATCAGCGATCCGGCCACCCGCGCCGCGGTGCTGGCCGTCACCGCCCAGGCCGACCACGACCCCGACAGCGCCCAGGCTCTCGTCCGTATCGGCCAGGACCGTCGCGCCGCGCTCAACGGGCTTCTGGAGCCGTCCGGCGTCCAGCTCGGCGACGACGAGTACACCCTGCTCTACGGGCCGGTCCTGGCCCAGCTCTTCTTCGACCGCGGCCGGGTCACCGACGAGTTCATCGACGCCGTGGTCACCCAGTGGCTCACCACGCTGGAACGTAACGGCGCGTTGCCGCGGGGCGAAGCGGTGGCGGACGGCTAGTCAGCATCCGTACAGGCAAAGGCCGTTGAGGAACACGCGGCGATGCGGCTGGGTCCCGCGCCCAGCCGCGACCGGCCGCTCGCCTTCGCCTCCGGGCCCCGGAGGAGGACCGGGGCGTCAGGTGTGGGGGACGGGCGGCGAGGAGCTCAGTGGCCCGTGGCCGTGCGGGGCCGGGCCCGCGGCCAGTTCCTTGGCCGCCTCCGTGAGGTCCTTCGCGGTGTCGATCGCCCGCCAGTACGCCCCGTGGGGAAGCGGGAAACCCGCCAGGCGGCGTTCGCGCGCGAGGCGGGGGAAGGTGGTGCGCTCATGGTCGCCGCGGTTCGGCAGCAGCGAGGTGAACTCGGCCGAGAAGACGTACACACCGGCGTTGATGAGGTACGGGGACGGCGGCGCCTCGATGAAGTCGAGGACATGGCCGAACTCGTCCGTCTCCACCACGCCCCACGGAATCCGCGGCCGCGCCAGCGCGAGGGTGGCGACCGCGCCGCGCTCATGGTGGAAGTCCGCCATGTCCTGGAGCGAGAAACGGGTCCAGATGTCGCCGTTGGTCGCGTACCAGGGGCGGTCGGGGTGGGGCAGTGAGGCGGCGGCGAACTTCAGACCGCCGCCACGGCCCAGCGGCTCCTTCTCGACGACGGTCGTCACCCGCAGCGGCAGCTCCGCCGACTCCAGCCAGTCCTGGAGGACGGCGGCGAGATGGCCGCAGGAGACGACGGCGTCGGTGACGCCCTCGGCGGCCAGCCAGGCGAGCTGGTGGCCGATGATCGGGGTCCCGGTGCCCGGGATCTCGACCATCGGCTTGGGACGGTCGTCGGTGTACGGGCGCAGCCGCGAGCCCTGGCCTCCGGCCAGGACGACGGCTTGGGTGGGGCGCGCGGCCGGCGGGTGGTGCCCGTGCCTGCGGTCGTCGTCATCGGTCATGGACGGCACCATATGCGGTGCCGGGACCGCCGCAGGCGGAGCTGGGGAAGGGAGCGCGGTCAGCGGTACGCCTGGGTGATACCGGAGGCGAACGAGGTGTCGCACACGGGGCGGGCGTACGCCTGGGCACGGGCGGTGCCGCCGTACTTGGCCACCGCGGCGCGGCCGAGCGCACGGGCGATGGACGCGCAGTGCTTGGCGAGCGAGGGCCGCTCGTCGGTGGCCACCTGGAGATGGGTGAGGGCCACCGCCGGGTCCTTCTGCTGGAGCTCGGTGAGCAGCCGGTCGCGCAGCACCTCGTGCGCGGCGCGATGGGTCGCCTGGGTGGACGCGCGGTCGGCGGAGGCGGTGAGGATTTGCGACTCGGCGCTGGGTGAGGCCCATGGGACGCGGGTGACCGCGAGCGTCCCGGAGAGGACGAGGACGACGGGGAGGACGAGGGCGAGAGTTCTGCCGATGCGGCGGGCTGCGGTGTTCACGGGGGCGTTCCTCGCGGGTCGATCGGGACTGCGGTACGCGGTGATCGTAGCGAGGAGCGACGATTTGGCGACATTCAGTCACTGACGTGGGTGATGGAATCCCGCTATTCCGGGTTGGAGTGTTGACGCCATGTCCAAAATGCCGCAATTGCCAGGGAACTTATCGACAATGCGACGTGGGGTCTCCGTGGCCATGCCGCCGTGGCACCGTCGCCGCGGCACTGCCGCCGTGGCGCCGCCGCAACGGCGACGGCGCCGCCCCTCCGCGCGAGCGGACGGACGGCGCCGTGAAACTCCCTCGGCTGCCTCGGCTGCCTCGGCTCCCTCGGGGACGGGCTCAGTCGCTGAGCCGCTCCCCGGTCGAGGTCGAGAAGACGTGGATCTCACCCGGCCGCGGCACGACGTGCAGCTGGGCGCCCTTCTCCGGCACCTGGCGGCCGTTGACACGCACGACCAGGTCCCTGACGTCGCCGCCGACCTCGGCGGTGCCGTAGACGTAACCGTCGGCGCCGAGCTCCTCGACGACGTTGACCGTGACGGCGAGCCCGGCCGGGGCGTCCTCGGACTCCTTGGTCAGCGACTTGGCGGCGGCGCCGTTCTGCTCGACCACGTCGAAGTGCTCGGGCCGGACACCCACGGTGACCGTGCGGTCGCCCTTGTCGGCCGCGGCGCTGAGCGCCTCACGGCTGACCGGGACCACGCTGTTGCCGAACTTCACACCACCGTCGGTGATCGGCACCTCGATCAGGTTCATGGCCGGGGAGCCGATGAAGCCCGCGACGAAGAGGTTGGATGGGCGGTCGTACATGCTGCGCGGCGAGTCGACCTGCTGGAGCAGCCCGTCCTTCAGCACGGCCACCCGGTCGCCCATCGTCATGGCCTCGACCTGGTCGTGGGTGACGTAGACGGTGGTGATGCCCAGGCGCCGCTGGAGGCTGGCGATCTGCGTACGGGTCTGCACGCGCAGCTTGGCGTCCAGGTTGGACAGCGGCTCGTCCATGAGGAACACCTGCGGCTCCCGCACGATCGCGCGGCCCATCGCCACCCGCTGCCGCTGACCACCGGAGAGCGCCTTGGGCTTGCGCTCCAGGTACTCGGTGAGGTCGAGGATCTTGGCCGCGTCCTCGACCTTCTGCCGGATCTCGGTCTTGTTGACGCCCGCGATCTTGAGCGCGAAGCCCATGTTCTGCGCGACGGTCATGTGCGGGTACAGCGCGTAGTTCTGGAACACCATGGCGATGTCCCGGTCCTTCGGCGGCAGGTGGGTGACATCCCGGTCACCGATCCGGATCGCGCCCCCGTTGACGTCCTCGAGCCCGGCGAGCATCCGCAGCGAGGTGGACTTCCCACAGCCGGAGGGGCCGACCAGGACGAGGAATTCACCGTCCTCGATGGAGATGTCGAGCTGGTCGACGGCGGGCTTCTCGGTCCCCGGGTACACCCGGGTGGCCTTGTCGTACGTGACCGTAGCCATGGCGATCTGATCCCTTCACCGGCAGGAACGTGCCGGACGATCCGAGTAAAGGTGGGTTGTTCCACACACGTGGATTGGCGTGACGCTATCCCGAGGAGGGGTGATCTGTCTCTAGCCGAAGCGTGAGAATTTTCGAATGGATCACCCCTGTGGGGTGGGTACACTGCTGGGGACGCCGACTTAGCTCAGCTGGTAGAGCACCGCTCTTGTAAAGCGAAGGTCGTCGGTTCGAACCCGACAGTCGGCTCTGTGCCCGAGCAGGGAAGAAGCCCCGGACGATCTTTCGTCCGGGGCTTCTGACATCTACAGGTGACATCAACGCGGGTGGCCGCTCCAGGTCAGTCCTGGCTGAGCCGCCGTTTCAACAGCCGGTCCATGTGGCTGATGGCTTCACGCTGGGTGTCCTGCGCGACGTGCGTGTACACGTCCATGGTCATGCTGATCTGGCTGTGGCCCAGGATCTCCACCAGTACGCGGGGAGCCACTCCGGCAGCCGTGAGCAGCGTGGCGCAGCCGTGTCGGGCGTCGTGGAGCCGGATCGGGCGGAGACCGGCGGCCGCGGTGAGCCGGGAGAAGGAGCGGTTGAGGTTGCGCGGTTCGATCGGACGGCCGGTACGGGTGGTGAAGACGAGTGCGTTGGACGCGGGAGCGCCGACCAGACGGAGCCGGTGCCAGCGCAGCGCGGCCAGGCAGATGAGGGGGAGCGGCACCGGCCGGATCTTCCCCGTCTTGGTGGTGTCTTGGTACAGCTCACCGCCGATGCGCTGTACCTGGTTGCCGATACGGATCACGCGCTTGTCCAGGTCCACGTCCGACCACCGCAACCCCAGCACCTCCCCGCGCCGCAGCCCCATCGCGATGGCGAGCACGAAGGCCGCTCGGAGCATCGTGGCGCCCTTGCCCAGTTCGGCGCCGAAGCGCTGGTCGCAGATCTCCAGGTAGATGCCTGCCGCGCGGCCGAGTTGGGCGAGTCGGATGAGCTGGGTGACCATCTCGTCCCGCCGTTCCCCGTCCTTGCGGGAGGCGACGAGAAACAGCTCGGCAACCTCGTCGACGACCAGCACCACCGGCACCGGTCGCTCGTCTTCCGACAGGCCCCAGATGGCAGAGGTGATCTCTTCATCCGGTGTGCTGGGCGGGATGCCCTGCGGGCTTTGATCAAGTCGTATCGGTTCTCCATCAGTTCAACGAGGGTGGGAAGCAGGTCGGCCGCCTGTACGGGGTCGGTTCCCAGCGCCGACAACCGGGGAGTGAACGGCGCCAGCTCCACTCCCCGCTTGCAGTCGATCCCGACCAGCGCGACCGGCTGCCGGGCCAGCCCGGCTATCAGGTGCCGCAGGAACATCGACTTCCCGGACAGCGTGGCGCCCAAGGTCAGTTGGTGCGGGATGGTGCGGTAGTCGCGCAGGAACGGTGTCGCGTCCTCCTTCAGCGCCACCGGCACCTTGAGGAAGCCGCCGCCGATCTTGCGTGGCATCCGTACCTTCCTGAGTACGTCGAAGCCGATCAACCGCAGCTCGACGACGCCAGGCTTCACCACCTCCACGTACGCGCCGTGAACTCCCCAGGCGTGGCGTAGCCGTTCGGCCGATGCCGCGACGTCGGCCGGTTCCTGCCCGGGTGCCAGCCGCAGCCGGACGCGCAGTCCGGTCGAGGCCGGGCGGATGAGCCCGCGCCGGGGCGGGACGGGTCGCACTTCCCGGTGGGTGAGCGCGTGTGTCGCCCAGGCCCGCAGCCGGGACGGCGGGACGGTCAGCCCGCAGGCATCCATGACGGAGCCGTACGAACCCAGCAGCTTCGCCGTGGAGATGGTGTACGCAGGTGAACGACGGTGGACGGCCTTCGGAAGCCCGCCAACAGACTTGGGAAGCATGTTGGGAACCTGCCGCAGGCCGCACAAGGTGCGGCAGCTGATGGAACTCCCCTCCCTGGCCCGGCTCGAACGGGCTGGTCCCCTCCACAACGGGTCGGTGCTGTGGGGAAGAGTTCACACCGACCGACGCAAGGCCGCTTGCAGAGTACTGAGCGTTTTTCAACCTCGGTAGGTCGGGTTCTCAACGTGGTGCAAGGCGAGGATGGCCTGCACGATCGTGGTCGTCCGGGATGGGCTGCGGCGCAGCTTGGTCAGCAGCTTCCACGTTTGCGAGGTGGCGACGGCACGTTCGTAACGGGCGCGGATGCGGGCGTGGGCCTTGTTCACGGCCTTCTGCCGGGCTGACCGTTTCGGCCGGTGGCGGTGCCGCTTGAACGGTGTACGCACGGCGCCGCCGGCGCCTTGATAGGCCTTGTCCGCAAAGGTCATCACCGTCGCGCTGGTCAGCGCGTCGATGATGCCACGGGTCCGGGCGGCGGTCAGGTCGTGTGTCGAGCCCGGCAGCGCGGCCGAGGCCCAGACGAGACGTCCCGCAGCGTCCGCGATGACCTGGACGTTCATACCGGCGCAGACTCGGTAGAGCTTGAGGTCGCAGTCTCGCGAGCGGCCGGTCGTTCAGCGGGGCAGGATGCGCGTTACTGCCTCGTGTTCGCCGCTGAGCCGCAGGCCTTGCTGTACTGCGGCGCTCAGATCGAGGTCGCCGAGCAGGGTGGCGGCCAGCAGGTGCGGCGGTCCGGTCAGTGACGCGGTGGGGTGGTCGACCCGGCCGGCGTGTGTGTGCACCGAGCCGTCCTTGACTTCGATGACCAGGTCCTCGCTGCCGTCGGCGTGCAGTTGCAGGGCGATTGCCGGCTGGTCGGGGCGGTGGTCGGTCAGTGCCCGGGCGGGCATGTCCAGCCAGTGGGTGCGGAAGGTGTCGTTGCCGCCCGGCTCACGCAGCAGCGGCACGCCCCAGCGGCTCAGCTCCTGCAGCACCGGCTCGAGCGCGCGGCCACGCTCGGTGAGGGAGAACAGGGTGGTGGCCACCGGCGGCGGGGCGGCCTCGCGGTGGATCAGGCCGGCTTCCTCGAGTTCGCGGAGCCGGTCGACCAGCAGGTTGCTGGCGATCCCGGGCAGCCCGTTGCGCAGGTCGGTGTGCCGGCAAGGACCCAGGGCGAGCAGTTCACGGACGATCAGCAGGGTCCATCGGTCGCCGATGGTGTCCAGTGCTTTCGCGATGCCGCAGTACTGCCCGTAGGTGCGCATGCCACCACCTTACATCGTGGTGTTGAGATTCAAAACTCTCTTGTTGACTTTCTCAACAACGTCGGTCTAGCGTCGCTGCCCATGACCCCCACCCTTTCCGTGCGTCGGCTGGCCTGGGCCGGCGTCGAGATCCGTCTCGGCGACACCCGCCTGCTGATCGATCCGCTCGAGAACGTCGCTCCGCTGGCGCCGGTGATGGGACCGCCGCACCGGCCGGTCGACCCGGTCGATACCCCGCCCGGCACCCACGCCCTCATCACCCACCTGCACCCCGACCACTACGACCACGACCTGATCGCCCGGATCGCGGCCACCGGCACGATCGGCTGCCACACCCCGAGTGCGGCGGCGCTGCGCGAGGCGGGCATCACCCCCGTCGCCCAGGACCTGGGTCAGTCACGCCGCATCGGAGAGCTGTCCGTCACCCCGGTGACCTCGCTGGACTGGCGCGGCAACGACTGTGACCAGGTCGCCTGGGTCGTCGAAGGCGCCGGTCGGCGGGTCATCCACTGCGGCGACACCCAGTGGCACGGCAGCTGGTGGCAGATCGCCCGCGACCACGGCCCGTTCGACGTCGCGTTCGTCCCGGTCAACGGCGTCATCGCCCACTTCGAGGGCTACGCGGCCAACGTCCCGGCGACCATGACCCCCGAGCAGGGCGTCGAGGCCGCCGTCGCACTCGGCGCCGGCACCGTCTGCGCCATGCACTACGGCCTGTTCCACAACCCGCCGTTCTACACCGAACAACCCGACATCGAGCAGCGCTTCCAGCACGCCGCCGACGAGCGCGGCATCACCGCGGCCATCATCGCCGACGGCCAGCCCGTCCTCTGACCATCAGAAACAAGGAGCAACACATGAAGATCGTCCTGTTCGGTGCCAGCGGCAACATCGGCCGGCCCACCACCGAGGAACTACTGCGTCGCGGCCACACCGTCACCGCGGTCACCCGAACCGGCCACATCGACGGCCTCGAGCACAAGGCCCTGACCGTGACCACCGGTGACGTCACCGACCCCGCGGCGGTCGCCGGCCTCGCCGCCTCCCACGACGCCGTGCTCTCGGCCGTCGGCCCCCGGATCGGCCAGGAGAACGACCGCGCCACGATCGTCGGTGCCGCCCGTGCGCTGATCGACGGACTCCGCCGAGCCGGCGTCACCCGCCTGGTCACCATCGGCGGTGCCGGTAGCCTACGCACGCCGACCGGCGCCCGGGTCATGGACGACCCGGACTTCCCCGCGCTGTGGAAGGCCAACGCCGAGGCCCAGTCCGAAGCGCTCGACCTCTACCGCGGCGTGCACGACCTCGACTGGACGTACGTGTCGCCCGCCGCGGTCATCGGAGCGGGCGAGCGGACCGGGGCCTACCGCAGCGCCGGGGACACCCTGCTCACCGACGACGACGGCAACAGCCGCATCTCGTACGCCGACTACGCGATCGCCTTGGCCGACACGATCGAGAGCGGCACCGCGATCCGCCGCCGCATCACCGTGGCGTACTGAGCCATGAGCAACGACGCCGCCGGCCGGCACACCCGATTCATCGCCCTGCTCGCAGCGCTCGTGGCCCTGGGACCACTGTCCATCGACGGCTACCTGCCCGGACTGCCGGACCTCGCCGGCGACCTGCGCGCCAGCGCCGCGGCCACCCAGCTCACCATCACCGCCTGCCTGGCCGGGCTGGCCATCGGGCAGCTGATCGCCGGGCCGCTGAGCGACACCTACGGCCGGCGGCGTCCGTTGCTGGCGGGCCTCGCCCTCTACACGATCGCCAGCGCGCTCTGCGCGGTGGCGCCCGACGTCCGGACCTTCGTCGGCCTGCGCCTGGTCCAGGGCATCGGCGGGGCGTTCGGCATCGTCATCGCCAACGCCATGGTCCGCGACCGCACCTCCGGAACCCGCACCGCACGTCTCTTCTCCACACTGACCTTGATCACCGGCCTGGCGCCGGTGTTCGCGCCGGTCCTCGGCGGCCAGCTACTGCGCGTCACGGCCTGGCCTGGAATCTTCGTGGCCCTGGCCGTACTCGGCGCCGTGATGCTGGCGGCCTCCGCCGCGGGACTGCCGGAGACCCGGTCCTCCGCGTCACGCCAGCCGCTGCTGGCTGTCGTCGGGCAGCTGCTCAGCGACCGGGTCTTCACCGGGTACATCCTGGCCAACGGCCTGGTCTTCGCGGCGATGTTCGCCTACATCTCCGGCTCGCCGTTCGTCCTGCAGGAAATCCACGGCCTGTCACCGCAGCAGTACAGCGCCGTGTTCGCCGTCAACGCCGCCGGACTCATTGCGGCCGCCCAGATCAGCGGCCGGCTGGTGGCCCGGGCCGGCGCCCGCGTGCTGCTGCTCGCCGGTCTGCTGGGCGCGACAGCCGGTGGCACCACGGTTCTGGCCGCGGTGCTGACACGGGCACCCCTGCCCGCGCTCCTGATCGGCCTGTTCGTCCTGGTCTCCAGCGTGGGCCTCGTCATGCCGAACGCCGCGGCCCAGGCCCTGGCCGACCACGGCGGACACGCCGGGTCGGCCGCCGCGCTGCTCGGCTTCAGCCAGTTCATGATCGGCGGGGCACTTGCTCCGCTGGCCGGCGCAGGTGGCGCCACCGACGCCTTGCCGATGGGAATCATCGTCGCCGTGCTGCCGGCGCTCGCTCTGCTCACACTCGGCGTCCTCACCCGGTCGATGCCCGGTGAGCGCACTCGCAGGCCGGCTCGCCAAGGACCTGCCGGGCACCGGCGACCGCGCCGGCGCATCGATCGCAGACGAGCCGGCATCCAGTAACTGCTCGACTGACGTTCTGACACCACCAATTGACATCAATGGCAGCGGATGTCGGCGATAGCCGGTGCACTGAGGCCACCGCTCACCCGCCAGCCAGGACCAGTCCAGGCTGGGACGGCGCGGCCCGTGATCGAACTTGTTAAGCGAAGGTCGTCGGTTCGAACCCGACAGTCGGCTCTGTGCCCGAGCAGGGAAGAAGCCCCGGACGATCATTCGTCCGGGGCTTCTTCCGTCTGCGGCGCCCGACGGCCGGGTGCCTGTGCCCACTGGTGGCGAGGGCCAGGCTTTCTGTCCGGGGACGGGGTACTGGGTGAGCGTGCACCACGATCTGGTGCCGTCCTGGCTGGTGCCCCATTCTTCGGCGAGCGCGTCGACGATGAGCATCCCTCGGCCGCTTTCGTCGACCGGGGCGGGATGTCCGACCCTGGGGCAGCCTGGGGTGCCGTCGCTGACTCCCATGGTTGCGGTGAGCCCCACCGTCGTAGGCGTGCGGCGTCGAGGTGTCGAAGTCGTGCTACCTGCTGAGTGTTGCGGGTGGCGCTGGCGACTGGTCGGGATGGGGCTGTCGCCAGGGTCGGACGACTTCCCCAACTCCCTTGCGCGTGGCACGGTTTGGTTCGTGGACCGCGCGGGCGCGGGCGGTTCGACGGGGTGCGTGCGGATCGCGGCACGGACGGGGGGACGCATATGGGGAGTGGCGGCGCATGGCCGGAATGAAGCTCTACTCGCTTGAATCCAATGATCCGCGGCAGCTCGGCCCCTACCGGGTGCTGCGGCGGATCGCCACCGGCGGTATGGGCCGGATCTATCTCGCCCGGCAGGACGCCCCCGGGACCCCCGCCAGCGCCGCGGGGCCTACGGGGACCGTGGTGAACCACGGGCTCGTCGCGGTCAAGACCCTCCTCGCCGAGGGGATCGTCAGCAGGCCGGACCGGGAGCGGTTCGCCCGCGAAGTGGAGCTGGCGGGGCGGGTCAACAGCATGTACACCGCCAGGGTGCTCGACGCCGACGAGAACGCGGAGCGCCCATGGCTCGCCATCGAGTTCATCTGGGCGCCCAGCCTGGGCGAACTCGTGGTCGGTGCCGGGACGTTGCCCGTGGACGCCGTGCGCTGGGTGGCGGCCGGGGCCGCGCGGGCGCTGGTCGAGATGCATGCCCTGGGGGTCGTCCACCGGGACATCAAACCCCTGAACATCCTGCTGCCCGCCGACGGCCCTCGCCTCATCGACTTCGGCATCTCGCACGCCCACGACCACACCAGCTCGACGACGACCATCGGAACCTTCGCGTTCACCTCGCCGGAGCAGGCGTCCGGCAGGAAATCCACCGTGGCGTCCGACATGTACTCCCTGGGTGCCACGCTCTTCTTCCTCGCGGTCGGCCGCCCGCCGTACGAGCAGACCGACCACTCCATCGGGGTGCTCGCCCTCGTCCAGCGCGGCGAGACCGACACAAGCGGGCTGCCGCCGGAACTGGAACCGCTGATCCTGCCCTTGCTGGAGGCCGACCCCGCGAGCCGTCCCGCGCCGTCGGACGTCTTACGGGACGTCCTCGCCGACCTCGACCGGGTGACGACGGACCGGGGCGCCGAGCGGTGGCTGCCGCGGGCGTGGAACGCGCAGATCGAGGAGTACGCGGAGCAGGGACGTCAACTGCTCGACGGGGCACTGGACTTCGACGCCGCCGAAGCCCCGACTCGGATGAAGCCCGAGGGCGCCTCGGAGGGTGCGGACGGGGCGATCAGCGAGATGCGCGAGCAACTGGAGGCCCTGCGCAAGCAGCGGGACGCCTTGGTGCGGGCGCAGGCCGAGGAGCAGGCGGAGGCGGAGGCGCGGGCGGCGGCGCGGGCCGAGGCGCGGGAGCTCGCGCGCCAGGAGCAGGAGAAGGCGCGCAAGGAGCGCGAGGGGAAAGAACGTGAGCGGAAGGAGCGTGAGCGCAAGGAACGCGAGCGCAAGGAGAGGCAGCGCAAGGAACGTGAGCGGTTGGCTCGCGACAAGGCCGCGACCTCCACCAAGAGCGAGAGCAAGGGCCCGCCGAAGTCCGGAGCCGCCAAGGAAGGCTGGACGGGCCTGCTCGTGGCCGCGCTCATCATCGGAGCCCTGATCTGGCAGCCCTGGGACAAAAAGGACGACGACACCCCGACGGGCAGCTCCACCCCACGTGCCACTTTCTCCAGCGGCAGCGGCACCAGCGACCAGGGCGACAGCGGCACCGACAGCTACGGCTCGTCGAGCGGCGGCTCCGATGACACCGCGCCCGCGCCCGCATCCGAGCCCGAGCCCGAACCGACGACCACCACCCCCGAACCCGACCCCACCGAAGACGCCTTCAAGGCCGTGTCGTACGGGGACTGTCTGGACGTCGTCGACACCGGTTACGGCGGCCTCACCAAGTTCGACTGGAGCGAGGACGAGCCGAATACGACGTCCTGCGGCTACGGGACACGTGTGAAAGTCACCGGCACCACCGGCGACTGCGCGTCCGGCGTGGGCAAGGCCACCTGGTCGTACTACTCCACCAGCAGCGGCGAGCGGACCGCGCTCTGCCTCACCGGCCAGTACCACCAGGGTGACTGCCTGCTCGCCAAGCACGAGGGCAACACCCTCAGCAGCATCGCGATGCTGTCGTCCCCGAACTGCACGGACCAGAGGGTTCCCGCCGCGTACAACGAGATCCTCGTCGTCACGGCCACCTACCGGGCGACGGGGGGCGCCGGCGGCGAGGTCTGCCGCAACGGGCAGTACGACACCAACACGTACTGGTCCACGAAGGTGGACGACGACGCGACGCTGCTGTGTCTGAGGGCGTACGACTGAGCCCGCTACGGCTGGCTGCCAGGTGAAGGGCGTCAGGGCGTCAGGAAGGCCGTGGTGGTCGAGACGAAGTCGGCCGGGGCGTCCAGCCAGGGGAAGTGGGACGCGGCGGGCTGGATCGTGAAGCGGGGGGTGGGGAGGAGCTCGGCCAGGGCGGCCACCGAGGGGGGTGGGGAGTTGAGGTCGAACTCTCCGGCGAGGAGCAGCACCGGCTGGTGGAAGTCGGCGAGGGCGGCGCGGGTGGTGTCGGGGGTGAAGGCGCCCTCGGAGGCGTAGACGGCGGCGGCCTCGTTGTTCCGCTGGGTGGCCTCGGCGGCCTGGTGGGCCTGGGTGGCGGCGTCCCAGTGGCCGTAGCGGAAGGGGGCGATGGCCTGGAAGGTGTCGGGCGTGGCGTTGCCGGAGGTGATCGCCTCCAGGGCGGCGAAGGCCGTGGGGAACCAGGGTTCGTCCTGGCGGAGGAGTGCCGTTTCGCGGCGGAGGTCGGGGGTGATGGTGATGCCGGGGGCCATCGGGCTGGGGGTGATCAGGGCCAGTTTGCGGATGCGGTCCGGGTGGTGTTCCGCGTAGCGGAGGGCCAGGTTGGTGCCGGCGGAGTGGGCGAGCAGATCGACGCGGTCGAGGCCGAGGTGGGTGCGGAGGGCTTCGACGTCGGGGACGAGGCGGTCGCAGCGGTAGGTGGCGGGGTCGCGCGGGGTGGCCGAACGGCCCGTTCCGCGGAGGTGCGGTTTGATCAGGCGGTGGTGGGCGGAGAGGCCGCCGAGGTCGCCAAGGTAGGCCGGGTCCTGCATCGGGCCGCCGGGGAGGACGATCAGCGGGGCGCCGTCTCCGAGGACGTCATAGGCGAGTTCGGTGCCGTCGGGTGCGGTGAGAGCGGGCATGGGCGGGCCTTTCGGGGTTCTTGGCGGGGAATTCGCGTTATCTCATTCGCGTCATCTCAGGGGTGGAGCACCTCGCCGTTACGGGTGCCGAGCGAGGTCGGACGCGGCGCTCGCACCGGCCGGGTGAGCAGTCTGCGGTCGGGGTCGGCCGCGCGCTCGTTCCAGGCGGTGGATCTCGTCCGGCGTCGCCGCCGATACACCGTCGATGGCCGAGAAGCGCTCCTGGCGGTGCGGGTGGCGAGGGAGGGCGGCCCCTACCGCTGCCGGTGGCTTACGCGGCATGGCTCCCGGGCCGGGGCGGGGCACAGGGCGGGCGAGTCATACGCGCAGGGTGGCACGGCTCGGTCCGGTGAGCCACCGCATTTGCTGCGGGTCCGAGGTAGAAAGGGCCCTATGCCGACGAGTTCGCCCGTTCCTGAGTCCGATGTCGAGGCCATGGTGGACGCCTTGTTGATCGCCTCCCGACTGCTGGTGGCGGTCTCCGCGCGGTCGTTGGCGGCGGTGGAGGAGACGCTGACGCTGCCGCAGTTCCGGATGCTGGTGGCACTGGAGAACCGGGGGCCGCTCAGTCTGTCGCGGCTGGCCGAGGAGTTGGGGGTGCAGCCGTCCACGGCGATGCGGATGATCGACCGGCTGGCGGCGGCCGGGGTGGTGGCGCGTGGCGCCTCGGACGTGGACCGCCGGGCGAGTGTGATCTCGTTGACCGATGCCGGGCGCCGGACGGTGGAGGAGGTCACCGAGCGGCGGAAGGGTGAGCTCACGGGGATCGTGGAGGCCATGCCCCCGGGGCAGCGGCGCGGCCTGATCGAGGCGTTGCGGGCCTTCACCGAGGCCGGCGGCGAACCCTCGGGTCAGCCGTCGGAAGGGCCGGGGGAGCGGGGCGGACGGCGAGGGGTCGCCGGTTGGTGAGCGGGCGGACGCCCCGGGCCGCCGCGGTAGCGCGGCCGCGCGGCGCGGGATTGTAGGGCAGGCGCGCCGCCCTCGCGCTCGGTTTGCGCGCATGTGACGAAGATGGACTTTTGCTGAGTGCAAAGATCGGTGCGTCCCGTACCTCTGTCGTCCAGCCGATCCCCGCAGCACGGCCACGGCTCCTGTGACGGGCCGTTCGTGCCCTCAGGAGGCATGATGAAATCTCACGCCCGGAACGCCAGGTACGCGCGGAACAGCGGCGGTGCCTTTCCGATGAGTCGTGTGCTCGCCGCGGTGGTCGCTCTGGCGGCGATTGTCGCCGGGGTGTCCATCTGGATGTCTCGCGGTGGCGATGAGGAGGGCCAGACGGTGGCGGGGAATCTGCCGGCCGCGGGCAATGGGGGCGCGGCGGGGGCCGGGGCCGGTGGGCTGACCGAGTTGGACAAGACGTTCCTGGTCAAGGTGCGGCAGGCCGGGCTGTGGGAGATACCGGCCGGGCGGATGGCCCAGAGTCAGGCCTCGAGCGAGGCGATCAAGCGGGCCGGGATGCATCTGCTGGACGGCCACAGCAAGCTGGACCAGCTCACCCGCGAGGACGCCAAGGCCCTCAACGTCCCGCTCCCCGACGAGGCCAGCGCCGAACAGCAGGGCTGGGTGGATCAGTTGAAGGCCGCGAAGGGGCGGGAGTTCGACCAGACCTTCGTGGATCTGCTGCGCGCCTCGCACGGCAAGATCTTCATCACCATCGCCGAGGTCCGCGCCACCACCAAGATCCCCCTGATCCGGCGGCTGGCCACGCAGGCCAACAACACGGTGAACGACCATATGGAGGTCCTGGAGGACACCGGTCTGCTGACCGACGCCGTGCTCGATGACGTGGCCTCCACGGTGCCCAAGTCCAAGTGACGGCGGTGCAGCCTCCCTTGCCCGTTCACCAGCTGACCGGCAGCGCCTCCAGCGGGCGTACCACCACGTTCTGCTGGTACCGCAGCTCCGACGGATCGACCGCCAGCCGGACCCCGGGGAAGCGTTCGAAGAGCCGCCTCGCCCCGATCTCCGTGATGATCTTCGCGAGATGGGCCCCCGAGCAGTAGTGGATGCCGAAGCCGAAGCTCAGATGGGCCGGTTTGGCGCGGTCGAGGTCCAGGTCCTCGGGGTGGTCGGGGAACTGGCCCCGGTCGCGGTTGGTGGACATCACCGAGATGATGACGACTTCGTCGGCCGGGATGGTGACCCCGCCGATCTCCACCGGTTCGGTGGTGACGCGTTGGAGGGCGTTGCTGATCGGGCTGACGTAGCGGATCAGCTCGTCCATCGCGGCGCCCCAGCGGCCCGGTTCGGCGAGCAGCCGCCGCCGCTCCTCCGGGTGGGTCAGCAGGGCGGCGAGGACGCCGCCGACGAGGCTGGCGGTGGTGTCGTTGCCGCCGGTCATCAGGGCGAAGCCGGTGGAGAGGATCTCGGTGGGGGTCAGCCGCCGTTCGGCGTCGGCGTGGATGAGGGAGGACAGCAGATCCTCACCCGGTGTCCGCTCCTTGGCCGCGATGAGCGAGGACATATACGTGGACAGGTCCTGGATGTTGCGGTCCAGGACCCCCGAGGTGTCGGTCGGGGAGAACGTCCGCAGCGCCTGTGACCAGCGCAGGAAGTCCGGCCAGGCGTCCGCGGGGACGCCCATCAGCTCGGCGATGACGATGACGGGCAGCGGGTCGGCGTAGCCCGCGATCAGATCGGGGCGGGTCCGGGTGGCCAGCCGGTCGAGCAGTTCGTCGGCGATCTCCTCGATCCGCGGTCGCAGCGCCTCAGCGCGGCGCGGGGTGAAGGCGAAGCTGATGGCCTTGCGCAGCGGGGTGTGGCGCGGGGGTTCGAGGTTGGCCAGATGGTTGGCTTCCTCGGGGGGAGGGGTCAGAGTGCGTCCCGAGCGGCGGGACATCAACTGGTAGTGAATATGGATGTCCCGGCTGAAGCGGGGGTCGGCGAGCGCGGCCCTGGCGTCGTCGTAGCGGGTCACCACCCAGGCACGACCGCCGTCGGGAAGCGCGATCTCGCACACCGGGCGTTCCTCGCGGACGTGCTCCAGCACCGGATACGGGTTCTGGGTGAACTCATTGGTGAGCATCCAGTACTTGGAGAGTGTCCGTGTGGTGGCCATGCCGTCCCCCTCGACTGTCCGGTGGGCGCTGTCCGTCAGGTGCTCGGCAGATGCGCCGGGAGGTGCCTCTGTCCCCGCGACCCTAGGCCCGGCCCCGGCCCACCACCGAGGTGATGCAAAGACTTCGAAGCGGGCCCGGTTTCCGCCCCGATCTCTGCCATTCGGCAGAGGTGGAAGCCCCGGGGCCGGTCCTAGTCTCGGCTCGTCAGCGTAAGCACCGCCCGGTACAGGGAGAGTGAGCCGCGTGAGCGCGACGATTTCGACGGAGACGGAACTGGCCGCCCGAGCGGTGAACGTCCACAAGATCTATGGTGTGGGTGACGCCCAAGTCGCCGCCCTGCGGGGGGTGGACGTGGAACTGCGCCGCGGCCAATTCACCGCGATCATGGGGCCCTCGGGTTCCGGTAAGTCGACCCTGATGCACTGTCTCGCCGGTCTGGACTCGGTGAGCGAGGGCGATGTGTACGTGGCCGATATGAAGGTCAACGGAATGAGCGACAAGGAGTTGACCCGTCTCCGCAGAGAGCGCATCGGATTTATTTTCCAGCAATTCAATTTGCTGCCGATGCTGACCGCGGAGGAGAACATCCTGTTGCCGCTCGCCATCGCGAAACGGAAGCCGTCGCCGGAGTGGCTCCAACAGGTGATCGACACGGTGGGGCTCAGCGAGCGGCTGGGCCACCGGCCGTCGGAGCTGTCCGGCGGGCAGCAGCAGCGGGTGGCGTGCGCGCGGGCGCTGGTGTCCCAGCCCGAGGTGATCTTCGCCGATGAGCCGACCGGCAATCTGGACTCACGGGCCGGTGCCGAGGTGCTGAAGTTCCTGCGCGACTCGGTGCGGACGCTGGGCCAGACGATCGTGATGGTCACCCATGACCCCAACGCCGCCTCCTACGCGGACCGGGTGGTCTTCTTCGCCGACGGCCAGGTGGTGGCCGAGATCACCGAGCCGACCGCCGAGGCCGTGCTCGACATGATGAAGAAGATCGACACGCTGGAGAAGGTGGCCTGATGTTCAAGGCGACTCTCAAGAGCGTGCTCTCGCGCAAGCTCAGACTGCTGCTGTCGGGGCTCGCGGTGGTGCTGGGCGTCACCTTCGTCTCCGGCGCCTTCGTCCTCCAGGACACTCTGGGCCGGTCGTTCGACGCCCAGTTCGCGGGCGCGTACGACGACATCGACCTCCAGGTGGCAGCGAAGCCGCGGGTCGACGCCGGGGTCGGCGACGCGGCCAGCGCGCCGGTGGGGCTGGGCGCGAAGACGGTACGCGAGGTCGCGGGCGTCTCCGGGGTCGACGAGGCCGCCGGGGAGGTACGGGTCGAGGGCGCACGGGCGCTCGGCCGGGACGGCAAGGTGGTCCCGTCCACCGGCGGCCCCCGCTACGGCAAGAGCTGGACCGGTGAGACCTCGCTGCTGAAGCTGCGCGAGGGGCGCGCCCCCGGCAAACCGGGCGAGGTGGCGATCAACGCCGGGCTCGCGGAGAAGGGCCACTTCAAGGTCGGCGACACCATCGGGGTGCTGACCGGGGAGCCGAAGCGGACCTTCACCGTCGCCGGTGTCTTCGGGTACTCCGGTGACCGGGACTCCATCGGCGGTGAGCAGACGGTCGCGTTCACCGAACCTGTGGCGCAGGAGCTGATGCTGGGGAAGACCGGCGAGTACTCGGCGGTCACCGTGACCCTCGCCTCCGGCGCCAAGGCCGCCTCGGTGCAGGCCGCGCTGCGCAAGGAACTGGGCAACGGGTTCGAGGTGCGCACCGGTGAGGAGCTGTCGAAGAAGTCGGCCGACGGCTCGCGGGACGTACTGGACCTGGTCACCCAGGTGCTGCTGGGCTTCGCCGCGGTCGCGGTGCTGGTGGGTGTCTTCCTGATCATCAACACCTTCTCCATCATCATCGCCCAGCGGATGCGGGAGTTGGCGCTGCTGCGGGCGCTGGGTGCCAGCCGCCGCCAGATGATCGGTTCGGTGCTGCTGGAGTCGCTGGTCATCGGGCTGGTCGCGGCGTTGGTCGGGCTCGGCCTCGGGGTCGGCCTCGGCGCGCTGGGGGCCTCGCTGCTCGCGGACACCATGGACGGGCTGAAGGTCGCCGATCTCGCGGTGCCCGCGAGCGCCGTGATCGTGTCGCTGCTGGTGGGCGTCGGGGTGACGATGCTGGCCGCGCTGTTCCCGGCGCTGCGCGCCTCGAAGGTCCCGCCGATCGCGGTGATCCGCGCCGCCGCGGCTCCGGACCGCAGGCACCGCAAGCAGACCTGGACCGGTTCGATCCTGCTGGTGCTGGGCGCCGGGCTGCTGCTGACGGGGCTCATGGGCTCGGGTGACGCGGCCGTCTCCGCCGTACTGCCCGGGGTGCTGCTCGCCTTCATCGGGGTATCGCTGCTCACTCCGCTGATCAGCCGGCCCGCCGTCTGGCTGCTGGGCGGGATGTTCTCCCGTTCGCTGCCGGGCCAGCTGGGGCGGCGCAACTCGGCCCGCAATCCGCGCCGTACGGCGATCACCGCCTCGGCCCTGATGATCGGCGTCGCGCTGGTCACCACCCTCAGTACGGTCGCCGCGTCGGCGAAGGACAGCGTCAACGACGAGATCTCCGGCAAGCTGAAGTCCGAACTGGTCGCCATGGGCGACACCGGCGAGGGCATGTCGGCCTCCATCGACCCGGCGGCGCTGCGCACGGTGCGCGGGATCGACGGGGTGGACGCGGTGGCGGCGGCCTCGTTCGACACGGCGAAGGTCGGCAGCGCCACTCAGACCGTGTCCTCGTGGGAGGACTGGAAGGCGGCGCGCGGGTTGCTGAGCCTGCGGACCGATACCGGGGCGATCGATGAACTCGCCCCCGGTTCGGTGCTGATGAACAAGAACACCGCCAAGGACCGCGGGGTGAAGGTCGGGGACAAGGTCACCCTCCAGCTCCAGCGCGGTGAGCGCCGTACCTACCGGCTGGCGGGCACCTTCGAGGAGATGGCGCTGGCCAACAGCGTGGTGGTGCCCTGGGCCGACGCCACGAAGGGCTTCCGCTACGCCCAGCCCTCGCAGGCGTACATCAAGCTGGCGGCGGGCGCCTCGGCCGACTCGGTCCAGCCGCGGGTGGAGAAGGCGCTGCGGGACAGCCCCGAGGTGACGGTGCAGTCCAAGGAGGAGGTCGCGCAGAAGTTCAACGACGGCTTCGACATGATGCTGAACGTCGTACAGGCACTGCTCGCGGTCGCGATGATCATCGCGGTGCTCGGCATCGTCAACACCCTGGCGCTGTCGGTGATGGAGCGGACGAAGGAGCTGGGCGCGCTGCGCGCCATCGGGCTCGGCCGGGGCCAGACCATCCGCATGATCATGACGGAGTCGGTGGTCATCTCGCTCTTCGGCGCGGTACTCGGTGTGGTGGTCGGCTCCGGGCTCGGACTCGCGGTGGCCCGCTCGATGAAGTCCCAGGGCGTGAGCACGCTGTCGCTGCCGTGGGGGCTGATGGCGGTCTATCTGGTGGGTGCGGCGCTGGTCGGGATGGTGGCCTCGCTGGGACCTGCCCGGCGCGGTGCCAGGCTGAATGTACTGAGGGCTGTCACCCAGGAGTGATGCCCGCCCGCCAGCCGCTCGCCGGCCATCCGTGACTTCCGCTCTTCCGGAACGTGCCGGGAACGTGTCGCGGAAACCCGAAAAGACTCCCGCGGTGCCTCGAAAAATCCCCCGACGAGGCACCGCGGGGCGGTCCTACCCAGGGTGCGGCGCACCGCATTGCAGCTTCCTGCACAGGCTGTTGCCATTCGAGATCAGCTACGTTGATATGGGTCCGACGGATCGGATGACCGGTGCTGTGGAACCGGTTCTCGGCAGCCCAGAAGGCAGCCGAATCGGACAGGGGGCAAAATGCACGAGCGGGAGTTCCGCGCCTTCGTCTCTATAGCGGAGATAGGGCGTATGGATCAGGCGGCGAAGGTCCTCGGTTATTCACAGCCGGCCATCAGCTATCAGATCAAGTGTCTGGAACAAATGCTGGGTACAAAGCTCTTCACTCGGGATTCCACCGGCGCCCAGCTCACCCGTGAAGGGCGCATGATCCTCCCGTCGGCCCGTGCGGTACTGGCCCTCATCGACAGTATGAAAGGGGTCTGCGCCGCCGCCTGACGCTCTCCAGCACGCCCTTGGGCCCGTGTCCCCCGCACAACGGGGGCCGGGCCCTTGTCCATGGGTGGGCCCTTGTCCAAGGCCGGGCGCCTGCGGCCGGGTTCTTGTCCATGGGTTGAGCGGCCGCGGCCGGGCCCGGCGCCTGTACGCCCGGTCGGGCGCGGTTGTCCACAGGGTGTGGATGGCAGGAAGGTGCAGCGAACCCAACCACCGGTTAAGTCGGTGGCGTTCAGCCGACGCGGTCGCTGTCCCAGACCCAGGCGGCGATGCCGACCCGGTTCCGGACGTCCAACTTCCGCTGGACGTTGGCGATATGGGTCTTGACCGTGCCCGCCGAGATGAACAGCTCGCCCGCGATCTCGGCGTTGGTCATCCCCTGGGCGACCAGCCCCGCGATCTCCACCTCGCGTTCGGTGAGCGCCTCGACCGGCTGTTTGGCCCGCGGCTTCTCCGGCTCCTGGAACTGCCGCAGCAGACGGACCGTCACCGACGGGCTGATCATGGCGTCCCCGGCCATCGCCGCGCGGATCGCCTCCACCAGCAGGGTGGGCCCGGAGCGCTTGAGGAGGAAGCCGCAGGCGCCGTTGCGCAGCGCGGTGTGCACATATTCGTCGAGGTCGAAGGTGGTCACCACGATCACCTTCACCGGGTCCTCGATATCGGGGCCGGTGAGCAGCCGGGTGACCTCGAGCCCGTTCATCCGCGGCATCCGGATGTCGGCGAGCACCACGTCGGGCCGTAACGTGCGGGCGAGTTCGACGGCCTCCAGGCCGTCCCCGGCTTCGCCCACGACCTCCATGTCCGGTTGTGAGTCGAGGATCAGCCGGAAGCCGATCCGGACGGTGTCCTGGTCGTCGGCCAGCAGGATACGGGTGGTCACGACACTCACCGTAGCCGGAAGAGCACAGCTTCGCAGCGGGACCGCCGCGGGGCCCGTATCGAAAGTTTCGTTAAGGGCTTTGGGGGCGTGGGGGCGGTTGGGAGCATTCGGGCCTGGACCCCCTCTCTCGACGCCGTGCGGCTGCGCGCGGTGCTTTCCAGGTCGGACTCTTCAGGTTGGAGTGGTGACTGAGCATGGCTCGCACCAGAACACTCAGAGTGGCGGTGGCGGGTGCGGCCTCCGTGACCGCCTCCGTGGCGATGATCGCGAGTGGCACCCTGGCCTCGGCGGCCCCGGACTGGCTGGCCCGCGCCGCGCACGGCGCCCCCTCGGACGTGGCCATGCTGTCGGCGAAGGCCGGGGAACCGGTACGTCCCGCATGGCCCGCCGGGGACTTCGACACCACCGACGCACCGGCGGGGAAGGCGGGGAAGCCCGGGAGCGCCGGGAAGGGCGCCGCCGCGGCACCGAAACCCGCCGCCCCCGCCGACGGGGTGACCACGGCCGTCCGCCGCCCGGTGCTGAGCGCCGCGCGCACCGACGGCGGTGCCGAGTACGAGTTCGTGATCGGCACCGGTGACACCCCGCGCACCGGGCAGACCGTCTCCTCCGGCTGGCTGCGGACCCCGCGCTGGTCGGTGCCGGACGGGGTGCTCAGGGACGGGGAGCGGTACCGCTGGACCGTACGGGCCAGGGACCGCGCGGGCGCCGCGGTGACCGCCGACGCCCCGGCCCGCTCCCTCGCGGTGGACTTGCGGCTCGGCGCGCAGGCCCCCGGGGGGCCGGTGCCCGCCGACACCCTCGGCCCGGTGTCGGTGAACCTGGCGAACGGCAACACCACGGCCTCCGTCGCCACCCCGCAGGCCGCCACCCCGGCCGGTCCGCAGGGCGCCACCTTCACCTACGACTCGCTGGCCACGGCCGAGGCCGGCCTCACCGGCGCGTACTACACGGGGACTTCCGGCACCGGTATCGGCGATACGGAGGACCCGGCGGCCGTACGGACCGACACCCAGCCCTCGTTCGGCTGGGGCGGCGACCGCGCGCCGTGGCCGGACGCCAAGCCCGGCGACCGCTTCCGGGCGCGCTGGACCGGCCGGTTGCGGGTGCCGGACGCGGGCGGCTACCGCCTCGGCGGTGTCTACGACGGCGGGGTGCGGATCTGGCTGGACGGCAAACCGGTGGTGGACGACTGGAAGGGCGGCAAGGGCGGTCCGGCCCCCCGGTTCGGGGCCGTCCGCCAGTTGAAGGCCGGGCACAGCTACCGGATCCGAATGGAGTACCAGCGGCCCGCGAAGGGCGGCCAGGTGGCGCTCTGGGCCCAGCGGTCCGGCAAGGGCGCGCTGCCGGTGCCCGCGTCATGGCTGTCGCCCGACGGCGCCGTACTGCCCCCCGGATGGAGCGTGACCCCGGCCGCCACCGGCGCGAAGGGCGCCAGTGCGCTCAAGGAGGGCACGGGCGACGGTGCGTTCCAGGAGAGCGCGGGCCAGGGTGCGCCGGGCGCGGGGACCACGGCGACCGGCCCGACGGCGACCACCGGGACAACCGGCAACGGCGGCGCGGCGCATCCGCTGAGCCCCGGCGCCACGGATGCCACGTCCGGCGCCACCGCCTCCGGGCGGCCCGCGCCGCTCGCCGCCCCCGGGCCCGAGACCAAGGGCGACCACGCCGCCGACTCCGCCCAACGTAAGGCGGCCGAGCGGGCCGAGGACGCGGGTCTGACGTTCGCCTACGCGGGCGACTCGGTCTGCGCCGACGACCATGCCCCCCAGGGCTTCGTCTGCGCCGTCACCGTGCCGGGCGTGGGCACCACCCAGCTGCACTACGCGGCCGGGAAGCTGGCCCGCATCGTCAACCCCGGTGAGGAGACCACCGACTTCGGCTACACCGCCGACCACCGGCTCACCGATGTCCGCACCCCACTGGTGATGGACTGGATCGCGGTCGACCCGGACCGCCGTGACCACTCCACCGCCAACTACCGCGTGGACTACGCGGACACGGCGCCCGGGGGAGGCCGGGCCACCCTGCTGGCCGGTCCCGAGCCCACCGGTTTCGCCGACGGCGGGCCCGCCCGCCCCCAGCACACCTACCGCTATGGCTCCGGCTCCACCCGGGTCGAGGTGGCCGGGGTGCGCGGGGTCCGCACCGTGGCGTACGACACCGCGGGCCGGGTCGGTGCGGACACCGACGCCACCGGCCGGACCGTGCGCACCACCTGGACCGCGGACGGACAGCCCGCGACCGTCCTCGACGCCGCGGGACGGCTGACCACCACGGTGCACGACGAGGCGGGCCGCCCCGTCGGCACCTTCGGACCCGGCCCCCGGAAGTGCTTCGCCGACGACGGCGGGCTGGTGACCCCGGCCCCCGAGGGCTGCGCCAAGGTGCCGTCGGAGACCACGGCATACGGCGCCACCGGCATGACCACGGTGACCGCGGGCTCCGACGGGGTCCCGGACCGCACGGTGGAGACCCGGCTCAACGAGATGGGCGTACCGGTGGCCACGGTCACCGACCCGAAGGGGCTCAAGCTCACGACCGGTTACACCTATGACGAGATGTTCCGGCCCACCGCCAAGGTGATGCCCAGCGGCGCCCGCCAGACGTACACGTACTACGGCGCCGACGAGAAGGCCGACAACCCCTGTACCGACAAGGACGATCCGCTGCCGCAGGCGGGGCTGCCGAAGGCGGTCACCTCGGCGGCCCCGGCCAAGGGCTCCGCACGGGCCGAGCGGTTCGTCTACAACACCCGCGGGCTGCCGGTCGCGGTGACCTTCGGCGGGCCGAAGTGGGCCTGTGTGGACTACGGGGAGCGCGGCCAGATCCTGGCCATGCACGTGCCCGGCAATGCCGACGCCCCGGCGCGCACCATCACCTACGACACCGCGTACGGCGGGGATCCGCTGACCACCAAGGCGTCCGAACCCGGTGGCGACCTGGTGTACACGGTCGATCTGCTCGGGCGGACCGTACGGCTCACCGATGTCCAGGGCATCCGCACCGACACCCGCTACGACCGGGCCGGGCGGGCGGTGCGCGAGACGTCCACCCCGCCCGGGGACCGGGCGCAGGTGAAGACGGTGACATATGACGACGCGGGCCGGGAGACCGGTGTCGCGCTGGACGGCAGGACACTTGCCACCGTCGCGCTGGACGAGGGCGGCCAGCTCGAGAAGGTCGCGTACGCGGGTGGTGCGAAGCTGGCCGTACGGCGGGACGCCGCGGGCCGGATCACCGCCAAGGACTGGACCCTGGCCGACGGCCGCGAGCTGCCGAGCCGGGTCACCCGGGCCCGCTCCGGGGTGGTGACGGACGAGTCCACCGCGGGTGAGGATCCGCGCGAGGACGGGCCCAACTACCGCTATGACGCGGCGGGGCGGCTGGTCGACGCGTGGGTGACCGGACACCACTACGGCTACGGCTTCACCGGCGCGCCCGCGGACTGCCCCGAGGGCACCGAGGCGGGCGCCGGGGACAACGGGAACCGGCTGCGGCTGACCGACCGTACGGCGGACGGCACCACCACGACCGGCTACTGCTACGACGCCGCCGACCGGCTGCTCGCCACCACCGGTGACACTCCGGTCAGCGGGGTGACCTACGCCGGGAACGGCCATATGACCGGCTACCGGCTGGGCGGTGCCACGGTGGTGCAGCGCCATGACGCGGCCGAGCGCTATCTCGGCTCGAAGATCACCGGGAAGGACCCGGCCGATGTGCGCTACACCTCCGACACCGCCGACCACCTGGTCGAGCGCACCTCCACCGGCGCCGGTGACTCCGGCCGGCTCTACGGCCACACCTCGCTGACCGACCCGGATATCGACTTCGTGCTCCGCGCCGACAAGCGGGTGCTGGCGAGGGTGGTGGCGCTGCCCGGCGGGGTGGTGCGGGTGCGCGAGGGCGCCGTGGCCGGGGCCCGTACCAGCTGGAGCTATCCGACGGTGCGCGGCGATGTGTTCGCCGTGGCCGATGACGACGGACACCAGCGGGGCGGGGTGTACCGCTACGGCCCGTACGGCGAACCGCTCACCGCGGACGGCGCGGTCGACCCCGACCACATCCCGGACAACCTGCCCGGTGACTACGACTACGGCTGGCTCGGCCAGTACCAGCGCGGGACCGAGCACGCGGGGGCGCAGTACGCCACGGTGCTGGACACCCGGCTGCTCAACAACACCCTCGGCCGCTTCACCCAGCCGGTGTCCGGTGGGCCGTTCCTGAACGGCTACGAGTACGCGGCCGGTGACCCGGTCAACCACGTGAGCATCGACGGCTTCAGCCTGGAGGTGGAGAAGGAATGACGGAGAAGTATTTCGCGGACGCTTCGGTCGACCTGCTGGAACACCACGGCACCCGACTGGTCCGGGTCACCCCGCGGCACGGGGGTGACGGACCGGGGTGGCTCACCGCCAATGTGGACGGGCTGCGGGCGGCGATGCTGGACCACGCCGCGGTGATGGTGAAGAACCTGGGCCTGGGCGAACAGGACGAACTGGCGGGCCTGGCCGAGCTGATCGGCGGCCGGACGCTGGAGTACAACGAGCGCTCCACCCCGCGCAGCCGGGTCAAGGGCAATGTCTACACCTCCACCGAGTACCCGGCCGACCAGTCCATTCCGCAGCACAACGAGAGCGCGTACTCCCACAACTGGCCGCACAACCTCTTCCTGTACTGCGCCAAGGCGGCGGCCACCGGCGGGGAGACCCCGGTGGCCGACAGCGGCGCGGTGCTGGACCGGCTGCCCGAGGAGCTGGTGGCGCGGTTCGAGGAGCACGGGGTGCTCTACACCCGTACGTACCGCACCGGGATGGGGCTGTCCTGGCAGGAGGGGTTCCAGACGGACGACAAGGCGGAGGTGGACCGCTACTGCGCCGAGCACGACATCGAGGCGGAGTGGGACGGCGAGGTGCTGCGCACCCGGCAGCGCCGTCCGGCGGTGGTGGAACACCCGGTCACCGGGCGCAGGGTGTGGTTCAACCAGGCCCATCTGTTCCATGTGCACGCGCTGCCGGAGCCGGTCCGCGAAGGGCTGCTGGAGATCTGCGGTGAGGACGGGCTGCCGCGGAACGCGTACGTCGGTGACGGCACTCCGGTCACCCCGGGGGAACTGGCCACCATCCTGGGTGTGTACGCCACCACCACGCTGGCCGAGGGGTGGGAGGACGGCGATCTGATCATGATCGACAACATCCTCACCACGCATGGGCGCCGTCCGTACACCGGGGACCGCAAGGTGCTGGTGTCGATGACGCAGCGCGCGGGGTAGGCGCGGGATGTCAGGTCAGCCGCATAACGCGGTCTCCACCCTCGACGAGCTGGATCCCGGCGCCGTCGACCTCACCGATCCGCGGACCTTCCTGGACCGTGAACTGGCGCCCATGTGGCGGCGGTTCCGGGAGCACAGCCCGGTGCACTGGCATCCCACCGAGGGGCTGATGCCCGGTTTCTGGGTGCTCTCCCGCTACCGGGACGTGATGTCGGTCTACCGCGACAACCGCGCCTTCACCTCGGAGAAGGGCAACGTCCTCACCACGCTGCTCCGGGGCGGCGACTCGGCGAGCGGCAAGATGCTCGCCGTCACCGACGGGGTGCGCCACCGCGAGATCCGCAATCTGCTGCTCAAGGCGTTCGCGCCACGGGTGCTGGAGCGGGTGGTGGCCGGGGTGCGGCGGCGCACCGAACGGCTGGTGCGCACCGCCGTCGAGCGCGGCGGCTGCGACTTCGCGCAGGACGTGGCCGAGCACATCCCGATGGCCACCATCGCCGATCTGCTCGGTGTCCCGGAGTCCGACCGGTCCTATCTGCTCAGCCTCACCAAACAGGCGCTCAGCGCGGAGGAGGCCGGGCAGAGCGTCCAGGACTCGCTGGTGGCCCGCAATGAACTGCTGCTGTACTTCGCCGAACTGGCCGAGGACCGGCGCGAGGAGCCCACCGGGGATGTGATCAGCGTCCTGGCCACGGCGACGATCGACGGTGAGCCGCTGACCGAGGAAGAGATCGTCTTCAACTGCTACAGCCTGATCCTCGGCGGCGACGAGACCAGTCGGCTGTCGATGATCTGCGGGATGCGGGAGCTGATCGAGCACCCGGTGCAGTGGAAGCGGCTGCGCGACGGGGACGTCACCGTGGACACCGCCGTGGAGGAGGTGCTGCGCTGGGTCACCCCGGCCATGCACTTCGGACGGCGGGCCGTGGTGGACACCGAGGTCGGCGGAGTGCGGATCGGGGCGGGCGACATCGTCACCCTGTGGAACACCTCGGCCAATTACGACGAGGAGGTGTTCGCCGATCCGGAGGTATTCGATCTGGGTCGCACGCCCAACAAGCATGTGTCGTTCGGATATGGGCCGCACTTCTGTCTCGGCGCTTATCTGGGGCGGGCGGAAATCCATGCGATGCTCACCGCGCTGCGTTCTTTTGTGGCCGAGGCGGAGCTGACAGGACCGGGTCGGCCGATCCACTCCAACTTCCTGCACGGCTACAGCGGTCTGCCGGTGGCGCTGACCCCGGCCACCGGCTGAGCCCGCGCCCGAGATCCCGTACGACCGCCCCGGCCGCGCTTGTGGCCGGGGCGGTCGTATATGCCAAGGGAGCCGTCGACGGTAGCCGTCCGGCGGGCCGCCGGTACAGCGCGATACGCATTCTTCGATATGCGTTTCTCGGCGATTTCAAGTTTTTCATGAGCCCCTGGGGCCGTTCCCGAAGCTCCGTAGGGTTGGGCCCGATCGATGAGGCTACCCAATCGAGGTGAATGGCAATGGCCGATCAGAATGGTCCCCATGTGCCGCTGACGGCCGCCCAGTCCGGAATGTGGCTCGCCCAGCAGGTGAATCCGGACAACCCGATGTACAGCATCGCCGAATGCGTCGAGATTTCCGGTCCGGTGGACACCGCGCTGTTCGAGGCCGCGCTGCGGCGCACCGTGGACGAGGCCGACACCCTGCGGCTGCGGTTCGTGCCCGGTGCCGAGGGGCCGCGCCAGATCGTCCAGGAGGCCGTGGACTGGCCGTTGCACACGCTCGACGTCAGTGGCGCGGCCGACCCTTCCGCGGAGGCGGAGGAGTGGATGCTCGCGCGGGTGGCGGCCCCGGTGGACCTGTCCACGGGGCCGCTGTTCACGTTCGGGCTGATCACCCTGGCCGAGGACCGCTACACCTGGTTCAGCCGGGTGCACCACACCATCGTGGACGGCTTCAGCTGGTCGCTGATCGTCTCCCGGGTCGCCGAGGTGTACACGGCGCTGGTGGCCGGGGAGGAGCCGTCGCCGGGCCCGTTCGGCTCGGTGCGCGACCTGGTGGCACGGGACCTGGAGTACCGGGAGTCCGAACGGTTCGCCGGGGACCGGGAGTTCTGGACCGCCCGGCTGGCCGGTCTCGGCGAACCGGTCAGCCTGGCGCCGCGGCCGGACCGGGTGCCCACCGACCATGTGCGACTGGCCGGGGAGGTGCCCGCCAAGACCGCGGACGGCCTGCGCGCGCTCGGCCGGGAGACCGGGGTGAGCTGGCCGGCCGTGACGGTCGCCGCCATCGCCGCCTATCTGCACCGGCTCACCGGCGCCACCGATGTGGTGCTGGGTCTCGCCGTGGCCGCCCGCCCCGACCGGGCCGCCCGGAAGACCCCCGGCATGGTGTCCAACGCGCTGCCGCTGCGGATCGAGGTCGGCCCGGACACCACCGTGGCCGCGCTGCTGGCCGCCGTCAGCGGTGAACTCCACGAGGTGCTGCGCCACCAGCGCTACCGCTACGAGGATCTGCACCGCGATCTGCGCCGGGTGGGGGAGCGCAAGCGGCTGTGGGGTCCGGAGATCAACCTCATCATGTACGGCACCCCGCTGACCTTCGCGGGCCGCCCCTCCACCGTCCGCGGCTTCTCCATCGGCCCGGAGGAGGACCTGTCGCTGGTGGTGGACAACCGGGAGCCGGGCGACGGCTTCCTCGTCGACTTCCACGCCAACGCCGACCTGTACGACACGGACACGGTCGCGGACCACCGGCAGCGGCTGGTGGACTTCCTGGCCACCCTGGCCGACGCCACGCCCGGGGACACCGTCGGCGCGCTCGAACTGCCGCTGCCCGAGGGCTGGGTGCCACCGGTGACCGTCCCCGCGGCCGTGACCACGGAACAGGTTCCTTACCGCGCCCCGCGCACCCCGCGCGAGGAGGCCCTGTGCGCCCTGGTCGCCGAGGTGCTGAAGAGCGACCGCGTCGGCCTGGACGACAACTTCTTCGAGCGCGGCGGCCATTCGCTCTCCGCCATCCGGCTGCTCGGCCGGATCCGCGAGACCCTGGGCGCCGAGCTGTCGGTGCGCACCGTCTTCGAGGCCCCGACCGTGGCCCTGCTGACGACCCGGATCGAGGGTGCCGACGGGGCCCGTACCACCCTGGCGCCGATGGCGCGCCCCGCCGAGCTGCCGCTGTCGCTCACCCAGCAGCGGCTGTGGTTCATGAACCGGCTCCAAGGCCCCACCGGTGCCTACAACATGGGGCTGGCGCTGCGGCTGTCCGGACATCTGGACCGGGCGGCGCTCGGCCTGGCGCTGTCCGATGTGCTGGCCCGCCACGAGAGCCTGCGCACCTGTTTCCCCGACACCGACGGCCGCCCCCGGCAGCACATCCTCACCCCCGCCGAGGCGGACGCCCGAGTGGTGCTGACGGTCACCGAAGTGACCGAGGACGCGCTCGACGCCACCGTGGCCGCCGTGGTGGCCGAGGGGTTCGACCTGGCGGCCGGACCGGCCGTGCGGCCCCGGCTGCTGGCGCTCGGCCCCGGGGAACACGTTCTGCTGGTGGTGTTGCACCACATCGTCGCCGACGGGCTCTCGCTCGCCCCGCTCGCCCGCGACCTGGGCCGGGCGTACACCGCGCGGACGGCGGGCGACGCGCCCCAACTCCCGCCGCTGGCCGTCCAGTACGCCGACTACACCCTGTGGCAGCACTCCGTGCTCGGTGGTGACGAGGACGCGGACAGCCCGCTCGGCCGCCAGCTCGCCTACTGGAAGCGCGCCCTGGCGGGGCTGCCGGAGGAGCTGGCGCTGCCGACCGACCGGCCCCGGCCGCCGGTCCTGAGCCAGCGCGGCGACATCGTGCGGTTCGCCATCGGCGCCGGACTGCATGAGCGGCTGACAGGGCTGGCCCGCGCCCATGGCGCCAGTCTGTTCATGGTCTTCCAGAGCGCGGTGGCCGTGCTGCTCGGCAAGCTGGGCGCGGGCACCGATATCCCGCTGGGCAGCGCGGTCGCCGGGCGCACCGATCCGGCGCTGGACGAACTCATCGGCTGCTTCGTGAACACCGTGGTGTTCCGCAACGACCTCTCCGGTGACCCGAGCTTCGCCGAACTCCTCGGCCGGGCCCGGGAGATGGCGCTCGCCGCCCACGCCCACCAGGACGTGCCGTTCGAGCGGCTGGTGGAGGCGCTCAACCCGGAGCGCTCGCTGTCCCGCAATCCCCTGTTCCAGGTGATGATGGATGTGCAGACTCCGTCCGAGTCCACGCTGGAGCTCCCGGGGCTGACCGCGACCCCGCAGCAGGTGGACCCCGGAGTCACCAAGATCGACCTGCTGTTCGGCCTGGATGAGCGGGCCGCCGAGCGGGGCGCCGTCACCGGGATCGACGGACGGCTGGAGTACGCCACCGACCTGTTCGACCGGGACACCGTCGAGCGGCTGGCCGACCGGTTCGTCCGGCTGCTGGACGCGGTGACCGCCGAACCCGACCGCCCGCTCAGCGGTATCGGACTGCTCACCGCCGCCGAACGCGAACGAGTGCTGTACGGCTTCAACCAGGCGCCCACCGTGGCGTCGCCCGGTGCGCTGCTGCCCGAGCTGTTCCAGACCCAGGCCGCCCGCACCCCGGACGCGCCCGCGCTGGCCGAGGGCGCGCTGACGTACCGCTACGCCGAGCTGAACACACGCGCCAACCGGCTGGCCCATGAGCTGATCGCGCGTGGCGCCGGGCCCGAGCGGGTGGTCGCCGTGGTGCTGCCGCGCTCCGCCGATCTGGTGGTGGCGCTGCTCGCGGTGGTCAAGTCGGGCGCCGCGTATCTGCCGGTGGACCCCGACCACCCCGCCGAGCGCATCGCCTTCATGCTCGCCGACGCCGATCCGGCGCTGGTGCTCACCGCACCGTCCGCCGCCGTCGCCGTACCCGACGGGCTGCCGGTGCTCGATGTGTCCCGCGCCGGGAGCACCGTGGAGCGGGATCCGTCCGACGCCGACCGCCGCGCCCCGCTGGCCGCCGACCACCCGGCGTATGTCATCTACACCTCCGGCTCCACCGGCCGCCCCAAGGGCGTGGTGGTCGCCCACCGCTCGGTGGCGGTGTACCTGGACGACGCCCGGCAGCGCTATCCGTCGGTCGCGCGGAGCGCGCTGCTGCACTCACCGGTCTCCTTCGACCTGACCGTCACCGCGCTCTACGCGCCCCTGATCAGCGGCGGTCAGGTACGGATCACCGCGCTGGAGGAGCCCGGCGACGGCGCGCCCCGGCCCGGTTTCCTCAAGGCCACCCCGTCCCATCTGGGTCTGCTCGGGCTGCTCCCCGAGGAGTTCTCGCCCACCGGTGAACTGGTCGTCGGCGGTGAGGCGCTGCTCGGCGAGGTGGTGGCGCGGTGGCGGGAGCGGCACCCCGGCGCCACCGTCGTCAACGAGTACGGTCCCACCGAGGCCACCGTCGGCTGTGTGGCCCACCGCATCGGGCCGGACGAGGAGATACCGGCCGGTCCGGTGCCGATCGGCCGCCCGATGGCGAACTCGGCCGTCCATGTGCTGGACGGCTCGCTGCGGCCGGTGCCGCCCGGTGTCCCCGGGGAGCTGTACATCGCGGGCGGTCAGCTCGCCCGCGGCTATCTGCGCCGCCCGGGGCTGACCGCGGAACGGTTCGTCGCCGACCCGTACGGCGCGCCCGGGGCCCGGATGTACCGCTCCGGCGATCTGGCCCGCTGGCGGCGGGACGGGGTGCTCGACTATCTGGGCCGCGTCGACGACCAGGTGAAACTGCGTGGCTTCCGGATCGAACCGGGCGAGATCGAGGCCGTGTTGTGCCGCCATCCGGCGGTGGCGCGGGCCGCGGTGGTGGTCCGCGAGGACCAGCCGGGGCTGCGCAGGCTCGTCGGCTACACGGTGGCCGAACCGGGCGCGGCGGTGGACGGGGCGGAGTTGCGCGCCCACACCGCCGGGCTGCTGCCCGACTACATGGTCCCCACCGCTCTCCTCGCGCTGGAGGAGCTGCCGCTCACCCCCAACGGCAAACTGGACACCCGGGCGCTGCCCGCCCCGGACACCGGCGCGGACACCACCGGCGCGGACACCGGCGCGGACGGTGCGCACACCGGGCCCGAGGCGCCGCGCGATCCTCGGGAGGCGGCGCTCGCCGGACTCTTCGCCGAGGTGCTGGGCGTGGCGAGGGTCGGCCTGGACGACTCGTTCTTCGAGCTGGGCGGCGACAGCATCGTCTCCATCCAGCTGGTCGCCCGCGCCCGCCGGATGGGGCTCGACCTCGCCCCCAAGGACGTCTTCGAGCACAAGACGGTGGCCCGGATCACCGCCGCGCTGCCGGACGACGGACCCGCCGCGGCCACCGCGCCGCAGCCGGTCATGAGCGCCGTCGGCGACCTCCCGGCCACGCCGGTGATGCGCTGGCTGGAGGAACGGGGCGGCCCCGGCGGCCCGTTCGCCTCCTTCCACCAGACCACCCTGACCCGGGTGCCGCCCGGCGCGGGCGACGGCGACCGGTTCACCACCGCCCTCGCGGCGGTCCTGGACCACCATGACGCCCTGCGGATGCGTGCCCGGCGCGACGGGGACGGCTGGACGTACCGGATCGCCGAACGCGGTGCCGTGGCCGCGCGGGACCTGGTCCGGCGGGTCGCGGTGGCCGGTCAGGACGCGGACGCGCTGCGCGCCACCGTGGCCGAACAGGCGCACGCGGCCTGGCGGCGGCTCGACCCGGAGACCGGGGTGATGGCCCAGCTCGTCTGGTGCGACGCCGGGCCGGACGCCCCCGGACGGCTGCTGTTCGCCGTCCACCACCTCGCGGTGGACGGGGTGTCCTGGCAGATCCTGCTCGAGGATCTGCGCACCGCCTGGGAGGCGGCGGGCGAGGACCGCGCCCCCGAACTGCCGCCCGCCACCACCTCGTTGCGCCAGTGGGCCACCGCCCTGCGCACACGGGCCACCGATGCCACCGAGGCCGCCTTCTGGGCCGGGACCCTGCGGCGGCCCGCGCCCGGACTGGTGGACACCCCGCTGGACCCGGCCACCGACACCGCCGGAGCCGCCCGGCGGATCACCATGACCCTGCCCGCCGACCGCACCGAGCCGCTGCTGACGAGCGCGCCGGCCGCCCTGCGCGCCACCGTGCACGAGGTGCTGGTCACCGCCTTCGCCCTGGCCGTCAGCGACTGGCGGACCCGGCGCGGACGACCCGGCGGCCCCGGCGCGCTCGTGGACCTGGAGGGCCATGGCCGCCAGGACACCGGGGACGGCCTCGATATGTCCCGTACCGTCGGCTGGTTCACCAGCATCCACCCCGCCCGGCTCGACCCGGAGGTGGCCGACGGCGACTGGGCCGGACTGTGGTCCGGTGGCCCGGCGGCCGGGACCGCGCTGCGCACCGTCAAGGAGCAGCTGCGCGCCCTGCCCGGCGAGGGCACCGGCTACGGGCCGCTGCGCCATCTCGACCCCACCACCGGCACCCGGCTCGCCGGGCTCGCCACCCCTCAGCTGCTCTTCAACTACCTGGGCCGCGCCGACGCGCCCGGATCCGGTACGGCGGGCGACTGGAGCCCCGCCGCCGAGTCCGACGCCGTGCTCGGCGACGGCGATCCGCACCAGCCCCTGTCCCATGTGGTGGAGCTGAACGCGGTCGCCCACCGGCACCCCGACGGCCACCGGCTGCTGGCCTCCTGGACCTGGCCCGGCCGACTGCTGTCCGACGCCGATGTGCGCGAGCTGGCCGACGGCTGGTTCCGCGCGCTGCGCGCACTGGCCGACCACGCCGAGCGGCCGGAGGCCGGCGGCCACGCGCCGTCGGACCTGTCGCTGGTGGAGCTATCCCAAGACGAGATCGACGGCCTGGAAGCCGAGTGGAGGACGCTGCAATGACGAAGTCGGGCCCCGAGGACATCCTTCCCCTGTCGCCCCTCCAGGAGGGGCTGCTCTTCCACGCGCTGTACGACGAGAAGGGCCACGACGTCTACACCGTGCAGGTCGTCCTGGACCTGGGCGGGGCGCTGGACGTGGCGGCGCTGCGGGCGAGCGCCGCGGCCCTGTTGCGCCGCCACGCCAATCTGCGCGTCGGCTTTCTGCACCCCAAGCAGAGCCGCCCGGTGCAGGTGGTCTCCCGTGAGGTGGAACTGCCGTGGGCGGAGGCCGACCTCGGCGGGCTCGAGGCGGACGCACGCGCCGCGGAACTGGAGCGGTTGCAGAGCGCCGAGAAGGCCCACCGCTTCGATCTGTCCCGGCCGCCGCTGATGCGGTTCCTGCTGGTGCGGCTCGGCGACGGCGCCCACCGTTTCCTGTGCACCTTCCACCACATCCTGCTGGACGGCTGGTCCACCTCGGTGCTGCTGGGCGAGCTGTTCGAGCTGTACGGCGGCGGGGGCGACACCGCCGCGCTGCCCACCGTCACCCCGTTCCGCGAACATCTGGCGTGGCTGGCCGGACAGGACGACAGCCGCGCCGAGAAGGTGTGGAAGCAGGCCCTGGAGGGCATCGACGCGCCCACCCGGCTCGCCCCGGCCGACCCCGGGCGCGCGGTCGTCCACCCCGAACAGCTCGCGCTGGAGCTGACGGAGGCGCGGACCGAGGCGCTTTCGGCCCGGCTGCGCGGCCGTGACCTCACCTTCTCCACCGCCGTACACGGCGCCTGGGCCCTGCTGCTCGCCGCGCTGACCGGCCGGGACGACATCACCTTCGGCACCGTCGTCTCCGGCCGCCCGCCGGAGGTCGCGGGGGTCGAGCGCATGGTCGGCATGATGATCAACACGCTGCCGGTGCGGATGCGGATCGACCCGGGCACCCCACTGGCCGACGCCCTCGCCGGGCTCCAGCGCGAACACATGGAGCTGATGCCGTTCCAGCACCTGGGGATGAGCGAGATCCACCGGCTGGCCGGGCACAGCGAACTCTTCGACACCTATGTGGCGTTCGAGAACTTCCCGTTCGACCTGGAGTCGCTGCGGGGGCTCGCGGGCGAGCTGCGGATCGACGGCTTCGACGTCCTGGACGCCAACCACTATCCGCTGTGCCTGGTGGCGCATGTCTTCGAGGGACGGCTGCGGCTGGTACTCAACTACCGGCCCGACCTCTTCACACGGGCCGAGGTGGCCATCGCGGGCGAGCGTCTCGTCCGCATCCTGACCACGCTGATCGACGAGCCGGACCGTCCGGCCGGTCGGATCGCGCTGCTCTCCGACGACGAGCGGCGGGAGCTGGGCGGCGGACGCGCCACCGGCCCCGTCGTCGAACCGGCGACGTTCCCGGAGTTGTTCGCGGCGCAGGTGGCGCGGACGCCGGGTGCGGTGGCGGTGGAGTCGGCGGATGTGGCGTTGACGTATGGGGAGTTGGCGGCGCGGGCTGAGGTGCTTTCCCGGCGGTTGGTCGCTGCCGGTGTGGGGTCGGAGGATGTGGTGGCCCTGGTGTTGGGGCGTTCGGTGGAGTCGGTGGTGGCTTCGCTTGCGGTGATGCGGGTGGGGGCGGCGTATCTGCCGGTGGATCCGGAGTATCCGGTGGAGCGGGTGGCGTTCATGCTGGATGACGCCCGTCCGGTGGTGGTGCTGACCACGGAGGCGTACGCGGAGGTGGTGCCCGGGGGCCGGAGGGTGCTGCTCCTGGAGGGAGACGACGACACCTCGTCGGACGCGCCCGGCGTCGCTGTTCCGCTCGACAGCCCCGCGTATGTCATCTACACCTCGGGTTCGACGGGTATGCCCAAGGGTGTGGTGGTGTCGCACCGTGGGATCGCGGCTTTCGCGGCGGCTGAGCGGGAGCGGTTCGCGGTGTCGGCGGGGAGCCGGGTGTTGCAGTTCTCCTCGCCGAGCTTCGACGCTTCGGTGCTGGAGCTGTGTATGACGCTGACGTCCGGTGCCACGCTGGTGGTTCCGGCACCCGGACCGCTCGCGGGTGAACCGCTCGCCGAGGTGATCTCCGGTCGTCGGGTGACCCATGCCCTGATCCCGCCCGCCGCGCTGGCGAGCGTTCCCGCCGCCGAACTGCCGGACTTCCACTGTCTGATCGTCGGCGGTGACGCCTGCCCGGCGGAGCTGGTGGAGCGCTGGGCGCCCGGTCGTCGGATGGTGAACGCGTACGGGCCGACCGAGTCCACCGTGGCCGTGTCGATGAGTGAGCCGTTGACCGTCGGGGCCGGTGCGCCCCCGATCGGCAGTCCGGTTCCCGGTACCCGTGGGTATGTGCTGGATGGTTCGTTGCGGTTGGCTCCGCCCGGGGTGGCGGGTGAGTTGTATGTGGCGGGTCCGGGGTTGGCGCGTGGTTATCTGCGGCGGGCGGCGTTGACGGCGGAGCGGTTCACGGCCGATCCGTTCGGTCCGGCCGGTTCGCGGATGTATCGCACCGGGGATGTGGCGCGCTGGCGTGCGGACGGTCAGCTGGAGTTCGTGGGCCGGGCCGATGACCAGGTCAAGATCCGTGGCTTCCGGATCGAACTCGGCGAGATCGAGGCGGTACTCGCCCGCCATGACGAGCTTGACGGCGCCGCCGTGGTCGTCCATGAGTCCCAGCCGGGCGTACGGCAGCTCGTGGCGTACGTCGTACCGGCCCCGGGCCGTACCCCGGGCGCCGAGGCGCTGCGTGACCACGTCGCCGGGCTGCTGCCCGCGTATATGGTCCCGGCGCTGTTCATCCCGCTGGCCGCGCTGCCGCTCATGGTCAACGGCAAACTGGACCGCAAGGCGCTGCCCGCCCCCGACTTCGGCTCCGAGGACACCGGCCGGGAACCGGCCACCGACCGCGAGAAGCTGCTGTGCGGGCTCTTCGCCGAGGTGCTGGGGGTGCAGAAGGTCGGCGCCGACCAGTCCTTCTTCGAGCTGGGCGGCGACAGCATCGGCTCGATCCAGCTGATCAGCCGGGCGCGCAAGGCCGGGCTGCGGTTCAGCCCCCGTGATGTCTTCACCCATAAGACGGTCGAGGCGCTGGCCCGGGTCGCCACCGAGGGCAAGGCGCCCGCGCGGCGCACCGCGCCCTCGGACGGGATCGGCGGGGTGCCGCTGACCCCGATCATCCACTGGTTCAGCGAACACGGTGGCCCCGTCGACCAGTTCAACCAGGCCATGCCCGTCCCGGTGCCCGCCGGTCTGGACACCGAGCGGGTCACCCAGGTGCTCCAGACGCTGCTGGACCACCACGACACGCTGCGGCTGCGGCTGCACCGGATCGAGGACATCGGCGAGTGGACCCTCGAGGTCGCGGCGCGTGGCGCGGTGCGCGCCGAGGACTGTCTGCGCCGGGTGGACACCACCGGTCTGGACGGCGCCGCCCTGGCGGCGCTGACCGCCGAGGAGTTCGGCGCGGCGCAGGCCCTGCTGGCGCCCGGCGAGGGCCGGATGGTGCGGGCCGTGTGGTGCGACGCGGGCCCGGACCGGCCTGGGCGGCTGCTGCTGGTGATCCACCACCTGGCCGTGGACGGGGTCTCCTGGCGCATTCTGCTGCCCGAGCTGACCGCCGCCCTGGAGGCCGCCGCCGCAGGCCGCCGCTTTGTCCCCGAGCCGGTGGGCACCTCGTTCCGCGCCTGGGCGCGGGCGCTGACGGCCGCCGCGTCGGAACCCGAGCGGATGCGTGAACTGCCGTTGTGGCGCGAGGTGTTGAGCGGCGGTGACCCGGCGCTGACCGCGCGTCCGCTGGACCAGGCCCGGGACACCCTCGCCACCGCCGGTCAGCTGACCCTGCGGCTGCCCGCCGAGGTGACCGAACCGCTGCTGGGCCGGGTGCCCGCCGCGTTCCGCGCCGAGGTCAACGATGTGCTGCTGACCGCGCTGGCGCTGGCGGTGGCCGACTGGCGGCGCCGCCACGGCCGCGGTGACACCTCCTCGGTGCTGATCGGACTGGAGGGCCACGGCCGCGAGGAGATCGTGCCGGGCGCCGATCTGTCCCGTACGGTCGGCTGGTTCACCAGTCTGTACCCGGTACGGGTGGACCCGGGCACGCTCTCCCGTGAGCAGGTGGCCGAGGCCGGGCCCGAGCTGGCCGCGGCGCTGAAGCGGGTCAAGGAACAGCTGCGCGCCGTCCCCGACCACGGGATCGGGTACGGACTGCTGCGCCATCTCAACCCGCGCACCGCGGTCACCCTGGCCAAGTACCCCGAACCGCAGATCGGCTTCAACTACCTGGGCCGGATCGGCACCGCGGACGGCGAGGACGGGTCCGGGGGCGGTCTCGGCGGTGGCGCCGACGCGGCCACCCCGCTGCCGTACACGCTCACCGTCAACGCCGTCACCGAGACCCACCCCGAGGGCCCCCGTCTCTCGGTCACCTGGACCTGGCCGGGCGAGCTGCTCACCGAGGACGAGGTGGCGGAGGTGGCGCGGGCGTGGTTCACCGCGCTGGAGGCGCTGGTGGCACACGCCGAACGGCCGGGTGGCGGCGGACTCAGCCCGTCCGACCTGCCGTTGGTGGCGCTGGAGCAGGAGGAGATCGACCGGCTCGCCGCCGCCCAGCCCGGGGTCACCGATGTGCTGCCGCTCTCCCCGCTCCAGGAGGGGCTGCTCTTCCACACCGCGTACGACCGGGACGCCGAGGACGTCTACATCACCCGGCTCGCCGTCGATGTGTCCGGCAGGCTGGACACCGCCGCGCTGCGCGCCGCCGTGAGCGGGCTGCTGCGCCGTCATGACACCCTGCGCGCCGGATTCCACCGCACCGCCGACGGACGGCCGTTCCAGCTGATTCCGCACGAGGCCGCCCTCCCCTGGTACGAGATCGACCTCAGTGGGCTCGGCGAGGCCGAGCGCACCGCCGAACTGGACCGGCTGCTGCACGCCGAGCGGGCCCACCGCTTCGACCCGCGGACACCGCCGCTGCTGCGCTTCACCCTGATCCGGCTCGGCGAGGACACCCACCGGCTGCTGTTCGCCGCCCACCATCTGCTGCTGGACGGCTGGTCCGCGCCGGTGCTGGCGGGGGAGCTGTTCGCGCTGTACGGCAGCGGGGGCGACGATACGGCGCTGCCGCCGGTCGTCCCGTACCGCGACTATCTGGTCTGGCTGTCCCGGCAGGACCGGGCCGCCGCCGAGGACGCCTGGCGTACCGCGCTGGCCGGGGTGGACGCCCCGACCCTGGTGGCGCCGGACGCCGCGGGCCGCGCGGCCGTCCTGCCCGGGCGGATCACCGATGAGCTGCCCGCGGAGCTGACCGCCGCGCTGGGCGGGCTCGCCCGCCGCCATGGGCTGACCATGAACGCGGTGGTGCAGGGCGCGTGGGGGCTGCTGCTCGGCGGGCTGACCGGCCGGGACGATGTGCTGTTCGGCGAGACCGTCTCGGGCCGTCCGCCGGAGCTGCCGGGCGTGGAGTCCATGGTGGGGCTGTTCAGCAACACCGTGCCGGTGCGGGTGCGGATCGACCCCGCCGCCTCGCTGCTGGACACCCTTCTGCGGGTCCAGGAGGGCCGGGTCGGGCTGCTGGCCCACCATTACCTGGGTCTGGCCGACCTCCAGCGGCTGACCGGCCTCGGCACGCTCTTCGACACCGCCGTGGTCTTCGAGAACTTCCCCTCCGACGGCGCCGAGGGGCCGGTGCACGGGCTGACCCTGTCCGAGGTCGACACCAAGGGCGACAACCACTATCCGCTGGGCATGGTGGTGATGGCGGACGAGCGGCGGATGGCGCTGCACTGGTACCACCGCCCCGATCTGATCGACGCGGACACCGCCACGGCCGTCACCGCGCGGATGCGGCGGCTGCTGGAGACGATCGCCGCCACCCCCGAACTGCCCGTCGGCCGCCTCGATCTGCTCGACGCGCGGGAGCGGGCGCTGCTGGAGTCCCAGTGGGCCGGGCCCGAACTCCCCCCGGCGGAGCGGACACTGCCGGAGCTGTTCGCGGCGCAGGCGGCCCGCACCCCGGACGCGCCCGCCCTCGTCCACGGCGGCACCGAGCTGTCGTACGCCGAGGTCGACGCGCGCGCCAACCGGCTCGCCCGGCTGCTGGCCGAGCGCGGCGCGGGGCCCGAGCGGCTGGTGGCGGTGGCGATGGAGCGCTCCGCCGAACTGGTCGTCGCGCTGCTCGCGGTGGTGAAGTCCGGTGCCGCGTATGTCCCGGTGGACCCGGCGTACCCGGCGGAGCGGATCGGCTACATGCTGGCCGACAGCGCCCCGGTGCTGCTGGTGACCACCGCGGAGCTGGCCGCCGGGCTGCCCGGGGACGAGGTGGAGCGGGTGGTGGTCGACGACCCCGCCACGCGTGCCGCGCTCGCCGCGCTGCCGTCCGGCGGCCTGGGCGACGGCGACCGGCGCGCGCCGCTCACCCCGGACCACGCCGCGTATGTCATCTACACCTCGGGCTCCACCGGACGTCCCAAGGGCGTGGTGGTGGCGCACCGTTCGGTCGCCGACTACCTGGCCTGGACCGCGCGGACCTACCCCGGCGCGGCCGGGGCGGCGCTGCTGCATTCGCCGGTCTCCTTCGACCTCACCGTCACGGCCCTGTTCACCCCGCTGGTGACCGGCGGCACGGTGCTCGTCGGGGCGCTGGCGGAGCAGGACCCGGTCGCGGCCCGGCTGGCGGACACCCCGGTGACGTTCCTGAAGGCCACCCCCAGCCATCTGCCGCTGCTGGGCGCGCTGCCCGACGGCTTCTCGCCCGCGCGGGAGCTGCTGCTCGGCGGTGAGGCGCTGATGGGGGAGGCGCTCGCGGAGTGGCGGGCGCGCCATCCGGCGGTCACCGTGTGGAATGTCTACGGGCCCACCGAGGCCACCGTGAACTGCACCGAGTACCGGATCGCGCCGGGGGACGAACTGCCCGGCGGGCCGGTGCCGATGGGCCGTCCGCAGGGCAATGTGCGGGCGTACGTCCTCGACGCGGCGCTGCGGCCGGTGCCCGCGGGCGTGGTGGGCGAGCTGTATATCGCCGGGACCGCGCTGGCCCGTGGCTATCTGGGCCGCCCGGCGCTGACCGCCGAGCGGTTCACCGCCGATCCGTACGGCCCTGCCGGGGCCCGGATGTACCGCACCGGCGATCTGGCCCGACGGCTGGCGGACGGGAATCTGGTGTTCGCCGGGCGCGCCGATGACCAGGTGAAGCTGTACGGCCACCGGATCGAACTGGGCGAGGTGGCCGCGGCCGTCGCCGCCCACCCGGAGGTGGCCGCCCAGGCCGTGGTGGTCCGCGAGGACCGGCCCGGCACCCGGCGGCTGGTCGCCTACGCCACCGCCCGCCCGGGGCGGACCCTGGACGGCGCCGCGGTGCGCGCCCGGACGGCCGACGCGCTGCCCGCGTATATGGTCCCGGACGCGGTGGTGGTGCTGGACGCGCTGCCGCTGACCGCGCACGGCAAGCTGGACCGGGCGGCGCTGCCGGAGCCGGAGTTCCGCTCCGGGGCGGTGGCCGCGCGGACCCCGCGCACCCCGCAGGAGGAGATCCTGTGCGCGCTGTTCGCGCGGGTGCTGGAGCTCCCCGAAGCCGGTGTGGACGACGACTTCTTCGCGCTCGGTGGCAACTCGCTCAGCGCGGTACGGCTGCTGAGCCGGGTCCGCTCGGCCTTCGGCGCCGAGGTGGACGTACGGGCGGTCTTCGAGGCGCCCACCGCGCGGCTGCTCGCCCGGCGGCTGGCCGACGCGGGCGGCGCCCGCCCGGCGCTGGTCCCGGCGGAGCGGCCCGAGGAGATCCCGCTCTCCTCCGCCCAGCGGCGGCTGTGGTTCCTGGGCAGGCTGCACGGCCCGACCGGTACCTACAACGTGCCGATCGCGATCCGGCTGCGCGGCACCCTGGACCCGGACGCGCTGCGCGCCGCGCTCGGCGATGTGCTCGCCCGCCATGAGTCCCTGCGGACCGTCTTCCCCGAGCACCGGGGGCGGCCGCGCCAGCGGATCCTGGCCCCGGAGGAGGTCACCGTCCCGCTGGAGACGGCCGACGTGCCCGCCACCGGTGTGGCGGAGGCGCTGCGCGAGGCCGCGGCGCGCGGTTTCGACCTGGCCACCGACATCCCGCTGCGGGCCCGGCTGTTCACGGTCTCCGACGACGAGTGGGTCCTGCTGCTGACCGTCCACCACATCGCGAGCGACGGCTGGTCCAACGCACCGCTCGCCCGCGATCTGTCCACCGCCTACGCGGCCCGGGTCCGCGGCCACGCCCCGGAGTTCGCCCCGCTGCCCGTCCAGTACGCCGACTACACCCTGTGGCAGGCCGCCGTGCTGGGCGACCCGGACGACCCGGAGAGCCCGCTCTCCCGGCAGCTGGAGTTCTGGGCGGACGCGCTCGACGGCGCCCCCGCCGAACTGGCGCTGCCCACCGACCGGCCGCGGCCGGCCGAACCCGGCCACGAGGGCGGGGTGGTGGAGTTCACCTACGACGCCGCACTGCACGCCCGGCTGGCCGAGCTGGCCCGGGAACACCAGGTCAGCCTGTTCATGGTGGTGCAGGCCGGACTCGCCACCCTGCTGCACCGGCTGGGCGCGGGCGACGACATCCCCATCGGCACCGCCGTGGCCGGACGCGCGGACGAGGCGCTGGAGGACCTCGTCGGGTTCTTCGTCAACACCCTGGTGCTCCGCACCGACCTCGGCGGCGACCCGGGCTTCGGGGAGCTGCTGGACCGGGTGCGGGCGGCGGACCTGGCCGCCTACGCCCACCAGGACGTGCCGTTCGAGCGGCTGGTCGACGCGCTCGGCACGGACCGGACGGGCGCGCACAGCCCGCTGTTCCAGGTGTTCCTGGCGTTCCAGAACAACGCGGCACCCCGGCTCGAGCTGCCCGGACTCACCGCCTCCCCGGCCGCCTTCGAGCTGACCTCGGCCAAGGTGGACCTCGGGGTGGAGCTGGGCGAGACGTTCGACGCGGACGGCGCGCCCGCCGGGCTGCGCGGCCAGATCACCTACCGCACCGAGCTGTTCGACCACACCACCGTGGAGTCGCTGGCGGCGCGGTTCGGCGCCGTGCTGGCCGCCGTCGCCGAGGATCCGCGGCAGCCCGTGGGCGGGGTGGAACTGCTGCGCGGCGAGGAGCGGCGGCGGGTGCTCGTCGAGTGGAACGACACCGCCCGGGAGGCCGGACCCGCCTCGTTCCCGGAGCTGTTCGCGGCGCAGACCGCCCGTACCCCGGACCGCACCGCGGTGGTCGCGGGCGCCGAGAGGCTGACCTACGCCGAGCTCGACGTGCGCGCCAACCGGTGGGCGCGGCTGCTGATCGCCCGGGGCGCGGGCCCGGAGGACCCGGTCGCGGTGGCCGTGCCCCGGTCGCTCGACTGGCTCGCGGCCACGCTCGGTGTGCTCAAGGCGGGGGCGGCGTATCTGCCGGTGGACCCCGGCTATCCGGACGAGCGGATCGCGTTCCTCGTCCGGGACGCCCGGCCCGCGCTGGTCCTCACCACCGCGGCCGAGGCCGGACGGATCGGCGCGGCCACCGGAGTGCCGCCGCTGGTGGTCGACGGTGCGCAGGTGCGCGCCGAACTGGCCGCCGCGGCCACGGCCGACCCCACCGACGCGGACCGGGTGCGGCCGCTGGACGTGGCCCACCCCGCGTATGTCATCTACACCTCCGGATCCACCGGCCGCCCCAAGGGCGTGGTGGTCACCCACACCGGGATCGCCTCCATGGCCGGTGCGCACCGGGAGAGCTTCGCGCTCGACGCCGACAGCCGGGTGCTGCAAGCGGTGTCGCCCAGTTTCGACGTCTCCATGGCCGATCTGGTGATGACCCTGCTCAGCGGGGCCGCGCTGGTACTGCCCGAGGGCCATGGCGCGCCCGTGGGGGCGGAGCTGGCCGCGCTCCTGCGCGACCAGGCCGTCACCCACTTCCAGTTGACCGCCGGTGCCCTGGCCACCGTGCCCGACACCGAGCTCCCCTCGCTGCGCACCGTGGGCGTCGGCGGTGAGCCATGCGCCCCGGACCAGGTGGCGCGCTGGTCCGCCGGACGCCGGATGGTCAACGCCTACGGGCCCAGCGAGACCACCGTGGCGGCCACCCTGAGCCGTCCGCTGACCGGTGCGGTACGCGCGCCCATCGGCGGCCCGGTGTGGAACACCCGGGTCTATGTCCTGGACGACCGGCTGGCCCCGGTCCCGGCCGGGGTCGCCGGTGAGCTGTACATCGCCGGGGCCGGACTGGCCCGCGGCTATCTGAACCGGCCGGTGCTCACCGCCGAGCGGTTCGTCGCCGACCCGTTCGGCGGGCCCGGCGAACGGCTGTACCGCACCGGGGACGTGGTCCGCTGGCGCGCGGACGGACAGCTGGAGTTCCTCGGCCGCGCCGATGACCAGGTCAAGGTCCGTGGCTTCCGGATCGAACTGGGCGAGATCGAGGCCGCGTTGGCCGCGCATCCCAAGGTGGACCGCGCCGCCGTGGCCGTACGCCCCGACGAGCACGGCCGCGACCGGCTCATCGGCTACGCCGTCGCCAAGGGCGGCAGGCCACCGGGCCCGGAGGCGCTGCGCACCCATCTGGCCGCGCGGCTGCCCGCGTACATGGTGCCCGCCGTGCTGATGACGCTGGACGGGCTGCCGCTGACCGCCAACGGCAAGGTGGACCGTGCCGCGCTGCCCGAGCCGGAGCTCGGCGGGGGCGGCGGCCGGGAGCCGCGCGACGCCAGGGAACGGCTGCTGTGCACGCTGATCGGCGAACTCCTGGGAGTGGAGCGGGTCGGTATCGACGACGGGTTCTTCGAGCTGGGCGGCGACAGCATCGTCTCCATCCAGCTCGTCAGCCGGGCGCTGGAAGCGGGCCTGGAGTTCACCGCCGCCGATGTGCTGCGCCACCGCACGGTCGAGGAGCTGGCAGCGGCGGCGGTGGCCGTCGGGGAGGCGGACCGCACCGCACCGGACACCGGTGTCGGTGAGCTCCCGCTGACCCCGGCCCTGCACGGTCTGCGCACCGGCGGTCCGGCCGACCACCTCGGCCGCGACGGTCTGGTGACGCGGACGGTGAACGGGCCGACGGCTGAGGGCGGGGACGGACCGGCGGCGGCGCTCCAGGCGCTGCTGGACCATCACGACACCCTGCGGCTGCGGCTCACCCGCCGGGTCGGCGACCACGTCTGGAGCCTGGAGACGCTGCCGCGCGGCGCCGTATCCGCCGGTGAGCTGCTCACCCGCGTCGACGCCCGCGCGCTGACCGGAGAACCGCTGGACGCCGCCGTACGGGAGCAGGCCGCGGCCGCACGCGCCCGGCTCGCCCCGGAGAGCGGCACGGTGGTCCAGGCGGTGTGGTTCGACGCCGGACCCGGCGCCGTCCACCGGCTGCTGCTCGTCGTCCACCAGCTCGCGGCCGACCCCGGCTCCTGGCCGGTGCTGCTGGCCGACCTGGCCGAGGCATGGCGGGCCGCCGACGAGGGCGGCGCCCCGGCGCTCACCCCCGTTGCCACCAGCTTCCGCGCCTGGGCCGAGCGGCTGGCCGCCGAGGCCGTCGACCCGGCCCGGATCGAGGAAGTGGCGGTGTGGACCGATGTGCTCGGCGCGGGGGACACCCCGCTGGGCACCCGCGCCCTGGACAGCTCCCGCGACCTCACCGCCACCGCCCGCACCCTGGAGGTGACCCTGCCCGCCGCGGACGCGGCACGGGTGCTCAACCAGGTGCCCGCGCGGTTCGCCACCGACATCGACACGGTGCTGCTGACCGCGCTGGCCCTGGCGGTGGACGGATGGCGCGACCGCCACGGCCGCCCCGCCCCGGCCGGGCTGCTGCTCGACCTCGCGGCGGACGGCCGTGGCCGCGCGCCGGAGGAACTGTCCGGCACCGTGGGCCCGTTCACCGCCACCCGCCCGGTCCGCCTCGACACCGGCGGCGGCCGGGAGCCGGGTGCCGCGCTGAAGCGGATCAAGGAGCGGCTGGCGGCGGTGCCCGACCACGGCGTCGGCTACGGGCTGCTGCGTCACCTCAACCCGCAGACCGCCGCCGTCTTCGCCGGGTTCGCCGCACCGCAGATCCGGGTCACCCCCGGCGCGGCCGTGCCCACCCCGCCCGGCGCCCCGGACACCCCGCTGCCGTACGCGCTCGACATCGAGTGGACGGCCACCGGCGGGGAGCTGACCGCCCGCTGGACCTGGGCGGGCGAGCTGCTGGCCGAGGACGACGTCCGGGAGTTGGCCGACGGCTGGCGGACCTCGCTCGCCGCGCTGGCCTCGGGCACCACCGCCGGTGGCCGCACCCCGTCCGACTTCCCGCTGGTCCGGCTGACCCAGGCCGAGGTGGACACCCTGGAGCGCGCCCACCCGGACCTGGTGGACGTCACTCCACTCGCCCCGCTCCAGGAAGGACTGCTCTTCCACTCGCTCTACAGCGATACCGAACTCGACGTCTACACCGTCCAGTTCGGCCTGGACCTGGAGGGCGAGCCCGTTCCGGGGGCGCTGCGGGCGGCGGTAAAGGGCCTGCTGCGCCGCCATGAGAACCTGCGTGCCGGATTCGCCCACGAGGGACTGGCCCAGCCGGTGCAGATCGTGCTCGCCGAGGGCGAACTCCCCTGGTCCGAACGGGACCTGAGCGAGCTCCCCGAGGACCGGCGGGCCGCCGAACTGGCCCGGGTGATGGCCGAGGACCGCGCCCACCGCTTCGACCCGGCCCGGCCGCCACTGCTGCGCTGCACCCTGGTGCGGCTGGCCACCGGCCGCCACCGGCTGGTGCTCACCTGGCACCATCTGCTGCTCGACGGCTGGTCCACCCCGGTACTGCTGGACGAGCTGATGCGGCTGTACGCGGCGGAGGGCGACGGCTCGGGGCTGCCCCCGGCCCGTCCGTACCGCGACTACCTGCGCTGGCTCACCGGCCAGGACCGGGAGGCCACCCGGGCCGCCTGGCGACGGGAGCTGGCCGGTCTGGCCGGGCCCACCCTGCTGGCGCCCGCCGACCCGGACCGGCCGCCGGTGATGACGGAGAAGGTCTCCGCCCATATGCCGCGCGCCCTGGTGGCCGCGCTCACCGCCACCGCCCAGCGGCACGGGGTGACGATGAACACCGTCGTCCAGGCCGCGTGGGGGCTGCTGCTCGGCCGGATCACCGGCTCCGCCGACGTGGTCTTCGGCACCACGGTGGCCGGACGGCCGCCCCAGGTGCCGGGGATCGAGCGGATGGTGGGGCTGTTCATCAACACCGTGCCGGTACGGGTCCGGATCGACCCGGCCGAACCGCTGGACGCGCTGCTGCGCGGACTGTGGGAGCGGCAGACCGAGCTGATGGCGCATGACCACATCCGGCTGGTGGAGCTGCGCCGCGAGACCGGCCACGGTGAACTCTTCGACACCCTGCTGGTGTTCCAGAACGTGCCCACCGACGGCGCCGGGTTCGGTGGCGAGGACGACGGCCGGGTGCGCGCGGTGGACCTGGAGATGAACGACGCCACCCACTACCCGCTCACCCTGGACGCCGGTCTCGACGGCACCGGGCTGCACTGCCGGCTCGGCTACCGCCCCGACCTGTTCACCGCCACCGAGATCGCCGGGCTGATGGCCGCCCTGCGCGGGGTCCTGGAAGCCATGGCCGCCGCCCCCGGAACCCCCGTCGGACAGCTCGGCGACGACACACCGGCCCGGTGGTGGGCGTCGGTGCGCCCGGCGCTGGAGACACGCGCCCGCCGCGGCGGCGAGCCGGACGCCGGGGCCGGTGAGCCGGACGCCGGGGCCGAGGATCCGGGCGGTGGTTCCCGCGAGGAGCTGCTGACCGCGCTCTTCCGCGAGGTGCTGGGCGTGCCGGAGGTCGGCCCCGAAGACGACTTCTTCGAACTCGGCGGCGACAGCATCGTCTCCATCCAGCTCGCCAGCAAGGCCCGCCAGGCCGGGCTGCTGGTCAGTCTGCGGGAGGTGTTCCGGCACAAGACGGTACGGGCGCTGGCGCGGGTAGCCCGCGAGGAGACGGCCGCCGCCCCCGGCGAATCCCCCGAGGACGCCCTCGGCGAACTGCCGCTCACCCCCGTGATGCTGGACCTCTACGAACGGGGCGGGCCCACCGCCACCGTGCACCAGGCCAATCTGGTCCAGGTGCCCGCGGACTGCTCCGAGAGTCTGCTCGCCGCCGCGCTCCAGGCCGTCCTGGACCACCACGACACACTGCGGGCCAGGCTGCTGCCCGCGGGCGGCGGGGCCGGGCCACGGCTGGAGATCGCGCCCAAGGGCGCGGTGGAGGCGGCCCGGCTGATCAGCCGGGTGGACATCGCCGAGGTGGCGCCCTCCGCGCTGATCGAAAGGGTCGCCGCGGAACAGACCCGGGTCCAGGGCGAACTGTCCCCGGACGACGGCGAGCTGGTGCGGGCCGTGTGGTTCGACGCCGGACGTGACCGCCCCGGCCGGCTGATGCTCGTGGTGCACCACCTGGCCGTGGACGGGGTGTCCTGGCGGGTCCTCCAGGAGGATCTGAAGATCGCCTGGCAGGCGGTCACCACCGGTGCCGACGTGCGACTCGCCCCGGTGGGCACCTCGTTCCGCCGCTGGGCGCGGCTGCTGGCCGAGCAGGCCACCGGCAGCGAGCGCACCGCCGAGCTGGAGCTGTGGCGTTCGGTGCTGGCCACCGACGACCCGGCGCTCGCGGACCGCCCGCTGGACCCGGCCCGCGATGTGGTGGGCAGCGCCCGCAGCTTCACCGTGACCCTGCCGGCCGAGGTGGCCGGACCACTGCTCGGCCGGGTGCCCGCGGCCTTCAACGCCGGGGTGGACGACGTCCTGCTGACCGGTCTGGCCCTGGCCGTCGCCCGCTGGCGGCGCGACCGCGGCAGGGGTGACGGCTCGGCGCTGCTGGTCGGTCTTGAGGGGCACGGCCGCGAGGAGATCGTGGACGGGACCGATCTGTCCCGCACGGTCGGCTGGTTCACCAGCCTCTACCCGGTCGCCGTCGACCCCGGACCGGTGCCCGAGGAGGAGCTGCGCACCGGGGGACCGGCGCTCGGCGCCGCGCTGAAGGCGGTCAAGGAGCAGCTGCGCACCCTGCCCGACAAGGGGCTCGGCTACGGGCTGCTGCGCCATCTCCACCCGGAGCACGGCCCGGAGCTGGCCGCGCTCGCCGCACCGCAGATCGGCTTCAACTACCTGGGCCGGTTCACGGCGGTGGACCCCGGCGCGGTGCGCGCGGAGGACTGGGCGGCGCCGCCGGAGGCCACCGAGACCCTCGGCTCCGGAGGCGACCCGGCCCTGCCCCTGGCCCACGCCCTCGGCGTGAGCGCCGTCGCCCAGGACCGCCCCGACGGGGTGCGGCTGGTGGCCATCTGGTCCTGGCCGGGCGAACTGCTGGCGGAGGACGAGGTCCGCCGGGTGGCGGACTACTGGTTCGAGGGTCTGCGCGCCCTGGTCACACACGCCGAACGCCCCGAGGCGGGCGGCTTCACCCCGTCCGACCTCTCCCTGCTGTCGCTTTCGCAGGACGAGATCGACGCGTTCGAGAGTGGGCTTTAGCTGATGAGAGGACACAGCGAAGTGACGAAGCCGGGCTTCGTGGATGTGTGGCCGCTGTCCCCGCTCCAGAAGGGCATGCTGTTCCACGCCCTCTACGAGGAGCGCAGCGCGGATGTCTACGTCATTCAGATGGCTCTCGACCTGCGCCGGGACGTGGACGGCGGACGGCTGCGCGACGCCGTGCGGACGGTGCTGGCGCGCCATGACAATCTGCGGGCCAGCTTCCGCAACCGCACCAGCGGGGAGCCGGTGCAGGTCATCCTGCGCGAGGCCGAACCCGACTGGGCCGAGCACGATCTGCGCACCGTCGGCGAGGCGGAGCGGGCGGCGGAGCTCGCCCGGCTGCTGGCGGACGACCGCGCCCGACGGTTCGACCTGGCCCGGCCGCCGCTGCGGTTCTCGCTGGTGCGGCTGGCCGACACCGAGTACCGGTTCGTCTTCACCGCCCACCACATCCTGCTGGACGGCTGGTCCATGCCGCTGGTGCTGGGCGAGTTGATGGCGCTGTACACCAGTGGCGGCGATGTGGCGGCGCTGCCGCCGGTCGCCCCGTACCGCGACTATCTGGCCTGGCTGGCCCGGCAGGACCGGGGCGAGGCGGAGGAGGCGTGGCGGAGCGCGCTGGCCGGTCTGGACGGGCCGACGCTGGTGGCGCCGCCCGACCCGGCACGCGGCCCCGCGCTGCCCGCGACGCTGATCGAGGAGGTGGACGCGGAGCTGTCCGCCGCGCTGGCCCGCCGTGCCCGCGCCCACGGGCTGACGCTCAACAGCGTGGTGCAGACCGCGTGGGGGCTGGTGCTGGCCGGGCTGACCGGCCGGGACGACGTGGTGTTCGGCGAGACCGTCTCCGGGCGGCCGCCGGAGCTGCCGGGTGTGGAGTCCATGGTCGGGCTGTTCATCAACACCCTGCCGGTGCGGCTGCGGATCGACCCCGGGCGGCCGCTCGCCGAGCTGGCGCGCGGGCTCCAGGACCGGCAGAGCGAGCTGATCGCGTACAAGCACCTGGGTCTTGCGGAGATCCAGCAACTGGTGGGCGGCGGTGAGCTGTTCGACGCCATCACCATCTTCGCCAACTACCCGATCGACACCGACACCCTGAAGAACTCGGCCGAGGGCATCGGGGCGGTGGCCGCCACCACGGTGGACGCCACCCACTACACCCTCAACCTGGAGGGCACGGTCCGCGGTGAGCGGATGACCGTCCGGCTGGACCACCGGCCGGATCTGTTCGCGGACGGCGCCGGACGGGAGATCCTGGACCGCTTTCTCGCGGTGCTGGCCGCGTTCGCCGCCGACCCGGGCCGGACCGCCGGATCGCTGCCCGCCTTCACCGCCGACGACCGGGCCCGGCTGGTGACCGCCCGGCCCGCCGCCGTGGAGTCCGGGGAAACCGCGGAGTCCGGGGAGACGGCGGCGGACGGCGGCGCGCCGCGCACCGAGCGGGAGACGGCGCTGTGCGCGCTCTTCACCGAGGTGCTGGGGGTGGCCTCGGTCGGGGTCCACGACAGCTTCTTCGAGCTGGGCGGGGACAGCATCTCCTCCATCCAGCTCGCCCACCGCGCCCGCAAGGAGGGTGTCGAGATCACCCTCCGGGAGATCTTCGAGCACCGTACGGTGGCCCGGCTGGCCGCCCTCGACCACGGCCCCCGGCAGCCCGCCGTGACCGCCGACGACGGCGTGGGCGCCATCGTGCCCACCCCGATCATGCGCTGGCAGCAGGCGCAGGGCGGGCCGGTCGACGCGTTCAACCAGACCATGACGCTGCCGGTGCCGGCCGGGCTGGACCTGGTGCAGGTCCGCACCGCCGTCCAGGCACTGCTGGACCGGCATGACGCGCTGCGGCTGCGGCTGACCCGCGCCCCCGGCGCCGACTGGGCGCTCACCGTGGCCCCGGTGGGCTCCGTACGGGCCGAGGACTGTGTCCGCCGCGCCGGGGACCCGGACGACCAGGAGGAACCGCGCGCCGCGATGGGGCGGCTGGCGCCCGAGGACGGCCGGATGCTCCAGGCCGTCTGGTACGACGCCGGGGCCGCCCCCGGGCGGCTCACCGTGATCGCCCACCATCTGGTGGTCGACGGGGTGTCCTGGCGGGTGCTGCTGCCCGATCTGGAGGCCGCGTTCGACGCCCTCACCAACGGCAAGGCCCCCGAACTGGAGCCGGTGGGCACCTCGTTCCGCCGCTGGACACAGACGCTGGCCGAGAACGCCACCGCGCCGGAGCGGGTCGCCGAACTGGAGCTGTGGCGCACGATCGCCGCCACCGACGACCCGGCACTCACCGACCGCCCGCTGGACCCGGCCCGTGATGTGGTCGGCGCGGCACGGCAGTTGACGCTGACGCTCCCCGCCGAGGTGGCCGAACCGCTGCTGGGCCGGGTGCCCGCCGCGTACCACACCGGCGTCAACGAGGTGCTGCTCACCGGTCTCGCGCTGGCCGTCGCCCGCTGGCGGCGCGCCCGCGGCCGGGGCGAGGGCCCGGCGGTGCTGGTCGGTCTCGAGGGCCACGGCCGCGAGGAGATCGCCGAGGGTATCGATCTGTCCCGTACCGTCGGCTGGTTCACCAGCCTCTTCCCGGTGGCGCTCGACCCCGGCGTACCGCCGGAGGGGGAGCCGTGGTCCGACGGCCGGGCGCTGGACACCGCGCTGAAGACCGTCAAGGAGCAGCTGCGCGCCATCCCCGACAAGGGCATCGGCTACGGACTGCTGCGCCACCTCAACCCCGGGACCGCCCCGGAGCTGGCCGCCTTCGCCGAACCCCAGATCGGCTTCAACTACCTGGGCCGGATGGGCGAGGCCGACGCCGAGGACGCGGCCGCCGCCGACACCGTGGCGGTGCGCGACCTCACCGGCGCGGGCGACCCCGCCATGCCGCTCGGCTACACCCTGGAGGTCAACGCCGCGGCCCTGGCCTACCCCGACGGCCAGCGGCTGGTGGCCTCCTGGACCTTCTCCGCCGCTCTGCTCACCGAGGAGGAGGTCGGCGAGGTCGCCCGGCTCTGGTTCGACGCGCTGCGCGCCCTGGCCGCGTGCGCCGACCGGCCGGACGCGGGCGGGCTCACCCCCTCCGATCTGCCGCTGGTGACCCTCGGGCAGGACGAGATCGACCGGCTGGCGGCGGCGCACGGCGGACTCGCCGACGTCCTGCCGCTCTCCCCGCTCCAGCAGGGGCTGCTGTTCCACTCCGTCTACGACGAGTCCGCGCCCGACGTCTACACCATCCAGTCCGCCCTGGAACTCCACGGCCCGCTGGACGCGGTGGCCCTGCGGGCCGCCGTTGGGACCCTGCTGCGCCGCCACGCCAATCTGCGCGCCTCCTTCGTCACCTCCGCGTCCGGGCGCTCCCTCCAGGTCGTCCCGCGCGAGGCCGAAGTCGCCTGGGCCGAGGCCGACTTCAGCGGACCGGACGAGGAGGCACGGCGGGCGGATCTCGACCGGCTGCTGGCCGCCGACCGCGCCGAGCGGTTCGATCTGAGCGTGCCGCCGCTGCTGCGCTGCACCCTGGTCCGGCTCGGCCCCGACCGGCACCGCTTCGTGCTCACCGTGCACCACATCGCGGTGGACGGCTGGTCGATGCCGCTGCTCATCGGGGAGCTGTTCGAGCTGTACGGCCGGGGCGGCGACGACACCGGGCTGCCCCCGGCCGTCCCCTACCGCGACTACCTGGCCTGGCTGGCCGCGCAGGACCGCCGCGCCTCCGAGGACGCCTGGCGGACCGCGCTGGACGGGGTCACCGAACCGACCCTGCTGGTGACCGGCGCCCCCGCGGACCGTGCCCCCGCCGCGCCCGAGCGCTGGACGCAGGAGCTGCCCGCGGAGCTGAGCGCCGGGCTGCTGACCGCCGCCCGGGAACACGGGCTGACCGTCAACACCCTGGTGCAGACCGCGTGGGGCGTGGTGCTCGGCGCGCTCACCGGCCGCGAGGACGTGGTGTTCGGCTCCACGGTCTCCGGACGGCCGCCGGAGCTGCCGGGTGTGGAGTCCATGGTCGGGCTGTTCATCAACACCCTGCCGGTGCGGGTGGACATCCGGTCCGGCGAGAGCCTGGCCGAGACGGCCACCCGGCTCCAGAGGCGGCAGTCGGGGCTGCTGGCCCACCAGTACCTGGGCCTGGCCGACCTCCAGAAGCTCACCGGCACCGGCGAACTCTTCGACACCCTCGTGGTGTTCGAGAACTACCCGGTGGACGCGGAGGCCCTGGAGTCCACCGCCCGTGACCTCGGGGTCGTCGACGCCGAGGTGCGCGACGCGGTGCACTATCCGCTGGGGCTGCTGGCCGCCCAGCGCGGTGAGGAGCTGTCGCTGACCTGGTCCCACCGCCCCGATCTGCTGGACGCGGACGCGGTACGGACCCTGGCCGCGCGCTGTCTGCGGGTGCTTCGGACGTTCGCCGCCGACCCCACCACACCCGTGGGCCGGATCGAGCTGACCACCGGGGACGAGCGGGCGGCCGAGACGGCCCCGGCCGTCGTGGAAGAGGTGCCGCGCACCCTCACCGAGGTGTTCCAGGCCACCGCCGCGGCCACCCCCGACGCCACCGCCGTGGTGTACGGGGACACCGCGCTCAGCTACGCCGAACTCAACGCGCGCGCCAACCGGCTGGCCCACCAGCTGATCGACCGGGGCGCGGGACCCGAGCGGCTGGTGGCGCTGGCGCTGCCGCGCTCGGCCGAGACCGTCGTCGCCCTGCTGGCCGTGGTCAAGGCGGGCGCCGCCTATCTGCCACTGGACCCGGACTATCCGGCCGACCGGCTCGCGTACATGCTCGGTGACGCGGCCCCCGCGCTGCTGCTCACCACCGCCGCCACCGCGCCGGACCCGGTGCCCGCCGGGGTCCCGGTGCTGGCACTGGATGACCCGGCGGTTCGGGCGGAGCTGGCCGGACGGCCCACGACCGATCCCACCGACACCGACCGGACCGCCGCCCTCACCCCCGACGCCCCGGCGTATGTCATCTACACCTCGGGCTCGACCGGCCGTCCCAAGGGCGTCGTGGTCCCGCACCGCAACGCCGTACGGCTGTTCACCGCCACCGCGCCCTGGTTCGGCTTCGGCCCGGACGAGGTGTGGACCATGTTCCACTCCTACGCCTTCGACTTCTCCGTGTGGGAGATCTGGGGCCCGCTGCTGCACGGCGGACGGCTGGTGGTGGTCGACCACGGCGTCAGCCGTTCCCCCGAGGGCTTCCTCGAACTGCTGGTCCGCGAGCGGGTCACGGTGCTCAGCCAGACCCCGTCCGCCTTCTACCAGCTGATGGCCGCGGACCGGGAGAACCCGGCGCTCGGCCGCCAACTCGCCCTGCGGACCGTCGTCTTCGGCGGCGAGGCGCTGGACCTGTGGCGGCTGGAGGAGTGGTACGAGCGGCACGACGACACCGCGCCGCGGCTGGTCAACATGTACGGGATCACCGAGACCACCGTGCACGTCAGCCACGCCGCCCTGGACCGTGCGGGCGCCGCCGCCGCGACCGGCAGCGTCATCGGCGAGGCCATCCCCGATCTGCGGGTGCGGGTCCTGGACACGGCGCTGCGGCCGGTACTGCCGGGCGCCCCCGGCGAGATGTACATCTCGGGGGCGGGGCTGGCCCGCGGCTACCTCGGCCGCTCCGCGCTCACCGCGAGCCGTTTCGTGGCCGACCCCTTCGGCCCGCCCGGCAGCCGGATGTACCGCTCGGGCGACCTGGCCCGCCGGGGCCCGGACGGACGTCTTGAGTACCTGGGGCGCGCCGACGACCAGGTGAAGATCCGCGGCTTCCGGATCGAACCGGGCGAGATCGAGGCCGTGCTCGCCGGGCATCCGGCGGTCGGGCAGGTGGCGGTGCGGGTCCGTGAGGACCGGCCGGGCCATCGGCTGCTGGCCGCCTATGTGGTGCCCGCGACGGGCCGTACGGCGGACGAGGGCGGTTTGCGCGCCCACGCGGCCGCCGCGCTGCCGGACCATATGGTCCCCGCCGCGTTCGTCACCCTTGACGCGCTGCCGCTGACCGTCAACGGCAAGCTGGACCACCGGGCGCTGCCCGTCCCGTCGTTCGGTGGCGGAGACGCGGGCGAGGGCGGCCGGGCGCCGCGCACCTCCGCCGAGGAGACGCTGTGCGCCCTCTTCGCCGAGGTGCTGGGAGCCACGGCGGTCGGTGTCGACGACAGCTTCTTCGAGCTGGGCGGCGACAGCATCATCTCCATCCAGCTGGTCAGCAGGGCCCGTGCGGAGGGGCTGCGGTTCAGCCCGCGCGATGTGTTCGCGCACCGTACGGTGGCCGCCCTGGCCGCGGCCGTCGCCACACCGGACGGGACGGCCCACCCCGCCGAAGAGCCGCCCGTCTCCGACGGCGTCGGCGAGATCCCGCTCACCCCGATCGTCCACTGGCTGCGCGAACGCGGCGGCACCATCGACCAGTTCAACCAGACCATGTCGATGCCCGTCCCGCCCGGCACCGACATGGACACCCTGCGCACCGCGCTCCAGGCCGTCCTGGACCACCATGACGCGCTGCGGATGACCCTCACCCGGATCGCCGAGGACATCGGCTGGTCCCTGGAGACCGCGCCGCCCGGCGCCGTACGGGCCGAGGACTGTCTGCGCCGCGTGGACGCGGCCGCGCTGGTCGCCGCCGGGCTCGCCGAGGACCGGCTCGACGCGCGGGCCGCCGAGGAGATCGCCGCCGCGCAAGGACAACTCGCCCCCGATCAGGGGCGGATGGTGCGGGCCGTATGGTTCGACGCCGGACCCGGCGCCCCCGGCCAGCTCGCCGTCATCGCCCACCACCTGGTGGTCGACGGGGTGTCCTGGCGGATCCTGCTGCCCGACCTCCAAGCGGCCGTCGACGCCGTGCGCGCGGGCCGCCCGGTCGTCCTCGACCCGGTCGGCACCTCCTTCCGCCGCTGGTCCCGGCAGCTCACCGAGGCCGCCGGGGAGCCCGAGCGAATGCGCGAACTGGCGTTGTGGCGCCGGATGCTCACCGGCCCCAACCCGCTGCTGACCGAGGAGCCCCTGGACCCCGCCCGCGACACCATGGGCACCGCGGCCATGCTGCGCTTCACCCTGCCCGCCGATATCACCGGTCCGCTGCTGGGCCGGGTGCCCGCCGCGTTCCGCGCCGGGGTCAACGATGTGCTGCTCACCGCGCTCGCCCTCGCCGTCGCCGGATGGCGGCGCGGCATCGGGCGCGGTACCGGTCCGGAGGTGCTGATCGACCTCGAGGGCCACGGCCGCGAGGAGATCGTGCCGGGCGCCGATCTGTCCCGTACGGTCGGCTGGTTCACCAGCCTCTACCCCGTACGGCTGGACGCGGGCGAACTGGGCGACCAGGAGCTGGCGGCCGCGGGCCCGGCCGTCGGCGCCGCCCTGAAGCGGGTCAAGGAACTCCTGCGGACCATTCCCGACAACGGCATCGGCTACGGGCTGCTGCGCCATCTCAACCCGCAGACCGCCCGTGCCCTGGCCCGCTCCGCCGAACCCCAGATCGGCTTCAACTACCTGGGGCGGCTGGGCGAGGCACCGGACGCGGAGGTCCCCGAGGAGCCGGAGGCCGCGGGCGATCTGTCGTCCGTCGCCGACGCCGCGATGCCGCTGCCGCACACCCTCGACCTCACCGCCACCGCCGTCACCCACCCCGACGGCCCGCGCCTGGTGGCCAACTGGGTCTATCCCACCCGGCTGCTGGACGAGGCCGACGTACGGGATCTCGGCCGCGCCTGGTTCCGCGCGCTGCGCGCCCTGGTGGCGCACGCCGAACGCCCGGAGGGCGGCGGGCTCACCCCGTCCGATCTGCCGCTTGTCGACCTCGACCAAGGGGAGATCGACCGGCTGGAGGCCGCGCATCCGGGCGGTCTCGCCGATGTCCTGCCGCTCTCCCCGCTCCAGGAGGGGCTGCTCTTCCATGCCCGCTACGACGAGCGCGGAGCCGATGTCTACAACGTCCAGATGGCGCTGGACCTGCGCGGCGCACTGGACCCGGCCCTGCTGCGCGACGCCGCCCGCACGGTGCTGCGCCGCCATGACAACCTGCGGGCCGCCTTCCGGACCGGCGCCCGCGGCCAGTCCCTCCAGACCGTGCCGCGCGAAGTGGAGCTGCCCTGGGCCGAGGTGGACCTGAGCGGCCTCGCGGAGGACGCGCGGCGGGCCCGGCTGGACCGGCTGCTCGCCGACGACCTGGCCGCCCGCTTCGACCTGCGGCGGCCCCCGCTGCTGCGGTTCACCCTCATCCGGCTCGCCGAGGACGCGCACCGGCTGCTCTTCACCAACCACCACATCCTGCTCGACGGCTGGTCCGGCCCGCTGGTGATGGCCGAGCTGTTCGAGCTCTACGGACGGCGTGGCGACACCTCGGGGCTGCCGGAGGTGACCCCGTACCGCGACCATCTGGCCTGGCTGGCCGGGCAGGACCGGCAGACATCCGAGGACGCCTGGCGCACCGCGCTGGCCGGGGTGGACGAGCCGACCCTCGTCGCCCCCGCCGACCCGGCCCGCCGTCCGGTGCGGTCCGAGACCTGGCGGGGCGAGCTGTCGGGGGACGCCGTCGCGGCGCTCACCGCCCGCGCCCGCCGCCACGGTCTGACGAAGAACACCGTGGTGCAGGCCGCGTGGGGGCTGCTGCTGTGCGCCACCACCGGCCGGGACGACGTGCTGTTCGGCGAGACCGTGAACGGACGTCCCGCCGAACTCCCCGGTGTCGAGACCATGGTGGGCCTCTTCATCAACACCCTCCCGGTGCGGGTGACCGTCGAACGCGGGGACACCCTGCTGGACGTGGCGACCCGGCTCCAGGGCCGGCAGCTTGACCTGATGCCGCACAAGTACCTGGGGCTGACCGACATCCAGCGGCTGGTGGACGGGGGCGGGGCGCTGTTCGACACCTCCACCGCCTTCGAGAACTTCCCGGTGGACTCCGGCGGACTGGAGGAGGCCGCGCAGGGGCTCGGGGTCGTGGACGCCGAGATCCAGGACGGTACCCACTATCCGCTCCAGCTCGCCGTCTCCGACACCGCCCGCGCGCTCACCCTCACGCTGGACTACCGCCCCGACCTCTTCGACGAGGGCGCGGCACGGGCCCTCGGGGAGCGGCTGGTACGCCTGCTGGAGGCGTTCGCCGACGATCCGGCTCGACCGGTGGCCGCCGTCGATCCGCTGTCGGCGGAGGAGCGGAAGCGGCTGGCGCGGTGGAACGACACGGGCCGTGCGGTGGAACCGGCGACGTTCCCGGAGTTGTTCGCGGCGCACGTGGCGCGGGCGCCGGGTGCGGTGGCGGTGGAGTCGGCGGATGTGGCGTTGTCGTATGGGGAGTTGGCGGCGCGGGCGGATGCGTTGGCGGGTCGGCTTTCCCGGGTGGGTGTGGGGTCGGAGGATGTGGTGGCCCTGGTGTTGGGGCGTTCGGTGGAGTCGGTGGTGGCTTCGCTTGCGGTGATGCGGGTGGGGGCGGCGTATCTGCCGGTGGATCCGGAGTATCCGGTGGAGCGGGTGGCGTTCATGCTGGATGACGCCCGTCCGGTGGTGGTGCTGACCACGGAGGCGTACGCCGAGGTGGTGCCCGGGGGCCGGAGGGTGCTGCTCCTGGAGGGAGACGACGACACCTCGTCGGACGCGCCCGACGTCGCTGTTCCGCTCGACAGCCCCGCGTATGTCATCTACACCTCGGGTTCGACGGGTGTGCCCAAGGGTGTGGTGGTGTCGCACCGTGGGATCGCGGCTTTCGCGGCGGCTGAGCGGGAGCGGTTCGCGGTGTCGGTGGGGAGCCGGGTGTTGCAGTTCTCGTCGCCGAGCTTCGACGCTTCGGTGCTGGAGCTGTGTATGACGCTGACGGCGGGCGCCACGCTGGTGGTTCCGGCGCCCGGACCGCTCGCGGGTGAACCGCTCGCCGAGGTGATCTCCGGCCGACGGGTGACCCATGCCCTGATCCCGCCCGCCGCGCTGGCGAGCGTCCCCGCCGCCGAACTGCCGGACTTCCACTGTCTGATCGTCGGCGGTGACGCCTGCCCGGCCGAGCTGGTGGAGCGCTGGGCGCCGGGTCGTCGGATGGTGAACGCGTATGGCCCGACCGAGTCCACCGTGGCCGTGTCGATGAGTGAGCCGTTGACCGTCGGGGCCGGTGCGCCCCCGATCGGCAGCCCGGTTCCCGGTACCCGTGGGTATGTGCTGGATGGTTCGTTGCGGTTGGCTCCGCCCGGGGTGGCGGGTGAGTTGTATGTGGCGGGTCCGGGGTTGGCGCGTGGTTATCTGCGGCGGGCGGCGTTGACGGCGGAGCGGTTCACGGCCGATCCGTTCGGTCCGGCGGGTTCTCGGATGTATCGCACCGGGGATGTGGCGCGCTGGCGTGCGGACGGTCAGCTGGAGTTCGTGGGCCGGGCCGATGACCAGGTCAAGATCCGTGGCTTCCGGATCGAACTCGGCGAGATCGAGAGTCGGCTCGCCGGGCATCCGGCCGTCGGCCAGGCCGCCGTGGTGGTCCGCGAGGACCGCCCCGGTGACCGCAGGCTCGTCGGCTACGCGGTGGCCGATCCGACCGTCATCACCCCCGCCGAGCTGCGCGGCCATCTCGCGGGCGAGCTGCCGGGCTATATGGTCCCCGCGGCCGTGGTGGTCCTGGACGCCCTGCCGCTGACGTCCAACGGCAAGCTGGACCGCAAGGCCCTGCCGGTGCCGGAGTACGGTGCCGCCGGTGAGCGGCGGGCGCCCCGCGATCCCCGCGAGGAGACCCTGTGCGGGCTCTTCGCCGAGGTGCTGGGGATCGAGGCGCCCGGTATCGACGACGGCTTCTTCGACCTCGGCGGTCATTCGCTGCTGGCCACCCGGCTCATCAACCGGATCCGCACCGAACTGGGCGCCGAACTCCCGGTGCGGGCCGTCTTCGAGGCGCCGACCGTGGCCGCGCTGGCCGGGCGGCTCACCGGGGCGGCCGGAGCACGCGAGGGACTGCGTCCGGTGGACCGCCCACCGGTGGTCCCGCTGTCGTACGCCCAGCGCAGGCTGTGGTTCATCAACCAGGTCGAGGGCGGCGGCACGTACAACATCCCGCTCGCGGTGCGGCTGCGGGGCGAGCTGGACACCGCCGCGCTGCGCGGTGCGCTCGCCGATGTGGTGGCCCGGCACGAGAGCCTGCGGACCGTCTTCCCGGTGTCCGACGGCGTACCGTCCCAGCACGTCCTGGCGCCCGGGGAGGTGGCCCTCGCCCTGGAGGCGGTGGACACCGACCCGGCGGAGCTCGACGAGGCCCTGGCGGCCGAGGCGGGCCGGGACTTCGACCTGGCGGCCGACATCCCGCTGCGGGCCCGGCTGCTGCGGCTGGCGCCCGACGAGCATGTACTGCTGCTGGTGCTGCACCACATCGCGGGGGACGGCGGTTCGCTGGCCCCGCTCGTCCGCGATCTCGGCACCGGCTACCGGGCGCGGTGCGAGGGGCGGGCGCCGGAGTTCGGGCCGCTGCCCGTCCAATACGCCGACTACGCCCTGTGGCAGCGGCGGACCCTGGGCGGCGAGGACGACCCGGACAGCGCCGTCGGCCGCCAGCTCGACCACTGGCGGCGCACGCTGGACGGGCTGCCGGAGGAGCTGAGCCTGCCCCTGGACCGGCAGCGCACCGCCGAGGCCGGGGTGAGCGGCGGCACCGTACCGGTCGTCCTGCCCGACGGGCTGGCCGCCGGGCTCACGGAGCTGGCGCGGCGCACCGGGGCGAGTCTGTTCATGGTGTTCCAGGCGGCCGTCGCCGCGCTGCTGACCCGGCTCGGCGGGGGCACGGACATCCCGCTGGGCACGGTGGTGGCGGGCCGCGGCGACGAGGCGCTGGAGGATCTGGTCGGTTTCTTCGTCAATACGCTGGTGCTGCGCACGGACACCTCCGGCGACCCCGGTTTCCGGGAGCTGGTGGAGCGGGTGAAGGCGGCGGACCTCGCGGCCTTCGCCCACCAGGACGTGCCGTTCGAGCGGCTGGTGGAGGAGCTGAGCCCGGTCCGTGCGCTGTCCCGCAACCCGCTGTTCCAGGTGGCGATCAGCTTTCAGAACAACGAGCGGGCGGATCTGGAGCTGCCGGGGCTGACGGCGGTGCCCCACCCGATGGACTCGGGAGCCGCCAAGTTCGATCTGACCTTCGGCTTCGGTGAGGAGCCGGGGGAGGGCGGCTCGGCTCCGGAGCTGGGCGCGGGTATCGAGTTCAACGGCGCGCTCTTCGACCGGACGACGGTCGAGACGATGGCCGCGCGGCTGGTGCGGCTGCTGACGGCGGCCGTCGCCGATCCCGAACGCCCGCTGGCACGGCTGGAGTTGCTGTCGGCGGAGGAGCGGACACGGCTGCTGCCCGGTGCCACCGAGGACACGGTTCCGGCGGGCACGGTGGTCTCACTGTTCGAGGCGCGTGTGGTGGACACTCCCGGGGCCACGGCCGTGGTCGCCGACGGGGTGCCACTCACCTACGCGGAGCTCAACGTCCGCGCCAACGCCCTCGCGCACCGCCTCATCGCGCTGGGGGTCGAGCCCGACGACCGGGTGGCGATCCTCCAGGAGCGCTCGGTGGAGCTGGTGGTCGCCACCCTCGCCGTGCTCAAGGCGGGTGCCGCGTACGTTCCGCTGGACTCCCGGGCGCCGAGGGCGCGGCTGGAGGCGATCGTCGCGGAGACGCGCGCGGGCACCCTGCTGACCGACCGGGCCATGGCGACGGTGGAGTTCACCCATACCGCCCGGGTGCTGGTGGTGGACGAGGAGCGGCCGGAGGCTTCGGCGGACGGTGGCGCGAGCAACCCCGAAGTGCCCCTGCTCGCTGGCCAGTTGGCGTATCTGATGTACACCTCCGGTTCCACCGGCAGGCCCAAGGGCATCGCCGTCACCCACGCGGACGTGGTGGCGCTGGCCGCCGACGGCCGGTGGCGCGGCGGGGCGCACGACCGGGTGCTGACGCACTCGCCGCACGCCTTCGACGCCTCCACGTACGAGATATGGGCTCCGCTGCTCGGCGGTGGCGCCGCCGTGCTGGCCGCGCCGGGGCAGCTCGACGCGGCCCGGCTGCGCGGTCATGTCGAACGGGACGGGCTGACGGCGGTGTTCCTCACCACCGCGCTCTTCAACCTGATGGCCGAGGAGGACCCGGGCTGTTTCGCCGGTCTGGCGCAGGTGTGGACCGGCGGTGAGCAGGTGTCGCCCGCTGCCTTCCAGCGCGTGCTGGACGCCTGCCCGGACACCGGTCTGGTGCATGTCTACGGGCCCACCGAGACCACGACGTTCGCCACCTGCCATCCGATGCGCAGCCCCCACCGGGTGGGGGCGACCGTGCCGATCGGCCGGGCCATGGACCGGATGCGGAGCTACGTCCTGGACGACCGGCTGGGGCTCGCCCTGCCGGGGGTGGTCGGCGAGCTGTATGTGGCGGGCGCCGGAGTGGCCCGTGGCTACGCGGAGCTGCCGGGGCTCACGGCCGAGCGGTTCACCGCCGATCCGTACGGTCCGCCCGGGGCGCGGATGTACCGCACCGGAGACCTGGTGCGGTGGGACGCCGAGGGGTGCGTGGAGTTCGTCGGCCGGGCCGATCACCAGGTGAAGATCCGCGGACTGCGGATCGAGCTCGGCGAGATCGAGTCCGCGGTGGCCGCCGGTCCGGAGGTCGCCCAGGTGACCGTGGTGGTCCAGGAGGACCGGCCGGGCAGCAAGAAGCTGGTCGCCTATGTCGTCCCCGCCGCCGGACACGGGGAGTTGGACGTCCGGGCGGTGCGCGGCCGGGTGGCGGCCGTGCTGCCGGAATACATGGTGCCGGACGCGTTCGTCACCCTCGCCGCGCTGCCGCTGACGCCCAACGGCAAGGTGGACCGCGCGGCGCTGCCCGTACCCGGCTTCGGGGAGTCCGCCGGTGGCGGCCGCGGTCCGCGCACCCCGCGCGAGGAGCTGCTGTGCGCGCTCTTCGCCGAACTGCTGCGGCTGCCGAGGGTCGGCATCGACGACAACTTCTTCGAGCTGGGCGGGGACAGCATCGTCTCCATCCAGCTGGTCAGCCGGATCCGTTCGGTGTTCGGCGCGGAGGTCTCCAACCGGGCGGTCTTCCAGGCGCCCACCGTCGCCGAGCTGATCGAGCTGATGGGACAGGGCGACGCGGACGGCGCGGACAGCGGCTTCGAGGTCGTGCTGCCACTGCGCACCGCCGGGGACCGGCCACCGCTGTTCTGTGTGCACCCCGTCGGCGGCGTCGGCTGGATGTACGCGGGGCTGCTCCGGCACCTCCCCGCCGACCAGCCGGTCTACGGCGTCCAGGCGCGCGGGATCGCCCGTGAGGAGCCGCTGCCCGGCTCCATCCCCGAGATGGCGGCGGACTACGTCGAGCGGATCCGCGCGGTCCGCCCGCATGGCCCGTACCACCTGCTGGGCTGGTCGATGGGGGCGCTGGTGGCCCATGAGATGGCGGTCCAGCTGCGGCGGGCGGGCGAGGAGGTCGGACTGCTGGCCAACCTCGACCAACCGCCCATGCCCGCCGAGGAGTTCGGCGACGCGTTCGTGGCGGCGGACGAACAGAAGGTGCTGGCGGTACTGCTGGACTTCGCCGGGCACGACCCGGGGGCGTTCGGGGCCGGTCCGCTCGAGTACGCGGAGGTGATGGCGGTGCTGCGGGCCGAGGGCAGCGCGCTGGCCACCTTCGAGGAGCGGGACATCCTCCGCATCGGCCGGGTCAACAACAACAACTGGGAGCTGACGCTCGGCCATGTGCCCGCCGTCTACGACGGCGATGTGACCCTGTTCGTGGCCACCGAGTCCGAGGACTTCCCCGATGACCCCGCGGGCAAGGTGGCGAGCTGGACCCACCGGCTCGCCCCGTACGTCGGCGGACGGATGGCCACGTACGAGGTCGGCTGCGAGCACCGGCAGCTGCTCCAGCCGGAGCCACTGGCCGAGGTCGCGCGGGTGGTCCGGGAGCTGCTGTACCGCCCCGACGGCGACAGCTGAACCCCTCCGCCCCGTCCGCGGCCCGTCCGCACCCCGGTGCTCCTGAGCCCTCGCGCTCGGGAGCACCGGGGCGTCCGGGGTGCCCGGCGTGCCCGTGTGAGGTGTTCGTGCCCCGGAATCTCCCGATCGGCAGATGTGGAGCGGTTCACCGGACGGCGATCCTGGCCCGGTATCCGGTGACGGGGGCCGTGGAAAGGAACGGAAAGGAATGCGCATGACCCAGTTGGCGAACAGGGGACGGGGGCTGCCGGAGGTCTCGCCGACCTCCCGCTCCCGCTTCCGCTGGCCTGAGCGGGTCGGCTACGCGGCCGCGGCCGTGCTCTTCCTCTACGGCGCGGCCAACGTCTACTGGGCGTTGGGCGGCGGCGGCTTCCCGTTCGGCGCGGAGGACGCCAACCCGGAGTACTCGGCCTTCGAGCACACCCCGGCGTCCACCCTGGCCCCGGTGCTGGCCGCCCTGCTGCTGCCCAGTGCGGCCGTGGCGCTGATGATGGCGCTCCCGGGCCGCCGCCGGGTGCCGCGCAATGTGCTGCTGGGCTACACCTGGTGCTTCGTCGCCGTGACGCTCGCCGCGTTCGCCGACTTCCGGCTGCTGGGCAATCTCGCCTATGCGCTGCTGCTCCGCTTCGGCGCCATCAACTGGACGGTCCTCAACCAGTTCTTCCTGGTGCTGGGCGTGGGGCTGATGGCGGTCACGGCGCTTGCGTACCAGCGGCGGCTGCGGGACGCCTGCGGCTCCTGCGGCCGCACCGACGGTGAGCCGGACTGGACCGCCCCGGAGGCGGCGGCCCGGTGGGGCCGCAAGGCCGTACGGATCGCGGTGATCGTCCCGTTCGTCTACGCCAGCACCCGCTGGGCCTGGGCGCTGGGCATTCCGCTGGGCATCTCCGACAAGCTGTGGGAGGAGGGCAAGGAGGACCACCTCTGGTACTGGGGAGCCGGTCTCGCCACCCTCGGCGCCCTCGGCGCGCTGCTCACCCTCGGCCTGGTGCGGCGCTGGGGCGAGGTCTTCCCGCGCTGGATGGTGGGGCTGCGGGGCAAGCGGGTGCCACCGCTGCTGGCCATCGTGCCGGCCTCACTGGTGGCGCTGCTGATCACGATCGCCGGGGTGATGTACATCCGGCTGGAGATCCAGGGCAAGTTCGACAACCAGAGCGAGGACTGGGGCACCACGGTGCCGGAGATGTTCTGGCCGCTGTGGGGGGCCGCGCTGGCCGCCGCCACCCTCGCCTACCACCTCCGCCGCCGCGGCCGCTGCAAGCGCTGCGGCCGCGGATAGTCCCGGCCGACGCGCGGCCCGATCGGTCAGCTCGCGCGTCGGAAGTTGCGGATGGCCAGGGGGGCGATGACGGTCACGACCACCGCGCAGATGCCGAGCGTGGCCAGCACCGTCCCGGCCTCCGGGTCGCCCAGCGCCAGGTCCCGCGCCGCGGTGATGGCGTGGGACATCGGGTTCACCTCGGCGAACGCCCGCAGCCAGGACGGCAGTCCCTCGGTCGGTACGAACGCGTTGGAGGCGAACAGCAGCACCATGTTGACCATGCCGCCCACCGGCTGCATCGCCTCCGGTTTGCGCAGCCACGCCGACAGCGCCATGAACACCCAGCCCAGCGACCAGCCGAGCACCACGGCCACCAGCAGCGCCCCGAGGGAGCCGAGCACCCCGCCCTCCGGGCCGTAACCGAAGATCAGGGCACCGGCCACCAGCATCACCACCATGTTCACCGCGTTGAGGACGGTGTCGGCGACGCTGCGGCCGATGAGGATGGTGCCGGTGTGGATCGGCATCGACTTGAAGCGGGAGACGATCCCGTTGTTGAGCTCCGTGGTCAGCGCCACTCCCGACTTCAGCCCCGCGCTGACCGCGCTGGTGATGAGGAACGCGGGCAGCAGATAGTCGATATAGCTGACGCCCGCCGGGAACGACTGCGTCTGCGAGACGCTTTTGAAGACCTGGCTGAAGACGGTCAGCATCAGGACCGGCTCCAGGATGCCCGGCAGCACCAGGGCCGGTTCGCGCAGCGCCCGCAGCGAACGCCCGGAGAGCACCTGGATCTGCCGCAGCGCGCTCGAACCGCGGAAGCGCGGCTGGGCGGGCGGGCCCGTCGTCCCGGCGTCGGCGGAGGAGTGCGGGCGGTCGGCGGTGATGCTCATGAGGACGTCCCTGCCTCGGTCGGATTCCCGGTGGTGGCGGCGGTGTGGTGCGCCGCCGTGGGGTGGTTCAGGGCCATGTACACGTCGTCGAGGGTCGGTTCGGAGAACGCGAGCCCCGCCATGTCCGTACCGGCCTCGTCGACGGCCCGTACCACCACCGCGATATCCGTGGAGTCGGCCACCGGCACGGTGAGGACGAGCCCCTCCTCGTCATGGGCCGGGGCCAGCGCCGCCCGGCGCAGCGCCTCGACCGTACGGGCACGGTCCTCGGCCCGGCGCAGGGTGACGGAGACACTGCGCCGCCCCACCCGCTCCTTCAGCTCGGCGGCGGTGCCCGAGGCGATGACCCGGCCCGCGGCGAGCACCGTGATGGAATCGGCCAGGGTGTCGGCCTCCTCCAGGTACTGCGTGGTCAGCAGCACCGTGGTGCCGTCCTTCACCAGCCGCTCCACGATCTCCCAGAGACCGCGCCGCGCCACCGGGTCCAGGCCGGTGGTCGGCTCATCGAGGAAGATCACCTCGGGGCGGCCGACCAGACTGGCCGCCAGATCGAGACGCCGCCGCATTCCGCCGGAGTAGTTCTTGGCGTTGCGGCGCGCGGCGCCGGTGAGGTCGAACAGCTCCAGCAATTCATCCGCCCGCTCGGCGGCCTCCGCGCGCGTGGCGCCCAGCAGCCGGGCGAGCAGGATCAGATTGGCGCGCCCCGGAAGGGTCTCGTCCACGGCCGCGTACTGGCCGGTGAGCCCGATGAGGCGGCGTACCTCCTCGGCCTCGGTGGTGACGTCGAGCCCGGCGACCCGGGCATGTCCGGAGGAGGGGCGGGTCAGCGTGCTCAGAATGTTGACCAGGGTGGTCTTCCCGGCGCCGTTATGGCCGAGCAGACCCAGGACCGAGCCCCGCGGCACCGTGAGGCTCACGTCGTCGAGCGCGGTCATCGTCCCGAATCGCTTCGAGATATGCGAGACGTCGATCATCATCGTGTCCACCGGATATACGGTAGGTGGCAATGCGCCCCGCGCGGCCGGGCTATCAGCAACGTCGAAGTGGAATTGCCGGTCGGTGAAAGCCGTGTTATCCGGCCGGGCGACGGCCAGGAAATCACCCGGCAATCGTCCCGGGAAAGGCCCCGGAAAATGGCGTCGTGACCCGGTTCCGGGGGCCGGTCCGGGCTCTGCCGATCGGCACATTCCGTACCCGGTCACGGCCCGTGATGACCTGCCGAACGGTGGATGTGCCGACCCGTCCCGTTCCGTCACGCTGACAGCGGACCGGCGGACCGACGGAGGACACCATGACGATGAGCGCCGAACGGGACCTGACGTCCCCGCCGCCCCGCGCCGACGCGAAAGACGCCACGGGCGGGTTGTCGCCCCGCCCCTCGCGGCTGGCCCGCCGGGCCGCGCACATCGTGCCGTTCACCCTGCTGCCCACCGGGCTGTGGCGGTGCGCGATGGGATTCGGCGTACCGCTGGGCTTCGCCACCACCTCGGATCTGCACGAGAGCCACTTCCCGGGCTGGATGACGCTGTACGTCATCGCCCTCAGCGTGTTCGCCGAGGCGCTGGGACTGCTCACGCTGGGGCTGGTCCAGCCGTGGGGCGAAGTGGTGCCGCGCTGGATCCCGTTCCTGGGCGGCAGGCGGATTCCCGTGCTGTGCGCGGTGGTTCCGGCTGCCCTCGGCGCGCTCGCGGTCACCTGCATCACCATCGTCGGCGCGTTCACCTGGAACGCGCCGGAGAACCTGGCCGAGATCACCGATCCGTACGGCCCGTTCTACTGGCTCCAGACCGCCTGTTACGCGCCCCTGCTGGCCTGGGGCCCGCTGCTGGGCGTCGTCACCGTGGCGTACTACCAACGTCGGCGAGCGGCAGAACGGCGGCCGTCCGCCAGCCGCCCCGCGCGTCCGGGCCCGCGCTGAGCGTGCCGCCCAGCGCCTCGATCCGCTCGGTCAGCCCCAGCAGCCCGGTGCCGCCGCGGCGGCCGTCCTCGTCCACATGGCCGCCGGAACCCGAGCTGAGCGCCTCGGCGCCGTTGACCACGCTGACGGCCAGCGCGTTCCCGGGGCGCTCCAGCGCCACCCGTACCCGTACGGAAGCCGCCGTGCGGGCGTGCCGGCGGACGTTGGTCAGCGCCTCGACCACCATCCGGTGCGCGGTGCTCGCCACCTCGCGCGGCACCCGGGCGATCGCCTCGGCGGTCAGCTCCAGCTCCAGCCGTACCTCGGCCCGGCCCGAGGAGCGGAACCGCTCCACCACGTCGGTGATGTCCTCCAGCCCGTAGGTCCGCGGCCGGTCCTCCGCCTCACCGCCCCCGGCGTCGCCGTCGCCGAGCATGTGCACCGTACGGTCCATCGACCGCAGCGCCTGCTGCCCGGCCTCCTCGATCTGCCGCAGCAGCGGCATCAGCCGCTCCGGCTGCTGGGCCCCCACCAACTGCGCGGCCTGCGCGAGCACCACGATGCCGGAGACGTCATGGGCGACGAAGTCATGCAGATCCCTCGCCAGTTCCAGCCGCTGACTGCGGCGCGCCGCCCGCACCGAGTTCAGCCGCCGCGCGTCCAGCGCCCGTAAGTACCCCCCGACCAGGGTCGCGCCGATGGCCCCGAGCCCCATGAACGCGCACTGCCCGAACGCCTCGAGGAACGACTCGTACGCCCCCACCCGCAGGATCACCGTGGACCCGGCGACCGACAGCAGCAGCACCAGCGGCACCCCCTGCGGGGCGGGCGCGAACCGGGCCACCACGAACACCAGCGCCGTGACCGCCGCGAACTCCACCAGCATCAGCACCCCGACCGGTGAGTCCTCCCCGGCGCCCCCGGTGAGCACGGTCGCCACCCCGGAGACCACGGCCACCACCGCCGCCACCACACCGAGCCGCGCCCGGGTCCGCGGCCACCAGCCGACGGTCACCAGCGCGGTCCCGACCGCCACCACCATGGATAACGCCGCCACCCACCCGGCCGCGCCCCCGACGGCCACCCCGGAGACCACGGCCAGCCCCGCCCCACCCCCACACATGGCCCGCACGGCGACGCGCCACGACCCGTACCGGTGCCCGCGTCCGCTGTTCCTGCCCATGGCTGCCATCGCTCTCCCCGTGAGGTCCCCCGGACGCGACCGGACGTTCCGTCAGGAGGCGGCTCAGGAAGGTGTGTCGGCAGGTTAGTGGGTCACAGTGGTGCCAGGTCCATGGCACCAGGCGGCTGTCTGCTGGGCGGGTTACAGAAGTCCGCCGAGGGCGGTTTCGGCTTTGCCCACGGCTTCGCTGAGGGCGTGCACACCAGCTCGGCGCTGTCGGACCAGTAGACCCGATGGTGCGACGTCGAGATTCCCGGTTGAGGATCGACGGACAGCAGCAGCCGGTGGCGTCCGTGCGGAAGCTCGACGTCGGCCATGTTCACGCGCACCCACCGGTTCTCGTACACGGTGCGCTTGCCGAGGTTGTTCCACTCCACGCCTGTCGCCTCTCGCTCCGGGGACCGATCCCTATACCGACACGAGAACCGACTACACGGGCAATCTGAGGACGCCGTCGATCCGCCGCTCCGCGTCGGGCGCCGAGGCCCGGCACGGCGTTGACGCCTCCGGCCGCGCTGGCGCCGGACCGACGCCGCCTCTGAATGATCGATCGCCCCCTCTGGCCCACGGGCTGAAGGGGTCCTTTCGTCAGGCCTGGAGGTGAACCGGCTCACATGAAAAGGGCCTTGCCTCATACCCTGGCAGTGACGAGCTGGACAGAGAGGGGCAAGGCCATGCCATCTGATGCTACCCCGGAACCACTTGACCACCCGCTGGTCTTCGGCCAGCGCATGCAAGTCCTCCGCATACGCCGAGGCATGAGCCGCACCGTCCTCGCCGGACTCGTCGACAAATCCCCGAGCTGGGTCAAACAGGTCGAGAACGGCACCCTCCACACCCCGGCTCTCCCCATGATTCTCCGCATCGCCGAGGTGCTCCGCGTCCGTGACCTATCCGACCTCACCGGTGACCAGAGCATGCCCATCGAGCTCTTCATCGGCCCCGGCCACGCCAAGCTGCCTGCCGTGCGCGCCGCGATCGATTCCTTCCCCCTGATCGCGGACCACGAGGCGCCGTCCGCTTCCCATCTGACCGCCCGCCTCGAACGTGCCTGGGCCGCCAGACACTCGGCGCCGAACCATCGCGAGGTGGTCGGCGGGCTCCTCCCACACCTCATCCGAGACGCCCAGTTGGCCGCGGGTCAGGCCGACCGTGCCGCAGACCGGCGGGCGGCACAGGCCGTGCTCTCCGAGGTCTACAGCCTCAGCCAGTTCTTCATCGCGTATCAGCCCGACTCGGCTCTCCTGTGGCGGGTGGCGGAGCGCGGCATGGTCGCCGCGCAGGAGAGCGAGGACCCGCACGCTATCGGGGTCGCGGCGTGGCTGACCGCTCAGGCTCACCGCGACTCGGGCCCGGCGCACTTCGACGCAGCGGACGCGGTCACCCTGGAGACGCTGCGCTATCTCAACCCGCTGATGCCGGACGCGTCGGACGATGTGCGCGCGATCGCGGGTGCCTTGCAGTTCGAGGCCGGATACACCGCTGCCCGGCGAGGAGACACCGGCACCGCGTGGGGCTACTGGGATACGGCCCGAAGGATGGCCAAGAAGCTGCCCGCTGACTACTACCACCCCGTCACCTCGTTCTCCCGGGCCATCATGGGCGCGCACGCGGTCACAGTGGCGGTCGAATTGCACGCGGGCGGGGAGTCCGTTCGGCAAGCCGCAGCAGCGGACGCTGCGACGATCCCTTCCCGACCGCGCCGGGCCCGGCATCGGATTGAGGAGGCACGGGGGTATCAGCTCGACAGGCAGCCGGAGACGGCACTGGCGACGCTGGACAAGGCGTACGAGGCTGCGCCGGAGACGATCCGCTACAACGGCTACGCGCGCCGCATCATCTTGGAGGAGGTGGAGTCGAGGTCTCCGTCTCATCGGCGGCGCGCGGCGGAACTGGCGGTGAAGATCGGGGTGTTGGCCGCCTAAGTGTTCGAGGGGCAGAATCTCTGCCCCTTCTCCGCCCCCAACGCATCTACGGTCAGTTACTACCTGATCACCGATACCGCCGGGGGCCACTGTGCCGACGAACGCCCAAGTCCCGCCGTGGACGCCGCCGCCCGCCACGGACGTCGAGCCCTTACCCGTAGGGAGGTGGTGGGACGCCGTACGCGTCTCGCCGGGCGTCGGGGAACGTGCCCTGGGCCTGCTCGGCGACGACACCGGCGCTGTCATCCAGGACAGCTACGGCACCCTCTACTGGCTCATCTCCATCGGCTCCGCCGCCAGCTGGCACCTTCGCGGAACCCGCGTCCTGTGCGAACTCGTCGATGAGATGACCTACCTCGGCGTCCCCCCGGTCGACTGGCGCGAAGGCCCCCGGATCCACTGGCGCGTGCCCCTCGGCCCCGACCGCTACCTCACCGATACCCGCCTCCTGTGGGAGGCCCTGGCCGCCGCCGACCACGCCGAGTTCGGCCCGCGTATCGACGGCCGACGGCTCTGCCACAGCTGCCAACTGCCCACCGAAGAACCGGTCCTCGTGGGCGAGGAGCACGGTGGCAGCCTCGGCGGCGGCACCGTCTACGCCTGTCCCCGGCACGCCCCGGAGTACCAGCGGACCGACGCGGTGGCGCTGATGCTCGCGCTGCGCCGCGGCCGCAAGGGGGCCGGGACATGACGGCCACCCAGCCCACCGCACTCTGCGCCGAGGAGGCGTGGTGCGCGGCCATCCTTCACGCCGCGGGCTGCCTCACCTGCCGGACCTCTGGCGCCGTGTGCGAGCGGGGTGAGGCCCTTCTCGCCGTGTACGCCGAGGCCGTGCGGCAGGCCCGGTCAGGAGATGACTGGTGAGGCACCGCCGCCATACGACTGCCGTGCGCGCCGGGCTGTACGCGTTCCGGGTCGCCCGCGCCGGGCTGATCCTGGCCGCGATGCTCGGCGTCCTGGCCGCCGCCGTCGCCCTGTGCATCGCCGGAGATCCGGCCACCCCATAGACCGGGTGGGCTGCTGAGTCTGATCCGGTCCCGAGTACCGGAGTGACGGCCCCAGCGGTCCACCCTCCGGACCCCCGCCCCGGCCGCGCGTTTGGACGGCCAGCGACCGGGACGGAGACCGTGCACCACCCAACGGAGAGAGGCAGACACGCGTGACGTTGCTGCGTTACTGGACCGGCCAGCGCGGACCGCGGTCGTCGGGACCGTCCTGCGCGACAACCCCGAGCTGACCGAGGACCTGGCGGGCCGGATCGTGGACGAGGCGGTGAAGTTCGCCGCCGCAGCGGCCGAATCCTCCCAGCCGCTCGCCCCGTCCCGGGTCGTAGACGAGGGCTGGCACGTGCTTATCCTCCACACCCGGCTGTACCGCGAGCTGTGTAAGCGTGTGGGCAGGTTCGTCCACCACGTCCCGCAGGCTCCGGATTCGGAGCGGCGCGACCCCGAAGCGCTGACGCGGGCCCAGGAGCGCGTCGTCGCAGCCGGTTTCGCTGTGGACGACGACCTGTGGATGGCACCGACCGACACCTCGATCCCGGTCGTTCTCCGGACATTTGCAGTTGTCTCATCCGAGTGACGGCTCGGTGTCTCTCAGCACCCCTCCGACCGGCACCGGAAGACTGCACAGCCCTTGCAGCCCCGCGCCACAGGCGTGGACACGAACCGTGACGTCCACATAACATGTCACCGTTAACTTAACGGCGACAACCTGAGGGGCCGCGATGACCATCACCGAGCAAGACGTCTACACCTTGGCGCCGTTCGCCAGGACGCTCGGGATATGCTTCGGAGCCCTCAAGGCTGACGCTGTCACCGCGCAACTCGCCTACACGCCCGAGCAGTCCACTGTCGGCGCCGCGATGCACGGCGGGGCACTGATGGGGCTGGCCGATGTAGCCGGCGCCGTGTGCGCCACGCTGAACGGGACCGCCGACACCGTCCCCGCGACCATGGAATCCACCACCCACTTCCTGCGGCCCGTACACGGCACCGGCGCCTTCGCGACCTCCCGCCCGCTGCACGTCGGCAAGTCAACGGTCGCCGTGGAAATCGACATCAAGGATGACAAGGACCGGCTCTGCGCCCGCGTCACTCAACTCGTCGCCCTCCGGAGGCGCCATGACTGAGGGACCCGGCCGGACCACGGCCGACGGCCGCGCCAGCACAACCGAAGGCCGTCGGCGCAGTCGCGCCAAGCGAGGCCACGGCGGCCGACTGAGGGACGAGCTCATCGAAGCGGCCGGCACGCTGCTCGACGACGCCGGCGAGGACGGCGTGACCATCCGCGCGGTGGCACAGGCTGTCGGGGTCAGCACCCCCTCGGTGTATCTGCACTTCGACAACCGACTGGAACTGCTGCACACCGTGTGCCTCGGGGTCTGGGACGAGCTCGGCCGACGGATGCTGAGCATCAGCGCCCAGACCACCGACCCGTTCGCCGAACTCCACCAGCGCAGCGTCGCCTACATCAGGTTCGGGCTCGACCATCCCCTGCGCTACCGCCTGGTCGCGACCGGACCCGCGACAGCCGCCACTGAGCAGGTCGCCGACGCCTGCTTCCGATTCCTACGGGAAACGGTGCAGCGATGCGCCGACGCCGGCGTGCTCCACGGCGATGAGACGGCGCTGACCCGGGCCATCTGCGCGTGCCTGCACGGTGCCGTCTCGCTGCTGATCCTCCAGCCGACCTCGAAATGGCCCGACGACATCCCCCAGTACGCGGACGATGCCGCCACCCTCGCCTGCCAGGGCGCCGCCGCCCTCTCACGCGCACACCATGGCCGCTACGGAACATGAACCGCTCTGCCCTGGGCAACGCTCCGCTACGCCTCGCTGGCCGAAGAAGATCCGCCGGGCCAGGCGGTGGCGGGCCTCGGCGATGTTGAGCTGCTTGCCGATCATGCGCCGGTTTCGAAGTGGCCCAGACAGCGAGCTGATGTCTCATCGAGCAGGACGTTCCGGAGGAGGTTCGTGCCGCCTACGTGTCACTCGTCCGTGACGGTTTCACCGGCCGTCTCCTCAAGGCCCTGACATCGCGGAATTCGATATGGCGTGGACGGGATCGTGGGTCCTGTGGGAGGACTGCCGGAAAGCCGTATCGCTGTTCCCGGGAGATGCCGATGGATGCGCAGGGCCTGGACGGGCGGGCGGAATTGGACCGGCTGTTGCCGCGGTGGCACTTCCGGGAAGTACATCGGGTGTGTGTGGCGGCGTCCGCCGAAGCGGTGATGCGGGCGGTGTGGGAGACCACCTGGGCGGAGGCGCCGGTGGCGCGGGCGCTGGTGGCGCTGACGCGGGCCGATGTGGGGAGGGAGCGGCGGATCGTCGCGGACTTCCTCGGCGGGATGGGCGAGATGGTGCGCGCCGGAGAGCGCGAGGTGCTGTTCGTCGGTGTGGACACGCTGGAGGACGGCAGGGCGCGGCCCGAGGGGAGCGCGGTGGACGTGGTCCGGGGGTGCGCCGAACCGGGGCTGCTGAAGGTGGTGATGAACGTGCGCTACGGGGGTGGGGTGCTCAGCACCGAGACCCGGGTGTACGCCACCGACGACCGCACCCGGCGCCGGTTCCGGCCGTACTGGCTGGCCATCCGGGCCGGGAGCGGGCTCACGCGGACCTCGATGCTGCGGGCGATCCGCCGTCGCGCACTCAGCGGTGGCGCGGAACGTCCGTGACGCGGAGGTTCCGTGGCGCGGAAGGTCCGTGACGTCAAAGGTCCGTGACGTCAAAGGTCCGCTGCCCCGGTGCGTACCACCGGGGCAGCGGACCTTCGTCGCGGTGACGGGCGTGGTCAGCCGATGGGGTTGACGAAGGTGGCCGGGTGGGTGGCGCCGCGCTGGTCGACGAGTGCGCCCCAGGGCCAGTCGATGGTCAGCGAGGTGGTCTCGTTCGGCGGGGTGACCGTCACGAAGGCGGGCGCCCAGAAGCCGTCCTCCGCGTCCTCCTCGGCCAGCGCGACGTTGAGGGTGAAGTCGGTGCTGTCACCGGGGCCCAGGGTGATCGAGCTGTACTTGGCCGAGGAGCGCTGCAACGACCAGCTCTCGCCGCCGTGCTCGGTCTTGAGGTCCACCCCCGGGAAGCCACCGATCTTGCAGGTGCGGCCGCTCTTGTTGGTCAGCACGATGCTGGTGGTCGTCGAACCACCCGCGGCCGGGTCCGGGGTCGCGTCCTCGCCCGTGGCGAACGCCGCCGTCAGACCGGAGGTGTGGCAGCGCTGGACGGATGTGCCGGTCTTGCCACCGGACTTGGTCCCGGAGCCCGGCTGGCTGTCGGAGCCCTGCGCCCCGCCGGAGGAGCCCGAGCTGCCGGACTCGGCGGTGGCCGTGTCCGTCCGACCGGCGGGCTTGGAGGCGTTGGCGTCGTTGTTGTTGCAGGCGGTCAGGGACAGACCGGCGGCGGCGATCAGGGCCGCGGTGGCGACGCGCAGGGTGCGGCGACGGGCGGTGCGGGCAGTGGTGTTGGAGCTCATTTCGGTTCCCCCCGGGACAGTCGGTGAGTCGGTGTCGTCGTTTCCTCGGTACGACATCCACTCTGGCCGGGGCCACTATCGGGAGACTGCCGCTCCACTAACCCCCGGATCCGCGAGACTTCCGCCGCGCTAACGTCCGACTAACCGGCCCGCCGCCCCCGACCGGACCTACCCGCGGTCGCCCGCCCGCGCCGGGTGCAGGGCCGCGATGGACTCGGGCAGCCGGGCCCAGACCGGTGGGGTGTAGAAGTGGCCGCCCGGCAGCTCGTCGGCGCGGAACTCCCCGGCGGCCAGCGGCCGCCACCGGGCCGCCGGGGCATCGAGGTCGTCGTCCGCGCCGTACAGCACCTGGAGCGGGGTGCGCACCGTGACGCCCTCGCGGTAGCGGTAGCCGTCGGAGGCGCGCAGGTCGGCGCGGAACACCTCGAGGGCCATCGCGCGCAGCTCGGGTTCGGCGAGCACCGCGTCGGACAGCTGGCCCACCGTGCTCATCCAGGTGAGGAGTTCCTCGTCGGTCTGGTGCGCGGTGGGGGTCTCCCGGCGCTTTTCGGCCCAGCGGACGGGGGAGTCGGCGCCGGAGGCGATCAGCGCGCGCGGCGGGGTGCCCGCGCCCGCCTCGAGCCGGCAGGTGAGGTCGAACGCGACCCAGGCGCCCATGCTGTGGCCCAGCAGGAGGTAGGGGCGTTCGGCGGCGACGGTACGGACGGCGTCCAGCGCGTCCGTGAGGAGCGCGTGCCAGCCGGCCGCGAAGGGGACCGTGTATCGGCCCTCGCGTCCGGGGTAGCAGTAGAGCACCAGCTCCACATCCGGCGGCAGGGCCTCGGCCCAGGGTCGGAAGGAGGCCGTACCGCCGCCGCAGAAGCTCAGGCACAGCAGGGTCCGGGTCGCGCCGGGGCGGGGGAGCGGGCGGAGCAGCGACCGCGACATCGGTGGACTCCCGGGCGGTGGACGGCGGTTGGCGCGGTCACGGTACCGCGCGGGGCATCGCCGGCGGCCCGGGGCCGAGAATTTCTTGATGGCCCGGGGTGACCCTGTGTGTCGGCTCGGGTGAGCTGGGTGACCTCCGGACGGGCCGTCCGGGGCCGTGCGTCGGCGAACACCCCTTTTCCCATGTGCCCGCACCGGCCGAAACCGGCGGCCGCCATGTTGGCAACGCTCTATCGAATTCTTCTCATTGGAATCTCTGACGCCCTTCGCTCCGCTCGTTCCCGAAGACGCTTGTGGCCGCTAATCACGGCTGCCTATGGTCGAGCCGAAATGGGCGAGCCCCTGGAAGGGGAAGCAGATGGCTAATCCATTCGAGGACGACGAGGCCTCCTACTACGTGCTGGTGAACGACGAGGGCCAGCATTCTCTGTGGCCCGCCTTCGCCGAGATCCCGGCCGGCTGGAAGTCCGTCCACGGACAGGCGGCCCGGCAGGAATGCCTCGACTACATCAACGAGAACTGGACCGATATGCGTCCGCGCAGCCTCGCCGAGGCCATGGCCGCCAACGCGTCCTGAACGGCCCGCACCACCGATTCCACCCGCACCACCCCCGCATCTTCACGAGGAGAAAACCGGTATGGCCACCATCACCGCGGAGCGCCAGGCAACGATCAAGGAGATCGTCTGCGACATTCTCGAACTGGAAGAGAACGAGGTCACCGACACCAGCCTCTTCATCGACGACCACGGTGCCGACTCCCTCCGGGCGATCGAGATCCTCGCCTCCCTGGAGAAGGAGTTCAAGATCACCATCGATCAGTCCGAACTGAGCGAGATGGTGAATCTGGAGAAGGTCTACCAGGTCGTGTCGGAGGCCCCCAGCCGGTAACCGGCCCGTGGCCGCCGAGTCAAAAGGGAAGTCACCATGTCCGATTCACGTCCCGGTGCCGCGGCGGTGAAACGCCGTGTGGTGCTCACCGGTTTCGGCGTCATTTCCAGTATCGGTATCGGCGCCGCCGAGTTCACCCGGAGCCTTCGGGAGGGGCGCAGCGGAGTCAGCCCCATCTCCGTCTTCGACGTCGAGGGTTTCGCGCACGTCAATGGATGCGAGGTCAGGGGGTTCGACCCACAGGAGTGGATCACCCGTACCCCGGTCCAGGAGCTGGGACGGGCCAGCCGGTTCGCCGTCGCGGCGGCCCGGATGGCCGTGTCGGACGCGGGACTCGATCCCGAATGGCTCGCCGACCGGCGCGGTCTGATCTCCGTGGGCACCACCGACGGTGAGTCCTTCGAGCTCGACCAGCTGGTGGCGACCGAACTCGCCGAAGGACCGGAGCGGATGGACCGGCAGACCGTGCGCCGGGTCCCGGCCGCCCGGCTGTCCACCGCCATCGCGCAGGAGCTCCAGCTCACCGACGTCGAGGCGCTGACCATCGCGACCGCCTGCTCCGCGGGCAACTACGCGATCGGCTACGGCTTCGACGCGGTGAGCTCCGGCGAGGTGGAGTTCGCGCTGTGCGGGGGCGCGGACGCCATGTGCCGCAAGACCTTCACCGGTTTCTACCGTCTTGGCACCATCGCCCCCGAGTGCTGCCAGCCCTTCGACGCCGACCGCAAGGGCATCCTCACCGGCGAGGGTTCCGGGGTGCTGGTGCTGGAGAGCCTGGAGTCGGCGCTGGCGCGCGGTGCCCGGATCTACGCCGAGGTGCTGGGCTACGGGCTCAACTGCGACGCGTACCACCAGGTCGCGCCGAAGGGGTCGAGCGTCGCCGCCTGTATGGGGATCGCGCTGGAGAACGCCGGGGTCAAACCGGACGAGGTGGATCTGATCTCCGCCCATGGCACCGGTACCAAGGCCAATGACATCACCGAGTCCCGGGCCATCCGCGAGGTGTTCGGGGACGCCACCCCGCGCACCATCTCGCTGAAGTCGATGCTCGGCCACACCATGGGCGCGGCCAGCGCGCTGGGCGCCATCGCCTGCGGGCTCGCCATCACCCATGGCTTCATCCCGCCGACCATCAACCACACCACCACCGATCCGGCCTGTGAGATCGACTGTGTGCCCAACCGGGCCGTGGACGCCGATCTTCGGGTGGTGCAGAACAACGGGCTGGCCTTCGGCGGCAACAACGCCATCGTGATCCTGGGGAAGTACGACCACGGTGCGGGCGGCGCGGAGGGTGCGGACGGCGCCGGGGGCGGGTCATGAGCTATCCGATCACCGGCGTCGGCGCGGTCGCCAGCATCGGGGACGACCCCGGCCAGATCTTCGGCGCGCTGTGCGAGGGCCGTAGCGGACTCGGCCCGTTGCGCGGCTTCGACCGCGCGCGCTTCACCGCCCAGCAGCTCTTCGAGATCGACGACCGCTCCGGCGCGGACGGCGGCGATGAAGCAGGCCGCGCCACCCGCTTTCTGCTGGAGGCCGTCCGCCAGGCCGCCGCCGACGCCGGGCTCCCCGACGACCTCGGTGACGTCCCGGTGCTGGTCGGCACCGGACTGCGGGAACTGCGCTCGCTGGAGCTGTGGTGGCGCGACGGCGTGCCGTTCGACGCCGGGGACCTCGACTTCGGCCCGGCGCTGCGCCGCCGCTTCGGCGCGTATGACACCCACACCTTCGCGGGCGCCTGTTCGGCCTCGCTCTACGCGCTCGCACTCGGCTGGGACCTGCTGGAGCAGGGGGAGAGCGACACGGTGATCGTGGCGGGCTGCGACACGGTGACGGAGTCGATGTTCGGCCTCGCCGACCGGGTGCAGTTCGATCCGCCCGATGTCGTCCGCCCCTTCGACCGCGCCCGCCGCGGCACCATCCTCGGCGAGGGCGCCGCGGCCGTGGTGCTGCGCCGGGAGCCGGTGGCGGACCGTCCGGTGCGCGGCTGGCTGCGCTCGGTGGCGGTCAACTGCGATGCCCACCACCAGACCGCGCCGGACGCGGACGGGGTCCGGGCCTCCGTGGAGCGGGCGCAGCGGGCGGCGGGCAGCCGTCCCGAGGACATCGACCTCGTCGTGCTGCACGGCACCGGAACACCGCTGAACGACCGGACCGAGGCCGAGGTGATGGCCGAGGTGTTCGGCGGCGCCCGCCCCGCCCTCACCGGTATCAAGTCGCTGACCGGCCACACCTCCGGCTCCGCCGGGCTGATGAGCCTGATCGTGGCGCTGGCCTCGGTGGCGAGCGGCCGGGTGCCGCCGATCGCCCATCTCACCGATCCGCTGCCGGAGGGCGCGGGGCTGCGGCTGGTCCGCGATGTCCCGCTCACCACCCCGGTGCGGGTCGCGCAGGTCAACGGGTTCGGCTTCGGCGGCGTCAACGCCGTCGCGATCGTGGCGGGTGCGGCATGACGGGCACGGCGATCACGGGTACGGGTGTGCTGCTGCCCGGCGTGAGCGACCCGGCCGGACTGTCGCGCGGCGCGGTGGCCGGTGCCGCACCGGTGCGCCCCGCCGACCTCATCGGCAAGAAGGGGCTGCGCTTCGCGGACCGGGCCACCCAGCTCGGACTGTGCGCGGCCACCGCCGCGCTCACCGACGCCGGACTGCTCGGCCCGGACGGACCGCTGGGCCCCGACGGCCTCCGGGTCCCCGGCGACCGGGTGGGTGTGGTGGTCAGCTCCAACCTGGGCAACGCCGACACCGTCTGCCGGGCGGTGGAGACCATCGCCCGGGAGACCACCGGCGGGCTGAGCCCGATGGACACCCCCAACGCCTCCAGCAACATCATCGCCTCCGAGACCGCGATCCGCTTCGGACTGCGCGGCCCCAACCTGACGGTGTGCAACGGCATCACCTCCGGTCTGGACGCGCTGCGCTGGGCGGGGCTGACGCTGCGCTCCGGGCGCGCCGATCACATGGTGGTGATCGGGGTGGAGCCGGACAACGAGGTCACCCGGCGGCTCATGGGCGGTCCGGTGGTGGACGGCGGCGCGGCCGTGGTGGTCAGCCGTACGGACGCGGTGGGCGCCGCGGCGCCCCGGCTGAAGCTCGGCCCCACCGTGCGTACCGGGAAACTCCCCGACGCCGCGGCCCGGTTGACCGGGGCCGTGACGGACGGGGGTGACGCGCTGTGGCTGTGTCCCGATCCGGCGCTCGTCCCGTCCGGCGCCGCGACGGCCGAACTGACCGGCTGGGGCGAGTGCTCCGGTGCGCTGGGGCTGCTCCAGTGCGCGGCCGCCGTCGGCTGGGCCGACTCCGGCCGGACCGGACCGGTGTACGCGCTGCTGGGCGGGGCCGGTACGGAGGCGACCGGCACGGTCTTTCTCCCGGTGGGACCCGTAGGCCGGTCCGTGGCCGCCGCCCGGCCCGCGTCGGCAGCCCAACCCCTGGCCGCCGCCCACCCCGTGGCCGCCGCCGTCCCCCCGGCCGTCACCCTCCCCCTGGAGGGCCCGGCGTGAAACGAGTCGTCCTGCTGCACGGACTGGGCAACACCGGTGCCATCTGGTCCGCCACCGCCGCCCACTGGCGCCCCGATGTGGAGATCCACGCTCCCGAACTCCCCTGGAGCGGCGCGGGGATCCTCCGCTGGCGGCATGAGCGGGATGTGGCCGCGCTGCTGGCCGACGCGCTCGCGGCGGTGCCCGGCGGCGCCGATCTGGTGGTCGCCCACTCCTTCGCCTCGATACCGCTGCTGGAGCTGCTCGGCCGCCGCGCGGCGGCCGGGGAGCCGCCGGGGATGGCCGGTGCGGTGCTGGTGAACCCGTTCTACCGGCCGTCGGCGGACGACTTCCCCTGGTCCATGATCGCGCCGCTGCTGGCGTCCTTCCCCGCCACCATGGCCGAAGGCGTCCGGCTCCAGTCCGGCGACCGGCCGATCGAGCGGAGTCTGCGGGCCGATATCGCCCAGCGGCTCTGCGAGTTCGTCGGCCCGTACGGCTGGCTGCGCTTCCTGGACGCCTATCTGGGCACACCGCTGATCCCGGTGCCCGCCATCGGCACCCCGTGCCTGGTCATCGGCGGTGACCAGGACGCCACCGCCGATGTCGCCGAGGCCCGGACGCTCGCCGCCGCGCTGCCGCGCGGCCGGGCGCGGATCCGGCCCGGCGGCGGCCACTTCCCGATGCTGGAGGGCCCCGGGTGGTTCACCGGCGCCGTCCATGACTTCCTCGACGGACTCGCCCAGCCCGCCCGGAGCGACAGCGGCGCGCACCCCGTCGGCACCTGAATCCGGAAACGACCCCTGGAACCGAAGGAGACTGCGATGGGCCCGGTGTCAGATCCGGCCGTGTCGGCCCTGCTGGACGCCCCGACCACCGTACGGCTGCGGCCGGTGTTCGAAGGCAACAACATCAGCTACGCCATCGGCTTCAAGCACATCAACTACGTCGCCGAGGCGGCCGTACTGCACCACTTCCGCACGGCCGGGCTCCCGGTGGGCGAGCTGTACCGGCGCTACGGCCTCGGCTTCGAGGTGGTGGAGCTGCGCTCCCGGCTCGGTGCGCTGCTCGCCGTGGACGACGAGGTGGAAGCGGAGGTGGTGCCCGCCACCAAGGACGGCGCGTCCGAATTCACCTTCACCGTGGGTCAGTTCGTCCAGCGCGACGGCAAGCGGGTGAAGTGCGCGAGCTCCACGGTGCGGGTGGCGCTGCGCGTCGACGGCCATATCGCCCCGACCGCCGCGTACCCCGCCGGGCTCGACCGGTTCGCCGTACCGCGCCTGGGCACCGGTGACCGCCGTGAACTGGCCGCCGTCCCGCGGCCGTACGGCGGTTTCGCCGAGGGCCGGGGCACCACCGGCACCACCGATCCCGTACTGGCCCAGCTGATCGGCGAGGAGAACGCGTTCGGCTGGCGCTGGCGGATGCCGTACTTCTACTGCCACTTCAACGAGCGGGTGCAGATGTCCGGCTTCCTGCGGGTGATGGAGGAGGCCGAGGACCTGTTCCTCGCCGACCGGGGGCTGCCCATCAAACATGTGCTGGACTCGCGCGGCTGGATCCCGGTCGTCACCCAGTCCCGGATCCGGCTGCTGGACGAGACGGTGATGGAGGAGGAGCTCTACACCGTCTACACCGTCGAGGACGTCTTCAAGAGCCTGCTCTACACGGCCCGGATGGACTGCTACGTCATCCGGGGCGGGGAGCTCGTGCACACCGCCACCGGCACCATCACCCATGGCTATCTCCGCGAACACGCCCCCAACCAGTGGGCGATGGCCACCCTCGACGAGGCCACCGTGGCGGCCCTCGGCAGCCCGAAGCGAGCGGCGGCATGAGCGCCCCCGTCCCGGTGGCCGCGCCGCCGGTGATCTCCGCGTGGTCGGCGGTCTCCCCGTACGGGCTGGGCGCGTCCGCGCTGCTGGACGGGGTCCGCTCGGGCCGCCCGACCGGTGCGCCGGTGGACACCGGGCGCTGGCGGGTGCCCGCCGGAACGGCCCATCTGGTGCCCGGTTTCGAGACCCGCCAGGTGCTCGGCAAGAAGGGCACCCGCTCCATGGACCGGGTGACCGCTCTCGCGGTCAGCGCGGTCGGCGGGCTGCTGGACCAGCCGGCGGCGGACCGGGAGCGGGAGACCGGGGAGCGGGCCGGTCTGGTGCTCGGCACCACGACCGGAAGCGCGGAGTCGATGATGGACTTCACCCGCACCTCCCTGGAGGGCGACGCGCCGTTCGACGTGGACCCCGCCGTGATGCCCAACGCGGTGATGAACTGCGCGGCCGGGCAGTGCTCCATCTGGTACGGGATCAGGGGCCCCAACACCACGCTCGCCGGGGGCCGTACGGCCGGGCTCGCCGCCCTCCACTACTCGGCCCGGCTGCTGGCGTCGGGCCGGGCCGGATCGGTGCTGTGCGCGGCGGCCGAGGAGTACTCCCGGGCCCGCTACTGGCTGGAGCGGCACAGCCGCGGGGAGCCGGACGTGGCGCTGGGCGAGGGCGCGGCGGTGCTGCTGGTGCAGCGGCCGGACGCGGTCAGCCCCGGCCGTCCGCCGCTCGCCGAGATCCTCTCCGTACGCACCCGGGTGGCCACCGGCGACCGGGTGCGGCCGGTGCTGGAGGCGTGTGTGGCCTCCGCGCTGGAGGCGGCGGGCGCCCGGCCCCGGGACGTCTGGGCCGCGAGTCCCGGTGACGCCCATGGGCGGCTCGGCCGGGATGAACGCGACGCGCTGACCGCGCTGTTCGGTGCCGAGGCGGTCGCGCGGGTGCCGTCGGTGGGGCGGCTCGGCGATGTCTCGGCCGCCTCCGCCACCTTCCAGATCGCCTTCCTGCTGGCCACCGCGGCGCTGTCGGACGAGGCTGCCGGGCGGCTCGCGGTGGTGACCTCCGCGGACCGGGACGGTTCGCTGGCCTGTGCCGTGCTGCGGCTGGTGGCGGCATGAGCGGCATGAGCGGCACGAGCGGTGTGAACGGCATGAGCGGTGTGAACGGCGTGCGCGGCATGAGTGGTATGCACGGCGTGAGCCCGGTGGCCGCCGGGGTACGGGTCGTGGCGCCTCCGGACGGCGGAAAGGCGGCGGCACAGGTCCGTATCGACGCCGCCGAGCCGGTGTTCGCGGGCCACTACCCCGACTTCCCGATCTTCCCCGGTGTCTGTGTGGTGGAGTGCGCCCACCGCGCGGCGCTCGCCACCGCCCCCGAACCGGTCGCCCTGGCGGCCGTGGACTCGGCCCGGTTCGGCGGTGCGGTCTACCCGGGCGATCTGCTCGACCTCGAGCTGACCTGGCGCCGCCGCGACGACGGCTGGCGCTGTGCGGCCACCGCCGTGACCCCACGCGGTGACGCCGCCTCCGTACGGCTGCGCTACCGGCCCGCGGACGGCGCCGAGACCGCCCCCGACGGGCCCGCGGTGGCCGGGCTGCTGCCGCACCGCTATCCGATGCTGCTGGTGGACCGGGTGCTGGAGCTGGTGCCCGGGCAGCGGGTGACGGCGGTCAAGGCCGTGACCCTCAACGAGCCCTGGTACGCGGGGCTCACCCCCGGCACCGGCCTGGCCTATCCGTCCTCGCTGGTGATCGAGTCCTGGGGGCAGACCGCCGGGCTGCTGGCCTCGGCCGACGACGCCGGGACCCGCGGCCAGGTGATGCTGTTCGGCTCGGTCGCCGACGCGGAGTTCCACAGTCCGGTCCACCCCGGCGAGCTGATCGAGCACCGCGTCACCGTGGCCCGTTCGCTCGGCGACTCGGTGATCTTCGAGGGTGAGAGCCGCTGCGGCGCCCGCCCGGTGATGTCCGTGGCGCGCATGGTGATGGCCTTCCGGCCGGCCGGCGCGCTGAAGGAGGCGACTTCATGACACAGGACGTACAAGACCCGGCCGGGGACCGGCCGGTGGCGCTGATCAGCGGCGGGTCACGCGGTATCGGGCGGGCCACGGTGCTGCGGCTGGCCGAGGACGGCTATGACGTCGCCTTCTGCTACCACTCCCGGCCCGAGGCCGCCGAACTCCTCGCCAAGGAGGCCGAGGCGCTGGGCGCCCGGGTGCTGGCCGAGCGGGTGGACGTCTGCGACCCGGACGCCGTACGGGCCTGGGTGGCGCGCGCCGAACGGGAGTTGGGCCCGGTCCAGGTCGGTGTCACCTCCGCCGGGATCACCCGCGACAAGGCGATGGTGATGATGAGCGACGACGACTGGCGCTCGGTGGTCGGCACCAATCTCGACGGGGTGTTCCACGTCTGCCGCTCGGTCGCCTTCTCCATGATGAAGCGGCGCTCCGGCGCCCTGGTCAACATCTCCTCGGTGGCCGGGGTGCACGGCAACGCCAGCCAGACCAACTACGCCGCATCCAAGGCCGGGATCATCGGCTTCTCCCGTTCGCTGGCCAAGGAGATCGGCCGCTACGGCGTACGCGTCAACGTCGTGGCGCCCGGCTTCATCGACACCGACATGGTGGCGGCCGTCGACGGCACCGCGCGCGACAAGGCGCTCGCGGGCGTGACGCTCGGCCGGATGGGCGCCCCGGAGGAGGTCGCCGACCTGGTGGCCTTCCTGGCCGGGGAGCGCGCCGGATACATCACCGGATCCGTGGTCCACATCGACGGGGGGATCGTGCTGTGAGCCGCCGTGACAAACAGCCCCGCTGGTACTTCTCGCTGCGCAGCCCGTACTCGTGGTTCGCCTACCGGGATCTGAGCGAGCGCTACCCGGACGTCCTGGACACCATCCGGTGGATCCCGTACTGGGAGCCCGACGCCGCGTCCGAGAAGCTGCTCGCCGACGAGGGCATCACCCTGCCCGTGGTCCCCATGTCGCGGGCCAAGAACTTCTACATCCTGCGCGACGCCCGCCGCTGGGCCCACGCCCGCGGCTGGCAGGTGACCTGGCCGGTGGACCGGGCGCCGCACTGGGAGGTGTCGCATCTGGCCTATCTGGCGGCCGAGGAGGCGGGCCGCGGCAGGGAGTTCGTGGCCGCCGCCTACCGGGCCCGCTGGAACCGCGGGCTGGATCTGGCGGACCGGGCCACCATCACCCTCATCGCCGGTGAACTGGGCCTGGACCCGGGCATCGCCGACGCCGTGGACGATGAACGGCTGCGCGCCAAGGGCGTGGCCTGCCTGGCCGCCGCGTACCAGGACGACGCCTTCGGGGTGCCGTACTTCGTGCACGGGCGGGAGGGGTTCTGGGGCGCCGAGCGGGTCTCGGCGTTCGTGGCGGCGGTGCGCGGCACCGCGTGGGACGGCGTCTCGGACGCCCCCTTCGCCACCGCCCGGGCCGCCGCCGCCGACGACCGGCTGGAGAGGACCCCGTCATGAGCGCCGAACCCGGGCGGACCGTCCCCCGCTGGTCGCTGGAGACCGGCCCGGCCGCCGTACGCACCGCCGAGACCTCCCGGCCGCTCCCGGCGCGGCTCTTGGCCGCCGTACGGCTGCGGGCCCGGCGCACCGGCTGCGGCTGGCAGGCCGCGGCCCTGGCCGCGCACACCGCGGTGCTCGGCGCGCTCAGCGGCGAACAGGAGCTCACCACCGGCTGGGTGGCACTGGGCGAGACCGCCCCGATCGGGGTGCGGGTCGCCGCCGGTGACGAGAGCTGGCGCCAGCTCCTGCGGAACTCCGCCGCGCCCCGGCCGGACGAGGCGCCGTACGAGACGGTGCTCGACCTCAGCGGCGGCCGGTTCACCCCCGCCGAGGGGTCCCCGGTGGTGCTCACCGTCTCCCTCCACCTCGCACCCGGCGGCGCCGAGCTGCGGCTGCGCCACCGCGCCGGGGTGCTGGACACCGCCGCCGCCGAACGGATCGCGGGCTACTACCTGACCGCGCTGGAGCGGCTGGCCACCGAGCCCGACGCACCCTGCCGGGCCCGCACCCTGCTCTCCGTGGAGGAGCTGCGCCACCAGCTCACCGGGATGTCCGGGCCCGAACGCGCCCTGCCCGACCGGCGGTTCCACGAGCTGTTCGAGGAGCAGGTGGCCCTCCGCCCCGGGGACATCGCCGCCGTGCACGCCGGAGCGAGCCTGACCTACGCCGAACTCAACGCGCGCGCCAACCGGATCGCCCACGCGGTGCTCGCCCGCGGCCTCGGCGAGGAGGCCGTGGTCGCCGTGGTCACCGAGCGGAACCTCGACTGGATGGCCGCGGTCATCGGGGTGTTCAAGGCCGGGGCCGGGTATCTGCCCGTCGAACCGGCCGCGCCCGCCGACCGGATGCACCGCACCCTGGTCCGCGCCGGATGCCGGCTGGTGCTCACCGAGCCCGGCGGCCCCGGCCATCTCCGGCGGGCCGCGCCCGAAGGCGTGGAGCTGCTGACGGTGCGGGACGCCTGCGCCGAGGGGCACCCGGACACCGACCCGGGGCTGGACATCGGCCCCGACCGGCTGGCCTATCTCTACTTCACCTCGGGCTCCACCGGTGAGCCCAAGGGCGCGATGTGTGAACACGGCGGCTTCGTCAACCACCTCTACGCCAAGATCGACGACCAGTCGATCACCGAGGGACAGGTGGTGGCGCAGACCGCCCCGCAGTCCTTCGACATCTCGCTGTGGCAGCTGGTGGCGGCGCTGGTGGTGGGCGGGCGCACGCTCATCGTCGAACAGGACGCCGTCCTCGACGTCGACCGCTATCTCGACACCCTCGAGCGCGGCGAGGTCGCGGTGGTCCAGGCGGTGCCCTCCTATCTCGAGGTGGTGCTGTCCCGGCTGGAGAGCAGACCGCGTGAACTTCCCGCGCTGCGCTGTGTCTCCGTGACCGGTGAGGCGCTGAAGAAGGAACTGGCCGTCCGCTGGTTCGCCCGCTTCCCGCGGATCGCCCTGATGAACGCCTACGGGCTGACGGAGACCAGCGACGACACCAACCACGAGGTGATGACGGAGGTGCCCGAACGGGACTCCGTACCGCTGGGCCCGCCGGTCGGCAACGTCACCGTGTACGTGGTGGACGAACAGCTCCGGCCGGTGCCGCTCGGCGCCCCCGGCGAGATCGTGTTCTCCGGGATCTGTGTGGGCCGCGGCTATGTCAACGACCCCGAGCGCACCGCCCAGGCGTTCACCACCGATCCCCACCGGCCGGACCGGCGGCTCTACCGCTCCGGTGACTTCGGCCGCTGGCTGCCCGACGGCAAGCTGGAGTTCCTCGGCCGCCGGGACGCCCAGGTCAAGATCCGGGGCTTCCGGATCGAGATCGGCGAGATCGAGAACCAGCTGCTGAGGCTCCCCGGGGTACGGGACGGGGCGGTGGTGGTCATCGAGACCCCGGACGCCGGAAAGCAGCTGGTGGCCTTCCAGTCCGGCTCCGCCGAACCCGCCGACGTCCTGCGCAAACAGCTGGAGCAGGTGCTGCCCGGCTATATGGTGCCGCGCCGGATCGAACGGCTGGAGCCGCTGCCGCTCACCGGCAACGGCAAGATCGACAAGAAGGCGCTGCGCGCGCTGGCCGCCGAACTCGAGGACAGCGGCGGCGCCACCGGCACCGGCCACGAGCCCCCGCGCACCGCCACCGAACGGCTGCTGGCACGGGCCTGGGCCGAGGTGCTGAAGGTGCCCGCCGAGGAGATCGGGCGCGCCGAGAACTTCTTCGACCGGGGCGGTACCTCGCTCTCCGCGGTGCGGCTGATCGTCCTCATGGAGCGCCGGTTCACGCTCAAGGAGATCCACCGCGTCCCCGTACTGGCCGAGCTGGCCGCCCTGATCGACGCCGCCCCCGAGACGTGAGGACATCCCGACGATGGCTGTGCACCCTTCCCCGACCGGGCTTCCCTCGGCGGGGCTTCCCCCGGCGGAGGTCCTGGCCGACCGCCCCGCCGTCCTCCGGCTCGACGGTCCGCCGCCCGCCGACCCCGCCGCCTGGGCCGCCGCCCACCGCACCGCCCTGCGCGCCGCCGTGGCCGAACACGGTGCGGTGCTGGTGCGCGGGCTCGGCCTCGCCGACGCGGCCGCGGTGGGCAGGGTCGGTGAGGAACTGCTGGACCAGGTGATGGCCGAGCGGGAGGGGTTCGCCACCCGGCGGCGCCTCGCCGACGGGGTGTACTCCTCCTCGGAGTGGCCGCCGGACCAGCCGATGTGTATGCACCACGAGCTGAGCTACCGCCGCGAGGTGCCCGCCACCCTGCTCTTCGGCTGTCTGCGGCCCCCCGCCTCCGGCGGGATCACCGGGGTGGCCGACTCCCGGACGGTGCTGGCGGCGCTGGACCCGGCGCTGGTCGAGCGGTTCGAGCGGACCGGCTGGCGGCTGGACCGCAGTTACACCGACACCGTGGGCGTGGGCCGGGAGGAGTCCTTCGGCGCCGCGTCCCGCGAGGCCATCGACGCGTACTGCGCCGACCGCGGTATCGAGACCGAGTGGCGGCCGGGCGGCGATCTGCGCACCCGTCAGCGCTCGGCCGCCGTACTGCGCCATCCCGCCGACGGCCGCCGCGGCTGGTTCAACCAGATCGCGTTCCTCAACGAATGGACGCTGGACCCGGTCATCCGCGAGTACCTGACCTTCGAGTTCGGCGCCGACGGGCTGCCGTTCAACAGCCGTTACGGGGACGGCGGCGCCATCGCCGAGGACACCGTGCTGGCCATCAACGCCGTCTACGAGAAGCACACCCGCCGGGAGCCCTGGCAGGCCGGGGATCTGATGGTCGTGGACAACCTGCGGATGGCGCACAGCCGCGAACCCTTCGAGGGGGAGCGCGAGATCGCCGTGGTGCTCGGCGATCCGGTGCTCCTCCCCGACCCGGTCTGAGCCCGGCCCGCACCACCGGCCACCCCCGCCACCACCACCGACGTCATGGATGGAGCCCCACATGTCCCCGCAGTCCGGCGTGCCGCCCTTCGCCGTCATCTCCGGAGCCCAGGTGGACCACGTGCTCTCGGGCCACGAGAAGCAGGTCCTGAACCTGGTCGAGGAGGTCTACCGGCTGCACGGCGAGCAGCGGACCGTCAACCCGCCGTCGTACTTCCTGCGCTTCCCCGACCGGCCCAGCTCGCGGATCATCGCGCTGCCCGCCTCGGTCGGCGGTGAGCGGCCCACCGACGGACTGAAGTGGATCTCCAGCTTCCCGGAGAACGTGGCGGCGGGCATTCCGCGCGCCTCGGCCGTGCTGATCCTCAACGACCACGACACCGGCTATCCGTTCGCCTGTCTGGAGTCCTCGATCATCTCCGCGGCGCGCACCGCGGCCTCGGCGGCGCTGGCCGCCGACAAGCTCACCCGGGGTGACCGTCCCCGGCGGATCGGCTTCATCGGCACCGGGCTGATCGCCCGCTACATCCACACCTATCTGGTGGCGACCGGCTGGAGCTTCGACGAGGTCGGCGTCTTCGACCTGTCCGACCAGCACGCCCAGGGCTTCGCCGGATACCTCGGCTCGGGCCCCGGCGCCGCCCCGTCGGTGGTGCACGGCTCCGCGCGCGAGCTGATCGAGGCCAGCGACCTGGTGGTGTTCGCGACGGTGGCGGGCGCCCCGCATATCCACGACCCGGCCTGGTTCGCGCACAACCCGCTGGTGCTCCATGTGTCGCTGCGCGACCTGGCCCCCGAGATCCTGCTCGGCGCCACCAATGTGGTCGACGATGTGGACCACTGCCTGAAGGCGGACACCTCCCCGCATCTGGTGGAACAGCTCACCGGCAACCGGGACTTCATCGCCGGGACCCTGTACGACGTGCTGGAGGGCCGGGTGGAGCTGCCCGCCGACCGTCCGCTGGTGTTCTCCCCGTTCGGCCTGGGCGTGCTCGACATCGCGCTCGGCCGCTTCGTCCACGACCGGCTGGCCCGCGCGGGCGAACTCTCGGTCGTGGACGGTTTCTTCCACGAGCTCAGCCGCTACGGGCGGGCCGGCTCGTAAGCGCCGGACAGCGGCGTACCCAACGAATCGCGGTGATGAAGTGCCCGTAATCCAAGCCCCGCACGAGATCAACATGGAGGACCTCTATGTGGATCTCGCCGCGGTGTGCGACATCCCTGTCTTCCTCAAGTGCGAGAGCTTCAACTTCGCGGGATCGGTGAAGCTGAAGGCCGCCCGGGAGATGGTGCTCGCCGCCGAACGCGACGGGGTGCTGACCCCGGGTTCGGTCCTCGTCGAGTCCTCCTCCGGCAACCTCGGCATCGCGCTCAGCATGATCGCGGCCAGCCGGGGCTATGGCTTCCTGTGTGTCACGGACTCGCGCTGCAACCCCGCGAGCCGCCGCCAGATGCAGTCCTTCGGCGCACAGGTGCTCACCATCAGCCGACCGGACAAGACCCGTGGACTGCTCGGCGCCCGGATGGACTACGTGCGGCGGCTGGTCGCCTATGACCCCCGCTATGTGTGGCTCAACCAGTACACCAATCCGCACAACTGGTCGGCCCACTACCGCAGCACCGCCCCGGCCATCGCCGCCCAGTTCCCCGAGCTGGACGTGGTGTTCGTCGGCGCGGGCACCACCGGCACCCTGATGGGCTGCGCCCGCTGGTTCTGGGAGCACCGCCGCTCGGTCACGGTGGTCGCGGTGGACTCGGTCGGCTCGGTGACCTTCGGCGGACCGCCCGCGCGGCGGCTGATCCCGGGGCTCGGCGCCGGGGTGCGGCCGCCGCTGCTGGACACCGAACTGGTCGACGACGTGGTGCTGGTGGAGGAGCGGGAGACGATCGAGACCTGCCGCACGATGGCCCGCCGCGGTTTCCTCTTCGGCGGCTCGACCGGCACGGTGGTGAGCGGCGCCCGGCGCTGGCTGGCGGCGCGGCCGGGCGGTGAACGGCTCACCGCGGTGGCCATCGCGCCCGACCAGGGCGACCGCTACCTCGACTCGGTGTACGACCCGGAGTGGGTGGCCGAGCACTACGCCCCCGTGGACGGTGAGAGCGCGCCGCCGGAGCCGCGGGTGGAGCCGGTGCGGCCGCGGTCCGGGCGGCTGGTCGCGGGCGTCGGCTGAGCCTGCCCCGCCCCAGGTCCCGAAGGTCCCAGTGATTTCCAGGAGTTGTCCGAGGAGGCATGCCATGGACGAGCCCGCCGGTCCGGGTCCGATGGTCCGTCGGCCCGTCGTACTGATCGCCGAGGAGCTGTCGCCCGCCACCGTGGACGCGCTCGGCCCCGGGGTGGAGGTGCGCCACTGCGCCGGGGCCGACCGCGCGGCGCTGCTCGCCGCCCTGCCCGGGGCGGACGCGGTGCTGATCCGCAGCGCCACCCGGATGGACACCGAGGCGCTGGCCGCGGCGGACCGGCTGCGGGTGATCGGCCGGGCCGGGGTGGGGCTGGACAATGTGGATGTGGCGGCGGCCTCCGCGGCCGGGGTGATGGTGGTCAACGCCCCCACCTCGAACGTGGTGAGCGCCGCGGAGCTGACGGTGGGGCTGCTGGTGGCGGTGGCCCGGCATATCCCGCAGGCCGACGCGGCGCTCAAGTCCGGCCGGTGGCAGCGCTCCCGCTTCTCGGGGGTGGAGCTGGCGGGCAAGACGCTCGGGCTGCTCGGGCTGGGCCGGATCGGCACGCTGGTGGCCCGGCGGATGCGGGCGTTCGACATGGACGTCATCGCCTACGACCCGTATGTCCAGCCCGCCCACGCGGCCCAGGAAGGGGTACGGCTGGTGCCGCTGGACGAACTGCTGGAACGGTCCGAGCTGATCTCGGTGCATCTGCCCCGCACCCCGGAGACCGCCGGACTGCTGGGGTTCGAGGCGCTGCACCGGGTCAGGCCGGGGGTGCGGATCGTCAACGCGGCCCGCGGCGGCATCGTGGACGAGGCCGAGCTGTACGCGGCGCTCAAGGAGGGGCGGGTGGCCGCCGCGGGTATCGATGTGTTCGCCGCCGAACCGTGCGTCGAGTCACCGCTGTTCGAGCTGGACTCGGTGGTGGTCACCCCGCATCTGGGGGCGGGCACCGCCGAGGCCCAGGAGCGGGCCGGGGTGTCGGTGGCCGCCTCGGTGCGGCGGGCGCTGGCCGGTGATCTGCTGCCGGAGGCGGTCAACGTCCGGGCCGGGGCGGTGGCGCCCGGGCTGGCGCCATGGCTGGTGCTGACCGAGCGGCTGGCCGGGCTGCTGGTCGCGGCCACCGGACGGCTGCCGGGCCGCTGGGAGGCGGTGGCGCGCGGCGAGATCGCCTCCCATGACGTACGGGTGCTGGAACTGGGCCTGCTCAAGGGCGCGTTGACCGGTCCGGTGGAGGGCGGGGTGTCCTATGTGAACGCCCCGGAGCTGGCCGCCGACCGAGGTCTGGAGGCGGTCGCCACCACCGGCCGGGACGCGCTGGGCTTCTCCTCGGCGGTCACGGTGCGGGCGGTCTTCCCCGACGGCGAGGAGGCGTCGGTGACCGGCACGCTCACCGAACCGGGCGGCCGGGCACGGCTGGTGGAGATCTTCGGGCTGCCGATCGACTTCCCGCTGGCCGGGGAGGCGGTGTTCGTCCGCTGCCCGGACCGGACCGGAGCGCTCGGCGCGCTCGCCGCGGCGCTGGGCGCGGCGGGGGTGAACATCGCCGCGATGCGGCTGGCCAGGACGGCACCGGGCGGTGCCGCGGTGGTGGCGTTGAACGTGGACGCCCCGGTACGGCCGGAGGTGCTGGCGGAGGCCGCCGGTGAAGTGCGGGCCACGCGCTGGTGGACGCTGGGCAACGAAGGATAAAAAACTTCGGAGGACGGATGTATAGATTCCTGTATTCCGCATCCGAGGGAAGACCAGCGCAATTGCGCGGTGGCCGGACTTTACCGCGGGGTTGATCCCGCTATTGCTCCGGAGGTGGCAGCAAGAGGACAGAGAGAGCCGTGATGATAGCCGAAGGTTGCGAGAGCTATGCGTAGGGTGAGCAACGTGGGGCGAAATGGGGAGGACTTTCCGGTTGGGTGGCGTAAGTTGCTGACACGGTTGACGTGCCGCCGTCGGCATGGACGGGAGGTGACCCATAAGAAGTGGACTTTGCCAACTCTTGACCATTACCGGCGCGTTGACTGCCGTACACCGCTCAAACTAACCTCGGCCGGGAGCCGCTTGGTGAAGTGTTCCGTGCTTCGCAGCATTTCCCGTTCACGGAGTTCCGCTCGGATGCTCAGGCGATTCCCGTTAGGTCGGACCCTGGTCACCAGCAATACATTTAAGGGTCAACTTCCGGGTCCCTGGTCGATCGACATGCCGTGGGCAGCGCTGTTCGTCGAAACGTCTCGGGGGTAGGCATGACAGGTCCATCGAAGGCATCCGATTCCTCGAGAACGGCCGACAGCGTGGAAGAAGCGCTGCTCCAGGCCCGCGAGTTGATCGAGTCAACGGTGAATCTGCATCGTCGCACGGCTGCCCGGAACTCCATCGTCACCCTCGAGCGCGACGAAGCGGTGATCGCCAATGCCATCGAGGTGCTCATCAGCCAGGCCCGGCACGGGGTCAGCGTGGCCCTGCCGGAGGGCGGCGACCGTGCGAAGGCGGTCGGCGCCGCCGTCGGGCGGCTCAGCCTGAGCGGCCGCAAGCGCATTCCCGCCCGGCTGCTGTGCACCCCCGAATCGCTGACGGAGTCCGCCGTACGGTCGGTCGCCGAACGCGGCGGGGCCCATGTGCAGTTGCGGGTCACCGAGGCCGTGGCCGAGACCCTGATCGTGGACGGCCGGGTCGCCATGGTGCGCTCCCGGCTGGAGCGCGGCGGTGAGGAAGTGGTCTCGGTCATCGAGGACCCGGCCCTGGTCCGGGCGCTGGACCTGCTGTTCGCGGGGGCCTGGGGCGGCGCCGTACAGCCCGCCGAGCACGAGTGGATCAGCGAGCGGCTGCGGACCGACTCCGCCCGCCGCATCCTGGAGCGGCTGTGCCAGGGCTACACCGACGATGTGGCGGCCCGGGAGGTCGAGGTGTCACTGCGCACCTACCGCCGTCATGTCGCCGAGATCATGCGTGGCCTCGGCGCGAGCTCCCGGTTCCAGGCCGGGGTGCGGGCCGTCGAGCTGGGACTGCTGTCGTCGAACGACTGAGGCGCCGCACCGGCGCGGGGGGACACAGAGCTTCAGAGGGGATCGGCGGCACCGTCCGCTGAACGGAAAACTCACACGGGGGTGAGTGGTGTGTCATCGGTGATGCCCGAACGGGCGCCCGGCACCAGTCGATCGGAAATCGGTCTGGATTCGGTCGATGTCGGCGATGAATTCGAGCAGGAACTCCTGGAAGTCAGCGCGCTGCTGGCATCCACCGTCGTACGCCGCCGTGACCGGATGCATCAGGGCGCCACGGTCGCCGTCATCGAGGCGCAGGAGACCGCGGTGGACATCGCGGCACAACTGGTCGCCGACGCCACTACGCGCGTTGATGTGGTGCTGGCCACCGAGCCCGGCTATTCCCGCGCCGTCCACCAGGCCCTCACCGCGCTGCTGGCCGCCGACGGCCACGAGGGGCTGGCGGTGCGGCTGCTGTGCACCCCGGCCACCCTCGACTGGCCATTCGTCACCGGCCATGTCGCCGAGCCGCGGGTGGAGACCCGGGTCGCCCGTATCCCCGCCCTGGCCGCTGTGATCGCCGACGATGAACACGCCCTGGTCTGCGCCGATTCCGCGGTCGGCCGCCGGGCCTCGGTCATCCGCTCCGGCGGGGTGATCCGGCCGCTGCTCGCCCTCTTCGACGGAGTCTGGCGCAACGCCGTGGTGGTCTCGGACCGTATCGACTTCGGCGACAAGGCCCGCACCGAGATCGCCCAGCAGATCCTGGAGCGGCTGCGCGCCGGGATCACCGACGATGTCGCCGCCCGTGAACTGTCCATGTCGGTCCGTACCTACCGAAGATATGTGGCCGAGATAATGGCACTTTTAGGTGCCACCTCCCGTTTTCAGGCCGGAGTTCGCGCCGCCGAACTGGGGCTTTTGCTCTCGCAATCCCCCGGCAGCCGAAGATGAACGGCATTCTTGATTTCCCGCAACCCCATGGCAGGTTCATGAAGCCGCGTTGCCGGACACCGAGTCACGCCGCTAGAAAAGACCAGGGGAATCCGGGCTGTCCGGTCCGTAGGGTGAATCACGGATTTCCCGCGCGGGGAGGCGAGCAGACGATGGCCGTCGGTATCGAGAGCAGATGGTTCCGCAGGTACGCCCCGGCCGGGGCGGTCCGCGGTCGGCTGGTCTGTCTGCCCCACGCGGGCGGCTCGGCGGGCTTCTTCCACAGCTGGGGACGGGCCGTCGCCGACGGTGCGCTGCCCGCCGGGGTGGAGCTCCTCACCACCCGCTACCCCGGCCGCCAGGAGCGGCTGGAGGAACCGGCCATCGACAGCGTCGAGCGGCTCGCCGACGAAATCAGCGCCGCGCTCCAGCCGTTCGCCGACACCCCGCTGACCCTCTTCGGCCACAGCATGGGCTCCTCGGTCGGCTACGAGGTGGCGCTGCGGCTGGAGAGCCGGTACGGCGTACGGCCGGCCGCGCTGGTGGTCTCCGCCCGTAAGGCACCCCACCAGGTCACCCCCAAGGACACCTACCTCCGTGGCGACCGCGCCCTGCTGGAGGAGGTCCACCGGATCGGCGGCACCGAGGCCGCGCTGCTGGCCGACGCCGAGCTGCGTGAGCTCGTACTGCCCGCGCTCCGGGCCGACTTCAAGGCCGTCGGCACCTACGGACCGCGCCCTCCGCTCCCGGTCGGCTGCCCCGTCACCGGCCTCGTCGGCGACCGCGACCCCCGCGTCAGCGTGGCCGACCTGCGGGCCTGGGCCGCGGTGGCACCCGCCGGGTTCGACCTCACGGTGCTGCCCGGCGACCACTTCTACCTGGTACAGCAGCGGGCGGCCGTCCTCCGCGCGCTGACCGCCCACCTCGGCTGAGGACAACTGCCATGGCCACCTTGACGATGACCACCACAGCGGACCCGGCGGCGCGGCGGGCGGCCGGTCCTGCCCACCCCGGCCCGCCCCGGCTGGAGAGCGGCGTCGGCGTACTCGACAAGGCGTCGCTGCTGCTGGGGGTGTTGGAGAGCGGTCCGGCCACCCTGGCCACGCTGGTCTCCGCCACCGGCCTCAAACGGCCCACCGTGCACCGGCTCGCCCTCGCCCTGGAGCGGCTGCGGCTGGTCGCCCGGGACCCCGACGGGCGGTTCGCGCTCGGCCCGCGCCTGGGCGACATGGTCGTCGAGGCACGCCACGACCGGCTGTTGCTCGCCGCCGAACCCGTACTCACCGCCCTGCGCGACCGTACCGGCGCCAGCGCCCGGCTCTACCGCCGCCGCGGCGAGCTGCGGGTCTGCGTGGCCGCCGCCGAGGCGCACGGCACCGGGGCCGACACCGTGCCGGTCGGCAGCGCCTTTCCGCTGAAGTCCGGGGCGGTCGCCCAGGTGCTGCTGGCCTGGGAGGAGCCCGAGCTGCTGTACGAGGGGCTGCGCGGCGCCCGGTTCGGCGCGGGCATGCTCTGCGGGGTCCGCCGCCGCGGCTGGGCCCAGAGCTTCGGCGGCTGGGAGCCCGCCATGGCCACCGTCTCCGCACCCGTCCGCGGCCCCGGCGGCCGGGTGATCGCCGCGGTGTCGCTCTCCGGGCCGGTCAGCAGGCTCACCCGGCACCCCGGGCAGGAGCACGGATGCGACACGATCGACGCGGCCGTCAGACTCAGCGAGCTGTCAGGATGCTGACAGGCTCAAGCCTGGAGGAGTGCAGCTTTGCGGCTGGAATGTGATGGTCAAGAGCGCCCGCCGCACGTGGAGTTCCGGATCCTCGGTCCGGTGCGGGTCCGGGTCGGCGGCACGGCGGTACCGGTCGACGGGGCCAAACAGCGCACCGTCCTCGCCGCCCTGCTGCTCTCCGGCGGCCGGGTCCTCTCCGACGACCGGCTCAGCGAGCTGCTGTGGGGCCCCACCCCGCCGCCGACCCGCACCGCGCAGCTCTACACCTATGTCTCCCGGCTGCGGAAGCGCTGCGGCCCCTGGCTGCGCACCGAACGCCGGGGCAACGGCTACGCGATGGACGTGGGCGGTGCCCGCTACGACTGGGACGAGTTCCGGCGGCTGTCCGAACAGGGCCGTACCGCGCTGACCTCAGGCCACTACGCCACCGCCGCCGACCGGCTGACCGCCGCGCTCGCCCTGTGGCACGGCCCCGCGCTCTCCGATGTCACCGGCCGTCTCGCCGAGGCCGAACTGCCGCGTCTGGAAGAGGCCCGGATCGCCGCCGTACAGAACCGGATCGAGGCCGAACTCGCCCTCGGCCGCCACGCCCAGTCCGTTCCCGAGCTGACCCGGCTGGTCGCCGAACACCCGCTCCGCGAAACCCTGCGCTGTCAGCTGATGACCGCCCTGTACCGCTGCGACCGGCAGGCCGACGCGCTCGCCGTGTACGAGCGGGGGCGCCGGGCGCTCCGCGACGAGCTGGGCGTGGACCCCGGGGCCGCCCTCCGCCGGGTCCACCGGGAGCTGCTCACCGGGGAGTTGACCGGCCCGGCCGCCGCGCCCAAGGCCGTCACTCTCGGCCGCGGAGCGGGCGGCGGGGCGGCGGCCGGACCGGGACCCGGGCGGGCGACCGCGGCCGGACCGCCCCCGGCGGACATCTGGGCGGGTCTCGTCCCCGCCATGCTGCCGCCCGATATCGCCGACTTCACCGGCCGCGCCCAGCCGCTGGCCGAGCTCGGCACCGCGCTGGCCGATCCGCACGGCACCGGCGGCATCGTGCTCACCGGCGCCCCCGGCACCGGCACCTCGGCACTGGCCGTGCACGCCGCCCACCGCTGCCGCGCCGCCTTTCCGCACGGCCAGCTCTACGCCGATCTGCGCGCCGAGGACGGCACCCCCAAGGACCCCTCGGACGTACTCGGCTGGTTTCTGCGCGCCCTCGGCACCGGCCCCCACGATCTGCCCGCCGCCCTGGACGAGCGGGCCCAGCTCTACCGCAGCCGCCTGGCGGGCCGCCGCGCCCTGGTCGTCCTGGACAACGCGGTCGAGGACCGCCAGGTCCGTCCGCTGCTCACGGTCGGGGACGGCTGTCGCACCCTGGTCACCAGCCACTCCCCGCTCACCTCGGTGGAGGGCGTACGGCTGGTCCGGCTCGGCCCGCTGGACGCGGCGGAGGCGCGCGGACTGCTGGCCGCGGTCGCCGGGACCGAACGGGTCGCGGCGGAGCCGGAGGCGGCCGGACGGATCGTGGAGCGCTGCGACGGACTGCCGCTGGCGCTGCGGATCTGCGCGGCCCGGCTGGCCGCCCAGCCGCAGTGGCGGCTGGCCCATCTGGCCAACCGGCTGGTCCCGGTGGACCGGCTGCTGGGCGAACTCTCCCTCGGCAGCCTCGATGTGCGCGCCGCGCTGCGCCGCAGCCATGTCCGGCTGGCGGCGGACGCCCGGCACGCCTTCCGGGCGCTGGCCCACCGGTACGCGGCGGCCTTCACCGCCCGGGACGCGGCGGCGGAGCTGCGCTGGTCCGAGGCGAGCGCCGAGGACGCGCTCGACTCCCTCACCACCGCGCGGCTGCTGGAGCTCTCGGCCGAGGGCGACCGGCTGGAGTACCGGTTCCCGTCCCTGGTGCGGCAGTTCGCCCGGGAGCAGGACGCGGCCGAGCCGGAGCTGACCGGTTTCCCCGGTCCGGCGCTGGTGGCCTGAGCCCCGGTCGGCGGCCACCGCGTGGTGGCCGCCGACCGCTGCCCGTACGGTCCCCGCGACGGTTAGCCGCAGCCGCCCGCATGGCCTCCGTCGAGGCTCGCCGCCATCACGGAGGTCTCGGCGCGCAGCGCGTCGAGGGTGTCGTTGTGCACGGCGTTGATGAAGATCGCCACCAGATTGGCCCAGCGGGCGCTGGCGTCGCTCATCAGCGACTGGCCCACGGCCGACCCGGTGTACTCCGCCCGGTGCGGTTCCAGGGCGAGTTCGCTGATCACCTCGGCGAACACGGCCGGGTCGGTCAGATCACGGCCGTCCAGATTCACCATTCGACTGAGCCCGCCCTGCTCCAGCCAGGCCGTGAAGTCGCGTTCCATTCTGGCGAGGATCTCCGTCGTGTTCGTTTCCAATGTTCCTCCCCGGTTTTCCTGCGCACGCCGACAGCGGTGCCGTGGGACCAGCATGGAATACGCGCCCATCACCGCCCTATTCTCCGGTCCGGGCCGGGCTATAGACGTTTGATAGATCCGTCCATGGCGGTCGAGGCGCAGGCCGGAGCGGTGCGCGTGGTCCGTGGTGGACACCGGTGCCGGGGTGGCGCCGGGTGCGGCCGGAGCGGCGGCCGAGATCGAATTCTTTGCACTGCGATCGCGGGGTGATTCCGTGCGCTGCTAGCTTCTGACCCGCCGCCTGGACCCCCGCCAGGCGGCAACTCGGCCCGAAAAGCCGGTCGGTAATTGCCTTTCCCGGGGCGGGGCCCGCGGACCGGGAAGGGATTCAGACGCGGGGGAAGCGGGACTGGAGGTCCCACACCACCGGATTGTCGTCCAGGCCCTCGTGCATATCGACGAGATCGGCGATCAGATCGTGCAGGAAGTCCCGTGCCTCGCGGCGCAGCGCCGCGTGGTCGAAGGTCAGCGGCGGCTCCCCGGCCGGGACCCAGTCGGCGGTGACGTCCACCCAGCCGAAGCGCCGCTCGAAGAGCAGCCGGTCGGTGGACTCGGTGAAGTCCAGCTCCGCGTGGACGGGGGTGGCGGAGCGGCTGCCCCGGGGATCCCGGTCGAGCCGCTCCACGATGTCGCACAGCGCCCAGGCGAAGTCGAGCACCGGAACCCAGCCCCAGGCGGTGGAGAGCTCACGGTCCGCGCGGGTGTCGGCGAGATGGACATCACCGCAGAAGAGATCGTGCCGCAGCGCACGCTGATCCGCGCCGCGGTAGTCCGTCTGCGGCGGGTCCGGGAAGCGGCGGGAGAGGGAGTAGCCCAGGTCGATCACCCGGTCGATGGTGTCACGGGCCGGCGGACCACCGGCCGCGGGGCGCCGGGGTCGGGCCCCGGCGCCCCGCTCACCGTCGGCTCAGTGCCCGCGGGCGATCCACTCGTCCAGCTGCGGGGCCTCGTCGCCGATCGTCGTCGGGTCACCGTGCCCGGTGCGGACCACCGTCTGCGGCGGCAGCGCCAACAGCCGTTCCCGGATCGACTCGATGATCGTCGGGAAGGACGAGTACGAGCGCCCGGTCGCCCCGGGCCCGCCCTGGAAGAGCGTGTCCCCGGAGAAGACCGTGGCCAGTGCGGGCGCGTGCAGACAGACCGCGCCGGGGGAGTGGCCGGGGGTGTGCAGCACCCGCAGCTGGGTGCCGCCGACGGTGAGCACATCGCCGTCGGCCAGCGGCTTGTCCGGCGTCCGGTCCGGATGGCGCATCCGCCACAGCAGCTCGTCCTCCGGGTGCAGCAGGATCGGCGCACCGGTGCGGTCGGCGACGGCCGGGGCGGCGTCGATGTGGTCGTCGTGGCCGTGGGTGCAGATGATGCCGAGCAGCCTGCGGCCGCCGATGGCCTCGACGATGGCGTCCGCGTCATGCGCGGCGTCGATGACATAGACCTCGTGGTCGTCACCGATGAGCCAGACGTTGTTGTCCACCTCCCAGGTGCCGCCGTCCAGCGAGAAGGTGCCGGAGGTCACGAGGTGGTCGATGCGTACGGGCGGCGGGGTCATCAGAGCATCACCACCGAACGGAGCACATCACCGCGGTGCATCTTGGCGAACGCCTCCTCGATGTCGTCCAGGCCGATGGTCTCGCTGACGAACGCGTCCAGGTCGAGTCGGCCCTGCCGGTAGAGGTCGATCAGCAGCGGGAAGTCCCGGGACGGCAGACAGTCGCCGTACCAGGAGGACTTGAGCGCGCCGCCGCGCCCGAAGACGTCCAGCAGCGGCAGCTCGAGCTTCATCTCCGGGGTGGGGACGCCGACCAGCACCACGGTCCCGGCCAGGTCACGGGCGTAGAACGCCTGCCGGTAGGTCTCGGGGCGGCCGACCGCCTCGATCACCACATCGGCGCCGTTGCCGTCGGTGAGCTCGCGGATCCGCTCCACGATGTCGCCCTGGGTGGCGTTGAGCGTGTGGGTGGCGCCCAGCCCGCGTGCCCACTCCAGCTTCCGGTCGTCCACATCCACCGCGATGATCTTCTCGGCGGCGGCCAGCCGGGCCCCGGCGACCGCCGCGGCGCCCACCCCGCCGCAGCCGATCACGGCGACCGAGTCGCCGCGCCCGACCGCGCCGGTGTTGAGGGCGGCGCCGATACCGGCCATCACCCCGCAGCCGAGCAGCCCGGCCGCGGCCGCGGACGCCTCGGGGTCCACCTTGGTGCACTGTCCGGCGGCCACCAGCGTCTTCTCGGCGAACGCGCCGATGCCGAGCGCGGGCGTCAGCGCGGTGCCGTCGGTGAGCGTCATGGGCCGGGACGCGTTGTGGGTGTCGAAGCAGTACCAGGGGCGGCCGCGGCGGCAGGCGCGGCACTGGCCGCATACCGCACGCCAGTTGAGGATCACGAAGTCGCCGGGCGCCACCTCGGTGACGCCGTCGCCGACGGACTCCACGATCCCGGCCGCCTCATGGCCGAGCAGGAAGGGGAAGTCGTCATTGATCCCGCCCTCCCGGTAGTGCAGATCGGTGTGGCAGACGCCGCACGCCTGGACCCGCACCACCGCCTCGCCGGGGCCGGGGTCGGGGATGACGATCGTCTCGATCCTGACCTTCTCGCCTTTTCCGGGGGCCACCACGCCGCGTACCTGTTGAGTCATGGGAGCAGCGTAAGTGCCGATCAGCGGCGACAACAGGAACGGACCGCACCGGATTTCCGGTGCGGTCCGCTGTCCGGCTCTGTGGAGCTTTGTCCCGCCTTACCGGACGTTGATCGCGGTCCAGGCCGCCGCGACCGTCTTGTACTCGGTGGAGGTGGAGCCGTAGAGGTCACGCGCCGCGCTGAGGGTGGCGGTGCGGGCCTGGGCGTACTTCGAGGTGGAGGTCAGGTACGTGGTCAGCGCCCGGTACCAGATCTTCACCGCCTTGTCCCGGCCGATGCCGGTGACCCTGGAGCCGTCGTACGTCGGGCTGTTGTAGCTCACGCCGTTGATCACCTTCGCGCCGCTGCCCTCGGACAGCAGGTAGAAGAAGTGGTTGGCGGGCCCGGAGGAGTAGTGGACGTCGATCCCGCCGAGCGAGGAGGACCAGTAGTCCTTGGAGCGGCCGTCCTTGCTGGGCTTGTCCTGGTAGCGCAGCGGGGTGCCGTCGCCGTTGATGTCGATCTTCTCGCCGATGAGGTAGTCACCGGGGTCGGCGGAGTTGGCCGAGTAGAACTCGACGGCGGTGGCGAAGATGTCGGAGGTGGCCTCGTTGAGACCGCCGGACTCGCCGCTGTAGTTGAGCTTGGCGGTGGCCGCGGTGACGCCGTGGGTCATCTCGTGACCGGCCACGTCCAGCGCGGTGAGCGGGCTGGCGTTGCCCGAACCGTCGCCGTAGGTCATGCAGAAGCAGGAGTCCTGCCAGAAGGCGTTGACGTAGTTGTTGCCGTAGTGGACGCGGGAGTACGAGCCGACGCCGTCGTTGCGGATGCCGTTGCGGCCCAGCACGTTCTTGTAGAAGTCCCAGGTCTGCCCGGCGCCGTAGTGGGCGTCCACGCCCGCGGTCTGCCGTCCGCCGCCCCAGCGGTCATCGGCGTCGGTGTACAGGGTGCCGGTGCCCGAGGTGCCCTGGTTCAGGTCGTACGTCTTGTGGTTGCCGCGGGTGCCGTCGGTCATGGTGTAGCTGGAGCCGCTGCGGGTGGTGCCCAGCTGCACCGTGCCGCTGTACTGGCTGGTTCCGGTGCCGGTCTCCACGGCCTCGTCCTGGAACAGCCGCTTGCCGGTGCTCGCGTCGGTGATGATGTGCAGCTCGCTGGGGGTGCCGTCGTGCTGGGTGCCGGTGACGACGGTCTCCCAGGCCAGCACGGGCTCGCCGGTGGCCGCCCAGACCACCTTGCGCGGGGAGCGGGTGTGCCGCGGGTCGCCCGAATCGCCCTTGGCCAGGGTCTTCGCGGCCTTCAGCGCGGCCTTCTCGGCGTCGGCGGCCGGTATCCCCGCCGTGGTGCTGGGCACCGCGATCCGGGCGCCGGTCGCCTTGGTGACCGACTGTGTGCCGCTCTTCTTCTCGTGGACCACCAGGTCTCCGCCGAGCACGGGCAGCCCCGCGTAGGTGCGCTCGTAGCGGGTGTGGACGGTCCCGTTCGCGTCCTTGATGACATCGCGGACGAGGAGCTTCTCCTTGGCCCCGAGCCCGAGGGACCGGCCTTGCGCGGAGGCGTCGGCCTGTGCCGCCTTGATCGCGGTGGTCCGCTGCGCCGCGCTCAGCGGCAGCGCGGACGCGCCCGCCTCACTGCCGCGGTCCGGCTGGGCGCTGGCCTGGCCGGTCTGGACACCGATGACCACCATGGCGGCGGAGGCGATGAACGCCGCCGCGCGGACGGTCCGTCTGTGGGGGGAGGAAGCGTTGGGTCTCACTCGGTCTCCTTGCTTGGGGGCCGCCGGGTCGCGGCCCTGCGTAGGGGGTTCGAACGGCCGTGGGTGGACCGCCCGGTACAGCAGGAGTGGTACGTGAGGTACGGCCTGGCCGACGCTTCAGCCGATGCGCGTGGCGAGGTCGAGCAGAGACTGTCACCGAATGACCGTTTCTGACAGGTCCGTAACAAGGATTTGACTTGCGCTTGTTGGTATGTAGGTGAATTCGGTCAGCTTCTGATGCTCAACGGCGCCCGGAGTATGGGTGCTTATCGCCTTATCGACCACACAACCTCGGCCCCGACCGACGGCATCCGGCCGCCCGCCCGGCACGCCACCCCGGGTGAACCCGCGAACCCGCTCCATGGATCACGGGATGGCGCATTCGTTTGACCCCGTAGTTTATTCGGTTGACGGGGTTCCGCCGGGGGACCCGGTGGCGGTATCCGCGCCGCCCAACTCCGCGCACACCTCGGCACTGGTCGGCCGGTCGGCAGGGTCCGGGCTCAACATGGCCTCGATGACGGCTGAGGGCGGGCCGTGATGTTCCTCGCCACCGCACCATGAACCGGGCGATACGCTCACGCATGTTGACGCTCCTGTTCAGCGTTGACCATGCCCCCGGGCCGGTGCCACGGCTGCGGGGGTGCTTTCTCGCTCTATGCAACCGGACCGCTACACCCCGCGGTACGGTGAGGTGCGCGGCAGCTTTTAAGAGCTTTAAACGCCCTGGCTTCGTTGAGGAGTTGAGCGCGGGTGAGTCAGCGGGAGGCCAACCGGGGCCTGGAGCGGCTGTTCCGGGAGACCGGGTGGACGTTGCGGCAGTGGGTCCAGGAGATCAACCGCATCGGCACCGAACGTGGCACGCCACAGAAGTACCGGGAGCCCTCCGCTCATCAGTGGCTTCGCGGGCATACGCCCAGAGAGGCCACCCGGCCGCTGATCCTGGAAGCGTTCGCGCGGAAGTTGGGCCGCCCGGTCACGCACGCCGAAGTGGGATTCCCGGTGACTGCCGATGAGTCGAACGCCCGCCCGAGTACCGTGGAGGCGTTGGTCGACTTGGGGAGGCAGGACATGAACCCCTCACGCCGCAGCGTCCTTGGCGCGAGTCTTTTCTCCGTCGCGTTGACCGTGCCGCATTGGCCCGATGTCGTGGGACGGATGGAAGCGGCCGGGAAGGGGCGGATCCAGCGAGCCGGACTGGCCGACGTGGAGATGGTCGCGGCCATGACCGAGCGCATTTCCGAAGTGGACGACCAATTCGGCGGCCGCCACGCCCGCCCCATGGCCGCCGCATTCCTGGTGAACACCGTCGTGCCGTATCTGAAGGCGGACGCTCCCGAGACCGTGCGCAAGGCGATGATGTCGGCAGCCTCTGATCTCTGCTATCTGACGGGGTACATGGCCGTCGACGAGGGCCTGCACGGCTTGGCGCAGCGGTATTACATCAAGGCGTTGGAGCTGGCCGGGGCTTCCGAAGACCACCTGACCTACTGCACGACGTTACGCGGGATGAGCGTCCAGGCGGTCGACCTCGGCCACGGCCGCGAGGCCATGCGCCTGGCGGACGCCGCCGCATCGGCGTCACCCAAGGCCGGTCCTCGGATGCGGGCCTTTCTGGCGGGTCAACAGGCTCACTCGGCGGCGCAGATCGGTGACCGTGGTATGGCTCTGCTGCGTCTACGTGAGGCGGAATCGGCCATGGACAAGGCGGAGTCCAGGGAGAAGGCGTTCGGTTCCTACGACCCGGCATCGATGAATTACCACATCAGCCAGGTGCGCTATGAGCTGGGCGATACCCACGGGTCCATTGCGGCCATGCAGCAGTCGGACCAGTTGCGATACAGCGTCTATCGCCGTACTGGTGTCCGCCACCGGGCGATGCTCGCCGAGCGTCAGCTGAAGGTGGGCCATCTGGAGGCGGCCTGCGCGACCTGGCACCAGGCCCTGGACGACTACCCCCTGGTCCAGTCCGGCAGGGCGGACGAGCGCATGCAGGCGATGGTGGGACTCATCCGTCCGCACCTGAGGAATCGAGCCGCGCGGGAGCTGCACGAGCGCGCTCGGACGGTCGGGCCCGCTTACCTCGGAGCGTAGGAACGCCTCGTCGGTCGGCGGAGCATCACCTCAACGCACCGGGTTCCCGCTGGCCGGCGAGTGGCCCACGTCGGCCCGCGTCGGTGTCATGTCCCCGCCCTGTGATGGACTCGGCTGGAGTTGGTACAGATGGGCGCAAGCCCGCCCCGTTGTCCGAGCCAGGCAACGGGGCGGGTCATGAAAGGCAGGAGACAGCGGATGCTGAACGAGACCGTGTTCCGGACGGAGGATCTGGACGGGGCGGACCGGTTCGATTTCTGGTGCGAGCGCATCGGCCGGACGCATGCGCCGCTGGATCTGTACAGCCCCCACGCGGCGGACTACCAGGCGCGGCAGCGGGTGCTGGGCCTCGGCGCGGTGCATGTGTGGCCCACCACCCACCAGGCGCTCCGCTTCCGCCGGACGCCGAAGCTCATCCGCCAGTCCGACCCCGAGCAGTTCCACATCGGGATTCCGCTGCGCGGTACCAATCACATCTCCTCGGGTGATGTGCGGGCCGTATGCGGTTCCTACGAGATACAGGTCTTCGACAGCTCACGGGCTTTCCAGGTCTATTCCGCCGCCGAGGGGGACGAGCTGTTCTCCGGGGTCGGGATCGAAATTCCCAAGGCGCTGCTGCACGTGCCGCAGGAAAAGATGGACCTGCTGTTCGCCCGGGGCATGTCCGGACGGGAAGGGTTCGGGGCCCTGCTCGTGCAGTTCCTCACCCAACTGATCTCGGACACCAGCAGTTATCTGCCGTCCGACGGACCACGTCTGGGCACGATCGTGGTCGACCTGCTGTCCGCGCTGTTCGCCCACACGCTGGACGCGGACCGCGCCCTTCCGCCGGAGACCCGCAGCCGGTGTCTGGTGCTGCGGATCCGGGAGTACGTCCAACGGAATCTGCACGATCCGGGGTTGACCCCGACCACGATCGCCGCCGCGCACCACATCTCGATCAGCTATCTGCACCGCCTGTTCCAGGGTGAGCACGAGACCGTCGCGGCCTGGATCCGCAGTCAGCGCCTGGAGCGCGCCCGCCGTGATCTCGCCGACCCGGCGCTGAGCTCCGCCACCATCCACAGCATCGCCGCCCGCTGGGGCTTCACCCGCGCCACCGACTTCACCCGTGCCTTCCGCGCCGCGTACGGCCTGCCGCCCAGGGACTACCGACAGCACGCCCTCCGTCACCCGGTTCCGCTCCCGTTGTCCACCCAGCGCCAATAACTGTGGACGCTGTGCCAACGACGTCCGGGCGCGGTTGCGGAATGCTGGACACCGGCGGCCGCCGCTCACCTGACAAGGGCCGCAAGGAGACACGGGGGTGCTCCTCGCGGGGAGCTGCCCGAAAGGGCGCTCCGCGGCCGCCACCTCCGTCGTCGTCCGTACCACCGAGGGCCGGACCCCGCATACGCGGGATCCGGCCCTCGGTGTCATTTACCCGTGGTTCCGGCGGAACGTCAGACGCTGACGCCGAAGTCCTGGGCGATGCCGACCAGGCCGGCGGCGTAGCCCTGGCCGACGGCGCGGAACTTCCACTCCGCCCCGTTGCGGTAGAGCTCGCCGAAGACCATGGCGGTCTCGGTGGCGGCGTCCTCGCTCAGGTCGTAGCGCGCGATCTCGGTGCCGCCCGCCTGGTTGACGATGCGGATGAACGCGTTGCGCACCTGGCCGAAGTTCTGGCTGCGGGACTCGGCGTCGTAGATCGAGACCGGGAAGACGATCTTCTCGATGTCGGCCGGCAGACCCGCCAGGTTGACGTTGATCTGCTCGTCGTCGCCCTCGCCCTGGCCGGTGACGTTGTCACCGGTGTGGACGATGGTCTGGTCCGGGGTGGCCTTGTTGTTGAAGAACACGAAGTGCTGGTCGGAGTAGACCTTGCCGTTCGAGTTCACCGCGATGGCGCTGGCGTCCAGGTCGAAGTCGGTGCCCGTGGTGGTGCGGACATCCCAGCCGAGGCCGACCGTGACGGCGGTCAGGCCCGGTGCCTCCTTGGTGAGCGAGACGTTGCCGCCCTTGGACAGGCTTACAGCCATGGGGAGTCCCTTTCGTGGTCTCGTGTATCCGAGCGTCGGGCTTCGTACCGGACGAAGCTACCGTCACCCTCCACAACGCCATCAGGGCGGTCTCGGGTTCCAGCTCCTTTTACTTTCTTTGCCAAATCCTGATGCCGGGGCGGTGCCGAGCCGGTGCCGGGGCGGAACCTCGCATGAGGAGCGGCCCGCAAAACGGGGTGACGGGGCGGCGGTGGACACGGGATCATAGGTGGCATGTCCGCGCCCTATGTCATCCGTGGTTCGGTCTCCCTGCCGGAGGCCGAGCTGATGTGGCGTTTCTCGCGGTCCTCCGGACCCGGCGGACAGCACGTCAACACCAGCGACAGCCAGGTCGAGCTGCGCTTCGACCTCGCCCGCAGCACCGCGTTGCCGCCGGTGTGGAAGGCGCGCGCACTGGAGCGGCTGGCGGGGCGGCTGGTCGACGGGGTGGTGACGGTACGGGCGTCCGAGCACCGCTCGCAGTGGCGCAACCGCGAGACCGCCGCCGTCCGGCTGGCGTCGCTGCTCGCCGAGGCCACCGCGCCGCCGCCGAAGCCGCGCCGTCCCACCCGGATCCCACGCGGGATCAACGAGCGCCGTCTGCGCCAGAAGAAGCAGCGCGGCGACACCAAACGCGGCCGCTCCGGCCGCGACTGGCACTGAGCCGGGGCCGAACGCGGCGCCTACCCGGACCACGTCCGGCGGCAGGCCCGGGCCGCACCCGGAACCCTGCCCGGCACCTTGCCCGGGCCGCGACTGTCACTGAGCCGCCGCTCCCGGCACCTGCCCGCCCCGGTCCGGACCGGGGCGGAACCCCGCCCGGACCGGCTCCCATGCCGGGTTCGGGCAGTGCGCCCGGACCGAGTCCGGCACCGCGTCCGGCAGCGGCCCCTGGGTCCGCAGAGCCTTGGACCGGTCCGGAACCCCGCCCGGGCTGGGTCCCACCCGGGTCGGGGGGCCGAGTTCGGACCGCGCCCGGACCGCGTCCGGCTGCGGGGCCCGCCCGGCGCCGGCGCCGGGGGCGGGCGGTTCAGTCCATCGTGCGGTAGCGGCCTCGGAAGTACATCAGGGGGCCGCCCTCCGCCCCCGTCGGCGTCGCCGCCGACAGCACCCGGCCGACCACCAGGGTGTGGTCCCCGACCGTCATCCGCTGCTCGGTGCGGCACTCCAGCGTGGCCAGCGCGCCCGCGGCCAGCGGGGCGCCGCTCTCCGTGCCGCGTACGACCGGCATGTCAGCGAAGAGCAGTCTGTCGCTGATGCGACCCTTCATCGCGAATCGTCCGGCGATATGCCGCTGACTCTCCGCCAGTACCGACACCGCCCACAGCGGCTGCCGCTCCAGCAGGTCGTCCATCCGGGAGCCGTTGCGCACGCTCACCATCGCCAGCGGCGGGTCGAGCGACACCGACATGAACGCGGTGGCCGTCATGCCGACGTCCTCGCCGTGCGGACCCTCGTCCGGGTCGTGCGCGGAAACCAGCACCACGCCCGCGGCGAGACGCGACAGCGCGGCGCGGAAATCGTCCTCACTCACCCCACCAGCATGGGGGACGGAGGGCTCGTCGGGGGTGGCGGCGGGAGCGGAGGGCGTCGTCGGAAACACGTCCCGCACGCTAACGCCGCGCACTTCTTCCGCGCATCGGACCCGGGACCCAAAGTGGGCTTAGGTCTTCGGTTCTAGATCGAACGTCGCCCCGGTTACCAGGGAACGCAAGGGATGACCAGGCATTGTCATTCCGGAATTTGCGTACCGGAAGTTGGGAGCGCTCCCAAGCCCTTTCGCCAAGGGTCGAACACGGTCTGTGACATGAGTCACAGCAGCTAGTAATTGTTGACCCTGTGTACCGAGTGGGCAGCTCGCTGTGATTCAGTGGCCGTGGCAATCGGACGACAAGAAGCCAGGAGTTGCTGTCGAGGTCTCGGGGGAGTGCGAGCGATGGAGACCGAGTCGGAGCCCTATATCCGCCTTGCGACCCTGCGGCAGCTGCACCAGGTGGTCGCCGACCTGAATACCGCGCGCAGCCTCGCCGACACCCTTCAGACCGTCGCGGACGGCGTCATAGCCGGGCTCGGCTACGAGCTCTCGGCCGTCAATCTGGTCCAGCCGGACGGCGATCTCGTGGTCGCCGCCGTCGGCGGCAGTGCCGGGGCCGAGGCGCTGATGGCCGGGCGGGTGGGCTCCCGCACCTCCTGGGACCGCAGGCTCTCGATGGGCGACCGCTGGGGCGATCTGCGCTTCATCCCGTACACCGAGGGCTGGGTGCTCGACGACGACGACGTCCCCCAGTGGCACACCCCCGGCCCCGCGCCCCGCTTCGCCGATGAATGGCATCCGATGGACCGGCTGTTCGCCCCGCTGTACGCGGCGGGCGCCTCCGGCGGCGAGCTCATCGGCGTGATCTCCGTCGACCGCCCGCGCAACGGCCGCCGCCCCGGTGCCTGGGGCCGTGAAGCGCTCCAGATGTACGCCTTCCACGCCGCCATCGCGATCGGAAACGCCCGGCTGCGCGCCAATATGCAGCGCGCCCTGCTCCGCCTCGAGCGTGAGCAGCAGGCCCTGCGCGCCAGCGAGGAGAGCTTCCGGCAGGCCTTCGAGTACGCGCCCAGCGGTATGGCCATCGCCGAGATGGGCGGTGACCAGCACGGCCGGCTGCTGCGCACCAACGACGCCCTGTGCCGGCTGCTGGGCCGCCCCGCCTCCGCGATGCGCCGCTACTCCTTCTCCGACCTCGTCCACCCCGAGGACATCGGCACGCTGCTGCGCACCTCCGCCGAGGGCGGCCGCTCCGAGCTGCGCCTCGCCCGCCGGGACGGCTCCTACGTCTGGGTCTCGCTGCGTAACTCGGTGGTGGCCGACGCCGCCGACGGCCCGCGCTTCCTGCTCACCCATGTCGAGGACATCGAGGAGCGCAAGCGCCATGAGCTCCAGCTCGCCCACCGCGCCAGCCATGACTCGCTGACCGGTCTGCCCAACAGCGCTGAGCTGCGCGCCCGCCTCGGCAGCAGACTGTGCGGCACTCCGCCGCTGCCGGGCGGGGCCGAGGCGGAGCCCGTCGCGGTCAGCGCCCAGGCCGATCCCGGCGGCCATCTCTACGGCTTCGACGAGTTCGAGAGCTTCGGCAGCCCGCCCGCCCCGGGCGGCGTCCCGTTCGACAGCCATGTGCACACCATCCCGCCCAACGAAGAGAGCGATATCGACGACGGCCACAAGGGGCTCGCGGTGCTCTTCTGCGATCTCGACGGCTTCAAGTCCATCAACGACCGGTTCGGGCACCACGCGGGCGACGCCGTGCTGATCGAGGTCGCCCGCAGGCTGACCAACGGCGTCCGGGACGGCGATACGGTCGCCCGGCTCGGCGGTGACGAGTTCGTGGTCCTCGCCGACGGGCTCGGCCGCGCCGACGCCCAGGACCTCGCCGTCCGCCTGCGGAACGCGATCATCCCGCCGATCCGGGTGGACGGCCGGGCGGTCCGGGTCGGAGCCAGCTTCGGCATCGGCTGGGCGGGCTGCGGAATGTCCGCCGAGGAAGTGCTGCACTCCGCTGACCAGCGGATGTATGTGGAGAAGCGGTCCCGTTCCAAGGAGCGCAGACGGGCCGGATAGACCCAGGGTGTGTCACCGGTCCCATTCCGGTGGAACCCGGCCGGGGGCTCAGCACGTCCCTGTCACGGTAGGCTGCGCCGATGCGGCCTTGCCGCCGACAGTGAACCGATCATGAATATTGGCCATCCGGACAGCGCACCACCTGCCGAGGCCCTGTCGGCCCTGGTATGAGCAGTCGTGGCGCAAACGCATCGTGACGCCAATGGCCAATGCACAGGGGAGTGACGAGGGATGACGGCCGGCAACAACGGCTCGGACACACCGGAGAACGACGACCCGTTCGCCTATCTGTACCGCTCCGAGGGCGAGCAGTCCGGCCAGTCGGCCCAGCCGGGTGCCCGTGCCGGTGGCTACGGCTATCCCGGTCCGGCCCAGCCCGGCGTCCCGAGGACCTCGTACAACCAGGTCCGCGCGGTGGGCGAGCGCAACTACGGCCAGCAGGCCCCGGGCCAGCAGCAGGGCTATGGCCAGCAGGGCGGCTACGGCCAGCAGGGCTACGGGCAGCAGGGCGGCCCAGGCCGTCAGAACGCCCACTACGCCGCCCCCGAGACGCTGCCCGGCGGCGCGCCCCGGCAGCAGCCGGGCGACGCCCAGGGCGGCGGTCGTGGCGGCGGCCGCGGTCCCAACAACCGCGGCCTGCTGATCGGCGCGATCGCGGTGGTCGCCGTGGTCATCGTCGGTATCGGCATCGCGATGATCACCAACGGTGGCGACAACGACAAGAGCGACCAGACCGACCCGACCAACGAGCCGACCGCCGGGCAGAGCGACAAGCCCCGCCAGACCCCCCGCCCCGGCGGGAAGCCGGTCGAGCTGCCCATCGAGGACGCGGTGAAGATGCAGCTCGCGGGCGGTGCGGCGGCCGCGAGCGACATCAAGGGCGCCCAGGCCGCCGGCGGCCAGTACGTCGCCGGTCTCAACACCCCCGGCGCCTCCGCGACCTGGAACATGGACGTCAAGAAGGGCAAGACGTACCGGCTGTACGTGGGCTACGGCGTGCCCGGCGAGAAGCAGAGCATGACGCTGACGATCAACGGCAAGAAGCAGACCCGTCCGCTCAACATGGACAACTTCGCCAGGGGGCCGAAGGGCGACTGGGAGAAGGGCTGGACGAACAGCTGGTCCCTGGTCGAGCTGAACGCGGGCACCAACACGGTCACGGTGTCCTGTGAGGCGGGCGACAAATGCGACGCCAACCTCGACCAGATGTGGCTGACCCCCAAGAAGCCGGGTGACTGACGCCCGCACCGGGCACCCGGCCGGTCACACCGCCGCCGGGTGCTCCGTCACCTCGACCCGCCCCAGCAGCTCGTCGTAGTCCGCGCGGTCGAACTCGCCCGCCACCGGAGCCCGTACGGCCGCCGCCGACAGGGCCACCGCGCGGGCCAGCCGGTCCGGCCAGGGCACCTCCTCCACCAGGCCGGACAGCAGCCCGGCCACCGCCGAGTCCCCGGCCCCGGTCGGATTCCCCGACAGCCGCAGCGGCGGGCGGGCCCGCCAGGTGCCCTGTGAGGTGACCGCGAGCATGCCGTCCCCGCCGAGGGAGGCGGCCACCGCCCGTGCCCCGCGCCGCCGGGCGTCCCGGGCGGCGCGCAGCGGATCGGTGGCGCCGGTGAGGGCCGCCAGCTCCGCAGCGTTGGGCTTGACCATATGCGGGCGGGCGGCGATCCCGCGGCGCAGCGGCTCCCCGCTGGTGTCCAGCAGGGTGGGCACCCCTGCCGCGTGGGCCTCCCGGATGAGCTGGGCGTAGGTGCCGACGGGGACACCGGGCGGCAGACTGCCGCACAGCGCGACGGCCGCCGCCTCGCGCAGCAGCCGGGCGTAACCGGCGAGGAAGTCGGTCCACTCGGGGGTGGTCACCAGCGGCCCGGGCTCGTTGAGCTGGGTGGTGTCACCCGTCGAGCCGTCGACGACGCCGATGGTGCGCCGGGTGGTACCGGCGATGGGGACGAGGGCGTCGATGATCCGGGCGCGGCGCGGCCCGGTCCCGGTCCCGCCCCCGGTGAGTGCGGCGAGGCCTTCGCGGAGCACCGTGCCGGTGACCCCTCCGGCGAAGCCCGTGACGACGGTGTCGTGGCCGAGCGCGGCCAGCACCCGGGCCACGTTGAGCCCCTTGCCGCCGGGCCGTTCGGCGACGTCGGTGACGCGGTGGGTGGTGTGCGGGCGCAACTGCGGCACCCGGTAGGTGATGTCGAGGGCGGCGTTGAGCGTGACCGTCAGGATCACCCTGGCATCCCCTCTTCCGTCCCCCCGCCGGACGGAGATCGCTGCGCTGAAACGTACGGCTGTGCGACGAGCGGCGCTCGTCGTCAGGCGATCATGCCAAAGCCATGGCGCGTGGCCCAGACCTCGGCGGTGGCCGCGGGGTTCAACACCGGGGTATATCAGTTCACTTCGGGATCGACCACCCAGACACCGCGGCGCATCACGCCCCGGAGATGGAAGTCCGGGCCGAGGACGACCAGATCCGCGTCCTTGCCGGGCTCCAGCGAACCGACCCGGCCGTCCAGGCCCAGCAGCTTCGCGGGGGTGGCGGACAGGGCTCGCACCGCCTCGCCGACGCTCAGGCCGTCGACGGTCACCGCCCGCCGGAAGGCATGGTCGAGGGTGAGGGTCGAGCCCGCGATCGACCCGGCCGTCGGCCCGTCGCTGATCCGCGCCACCCCGTCCTTGACCTCGACCTCCATCGGGCCGAGCGGATAGCGCCCGTCGCTCATCCCGGCGGCGCCCATGGCGTCGGTGATGAACGCGACGCGGTCGGCGCCCGCGCGGCCGAAGGCGAGCTGGAGCACGGCCGGGTGGAGATGGGTGCCGTCGTTGATCAGCTCGATGGTGACCCGCTCGTCCTCCAGCAGCGCGGCGACCGGGCCGGGTTCGCGGTGCAGCAGCGGCGGCATCGCGTTGAACAGGTGGGTGGCCACGGTGGCGCCCGCCTCGACGGCCTCGCGGGTCGCGTCGTAGCCGGAGTCGGTGTGGCCGACGGCCGCGATGACCCCGCTGTCGGCGAGCAGCCGTACGGACTCGAGCCCGCCGGGCAGTTCGGGCGCCAGCGTCATCATCCGCGCGGTGCCGCGGGCCGCGTCGACCAGCTTGCGGACGTCCGCCGGGTCGGGGGAGCGCAGCAGGGAGGGCTGATGGGCGCCGCAGCGGTGCGGGGAGATGAACGGACCCTCGAAGTGGACGCCCGCGAGCTCGCCCTCTTCGGCCAGTTCGGAGAGGGCCGACGCCTGCCGGGCGAGGTCGTCCAGATCACCGGTGACGGTGGAGGCCAGCAGGGTCGTGGTGCCGTGGGCCCGGTGGGTGCGGATGACGGTGAGGGCCTCCTCGGCGGTGCCCGCGGAGAAGGACGCGCCTCCGCCGCCGTGCACATGGATGTCGACGAACCCGGGCACGATCCAGCAGCCGCTGAGGTCGAGCACCGTGTCCGGCCCCTCACCTGTGCCCCGTCCATCGGCTGGGTCCGTGGCGGTGATTCGGGTGCCTTCGACTGTCACCCGTCCGTTTTCCACCACCCCCGACGGCAGTACGACCCGGGCGCCCGTGAGAACCGTTCGCTGCACCATCAGGCGGAAACCTCCGTGGCGAGTAGGTCCCAGGCGAGCAGGCCCGCGCCCAGGCATCCGGCGGTGTCCCCGAGGCCCGCCGGGACGATATGGGGAAGCTGCTGGAAGGTGATCCGTTCCTCGACCGCCGTGCGCAGCGGGCCGAACAGGGTCTCCCCGGCCTCGGCGAGCCCGCCGCCGACGATCACCACCCGGGGGTCGAGCAGGGTGTGGGCGATCACCAGGCCGTCGGCGAGCGCCGCCGTCATCTCGCCCCACACCGCCTCCGCCCGCGGATCGCCGGCTGCCACGGCCTTGGCGCAGGCCGCGGCGTCGGCGTCGGGGTCGCCGCTGGCGGCCGCCCAGGCGCGGCCGACCGCGGCCGCCGAGGCGAGCGTCTCCAGACAGCCCCGCTGACCGCAGCCGCACCGCGGGCCGCCCGGCCGTACGACCACATGGCCGATCTCCCCCGAGGAGCCGTGCGCCCCCGGGTCGATCCGGCCCTCGATGCCGATGGCGCCCGCGATCCCGGTGCCGACCGATACGAAGAGGAACCGGTCGGCGCCCTCGCCCGCTCCTATCCGCCCCTCGGCCAGCCCGCCCATCCGGACGTCATGGCCCAGCGCGACCGGGATCCCGCCCAGCCGCTCCGAGAGCAGCGCGCGCAGCGGGACGTCCCGCCAGCCGAGGTTGGCGGCGAAGACCGCCACCCCGCCGGGCTCGTCGAGGACGCCCGGTACGCCGACGCCCGCCGCCGCGGGCGGTCCGCCGAAGCGCTCCTCGCCCGCCGCGCGCAGGTCGGCGGCGAAGTCCAGGATCGCGGTGACGACGGCCTCGGGGCCGCGCTCCCGTCCGGTGGGCCGCCTGGCCTCGTACAGCAGGGTGCTGTCCGCCCCGACGAGGGCGGCCTTCATGCCGGTGCCGCCCACATCCAGGGCGATGATGTGTTCCACGGGAAACAGTCTCCCGCGATCCACCGTGAGAGGTCTAGTCCACTCGCCGCTTCTCCCCGGAAGAGGGACCCCGTTCCGGAGGTACCGCCGGTGGCGCGTTCCCTCTGTTTCCGTGCCCCGCAAGGGAGTTGTGGCGGCGTGACACATTCCACTTATACGTGTATACCGGGCCTGAACTGGGAAGGCGAGGCCCCGATACCGAAGTGATATGGCCATGGTGTAGACCTTGTGGAGGTTTGCAAGGCAGACTCGCTCGACCTCGGGGGCGCACCTCGGGGAAACTCCGGGGACCAACCCTGGGGGATGAATCAAGCCAACAGGGTGGGAAGCAGCGGTGCAGCGGCGACGGTTCTTGGGTCTGACGACGGCTGGAGTCGCTGCGGCGGCCACGGCGCCGGTGCTGACGGGCTGCGGCGGCGGCAGCGGCTCGGGGGGTGAGGCCACCCTCAAGGTGGTCGCGGCCGACTACGGCGACAGCGCCGCCAACAGCTCCCAGAAGGAGTGGGAGAAGATGGCCCGCGCCTATGAGACCAAGCACGGCAACGTCAAGATCGACGTCAAGGTCTACAGCTGGACCGAGGTCGACAAGCGTGTCGCCGAGATGGTCAAGAGCGGTGACGCCCCGGACATCGCGCAGATCGGCGCGTACGCCGACTACGCGGCCGACGGCAAGCTCTACCGCGCCGACCAGATGCTCTCCATCCCCACCCAGGCCGGTTTCATCACCTCCATCGCCCACGCGGGCGAGGTCAACCGGGTGCAGTACGGACTCCCCTTCGTCTCCAGCGCCCGGCTGCTCTTCTACAACAAGAAGCTCTTCGACCAGGCCGGGATATCCGACGCGCCCACCACCTGGGCCGAACTCAAGTCCGCCGCCAAGGCCCTGAAGGGGATCGGGGTGCGCACCCCGTACGGGCTGCCCCTCGGTCCCGAGGAGACCCAGGCGGAGACCATGATGTGGATGCTCAGCGGCGGGGGCGGCTACACCGACCCCAACGGCAGCTACACCATCGACTCGACCGAGAACATCGAGACCTTCGAATGGCTGCGGGACGAGCTGGTCGGCGAGGGCCTCACCGGCCCCGGCTCCCCGGCCCGCACCAACCGGCAGGACGTCTTCGACGGCTTCACCCGAGGTGAGGTCGGCATGCTCAACGGCCACCCCACCCTGATGCAGCAGGCGTCCGGCCACGGCATCAGCTACGGCACCGCGGCGCTGCCCGGCCGCAAGGGCAAGTCCCGCTCCACGATGGGCGTCGCCGACTGGCTGATGGCCTTCAACACCCATGGCAACCGCCAACAGATCGGCGACTTCCTCGACTTCGTCTACAGCGACGAGAACGTGCTCGACTTCGCCACCCAGTACGATCTGCTCCCCGTGACCACCACCGTCCGGGAGACCATGCTCGACGACCGCGAGTACAAGCCGCTGTGGCGCTTCCTGGACGAGCTGGAGAGCGCCGAGTTCTACCCGTCGGACAAGACCTCCTGGGCGGCCGTCAGCAAACTGGTCAAGGAGAAGATCGGCTCGACGGTGGTCAAGGGCGGCGACCCGGCGAGCGTACTGGGCGAGATCCAGCGCGCGGCCGACGCGATGGAGAACGCGGGGACGTGACGGATATGACGGGGGCGGCCGAACCGGAGCGCGAGCCGGAGCCGGAGGCGGGGCATGAGCCCGAGCCCGAGTCCGGGGTTCGGGATGGTTCGGGGGCCGAGGCGGGGGGGCTGTCGGATCGGGATCGGGACGTGCTCGCCCTGGAGCGGCGCGGCTGGCCGGGCCCGGGCGCCAAGGAGCGTGCGATACGCGAGCGGCTCGGCATCTCCCCGACCCGTTACTTCCAGCTCCTGAACGCGCTGCTGGACGACCCCCGCGCCCTGGAGCACGACCCCGTCACCGTCAACCGCCTCCGCCGCGTCCGGCAGGAGCGGCGGATGCGCCGCTGACCGTACGCCCGGCTGGGTAGGGTCACCGGTATGGGCAGTCACCCCCTTCCCGAACCGACCACAGTCGCCGGACGCGAGGGCCTCACCGCCCTCCTGGAGCGGCCCGCCAGTGCCGTCGTCGGCCTCGACTTCGACGGCACCCTCGCCGAGATCGTCCCCGACCCCGACCGGGCCCGTGCCCACCCCGGCGCGGTCCCCGCGCTCTCCCGCCTCGCCCCGATGCTGCGCTCCGTCGCCGTGATCACCGGCCGCCCGGCCCGGGTCGCGGTGGAGTACGGCGGCTTCGCCGGGGTCGGGGAGCTGGCCGGTCTGGTGGTGCTCGGCGCCTACGGGGCCGAGCGCTGGGAGGCGGCCGACGGCGCACTCACCTCCCCCGAGCCCCCGCCGGGCGTCGCCGCCGTCAAGGCCGAACTCCCCGATGTGCTCGAGGCCCACGGCGGTGAGCGGGGCCTGTGGACCGAGGACAAGGGCCGCGCCGTCGCCGTCCACACTCGCCGTGCCGAGGACCCCCGGGCCGCCTTCGAACGGCTCCGCGCCCCGCTGTACGCGCTCGCCGAACGCCACGGGCTGATCGTCGAACCGGGCCGTCTGGTGCTGGAGCTGCGCCCGCCCGGCATGGACAAGGGCGTCGCCCTCACCGACCACATTCGCGCCACCGGCGCCGACACCGTCCTCTACGCGGGTGACGACCTCGGCGACCTGGCCGCCTTCGCCGCCGTGGAACGGCTACGGGACGAGGGCGTCCGGGGCGTCCTGGTGTGCAGCGGCAGTACGGAGGTCACCGAACTCGCCGCCCGCGCCGACCTGGTGGTCGACGGCCCGGCAGGCGTGGTCGCCCTCCTCAACGCCCTGGCCACAGCCGCCACCCGCCCCTAGCCGCCGCCGATGGCCCCGACACCAGCCCGGACGGGCCCGGCGGCCGCACCACCGAGTGCACGACCTGTCACCAGCCAGCCCACCGGAACCGGGCCCGCCCGCAGCGACACCCCGCGGAGCCCGCCCCGCCCAGCCGCGCTCTCCCTGGCCGCGCGGCACCCGCACCACCGAGTGCCCGGTCCTCCCGCCGACGGCGGAGGGGGGCCACGCGATACCGGGCCGTGCCGCGGGCACACCGTGGCGCGGCGGCGGCCCTACGGCTCCAGAGCCCGGAGCTGGGCCAGGAACCAGTCGCGCGGGGGGAGGGCGGTGGCCGCGGCGGCCAGCCGCCGGGTGCGGTCCGCGCGCTCGGCGTCGTCCATGCGCAGGGCCTCGTCCAGCGCCGCCGCCGTGGCCTCCACGTCGTACGGGTTCACCACCAGCGCGTCCTCGCCCAGCTCCGCGTAGGCCCCCGCCTCGCGGGAGAGCACCAGCGCGCAGCCCCGCTCGGAGACGACCGGCACCTCCTTGGCCACCAGGTTCATCCCGTCCCGGATCGGGTTGACGAGCGCCACGTCGGCCAGCCGGTAGGCGGCGAGCGAGCGGGCGAAGTCGTCCTTCACATGGAGGGCGACCGGCTGCCAGTCCGCCGTGCCGAACTCCTCGTTGATCTCGTCCGCGACGGCCCGCACCCGGGCCGTGTAGTCGCGGTAGACGGCGAGGTCCTGGCGGGAGGGGTAGGCGAACGCCACATGGACCACGCGCGCGCGCCACTCGGGGTGGCTCTCCAGCAGCCGCCGGTAGGCCAGCATCCCCCGCACGATGTTCTTGGACAGTTCCGTACGGTCCACCCGCACGATCGTCTTCCGGTCAGGACCGATCTGCGCCCGTAGCGCGGTGAGCCGTTCGCCCACGTCCGCGGCGTGCGACCGCTCCCGCAGGAACTCCGCGTCCGCGCCCAGACCGTGCACCCCGAGCCGGGTCTCCCGCCCCTCGAACCGCACCGCCGTGGCCGCGCCGCCGCTGTCACCGCCCTCGCCGCCGTCGCGGACGATCTCGGCGCCCAGCACCACCGCACAGCAGTCGGCGAAGGCCGCGGCCCAGCGCTCGGTGAGGAACGCCGCGCGGTCACCGCCGAGGATGCCGCGCAGCACGGCCTCCGCCATATCGTCCGGCAGCAGCCGGTAGTAGTCCGGCGGGGCCCACGGGGTGTGCGAGAAGTGGCCGATCCGCAGGTCGGGGCGGCGGGCCCGCAGCAACCCGGGCACCAGCACCAGGTGGTAGTCCTGCACCAGGACCACCGCGCCCTCGGCCGCCTCCTCGGCGAGCGCGTCCGCGAAAGCCGTGTTGTACGTCTCGAAGGCCGCCCACTGCGCGGCGGACTCGGCGTCGAAGACCGGCTCCACCGGCGTCTGGTAGAGCAGGTGGTGGACGAACCACAGCACCGAGTTGGCCACGCCGTTGTACGCGGCGGCGAACACATCCGGCGCGATGTCCAGCATCCGCACCCGCTGCCCGCCGGTGTCGGCGGTGTCCAGATGGCCGGTCCCGGCGCGCCGCGCCGCCTGCCGGTCGCCGTCGCCGAGAGCCGCGCACACCCACACCGCACCGGCGTCCGGACCGATCGCGCTGAGGCCGGAGACCAGCCCGCCACCCCCGCGCTTGGCGGTGAGCGAGCCCTCCTCACCCAGCGCGTACGAGACCGGGCCGCGGTTGGAGGCGACGAGGATCTGGGCAGTGCGCGGGGCAGCCATGACGCGAGCCTAGCCAGCGGGCGCGCGGCGCAAACGTGCGTACGGTTCCTCGGCACCGTAGGGCGTACACGTCCTGCTCCCGCCCGCCCCGGCGCGCCCGCCGGACACCCCCTAGGCCGCCCGCCGCTCCGCGTACTCCGGGACCTCGATCATCGGCGGCCGCTCCTCGGTGTCCACGGCCCAGGTACGCGGTTCGAAGCCGTTCTCGCCCCGGTCGAACTGGGTCAGCCGCGGCCGCACCAGATGGCCGCGGGCCAGCCGCAGCTGCGCGGTGCGGTAGATGGCCGCCGCCATCCGGCCGAGCGCCTGTCCGTCCTGGTGGCGGTGTTTGCGCACGCCGATGTCCACCTGGGCGAGCGCGTCGAGGCCGACCGTGTGCAGCGAGTCCACCAGCAGCCCCAGCTCCACCCCGTACCCCACGGGGAACGGCAGCCGCTCCAGCAGCGAGCGCCGGGCCGCGTACTCCCCGCCCAGCGGCTGGACGAATCCGGCCAGCAGCGGCCAGTGCAGATTGAGCAGCGGACGGGCGACCAGCTCGGTGACCCGGCCGCCCTGGCCTTCCGCGTCGCCGAGCGGACGGTCGTACATGCCCTTGACCAGTCGCACCTCCGGATCGGTCAGCAGCGGACCGACGACCCCGGAGACGAAGCGCGCGTCGAACTCCCTCAGGTCGGCGTCGATGAAGCAGACGATGTCCCCGCCGGTGGCCAGCAGGGAACGCCACAGCACCTCGCCCTTGCCCGGCAGCGCGGGCAGCCGCGGCAGCGGCGCGTCGCGGTGGACCACGGTCGCACCGGCCGCCGCGGCGACCTCCGCGGTGCGGTCGGTGGAGCCGGAGTCCAGCACCACCAGCTCGTCGACGAGCGGCACCGCCCCGTCCATCAGGTCACGGCGGATCACCGTGACGATCTCCCCGACCGTCGCCTCCTCGTTCAGCGCGGGCAGTACGACGCTCACGGTGTCGCCCGTGTCGCCCGTGTCGCGTTTGGCGGCCAGCAGACGGTCCAGCGGACGGTCGTCGGCCGACCAGGAGCGGTGCTCCAGCCAGCGCTCCACCTCATCCAGCACCTGTCTGTCTCCCTGCTGCTGTGATCACATGTGATCGGCGGATGCGCGCGGGCATGTGATCGACTGTGATCGGTTGTGATCCATCTCGCGCTTCGGACGGCTGTCTCAACCCTCCGGGCCTTCGGTTACAGTCTTGAACAGCGCGCGTGACCGTCATATGTCGGGGTCGACCCGGCCGTGTGGCGCTCATCGCACGGACAAACGCCCGGCTCGAGTCCGGTGCCATACCGCTCATCCAGAGGGGCAGAGGGAACGGCCCGTTGAAGCCCCGGCAACCCTCCAGCTGGTCTCGTGCACACAGCGAGGCTCCCAGCTCGGGAAGGTGCCAATTCCGTCTCGTGGCGAAACGCGTCACGAGGAAGATGAGGAGAAAGGGCCTCGCCTCCATGGCTGTGCAATCCGTCGAAAGCTCCACCGCTTCGTCCTCCGCCGCTGCCCCGGCGTCGTCTCCGGCCTCCTTCGGTCCCGCCGTCGCGCTGTCCTGTCGCGAGTGCGGTGAGCGCTTCGACCTCGGCCCGATCTTCGCGTGTGCGTCGTGTTTCGGCCCGCTGGAAATCGCGTACGACCTGCCCACCGGCGACCCGGAGGGGCTGCGCCGGCGGATCGAGGCCGGTCCGAACAACATCTGGCGCTACGCCCCGCTCCTTCCGGTCCCGGCGGACGTGGCGGACACGCCCAGCCTGAATCCAGGGTTCACCAAGCTGGTCAAGGCCGACAACCTGGCCCGTGAGCTCGGGGTCACCGGTGAGCTCCACATCAAGGACGACTCCGGCAACCCGACCCACTCCTTCAAGGACCGGGTCGTCGCCATCGCCGTCCAGGCCGCCCGCACTTTCGGCTTCACCACCCTGTCCTGCTCCTCCACCGGCAATCTCGCGGGCGCGGTCGGCGCCGCGGCCGCCCGCGCGGGCTTCCGCTCCTGTGTGTTCATCCCGCACGACCTGGAGGCGGGCAAGGTCGTCATGGCCGCCGTCTACGGCGGTGACCTGGTCGGTATCGAGGGCACCTATGACGACGTCAACCGCTTCTGTAGCGAGCTGATCGGCGACCCGGCGGGCGAGGGCTGGGGCTTCGTCAACGTCAATCTGCGCCCGTACTACGGCGAGGGCTCCAAGACCCTGGCCTACGAGATCTGCGAGCAGCTCGACTGGCGGCTGCCGGACCAGATCGTCATTCCGATCGCCTCGGGTTCCCAGCTCACCAAGATCGACAAGGGGCTGAAGGAGCTGATCCAGCTCGGCCTGGTCGAGGACCGCCCCTACAAGATCTTCGGCGCCCAGGCCGAGGGCTGCTCCCCGGTCTCCGCCGCCTTCAAGGCCGGTCATGACGTGGTCCGCCCGCAGAAGCCGAACACCATCGCCAAGTCGCTGGCCATCGGCAACCCGGCGGACGGTCCGTACGTCCTGGACATCGCGCGCCGCACCGGCGGTGCCGTGGAGGACGTCACCGACGAGCAGGTCGTCGACGCGATCAAGCTGCTGGCCCGCACCGAGGGGATCTTCGCGGAGACCGCGGGCGGGGTCACCGTGGGCGTGACGAAGAAGCTGATCGAGGACGGGCTCCTCGACCCGACCCTGACGACCGTCGTCCTCAACACCGGCGACGGGCTGAAGACCCTGGACGCGGTGGCACCCACCACGGGCCCCTCCGCCACCATCCGCCCCACCCTTGACTCGTTCCGAGAGGCTGGACTCGTATGAGCGTCAATGTCCGAATTCCGACCATCCTCCGCACCTACACCGGTGGTCAGGCCGAGGTCAGCGCCGAGGGCGCGACCCTCGCCGAGGTCCTGGCGGACCTGGAGAAGAACCACCAGGGCATCTCCGCCCGCGTCCTGGACGACACCGGAAAGCTGCGCCGCTTCGTGAACGTCTACGTCAACGACGACGATGTGCGCTTCGCGGAGGGCCTGGCCACGGCCACGCCGGACGGTGCCGGGGTCTCGATCATCCCGGCGGTCGCGGGCGGCTGCTGACCCCCGATCACCTCCGCACCATCGGAATCGCCTCGTCCGGAGAAACGGACGGGGCGATTCCGTCTGTGGAAACGCGATACAGTTGGCCAGATTCCGAACCGGCCGGAGGCTGGAACCCCCTACGGAACTCGTCAAGTTGTGTGCGAGATGTGAGCACGATTTGTCGAGTTGGTTCCCTATGTCCGGCCCGAGTTGTCCCACATTCGTGAGGATCCTTCACTTTCGGCCCCTCGGCCGCCCCCAGAATTCTCGTCCGATTGACCTGTTGCAGAGGGCGTTGGGACGGATACATTCAGCGGCGGTCGACGCGTTCCGGCGCACACCCTCCCGACCGGAGAGGGTGAGGTCTGACCCGGGTCCGCGGAGTGCGGTCCTGCGCAAAAGGGCCAGCAATAGGGGAGTTAGGAATGGCTCAGGGCACCGTCAAGTGGTTCAACGCGGAGAAGGGGTACGGCTTCATCGCGGTCGACGGTGGTGCGGACGTGTTCGTCCACTACAGCGCGATCCAGATGGACGGCTACCGCACCCTCGAGGAAGGCCAGCGGGTGGAGTTCGAAATCTCGCAGGGCCAGAAGGGCCCGCAGGCCGACATGGTCCGCGTGGCCGTTGGCTGACGCGCCGACGCGACGCAGCTGACTGGAGTGCATCGAAGGGCCCGTGCCCCCCTCGGGGGGACACGGGCCCTTCGGCTTGCCGCCGGGCCCCGCTCCTGCGGGCGCCCGTACTTCAGGGCTCGGCGCTTGCACTCTCGGGGGTCGAGTGCTAATCATTGGCGTTAGCACTCTGACAGTGAGAGTGACAGAAGGACCGGGTCGGTGAGGCCCGCCAGTGCCATACGGGGCAAGGAACCGTACGGCAGGCAGGCCGTCCGTCGCGGGCGCCAGCGCGGTCCGGAGCAATCCGCCCCCACGGCCTAACGGCCTGGGAGGTACCCCCTAAGTCTTGGGAGGACCACTTCACATGGCCAAGATCATCGCGTTCGACGAGGAGGCACGGCGCGGCCTCGAGCGCGGGATGAACCAGCTCGCCGACGCCGTCAAGGTCACTCTCGGCCCCAAGGGCCGTAACGTCGTCCTCGAGAAGAAGTGGGGCGCCCCCACGATCACCAACGATGGTGTTTCCATCGCCAAGGAGATCGAGCTCGAGGACGCGTACGAGAAGATCGGTGCCGAGCTGGTCAAGGAGGTCGCGAAGAAGACGGACGACGTCGCCGGTGACGGTACGACGACCGCGACCGTCCTGGCCCAGGCGCTGGTCAAGGAGGGCCTCCGGAACGTCGCCGCGGGCGCCAACCCGATGGCCCTCAAGCGCGGCATCGAGAAGGCCGTCGAGGCCGTCTCCGCCCAGCTGCTCGAGCAGGCCAAGGACGTGGAGACCAAGGAGCAGATCGCTTCCACCGCCTCCATCTCCGCCGCCGACACCCAGATCGGCGAGCTCATCGCCGAGGCGATGGACAAGGTCGGCAAGGAAGGCGTCATCACCGTCGAGGAGTCGCAGACCTTCGGGCTCGAGCTCGAGCTCACCGAGGGCATGCGCTTCGACAAGGGCTACATCTCCCCGTACTTCGCGACGGACATGGAGCGTATGGAGTCGTCGCTCGACGACCCGTACATCCTGATCGTCAACTCGAAGATCAGCAGCGTGAAGGACCTCCTCCCGCTGCTCGAGAAGGTCATGCAGTCCGGTAAGCCGCTGCTGATCATCGCCGAGGACATCGAGGGCGAGGCCCTGGCGACCCTGGTCGTCAACAAGATCCGTGGCACCTTCAAGTCCGTCGCCGTCAAGGCTCCGGGCTTCGGTGACCGCCGTAAGGCCATGCTCGGTGACATCGCCATCCTCACCGGTGGCACCGTCATCTCCGAGGAGGTCGGCCTCAAGCTGGAGAACGCCGGACTCGACCTGCTCGGCCGTGCTCGCAAGATCACGGTCACCAAGGACGAGACCACCATCGTGGACGGCGCCGGCGACACCGAGCAGGTGCAGGGCCGCGTCAACCAGATCCGCGCCGAGATCGAGTCCTCGGACTCGGACTACGACCGCGAGAAGCTCCAGGAGCGCCTGGCGAAGCTGGCCGGCGGCGTGGCCGTCATCAAGGCCGGTGCCGCGACCGAGGTCGAGCTCAAGGAGCGCAAGCACCGCATCGAGGACGCGGTGCGCAACGCCAAGGCCGCCGTCGAGGAGGGCATCGTCGCCGGTGGTGGCGTGGCCCTGCTCCAGACCGTCTCGGTCTTCGAGAAGCTGGAGCTCGAGGGTGACGAGGCCACCGGTGCCCAGGCGGTCCGCCTGGCGCTCGAGGCCCCGCTGAAGCAGATCGCGGTCAACGCCGGCCTCGAGGGCGGCGTCGTGGTGGAGAAGGTGCGCAACCTGACCCCGGGCCACGGTCTCAACGCGGCCACCGGCGAGTACGTCGACCTGATCGCCGAGGGCATCATCGACCCGGCCAAGGTCACGCGCTCCGCGCTCCAGAACGCCGCGTCGATCGCCGCGCTGTTCCTGACCACCGAGGCCGTCATCGCCGACAAGCCGGAGAAGGCCGCCGCGGCGGGCGCTCCGGGCGGTATGCCGGGCGGTGACATGGACTTCTGATCGACGATCCCGTCGGTCGAACCGTCCTGAACGTCGGGGCGGCACCCTCTCCCAGGGGTGCCGCCCCGACGGCGTTTTCCTTCCGGCTTCCTCCCGGCTTCCTCCCGGCCCGTTGGCCGACTACCGCCGAGCGCTCAGCGCGCCCGCGCGGCCTCCAGGGCCGCGCGCAGCCGGCCGCCCGCCTCGGCGAGCAGCTTCTCGGCGGTCGGTGCGTCCACCTCGCCCAGGATGGTGAGGATGGCGTTCTTGGTCTCGCCGTCCGTGGCCGTGAGCGCGCTCTCGATCCGTTCGTCCGGGGCGCCGGTGGCCAGCGAGACGATCCGGCGGGAGCGTGCGCGCAGCTTCTCGTTGGAGGCGCGCACATCGACCATCAGATTCCCGAAGGTCTTGCCCAGCCGGATCATGGTGATGGTCGAGATCATGTTGAGCACCAGCTTCTGGGCGGTGCCCGACTTCAGCCGGGTCGAGCCGGTGACCAGCTCCGGCCCCACCACGATCTCGATGCCGTGGTCGGCCGCCGCGGCCAGCGCCGAGCCCGCGTTGCAGGACAGCCCGACGGTCAGCGCGCCCCGGGACCGGGCGTGCTCGACCGCGCCGACGGCGTACGGGGTGCGGCCGGAGGCCGAGACGCCGACGACCGCGTCGTCCTCGCCCACTCCGAGCCGGTCGAGGTCCGCGGCGGCCAGCTCCTTGCTGTCCTCCGCCCCCTCGATGGAGTTCACCATGGCCTCCGGCCCGCCCGCGAGCATCCCGAGGACCTGCCCCGGCCGGGTGTTGAAGGTGGGCGGGCACTCGCTCGCGTCGAGCACCCCGAGCCGCCCCGCGGTGCCCGCGCCCGCGTAGACCAGCCGACCACCGCGGGCCATCCGGGCGGCGATGTCGTCGATGGCGGCGGCGATCCGGGGGAGCTGGGCGGCGACGGCGGTGGGGACCGCCGTGTCCTCCTCATTCATGATCCGGGCGATCTCCACCGTCTCGAGCTGGTCGATCTCGGCGAGTTCGGGGCGGAAAGCCTCGGTGGTGAGGGTCTCCAGCTGGGCCCGGAGCTGTGCCGGGCCCTGGCCCTGACCCTGGTCGGCTGCGGAAGTCATGCGAAACGGCTCTTTCCCATAGTCAGCGTGGCGGGGGTGGGGGGAGGTGCGGATGACTCGGGGGTGGTTCGGGAATCTCCGTGGTGGTGGTTCAGCGGTGGCGGGGGCGGGGGTCGTGCCGGTGGGCGAGCGCCTCGTACGAGGCGGACAGCGCGGGCGCGGCGGACTCGTACGTACGCTGTGCGACCCCGATGAACAGGCAGTCCACCACCAGCAGCTGACTGGTACGGCTGGCCATGGCCGCCGGGCGCAGCTCGCTCTCGCGGGCGGTGGAGGTGGTGAGGACGAAGTCCGCGTACTGCGCCACCTCGCCGTCCGGCCGTCCGGTGATCGCGACGGTGGCCGCCCCGCGCTCGAAGGCGACCCGCAGCGGTTCGATGACGTCCGTGGTGCGGCCCGAGTGGGTGATCGCGATGGCCACGTCGCCCGAGTGGAGCTGCACGGCGTTGGTGACCGCGAGATGCGGATCGGCGTGGGCATGGGCTATCAGCCCGATGCGCAGGAGCTTCTGGACGAGGTCCTGGCCGACGAGGCTGGAGGCGCCCACTCCGTAGACATCGATACGGCGGGCGGTGGCGAGCGCCGAGACGGCCGCCTCCAGCTGGCCGGTGTCCAGTCCGGCGGCGGTGTCCGCCAGACACTGCTGCTCCTCCTGGGCCAGCTTGGTGACCACGTCGGAGATCGGGTCGTCGACCGCGATATCCGCCGTGACCGCCGGGGCCCGGCCCGCCGCCTGCTGTGCCGCCAGCGCGGCCAGCGCGAGGCGCAGATCGCGATATCCGGGGTAGCCGAGCAGTCGGGAGGTGCGTACGACGGTGGCTTCACTCGTACCCGTGCGCTCGGCGAGCCCGGTGACGGTGAGCGCGGCGCAACCGGCCGGATCACCGGCCACGGTCTCGGCGACGCGCTGCATGGAGCGGGTCATGGAGGGAGCCAGCGTACGGACCTTCGCCGCGAGGGCGGCCGGTGCGGGAGCGGGTGCGTCGGACGGGGTGAAAGTTTCCTTCAGCCTACTGCTCACATCTGAAAACTATTTCCGGCCATGGCGACCGTCAACCCTGGGCGCACCGCGGTATGTCACCGGGGATGCGGACGGAGGGCGAGAGCAGGCGCCACGCCGAAGCAAAGGTGACAATGGGACCCATGAAGCTCGAACACGCACTGCACGCGGCGCGTGCGCTCGTCCTTGCCGATCTCGCGGCGGGAGACGTCGCCCAGGCGGATATCGTCTCGCTGGTCGAGGACGCGATCACGCACCGGCGGTGGTGGGTCGAGCAGTGGCCCGAGGGCGCGGCGTATGTGGCCGGACTGGTCGCCCAGGACGTCCAGGACGCCCTGCTGGAGCGCTACGGGCGCTGGCCGCTGTGCCCTGTCTGCACGCAGGGCGGCGATCTCCACGCGCTCGACGTGGAGCCGGAGTTGGGCGTGGATCCGCACTGGGTGTGCGGTAAGACGTCGGTCGCGGTGGCGCGCGTGGGCTCCCTGGGAACCACCCTCTGATGGCCGTACTGATCGATCCCGCCGCCTGGCCGGGCCATGGCCGGATGTGGTCCCACCTGGTGAGCGATGTCTCGTACGACGAACTGCACGCGTTCGCGTCCCGCATCGGCGCGCCGCGCCGCGGTTTCGACCGGGACCACTACGACATCCCGAGCGAGCTCTACGAGACGGCGGTCCGGGCCGGGGCCGAGGAGGTCGGCAGCAAGGAACTGCTGCGCCGCCTGACGGCGGCGGGCCTGCGCCGCCCGAAGCGAGCGCGGACGCCGGGGACGTAAGGGACGCCCCCGCCGCGGGCCCGGGAAGACGGGAGGCGTCGGGGGCGGGCGGACGCTCGGTGAGGACCCCGAGGGGGCACCCTCGCCGCGATCAAACGCCCCCGCGCATCAGCGCGTGGCGCGGGTGGCGCGTGCGGAGTCCGGGGCCTGGGCCGTGGCCGCCGACCCCGCGATCACTCGCGAACCGCTCTCCGCCCGGTGGATCCGGGAGGCGAGCGCGGTCGTCCCGATGGCGAGCGTGGCCATGGCCGCACCGGTCCAGGCCACCGCCGGATAGCCCCAGCCCGCGCTGATGACGAGTCCGCCCAGCCACGGGCCGACCGTGTTGCCGATGTTGAAGGCGGCGGTCGTGGTCGCCCCGGCGAGCGTCGGAGCGGCGTTGGCCACGTTGAACATCCGGGCGTTGAGCGCGGGCGCCGTGAAGAAGGCGGTGACCCCCAGCAGCAGCGCCAGGGTGACGGCCGCGGCGGGGTAGTGCGCGGTGAGCGCCAGTACGGCCAGGACAACGGCCGAGGCCGCTATGCCGACGTACATCGTGCCGAACAGATGGGCGTCCGCGATCCGCCCGCCGACCACCGTACCGATCAGCGCCCCGACCCCGAACAGCGCCAGCACGGTCGGCACCCAGCTCTCCGCGAGCCCCGCCACGTCCGTCAGCAGCGGCGCGAGGTACGAGAACAGGCAGAAGACCGCGCCGCCGTTGAGCGCGGTGGTCAGCAGCGCCAGCCAGACCTGCCGGTCGCGGTAGATCGCCAGCTCGTTCCGCAGCCGTGGCCGGTCCTCACCGGTCGGCACCTCCGTACCCGGTACGAGCGCGATCACCCCGATCAGCCCGAGCACCGACAGCCCGGCCACCGCCCAGAAGGCCGCCCGCCACCCCGCGTGCTGCCCCAGGAACGCACCGGCCGGAACCCCCGCGATGTTCGCGATGCTGAGCCCGCCGACCATCACGGCCATGGCCCGCGCCCGTGCGTTCACCGGCACCAGCGACACCGCCACCGCCGCGCCCACCGCCCAGAACCCGGCACATGCGAGCGCGCTCACCACCCGCGACGCGAACAACACCCCGTACGACGGCGCCACCGCCCCCGCCACCTGCCCCAGCCCGAAGGCGGCCAGCAGCGCGATCAGCGTCGTCCGCCGGGGCAACCGCAACGTGGCCGCCGCCAGCACCGGCGCCCCGACCACCATCCCGATCGCGAACGCGGACACCAGCAGCCCGGCCGTCGGAATCGACACATCCATATCCCGCGCCACGGGTTGCAACAGCCCGGACAACATGAACTCGGACGTCCCGAGCGCGAAGACGGAAAGGCCGAGGACGTACACGGCGACGGGCATGGCGGTACGAGTGCTGGTACGAGACGGCATGCCCCCCACAACATCGCCCGGCCCCTTGGCATTCCTCCCCGCCGCGATCACGCGCCCAGCAGCTCCAGCTCCGTGGCCATGTTCCGGCGGGCCGCCGCCTCCCAGCGGTCCTGGCCGGGCGGGGTGCGGAACAGCCTTTCCAGGCCGAGGAGTTGGCGCAGCACATTGGCGCGGCCCTCGTGGAAGACGTCGTCGGGGACGAAGCCGTACTCCTCGCGCACGGCCGCCGCGTAGGAGGCGTAGTTCTCGGGGGAGCCTGCCAGTACGGCGAGGTCGGCGTCGCACAGGACCTCGGCGTTGAGGTCGCCGGGGGCCGGGTCGTGGTCGGTGGTGAGGCGGACGAGGCGGGCCACCTCGACCGTACGGGGCTCCGGGACGCCCGCTTCCGGGAGGGCGCGTTCGGCGAGGCGGGCGCTGCGGTCCTCGTTGGTGGAGCGGTCGGGCAGGTAGACGGCGTCGTGGAACCAGGCGGCGAGGCGGATCGCGGCGGGGTCGGGGGCCGGGATGTGGGGCAGCAGCTCGTCGATCCGGTCCAGTACCGCGATCAGATGGTCCGTCGTGTGGTACCGGCGCTGCGGCTCGGCCCAGCGGGCGAGGAGGTCTTCGCCGTACGGGGCCGCATCAGGGGCGGTGACCTCGCGGGCGCTGGTCAGCAGGGTTGTCCAGCGGGCGAGCAGGGCGTCATGGGCGGGGTGGTGTGCGGGGGCGGACATGAGCCAATTGTGGGGTACCGGTTTGGCCCCGGGTGGGGTGTGGCAAGCTGAGAAGCATGTCTAGACCAGTTCTCGAGGTGATCGCGCTCCACGCGGCGGACGCGATCGCCGCACAGGCCGGTGGGGCGGACCGCCTCGAGCTGGTCACCGATATGGCCGCCGACGGGCTCACCCCGTCCCGCGAGACCTTCGCCGCCGTACGGTCGGCCGTCGACATCCCGGTGCGGGTGATGCTCCGGGGCTCCGACGGCTTCGCGGCCGGGGACGCCGCCGCCCTCGACGCCCTCTGCGAGCGGGCCGCCGCGCTGCATGCCGAGGGGGCCGATGAGTTCGTGCTGGGGTTCCTCACCAGGGGCGGTGACGTGGACCTCGCCTCGATCGCCGAGTTGATCGAGGTTATCGGGGCCGGGCCCGGTATGGACGAGAGCCGCTGGACCTTCCACCGCGCCATCGACCGGGCCGCCGACCGCGACACCCTCCGCAGGCGACTCGCTGACCTCCCCGGTCTCGACACCTACCTCACCGCCGGATCGGCACAGGGCGTGGACGACGGGCTGCCGACCCTCCTGATCGAAGCCGCCCGCACCGGGCTGCCCGGCTATGAGCCGAGGATCATGGCCGGTGGCGGACTGCGCCTCGGCCATCTTTCCGCCCTCCGCGCGGTGGGGATCGACGCCTTCCACATCGGCAGTGCCGCCCGTCCCGCCGGATGGGACGGCCCCGTGGACACGGCCGCCGTCCGTCAATGGCGCACGGCGCTGGACGTGCCCGTCCCGGTGGGCTGACGGAGAGCCGCCGACGAGACGGGAGGGGCCGGGGTCGCAGGGGCGGGGTCGTGGACACTTTCGGATATTTGTGGCGCCAATTCCCGGCCCACCTCACGTCTCCGGGTACCGGCGCCGTAAATATCCGGTCCAGGACCCCGCCCCGGAGGCCCCGGCCCCGCACCTGGGAACGACGCCCCCGCACCCGGGAACGACCCCCCGCGCCCCGCCCTACCGCAACCGCTCCGGCAGCCCCGCCCCGTGCACCACCGTCAGCCCCGACACCGCCCGGGTCAGCGCCACATACAGCCGCCGCAGCCCGGTCCGTTCGTCCGGTTCGCCGTCCACCACGGCCGCCGGTTCGTCCAGTACCACGTAGTCGTACTCCAGGCCCTTCGCCAGCGTGGCCGGGACGAGGGTGAGCCGGGCGTCCGCGCCGGTCTCCTCGCCCGGGGCGAGATACGTCAGCCCCGCCGCCGCAAGCCGCTCCGCCAGCGCCGGGATCCGGGCGTCGGCGGCGATCAGGCCGATCGAGCCCTCGTGCGCCAACGCCTCCCGGCACGCGGCGACGACCGCGTCGTCGAGGTCCGCCGGGTCCACCGCGCGTACCGCGAAGTCGCCCGCCGCCTCGCGGATGGAGGTGGCCTCGGTCAGGCCGGGGGCGATGTCGGGCAGCAGCCGCGACGCGTAGGCGATCACCTCGCGCGGCACCCGGAAGCCCTGCGTCAGCTCCTCCACCGCGGCCCCCGCCTTGCCCAGGTGGGTCAGGGCCTCCGCCCAACTGGCCGTCGCCCAGGGGGTGGTGCCCTGCGCGATATCGCCGAGCACCGTGGCCGAGCCGGTGGTGCAGCGGCGGCCGACCGCGCGGTACTGCATGGGGGACAGGTCCTGCGCCTCGTCCAGGACCACATGGCCGAGGGAGTGGGTGCGCTCGATGAGGTCGGCCGCCTCGTCAATCAGGACGGCGTCCGCCGCCGACCACTTCGCGGACTTCACACCCCGGGCGGGCTTGGCCCACAGCACGGCCTTCTGCTCATCGGCGTCGAGGATCCCGTCCGCGTGCTCGGCCAGGAAGTCGGCGTCGGAGAGCAGCCGCAGCACCAGCTTCGCCGGTTCGACGGCGGGCCAGATCGCCTTCACCGCCGCCTTGACCGCCGGGTTGCGGGCCACCGCGTCCTGGACCCGGTCGTCGGGCGCCTCGCCCGCCTGTTCCATACGGACCAGCACCGCATGGGCGATCCGCTGCGGGAGGGCGTCACGGGCCGCGCCGTAGCGGATGTCGCGGGCCAGCAACTCCTGGGTGATCTCCTCCAGTTCGTACCCGGGCACCCGCCAGCGGCGCGAACCGCGCACCACCACACAGGGCTCGGTGGGGGCGGTCACATGCGACAGCAGGGCCCGGCGCAGCACCTCTGCCATCCGGGCGTCGCCCTTGATCCCGGCCGCCCGGGCGGTGTCGGTGCCGCGCACCTCCACATGCGTCGCCACCAGGTCCTCCACGGTCGCCTGGGCGACCTGCAACTCGCCCAGCGCGGGGAGGACTTGCTCGATGTAGTGGAGGAAGGAGCGGTTCGGGCCGATGACCAGGGTGCCGGAGCGGGCCAGCCGCTCGCGGTACGCGTAGAGCAGATACGCCACGCGGTGCAGGCCCACCGCCGTCTTCCCGGTGCCCGGCGCTCCCTGGACACAGACGGTGCCGCCGATCCCGGCGCGGACGATCTCGTCCTGCTCGGGCTGGATCGTCGCGACGATGTCCCGCATCGGGCCGACGCGCGGACGCTCGATCTCGGCCTGGAGCAGTTTGCTGGAGTGTTCGGCCTCGGCCGGGTCGCTGAGGTGTTCGTCCTCGTACGCGGTCAGCTCGCCGCCGGTGTAGCCGAAGCGGCGGCGCAGCGCGATATCCATCGGCTCTTTCTTCGACGCCTGGTAGAAGCGCTGGGAGACCGGGGCGCGCCAGTCGATGACCATCGGATCGCCGTCGGCGTCGTGCACATGGCGCCGCCCGATATAGAACTGCTCGCCCTCGGCGCCTTCCGCCGCCTCCGCGCCCGGGGCGTGGAGGTAGTTCAGACGGCCGAAGAAGAGCGGGGTGTCGGCGAGGTCGGCGAGCGCCTTGATGCGCTCCTCGACCTGGCGTTGCAGCACCTCGGCGTTGACCCAGTTGGCGGTGACGTCGCGGAGGTCGAGGGCCTCGACGTCGGCGCGCATGGCCCGCAGGGCGGCGCGGGACGCGGTGAGGTGGGAGCGTTCCCGGGCGAGCGGGTCGGACGGGCCTGACGGGTCTGACAGGTCAGGGGCGTGCGAGGGCACGGCGTAGCCTCCGGCGGGATCCAGCGAAACGAGTGAGGAAGACTGATCAACGCGAGATGCCGACCGGTTTCCGACCGGGCGGTGGCTCTCCCGGTACGGGAGGCGGCAGACGCGCGATTGTAGTCAGGGCCGATCGCGGTCGCGAACGGTTTTCCACCGACCGTCCACTCGGCTTCCTCGGCCGGTCCCCCCCCAGATGGCGGGGTCCGCCTCAGGGGCGGGACCCTCCCCCCGTAGGGGGTGGCATGGGCCTGGGGTCGTACTCCGGTACCGCGCCGATTAGCCCGGCAGGTCGATGCCGGGGCGGGACCCGCGCAGCATGCTGGGACCATGACCACCGCAGCCATCAGCACCACCGCGAGCACCGTCCAGGACGCCGCCGCCCCGGCCGCCGTCGCCCACCCCCGTCATCTGGTGGGCCAGGCCCTCCGCGCGGTACGGGTCTTCGCGGGTACGGCGTTCAGCGTCGCCGTGCTCGGCTCGTACGGGGAGGACGCGCGCGGCGTGACGATGCGCAGACGCTGAGCACCGCCCCAAGGGATCCGTGCCCGAAGGGTCGAGGGATAGGGCCGAGGGATCCGTCCCGTCACACGTCCTCGTCCGCCAGCAGCTCCTTCGCGTCCACGATCCGGTACGCGTACCCCTGCTCGGCCAGGAACCGCTGCCGGTGCGCGGCGAAGTCCTGGTCGATGGTGTCCCGTGCGACGACCGAGTAGAACACCGCACGATGGCCGTCGGCCTTCGGCCGCAGCACCCGCCCCAGCCGCTGGGCCTCCTCCTGCCGGGAGCCGAAGGTGCCGGACACCTGGATGGCGACCGTGGCCTCGGGAAGGTCGATGGAGAAGTTGGCGACCTTCGAGACGACCAGCACCGAAAGCTCACCCTGCCGGAAGGCGTCGAAGAGCTTCTCGCGCTGGGCGTTGGAGGTCTCGCCCTTGATGACCGGCGCGTCCAGGTGCTCGCCCAACTCGTCGAGCTGGTCGATGTACTGACCGATCACCAGCGTCTGCTGCCCCTGGTGGCGGGCCACCAGCGCCTCGGTGATCCGGCGCTTGGAGCCGGTCGTGGCGCAGTACCGGTACTTCTCCTCGGTCTCGGCCGTGGCGTACGCCAGCCGCTCGGTCTCCGTCAGGTTGACGCGGACCTCGACGCAGTCGGCGGGCGCGATATAGCCCTGCGCCTCGATCTCCTTCCAGGGCGCGTCGAAGCGCTTGGGCCCGATGAGCGAGAAGACATCGGACTCGCGGCCGTCCTCGCGGACGAGGGTGGCGGTCAGCCCGAGCCGCCGCCGGGCCTGGAGATCGGCGGTGAACTTGAAGACCGGGGCGGGCAGCAGATGCACCTCGTCATAGACGATCAGGCCCCAGTCCCGGGAGTCGAACAGCTCCAGGTGCTGGTAGACGCCCTTCCGCTTGGTGGTCAGCACCTGGTACGTGGCGATGGTGACCGGGCGGATCTCCTTCCGCGTACCGCTGTACTCACCGATCTCGTCCTCGGTGAGCGAGGTGCGGCGCACCAGCTCGTGCTTCCACTGCCGGGCCGAGACGGTGTTGGTGACGAGGATCAGCGTGGTCGACTTGGCGGTGGCCATGGCACCCGCCCCGACCAGTGTCTTTCCGGCGCCACAGGGGAGGACGACCACACCGGAGCCGCCGTGCCAGAACCCCTCGACGGCCTGCTTCTGGTACGGCCGCAGCGCCCAGCCGTCCTCGTGCAGCTCGATGGCGTGGGCCTCGCCGTCGACGTAACCGGCCAGGTCCTCGGCGGGCCAGCCCAGCTTGAGCAGCGTCTGCTTGATCTGGCCGCGCTCGGAGGGATGGACCACCACCGTGTCCGGGTCGATCCGCGCGCCGACCAGCGGCTGGACCCGCTTGGACCGCAGGATCTCCTCCAGCACCGGGCGGTCGGTGGTCTCCAGGACCAGACCGTGGGTGGGGTGCTTCAGCAGCCGCAGCCGCCCGTAGCGGGCCATCGTCTCGGCCACGTCGACGAGGAGCGCGTGCGGTACGGGGTAGCGGGAGTACTCGACGAGGGCGTCGACGACCTGCTCGGCGTCGTGCCCGGCGGCCCGGGCGTTCCACAGTCCGAGCGGGGTGACCCGGTAGGTGTGGATGTGCTCGGGCGCACGCTCCAGCTCGGCGAAGGGCGCGATGGCGCGGCGGCAGGCGTCCGCCTGCTCGTGGTCCACCTCGAGCAGGAGGGTCTTGTCGCTCTGGACGATGAGGGGTCCATTCACGCGCCTGGATCCTTCCGGTGTCACGGGGGCTCGGCCGGGTGGCCAAAGAACCAGTGTCCCCCATCGGGCGGATACGGCGGGGAGATGTGACGAAGGGGTCGCACAGAGCCACAGGGATACTCCCCACGGCTAGGGGCAAGCGGGGACAGAGACAGCGGTGGGAGGTTGGTCCCTGTGGTCACGATCGCCGGGTGGGAGATCCGGAAGAGCGGCGCGGTGAAGACGACCGGCGCGAAGAAGACCCCGAAGAGCGTCCCGAAGAACGCTCCGAAGAACGCCCCGAAGAAGACGACGGGCACGGCGAAGAAGACGGCCGCCGAGAAGACGGCTGCCGAGCAAACGGTCGCCAAGAAGACGGCCGCCAAGAAGACGGCCGCCAAGAAGGCGACGACGAAGAAGCCACCGGCCAAGAGGACGGCGGTGACGAGGAACACGGACGCGCCGTCCGCGAAGCCCGAGCCGACGCCCGGGCCGAGGCCCAAGTCCAGGCTGATTCCGCAGCGGCGGCCACCGCTCCAGCGCGACTCGTTGCGGTCGCAGGCCGCCCGGGTGCTCGTGCTGCTCCTCGCCTTCGTCTGCATGGTCGGGTTCGCGGTGGCGCTCGCGAGGGCGACGCTGGTGCCGTCGCCGGGTTCGTCCGACCTCGTCCACACCAATATGCGTCCGGGTGCCTCGCTGCGCGCGTACCTCGATCAACCCGCCTTCCAGGACACGGTCAAGCAGGTCGGCGGCAATGTGCTGCTCGGCGCGCCCTTCGGGGTGCTGCTGCCGATGCTGATGCCCAGGGCGCGGGGCGCGGTACGGGTGGTGCTGGTGACCGGGCTGGTGATGGTGATGGTCGAGACGGCTCAGGGGCTGATCGTCGAGGGGCGTGCCTTCGACGTCGACGACGTGATCCTCAATACGAGCGGTGCCCTGCTGGGCTATGTCCTGATCGGACGGCTGCTCGGCCGTGCCCTGCACCCCCGGCGGCAGCACTGGTGGCACCGCTGGACCAAGCCCTCGTCGTCGTCCGCCGTCTGACCGGGCGGACTGGTCCGCTGGCTGTTCCCGCTATCCGGCCTCGTCGGCCAGTTCGGCGACGCCGGTGATGCGGTGCAGCGGATAGGTGCGGACCTCGTCGGCGGTGTGGTCGTACGCGGTGACGAAACCGCCCTCGACCCGGACCGGGGCGATCACGCGCTGGCTGGCCGCCCCGTCCGCGTTGACGTAGCCGATCCAGACGGCGGAGCCGGTCAGGGCCGCGGCCTGCATGGTGGCGAGGGTGTCGGCGGAGGTGGTGCGCGGCAGTCGGCCGGACGGGCCGGTGGCGGCCGCCGCGCCGCCGGTGTCCGCGCCCGCCGCGGCCGGTACCGGCTTGTGGGGCGTGGTGGCGGCGAGGTCCCCGGCGCGGATGGCGCGTACGGCGGCGCCGAGGAGGGTGTCGTCGGGGCGCGGCGGACCGTCCGGCACCGGAGTGGGCGCGGTACGGGGCAGGGTGCGCCGGGCCTCGGCGCGGGTGATCAGCACATCGCCCTCGGCGGATTCGGCCGCCGGGGCGTAGCCCATGGCGCGCAACCCGTCGAGCAGCGCGTCCGGCGGGGTCTGGGAGGCCAGCACGGTGGGGGCGAGACGGCGCAGCCGCAGCGCGGCGGAGCGGCGGTCGGCGAGGATCTCGGCGAGCAGCGCGTCGTCGTCGCAGCGCAGATACGCGGAGGCGGCGCCGATCCGCAGATGGCCGTGTTTACGGGCCACGTCGTCGATCAGGTATGCCAGCGGCTGCGGCACCGGGGTGCGGGAGTGCGCGGTGAGGAAGGTGTGCAGATCGTCGGCGGACCGTCCGGCGTCGAGCGCACGGCGTACGGAGGCGGGGGTGAAGCGGTAGACCGTGGCGCCGCCCTTGGACTCGACCTCGGCCAGCACGCCCAGCGTCTCGGCGAGCGGGCGCTGCAAGGGGCCGGGTGCGACGGCGGTCAGATCGGCCTGGAGGAGGACGTGGTCCAGCGGCTCGGGCAGCAGCGGGGCGAGCAGCCGGGCGGCGTTCGCCGTCGCGATGGACGCCTCGGCGGGGGTGGTCGGCCGCCCGGCCGTGGCCTCCGGCCCGCTCGAGGGCGCCGGGCCGTCCGGGGGCAGACCGAGGAGGACGCGGCCGTGGGAGGAGAGGGCGGCGCGGCCGGTGATGCCGAGGAGTTCGGCCTCGGCGAGGGCCCAGCGGGCAAGCCGCGACCGCAGATCCTCACCGGAGCCGGGCACCGATCCGGAACCGGCGGCGGAAGCGGAAACGGAACCGGCGGCGGAAGCGGAGACGGCGGCTGAAACGGCACCGGTGGGTGACGCCGGTGCCGGGACCGCCGGTCCGGCTCCCCGGTGCGGCGGCCGCTCCCAGCGCAGCCGCGTCAGCAGCCCATCGGCCCCGGCCGAAACCCCTGCCGGGAGCGTCGCGAGCAGTGTGAGCAGACGGCGGCGCACCTCCGGAGCCGGGGAACGGTCCAGCTCCGGGCCGAGCGCGGCGAGCGTACGGCCCTTGGCGTCACGGGCGCCGACCAGACCCGCCGTACGCGTCGCGGCGAGCCAGGCGGAGACGAGCCCGGCCCACCGCTCCTCGGGGGCCAGCCGCAGCCAGTCGTCGTAGCCGGGGGTGGGGGCGTAGCGCTCGTCGGTCTCGCCGTCGGAGGCCAGCAGCCCGGCCGCGTAGGCCAGCTCGATCCAGAAGGCGGCGATCCGCTCGGTCACATCGAGCGCGGCGGCCGTCCGCTTGAGGTCGCGCACGCTCAGCCCGCCCGCGCGCAGCACCTGCGGCGGGGCGCTCTCCCACTGCCCCATCAGCTCCTCGACGGTGGCCAGCGCGGTGAACGCCTGCCCCGCGGCGGTGCTGTCCACAGCCTGTGGACGGTGTTCGGCGGCGGGCGTCAGCGGCGGGGGCAGCGGTTCGGGGGCGCGGTGCGCCCGGCCGGCCCGCAGACGGAGGGCCACCTCGCGGGGCAGCACCACATTGCGTGGTCCGGACGGCAGCAGCAGTCCGCGCTCCAGCAGCCAGGCGACGGGCGGGGTCGGCGAGGCCACGGACACCTCGCCGTACGCCGGTCCCCAGACCAGCTTGGCCAGTACGGCATGGGCCCCCTCGGGCGCCCCGGCCAGCAGCAGGGCCATCCGCGCCCGGTCGCCGAACAGCTCGGCCAGGGCGGCCACGGCCGTCACCGGGTCGTGGGTGGGCGGCAGTCCGGCCGCGGCCAGCAGCTCCTGGAGACGGCCGGGCGACATCCCGGACGCGGCCTCGTGGACGGTGGGGCCGAGACCGGTCGGGGACGGGGTGCCGGGGGAGGGGGACAGCAGCTCACGGGCGGTGCGGACCAGCCGCAGCCGGTCGTCTCCGCCCCAGACCAGGGCCTGGTCGCGCAGGGTGGCCACGGCGCGCGGCAGTGCGTCGGCGATGTGCGCGCGCGACTCGGCGGGCAGGGGTGCCTCGGCCGACGGGCCCGGCTCGCCCCCCGGCTCCTCCGCCGTGCCCGTCATCAGATCGCGCAGCGTCTCGTACGGACACGGGTCCGGCGCCACCGCCAGCGCCTCGGCGGTCTGGAGCGCGAACCGGTCCAGACGCTCCACCGCCCGTACGACCGAGGCGCGGGTCCCGGCCCGGGTGGCGAGCTGGGTGAGGTCGTTCGGGACGGGGGACAGCAGATCGGGCCGGGCGCGCAGCAGGACGGTGAGGGCGCCGTCGGGGCGGGTGCGCAGCTCCTCGGCGAGGGTGCGCGGCGCGCCGCGCACCCCGTCCGCCGGGCCGGTCTCTGCCGCCACGGGCGCCTCCCGATTCCGCGAGCTGGTCATTCGATCCACAGTACCCGGGGGCGGCGGACGCCGGTGATGCGGCGGGAAACCGCTCCCACACGGTACGGTCGAAGCCGTCTTGGTACGCCGACCGTGCGCATTCTCAGGGGTCTTGGTGGGGATCGAGAGCGAAAAGCTCGTCTACGACTATCTGAGCCGCGTCGGGGACCTGGCCCAGCAGCAGGGGTTGCCGTCGGGCGACCGGATGCGGCTGGTCTCCGGGCTCCGCGCCGATATCGACCACCGGCGGGCCACCGGCGGTACGGACAGCGCGGCCGGAGTGAAGCGGATCCTCGCCAAGCTGGGCTCGCCCGCCGAGGTGGTCGCCGCCGCGGGTGGCCGGGCGCCCGACCCCGGGACGGCCGCCGGGACATCGACCGGAGCGCCGGGCGGCGCCTCCTCCGGAACATCCGCACCGGATGTCTCCGGCCCGGGCGTGTCGGGCGCCGGCGCCACCGAGCCGCCGCGCGGAGCGGCGGGCGCGGCCCGGGCGGCCCGCGACAAACTGGCCGGACTCGCCGAGCGCACCGGGCTGTCCGGCGGCAAGGTGCCCACACCGCGCAAGGGGAACGGCGCCGGGCCGGACGGCGGGACGGGCGACGGCACCTCCCTGATCAAGCACACCCCGGTCACCCCCGACGGGCCCGCCGTCCCGCGCCCGCGCTCGGCCGCCGCGTCACCGCCGCACCTCGCGGGCGAGGACGAGCTCGGCCCGCGCGAGTCCAACCCCGACTGGTGGCATGTGGAGCCGGGCCCGTTCGGCCAGCCCGACCAGCATGACGCGCAGTACGGCGCCGTGGAGGGGTTCGTCGGCGGCATCGAGATCCCCGAACTGCTCGGTGGCACCTCGGCCGAACAGGAGCGACGGGAACGGCGGGAGCGGTTCGAGAAGGACGCCGCCGAACGGGAGGCGGCGGAGGAGGAAGCGGAAGCCGAAGCGGAGGAGGGAGCGGCGCCGCGCCGCGGGATGCTGCGCCGCGCCCTGTTCGGACCGGGCAAGGCCGCGGAGGAGGAGGGGGCCGGGGCGGCGGGCGGCTGGCTGGCGGGGCTCGGCCCGCTGCTGCTGCTCTCGATCGCACTGCTCATCGCGGGCGCCGTGCTGGGCAACGTCCTGCTGCTGGGCTTCGGCTGGGTGCTGGCGTACACCACCGGCAGGCACTCCCGGGCCGAGGCGAAGTGGGCCGTGCTGGTCATGCCGGGGCTGGTCGCGACCGGGGGGATGGTCTGGCTGTGGGGGCGCAGCAACGGCAAGTGGGGCGAGCCGATCCCGAAGGACGGGTTGAAGGACGCGCTCGCGGACACCTGGCCGGTGGTCGTCCGGACCGCGGCCGTCGCCACGGTGCTCTTCCTGGTGTGGCGGGCGCGCCGCCGGGGCTGAGCGCGTCCCCGCCGTACGACGTCAACGCACCGCGGTACGGCGTCAACGCACCGCGTCACGGTACGGCGTCAACCTGGCGGAAACGGCCTGCCGTGCGAACGGCACAATAAAAGGCATGGCTTCGCATACGGTGACGGTCGGCTTCGACCTCGATATGACGCTCATCGACTCCCGGCCCGGTATCAAGGCGGCGTACGAGGAGCTGTCCGCCCGCACCGGCACCTTCGTCGACGCCGAGCTGGCCATCACCCGGCTGGGGCCGCCGCTCGAGCAGGAGATCGCACATTGGTTCCCCGATGAGCGGATAGCGGAGATCTGCGATCTCTACCGCGAGCTCTACCCGGCGTACGCGGTCGCGCCCACGCCCGCCATGCCCGGTGCCCGTGAGGCGATCGAGGCGGTGCGGCGGGCCGGGGGCCGCAGCGTCGTGGTCACCGCCAAACACGAGCCCAACGCCAAGCTGCACCTGAGCCATCTGGGCATCGCGCCGGACGCGGTCGTCGGCTGGCTGTGGGCCGAGGCCAAGGCGGAGGCGCTGCGCGAGTACGGGGCGACGGTCTACGTCGGCGACCACATCGGCGACGTACGGGGCGCGCGCCTCGCGGACGCGCTGTCGGTGGCGGTGCCCACCGGGCCGTGCGATGCGGCGGAGCTGCGCGAGGCCGGGGCCGATGTGGTGCTCACGGACCTGACGGCGTTCCCGGCGTGGCTGGAGGGCCACCTCGACGGGCGGGCGGCCGGGGGCTGACCCCGGCGTACGCCCCCGCCGTCACGCCTCGCGGCCGTCCATTGTCCGGGTGGCCTCCCGCCGCTGCGCCGTGATCGACCGCAGCACTCCGGCCGCGGCGAGCGCGAAGCCGACGCCCATCAGCATGGAGATCAGATACGCGGCCGTCGGCAGCGGGTCCGCGCCCAGGAGCATGGGTGCGACGGTGGCGAGGGTGGCGATCGCGCCGACGGCGAAGACGATCACGCCGATGCGTACCAGCCGGTCGCCGGGGCCGTCTCCGGGGCGGCCGGACGGGGTTCCACGGTGCGGGGTTTCATTGCTCACCGCACCAGGGTAGATCGGTGCCTGAGCGCCCATACCAACCACCCGGAACCACCCGGGTACGTCTTGTCACCAGGCTCGGGACCATTAGCCTTGGTGGTGGCGGGTCTTGCGACCCGCTCTAGTGCTATCCAGAGCTGTTTTTCCGTGTTTTCCGACGAGCGACGAGGACGAGGACAGACGTGCCTACCGGCAAGGTCAAGTGGTTCAACAGTGAGAAGGGCTTTGGCTTTCTCTCCCGCGATGACGGCGGTGACGTCTTCGTGCACTCGTCAGTGCTTCCGGACGGCGTGGACGCCCTGAAGCCGGGGCAGCGTGTGGAATTCGGCGTGGTGGCGGGAAACCGCGGTGATCAGGCACTTTCGGTGACGATCCTCGACCCGACCCCGTCGGTGGCGGCGGCCCAGCGGCGCAAGCCGGATGAGTTGGCGTCCATCGTGCAGGACCTGACCACTCTGCTGGAGAACGTGACGCAGCAGTTGGAGCGCGGCCGCTACCCCGAGAAGGCGCACGGCCACAAGATCGCGGGCATGCTGCGCGCGGTGGCCGATCAGCTCGACGTCTGACGGGCCGCCCGAAGCCGTAGCGAATCGGACACGCTCAGCGACGAGATCCAGACAAAGAGTTGCCGGGCAGAGAGTTACTGCCAGCCGTCAGTTGTCAGACGTCAGTCTTCAGACGAATTTCAGCGCGTCGGGGCCGAGGGGCGGTACCAGCCCCTCGGCCGCCGCACGGGTCAGCAGCCCCCGCACCGCGGCATAGCCGTCCTCGCCCAGCTCGGCGGTGAACTCGTTCACATACAGCCCGATGTGCTGGTCGGCGACGGCCGGGTCCATCTCCTGGGCGTGCTCCAGCACGTACGGTCGGGACGCCTCCGGGTCGTCCCAGGCCATCCGCACCGAGGTGCGGGCGGCGTCCGCGAGCGCGGCCAACCGCTCCGCGCCCAGCGAGCGCTTGGCGATGATCGCGCCGAGCGGAATCGGCAGCCCGGTGGTCAACTCCCAGTGCTCGCCCATGTCGGCGAGGCGGTGCAGACCGTAATTCTGATAGGTGAACCGGGCTTCGTGGATGACAAGTCCGGCGTCCACCTTGCCGTCCCGCACCGCGGGCATGATCTCGTGGAACGGCAGCACCTGGATCTGCCCCACACCGTCCGGCACTTCGGCCGCGGCCCACAGCCGGAACAGCAGATACGCCGTCGAGCGCTCGCTCGGCACCGCGACCGTCCTGCCCGCCAGGTCGGCCGTCCGGCCCGGCTCCCGGGTCAGCACCAGCGGACCGCAGCCACGGCCCAGCGCCCCGCCGCACGGCAGCAGCGCGTACTGCTCCAGCACCCACGGCAGGACGGCGTACGACACCTTCAGTACGTCGAACTCCCCGCGCTCGGCCATCCCGTTGGTGATGTCGATATCGGCGAAGGTGACGTCCAGCGGCGGGGCCCCGGGAACGCGGCCGTGTGCCCAGGCGTCGAAGACGAAGGTGTCGTTCGGGCACGGGGAGTACGCGATCTTCAGGGGCTCAGTCACTGCCCGGTTCCTTCCCGGTCGAGGTCCGGGCCGGGGCCCGGGTCCAGGTTCTGAGGACGGGTACGAGGTGTCCGGAGGCGTCCGCCAGGGCCTCCAGCGCCTCGCCGATCCGCCAGGCGGCCCGGTCGCGTGGGCCGACGGCGTTGGAGACCGCCCGTACTTCCAGCACGGGAACGGACTGCGCGGCGGCCGCCTCGGCCACCCCGAATCCCTCCATCGCCTCGGCGGCGGCCCGCGGATGACGCCGCAGCAGCTCCGCGGCGCGTGCGGCGCCGCCGGTCACGGTCGACACGGTGAGCACGGTGCCGCGGACCGCGTGCGTGGCCTCGGCGGCGGCGGTGACGAGGTCGGCGGGCGGCAGATGCTCGACGGTTCCGAAGCCGAGATCGGTGACGGGGGCGAAGCCGTCGGGGGTCTCGGCGCCGAGGTCGGCGGCGACGATCGCCTCCGCGACCACGACCGAGCCGAGGGGTGCGCGGGGGGCGCCCTCGGTACCGGCGGGGTTGGTGCCAGCGGGGTTGACGCCGGTGAAGCCGCCGCCGATGCCGGCCGATACGGCCAGGTCGTAACGGGCACCCGCGAGCGCGGCGGCGGTCAGGGCGGTGGCGGTGCCCGCCGCGGCGGCCGCCGGGCCGACCCCGGCGGCCAGTACGTCGACGGTGAGGTCCGGTGCGCCGGACCACTCCAGACGGTGCAGCACGCCGCCGGGCAGGGCGACTTCGGCGGGCACGGGTGCCCCCGGCGCGGTGTCCTCGGCGCGTACGGCGGGCTCCGCGGGCCCGCCCGGTGCGTCGGCCCCGGACATGGACCGGCCGAGACCCCGCACCACGGCATCCCGTTCCGCGGCGACGGCCGTGACGATCAGCGCACGCATCGGCGCCGCTCGTCCGTCAGGAGTCCCGCTCGAGCTTGAAGCGCCAGATGCCCTTGACGCTCTGGCTGTCCTTGTCCAGTTCGGCGACGGTCAGGGTGACCTTGTCCAGCGGAATGGACTGCCCGTTCTGCGGGTTCGTCTGCGACAGCAGGGTCTCGCTGTCGAAGCTGCGGTAGGTCTCCGTGCTCGGCTGCTTCATGACCGGGCTGTCGGCGATCAGGCCCCAGCTGGACTCGGCGACCTTCGGGTCGACACCGACGCGCACCTTCTCGCCGGTGGTCACCTTGATCGTCTTCTCCGGCGCGGCGCCCAGGCACTCCTTGAACTTCTCCTTGCTGAGCTGCTTGCCCTCGCTGTAGCAGCCGTCGACGGCCTCCGCCGTCACGGTGGTCGAGCCGACCGTCACCGTCGCGAGCGGAGTCGGTTTGTCGCAGGCGGACAGGGCGATGAGCCCGAGGGACACGGCACAGGCGGCGGTGGCGGCGCGGCGGCCCTTGCCCCTGGAAAACAGCGCAGCGGTCATGCGGGCAGGCTATCGGTCCGTTCCGATCATGCCGCGCGCGGGTTCGTCCCGCTGTGTTGTGCCACCGTCTCCGGCCGCCGTTGTGCCTTCCGTCGCGCCCGCCGTTTCCGCCTCCGCGAGAGCCCGTGAAGGGCTGCGAGAGCCCCGTACGCGCGCCGTACGCGCCCGTACGAGCGCGCCGCCCGGCAGGGCCCGTCAGGCCACCCGGGGGCGCGGTGCGCCGCGCCGGCCGGCGGTCAGCAGCCCCCGTACGCTCGCGGCGACGCCCAGGGCCACCAACCCCGCGGCGACCGCCATCCCCAGCACCCCGTTGAGCGGCAGGGCGATACCGATGGCTCCGCCGACCACCCAGGCGATCTGGAGCGTGGTCTCCGAGCGGGAGAACGCGGAGGTGCGGACCTCCTCCGGTACGTCGCGCTGGATGAGCGCGTCCAGCGAGAGCTTGCCCAGCGCCTGGGAGATGCCCGCGGCGGCGGCGACGGCGGCGACCGTCACCGCGCCGTACAGCGCGGCCGATACGACGATCACCCCGAGGGCCGAGGTCAGCACCACCGCGATGATCCGCTCCGGACCGCGGGCCCGCAGCCAGGCGCCGATCGCCGTGCCCAGGGCGTTGCCGCCGCCCGCGGCGACGGCGACCAGCCCCAGGGACAGTTCGGGGCTGAGCCCGCCCACCGGCTGATCGCGCAGCAGGAAGGCGAGGAAGAGGGTGAGGAAGCCGGAGAGCGCCTTCAGCGCGGCGCACGCCTGGAGGGCGTGCAGGACGGACGGGCCGACGGTGCGCAGGCCGGGCCGTCGCTCCCGGCCGCCGAGCCGATCGGCGGAGCGTCGGGTGAAGAGCCCGCGGAACGCGTCGCCGAACCGTCCACTGAACCCTCCGCCGGGCCCGCCGCCCGGCTTCCCGCCGGACCGGCCGCCGGACCGGGCGCCCGACCGCGTGCCCGAGGCCGCCGTCGGCCGTGGCCGGGGGCGGGGCCGGTGCACCGCCGTGGGCAGATGCAGCTGGTGCTCGCCGGAGGTGAGCCGCGCCCGCGCCTCGCCCAGGGACGAGTCCACCTTGTGCGGCAGCGTGAAGGAAAGGAACGCGCCCGCCATGAAGATCACGAAGGCCCCGTAGAGCGGCCAGCTCGGCCCGAGCTGGTGCAGCCCGGCCCCCAGCGGCGCCGCGACGCCCGTCGCGAGCAGTCCGGCGAGCGTCACCCGGGAGTTGGCCTTGACCAGCGAGAACCGTGGGGGCAGCAGCCGTGGCACGATCGCGGACCGCACCACGCCGTACGCCTTGGACGCCACCAGCACGCCCAGCGCCGCCGGATACAGCTCCAGACCGCCACCCACCACCGCGCCCGCCATCGTCAGCGCCAGCAGCGCCCGGGTGAGCATCGCGCCCGCCATCGCCGCCCGGCGGCCGTGCGGAACGCGGTCCAGCAGTGGACCGATGACGGGGGCCAGCAGGGCGAACGGGGCCAGGGTGATGGCCAGATACAGCGCCACCCGGCCGCGCGCCTCATCGGTCGGGACCGAGAAGAAGATCGTGGAGGCGAGTGCGACGGTGATCATCATGTCGCCCGCCGAATTCACCGCGTGCAGCTCGATCAACTTGCCGAGCCCGGACTCCCCGGCGCCGTGCGCATGGGTGGCCCGGCGGATGCCGCGGCCGGTCGCGGTGAAGGGCAGATGCAGTGCGCGAGCGACCCAACGGCCCGACCGTTGGATCGGACCGTCACCGTGGAACCGCATGCCTGCCACCTGACCATGGTGCAGCCAACACGGCCGGTACGTGAGACCTTCGGCGGCTTTCCGGATCGGTTCGGTTGGGTCCCATGACGTCCCCACTCCCCGGTAACCCGCCTCTGTCCTGCGCAAACGCGGTTCGGATGGGGCGGATGACGGAGGATCGGGGAGGGACGGGGGTGGGGGCGGCCCGGCCGGACAAGGTAGCGTGCGTAGCGCGCCACCGACGGTCGTTCCTGGCCATGTACCGAGTTGCCATCCCGCAGAATGGAACGTACAAGGTGCGCCCGCGGCCGGATCGGGCGCGGACGTCGACGCGGTCCCCTGGTCCGCTCCGTCCGCAGTCCCGCCGTCCGGCCGTCGGCTGGCGCACTCGTCAGACGGCTGCGACGGCGTGGAAGAGAGAATCGATCCTGTGAGTGCTGCGATGCGAAGCCGTACCCCTGACCGCCTGTGCGCCGAGGCGGTCGAACTCGCCCGCGAGGCGGCCGAGGAAGCGGCCGCGCCCGGGACGGTCGGTGAGCATGTGGACGCGGTCGCGGAGGGAGACCGCGTCGTCACCCACCTCTTCGAATGCCGCGAGCCCGGCTACCGCGGCTGGCGCTGGGCGGTCACCGTCACCCGCGCCTCGCGGGCGAAGGTCGTCACCCTGGACGAGACGGTGCTGGTGCCCGGCCCGGACGCGCTGCTGGCGCCCGAATGGGTGCCGTGGAGCGAGCGGCTGCGCCCCGGTGACATGGGGCCGGGGGATCTGCTCCCCACCGAGGCCGAGGACCTGAGGCTGGAGCCGGGGTTCACGGGCGAGGACGCCCCGCCGCCCAACTCCGTGGTCTCCGAGGAGATGCAGCAGCTCGCCGCGATGGAGGAGGCCGATGTGGCGCCCGGGGCGCCCGCCGCCCAGGGGCTGCCGCCCGCGACCGGCTCCATCGCGGCCCTCGCCGAGGAACTGGGCATGCGCCGCGCCCGGGTGCTCTCCCGCTACGGGCTGCACGGTGCCGCCGACCGCTGGGACGACGCGTTCGGCGCCAAGACCCCCATGGCGCAGGCGGCGCCCGGCACCTGCGCGACCTGCGGCTTCCTGATGCCGGTCGCGGGCTCGCTGCGGCAGGCGTTCGGTGTCTGCGCCAATGAGTTCAGCCCGGCGGACGGCCGTGTGGTCTCCCTGTCGTACGGCTGCGGTGCCCATTCGGAGGCGGCCGTGATGCCGAAGCCGCCGCGTCCGGCCGAGCCCGTGCTCGACGAGACGGTCGTCGAACCCCTCGCCCTCCACCCCGACCGCACGGGCGGCTCGGTCGAGCCGGACGCCCCGGCGGAGGAACTGGGCCACTCCTAGCCCTCCGCCCTCCGCGGGCGGCGATCCCGGCCCGCGCCCCGCCGTTCCGCCGACGCGGCCCCGGGCCGGGGTGACGCGCCCGGGCGTCGGGCCGGGCCGAGACGCCCGGGGTGCTGTGGTGGCGCCTTTCGGCGCGGGCTGGTGCGCATCGTCGGCGTCCTGTCGGCCGCTGCCTCGCGCCCGCACCGCCGGGCCCGGGGCCCGTTCCTGGGCGGTCGCTCGGCCACGTCCAGGGCGGCGCCGTCGCGCGGCGGCACTCCGGGGCGATGCCCTCGGCGGGCGGCGGCAGTCGCAGTCGGCGGGACGTGGCCGTCGCGGCGGCGCGGTTCGTCCGCGAGGTCGGGCGCGGTCTCGGCGGTGCGCAGGGTCAGCTCCCGCGGCTTCGCCGCCTGCCGTCGCGGGCCCGCCGGGCCGGTCGGTTGGCGGCGACGGTGGCCGGGGTGGCGGAGCGGCGGACGTCACGGCGGTCCGTTCGCGGGGTGAGCGACCGGCTCTCGTCGGTTCGTCGGCGGTGGCGGGTCGGTGGGGGACCGGATCGCGGGAGGGGTCCGCTAGGGTCCCTCTTCACCAGGGGCGTTCGGAGAGGGACGCCCTCGTAGGGGCGGCGCGCGGGGGGTCCGGCGAGGGCGGTGCAGAATCGCGTCTCGTGGGGAACCCGGCAGTGGGCACCCGTACCGCAGGACCAGAACTCCGGAGGCGAGACGTGAGCAGCACGGCGATGGTGCGAGGCGCGACCGAGGACGCGGACCCGTTCGGGACCGCGCGGCTGCGGCGCGGCGTGCTGGACGCCTGGGCCGCCTCGCCCGCCCGCTTCCGGGAGGACGCCAACGCCGAGGAGGACCTCGCGCTCGGCGGCCACCGCGACCGGCTGGTCGTCGAGCTGGCCCAGAACGCGGCGGACGCGGCCGCCCGCGCCGGGGTCCCCGGGCGGTTGCGGCTCACCCTGCACCCGGCCACCGACGGTGAACCGGCCGTACTGGCCGCCGCCAACACCGGCGCCCCGCTGGACGCCGCCGGGGCCGAGTCGCTGTCCACGCTGCGCGCCTCCGCCAAGCGGGATGAGCCGGAGAGCGCCGTGGGCCGGTTCGGCGTCGGGTTCGCGGCGGTGCTCGCGGTGAGCGACGAGCCCGCGGTGGTCGGCCGGAGCGGCGGGATCCGCTGGTCGCTGGCCGAGTCGCGGGAGCTGGCCCTGCGCACCGCCGAGGCCGCGCCCGGCCTGGCGGACGAGCTGCGCCGCCGGGACGGCCACGTCCCGCTGCTGCGGCTGCCGCTGCCCGCCGAGGGCATCGCGCCGGAGGGCTACGACACCGTCGTGGTGCTGCCGCTGCGCGACGGCGCCGCCCTGGACGTGGCCGAGCGGCTGCTCGCCGGGGTCGACGACGCGCTGCTGCTGACCCTGCCCGGCCTCGCGGAGGTCGTGGTCGAGACACCCGAGGGCGTACGGACGCTGCGGCGCCGCGCCGAGGGTCCGTACACGGTCGTCGAGGACAGCGGGGCGCGCGGTACGACGCGCTGGCGCACCGAGAGCGCGGGCGGGCGGCTGGAAGCGGCGCTGCTCGCCGACCGTCCGGTGGAGGAGCGGCTGCGTCCGGTGTGGTCGGTGACCTGGGCGGTGCCGGTGGACGCCGAGGGCGCGCCGGTGCGGCCCGGTACGGCCCCGGTCGTCCACGCGCCGACGCCCACGGACGAGCCGCAGGGGCTGCCCGCGCTGCTGATCGCCTCCTTCCCGCTGGAGCCCACCCGCCGTCACACCGCGCCCGGTCCGCTCACGGACTTCCTGCTGGACCGCGCGGCCGAGGCGTACGCGGTGCTGCTGCGCGACTGGCATCCGGTGGGGGTCGGCACCATCGGCCTGGTCCCGGGCCAGCTGGGCAAGGGCGAGCTGGACGGTGAGCTGCGCCAGCGGGTGCTGGAGCGGCTGCCGAGGGTGCCGTTCCTGCCCAGTGCGGCGGCACCGGTGGCGGGCGAGGGCGGCCGTGAGCCGGTGGCGGGCTGGCTGGGCTCGCCGGACGCGCTCGGCCCGGACGCGGCGGAGGGCGGACCCGCGGTGGGGGCCGCCACCGGGGGGCCGGAACGGGCCGTTCCCGACCTCGGCGGCTGGGACGACGACGTGCTCGCGCCCGGTGCGCTGGCGGGCGAGCCGTACGCGCTGCGCCCCCGCGACGCCGAGATCGTGGAGGGCGCGGGCGCGGAGACCGTGGAGGTGCTGGCCGAGCTGTTCCCGACACTGCTGCCCGCCGGGCTCGAGCGGCGGTCGGAGCTGCGGGCGCTCGGGGTGGCGCGGGTGCCGCTGGGCGAGGTGATCGACCGGCTGGCGGGGGTGGAGCGCGACCCGGCGTGGTGGCGGCGGCTGTACGACGCGCTGGCCGGAACCGACCCGGACCGGCTCAGCGGGCTGCCGGTGCCGCTGGCCGACGGCCGGACGACGATCGGGCCCCGGCAGGTGCTGCTCCCGCTGCCGGGAGAGACCGAAGTCGGCGCGGCCGAAGGCGTCGAGACGGGGGGCGCCGAGACCGGGGGCGGTGCGAGCGAGACCCATCGCACACTGGCCCGGCTGGGCCTGAAGGTCGCCCATCCGGAAGCCGCGCATCCGCTGCTGGAGAAGCTGGGCGCGACCCCGGCCACCCCGCGCGCGGTGCTGACCACCCCCCAGGTGCGGGCCGCCGTGGCGCATTCGCTGGAGGCGGAGGACGACTACGACCCGTTCGCGGAGGACGGTGACGGGCTGGGCGCGGCGCTGGACGCCGACACCCTGGCCGACACCGTCCTCGGCCTGGTCCAGCAGGCCCGGCTGGCCCCCGGCGACGAACCGTGGCTGGCCGCGCTGGCGCTGCCGGACGAGGACGGCGAGCTGGCGCCCGCCGGTGAACTGGTCCTGCCCGGAAGCGCCTTCGAGCGGGTGATGCGGGAGGGCGAGCTCGCCGCGTGCGACGCGGAGCTGGCCGAGCGCTGGGGCGAACAGCCGCTGGCGGCCGTCGGGGTGCTGGCGGGCTTCACCCTGGTCCGGGCCACCGATGTGGTGCTGGACCCCGATGAGCTGGAGCCGCGCGAGGGCGACTTCACCGAACCGGACGACGTGGGTGTGCTGGACGCGGTCGACGTGTGGTGCGAGGACGCGCTCGACCGGCTGCCGGAGACCCCGGTACCGCCGGTGGCCACCGAGATCGTGGCCGTACGGGACCTGGATCTGGTGGACGACGACGCGTGGCCGCGCGCGCTGGCGATGCTCGCCCAGCCGCCGCTGCGTGACGCGCTGACCGCGCCGGTGCGGGTGCTGCTGCCGGACGGCACCACGGAGACGGTGCGTTCGTACACCGCGTGGTGGCTGCGCGGCCATCCGGTGCTGGACGGCCGCCGCCCCGCCGGACTCCGCGCGGCGGGCGGCGATCCGCTGCTGGCCGGGCTCTACGAGGCGGTGGACGCGGCCGGGTTCGAGGACGAGCAGGTGCTGCGGGCACTCGGGGTGCGGACCTCGGTGGCGGCGCTGCTGGACGAGCCGGGCGGCGCGGCCGAGCTGCTGGCCCGGCTGGCCGACCCCGAGCGCGAGGTGACCCCGGCCCAGCTCCGCGCCCTCTACGGACAGCTGGCCGACCTGGACCCCGAGCAGGTGACGCTGCCGGACGAGCTGCGGGCCGTGGTGGACGGACGGCCCCGGGTGGTGGACGCGGGCGCGGCCCTGGTCGCGGACGCGCCGGACCTGATGCCGCTGGCCGAGGCGGACGACCGGGCGCTGCTGCCGGTGGGCCCCGCGCGGGCGGCGGAGCTGGCGGAGCTGCTCCAGGTGCGGCGGCTGACCGAGGCGTATCCGGCACCGGTGGTCTCCCAGGGCGATCCGCACGAGGTCCCGGAGGCGGTCCGTGAACTCCTCCCGGACGCCCCGCTGTCCTACGTGGAGCACGAGGAACTGCTCGTCGGGAGTGAGGGCGAGGGCGAGGGCGACGGCGGGGTCGAGCTCGACTGGCGTTACGTGGACGGCACGTTGCACGCCTCGACGGTCGAGGGCGTCGCGGCCGGACTGGCCTGGGCCGCGGGCCACTGGTCCCGCCGCTTCGAGGTCGCGGCCCTGCTCGAGGATCTGACCCGCACCGAAGAACTGGCCCGCGCCCGCTGGTTCGACTAGTCCGCCCGAGGGACCGTGCGGCGGGCGGGGCTCAGGGTTTGCGGGCCACGCCCGCGTAGATCCAGAGGTCCAGGGCCTCCGCCTCGGCCCTGGCCCGCTCGCTCTCCGGCTTCCAGCGGTGCGGCATCACCACACCCGGTTCGACCAGTTCGAGGCCGTCGAAGAACGGCACGATCTCCTCATGGGTGCGGCCCTGCACATGGATGCCGCTGCTGCGGTAGAGGTTGGTGACCGCGGCCGAGACCCCGGGGCGGGCGTCGAGCGCGCCGTGTGACAGTACGAGGTAGCTGCCCGGAGCCAGCGGTTCGACCAGTCGCCGCACGATGTCGTACGGCTGCTGTTCATCGGCGATGAAGTGCAGCACCGCGTTGAGCGACAGGGCGACCGGCCGGGTCAGGTCGAGCGTGGAGTGCAGCTCCGCCGAGGTGAGGATCGCCTCGGGCGCGGTGAGGTCGGCGTGCAGATACGCGGTGCGGCCCTCGGGCGTGGAGAGCAGCAGGGCTTGGGCGTAGGCCAGCACGATGGGGTCGTTGTCCGCGTAGACGACCCGGGACTCCGCCGCCACGCCCTGGGCCACCTGGTGGAGATTGGGCTCGGTCGGGATGCCGGTGCCGATGTCCAGGAACTGCCGGATACCGGCTTCGGCGGCGAGCCAGCGGGTGGCGCGGTGCATGAAGGACCGGTTGGCGCGGGTCCACGGCTTGACGTCCGGCCAGACGGCCTGGACCTGCTCGGCGGCCTGGGTGTCGACCGCGTAGTGGGTCTTGCCGCCCAGGAAGTAGTCGTACATGCGCGCCGAATGCGGCTTGCTGGTGTCGATCTCGTCTGCGCGAAAGCGGTGCCCCGTCATATCCCCCACATTACTGGCGAGTTGAGGGCCGCCGTGGGCGGGTTGCGAAGAGGGGGCCACATCGTGGAAGTTCCCCAACATTGTGAACGGCCCGTGAAGATCGTACAGTTGTGCCCGTTCCGGCTCCGACCGCGGCATTCGCGGGCGGAGCCCTCGGTATTTTGTGGGGGAATCAATGCGTAAGCGCATGGCCTTCGTCGTGCTCGCGACCGCCGCCGCGGGGATCGGTGCCCTGGTCGCGCCCGCCGCGCAGGCGGACGGCTCCGGTGATACGGCGCTCGGCGAGGTGACGGTGAGCGGCGGGGACCTCGTGGTGGGGACCACGAAGGCCAAGACCTTCCAGGTCGCCGTCACCGCCTCGGACGACTCCGGGATCAAGAGCGCGGAGATCTACCTGGACGGCCCGTCCTACGGCTATCTGAGCCCGACCGGACCGGTGAAGTGCGTCGCCTCGGCCACCGACGCCCACACCTCCACCTGTACGGCGTCCTTCACCGTGGACCCGCGGGTCGACTTCATCGACAACGCCCCCGCGGGCACCTGGTACGCCAATGTGTGGGTCGACGCCAACGACGACGACTACGTCACCACGGAGAAGGCCGCGTCCTTCACCGTGCGGCGCGCCTCGAAGCTGACCGTCAACGCCGCGCCCGAGCCGGTGCGCAAGGGCCGGACGATCACCGTCACCGGCGCGCTCACCCGCGCCAACTGGGAGACGGCCGCCTACGCGGGCTACACCGTCCAGCCCGTGACGCTGGAGTTCCGCAAGAAGAGCGGCACCGGCTACACCGCGGTGAAGACGGTGAAGTCGGGCGGCGGCGGTGCGCTCAAGACGACCGTCACCGCCGCCGAGGACGGCTACTTCCGCTGGAACTTCGCGGGCAACGGCACCACTCCGCCGGTCAAGTCCACCGCCGACTTCGTGGACGTCCAGTAGTCGGGCCGCGCTGCTTCAGGACGCCGGATCGCCGCCGCCCGCGGCGATCCGGCGCCATACCCACTCCAGCACCGCCGAGGCCACGGCGGCGATGCCCACCGCCGCCCACGGCATCGCCGTCCCCACCAGGCGCAGTGCGAAGAAGTGCTGGAGCCACGGGGTGGCCAGCACGATCAGGAAGCCCAGTGCCATCGCCAGCACCAGCCCGATCCGCCACCAGGTGTACGGCCGGGCCACGATGGCCAGCACCCACAGCGCGATGAGGAACAGCGTCAGGGTGGCCGCGCTGGTCTCGGCCTGGAGCGCGCCCCGGCCCGTGTAGTGGTGACGGGCCAGCAGATACGCGGTGAAGGTGGCGGCCCCCGCGATCACCCCGGCGGGGATCGCGTACCGCATCACCCTGCGCACGAAGCGCGGCCGGGCACGCTCCTTGTTGGGCGCCAGCGCCAGGAAGAACGCGGGGATGCCGATGGTGAGCGTGGACAGCAGCGTCAGATGGCGGGGCAGGAACGGGTACTCCACCCGGACGCACACCACCAGCACCGCGAGCAGCACCGAGTAGACGGTCTTGACCAGGAAGAGCCGGGCCACCCGCTCGATGTTGCCGATCACCCGGCGGCCCTCCGCGACCACCGACGGCAGAGTGGCGAAGCTGTTGTCGAGCAGCACGATCTGGGCGACCGCGCGGGTCGCCTCGCTGCCCGAGCCCATCGAGACGCCGATATCCGCGTCCTTCAGCGCCAGTACGTCGTTGACGCCGTCGCCGGTCATGGCCACGTTGTGGCCGCGAGTCTGGAGCGCGCCCACCATGTCCCGCTTCTGGCGCGGGCTGACCCGTCCGAAGACCGTGCCGTCCTCCAGGGCCGTGGCCATCCCGGTCCGCTCGGCGGGCAGCCGCCGTGCGTCGAGGGCCTGCGCGGCGCCGGGCAGGCCCAGCTTGGCCGCGACCGCGCCGACCGAGACGGCGTTGTCACCGGAGATCACCTTCGCGGCGACTTTCTGGTCGGCGAAGTAGCGCAGGGTGTCGGCGGCGTCCGGCCGCAGCCGCTGCTCCAGGACGACAAGGGCGACCGCGGTCACCGCCCGGGGGCCGTCCAACGGGCCGTCCGAGCGGCCGTCCGGGTGGCCTTCCGAGGTGTCGGTGGCGTTCTCCGCGGGAGCTTCGGTACGGGCCAGCAGCAGCACCCGCAGCCCGCCCGCGTTCAACTCGTCCACCTGGCCCAGGGCCGGATCGCCCTCGGCCAGCAGCACCTCGGGCGCCCCGAGCAGCCAGGTGGCGCGGTCGCCGCCGGGGGCGTCGAGGGTGGCGCCGCTGTACTTGCGGGCCGAGGAGAACGGCAGCACGTCCCGGGAGCGCCAGCCGTCGCCCTCGGCCCCGTCGCCTCCGTCCGGGCGCGGATAGGCGTCGATGATCGCCTGGAGGCTGGCGTTGGGGCGGGGGTCGGTGGCGCCGAGGGCGCCCAGCACCTGCCCCACGTACGCCTCGTACCCCTCGTGTCCGCCGTCGTGCCCGTTGAGCAGCCGCAGCTCGCGGACGTCCATGCCGCCTTCGGTGAGGGTGCCGGTCTTGTCCAGGCAGACCACGTCCACCCGGGCCAGCCCCTCGATCGCGGGCAGCTCCTGCACCAGGCACTGCCGACGGCCCAGCCGGATCACCCCGATCGCGAAGGCGACGGAGGTGAGCAGCACCAGCCCCTCCGGGACCATGGGCACGATCCCGGCGACCATCCGCCGCACCGCTTCCCGCCAGTCGTTCCCCTTCACCACGAACTGGCTGATCACCAGGCCGATCGCGGCCGGGATCATCATCCAGGTCACATACTTCAGGATCTGGCTGATACCGCTGCGCAATTCGGAGGCGACGAGGGTGAAGCGGGACGCCTCCTCGGCGAGCTGGGCGGCGTACGCCTCGCGGCCGACCCGGGCGGCGGTGTAGGCGCCGCCGCCCGCGACCACGAAGCTGCCGGACATCACGGTGTCGCCGGGCCGTTTGAGCACCGAGTCGGCCTCGCCGGTGAGCAGTGACTCGTCGATCTCCAGCCCCTCGGCCTCGGTGACGTCACCGTCCACGACGCACTTGTCGCCGGGGCCCAGTTCGATGAGGTCACCGAGGACGATCCGGCCGGTGGGGATCTCGGTGGCGGTGCCGTCCCGGCGGACGGTGGGCCGGGCCTCGCCGATGACGGCGAGCGAGTCGAGGGTCTTCTTGGCCCGTAGCTCCTGGACGATCCCGATGAGGGTGTTGGCCACGATCACAAAGCCGAAGAGTCCGTCCTGGATCGGACCGACCACCAGGATGATCAGGAACAGTACGCCGATGATCGCGTTGAAGCGGGTGAAGACATTGGCGCGGACGATCTCGGTGACCGAGCGCGAGGAGCGCACCGGGACGTCGTTGACCTCACCGCGTGCGACGCGCTCAGCGACCTCGGCGGCGGTCAGTCCCGGGGCAGCCCGGTCCGGCATGCCTTCGACGGTACGTGCGCGGCGGGCCGCTCACCTGTCCTGGAGCGCGCGACGGCCCGCTTGTCAGCCGTTCCCGGAGCCGCTCGTCAGACCGTCCCCGGAGCGGCGGATCGCGGCCTCACGGGCCCGGACGTACCAGATGCCGATCAGCCCGAGGCCGGCACCGGCCAGGCAGGTCCACAGCCACCACAGATGGCCGTGGTCGGCGTACCAGCCGTAGAAGGGGAGCTGGACGAGGAAGAGGACGAACCACACGAGCGTGCCGCCGGTGATGGTCGCCACGACGTTGCCCTCCAGGGGCGGCGGCGCCTCGTGCTTGGGGGTCCACTTCGTCATGAGCACAGCTTACGGGCCGGGCGCGGCGCCGGTCCGGGGGTGGCCACCGGGCCGGTCCGGCACCGGGACCGCGGTATCCGGGCAGCTCAGGGCAGACGTTTGGCGTTCGGCCATTTATATATTCATACTGAACCGTTCCGGGTCTGAGTCGGCATCTCTTGTTCGATCATCCAAAGGACCCACTGTTGATGTTCACGCACCACTGAGGTCCTTATGTCTCCCTCGGCCCCCGCGCCGGCCGACGCCAAGCGGCAGACCCCGGCTCCGCCCACCAAGGGCATCGACACGTTCTTCAAGATCAGCGAACGCGGCTCGTCGCTCTCCCGGGAGCTCCGCGGCGGTCTGGCCACGTTCTTCGCGATGGCGTACATCGTCGTGCTGAACCCGATCATCCTCCAGGCCGGTGAGGACAAGTTCCATCAGCACCTCGACCATGGCCAACTGGTCACCGCCACCGCGCTGATGGCGGGGCTGACCACGCTGCTCATGGGGGTCATCGGCAATGTCCCCATCGCGCTCGCCGCGGGCCTCGGTATCAACGCGGTGGTCTCGCTCCAGCTCGCCCCCAAGATGAGCTGGCCGGACGCGATGGGCATGGTGGTCCTGGCGGGCCTGGTGCTGATGATCCTGGTGGCCTCCGGGCTGCGACAGCGGGTGATGGACGCGATCCCCGGTGGACTGCGGCGGGCCATCGCGATCGGTATCGGGCTGTTCATCGCCCTGATCGGCCTGGTCGACGCGGGTTTTGTGACCCGCAACCCGGACGCGGCCCACACCACCGTGCCGATGGGGCTCGGGATCGAGGGCAAGCTCCAGGGCTGGCCGGTGCTGATCTTCGTGGTGGGGCTGGCGCTCACCTTCGTGCTGGTCGTCCGCAAGACGCGCGGGGCGATCCTGATCGGCATCGTGACGATGACCGTGGCCGCGGTCGCGGCCAACGCGCTGGTCGACATCCCCGACGCGGCATGGGGGCTGACCGTCCCCAACGTCCCGGAGAAGGTGGTGGGCACCCCGGACTTCGGGCTGATCGGTGATGTCAGCCTGTTCGGCGGCTTCCATGAGGTCGGGATCCTCACCGGCTGTCTCTTCGTCTTCACCGTGCTGCTGTCCGGCTTCTTCGACGCGATGGGCACGATCATCGGCGTCGGCGAGGAGGCCGAGCTCACCGATGAGCGCGGTCAGCTGCCGGGCATGGGCCGGATCCTGATGGTGGACGGTATCGCGGTCGCGGGCGGCGGCTTCGGCTCGGCGTCGGCCAACACCTGTTTCGTGGAGTCCACGGCGGGGGTCGGGGAGGGTGCGCGGACCGGGCTCGCCAATATCGTGACCGGCGGGCTCTTCCTGCTCGCGCTGGTCTTCACCCCGCTGGCCCAGGTGGTGCCGTCGCAGGCGGCGACGCCCGCGCTGGTGGTCGTCGGCTTCCTGATCATGGCGGCGAACGTCAAGGAGATCGACTGGAGCGACTTCACCATCGCGATCCCGGCATTCCTGACCATGATCTCGATGCCGTTCACCTACAGCATCACCAATGGGATCGGCATCGGTGTGCTGGCCTTCCTGCTGCTGCGGTTCGCCACCCGCCGCACCCGGGAGATCCCGTGGCTGCTGGGCGTGGTGGGGCTGTGCTTCCTCGTCTACTTCCTGCTCCACCCGATCGAGCAGGCGCTCGGGGTGACCTGATCCACCCCGTCCGGAGTGCGTGCCCCGGCTTCCGCCGGGGCCCGGCCGGGTCAGCCGACCTGGCCGTAGAAGCGCTCCGTCTCGTCGACGGACGTCTTGAAACGCTCGTCGAAGTCCTCGCGAATGAGCGTCCGGATGACGTAGTCCTGGACGCTCATTCCGCGTTTCGCGGCGTGCTGCCGGATCCGGTCCAGCAGCTCACCGTCCATCCGCAGGCTGAGCACCTTCGATCCCATGCGGCCAAGAGTCGCCGCCCCGCGGGCTCCCGTGCGTCACTTTTCGGAGTCGTCTCACTCTTTTGGGTGACACGATAGGGGAGAGGTTCCGCGGGTTTCCTTAGGGGAGGTAATGAGTTATGCTAAAGACCATGCCGGATCCGTCCCGTCTCCAGACCTCGGCGGAGACACCGCCAGACGACGCGACCGCCGTGAACGCGCTGCGCTCCGGAGTGATGCGTCTGTCCCGGCGGCTCAAGCACCAGCGGGTGGACGAGTCGCTCAGTCCCACCGAGATGTCGGTCCTGGGCACCCTCGCCCAGTGCGGTAGCGCCACCCCCGGTGAGCTGGCCCGCAAGGAGCATGTCCAGCCACCGTCGATGACCCGCATCGTGGCGCTGCTGGAGGCCAAGGGACTGGTCAGGCTGGAGCCGCATCCGGAGGACCGGCGGCAGAAGGTCGTCTCGCAGACCGAGCGGGCGGAGGCCATGCTCGAGGAGAGCCGGCGCAAGCGCAATGCCTGGCTGGCCGAGCTGGTCGGAAAGCTGTCCGAAGAGGAGTGGGACGCGCTGCGCGCCGCCGCGCCCGTGCTGGAGAAGCTCGCGCACTTGTAAGAACCCGAGCCATCAGGAGGCGACGCCACTTGAGTACGGGACCCGGAGCAGACTCCGCACCCGCACCGCAACCCCACTCCGACTCACGTACCACCGGCGCGGCCGCGGCAGGGCGCGCCAAGGGCGGCACCTTCCGTTCGCTGCGCATCCGCAACTACCGCCTCTTCGCCACCGGCGCCGTCATATCCAACACCGGTACCTGGATGTCCCGGATCGCCCAGGACTGGCTGGTGCTGAGCCTCACCGGCTCCTCCACCGCGGTCGGTATCACCACCGCGCTCCAGTTCCTGCCGATGCTGCTCTTCGGTCTGTACGGCGGAGTGATCGCGGACCGCTACCCGCGCCGTCGGCTGCTGCTGTTCACCCAGACCGCGCTGGGGCTGTGCGGTCTTGCCCTCGCGGTGCTCACCCTGAGCGGCCATGTGCAGGTCTGGCACGTCTATCTGATCGCGTTCCTGCTCGGCATGGTCACCGTGGTCGACAACCCGACCCGGCAGGTCTTCGTCAACGAGATGGTCGGCCCGCACGACCTGCGCAACGCGGTCAGCCTCAACTCCGCGAACTTCCAGTCCGCCCGGCTGGTCGGCCCGGCCATCGCCGGTGTGCTGATCACCGCCGTGGGCAGCGGCTGGGCGTTCCTGATCAACGGTCTGTCCTTCGGCGCCCCGCTGATCGGTCTGCTGATGATGCGCACCGGTGAGCTGCACACCGTCGAGCGCGCCCCGCGCGGCAAGGGCCAGCTGCGCGAGGGGCTGCGCTATGTGGCCGGACGGCCCGATCTGATCTGGCCGATCGTGCTCGTCGGCTTCATCGGCACCTTCGGCTTCAACTTCCCGATCTGGCTGAGCGCCTTCGCCGACGATGTCTTCCACGCCGGTCCCGGCACCTACGGTCTCCTCAACACGCTGATCGCGATCGGCTCGGTCACCGGTGCGCTGCTGGCGGCCCGCCGGGTGGTGGCCCGGCGGCGGCTGCTGATCATGGCGGCGCTGCTGTTCGGTGTGCTGGAGGTGGCCGCGGCGGTGACCCCGGTCTTCTGGCTCTTCGCCGCGCTCATGGTGCCGATCGGCATCTTCAGCCTGACCTTCAACGTCACGGCGAACTCCAGCGTCCAGCTGGCGACGGATCCCGCGATGCGGGGGCGGGTGATGAGCCTGTTCATGATGGTCTTCGTCGGCGGCACCCCCTTCGGCGGCCCGCTGGTCGGCTGGCTGACCGACGCCTTCGGCGCCCGGGTGGGCTTCGCCGCGGGCGGCCTGGTCTCGGCCGCGGCGGCGGCCGTGGTGGGCCTGATCCTGGTCCGGGCCGGAAACCTGCGCATGAAGCTGGATCTGCGCCGGGGCCACCCCCGTGTGGTCTTCGTCCCCCGAACCGAAGGCGAACGCCTGGCCCCCGCGGCGTAGCGAGGGGCCATGCGGCCCGCGCGACGACGAGGGGCGTGTGCGACGACCGGCCGCCGCGGCGGCCGGTTCGGCCGGCGAAGGCGGAGGCGCCTCCGTGGTCCTGGTCGACGTGGGCACTCGGCGGGCATCCCGGCGCCGCCATGCGCCCGGCGAACCGTTCCTGTCCGTGCCGGACGGGACCCTTCCGCCCGCGACGGCGAGTGGGGTGCGCGACGGGCCGCTTCCGTGGGTGCCGGGTGCGGCTACGCCGCCGGGGTGGCGCCGGGGGCGCGAACCGGCATCGGGTCGGGGGTGGCTGCGGGAGACTGGGCGGGTGAGACTCTTCGCCGCCGTGCTGCCGCCCGAGGAGGCCGTCGCCGAGCTGGCCGACCGGGTGGACACGCTGCACGCGCTGCCGGGTGCCGACGCGCTGCGCTGGACCGAGCGGGCGGGCTGGCACTTCACCCTCGCCTTCTTCGGCGAGGTGGACGAGGGTGTGCTGCCCGAGCTGCACACCCGGCTGGCCCGCGCCGCCCACCGCCATGAACCCCATCGGCTGCGGCTCGCGGGCGGCGGCCGGTTCTCGGACCGGGTGGTGTGGGTCGGGGTGGACGGTGACGGCGCGGCCCTGAAGGGGCTCGCCGACTCGGCCGAGGCCGGGGCCCGGCGGGCCGGGGTGCCGATGGACCGGCACCGGCCGTACCACCCGCATCTGACGATCGCCCGCAACCGCGGCGACACCAGCCTCGCGCCCTATGTCGCCGGGCTGGCCGACTTCACGGGCCGGGTGTGGCCGGTACGGGAACTGAGCCTGGTCCGCAGCCATCCGCCGACCCCCGGGGTCGCCGGTCGGCAGCCCCGCTACGAGGTGGTGGCGGCCTGGCCGCTGGGCCGCTGAGCGGCCCGGCTAGTCTCAGGGGGTGGACCCGAAGACCAGAAACATGATCATGAGCGGTGCGCTGGTGCTGGTGCTCCTTGTCGTAGCCGTGGCGGCCGCGCTCGGGGGCTGACCCCACCGCGCGCGGCCGCGCATCCGCCCGCCGGGGCGGCTACCAGGCGAACGCCTCGGGGGAGGGGCCGGGACCGGGGAAGATCTCGTCCAGCGAGCGCAACAGCTCCTCGCTCAGCGTCAGCTCGGTCGCCCGGACCGCCGACGCCAACTGCTCGGCGGTGCGCGGGCCGACGATCGGGCCGGTCACCCCGGGCCGGGCGAGCAGCCAGGCCAGCGCCGCCTCACCGGGCTCCAGACCGTGCTTGTCCAGCAGGTCCTCGTACGCCTGCACCTGATCGCGTACCGCGGTGTTGCTCAGCGCGTCGGCGCTGCGCCCGGAGGCGGTCCGGCCGCCGCCGCCCTCCCGCTCCTTGCGGATCGCGCCGCCGAGCAGCCCGCCGTGCAGCGGCGACCAGGGGATCACCCCGAGGCCGTAGTCCCGCGCGGCCGGGATGACCTCCATCTCGGCGCGGCGCTCGGCCAGGTTGTACAGGCACTGCTCGCTGACCAGACCGAGGGAACCGCGGCGCCGGGCCGTCTCGTTGGCCTTGGCGATATGCCAGCCCGCGTGGTTGGAGGAGCCCACGTAAAGGATCTTGCCCTGCTGGACCAGGACGTCCATCGCCTGCCAGATCTCGTCCCACGGGGTGGAGCGGTCGACGTGGTGGAACTGGTACAGGTCGATATGGTCGGTGCGCAGCCGCTTGAGGCTGGCGTCCACGGCCCGGCGGATGTTGACGGCCGAGAGCTTGTCCTCGTTGGGCCAGACGTCGCCGGTGCCCATATGCGCGTAGCCCTTGGTGGCGAGGACGGTCTTCTCGCGCCGGCCGCCGCCCTGGGCGAACCAGCTGCCGATGATCTCCTCGGTGCGGCCCTTGTTCTCACCCCAGCCGTAGACGTTGGCGGTGTCGAAGAAGTTGATCCCCGCGTCATGCGCGGCATCCATGATCGCGTGGCTGTTCGCCTCGTCGGTCTGCGGGCCGAAGTTCATGGTGCCGAGCACCAGTCGGCTGACCTTGAGACCTGTGCGTCCGAGCTGCGTGTACTTCATGGACTCAGCCAAGCCCTTGGAGTGCGCTCCAATCAAGGGGGCAGTGCCGGGGAGCGGGGGGACGTGCCCGCGGTACCGAAGGACTCCGCGGAAAGCGCCGCGAATTCTGGTACGGAAAATCCGAAGGGCCCGCGTTTTGACCCCCCGTGCGGTCAAAATGCGGGCCTGCGGTTTCCGTCGGATCCCACTGGCGCGACGGAAGTGTGAGAGAAATGTGAATCAGTTGCTGTTACGGGACTTCATGAATCCGAGGACGCCCATGGCGAGGGCCAGCAGACCGCCGATCAGAACCATGTAGATTCCCGGACCGGCGGTGATGTCCAGCTGGTCCACCATCTGCCCGGCGGCCTTCTCGGCCGCGTCGGCGGGCGCGCCCTCGTCCTCCATCTTCTGGGCGAGCAGCCGCGCCGGGTCGGCCATGTTGATGCCGGCGACGATCGCGGCGGCCACGCCCAGCAGCCCGCCGCCGAGGTAGAGCGGGCCCTTCCGGCGGGCCAGGGTGATGAGGAAGAGCACGGTCGCGACCAGGGCGATGATCAGCGTGATGACGCCGTCGCCGTCCATCCCCTTGACACCGCCGTCCGCCGTGTCCTTGCCGGAGACGATCCAGTTCACCAGTGAGCCGACCAGGGCGATGAGGGAACCCACGATCCCGAGGATCGCGAACTTCTTCGACGGTGCGGCCTGGGCGCCGCCGCCGTGCTGCGGAGTGCCCGGATAGCCGGGCTGCGCGGTTTGCGCATAGGAGGACTGGCTGTAATCGCTCATGAGCAGAGACCGTAGAGCGGGCGCATTCTTGAATGCAATGCCACCGCCCGCTATGCCGTCAATGACCGATAAATTTTCTGCGAAATGATCCCCGGATCAGATCAAATTATCTGCGGTTCAGGAATGCCTTTGGATTTCCACGAGAATTGGACGTCCGTTGTCTTCCCGGAACGGGCGGCGTTAAGCGCCGGGTTCCCCGCCGCCGACCGGTGCGGGCCGCGTCCCCGTCCGCCGTGCCGGATCCGTGCCCTGCGCACTCCGGCGGGATGGCAGGCTTGAGCCCATGCGTCCGCTTCCGTTCGTCCTCGGTGCCGCCGTGCTGCTGGCCCTGCCCACCGCCGCCCCCGCCGCGGCGGATGACTCGTCCCCGTCGTCGTTCCAGATCAAGGACCCCCGGATCGCCGAGTCCAGCGGGCTCGCCGCGAGCCGCGCCCACCCCGGCGTCTACTGGACCCACAACGACAGCTCGGACGGGCCGTATGTCTACGCGGTCGACAGCAGGACGGGGAAGACGGTCGCGAGGGTCGCGATGCGCGGGGTCGGCAAGCCCCGGGATGTCGAGGCGATCTCGGTCGGCCCGGACGGCAGTGTCTACGTCGGCGATATCGGCGACAACCTCGGCGGCCAGTGGTCCCATGTGTGGATCTACCGCTTCCCCGAGCCCGAGAAGCTGCGGAACATGACCGTCAAGGCCACCCAGTTCACCGTCAAATACCAGGGCGGACCGCGCAACGCCGAGGCGATGATGGTCCATCCGAAGACCGGCAAGGTCTACATCGCCAGCAAGAGCGACGAGGACGGCGGTCTCTACGAGGGACCGGACACCCTCTCGCCCTCCGGGGTGAACGTCTTCCGCCGGATCGCGCCCATCGACATGGAGGTCACCGACGGGGCCTTCGCGCCCGACGGCAGCAGGCTGGTGCTGCGCGGTTACTTCTCGGCCGCCGAGTACCGCTGGCGGAACGGCAAGCCCAAGGAGCTGGAGGAGGAGCCCGGGCTGCCGCTCCAGCGGCAGGGCGAGTCCGTCACCTTCAGCACCGACGGCGGCACCCTGATGTACGGCACCGAGGGCCAGTACTCCCGGGTGAGCGCCGAGGCCCTGGACGGGGAGCTGCTGCCCGACGCGACCGCCAAGGAGCAGGAGAGGAACGGCGGGGCCAAGGGCGGCAGCCATGGCGAGCGGGACGAGGACGACAGGAACCGGACGCTGATGAAGGCCGCGCTGACCTTCGGCGGGGCGCTGGTGCTGTTCCTCGGCGCGCGCAGGCTGTTCCGCCGCCGCCGCTGAGGGGCGCGTCACGCGAAAAGGGGCCCGTGACCGCCGCAGCGGTCACGGGCCCCTTCCCGCTCTGGCTCAGAGCTGCTCGATGACGTAGTCCACACAGGCGGTCAGCGCCTCGACATCGGCCGGGTCCACCGCCGGGAACATCGCCACCCGCAGCTGGTTGCGGCCCAGCTTGCGGTACGGCTCGGTGTCCACGATGCCGTTGGCCCGCAGCGCCTTGGCGACCGCTCCGGCGTCGATGTCCTCGTTGAAGTCGATCGTGCCGACGACCTGCGAGCGCTTGGCCGGGTCGGTCACGAACGGGGTGGCGAACTTGGACTCCTCGGCCCAGCCGTACAGCGCGCGTGAGGAGGTCGCGGTGCGCCGCACCGCCCAGTCCAGGCCGCCCTGGCCGTTCATCCACGCCAGCTGGTCGTTGAGCAGGAAGAGCGTGGCCAGTGCGGGGGTGTTGTACGTCTGGTTCTTCAGCGAGTTGTCGATCGCGGTCGGCAGCGAGAAGAACTCCGGCACATGGCGGCCGGACCCGTGGATCCGGGCGGCGCGCTCCAGCGCGGCGGGCGAGAAGATCGCGATCCACAGCCCGCCGTCGGCGGCGAAGGACTTCTGCGGGGCGAAGTAGTAGACGTCGGTCTCGGCGATGTCGACCGGGAGACCACCCGCGCCCGAGGTCGCGTCGACCAGCACCAGCGAGCCCTCGTCGGCTCCGGCCACCCGCCGGATCGGCATGGCCACACCGGTCGAGGTCTCGTTGTGGGTGAGGGCGTAGACATCCACCCCGGCCTCGGCCTCGGCCTCCGGGTGGGTGCCGGGGTCGGAGGAGATCACGGTGGGCTCGCCCAGCCACGGCGCCAGCTTCGCGGCCTTGGCGAACTTCGAGGAGAACTCGCCGAAGGACAGGTGCTGGGACCGCGAGTCGATCAGACCGTGGGTCGCGATGTCCCAGAACGCGGTGGAGCCGCCGTTGCCGAGGACGACCTCGTACCCCTCGGGGAGCCGGAACAGCTCGCGCACCCCGTCGCGCACCGTGCCGACCAGGTTCTTGACCGGGGGCTGGCGGTGGGAGGTGCCCAGGAGTGAGGTGCCGGTGGCGGCCAGGGCGCTGACCGCCTCGGTGCGCACCTTGGAGGGGCCCGAGCCGAAGCGACCGTCGGCGGGCTTGATGTCAGCGGGAATCCGGATCTCAGCCACGAGCGCAGCCTAGTCCGTCGGGCGCCTCGCTCCCGCCTGCCGTCCAGCGGATGAGACGACCTGTCCACATCCTGTTGACGTCATGGTCCACCCGCTGTTGACGCCCCGCTGACGCATGCGTCGGAACCCGCATCTGATCGCCATCGGACATTCTCTTCGGGGCCCTCGGCATGGACCATGGGGGGCATGGCTGATCACGAGGCGGGCGAACTGGAGCGTGCTTTGCGGCGAGCCGTCAACGGGGAGGTCTCGTTCGACACGGCGAGCCGGGCACTGATGACCATGGACGCGTCGAACTACCGGCGCGTACCGGCCGGGGTGGTCGCGCCCCGGGACGCGGAGGACGTGGCGGCGGTGCTGGCCGTCTGCCGGGAGCGGGGAGTGCCGGTGGTGGCCCGTGGCGCCGGCACGTCGATCGCCGGACAGGCGACCGGGCTCGGCGTCGTCCTGGACTTCACCCGCCATATGCGGGGCATCCGCGCGCTCGATCCGGAGGCGCGGACCGCCGTCGTCCAGCCCGGGGTGATCCTCGACGATCTGCGCGGAGCCGCCGCCGCCCACGGACTGACCTTCGGCCCCGACCCCTCCACCCACAGCCGCTGCACCCTCGGCGGCATGATCGGCAACAACTCCTGCGGCTCCCACTCGGTGGCCTGGGGCACCACCGCCGACAACGTCCACGCGCTGGACGTCCTCACCTATGGCGGTGAGCGGGTGCGCGCCGGCCAGGGCCTGGACGGGCTGCCCGCCCGGCTGCGCGACGGAATGCGCTCGCTGGCCGGGGAGAACCTGGCGCGCCTGCGCACCGGCTTCCCCGAACTGCCCCGCCGGATCTCCGGCTACGCCCTCGACGAGCTGCTGCCCGAGAAGAACGCCGATGTGGCCCGCGCCCTCACCGGCAGCGAGGGCACCCTCGCCGTGCTGACCGAGGCCACCGTCCGGCTGGTCGAGGCCCCCCGGGCCCGCGCGCTCGCCGTGCTCGGCTACCCCGACGAGAGCGCGGCGGCCGAGGCCGCGCACACCCTGCTGCCGTACGGGCCGCTCACCGTCGAGGGCATGGCCGCCGACCTGGTGGCCGGGGCGTCCGGGCTGCCCAAGGGCGGCGCCTGGCTCTTCGTCGAGGTCGGCGGCGGATCGCGGGAGGAGGCGTACGCCCGCGCCGAGGAGATCGCCCGCGCCGCCGGTGACGCCACCACCGACCACACCGTGGTGGCCGACCCCGCCGGGCAGCGTGCGCTGTGGCGGGTGCGCGAGGACGCCTCCGGGACCGCCACCCGGATGCCCGACGGCAGCGAGGCGTGGCCGGGTTGGGAGGACTGCGCGGTGCCGCCCGCCCGGCTCGGCGCGTACCTCCGCGACTTCCGGGGGCTGCTCGGCCAGCACGGGCTGCGCGGCACCCCCTACGGACACTTCGGCGACGGCTGTATCCATGTCCGGATCGACTTCGACCTGCTGAGCGAGGCCGGGGTGCGGGTCTTCCGCGACTTCTCCACCGACCTCGCCGACCTCGTCGTCACCCACGGCGGTTCGCTCTCCGGCGAGCACGGCGACGGGCTGGCGCGGGCGGAACTGCTGCCACGGATGTACGGCGACGAGATGGTCGGCCTCTTCTCCCGCTTCAAGGACCTGTGGGACCCGGCGGGCGGGCTCAACCCCGGTGTGCTCGCCCGCCCCCGCCGCCTCGACCAGGACCTGCGCTTCGACTCCCTGCCGCGCCGCCCCGTCGACGTCGAGTTCGGCTATCCGCACGACGGGGGCGACTTCTCGGCCGCCGTGCGCCGCTGTGTCGGCGTCGCCAAGTGCCGCAACGAGTCGGTCTCCGGCGCGGGCGTGATGTGCCCCTCGTACCGGGCGACGGGCGAGGAGCGGCACTCGACCCGTGGCCGCGCCCGGCTGCTGCACGAGATGCTCGCGGGCGAGGTGGTGCGCGACGGCTGGCGCTCCCAGGAGGTGCACGACGCGCTCGACCTGTGTCTGTCCTGCAAGGGCTGCCGCAGCGACTGCCCGGTCGGGGTGGACATGGCCACGTACAAGGCGGAGTTCCTGCACCACCACTACGAGGGGCGGATGCGGCCCCCCGCGCACTACTCGATGGGCTGGCTGCCGCTGTGGCTCCGCGCGGCGTCCCTGCTGCGCGCCGCCCCGGTGGCCAACGCGGCCTCCGGAGTGGCCCCGCTGGCCGCCCTGGCCAAGCGGATGGGCGGGATCGCGCCGGAACGGGACCTGCCGGTGCTGCCGAAGGAGCCGTTCACCCGCTGGTGGCGGCGGCACGCCCGGGAGGTGGCCGCCCGCCGCCCGGCCTCCGGTGGCCCGGCCTCCGGCGGTCAGGACAGCGGCGGCCCGGACAGCGGCGGCCCGGACACCGGCGGCCCGGACACCGGCGGCCCGGACACCGGCCGCACCGTGGTGCTGTGGCCGGACACCTTCACCAACCACCTCTCCCCGTCGGTCGGCCGGGCCTCGGTCGCCGTACTGGAGGCGGCCGGGCTACGCGTGGTCGTCCCGCCCAAACCGGTCTGCTGCGGGCTGACCTGGGTCTCCACCGGTCAGCTCGACCGGGCCCGCGCGGTGATGCGCCGCACCCTGGACGTCATGGCCCCGGCCCTGGACGCCGGGCTCCCCGTGGTCGGCCTGGAACCCAGCTGCACCGCCGCCCTCCGCACCGATCTGCCCGAACTCCTCGGCTCCGACCCCCGCGCCGCCCGACTCGCCGACTCCGTCACCACCTTCGCCCAGGCCCTGGAGGACCATGCCCCGGACTGGCGGCCTCCCGTGGTCGACCGCCCGGTCGTCGGCCAGACCCACTGCCACCAGCACGCCGTCCTCGGCGACGCCGCCGAGCGCCGGCTTCGCGAACGCGCGGGGCTGACCGGTGAGTTGAGCGGCGGCTGCTGCGGTCTTGCGGGCAACTTCGGCTTCGAGGCGGGGCACTACGACATCTCGGTGGCCTGTGCCGAGGAGCAACTGCTGCCGTCGGTGCGGGCCGCCGAGGACGGCGCCGAGGTCCTGGCGGACGGCTTCTCCTGCCGCACCCAACTCGACCAGCTCACCGACCGCCCGTCCCGCCACCTCGCCGAGATCCTGGCCGAGCATCTGCCCTGACCGGCCCGGCCGTGGGTGGGGCGGCGGCGCGTCCTGGTAGGGGTCGGCAGGTGCTTCCGGCGGGCACCTCGCGACCCGGTAGGGGTCTCCGATCTCTCAGAACTACTCATTTGTGAGAGGTCGCATTTTCAGGGTGGGTGATGCCTGGGTCAGCTGAAGGTGCGGCGGTAGGTGTGAGGGCTGACACCGGTGGTGCGTTTGAAGCGGTCGCGGAAGGCGGTGGGTGAGCCGAAGCCGACCTGAGCGGCGATGCGCTCGACGGGGTGGTGTGTGGTCTCCAGGAGGTGTTGGGCTTGGCGTATGCGGGCCCGGTGGAGCCATTGGAGCGGGGTGGTGCCGGTCTGTTCGCGGAAGCGGCGGATCAGGGTCCGGGTGCTGGTTCCGGCGTGGGCGGCGATGTCGGCGAGGGTGAGGTCGCGGCCGAGGTTGTCCTGCAGCCAGGTGAGCAGGGGTTCGAGGGTGGAGCCCTGGGGGGTGGGCGGGTGGTCGTGGACGATGAACTGTGCTTGTCCGCCTTCGCGTTCGAGGGGCATGACGGACAGGCGGGCGGCGTCGGCGGCGACGGTTGAGCCGTAGTCGCGGCGGATCATGTGCAGGCACAGGTCCAGGCCCGCGGCGGCGCCGGCTGAGGTGAGGATCTGCCCGTTGTCGACATACAGCACGTCCGGGTCGACGTCGATGTCCGGATGGGTGGCGGCCAGGAGGTCGGCGGCGGCCCAGTGGGTGGTGGCCCGCAGGCCGTCCAGGAGGCCGGTGGCGGCCAGGGGGAAGGTGCCCGAGCAGATGGAGGCGATGCGCGTGCCGTCCCCGGCGGCTGCTCGCAGCGCCCCGCAGACGTCCGAAGTGACCGGGGCGGTTGGTGTGGCGGTACCGGGCACGATGATCGTGTCCGCGCCCCTGAGCCCGTCGAGACCCCAGGGCGCGCGCAGGGTGAAGGTACCGGCGTCGATCTCCGGCTGTTCGGCGCACACGCGGATCTGGTAGCCGGGGCGCCCGTCCGGGAGCCGGGTGCGGGTGAAGACCTCGATCGGAGTGGAAAGGTCGAACGGGATCACCTGGTCCAGCGCGAGAACGGCGACGGTGTGCATGGCCAGAAAATACCGCCCCGCCGGACGACAGTTCCGGTCCTGGTGTCCCCAAATCTCCACTTCACCGCAGTTCAGCGCCTCTTCGCGGCGTTGGCACTATCCCGTTGAAGAGTGGCACTCATGCCACTGGGAGACGAGGTGGCAGCCCGTTACGTTCGGGGGCGTACTCGGCACACGCCGGACTTCCCGTGCCCGAAGGACCCCCTGATGCACGCCCAGATCATCTTGTTCGACGGCTTCGATCCGCTCGATGTCATCGCTCCCTATGAGGTGCTGTACGCGGGCGGCACTGCTTCCGCAGGCGCAGTGAGCGTGGAACTGGTCTCCGCCGAAGGGCCACGCGAGGTGGTCAGCGGCACCGGCGGGCTGGCGCTGCGTGCCACTGCCGCCCTCGACCCCGGGCGTGCCGGCCTGATCCTGGTCCCCGGCGCCTCGGGCCGTGTCGGAGAACCCGGCGAGGTGCCTGACCACGACGCGGGGGCCGGTCAGTGGCAGCAGGACGAATTCATCCCGGTACTGCTGGGCCGCACCCTGACCACCGAGCTGCCCGCGCTGTTGAAGGCTGCGATGGCAAATCCCGAGGTGACGGTCAGCGCCGTGTGCGGCGGCTCACTCGTCCTGGCCATGGCTGGCCTGCTGGAGGGACGTTATGCCACCACCCACCACATGGGCCTGGACATGCTCGACGCCACCGGTGTCCACGCGGTGAGCGCCCGCGTCGTCGATGACGGCGATCTCGTCACCGGCGCCGGCGTCACGTCCGGACTCGACCTGGGCCTGTATCTCCTGGAGCGCGAGGTGGGCCCCCGGATCGCTCATGCCGTCGAAGGGCTGTTCGCCCATGAGCGCCGCGGCACTGTCTGGCGCAACAGGGGCCCGGAGCCCGCCCGACTCTGACCTGACGCCACTCCCCTGCACCGCCCACTCGCACCACACCGTGAGGAAGAACAGCAGCATGTCCGTCGAAGGCACCTGGGACCTGTCCATCTCCACCCCCATCGGCAGGATCAAGGCCATGGTCGAGTTCCGACGCAAGGACGGTGTCCTCATCGGGAGCGCCCACGGGGCGGGAGAGGAAGTACCTATCAGCGACGTTGTCCTCGACGGCGACCGGCTCAGGTGGAAGCAGGCCGTCACCAAGCCCATGCGGCTGAACCTGGCCTTCGCCGTGACGATCGACGGCGACATTCTGACGGGAACCTCCAAGGCCGGACGCCTTCCAGCCTCGAAGGTCACCGGCGAGCGCCGCACCCTCCAAGCGGGCACACGGCACTGACCATGACAAAACTCTTCCTCTCCTTGCATGTCCTGGCCGCCGTCGTGGCCATCGGCCCGGTCACCGTCGCCGCCAGCATGTTCCCCCCAGCCCTGCGCCGCGCCCACCGCGACCCCGGCGACCGGGACGCGCTCACCACCCTGCGAATGCTGCACCGTATCTGCCGCGTGTACGCGGCCATCGGTATGGCCGTGCCCGTCTTCGGGTTCGCCACGGCCAGCAGCCTCGGCGTCCTGGGCAGCGGATGGCTGATCACCTCGATTCTCCTGACCGCCGCAGCCGCCGCCGTCCTGGCCCTCCTGCTCCTGCCCACCCAAGACCGTGAACTCGCCGCCCTGCAGGACGCCGCCCCCAGCCCCGCCACCCGAGCGGCAAGCCATCTGGCCATGCTCACCGGCGTCTTCAACCTGCTGTGGGCCGCGGTCACCGTCCTGATGATCATCCGTCCCGGATCCACCACCGGGGCATGACGGAGAGCCTTCGCCGCGACTGCGAGCGCCGCAGCTGACGGCGCTGATCCAACGTCCGTATTGTTCAGCGGCCATGGCGGTCTTTCGATACTCAGGCGGCTCGGCCGAAGCCCGCGGTCGTCAGGTCCTGGTCACGCAGCGGGGTGAAATCGACGTCGAGCTTCGGGTCGTACGTCTCGGGCCGGATGCCGAGCTCGTGCGTGGAGTACTCGCCGAACCGGTTGATGTGCTCGGTCAGGTACGGCGAGATGTGGGCCAGGTCCTCCGGGTGCCGAAGCCGAGCCACTGGGAGAACCGGTTGAACGACTCGACCTTATTGGTCGCCGCATTGGTCGCCGCGGTCATCCGGCGCCGCAGCGGGGCGTCGGAGAGGTAGCGCAGCAGTTACGCCGCCGTCGCCGTTCCGGAGACCGGCGCCGGTCTCTGCGGCCGAGAATCATGCAAGCATGCTTGATTGTTTCTCGCGGTGCTGCCACGCTCACCCCCAACGCCCGCATGACACACCCGACGACGGGAGCCACGCGTGTCCGATACGGAAGCCCTGCTCGGCGATCTGCGCGCCGAGGGGGACGAGGTGGACGGTCTGGTGGCCGGGCTGGACGAGGCGGGCTGGCGGACCCGGACGCCCGCGCCCGGCTGGACCGTCGCGCACCAGATCGCCCATCTCGCCTGGACCGACGAACGCGCCGCGCAGTCCGCGCTCGATCCGGACGGGTTCGCGGCGGAGGTGCGCAGGGCGCGGGCGGCGCCGGGCGACTTCGTGGACGAGGGGGCCGAGGCGGGCGCCGCGCTGCCCTCCGCCGAGCTGCTGCGGCGCTGGCGGGTCGGGCGGGAGCGGCTGTGCCGGACACTCGCCGAGGCACCGCCGGGCGCCCGGCTGCCCTGGTACGGGCCGCCGATGAGCGTGAAGTCGGTGGCCACCGGACGGCTGATGGAGACCTGGGCCCACGGTCAGGACATCGCCGACGCCCTCGGCGTACGGCGCGCCCCCACCGCCCGGCTGCGGCATGTGGCCCTGATCGGCGTACGGGCGCGGGGCTACGCGTACGCGGCGCGCGGACTGGAGCCGCCCGCCGAGGAGTTCCGGGTCGAACTCACCGCCCCGGACGGCACGGTGTGGACCTTCGGTCCCGAGGATGCCGCCCAGCGGGTGACCGGGGACGCCCTCGGCTTCTGTCTGCTGGTCACCCAGCGGGCCCATCGCGCCGATGTGGCCGTCACCGCACAGGGCCCGGACGCCGACCGCTGGCTGGACATCGCCCAGGCGTTCGCCGGACCCCCCGGAAAGGGCCGACTGCCGGGCGGAGGCGCCGCATGACCGACGCATCCGCCCCGCTCCGCGTCGGCAACGCCTCCGGCTTCTACGGCGACCGCTTCGACGCCGTCCACGAGATGCTCACCGGTGGCCCGCTGGACGTCCTCACCGGCGACTACCTCGCCGAGCTGACCATGCTCATCCTCGGCCGCGACCGGATGAAGGACCCCGGCCGGGGCTATGCCACCACCTTTCTGCGGCAGTTGGAGAACACCCTCGGCCTCGCCGTACAGCGCGGCGTACGGCTGGTCACCAACGCGGGTGGGCTCAATCCGGCCGCCCTCGCCGACAACATCCGCGCCCTCGCGGACAAGCTGGGCATCGCCGTCCGCGTCGGCCATGTCGAGGGCGACGATCTGCTCACCACCCGCGACTGGGGCCCCGGTGTGCTCACGGCCAACGCCTATCTCGGCGGCGCCGGGATCGCCGCCTGCCTCCGGGGCGGTGCGGATGTGGTCGTCACCGGCCGGGTCACCGACGCCGCCCTCGTCACCGGGCCCGCCGCCGCCCACTTCGGCTGGGCCCCCGACGACTGGGACGCCCTGGCCGGAGCCGTCGTCGCCGGGCACATCCTGGAGTGCGGCACCCAGGCCACCGGCGGCAACTACGCCTTCTTCACCGACCACCACATCCGCCGCCCCGGCTTCCCGCTCGCCGAGATCGCCGCCGACGGCTCCTGCGTGATCACCAAACACCCGGGCACCGACGGCGCCGTCACCACCGGCACCGTCACCGCCCAGCTCCTCTACGAGACCGCCGGGGCCCGCTATCCAGGACCCGATGTCACCGCCCGCCTCGACTCGGTCCGGCTCACCCCCGACGGCCCCGACCGGGTGCGGGTGCACGGCGTACGCGGCGAGGCGCCACCGCCGACCCTCAAAACCGGGCTGACCCGGCTCGGCGGCCACCGCAACGAGGTGGTGTTCGTCCTCACCGGGCTCGATATCGAGGCCAAGGCCGCGCTCGTACAGAGCCAGCTGGACGCCGCGCTCGCCCCGCGCCGACCCGCCGAGGTGCGCTGGACCCTGGCCCGTACCGACCACCCGGACGCCGCCGGGCAGGAGGAGGCCAGCGCCCTGCTGCGGCTTGTCGTCCGCGACCCGGACCCCGACGCCGTCGGCCGCGCCGTCAGCTCCGCCGCCGTCGAACTGGCCCTCGCCAGCTACCCCGGCTTCCATGTCACCGCCCCGCCCGGAAAGGGCTCTCCCTACGGTGTGTTCGAGTCGGCCGCCGTCCCCGCCGACGCCGTCACCCACACCGCCGTCCTCCCCGACGGCACCCGTGCCACCGTCCCCCCGGCCCCCGGCAGCCGGGCCCTCGAACCCGTCGACGCACCGCCCCTGCCACCGCCGCTCCCGCCGGGGCCCACCCGGCGCGCCCCCCTCGGACTCGTCGCCGGGGCCCGCAGCGGTGACAAGGGCGGCAGCGCCAACATCGGCGTCTGGGCCCGCACCGAGGACGGCTGGCGCTGGCTGGCCCACACCCTCACCACCGACCGGCTGCGCGCCCTGCTCCCGGAGACGGCCGAGCTGCCCGTCACCCGTCACGCCCTGCCCAACCTCCACGCCCTGAACTTCACCGTGGACGGTCTGCTCGGCGAAGGCGTCGCCGCCCAGGCCCGTTTCGACCCCCAGGCCAAAGCCGTCGGCGAATGGCTGCGCTCACGCCACCTGGACATACCGGAGGTACTGCTGTGACCGTGCTCGCGTCCGCGCTCGACCCCGGCGGCGCCGACTACACGGCCCACCGCGAGGCAATGCTCGCCAAACTCGGCGCACTCGACACCGAGCATGCCAAGGCGCTCGCCGGAGGCGGTGAGAAGTACCTCGCCCGCCACCGCAAGCGCGGCAAACTCCTCGTCCGCGAGCGCATCGAACTGCTCCTCGACCCCGACACCCCCTTCCTCGAACTCTCCCCGCTCGCCGCCTGGGGCAGCGACTACCCGGTCGGCGCCTCCCTGGTCACCGGTATCGGCGTGATCTCCGGTGTGGAGTGCGTGATCAGCGCCAACGACCCCACCGTGCGCGGCGGCGCCAGCAATCCCTGGACGCTCAAGAAGTCCCTGCGCGCCCATGAGATCGCCTACGCCAACCGGCTCCCCGTCGTCAGCCTCGTCGAATCCGGCGGCGCCGATCTCCCCAGCCAGAAGGAGATCTTCATCCCCGGCGGTGCGCTCTTCCGCGACCTCACCCGGCTCTCCGCCGCCGGAATCCCCACCGTGGCCGTGGTCTTCGGCAACTCCACCGCCGGAGGCGCGTATGTCCCCGGTATGTCCGACCACGTCATCATGGTCAAGGAGCGCTCCAAGGTCTTCCTCGGCGGCCCGCCCCTGGTCAAGATGGCCACCGGTGAGGAGAGCGACGACGAGTCGCTCGGCGGCGCCGATATGCACGCCCGCACCTCCGGCCTCGCCGACTACTTCGCCACCGACGAGCCGGACGCGCTGCGCCAGGCCCGCCGCGTCGTCCACCGCCTCAACTGGCGCAAGGCACACCCCGACCCGGGCCCCGCCGAACCGCCCAAGTACGACCCCGACGAACTCCTCGGCATCGTCCCGAGCGACCTCAAGGTCCCCTTCGACCCCCGCGAGGTCATCGCCCGGGTCGTCGACGGCTCCGACTTCGACGAGTTCAAGCCCCGCTACGGCACCAGCCTCGCCACCGGCTGGGCCGGTCTCCACGGCTACCCCGTCGGCATCCTCGCCAACGCCCAGGGCGTGCTGTTCAGCGAGGAGTCCCAGAAGGCCGCCCAGTTCATCCAGCTCGCCAACCAGCGCGACATCCCGCTGATCTTCCTGCACAACACCACCGGCTACATGGTGGGCCGCGAATACGAGCAGGGCGGGATCATCAAACACGGCGCCATGATGATCAACGCGGTCTCCAACTCCCGCGTCCCCCACCTGTCCGTCCTCATCGGCGCCTCCTACGGCGCCGGTCACTACGGCATGTGCGGCCGCGCCTACGACCCCCGCTTCCTGTTCGCCTGGCCCAGCGCCAAATCCGCCGTCATGGGGCCGCAGCAGCTCGCGGGCGTCCTGTCCATCGTCGCCCGCCAGTCCGCCGCCGCCAAGGGACAGCCCTACGACGAGGAGGCCGACGCCGGGCTGCGCGCCATGGTCGAGCAGCAGATCGAGTCCGAGTCGCTGCCCATGTTCCTCTCCGGGCGGCTCTACGACGACGGCGTCATCGACCCCCGCGACACCCGCACCGTGCTCGGCCTCTCTCTGTCCGCCATCCACACCGCACCGGTCGAAGGCGCACGCGGCTTCGGCGTCTTCCGGATGTGAGGAAAATGATCCGCTCCCTCCTGGTCGCCAACCGTGGCGAGATCGCCCGCCGCGTCTTCCGCACCTGCCGTGAACTCGGCATCGCCACCGTCGCCGTGTACTCCGACGCCGACGCCGACGCTCCGCACGTCCATGAGGCCGACGCCGCCGTACGGCTGCCGGGCGACGCGCCGGCCGACACGTATCTGCGCGGCGACCTCATCGTCAAGGCCGCCCTCGCCGCCGGTGCCGATGCCGTCCACCCGGGCTACGGCTTCCTCTCCGAACACGCCGGTTTCGCCCGCGCGGTGGCGGACGCCGGACTCCGCTGGGTCGGGCCGCCGCCCGCCGCGATGGAGGCCATGGCCTCCAAGACCCGTGCCAAGGCGCTGATGGGCGAGGCCGGTGTGCCCCTCCTCGCCCCGCTCGACCCCGACCGTGTCACCGCCGCCGACCTCCCCCTCCTCGTCAAGGCGGCGGCGGGCGGCGGCGGGCGCGGTATGCGGGTGGTACGCGACCTCGGCGAACTCCCCGGCGAACTCGCCTCCGCGCGGGCCGAGGCGGCCTCCGCCTTCGGGGACGGCGAGGTCTTCCTCGAGCCCTATATGGAGGGCGCCCGCCATGTCGAGGTCCAGGTGCTCGCCGACACCCACGGCACGGTGTGGACCCTGGGCACCCGCGACTGCTCCCTCCAGCGCCGCCACCAGAAGGTCGTCGAGGAGGCCCCGGCGCCGGGGCTGAGCGACGCGCTGCGCACCGTGCTGCACGACTCGGCGGCGAACGCGGCCCGCAGCATCGGGTACGAGGGCGCGGGCACGGTGGAGTTCCTGGTCTCGGGCGACCGCGCGTACTTCCTGGAGATGAACACCCGGCTCCAGGTGGAGCACCCGGTGACGGAGGAGGTGTACGGACGGGACCTGGTGGCGCTGCAACTGCGGGTCGCGGAGGGCGAACGGCTCGGAGCCGCCCCGGAGCCGCGCGGGCACGCGGTCGAGGCCCGGCTGTACGCGGAGGACCCGGGGCGGGGGTGGCAGCCGCAGACGGGTGTGATGCACCGGTTCGCGTTTGTGGGGGGTGCGCCGGGGGAGCGTGCGCGGGTGCGGGTCCGGGGCCTCCGGCGCGGCGGCCCTGGACCGGATATTTACGGCGCCGGTGCCCGGGGAAGTGTGGTGAACCCAGGATCGGCGCCACAAATATCCGAAAGTGTCCAGGACCCCCACCCCTGCGACCCCGGCCCCTCCTCTCTCGTCGGCGGCTCTCCGCCCGGATTGCGGATCGACTCCGGGATCGTGGACGGTGACGAGATCGGTGTCCACTACGACCCGATGCTGGCCAAGGTCATCGCCTGGGCCCCGACTCGCGAGGAAGCGCTGCGGCGCTTGGCGCACGAGCTGGAGCGTGCCTCCCTCCATGGTCCGGTGACCAACCGGGAGATGCTCGTACGGGCCCTGCGTCACCCGGAGTTCGCCGAAGGGCGGATGGACACCGGTTTTCTCGAGCGGCATCTCGACGAGCTGACGGCTTCGGATACGGCGGGCGCCGCCTTGTCCGCCCTGGTGGCGGCGGTGGCCGACGCCAGCGATCGACCGCCGTCCGTCGCCGGTCGACTGGGCGGATGGCGGAACGTCCCTTCCCAGCCGCAGGTCAAGACGTACCGCGGCGAGCCGGACGGCATCGAGCACGAGGTCCGCTACCGGCTCACCCGCGACGGCCTGGTGGCCGACGACTTCCCCCACACCCGGCTTCTGCATGCCGATCCGCACCGGGTGGTCCTCGAAGTCGACGGCATCCGGCGGAGGTTCGACGTAGCGGCATACGGCACCCAGGTGTACGTCGACTCACCCCTCGGATCCTTCGCCTTCACCGCCCTGCCCCGCTTCCCCGACCCCACCGCCCGTACCGAACCGGGCTCACTGCTGGCGCCCATGCCGGGCACGGTGGTGCGGGTCGCCGAGGTGGCCGTGGGCGACCGGGTCGAGGCCGGACAGCCGCTGCTGTGGCTGGAGGCCATGAAGATGGAGCACCGCATCACCGCACCCGCCGCCGGAGTTCTCACCGCGCTGCATGTGGCCACCGGCCGTCAGGTCGAGGTCGGCGCCCTGCTCGCGGTGGTGGCGACGGAGGACGAGCGCACGTAAGGGGACGGGGTCGCAGGGGTGGGGTCCTGGACACTTTCGGATATTTGTGGCGCCAATTTCCGGCCCACCCGGCTTCTCCGGGCACCGGCGCCGTAAATATCCGGTCCAGGGGCCCGCCCCGGAGGCCCCGCGCCCCGCCCCGTGACCAGCGCACCGCAACCACCCAACGGCAGCACCCACGAGGAGCGGTACATGACCACCATCAGCCACACCCCCACCGACACCCCCGAACGCGCCGATCTCCGCGCCGCAGTCGCCGCCCTCGGCCGGGGCCACCGTGGCGACAGCGACGAGCTGTGGAAAGAGGCCGGAAAGCTGGGCTACCTCGGGGTCAACCTCCCCGAGGAGTACGGCGGCGGAGGCGGCGGCATAGCCGAACTCTCCATCGTGCTGGAGGAGTTGGGCGCCGCCGGATGCCCGCTGCTGCTGCTCGTCGTCTCGCCCGCCATCTGCGGTACGGTCATCGCCCGCTTCGGCACCGAGGAGCAGAAGCGCCGCTGGCTGCCCGGTCTGGCCGACGGCAGCGTACGGATGGCGTTCGGGATCACCGAGCCCGACGCCGGATCGAACTCGCACCGGATCACCACCACCGCCCGCCGGGACGGCGACGACTGGGTGCTGACCGGGCGCAAGGTGTTCATCACGGGCGTGGACACCGCGGACGCCACGCTGATCGTGGGCAGGACCGAGGACGCGCGGACCGGGAAGCTCAAGCCGTGTCTGTTCATCGTCCCGAGGGAGACGCCCGGTTTCGCGTACCACCACATCCCGATGGAACTGGCCGCGGACGAGCGCCAGTTCGAGCTGGTGCTGGACGAGGTGCGGCTGCCCGCGGACGCGCTGGTGGGGGACGAGGACGCGGGGCTGCTCCAGCTGTTCGCGGGGCTGAACCCGGAGCGGATCATGACGGCCGCGTTCGCGCTGGGGATGGCCCGCTTCGCGCTGGCGAAGGCGGTCGACTACGCCCGTACCCGCCAGGTGTGGAAGGAGCCGATCGGCGCGCACCAGGCCATCGCGCATCCGCTGGCGCAGGCGCATATCGAGATCGAGCTCGCCCGGCTGATGACGGCGAAGGCGGCGTACCTGTACGACGGCGGGGATGACGCGGCGGCGGGGGAGGCGGCGAACATGGCGAAGTACGCGGCCGCCGAGGCCGCGGTGAAGGCGGTGGACCAGTCGGTGCACACGCTGGGCGGCAACGGGCTGAGCACGGAGTACGGGCTGGCGCGGCTGATCACGGCGTCGCGGGTGGCGAGGATCGCACCGGTGAGCCGGGAGATGATCCTCAACTTCGTCTCGCACCAGACGCTGGGGCTGCCGAAGTCGTACTGAGTCCGAACAGCCACGTAACGGCGGGGGAGTTGGGCAGAGTCGACGGGAAGGCAACCGGATCCGAGGGGAACGCCATGGTGCTGCACAGCGACTGTCCCGATGTCCCGCCCGTCGATCTGCCCATCCACGAAGCCGTACTGGCCCGTGCCGCGGATGAGTTCGCTGAACGGACCGCGCTGGTGGACGGGGTGACGGGGGCGAGCATGAGCTATGCCGCGCTCGATCACGCCTCGCGGCGGATCGCGGCCGCGCTGGCCGGGACCGGGGTCGGCAAGGGCGAGATGGTGGCGCTGCACAGCCCCAACTCGATCATGTACCCGGCGGCGTTCTACGGCGTGACGCGCACCGGGGCGACCGTCACCACGGTGCATACGCTGGCGACGGCGCAGGAGTTCGCCAAGCAGCTGAGGGACGCGGAGGCACGATGGATCATCACCGTGTCGCCGCTGCTCGGGGTGGCCCGGGAGGCGGCGGAGCGGGCCGGTGGGGTGCGCGAGATCTTCGTCTGCGACGAGGCGAGCGGGCACCGTTCGCTGCGCGAGATGCTCGCGTGCACCGCGCCGGAGCCGGTGGTGGAGATCGACCCGGCCGAGGACGTGGCGGTGCTGCCGTACTCGTCGGGGACGACGGGCGCCCCGAAGGGGGTGATGCTGACCCACCGGAACGTGGCGACGAACCTGGCGCAGGTGGAGACGATGATGCCGCCGCGGCCGGGCGAACGGGTGCTCGCGGTGCTGCCGTTCTTCCACAGCTACGGGCTGACGGCGCTGATGAACGCGCCGCTGCGGAACGGCAGCACGGTGATCGTGCTGCCCCGGTTCGAGCTGGAGCAGTTCCTGACGGCGATCGAGAGGTACCGGGCGGAGGCGGTGTACGTGGCGCCGCCGATCGTGCTGGCGCTGGCCAAGCACCCGGCGGTGGAGGGCCGTGACCTGTCGTCGGTGCGGTTCGTACTGAGCGCCGCGGCGCCGCTGGATGCGCGGCTGGCGCAGGCGTGCGCCGAGCGGCTGGGGCTGCCGCCGCTGCTCCAGGCGTTCGGGATGACGGAGCTGTCCCCGGGTTCGCACCTGGTGCCGCGGGACGCGGAGAACGTACCGCCGGGCACGGTGGGCAGACTGCTGCCCAGCACCAGGATGCGCATCGTGGACCCGGAGTCGGGGCGGGATGTCGCGGTGGGCGTGGACGGCGAGATCCTGGTGCAGGGCCCACAGGTGATGAAGGGCTATCTCGGCAGGCCCGAGGAGACCCACGCGATGATCGACGCGGCGGGCTGGTTGCGTACCGGGGACGTCGGGCACGTGGACGCCGACGGCTGGCTGTACGTGGTGGACCGGGTCAAGGAGCTGATCAAGTACAAGGGCTACCAGGTCGCCCCCGCCGATCTGGAGGCCGTACTGCTCACCCACCGGGACGTCGCGGACGCGGCGGTCATCGGGGTGGCCGACGGGGCGGGCAACGAGCTGCCCAAGGCGTATGTGGTGCGGGTGCCCGGAGCCCGCGTTTCCGGGGACGACCTGATCAGTTACGTTGCCGAGCAGGTGGCCCCGTACAAGAAGGTGCGCAGCGTGGAGTTCACGGACGCCGTGCCGCGCTCCGCCACCGGCAAGATCCTCAGGCGCGAGCTGCGCGCCAGGGAAAGGAGTTCGACCGCGACATGACCGACGCGCCTCCGCCGCTGGTGCGGCGTACCGACGCCCGCGGCATCACCACGCTCACCCTCGACTCCCCGCACAACCGCAACGCGCTCTCGGCCCGGCTGGTGGCCGAGCTGCACGAGGCGCTTGCGGCGGCCGGGAAGGACGGGGAGACCCGGGCCGTTCTGCTCACCCACACCGGCAATACGTTCTGCGCGGGCGCGGACCTGAAGGAGCCGCCGGCCACCACCGGCGCGCTCGGTCTGGTGGCGCTGCTGCGGTCGATCGTGGAGCTGCCCAAACCGGTGGTGGCCCGGATCGCGGGGCATGTGCGGGCCGGGGGGCTCGGGCTGCTCGGGGCGTGCGATGTCTCGGCGGCGGGCCGGGGCTCCAGCTTCGCCTTCACGGAGGCGCGGCTGGGGCTGGCCCCGGCGGTGATCTCGCTGCCGCTGCTGCCCCGGCTGGACCCCCGGGCGGCCGCCCGCTACTACCTGACCGGGGAGAAGTTCGGCGCGGCCGAGGCGGCCCGGATCGGTCTGGTGACGCTGGCGGATCCGGACGGGGACCCGGACGCGCTGCTCGCGCCGGTGCTCGAGGGGCTGCGCCGGGGCTCCCCGCAGGGGCTCGCGGAGTCCAAGCGGCTGGTGACGGCCGAGGTGCTGCGGACGTTCGACCGGGACGCCGAGCCGCTGGCGGAGCTGTCGGCGCGGCTGTTCGGATCGGCGGAGGCGCGGGAGGGGATGACGGCGTTCCTGGAGCGCCGGGACCCGCCGTGGGTGCCGGACGACGGCGCGGCGGAGGCGGGTCGGTGACGCGGACAGCCCGTCCGGGTCCCCGTACCGCGCCGCGTGAAGCCAAGCAGGACCGCAGCCGCGCCACCCGGCAGCGGCTGCTGGAGGCCGCGGTGTCCTGTCTGGCCGAGCACGGCTGGGCGGGGTCCACGGTGGCGGTGGTGGCCGAACGCGCCGGGGTCTCCCGGGGCGCGGCCCAGCACCACTTCCCGACCCGGGAGGACCTGTTCACGGCCGCGGTGGAGCATGTCGCCGAGGAGCGCTCGGCGGAGCTGCGGACCCTCCCCGCGCCGCGCGGGGAGGGCCGCAACCGGGCGGTGGTGCGGGCGATCGTCGGGCTCTACACCGGCCCGCTGTTCCGGGCCGCCCTCCAGCTGTGGGTGGCCGCCGCCAACGAGGAGCAGCTCGGGACCCGGGTGACCGCGCTGGAGGCGCGGATCGGCCGGGAGACCCACCGGATGGCGGTGGAGCTGCTGGGGGCCGACGAGTCCGTGCCGGGGGTGCGGGAGACCGTCCAGGGCCTGCTGGACATGGGCCGCGGTCTGGGCCTCGCCAATCTGCTCACGGACGACGGCCCGCGCCGGGAGCGGGTCGTCGCCCAGTGGGCGGGGATCCTGGACGGGGTGCTGGGCGTCTCCCGCTAGCGGGAGATGTCCCCGTAGCCCTCGATCTGGTGCGGGCTGCGGGAGCTCGGCCCGGTGTAGCGGGCGGAGGGCCGCACCAGCCGACCGGTCCGCCTCTGCTCCAGGATGTGCGCGCTCCACCCGGCGGTGCGGGCGCAGGTGAACATCGAGGTGAACATATGCGCCGGGACCTCGGCGAAGTCCAGCACGATGGCCGCCCAGAACTCCACATTGGTGGCGAGCACCCGGTCCGGGCGGCGGTTGTGCAGCTCGTCCAGGGCGGCCCGCTCCAGGGCCTCGGCGACCTCGAACCGGGGCGCGCCCAGCTCCTTGGCGGTGCGCCGCAGCACCCGCGCCCGCGGGTCCTCGGCGCGGTAGACGCGGTGGCCGAAGCCCATCAGCCGCTCGCCGCGGTCCAGGGCGTCGCGGACGTACGCCCCGGCGTCCCCGGTGCGCTCGATCTCCTCGATCATGCCCAGCACCCGGGAGGGCGCGCCGCCGTGCAGCGGGCCGGACATCGCGCCGACCGCGCCGGAGAGCGCGGCGGCGACATCGGCGCCGGTGGAGGCGATGACGCGGGCGGTGAAGGTGGAGGCGTTCATGCCGTGCTCGGCCGCGGAGGTCCAGTAGGCGTCGACGGCGGCCACGTGCTTGGGGTCGGGCTCACCGCGCCAGCGCCGCATGAACCGCTCGACGATGGTCTCCGCCTTGTCGATCTCGCGCTGCGGCACCATCGGCAGCCCCTGCCCGCGGGCCGACTGGGCCACGTAGGACAGGGCCATCACGGCGGCGCGCGCCAGGTCCTCGCGGGCCTGCTCCTCGTCGATGTCCAGCAGCGGTTTCAGCCCCCAGACCGGTGCCAGCATGGCCAGCGCGGACTGGACGTCGACCCGGATGTCCCCGGAGTGCACCGGGATGGGGAAGGGCTCGGCGGCGGGCAGCCCGGGGTTGAACGCGCCGTCGACCAGCAGACCCCAGACGTTGCCGAAGGACACATGGCCCACGAGGTCCTCGATGTCGACACCTCGGTAGCGGAGCGCGCCGCCCTCCTTGTCGGGTTCGGCGATCTCCGTCTCGAACGCGACGACTCCCTCGAGTCCGGGTACGAAGTCGGACATCAGGCGGCTCCTCGTGATGTGGTCGGGGTGGACAGATGGCTGGTGCGGATGCCGGGGCCGGTGCGGATGGCGGACGGGGGCTGGTACCGCTGCGTCAGCGGGATCGTCGGGGCTGTCCTTGCCGGTACCGGGACGGTTCCACGGCCGCGTTCGACGCGGCTCGCGGTCCGTACCGGCTCACCGGTGATGTGCCCCGTGCGGCTGGTGGTCACCCAGCCGTGCCCGAAGAGGTATGGCACCGGACCCTGACAGGCGCATGGTCATCCACAGTCTGATCGCTTCGCTACCCATGGGGAAGCGTGAGAAGTGGCACATCCGCGGCCCCCCGGAGGGAGGGTTACCGGTCCCCACGAGGGGGGAAGGACCCGGCGGTGGCGGGAGGGGACATCGCTCTTTCGGGGTACCCCCTGCGGCGGACCGTTGATGTTGCAAGATAAGCGCGTGCCTCACGTTGACCCGGAGCCGTCGGCTTCTTCCGCGCGTTCGTACGATCCGGCCGCCATGCGCGAGCACTACCGCGCCGAGGGCATCACGGAGGCCGATCTCGCGGGCGATCCGTACCGGCAGTTCACCCGCTGGTTCGAGCAGGCCGTGGGCAGCGGGCTGTTCGAGCCCAACGCGATGGTCGTCGGTACCGCGGACGCGGCGGGCCGCCCCAGCTCGCGCACGGTGCTGATGAAGAGCTTCGACGAGCGCGGCTTCGTCTTCTACACCAACTACGGCTCGCGCAAGGGCCGGGAGCTGGCCGGGAACCCCCATGTCTCGCTGCTCTTCCCCTGGCATCCGATCGCCCGTCAGGTGATCGTCCTGGGCACCGCGCGGCGCACCGGACGGGATGAGACGGCGGCGTACTTCCGGACCCGTCCGCACGGTTCGCAGCTGGGGGCGTGGGCCAGCGCCCAGTCCTCGGTGGTCGGCTCCCGCGAGGAGCTGGACCGCTCCTACGCGGAGCTCGCGGACCGCTATCCGCCAGGTGAGCAGGTGCCGGTGCCGCCGGAGTGGGGCGGCTTCCGGGTGGTGCCGGAGGCGGTGGAGTTCTGGCAGGGCCGGGAGAACCGGCTGCACGACCGGCTGCGGTATGTGTGGGCGCCCTCGGAGGGGGCCGGCGGGGGCGGCCGCTGGAAGGTCGAGCGGCTGAGCCCCTGAAGGGGCGCGGGGAACCGCGCGACCAGCGACGACGCGGCCGCGGACGCAATCGCGGCCGCATAACCGGTACCTCGCGGAGCGCAGACGCAGACGACCCGCGGGTCGTCTCCCGGTGCCGTGGCACCGAAAGGCCGGTCGGACGTACCGGCGACCCGCGGGTCGGGTGACTGCTCGGGATTGGCCGGCTGCGCATATCGATCATGCGCGAGTCCGGCGATGCGCAGAGCGCGACGACGGACTGCTAGCCCGCAGTCACCTCACGCGTCCGGAACTTGTACATCGGCCGAACCACCTCCCTTCTCGTGTACGCACAGCCTAAAAACCCTCCCGCACCCCACACAAGCGAATTTCCGGGAGGCAACGATTTGGTGGAATGTGGTGTGGCGCGCGTCACGTTCGAGTTCAATGTCCCGACGTGCATCACCACAGCCAGCCGCGTCCAGCAGGGGGTGTCCGGTGACCGCTTCCGCACGATCCGAACCCGCACGTCCAGCCCGTTCCGCGCGCTCCACGCGGTCCGTCCCCGCGCAGTCCGCGGCCACCGGGCCCGCCCCCGGACGGGACGACTCCGATCTGCTCACCGCGCTGCTCGACGGCATGGACGCGGCGCTCTGCGCGTTCGACGCCGACGGCACCGTGACCCACTGGAACCGTGAGGCCGAGCGCGTCCTCGGCTGGACGGCGGCCGAGGCCGTCGGCCGCAAGGGGCTCGCGGGATGGGCGGCCCGCGAGGCGGACGCGGACGAGGTCCAGCGGCGGCTGATGGCGGTGCGCGACGGCGGGGGCCGCAGGGTCCATGAATTCGCACTGGTGACGAAGGACGGCGGACGGGTGCTCGTCCGCACCCAGTCCTCACCGGTGCCCGGCGCGGACGGCCGCCCCGCCGGGGTGTACTGCGCCTTCAGCGAGGTCCACTCGCAGATCGACCTGGAGCGGTCGATCGCGCTGAGCGAGGCGCTGCTCGAGGACGCCTCGTGGAACGTGGTCCTGGTCGACGCCGATCTCCGGGTGGCCGTGGTGAACGGCAATGCCGCGGGTGCCCTGCGCACGGGCCGCAGGACCGTGCTCGGACGGCCGCTGGGCGAACTCCTCGACCAGGGCGTGGAGGAGGTCGAGAGCGCCCTCCAGCACGTCCTCGCCGAGGGCGCGCCGCCCGCGCCCACCGAGCTGTGGGTGACGCTGCGCGAGACCGACGAGGACCTGGAGATGGCGGACGCCGTCCGCTACGAGGGGTTCGAGGAGGGCGAGGCGGTGGTGCGGGCGTTCGGACCGGGGTCCGGCGCGGTGCGGCGCTGCTGGCGCAGCGGCTTCCTGCGGCTGGCCTCGCCGCTCGCCGAGGAGCCGGTGCCGCTCGGGGTGGCCTGGATCTTCCAGGATGTGACGGAGGCGAAGACGCACGAGCAGGAGAGCGCCCGGATGCGCTTCCGGGGCAGCCAGCTGCACCGGGCGGCGCGGGCGGCGGCCGAGTGCGAGGACCCGATGGAGGCGGCCTCGGTCCACCTGGACTTCGCGCTCGCCGGGTTCGCGGACCACGCGCTGGTCGATCTGGTGCGGGAGCCCTCGGCGCACGCGGCCGGGGGCGTCCGGCTGGTGCGGGTGGCGGCCACCCCGTGCGACAGCCCGGGGCCGTGCCCGCCGACGGCTCCCGGCGGGATCCCGGTGGCGTACCCGGAAGGGCATCCGGCGCTCCAGGCGGTGGAGCGGTGCGGTGCGGTGCGGGCCAGCGCCTCGCGGACGGACGAGGTGGCGCTCGCGCAGTGGACGGCCGCCCGCAAATGGCCGGACGGAACCGTCCACGCGCTCTGTGCGGTCCTGCGCAGCCGCGGTCGCACGCTGGGTGTGGTCACGTTCCTGCGCGGCCCCACGCGCCGCGCCTTCGACCGTACGGACGCGGCGTACGCGGAGGACGTGGCGGCGAGGGTCGCCGCGGCGATGGATCTCGCCGGTCGTTGACGCCGGTCGCCGACACGGCGCCGGTCGCCGACACGGCGCCGGTCCCCGGCACGGGCCGTTGGCGGCGGCCGTCAGCGGCTGTAGAAGATGCGGTCCGCGTGATCCGTCATCACGCGCTTGTTCCACTCGTGGCCGCCGTCGACATTGCCCGATCTGAGCATCGGCGGTTCCACACCGCCCTTCGCCAGCTCCTCGACGGCCGTCGCGACCACGGCCTGCATCAGGGCGCTCGTCACCACCGTGGAGGCGGGGGCGAACGGGGCGCCGACCCCTTCGGCGGTCAGTTCGGCGTCGCCGACCGGGATCTTGTTGTCGAGGACCAGATCGCAGTGGTCCTTCAGGAAGCCGCCGGAGGGATCGCGTGAGGTGGTGCCGGTCGCGTAGGCGACGGAGGTCACCCCGATCACGGTGATGCCCCGTTCGCGGGCCGTTCTGGCCAGTTCCACGGGCAGTACGTTGCGGCCCGAGAGCGAGATGACGATCAGCAGGTCCCCGGAGCGGAGCGGGCTCTGCTCCAGGACGGTGGTGGCGAGCCCCTCGACCCGCTCGAGCGCGCTGCCGAGGGTGGCGGGCACGACGTCCACGCCGACCAGGCCCGGGGCCGGAAGCAGATTCATCAGCGCCAGGCCGCCCGCGCGGTAGACGACGTCCTGGGCGGGCAGCGAGGAGTGCCCGGCGCCGAAGGCGAACAGGCGGCCGCCCGCGCGGACGGTGCCGGCGATCCGCCGCCCCGCGGCGGCGATCCGTTCGGATTCCTCGTCCCGTACGCGTCGCAGCAGGTCGGCGGCGGCGTCGAAGAAGCGTCCGGCCGCTTCGGAGTCGCTCATGGGCGGGCGCTCCTCGGTGTCGTTCCGGTGTGTGCTTGGATCATGACGCTGTCAATAGCAGTCCTCGCCGTCGGTATGGAAGGGGCCGTCTCGGCCCCGTTGTCGGCGGGATGCGTCAGAATTGGGTCAGGGCCACCGCACGACACATCGAGGGGCACGCATGTCCGGACTCATCGACACCACGGAGATGTATCTCCGCACCATCCTCGAGCTCGAGGAGGAGGGCGTGGTCCCCATGCGCGCCCGGATCGCGGAGCGTCTCGATCAGAGCGGCCCCACGGTCAGCCAGACGGTGGCGCGGATGGAGCGCGACGGTCTGGTGACCGTCGCGGGCGACCGTCATCTGGAGTTCACCGAGGAGGGTCGTCGGCTGGCGACCCGGGTGATGCGCAAGCACCGGCTCGCGGAGTGCCTGCTCGTGGATGTGATCGGGCTGGAGTGGGAGCAGGTGCACGCCGAGGCGTGCCGCTGGGAGCATGTGATGAGCGAGGCGGTGGAGCGGCGGGTGCTGGAGCTGCTGCGCCATCCGACCGAGTCGCCGTACGGCAATCCGATCCCGGGTCTGGAGGAGCTGGGCGAGAAGGCCGAGGCCGATCCGTTCCTCGACGACAGCATGGTGAGCCTCCGCGAGCTGGAGCCCGGCACCGAGGGCAAGACGGTGGTGGTGCGGCGGATCGGCGAGCCGATCCAGACGGACGCCCAGCTGATGTACACGCTGCGGCGGGCCGGGGTGCAGCCGGGCTCGGTGGTGAGCGTCACCGAGTCGCCGGGGGGTGTGCTGGTCGGCAGCAGCGGCGAGGCGGCGGAGCTGGAGGCGGAGATCGCCTCCCATGTCTTCGTGGCCAAGCGCTGACGGTCTTCGTGGTCGGGCGCTGACGGTCCGCGTGCCGAGCGCTGACACTTTTGTCCCTTTCCTGAGTCCCTCACCGTCACCTGCGACGACGGACATTCCCGACACCGGAGTTGGGGGAACGCCGCGCGGGCCGCGCCGCCGCATGCGACGCTGACGCATATGCGTGCGACGCGTGCTCGCTTGCCGGGGCGTTGCCGGGGTCAGGGGAGGGGGCTCCTATGGGCCCGACGGGCAGTGCTGCCGGGCGGGTGTTCCTGAGCGAGCGCCCCGGCGGCCAATGGCGCCGGGGCCCCGCCTCCCCATGTCCCCCCGATGGGCCCCGGGCCGCACACATGGTGCGCCCCGGAGCCCAGGTGACCCGGAGCCCCGAGCTCCCAGGGTCGTCCCCCGCGGACTCCCTTCCCCGAGCAGTCCGCCTCCCGCTAGCTGTCTCCCCTCGGCGGAGACGACCAATCCTTGAGCATGGTCACTCGAACGAGGGGTGTTGCCCCATGACACCCCCACATTCGAATACGGGTTCGATACTGTGTGCTTGCTCGAGAGAGGGATGGAGGTGCCGGAACAGATGGTGCGTCGCATCGACGTAAGCGGGGCCGACGGCGTCCGGCTCGCCGCGTGGGAGTTCACCGATCCGCCCAAGGCGCATGGCCGGGCGGCCGTGTGCGGGCCGGGAGTGCTGCTTCTCCATGGGCTGATGGGCCGCGCGGCCCATTGGGCGGAGACCGCCCGCTGGCTCTCCACCCGGCATCGGGCCGTCGCCCTGGACCAGCGCGGGCACGGCCGCAGTGAGAAGCCCCCCGACGGCCCCTTCGGCCGCGAAGCCCATGTCGCGGACGCGGCCGCGGCGGTCGAGCAGCTCGATCTGGGGCCGGTCACCCTGATCGGCCATGCGATGGGTGCCCTGACGGCCTGGCAGCTCGCGGCCCGCCGCCCCGATCTGGTCCGGGCCCTGGTCGTCTGCGATATGCGGGCCTCCGCACTGGGCGCGGCGTCGCAGCGGGAGTGGGCGGAGTGGTTCGGGTCATGGCCGGTGCCGTTCGCGACGCTGGCCGATGTCCGCAAGTGGTTCGGCGAGGATGATCCGGTGCTGGAGCGGCCGAGTCCGTCGCGGGGCGAGTTCTTCTCGGAGGTCATGGCCGAGCGGTCGGACGGCTGGCGGCCGGTCTTCTCCCGGCGCCAGATGCTGAAGACGCGTGAGACCTGGGTCCATGACGCCCATTGGGAAGAGCTGGCGCATGTGGAGTGCCCCACGCTGGTGGTGCGCGGGCTGGATGGCGAGCTGGGCCGTGCCGAGGCCCAGGAGATGGTCCGCGTGCTGCCCCGCGGGCAGTACGCCGAAGTGGTGGACGCGGGCCATCTGGTCCACTACGACCAGCCGGACGGCTGGCGCCGGGTGGTGGAGCCCTTCCTGGCCGCGGAGGTTCCGGTCTGACGGGCGGGAGCGCGCGGGCGCTCCCGCCGGTGTCAGCCCTCGATCAGCGCCTTGAGCTGTGGTGAGAGCTCGGGGATCACCGAGCCCGCCGCCTGCGCCGCCATCAGCGCCCGGACATGGCGGCGGGCCTGTTCCCGCAGCGCGTCCTTGTGCCTGCCCTGAGCGGCGCCCGTCGTCCAGACCCAGACCGCCAGCGCCGTACAGACACCGAGGGCCAGCACCCCGGGCAGCAGGGAATCGAGGTTGGTGGCCGCCCAGAGCATGCCGCCGCCGCCTGCGAAGAGCAGCAGCCAGCCGGTCTCGTCATGCCAGCCGCCCTGGTCCGCGACGCGCTCGTACTCGGCGACCGCGTGCGGCTTCTCGGGCACCGATACGGACGGGCCGCCTCCGACCGGTGCGGGCGCGGGGGCGGTTGCGGGCGCCGGTGCTCGCGACGTGGCCCGGGCGGCCGCGTAGTGGGGCAGTGGGGCCCTCGGCCGGCCGCCGTTCTGGTCCCGCCCGATCAGCCAGTCCGGCACATGCGCCACCGGTACGCCGTACGCCATGGCGGCGGCCAGCACCTGCCGGTAGCCCGTCAGCCGGGGATGGCGCAGCTGCCGCTTATGGGCGCGGAAGGTGGAGACCACCAGACAGGTGCCGACCACCAGCAGCAGCACCGCCGCGCCCAGCGAGACGGCGTCCTTGACCGACCGCCCCGAGTACGGGTCCGAGGCCACCAGATAGGTGGGCGAGGACTGTACGAAGAACGGCCAGCCGAGCCCCGCCAGGAGGGCGAAGATGCCGATCACGCCCCTGGTCCGGCCGGTGCGGGCGAGCAGCCGCCGGTGCTCGGTGAACATGGCCCGGACGGCGTCGTCGTCGAGGTAGTCCATCCCGTCGCGGGCGCCGATCTCCCGTACCGCGCGCTCGAGTTCGGGGTCCGAGGCGAGACCGCTGCCGGTGATCGGCAGCAACCCCCGCGGCTGGTCCGTCATGAGAACTTCCAGGTGAACGGATCGCCGCCGATTTCGGTCCAGGTCACCCGGAGGGACTTGGGGTGCTCGGGCACGAGGAAGGTGTTGCAGAGGGTGTAGCTCTGGTCGTCCTTCCAGTTCTTGATCTCGTCCGCGTCCGCGCAGCCCTTCGGCTCCTTGGTGACGCCGATGACCTTCGTCCCCCGCCGACCGCCCGCGAGCACATCGGCGTAGTCACCGACGCGCGGGAACTCCGGCACCTCCGGGCCGGTGACATGGGTATAGGTCACGTACACCACCGCGGGCACCTTGCCCTTGGCGTCCGCGGGGTCCGAGACCAGCGCCTTGGCCTCGGCGTTCGTACCGATGTCGACCTTCTGCGCGGCGATCCGGTAGAACGGCTTCACGCCGGTGTCCTCCCGGAACGCCCGCGAGGCCGACTGCCCCGGCCTGAGCAGCGAGCTCGTGGCCGGCCTGCTCTTCTTGGCGCCGCTCCGGTGCCCGCCGCTCAGGTGGGAGGAACTGGACTTGTGCTTCTTGGACTTGGCCGAGCTGCCCTTTTTGCCATGAGATCCACAGCCGGTCAGCGCCAGGGCCAGGATGGCCACGGGTGCGCCGATGCGCAGCAAAGTCACCTTGTTGGACGGCAAGTCGATCTCCCCATCGATGTAACTGTCGCCATCGCGCCCCCTATTTCGGATCTCCCGTGGCGCGATCACGTAGGGAGATCCTAGGGGAATCCCCTGGCCTTCCACTCCCCGGCCAATTTCCTTTCCGGTAAGGTCATCGGTGTCCGAACCGGGTCGATTTCCGGGTTCATCGGGGAGTTGGTCCGAGGTTATTCTGCATGCCCTTTCTGCGTACCGACGGCGAGCGCGGCGGGGCCACACGGCGGGATCACGTGGCGGCGCGGCGGCCGGAGCCGGTGTTCAATGAGGCGGTCGGGATGGCCATGGCGTCAGAAATGCGGACAGTGGGTCGGACGCGGGAGGACCACGGATGATCGGCGGCGGAAGCACGGATCCGGAACCGGGCCGGGACTGGGCGGCGTTCCAGTACGAGATCTACCTCAACGGGATGACCGGCGCCGTGCCCCGGCTGCCCGCCGACCCGTCCCGGCTGGAGGAGATGGCCGCGGCGCGGCTGGGCCCCGGTCCGGTCGGCTATGTGGCGGGCAGCGCGGGCAGCGGCAGCACCGAGCGGGCCAACCGGGCGGCGCTGGACGGGTATCGGATCGTGCCGCGGATGCTCCGAGACACCGGTCGGCGGGATATGTCGGTGGAGCTGCTGGGCACCCGGCTGGCCGCGCCGCTCGCCCTCGCGCCCATCGGGGTGCTGTCGATCATGCACCCGGAAGCGGAACCCGCCGCGGCCCGCGCGGCGGCCGCGCAGGGGGTGCCGTTCGTGCTGTCCTCGGCGTCCAGTACGCCCATGGAGCAGGTCGCCGAGGCGATGGGGGACGGGGAGCGCTGGTTCCAGCTCTATTGGGGCAAGGACCGCGAGGTCACCAAGAGCTTTCTGCGGCGGGCGAAGGCATCGGGGTTCACGGCGCTGTTGGTCACCCTGGACACCCCGCTGCTGGCGTGGCGGCCGCGCGATCTGGACCAGGCGTATCTGCCGTTCCTGCGGGGTGTCGGAACCGCCAACTACTTCACCGATCCCGCCTTCCAGGCCGGGCTGGCCAAACCGGTGCACGAGGACCTGGACGCGGCGGTGCTGCACTTTGTGCGGATGTTCGGCGATCCCGGGAAGACCTGGGAGGACCTGGCCTTCCTGCGGGAGCACTGGGACGGGCCGATCGTGCTCAAGGGGATCCTGCACCCCGATGACGCCCGCCGCGCGGTGAACGCGGGGGTGGACGGGGTGGTCGTCTCCAACCACGGTGGCCGTCAGGTGGCGGGGTCGATCGGGGCGTCGGAGGCGCTTCCGGGGGTGGTGGACGCGGTGGGCGACCGGCTGGCGGTGCTCTTCGACAGCGGGATCCGCACCGGGGACGATGTGTTCAAGGCGCTCGCGCTCGGTGCCCGAGCGGTGCTGCTGGGGCGGCCCTACGCGTATGGGCTGGGCCTGGACGGACAGGCGGGCGTGGAACACGTCATCCGGTCCGTACTGGGGGAGTTCGAGCTGACGATGGCGCTCTCCGGCCATACCCACGCCGCCCGGCTGGCCCGGGACGCACTCGCCTGACATTCCCTCATATTCATCCGCTCTTCCGGAGTTCAACTTCTCTGAAATCGCCCGCAATTACCGGGTGCGGAGGTGCGGGATTGGCTGGTGCTAGGCTTTCGGATGCGCAATGAATTAATTGATCATGGGGGGAGATTGCGTGAAGATCAAGCGGAAAGCCTCGATGGTCGTACTCTCGGCGGCGCTGCTGATGGGCGGTTCGGTGGCCCTGGCGCCCACGGCCTCGGCGGTCGGAATGTCCGCATGCCGGTTCAATTCGCCGGACATCACATTGACGGTCGACACCAGCGGTGCCCGATTCCGTACCGGCCCCGGTAAGCGTTACCGTGCGATAGGAACGCTCTACCGAGGGCAATCCTTCCTCTACTACTGCCGCACTCGCGGCTTCGCGAAGAGCTGGTCCTACGGAAAGATCAAATCGGGACACCACGCCGGGAAGACCGGCTGGGTCTACAGCCAGTATCTCGACTAGGACGCCGGGCCGGACCCGCCGCTCGTCGGTCGGCGGGCGCGGACGACCGCTCGTGGTCACCGGGGCCGGTAGACGGTCGCCAGTACGGAGACGGTGACCTGGTCGGGCAGGCGACCGTCATCGGTCAGCTCCGCCCGGCTCATATGGCGTGCGCTCGGCGTCATCCCCACCAGGTCCAGGGCCTCCTGCCGGGTCAAAATCGCGGTGTACGCCACCTGTTCGGTGACGCCGGTCTCGAAGAAGGGGGCCAGCGCCCGGTGCAGGCGCTGCTCCTTGGCCGGGTCGACTGTGACCATCGCGGCCACCCGGCCGCGCAGTTCGGCCAGATGCCGTGCGGTGGGGCGGACCACGATCAACCGGCCGTCCGGGCGGAGCACTCGACGGAACTCGGCCGGGTTGCGCGGAGCGAACACGTCCAGCACGACATCGGCCACCGCGTCGGCCAGAGGGAAGGGACGGAAGACGTCCCAGGTCGCCGCGGCGGCTCGGGCATGGGCCCGGGCCGCCGAACGCACCGCGCGCACCGAGGTGTCAAGACCCAGGCCGCGGGCGCCCGGCAGTCGGTCGAGCACACCGGCCAGGTAGTAGCCCGTACCGCAGCCGACGTCCACGACCGTGGCTCGCTCGGGCACGGTATCGGCCGCCAGCCGTGCCACGGCTCGGCGGATGGGCGCGTACGCGCCGGTGGACAGGAACCGGTCCCGGGCCTGGACCATGGCCGGGTCGTCGCCGCTGGTGGCGCGGGTGCCCGTCAGAAGGCTGACATAGCCGTGACGGCCGATGTCGAAGGTGTGACCCGCCGGGCAGCGCAGCGCGCCGCGGTCGGGGTGCAGGCGGCGCGTCCGACACGTGGGGCAGCGCAGCAGGTCGAGGGACAGCTCGAGGGCAGGGGGAAGCAACACGGGCACTCGCACTCCTGGCAAGGGTGAAGGTGAGGAGACCGTGCCTGCACACGCGTTCGGAGAGTCACTGCCCCGGGACGGAACGGGCAGTGCCGGAAACGTGGTTCACGCGCGAGGCACACCAAGGAAGGCGACGCCGTCCGGCATCGCCCTCATAGCCTTCCGATCACAGGAAGCAGTGCGGGTTGCTCATGAATGCCATGCCCTCAGTGTACGAGCAACGACGAAGCCCCTGGTGCCCGCCGCCCGCCCCGGGTCACGGCGGTGCCGGGGGCGCGCGTCTCAGCCCTTGCTCACCGCCGCCAGGATCTCCGGCAGCCGCGCCAGCGTGCGCGGGGCGGCCAGCCGCAGCCCGGCCTCCGCGACCACCGCGCCGTAGACCGCGCCCACCGGCAGCACCAGCCACAGGAGTTCATGAGCGCCGCTGAGGTGCATCCAGATCGTCAACCCCAGGACCGGTGCGCTGAGCAGCGCCCCCGCGATCATTCCGCCGAAGATGCTGATCCATGCGAGCCCCGCCTGCCCCGGCGCGACGTTCTTGTAGCCGCTGTCCTGGGGGATGGAGTACGGGAACTGCGCCGAGGCCAGGGCGCCGGTCGCCACCAGCGCGCCGACCAGCGCCAGACCCAGCCCCAGCGTCTCGGGCGCGGCGTCCCACCGGTCCATGAACGCGGCGGCGACGATCACCGCGACGGTGACGTACGGCAGCGCGACCACCCCGAGCGCCAACGCCCGCCCCCGCAGCTCCAGATAGGCGTCCCGCCGCGAGGAGATCGTCTGCGCCACCATCCAGAACGCCGAGGTGTCCTGTCCGAACTGGTTGTACATCAGCATGCCGAGCAGTCCGGGCGCCCAGCAGGCGGAGTAGATCGAGCCGTTGCCCTGGAGGGAGGTGATGACGGGCAGCAGCAGCCCGATCGCCAGTGAGGTCGCCCAACTGGCCTTGGTCTTGGGGTTCCGCACCGCGTAGCGGAAGGTCTGGAGCATCACCACACCGGTGCGGCCCGCGGGCAGCAGCCGCCCCAGTGGCCCGTCCGCGTCCCGGCGGCCGGTCTCCCGTCCGGGAGCGTCCGCCTGGAGCGTGGAGGCGTCCGGGGTGGTCATCAGCTGGGTGAGACTCCGCTGCCACCACCACAGCAGCAGCGCCAGCGCGCCCGCGGTCAGCGCGAACTGGGCGGCCGCGACGGCGTACGCGCCCTCGCTCACGCCCTGGACGGCGTCGACGGCCGCGGCGGGCGGCACCCAGCGCAGCACATCGGCGGCGGGCTCCAGCACCGCGAGACCGTTCTCGCCGGAGAGCTGCTGCCAGCCGACGTTCACGAACTGGAGGCCGACGGCCACGAACAGCCCGCTCAGCAGCGCCAGATCTCGCCCCTTGCGGCTGGTCAGCAGCCGGATGTTGGCGGTGGCGACGGCCCGCGCCAGCGCCACGCACACCAGCAGGTTCAGCGCCACGGCCAGCACGCCCGCCACCGCGGCGGCCGCCCCGTGGGCGAGCGCCACGGCCGAACCCGCCGCCAGGGTGAGGGTGAACAGCGGGCCGATGCCGATGAGGGAGGACACCAGCAGCGCGACGATCAGCGGGGCCGGCCGCAGCGGCAGCATCACCAGCCGGGTCGGGTCCAGGGTCTCGTCACCGCCGGGGAAGAACAGCGGCACCACCGCCCAGCCCAGGGCGAGCACCGCGGTCAGCACGGTGACGAGGGCGGCGGCGTGGTCATGGCCGCGCAGCAGGACCAGACCGAGCAGTTGCAGCGCGGCGAAGAGCAGGGTGAAGACGATCGAGGAGATATACGCCGCGCGGCGGCCCGCGGACTGGCGCAGCCCGTTGCGCAGCAGCGCCAGCTTCAGGGTGACGAAGACCGGGGTGAGCGATCCGGTCGGGGCGGCCGGGGGCGCGGGGGCGGTGGTGCCCAGCGGATCGGTGACCGTCATCGGGCACCGCCACCGAGCCAGTCGAGGTCATGGCCGGCCCCGTGCCGCTGGGCGCCGACCAGCTCCAGGAAGGCGTTCTGGAGGGAGGGGGCGTCACCGCGCACCTCGGCCAGCGGGCCATGTGCCCGGATCCGGCCGGTCGCCATCACCGCGACCCAGTCGCACAGCGACTCCACCAGCTCCATCACATGGCTGGAGAAGACGACGGTGGCGCCGGAGCGGGTGTAGCGCTCCAGCACTCCGCGGATGGTCTGCGCGGAGACCGGGTCGACGCCTTCGAAGGGCTCGTCGAGGAAGAGGACCTCCGGATTGTGGAGAAGGGCGGCGGCCAGGCCGATCTTCTTCCGCATACCGGTGGAGTAGTCGATCACCAGCTTGTTCTGGGCGCCCGCCAGGTCCAGTACGTCCAGCAGCTGGGCGGCGCGCTTGTCCACCTCGTCCCCGGGCAGTCCGCGCAGCCGTCCGGTGTAGGCGAGCAGCTCACGGCCGGACAGCCGCTCGAAGAGCCGCAGTCCCTCGGGCAGTACCCCGATCCGGGCCTTGACCTCGGCCGGGTCCTGCCAGACGTCATGTCCGGCGACCTCGACGGTGCCGGAGTCGGGCCGCAGCAGGCCGGTGATCATCGAGAGGGTGGTGGTCTTGCCCGCGCCGTTGGGGCCGACCAGGCCGATGAACTGGCCCGCGGGCAGCTCCAGATCGATGCCGTGGACCGCGATCTGCTCGCCGTAGCGCTTCCACAGCCCGCTCACCCGTACCGCCGCCGTGCCCGGCCGGTGCGGCCGTGTCACTTCCTCCGTCACCGGTCTTCTCCCCGTCTTCCCACGTCAGGTCTTGCCCGGGGACGGGTCGTGCCCCCGTGAGCGAACACCCTACGTGGGGGCGGACCGGAGAGATCCGGCCCGTCAGCGGCTCTCTCGCCTGCCGTCCCGCCCACAGGCATACGCCAGGGCACTGACCAGCTCCTCCGCGTCGGGGAGCCAGCGGTTGGCGGCGGTGGGGCGGCGGGCCCACTGGACCGGGCCATGGCGGCCGACCCGGGTCGGGGGCGCGACCACATAATCCCCCTCGCCGCGCGGGACCAGGTCGATCGTGTGCGGCGGCCAGCCGAGGCCGCGCACCAGCTCGGGGACCTTGGCGGCGCCGCCGGGGAGGACGAAGAAGAGCATCCGGCGGGTGGCGGTGGAGGTGACCGGGCCCAGCTCGACGTCGCGCCGCTCCATCCGGGCGAGCGCCAGACAGCCCGCCGACTCGGGGACGTCGAGGGCGTCGAAGGTACGGCCGGTGGGCAGCAGGATCGAGGCGTACGGGCTGGCGGCCCACATCCGGCGGACCGCGACCGCGCTGCCGGTCGCCCGGTTCACCCAGTCCCGGCCGAGTGGATGGGCGCCGGGGGACGGGCAGTCGGCGGCGGCACAGGAACAGCGCTCCGCACCGGCCACCGGCTCCAGCCAGGCGCCGGCGAGCACATCCCAGTGCCGCTCCTCGGCGTAGCGCACCGCGGTGTCGACCAGCCGCTCACCGCGCTGCCGGGGGATCTGCGAGGTACCTGTCACGTCCATGGTCTCTTCCACGCACAGGACAACTTCCGCCGTCAACAAGGGTTACGGCCGGGCACCCGGCCGGGCGGACTTCGCGGACACCCCCTAGGGGTGCGCGCCGACGTCATGCGGGGCGCATGGGTGCATCGCCGGGGGCGCGCATGAGGTCGCGGGAGTGTGAGCGGGTAGCCACCATCCGTGACGGGCGTACGAGTCTCGGCCGCCGTGCCGCGTCGTCCGGGGCGATCGCCGCTCCGGCCTCGTGTCGGTCCCGCACGCGAACGATGCGGCGAAGTGGTCAATACGGGCAAGGTCCGCATTCACCGGCATTCGCCGTATATCCGCGATATCTGCGGGGCATTGATCACAAGGGACGGCAAGAGCCGAGAACGCACAGCAGTCACAGGGGGTAAAGCCATGGCCGCTAGGCCGCTTGTGGCGCGACAGCCGAACGAACGGCTGCAAGCGCTCATCCAGGAAGCCGCGTGCTCCAACGCCGGCTTGGCGCGCAGGGTCAATATGTGCGGCGCCGAGCACGGTCTCGATCTGCGCTACGACAAGACCTCGGTCGCCCGCTGGCTGCGCGGCCAGCAACCCCGGGGGCGCGCCCCGGGGATCATCGCCGAGGCCCTCGGCCGCAAACTGGGCCGCACCGTCACCATCGACGAGATCGGGATGGCCAACGGCAAGAACCTGGCGTCGGGCGTCGGGCTCCAGTTCTCGCCCACGGTCATCGGCGCCATAGAACAGGTCTGTGAGTTGTGGCGGAGCGATGTCGGCCGCCGTGACTTCCTGAGCGGTTCCACGGTCGCCGCGTCCGCGCTGGTCGAGCCCAGCCGCGACTGGCTGATCACCGGGGCCGATGTCCAGGTCGCCCGCACGGCCGGGGCCCGGGTGGGCCGTTCGGATGTGGCGGCGGTGCGCGCCACGACCGAGGCGCTGGTCGAGCTGGACCACCGCTACGGCAGCGGGCATGTCCGCCCCGTCGTCGTCCACTATCTGAACAGTGTGGTCTCCGGGCTGCTCGCCGGTTCCTACCGGGAGGCGGTCGGCCGCGAACTCTTCGGGGCGGTCTCCCGGTTGACGGAGCTGGCCGGATATATGGCGGTCGACACCGGGCAGTCCGGGCTCGCCCAGCGCTACTACATCCAGGCGCTGCGGCTGGCCCAGGCCGCGGGGGACCGGGGTTACGGCGGCTATGTGCTCGCCGCCAGCATGAGCCATCTCGCCGCCCAGCTGGGAAATCCCCGGGAGATCGCGCAGTTGGCCAAGGCCGCGCAGGAAGGTTCGCGCGGCCAGGTGCCGCCGCGCGCCGAGGCGATGTTCCTGGCCGCCGAGGCCCGTGGCCACGCCCTGCTGGGCGACGCCCGCTCCAGCCAGGCGGCGGCCGGGCGGGCGCTGGACGTCATGGACCGGGCCGACGGCAGCGGCGGCGAGACCGGTGACGACCCGCTCTGGATCCGGCATTTCGACCGCGCCTATCTCGCCGACGAACTGGCCCACTGCCATCGCGACCTGGGTCAGGCCGAGTCGGGACGACGGCGTGCCGAAGAGGCCCTGGACGGGCTGCCGGAGGGGCGGGTGCGGCGGCGGGCGATCGCGCTGCTGCTGCTGGCCACAGCGCATGTGCAGGAGCGCGAGGTGGAACAGGCGTGCCAGGTCGGCACCCAGGCGGCGGATCTGCTGGGGACGCTGCGGTCCAGCCGTGGCACCGAGTATCTGGACGACTTCCAGCAGCGGTTGGAGCCGTACCGCGATGAGCCGGTGGTCCGTGAGTTCGGCGCGCGCCTGGAGGTGCACGCCGCCTGACCCGTCCCCCGTCCCCGTCCCTCCGTCGCGGGGACGGGGGACGCATACCTGTGTGGGCGCGTCGGTGGGTGCGCATCGGTAGGTGAGCCGTACATCTGTCGGCGTTTGTTGGGGGTTTGTGACATTCGCCGTCGCGCCGCGGGTCGCACCCGATGCGGCGGCCGCCGGTGGCCGCTGGCGGCCACCGCGTGGAAAAGCCGGGCATCTTGCCTGGTCACAGCGGTGTGCCCGATATGGCGGTGACCAGTCTCTCCCTCTCCGCCCGGTCCGGCGGGCTACGGACCCATCGGCGAACCGGTAGCGTGACCCGACGATTGCGTAAGTTCCGCATAGCCAAGGAGTCCCGGTGACGCAGAGCGGACAGGGGAACGAGCCGCACTTGCCTGCGGTCCCGCCCGCCCAGCCCACGCAACCCGTGCGCGAGGGCGTCGTACTGCCTGCCCAGGGCGATCAGCGGGCCTCGGATCAGCAGCGCCAGGCGGCCCCGGCGGGCGGCCAGGCATGGGGTCAGCCCTGGGGGCCGCAGGGGGCGCCGAGCGCGCCGCCCGGTGCGTCGCCGCAGGGCGCGGACCCGCTGCCGCCGGAGGGCGGTTCCTACGGTCACGCCGCGCCGCTGCCGCCGCAGGGGCAGCCGTACGGACAGCAGCAGGGCTGGGGTTCCTCGCCCTCCCCGGGGCAGCTGCCGCCCGAGGGCCAGCACGCGCCGCAGGGCCAGTTCCCGCCCCAGGGCCCCTTCCCGCCGCAGGGCCAGTTCCCGCCCCAGGGACAGCATGCGCCGCAGGGCCAGTTCCCGCCGCAGGGCCCCTTCCCGCCGCAGGGCCAGCCGCCCGCCCAGGGCCAGCTGCCGCCCCAGGGGCAGTTCCCGCCCCAGGGCCAGTTCCCGCCGCAGGGCCAGCCGCCCGCCCAGGGCCAGCTGCCGCCGGAGCGGTCCGGGCAGCCGTTCCCGGACGCCGCCGACGCGACGCAGGTGCTGCCGCCGCAGCCCGCCGCCCCCGACGCCGAGGCGACCGCGTATCTCCCTCCCATCCCCGGCTCCGGCCCGATACCCGGCGGTCCCGGCCCGATACCCGGCGGTCCGGGGCAGGCGCAGCCGCCCCAGGACAACCCGACCACCCTGCTTCCCAAGGCCGCCAGCGCACCGCTGCCGCCCGAGCGGCCCACGGCCGAATCGCCCGCCGAGTCCACCACCCAGCTGCGCGCGGTACGCCCCGGCCGCGGCGCCCACCGCGGCGGGCAGGCGGCCCAGCCGCTGCCCCCGCAGCCCCCCGTGAACGCAGCCGAGGAGACCCAGGTGCTCCCGGGCCCGGTCGCGGCGGACGAGCCGCCGCGCCCCGGTGCCGCCCCCTTCTCCATCCGGCCGGGCCGCCCGGGAGACCGGCCGCCGCCCGCCGAGTTCGACGGGCTGTTCCGCTCCGACGGCGGCCCGGGGCCGGACGGGCCCGCCGAGACCCAGCAGATCCCGCAGTTCGGCGCCCATGGCCCGGGTGTTCCGCCCACCGGCGGGGAGCCGGGCGGCGGCGGTCGCCGCGGTGATGGCGGCGGTCGGCGCCGGATGTCGCCCGCCGTGCTCATCGGCATCGTGGTGGCGGGCTGCACCATCGCCGGGCTCGCCGCCGGGGCCGCGCTCAGCGCGGGCGGCGACGACGACAAGAAGGACAAGAACACCACCCTCGACAGCCCCACCCCGGGTGACGAGGACAAGGAGCCGACCAAGGCCGCCGACCCCGCGCAGCCGCAGGCGAAGGCGCTGGACCTGCTGCTCGCCGACAGCAACAACAGCCGGGCGTCGGTGATCAGTGCCGTCGGCAACATCAAGTCCTGCAAGAACCTGTCCACCGCCGCCTCGGATCTGCGTACGGCGGCGGGCCAGCGCAACAACCTGGTGACCCGGCTGGACAAGCTCTCCCTGGACAAGTTGCCGAACCACGCGCAGCTGACCACCTCGCTCACCAAGGCGTGGAAGTCCTCGGCCGCGGCCGACAACCAGTACGCGGCCTGGGCCGATCAGGTCGCGGGCAAGCGGGGCTGCCCCAAGGGCAAGGCCCGCAGGTCCCCGCATGTGGGCGCGGCCGAGCGGGCCAGTGGCCAGGCGACCGCGGCCAAGAAGAAGGCGGCCGGGCTGTGGAACCCGATCGCCTCGAAGTACGGACTCACCCGGCACGACGCCACCCAGCTCTGACCCGGGCGCGGTGCGAAGGGGCGGGGCCGGCCGGCCCCGCCCCTTCGCCGTGTCGCGTCTTTCCGCGGTCGGGGGGTCAGCTCGTCGGGTGGTAACGCTCCATCGTCCTGCCCACGTTGACGAAGCCCTTGCGGACGGCGACCAGCCGTCCGTCCCGCACCACCTGATAGGTGACGTCCGCGTTCACGATCCGCGGGTAGTTGGGCACATTGAGCACATCGCCGTAGCCCCAGCGCAGTGTCGGCGTCAGCCCGCCGGTGTCGACCGCGTGGCCGTGGTCCAGCGCCTTGCGCACCGTACTGGCGGTGATCTTCTGCCCGTTCAGCGACTCCAGCGCCGAGCGCAGCACCGTATAGGCGATCCAGGTGGTCTGGGTGCCGGGGTCGGCGGGGTCGATGCGGTTGTCGTCGAAGGCGTACTTGCTGATCACCTTGTTCATCGGGCCCCAGCGCCGGTCGTCCGCGGCCGGGTACCAGCCGGTGGCGTAGGTGCCCTCCAGCGCGCTGGCGTCGCCGCCGGTGCTGTCGACGAGCGACTGCCGCACACTTCCCAGGATCGAGGCGATGCGGACCTTGGGGTAGTCCTCCTGGACCCGGCGGAAGGAGTCGAAGAAGGTGCCGGTGCGGTTGCCCAGCGCCGCGGTGACACAGGAGCCGTCCAGCTCGGTGTCCTCGCCGACGGCGCTGCCCGGCGAACCGGTGGCGCCCACGCCCTCCAGGGCGCCGCGGGCCTGCCGGGTGTAGTCGCCCGCGTCCTCGGGGGCGCGGACGTCGTGCGCGGCACCGCGCTCGCCCGCGCGGAGGCCGGTGTCGAGCAGTTCGGGCAGTTCGTCGCCCGCGATGGTGTCGGGGCGGACGAGCGAGACGCGCTTGCAGACGGAGGCGAGCTGACGGCCGTTGCCCACCAGCAGGGCCGCCTGGCCGCCGTTGACGGGGTAGGAGTAGGGACTCTCGAACTCCTCCTGGGTGAGCCCGTAGCCGCCTATGTAGGGGATGCCCGCGACCTCGAGCGGGGAGATGAACGAACGGCCGTGCTGGCTGTACGACCCGACGACCGCGACCGCCTTCTCCTCCTTGGCCCGCTGGGCGCAGCGGGCCGCCTGGATCGCGTCGTTGCGCTCGTTGCAGGTGACGATCCGCAGCTTGCGTCCGCCGATCCCGCCGGAGTCGTTGACCCAACGGGCGTATGCCTTCGCCATGGCGGGCATACCCGGCATATTGGTCGCCTTGGTGCCCTCGGGTGCCCAGGTCATCACGGTGATGGACTCGCTGTCGGCCCCGTCCGCGAGGGTGCCGCACCCGGCGAGCAGCGGTGCTGCGACCACCGTGCACAGTGCCGCGACCGCGGCTTTGAAGGGGCGGGAGGGCAGGCGTCGCCGGACGGTCATAGAGATCGAGACTGTCCTCGTACGCGGAACTCCACCGCTATGTGACGCCAATGGAGGGTGGCTACAAGATGAACACCGGGGGGCGGGTCGTCCGTGGATGTGAAGAACGTACGATCGATAACTGTGCAAGGTTCGGAGAAGTCTTCCCGTCGTGGCCGTCGCTCCAGCACCATGGGCGGCATGCCTGTCAACGACATGCCGTGGTGGCGCTGGCGCAGCAATGTGCGCTCGGCGCTGCACATGCTCGCCGATCCGGTTTTCCAGCGGGAGTGCTGGCTGGCCGGCCAGGATGGATATGGGGATGTCACCGACGCCGTCTACCGGCTCGTCGAGGACACCTGGCTGGACAACTGGTCCGCCGAGAAGTACGTCGGGACGGTCTTCCGCGACTCGCAGGAGGCGGCGCTCGTCGACGTCGCCGTGCTGCGGGTGCTGAGGATCATGCACCAGGTGGGTGCCGACGCCCAGGTCTCGGCCTATATCGACCACCACGGGTGGCCGGAGGCGGTCCGGGCGGCGCGGGAGGCCCATGTGCGGCTCGCCACCAACGACGGTGAGGATCCGGACGTGCCGCCGCGGACGCTCGAGGTGCTGGCGATCATGACGCGCGCGGTCTGAGGCCCGTCGCGGGTGTGCGACGCTATGGAGTCATGAGCGAGTCGCATTCCGCCCCCGACCGGTCCGACCGGGTCGGCCAGTCCGGCGGTCCCGATCAGTACATCCTGACGCTGTCCTGCCCGGACAAGCAGGGCATCGTGCACGCGGTGTCCAGCTTCCTCTTCATGACCGGGTGCAACATCGAGGACAGCCAGCAGTTCGGGGACCGCGACACCGGGCTCTTCTTCATGCGGGTGCACTTCCGCGCGGACGCGCCGGTGCGGGTGGAAGATCTGCGCGCCAGCTTCGCGGCGGTCGGCGAATCGTTCCGGATGGACTGGCAGATCCACCACGCGGACCAGAAGATGCGCGTCCTGCTCATGGTCAGCAAGTTCGGGCACTGTCTGAACGACCTGCTGTTCCGGTCGCGGATCGGGGCGCTGCCGGTGGAGATCGCCGGGGTGGTCTCCAACCACACCGACTTCGAGGCGCTGGTGGGCTCCTATGGGATCCCGTTCCACCACCTCCCGGTGACCAAGGACACCAAGGCGCAGGCGGAGGCCGAGCTGCTGGAGCTGGTCCGCGCCGAGCGGGTGGAGCTGGTGGTGCTGGCCCGCTATATGCAGGTGCTCTCGGACGATCTCTGCAAGCAGCTCTCGGGCCGGATCATCAACATCCACCACTCCTTCCTGCCGAGCTTCAAGGGCGCGAAGCCGTATCACCAGGCGCATGCGCGCGGGGTGAAGCTGATCGGTGCCACCGCGCACTATGTGACGGCCGACCTGGACGAGGGCCCGATCATCGAGCAGGAGGTCGAGCGGGTGGGCCATGAGCTGACCCCGGACCAGCTGGTGGCGGTCGGCCGGGATGTGGAGTGCCAGGCGCTGGCGCGTGCGGTGAAGTGGCACAGCGAGCGGCGGGTGCTGCTGAACGGCCACCGTACGGTCGTCTTCAACTGACCGGCCGGGGTCCGTATGGGCCGCGCCGGAGTACGGGCCGCCGGGCCGCCCGGGTCTCCGGATCAACGGGGCCGGTGGTTCCGGGTGCGCTCAGAGCCGGGACAGCGAGGCGGTCGCGTAGAGGACGTCCCTGATGGCCTCGATATCGCCGGACTGGCCCGCGGCGGCCTCGGCGGGCGGCACATGGCCCGCGGCCAGCTGGTAGAACGCCTCGCCGTCCAGGGCGATATGGGCCACCTTCTCCTCCGGCGAGGCCAGCGCGGCCGGGGAGTCCAGCGGGATGTACCAGTCGCCGCCGCCGGTGCCCTCGACCTCCAGATGGAGCGTACGGCCCGGGGAGCCCGCCGCGACCAGCCGCCGGGGCGGGGCGGCGAGCCCGGCGCGGCGGCGCTCGGCCAGAGTGCCCGGAAGCTGCCGTACGCACAGGTCGATCATGGCCTTGAGGTGGCCGGAGGCCGGGGGTTCGTACGGGTAGTCGACGGCCTCGGCGATGTCCCCGGCGTGCACCCAGCACTCGAAGGCGCGGTCCAGGAAGGCGTCGCGCAGGGGCAGCGCGAAGTCGCCGTAGGGCACGTCGAGATCGGACACCCCGCTGCCGGCGAACGACACCGTGCGGACCAGGGTGTGGCCCTGCTCCCGCCACAACTCCCGGACGCTTGTGTGCGGTCCGGCGCCGTGCGCGGCCACGGGCCCGGTCTGCCAGTACGCCTCGGTGCGCGCCGACGGTGAGCCGGACACCGCGGTGCCGAGCGGATCGGGGAGGCCGAGGGAGGCGGCGATCAGGCCGTCCACCACCATGAGATGGCCGATCACCCCGGCGACGGTGGTGTCCCGTCCGGTGAGCCGCTGGCCGTCGAACCACCTGAGCCGTACCGGGGCCCGCCACTCGGCCTCGCCCATATCGCGCAGCAGCGCGTCCAGCCGGGCGGCCTCGGCGTCGTACGCGGCGGCCCAGCCGGGCACCGGGATACGCGCCGGGCGGCGGCCCAGACAGCCCGAGAGCACCCGGGAGCGCAGCAGGGGATCGAGGTCGAGGCTGTGCTCGGAGTGCAGCAGTCCGACCGCCTCGCGCAGCCGCAGCGCCTCCTCGGCGCAGGAGTTGCAGTCGTTGAGGTGGTCCTCGACGGCGGCGGTCTCCTCCTGGGAGCACGCGGTCAGCGCCCAGGCGCCGAGCAGCGAGCGGAGCAGATCGTGTGAGGGAGGCCAGGGCACCGGGGCGGGCTCGGCCGCGGGTGCGGGCCTCGGCTCCGGCGCGGCAGCGGCCGCGGGCTCCGGCGTCGGCGTGGGTGTCGGCTCGGGTCCGGACACGGCGGCCGGAGGTCCGGGAACGGCGGCCGGGGGCTCCACCGGCCCGGAGCCGGGCCGCCGTGGTGCGGGGATCCCGGTGTTCAGGACGCCCGGCCAGTGGCCGCAGTCCTCGGCGGCCGGGCGGGGCGGAGGTATACGGGGCGGTCCGAACGGTTCAGGAGGGATACCGGTCTCATCCCCCTTGCCGGGGCCGCCTCTTCCCTCGTCCGAGCCATCGGCGTGACCTTCGTCACGCTCGCCGCGGGAGGGGCCGCCGCCGTGACGGTCCGCGCCGGGGCGGTCGCCGAACGCGTCGTCACCGAGTGCGTCGTCGCCGAACGCGTCCTCGCCGTGCGGCTCCGGACCGCCCGCCCCGCTCACAGCGCCCGTCCGTAACCGGGCGGCGGGACGGCGCGCGCGGGCTGGACATAGGCGGTGGACAGCAGTTGGAGGCCCAGCCGCAGACGGCGCCGCGCCTCGTCCTCGGTCACCCCGAGGGCGGCCGCGGCCTCGCGGTAGTCACGGCGGTCGAAATAGGCCAGCTCCAGGGCGGCGCGCAGCGGGGCGGGCATCGAGGTGACGATGTAGTCGGCGCGGGCGGCCACCGACGCGTCGCGGATCCGCTCCTCGATGTCCTCGGTGGTCACCTCGCCCTCCTCGGCCGCGGCGGCCTGTGACCGGCGCAGCCACCCCACCGCATGGCGGTGGGTGAGCATGGCGACCCAGGAGCGCATCGAACCCCTCCTGGGGTCGTAGGCGTCCGGGTTCTCCCAGATGTAGCCGAAGATTTCACGGGTGACGCGGTCGGCCGCCTCCTCGTCCTCCAGGACGCGATGGGCGAGATGATGGACAATCGAGGCAAAACGGTCATACAACTCACCGAGTGCGGCCGCTTCGCCGCGTGCGAGTCGCTGTTGCATCCTGCGGTCCCAGCGGGGCGGTGCGTCATTCGGCATACGGCCCCCATCCCTGAGTCGTCCGGCCGGGTTTCCGGGCGCTGTGCCCGCGTCCCTATCGAATGTAGTGCCGGGGGCTGATACAACGCGCGTCCATAAGGCAAAGCTCGGCGCGAGCAGGCCGCACATGGTATTGACGCCTTCACTTTGCGCGGGATTGGCGAGACGAAACGCTTCGCCGAGGCATAGGGTCGATTCCCACGGCGTGTGCCAGGGGGAGTTTCATGCGCTGGTGGGCGGGCAGCCGCCCGGGAACAGCAAATTCCGGTTAGCGGCGAGCGAAGGGCTTCGAGCGCGTGACGTTGAAGGTGATGGAGGACCGCCGGGGGGAGTGGGTCGTACTCCAGGTATCCGGCGAGATGGACCTGGTGACCTCGCCCGCGGTCCGGCAGCACGTCCACGACGCGGTCGCCGAAGGCCGCCACTGGCTGGTGCTCGACCTGTCGGAAGTCCGGTTCTGCGACTCCAGCGGCGTCGGTGTGCTCATCGCCGCGCGGCGGCTGATGCGGTCCTGTTCCGGTCGGCTGCGGCTGATCCTGCCGCCCCAGGACGCGGCGCACGGCTCCCATGTCCACCGGGTGCTCGCGGCGCTCGGGGTGCGGCGGCTGTTCGACGTCCACCCGGACCTGGCCGCGGCCACCGAGCCGGACGAGGACGACGAGGACGCGGTCGGCTCCCTCTCGGCCTGACCCCCGCCGCCCCCTCGCGAGCTCGCCGCGCTCGCCCGCGCACTCCTTACGAACGGCTCGCCCGCGGCGGTGCCTTCGGGAAGTCCGCCCGTACCACGAAGCCCCCGTCGTCCGTCGGCTCCGCCTTGAGCGTTCCGCCCAGCAGTTGGGCCCGCTCGCGCAGTCCGACCAGCCCGTGTCCACCGCCGGGCAGTCCGGGGGGCGCGGCGGACGCGTCCGGTGGCCCGTTGCGCACCTCGACCCGCAACTCCCGTGACTCCTCCAGATCTCTGACCCGTACCGTCACCCGTGCCCCCGGCGCGTGTTTGCGGACGTTGGTCAGCGCCTCCTGCACGATCCGGAAGGCGGCGCGCTCCACCGCCTCGGCGGTACGCCCCTCCTCCTCGCCCGTCTCGCCCTCCGCGGCGGTGTCCGTCTCGTACGCGACGTCCAGCGCGCTCAGTTCGATCAGCCGGGGCAGATCCGCCAGCCGGGGCTGAGGGGTCAGGTCCTCCAGATCGCCTCCGGCCGCGCGCAGGATCCCGACCATATGGCGCAGCTCGTCCAGGGTGCGGACGGAGAGTTCGCGGATGGTCCGCGCGCCCTCCCGCGCCTTGGCGTCCTCGGCGCTGATCTGCACCGCCCCGGCCTGGAGGCTGATCAGGCTGACCTGATGGGCCACGACATCGTGCATCTCGCGCGCCAGCCGCGCCCGTTCGGTGCTCAGCACCTGCTCGGCGATCAGCTCGTCGGCGTGGCGGCGGCTGCGGGTGAGGTCCTCTATCCGGGCGGCGAGTTCGCTGCGGGTGCGCACCAGCAGCCCCAGCGCGATGGGGCCCACGGAGGTCACACAGGCGTCGATCATGACGAGGGTGTTGTCCCGGTAGGCGGTGGGCTCGAAGTCGGAGACCGGCCAGGGGATGAAGTGCGCGGCGGCCAGCAGCAGCGCCAGGACACCGAGCAGTCGGCGGTCCGGGCGGCGCCGGGCCACCGTATAGAGCGCGATCATCGGCGCGAACCAGATGTAGCCGATGAGGATCCCCGGCAGCGTGGTGAGGAAGACCAGCGCGGGAAGGCGGCGGCGCAGCAGCAGGGCCGCCGCGGCCACCAGCGAGACGTTCAGCTCCAGGCCGAAGGTGACGCCGTTGACGAGCAGGGCGTCGGCCACCGCCAGGACGACCGGGATCAGCAGCGAGCCCCACTGGGCGGCCCAGGGGGGCAGCCGCCGTCGCGGCGGATGGGCGGGGGGCCGCATGTCCTCGAAGAGGGGGCTGGGGGAGGCACGGAGGGGGGAGACTGTCATCGGATCCCGCCTATCGGGGGGCGGCCGGCGATGAGTCCGGCGCGGTCGGCGACGATGGCCGCCTGGACACGGTTGAGGCCGCCGAGTTTGCCGAGCACCGCCCGGACATGGTCCTTGACGGTGCTGGCGGCCAGCCCCATCCGGTCGGCGATCTGGGGGTTGGCGAGGCCCTCGCCGAGGAGGGCGAGCACCTCGCGTTCGCGCGGGGTGAGGGCCTCGATCGCCTCGGACGCGGTGACCTCGGCCTCGGCGGCGAGGAAGCCGCCGATCACGGCACGGGTGACACCGGGATCCAGCACACTGCCGCCCTGGGCGAGGGTCCGTACGGCGCGGACGAGCTGTTCCGGATCGGTGTCCTTCAGGAGGAAGCCCGCCGCTCCGGCCCGCAGCGCCGCGGCGAGGTACTCCTGGACGTCGAAGGTCGTCAGCATGGCGACGGCGGGGGCGCGGGGTGCGGCCCGCACCTGTCTCAGTACGGTCAGCCCGTCGGCGTCCGGCATCCGGATGTCGAGCAGGACCACATCGGCTCCGCTGCGCAGCACGGTGTCCACCGCGCCCGCGCCCGAGCAGTCCGCGACCACCTCGATATCCGGGGCGGTGCCCAGGATCAGCCGCAGGCCGGAGCGCACAAGAGCCTCGTCGTCCACCACAGCAACACGGATCACCGGCCGCCCCCTCTCCTCAGCTGTCATGCCCATTGCCTGGACAGCCTGCCGTATGCGGGGCGGAAAATGGAGCGTTTCACTCCGCCCAGTTGGGGGAGACACCCCCGCCGGTCGGCGGGGGTGACAGGAGACCAGCGGCGGATGCCGGTCCGGCCGTCCGCCGGGCAGAGTGGACCACATGCTGCACCACCCCGCGGGGTCGACCCGGACCCCAACCCCGTCACCGCGTCGTAGGGCCTCTCGGCGCGTAGTGACTGCCGTGGATCTGACCGGTCCCGGTATGGGTCAATCAGCGGGGCGCTGCCGCGCTCAGGCCGCCGCGACCCCCACACGCGGCGGCCTGTCCACCTTTTGACCGCCCGCCGCGCCGTGTGCGCAGACCCAGCGCTGACCGGCCCCCCGCGGGGGGAGGGACCGGCCTCCGCCCGGCATCGCCGGGGTCGGACAGCACGGACGGCGGGCGCGTCACCTCGCTGACGCGTCGTTCCGCGCGCATGTCTCGGTGCGCCTGTCTGTTCTGCGTGACGGCCGTGCATCGTGCTGTTCCTCCGGCTGTTGCCTCCGGCTTTGGTCTGTTCTGACGCCCTTGTCAGACGGGCGGTTCGGCGGGAGCCGGACCCAATGTGGTGGTGCCCGGCGCCGCCCGGTGGCCCAGGCCCGTGCGGTACGCGTCCATCGCGGCCTCCAACCGCCCGCCGCGCCGCAGCAGATCGCCGAGGAGCCTGCACAGATCGGCCAGGTCCCCGGCCGCGCCCGTGCGTTCCAGCAGCGACAGCGCCGCACAGTAGTGCTCTTCGGCGGTGTCGGCGTCGCCCCGCTCATCGGCTATCAGCCCCAGCAGCCGGTGGGCGCCGCCCGCGTGCACCGCGCCGCGCTCGGCGGTGAGCCCGGCGCCGTCGGCCGCGTCGGCCCCGTAGGCCGGGGTCTCCCCGTCCTCCTGCGTACCCGGCTCCGGGCCGGGGGAACGGGCCAGCAGCGGCAGCAGCAGGGCCTCCGCCTCGGCGGCGCGCCCCCGGCGGCGCAGCACATCCGCGAGCTCCACCTCCACCTGGACGGTGAACAGCGCCGCCCGCCTGGACGCCAGCATGTCGCGCGCGGTGCGCAGCTCGCGCTCGGCCCGTTCCAGATTGCCGTCCTGCGCGTGCACATAGCCGCGCATCCAGTGGCAGTGGGCCAGGTCGGTGTGGATCCGCAGCTGTTCGTAGAGCTCCTGGGCCTTGGCGAGCGAGGCGTCGGCCTCCGCGGTGCGGCCCTCGGCTATCAGGGTGCGGGCCACCCCGCGGTGCATCCGGGCCACCAGACCCGGATCGTCCACCTGGGGGGCCAGGGCGAGCGCCAGCTCGGCGGCGCGCACCGCGCGGCCATGCGCGCCCATGTCCATGTACGGGGCGATGGCCGCGGTGTAGAGCAGCAGCAGGGCGTTGGGGTCGTGCAGTCCGGAGGCGTTCAGCTCGTCGATGGCGCTCTCCAGCAGATAGCAGGAGTAGCGCAGTTCGCCCGCCAGCAGATGGGCCACCGCCCGGCCGCGGATCGCCGGGACCCGCCGCGGCAGCGGCTCCTCGGCCAGCAGCCGTTCCACCGCCTCGAAGTGATCACGCGCGGTGATCAGTTCACCGGTCTCCAGCGCGCAGTCGCCCAGCCCCAGCCGCGCCGCCGCCCGCTCCTCGGCGAAGCCGAGCCGTTCCGCCTCGTCGTGCAGCTCCTCGAAAAGCGCGGCCGCGTCCTCGGCGGCACCGGCCGCCAGCTCCCGCCGGGCGTCGGTGAGTCCGGCCCGCAGCCGGGTGGCGTCCACGGGGGAGCGTCCGGTGGTCAGCTCCTCGTAGCTCACCCCGAGCCGTCCGGCGAGATGGCGCAGCGCGGCCTCGGAAGGGCGGACCTTGCCGGATTCGAGGGTGGAGACATAGGCGGCGGTGTACGCGGGCTCGGCGAGCTGGCGCTGGGTGAACCCGCGCTCGGTGCGCAGCCGCAGCACCCGGCGACCGATCTGACCGGTCGTGTCCGCCGTCCGCCCGTCTCCGGAGCTGGTCTCGGCCACCGTGCCCTCTTCTCCCCGGCTGTAGCTTAATCGCCGAGCTAAGTCCATTTACGTGAGGATTAAAAGATGCTTGAGGCGAGGAAATCGGGACCCGCCCGTCCGGGTACTGAGACGACCGCGGTCCGTCAGCCGGGGCTGCTCCTCACCGACCACCACTTCGAGGTACCGCTCGACCATACGGCCCCCGACGGCGAGCGGATCGGGGTTTTCGCACGCGAGGTGGTCGCCGCGGACCGTGTGGGCGGCGACCGGGACGAGCTTCCCTGGCTGCTCTACCTGGAGGGCGGGCCGGGCTTCGGGGCACCGCGTCCGGTGGGCCGCTCCGGCTGGCTGGACCGGGCGCTGGACGAGTACCGCGTGCTCCTGCTCGACCAGCGCGGCACCGGCCGCTCCACCCCCGCCACCCGGCAGACCCTGCCGCACCGCGGCACCCCCGAGCGGCAGGCCGACTACCTCGCCCACTTCCGTGCCGACGCGATCGTGCGGGACTGCGAGCTGATACGCGGGCGGCTGACCGGCGGCCGCCCCTGGACCGTGCTCGGGCAGAGCTACGGCGGCTTCTGCGCGGTCAGCTATCTCTCGTACGCCCCCGAGGGTCTGGACACCGTCCTGATCACCGGCGGACTGCCCTCACTCGACGCCGGCGCCGACGCGGTCTACCGCGCCGCGTATCCGCGGATGGAGCGCAAGTCCCTGGCGCACTACGGCCGTTACCCGGGTGACGCGGAGACCGTCCGCGCCGTGGTCCGGCACCTCGCCTCGCGCGAGGAGGTGCTGCCGGACGGCACCCGGCTCACCCCGGCCGCCTTCCAGCAGCTCGGCATCCTGCTCGGCGGCGGCGACGGCTCCCACCAACTCCACCACCTGCTGGAGGACCCGTTCGTGCCGACCCCCGACGGGCCCCGGCTCGCCGACGCGTTCCGCGAGCGGGTGGCGGCCGTGCTCTCCCGCGCCGCCAGCCCGCTCTACGCGCTGCTGCACGAGTCGATCTACGCCCAGGACGGCCGCGCCACCGACTGGTCGGCCCACCGGGTCCGCACCGAGTTCCCCGGCTTCGACGCGGAGACGGCGGCCGCGGGCGACGGCCCGGTGCTCCTGACCGCCGAGACCGTCCACCCCTGGATGCTGGACACCCACGCGGCGCTGCGCCCACTGCGCCGCACCGGCGAACTCCTGGCCGCGCGCACCGGCTGGGGCCCGCTGTACGACGCGGAGCGGCTGGCCCGCAACACCGTGCCGGTGGCCGCCGCCGTCTACCACGACGACCTGTATGTGGACACCGCGCACGCCCTCACCACCGCCCGCGCCATCCGGGGGCTGCGCACCTGGGTGACCGACGAGTTCGAGCACGACGGGGTGCGGACCGGGGGCCGTACGGTGCTGGACCGGCTGCTGCGGCTGGCCCGTGACGAGGCGGTGTGAGACCGCCCCGCGAATCCCCTTGGGGGAGTGGCGGGTTCCGGGGGAATGTGGCGGACGCCATGTCAGGTTTCCCTCGGAATTGCCGCGTTCTTATTGCCCGGCACAGGCCCGCCCCGTAGGTTGAGCCGCAAATTAACCCGGCTTAACCAGCCGCTTATGGGATTGTTTTCGGGAGCCACTGTGCGACGACACATACGCCGACGCGTCCCCCTCCGCCTCGCTGCCACCGCCGGGGGCGTCGCCCTGGCCGCCGCGCTCACCGCGACCGCGACGGCGACCACCGGCGGAGCGGCCAGTTCCGGTGACGCCCCGGCGGCCGCTCCCGCCCAGGGCACCCACGAGGTCGAGTACTTCAGCCGTCCCGGCGCCCACCCCCGGCACACCGAGGTCCCGGCCGCCACCCCCGGGCGCCTGACCCGTGCCGACCGTTCGCTGTCCACCGCCGAGAAGGCGGACGACGGCGATGTCGGCTCGGTCATCACGAAGGGGCCGGTCGACGACAAGGTGGACGTCGTCTTCATCGGCGACGGCTACACCGCCTCCCAGCAGGAGGACTTCCACACCGATCTGCGCGCCAAGTGGAACGAGATATCCGCGGTCGAGCCGTACGCCTCGTACCGGGACCTGTTCAACGTATGGTCCGTGGACGCCGTCTCCAACCAGTCCGGTGTCTCCGGCGACCCCGGTAAGGACGTCGTCAAGGACACCGCCCTCGACTCGTACTTCTGGTGCGACGACCTCGAGCGGCTGCTGTGCGTCAACACCGACAAGGTCGAGTCCTACGCCGCCAAGGCCCCGCAGGCCGATCTGGTGGTCGTGCTCTCCAACTCCGCCAAGTACGGCGGCGCGGGCTACACCGTCACCTCGCAGGTCGGCTATGACGGCATAGCCACCGCCTCCTCCGACCACGCCGACTCCGACCAGGTCGCCGTGCACGAGACCGGCCACTCGCTCGGCAAGCTGGCCGACGAGTACGTCTATCCGGACAACGGCACCTACACCGGTGCGGAGCCCGAGGAGGCCAACGCCTCCACGCTGAGCGCGGACCAGATGGCCGATCAGCAGAAGAAGTGGTACCGCTGGCTGGGCCAGACCTCACCGGACGGCGGTGCGGTCGGCGCGTACGAGGGCGGGCGCTACTACCCCAAGGGCATCAACCGCCCCACCGACAACTCCATCATGCGCACCCTGGGCCGGGAGTTCAGCCTGCCCGGCCGGGAGGCGATGATCGCGGGCTTCTACCGCCACGCGAGTGTGGTCAGCAGCCGGACGCCCGCCGACAAACCGGTCCGGCGCAAGGCGACGCTGACGGTGCAGATCCCCAAGAAGGCGTCCCTGAAGTGGTACGTGGACGGTGACGAGGTCCGCTCCGCGCGCGGCAAGAAGTCCGTGACCCCGGCGTCCCTCGGTGTCCGCTCCGACGGCAAGACCCACCGCGTCACCGTCAAGGCGACCGACACCACCCGTGCGGTGAAGGACCCGGCGCTGCGGAAGCTGCTGACCGACTCCCGTACCTGGAAGGTCGTCCGCTGACGGCCTGACCCGCCCGGCGCGCCCCAGGCGCGCCCACCCGAACCGCCGCCCCGTGGACCCCCGCCGCGGGGCGGCTTCATGCGCCCGGGGCCGGAGTCCGGCCGACTGTCGGCCGATGCGATGCGATGCGATGCGATGCGATCCGATCCGATGCGGGGCGGCCGCGGTCCGCCCCTGAACATCGGCACATCCCAGGTTTCCTCAAGCCGTGGCCGCGCTCAATCGCCCATGGGGGCGGGCGGCCGGTCGTGTGTTCCGGTGGCGCGTCGATCATCCGACAACGCGCCGGTCAACGGGCCGGTCAACGGGCCAGCTCGCGCTCCAGTTTCGTGGGGAAGCGTGTGGTGATCCGGGTTTCGCCCAGCCACCCGCTGAGCCGCGCCGCCTCCGCCTCCAGCGCCGTCCGTGCCTCCCGCCCCGTATCGGCGAAGAGCCGCCACACCACCTCGCCGTCGGCGCGCTGGGTCCAGGCGCCCACGATCCGGCCGTTCCACCACACCGTGGGGCCGATGTTGCCGGTGCCGTCGAAGAGCGCGGGCACCCGCTCCGGGTCGAGGTACCAGTCGCGCAGCTTCCAGCCCATGGCCGTCGGATCCAGGCTCGGCAGCAGCGCGGCCCAGGGCTCGCACGCGGCCACCGGCTCCTCGTCCCCCTCCGCCACGAACCCCGGCCCCTCCGCCAACTCCACGGCCACCGCCCGCACATCGGTCAGCGCCCGCCGGGTGTCGGTGACCGTCCACCCCGTCCACCACTTCAGATCGGCCTCGGTCGCCGGGCCGAACGCCCGCAGCCAGCGTCCCGCGAGCTCCGCCTTGGCCTCGCGCACCGGTACCTCGGGCAGCGCCTCCGCCGGGGCCCACGGGAAGAGACTGCTGTTCCAGGTGGCGCGCGGACGGCAGCGGCGCACCAGCCCGTCGGCGGCGAGCAGCCGCAGCAGCCTGCTGCCGACGCTCTGCCGCGCCTCGTAGGGCTTCCCCGGCGACATCACGAGCGTCGCGCGCAGCGCGGCCACGTCCTCGCACAGTTCGGCGGTGGTGGCCTCGCCGCGTACCGCGAGCGCCGCCAGGGTGTCCTTCTCGGCCCCGGCCAGCCGCTCCTCGTCCCAGCCGTCCGCGCGCTCCCGTAGGTGCTTGACCAGCATGGCGCGTTCACGGACCGCGATGGCCCGCCCGGCGCCCGCGTACACGGCGGGGGCGAGTCCGGCCGTCACCGCGAACATGGTGCGGCGCATACAGAGCAGCCGCACCAGCGAGAGATCCTGGTAGAACGCCCGGTCCACCTCCTCCGCGCGGGGCTCGCGCAGCCGTGCGCACGCCGACAGATAGACGGTGGCCGGGTCGGTGGCGTGCAGGGCCACCAGCGCGTCCGTGACCTCCTCGACGGTGGCCGCGCGGGTGGACGGCGCCAGCAGATGGCGCCGTCCGAGCCGGGCGCGACGCTGTTCTGCGGAGATACGGAGTGTGGGCGCATCGGTCATACGGCCGACGGTAGAGCGCGTACCGGACATCTGCTGTCAGGTATCGGCGGCCGTGGCCGCGCCCCAAGATCGCCTCCATGGGTGAGGCAAGATGAGGCCATGGGCAACTTCGGGGGCGAGGGACACCTGATCGCGGGCCGGTATGAACTGGTGTCGCGGCTCGGGCGCGGCGGTATGGGCACGGTGTGGCGGGCGGTCGACCAACTGCTGGGCCGGGATGTCGCGGTCAAGGAACTGCATGTGGACGACGAGGGGCTGTCGGTCCTGGACGTCCAGCTGCGCGGTGAGCGCACCCTGCGCGAGGCCCGTACGGTCGCCCAGATCAAGCACCCCAATGTGATCGTCCTGCACGATGTGGTCGAGGAGGACCAGCGCGCCTGGATCGTCATGGAGCTCGTCGACGGGGCCTCGCTCGCCGACCGGCTGGCCGCGCGGCCACCGCTCGGTCCGCGCGAGGCGGGCCGGATCGCGCTGGCGCTGCTGGACGCCCTGCGCGCCGCCCACGCCCGCGGGGTGCTGCACCGGGACCTCAAGCCCGCCAATGTGCTGGTGGAGTCGGGCACCGACCGGGTGGTGCTCACGGACTTCGGGATCGCGCAGGTCTCGGGGGCCACGACGATCACCGAGACCGGTTCGTTCGTCGGCTCGCCCGAATACACCGCACCGGAGCGGATGTCGGGGCGGCGGACCGGACCGGAGTCGGATCTGTGGTCGCTCGGGGTGCTGCTGTGCGCCCTGGTGAGCGGCCGGACCCCGTTCCACCGCGACTCGCTGGCCGGGGTGCTGCACGCCGTCGTCTTCGACGAGATCGCGGTGCCCGAGGCCGCCGGGGGGCTGAAGCCGGTCGTCGAGGGGCTGTTGCTGCGGGAGCCGGAGCGGCGGCTGAGCGGGGAGGAGGCCGCGCGGCTGCTGCGGGCGTATGTGGAGTCGGGGGACACCCCGGAGATGCCGCTGCCGTGGACCGAGCCCCGGCCGGGCCGGGCCCTGGTACGGGAAGCCCCGCCGCGCCCGGCCCCCGGCCCGCCCCCCGAAGCCGCACCGCCAGCCGCGCCCCCCATCGAACCGCCCCCGGGCCAGCCCGGCGAACTCGGCCACCCGGGCCTGTCCGGCGAACCGGGCCTGTCCGGCGAGCCCGGCCAGCCGGGCCAGTCCGGCCAGTCGGCCCACTCCGGCCAGCCGGGTCAGCCGGGCCAGTTCGGTCAGCTTGGCCAACCGGATCAGTCCGGCCAGCCTGGGAAGCTGGAAGAGCTCGGACAGCTCGGACAGCTCGGACAGCCCGGACAGCCGGGTCAGTTCGGAGAGTCCGGTCAGTCCGGAAGTCCTGGAGCGCCCGGCCAGCTTGGCCAGCCGGGCCAGTCCGGCCAGCTTGGCCAGCCGGGCCAACCAGATCAGCTCGGCCAGCCGGGCCAGTTCGGCCAGCCTGGGGGGCCGGGCCAGCCCGGAGGGCCGGGGGAGTTCGGGCTGTCCGGCGCGGCCGGGAAGTCAGGCGCGGCCGGGAAGTACGGCCGTGGCGGCCGTAAGGCGGTGCTGGCTCTCGTCGCCGTCCTGGCGCTGGCCGGGGCGGGCGCGGGCGCCGTGGCGCTGCTGAACGACGGCGGCGACCACAAGACGACGAACAACGGCACGAGCCGCACCGGCGATGACGGCCGCAACAGCGGCGGAAAGACGCCCTCGCACACCCCGGAGCCCGGGACCTCCCCGTCCGGCGGCGTACCCGAGGGCTATGAGCGGGTGGAGGATCCGCTCGGCTTCTCGCTCGCCGTACCCAAGGGGTACAGCCGCTCGTACAAGCAGTCCCGGGTCTACTACTACTCACCGGGCCAGGAGTTCCGGATCGGTGTGCAGATCCAGCCGCGGGACCCCAAGGGCCCGCTGGGGCTGAGCCGGGAGGCGGACGCCAAGGGGCCCGCGGACTACCCGGGCTACCGCAACGGCCAGGTCATCGAGACCACCCAGCATGGACGGCCCGCCGCGCTCTGGGCGTTCGTCTGGAACGGTGGCGCGGACGACGGCGGCTCACGGCAGACGTTCGACCTGAGCTGGGACGAGAACGAGAAAATGTGCGATCTATGGCTTTCCGCCCCGGTAGCGCAAAAAGGTGAGGGAAAGCGGCATTTCGATATCGCCGTCCGTACATTTACCCGTTCCGGCACGGCGAACTGACCCCCGCCGCAACGTCTTTGTCACGAGCGTTCCGCTGGGCCAGGGACCGGTGGCGGATCCAGCCACCCGACCGGTAAAGATTGGGCCATGACGAACGACGGGGGTCGGGCGAACGAGCCCACCAGCTACACCCTGCGGCCGCCGGACGCCCCGGAGGCGCCACCCCAGGGGCCGCGGCCTCCGGCGAGCCCCGACGAACCGGCCCGGCACCCGGCGCGGCGGCCGCCCGCCGCCCGGTCCGCGGACCCGGACGCCGGACGGGTCGTCGGCGAGCGCTACCGGCTGGTGGCCCGGCTCGGCCACGGCGGTATGGGCACCGTCTGGCGCGCCCGGGACCAGGTCATGGACCGGGAGGTGGCGGTCAAGGAGCCGCGGGTCCCGGACCATCTGCCGGACGGCGAGCGGCAGACGGTCTACCGGCGGATGGAGCGCGAGGCGCGCGCCGCGGCCCGGATCGACCACCCCTCCGTCGTCACCGTGCATGACGTCGTGGTCGAGGAGGGGCGGCCCTGGATCGTGATGGAGCTGGTGAGCGGGCAGTCGCTGGCCGACCGGCTGACCGAGGGCACGCTCGATCCGCGCGAGGCGGCCCGGATCGGCCTCGCGGTGCTGGGCGCGCTGTCCGCCGCCCATGACGCCGGGGTGCTGCACCGCGATGTCAAACCGGACAATGTGCTGCTCGGCCGGGACGACCGGGTGGTGCTCACCGACTTCGGCATCGCCCAGATCGAGGGCGAGCAGGGGCTCACCGAGACCGGCGGTTTCGTCGGCTCGCCCGAGTTCACCGCGCCCGAGCGGGTGCTGGGGCAGCGGCCGGGGCCGGAGTCGGACCTGTGGTCGCTGGGCGTGGTGCTGTACGCGGCGGTCGAGGGCGTGTCCCCGTTCCGCCGCAGCCACTCCCCGGCCACCCTCCAGGCCGTGTTGCGGGCCGAACCGCAGACGCCCGCGCGCGCCGCGGGGTCGCTGGGCGACATCACCATGCGGCTGCTGCGCAAGGACGCTCTGGAGCGTCCGTCCGCCCAGGAGGTCCGGCAGGCGCTGGAGACCGCGGTCCGTCCGCCGCGGCATACGCCGACCCTCGCCACGGCTGGTGCGCCCACGATGGTCGCGCACGGCGTTCCGACCATGGCCCTCGGGCACGGGTTCGGCGCGGCGGCCCCCGCGCCTCCTGAGCCCTCCGGGAACCGCTTCGTCCCGCCCGTCCTGCACAGGAACCGTAAGGCCCAGATAGCCCTGGGCGCGCTGGTGCTGCTGGTGGCCGCCGCCCTGGTGCTGGTGCTGGCGAAGCCGTTCGCGAGCGAGAGTCCGTTGCCGTCGGGCTGGGCCGAGCGCGAGGAGCGCGATGTGGTCGGGGCCTCCCTGGCGGTGCCGGAGAACTACAAGCGGGTGCAGAAGGACTCGTCCTACAACTCCGGCCCGGTGGTCTCCTTCACGGACCCCAGCGGCGTTTACAAGATCAAAATCAGTGCGACGGCAGGGGATTCGCAGCGCAAGATCACCACGCTGGACGAGGCGGCCGGCTACCTCACCAAGTACAACGAGGACGGCGCGCTGTCCACGATGGACGAGCCCAAGGTGGCAAGGAAGGGCGCCGAGCAGCAGGGCGACCCCGCCGTCGATCTCGAGACCACCTACTACGAGCCCGGCACCAGCTCCGACAACCCGCGTATCGCCTATGTGGACCGGGACCATCTGTACGTCAAGAACAAGATCGCCTGGCAGCTGACGGTGACCATGCCCGCCCAGGGCGATGCGCGCAGGACCGGCGACACGATGTACGCGGACATCCTGAAGAACTTCAAGATCCACCAGGGCTTCCGCCTCGACACCGACTGAGCCGCGGACCGGCCCGTCGGCCGACCCGTCGACCGGCCCGTCACCACACGTCGCGCCAGCGATCGCTGGCGCGATTGTGTGTGACCGGTGAAGGCGAGTTACCGACGGGTACCCAAACCGGCCGCGGCCGCCTACTCTCAGCCGCATGACGGAGACGCAGGACAGCGCACGCGCACAGAGCGGCACCACCACCGCCCCCGCCGACGGCAATCCGGTCGCGGCCCCGGGCACCCGCACCGCCGCCGACGTCGTCACCCCCGAGCTGGTCGCCCGGCTCGCCAAGGGCGTCGTGGGCAGCGGCAGCACCGTCAACCACACGCCGTTCACCGGCGAGGTCCTCGCCGCGGAGCTGCCCGAGTCCACACCGGAAGACGTCGCCACCGCCTTCCGGCAGGCCCGTGAGGCCCAGCGGGCCTGGGCCGCCCTGCCCATACGCCGTCGCGCCGCAGTCCTCCTCCGCTTCCACGATCTGCTGCTGCACCGGCAGTCGGAGATCCTGGACCTCATCCAGCTGGAGACCGGTAAGACCCGGCTGCACGCCCATGAGGAGATCCAGGGCGTGGTGCTGGCCGCCCGCCACTACGGCCGCAAGGCCCACGGCTATCTGCGGCCCAAGGGCCGGGTCGGTGTCGTACCGACCCTGACCAAGGTCACCGAACTGCGCCAGCCGCGCGGTGTCGTGGGCCAGATCGCGCCCTGGAACTATCCGCTGGAGCTGTCCGTCGGCGACGCGATCCCGGCCTTCGTCGCCGGTAACGCGCTGGTGATGAAGCCCGACACCGAGACCTCGCTGACCGCCCTGTGGGCGCGGGAGCTGATGCTCGAGGCCGGTATGCCCGCCGGGGTGTGGCAGATCGTGCTGGGCGAGGGACCGGTGGTCGGCCCGGCCGTCGTCGACCACGCCGACTACGTCTCGTTCACCGGCTCCACCCGCACCGGCCGCGGGGTGGCCCAGGCCGCCGCCGCCCGGCTGGTGGGCTGCTCCCTCGAACTCGGCGGCAAGAACGCCATGCTGGTGCTGCGCGACGCCGACGTCGAGAAGGCGGCCGAGGGCGCGGTGCGCGCCTGCTTCGCCTCCGCCGGACAGCTGTGCATCTCCATCGAGCGGCTGTACGTCCATGAGTCGATCGCGGACGCCTTCCTGGAGCGGTTCGCCGCCCGCACCAAGGCGATGCGGCTGGGCAACGCGCTCGCCTACGGCGCCGAGATGGGCTCGCTCGTCTCCGACCGCCAGCTGGACACCGTCACCCGCCATGTGGAGGAGGCGGTCGCCAAGGGAGCCACGGTCGTCGCGGGCGGCCGCCCCCGGCCCGATATCGGCCCCTACTTCTACGAGCCCACGATCCTCGACGGTGTGGAGCCGCCGATGGCCGTGTGCGCCGAGGAGACCTTCGGACCGGTCGTCTCGATCTACCGCTTCACCGACGAGGACGACGCCGTCGAGCGCGCCAACGCCACCGCGTACGGGCTCAACGCGAGCGTCTGGACCAAGGACGGCGGCCGCGGCCGGGCCGTCGCCGCCCGGCTGCGCGCCGGAACGGTCAACGTCAACGAGGCGTACGGCGCGGCCTACGGCAGCGTCAACGCCCCCATGGGAGGTATGGGCGACTCCGGGCTCGGCCGCCGGCATGGCTCGGAGGGGATCCTCAAATACACCGAGGCGCAGACGGTCGCTCACCAGCGGCTGATGCCCCTGGGCCCGTCCTTCGGGATGACGGATGAGAAGTACGCGGCCTTCATGACCCGCAGCCTGCGCGCGATGAAGGCACTGCGCCTGCGCTGACCAGCACGTATCCACGGAGGTACCCGTTGTCAGGGGACAAGTCCGCCCACCACCAGGAACACGGCGACGGCACCGCCACCGGCTCCGCCACCGACGACGCCGAGTACGACTACGACGTCATCGTCATCGGCTCGGGCTTCGGCGGTTCGGTGTCGGCCCTGCGGCTGACCGAGAAGGGATATCGCGTCGGTGTCCTGGAGGCGGGCCGCCGCTTCAGCCGGGAGGCCCTGCCCAAGAACTCCTGGGACCTCCGCAACTATCTGTGGGCCCCGGCCCTCGGCCTGTTCGGAATCCAGCGCATCCACGTCCTCGGCAAGGTGATGGTGCTCGCGGGCGCCGGGGTCGGCGGCGGTTCGCTCAACTACGCCAACACGCTGTACGTACCGCCCGCGCCGTTCTTCGAGGACCCGCAGTGGGGGCACATCACCGACTGGCAGGACGAACTGCGGCCCTACTACGACCAGGCGAAGCGGATGCTCGGGGTGCGGCTCAACCCGACGCTCACCCCCTCCGACGTCCATCTGAAGGTGGCCGCGCAGAAGATGGGCGTGGCCGACAGCTTCCATATGGCCCCGGTCGGGGTGTTCTTCGGGGACGGCCAGGACGCCGACGGCTCCGCCGCCGCCAAGGCCGCACCGGGCGATACGGTCGCCGATCCGTACTTCGGCGGCGCGGGCCCGGACCGCAAGGCGTGCACCGAATGCGGTGAGTGCATGACCGGCTGCCGCCACGGCGCCAAGAACACCCTCAACGAGAACTACCTCTACCTCGCCGAGAAGGCCGGTGCGGTCGTCCACCCCATGACGACCGTGGTGGCCGTGAGCGACGATCCGCACGGCGGCTACCACGTCACCACCGTGCCCACCGACAAGCGGCGCAAGGGCAAGCCCACCGCGCTGCGCGCCCGTTACGTGGTGCTCGCCGCGGGCACCTACGGCACCCAGACCCTGCTGCACACCATGCGGGACAAGGGGCTGCTGCCGCGGATGTCCGAGCGGCTCGGCTTCCTCACCCGCACCAACTCCGAGGCGCTGGTGGGCGCCCAGACCACCGACCGCCGGTTCCGCGCCAAGAACCCGGGGGAGAAGAAGGCCGAGTTCAGCCGGGGAGTGGCGATCACCTCGTCCATCCACCCCAACGAGACCACCCATATCGAGCCGGTCCGCTACGGCAGGGGCTCCAACGCGATGGGCCTGATGTCCATCCTCCAGATCCCCTACGGCGGCCGGGTGCCGCGCTGGCTCCAGTTCCTCGGCGCCAACCTCAAGCACCCGACGATGGCGGCGCGTTCGATGTCCAACCGGCGCTGGTCCGAGCGGACCATCATCGGCCTGGTCATGCAGACCCACGACAACTCGCTGACCACGTACCGCAAGTCCAAGGGGCTGGGGAAGGGACTGCTGACCGCCCGGCAGGGGCACGGCGAGCCCAACCCCGACTACATCGCCGAGGGCGCGGAGGCGGCCCGCCACCTCGCCGAGTCGATCAACGGCTTCGCGGGCAGCAATGTCGGGGAGCTGATGGGCACCCCGCTGACCGCACACTTCCTCGGCGGCTGCCCGATCGGCGCGGACTCCGGACATGGGGTGATCGACCCGTACCACCGGCTGTACGGACACCCCGGTATCCATGTCGTCGACGGCTCGGCGGTCTCGGCGAACCTCGGTGTCAACCCGTCCCTGACCATCACGGCGCAGGCCGAACGGGCCATGTCGCTGTGGCCGAACAAGGGTGAGGCCGATCCGCGCCCCGCCCAGGGCGAGCCGTACCAGCGGCTCTCGCCCGTGGAGCCCACCGCTCCGGCGGTTCCGGCGGACGCGTTCGGGGCGCTGAAGCTGCCCCTGCTTCCGGTGCCGGTGGTACCCCCGGCCCCGCCCGGGAGCTGACGTCCGCCACGGCGACGGGGCCGCCCCCTGACGGTGGGGGCGGCCCCTCGCTGCGGCTGCCTGATGCCTGCGCGTCGGCCCGGGGGCCGTTACGCGGCGGCGCCGCCGCTGCGACGACGACGGACCACGAGGACGGCGCCGCCGCCCGCGGCCATGGCCACTCCGCCGATCAGCGCGATGGTCGGCAGCGCCGAGGAGGAACCCGTCTCGGCGAGGCTGCCCTTGGGGTTGATCTCGGTGTTGCCCTTGGGCTTCTCGGGCAGCGGCTTCTTGCCGCCCTGCGGCTTGGGCTCGGCCGGGGGCACCTCACCGGGCTCCGAACCGGCCTTCAACACGTCGAACTCGTAGTACTCACCGGCCGAGTAGACGCAGTTGCCCTTGTCGTCCGCGTACACACCGATGCTGATCGCGTAACCGAAGCCCTCGGGCGCGCTCTTGGCCACGCTCAGCCGGAGGCCGACGGTGAGGGTCTCGTGCGGACGCACATCGGTGTAGCCGACATATCCCGCGCCCGGGTCGTTCTCGTCGGTGGAGATGTTCTTCCACACGCCGGAGTCCGGGTCCTTGTACTGGAGGGTGAGGTACTTACCGGTGCCCTCCAGGTCGTCGAGGTGCACGGTGCCCGCGACCACGCCGAAGTCCACCCGCTTGTAGGTGCGGTCGGAGTCGTTCCCCACCTTGAAGGTGAAGTTGTGGAACCCGCTGCCCGCCACGACCTTCGAGGGCAGGCCGACGAGGGTGGTGCTGAGGTCGGGGTCCTCGTTGTAGTCCCCGTCGTCCGCGCAGTCACCGGGCTCGGTCGGCTCATCGGTGGCCGTCGGCGTCTCCGAGGGGCTGGCGGTCTCCGTCGGCGTGGGCGAGGTGGTGTCCGTCGGACCGGTCGAGGGGGACGTGGTGTCCGTCGGCGTGGCGCTCGTGGGAGTGTCGCCCGGCGTCGGCGTGGTCGCCGACGGCTCCGGCGACTGCGGCGGCTGGGTCGTCTCCGTCACGGACGGCGTCGGCGTGGGAGTCTCCTCGGCGAAGGCAGCAGGCGCCGCGAGCAGGGCGGCGGGGGCGATGGCGGCCGTGGCCGCGGCGGTCGCCAGAACGCGGCGAATCTTCATGAAGACCTCTTCCGGGTCCGTACGCGCCGCTGGTGGGTGGCGCGCATGTGGAAGGCCGTCGCGGTGGGGCGCGGTCTGGCCGTGCTTTGCACGTACATGACCAGCCCGATGGCTGAAAGGTTGCCTTCACGCTTGCTCACAGAATGGTCACAGAATCCGGCCACTCGGTCAGAAGACAGTCAGAAAGGACCAAGGAGACGGCAGAAGGCGGTCAGGGGTGATCGCGAATGGCGCGGAGGCGGCGGAGGCGGCGCATGCGAAGGGCCCCGGGGCGCCCGAACGGGCGGGATCCCGGGGCCCTAGGCGGTCAGCACCGGCGTCAGGGCAGCGCCGGTGCTGAGAAGCGGCGCCGGGGGGTTGCGCCGCTGGCTTCGGGGCCGGAGTTCATGGGGGGTATGGGGCGGCGTACGCCCGCGTGGTCGTACCAATGGCGGGAGGTGACCCGGGGTTTTTCGCCTTCCTGCATCGTGGTGGATGCGGCGCACCGGGCGCAACCGTTTCGACCGGATACGGTCGGTCCCAGGCGTCCCCGGGACCGACCGTCCTTGAGGTGGTGACCGGGCTGCTGTCCCCTGCCGACCGGTCACCTCGCCGGAGCGAGGTCCCACGACGCGCACCGCCTGAATCACCGCAGGGGGCGCGTCTCATCGCTTCGGCTGATCTGAGCCACGTGGATTTTCCGGGCCGCTCCTGGCTGGCGCGGCACCGGGCTCAACGAGCCCGCTCGCGGGCCGGTCACGCGCCGTACGGGTGATGGCGCCGAACGTCAGATCCGGCCGCGGCACAGCTCCAGCAGGGTCATGGCGAGGGCGGTGCCGGGCCGGCCGAGCCCCTCCCGGTAGCGGTCGAGGATCTCCATCTCGCGGGAGAGGTGCACCCGCCGTCCGCCCGAGGCGATCCGGGCCCGCTGGACGGAGGCCGAGACCTCCATCCGCTCCCGGACGAGGTCGAGGATCCGGCCGTCGAGACCGTCGATCCGCTCCCGCGCGGTGCGGATCACCTCGGCGGCGGCGGCGTCGGTGGTGGCGTCGGCGGCCTCGGCCGTACTGCTCGCGGTGGTGCTCATATCCGTTTCTCCTGATCCTCGGGGCGTACGCGGGGCGCATCCCGGGACGCGGCCCGGAGTCCGGCGGGAGGGCCCGGAGGAGGAAAAACCAGCGCCCCGGGCCTTTGCCGGCCCGGGGCGCCTGGGAAGTCGCTTGTCAGTGGTTCAAGCAGCACGACCATGGCAGCCGGACGGGCCGGTGCCATAGGTAAAGACGAAGGTCATGCGCGTGGACATGACGCCGATTATGAGCCCGTTAGAATCGAAAGTCCAACGCGTCGCAACAGTCCCTGTGCGGACCGGTGCGCCCGAGTACCGCCCCGATCACCACCGCCGGAAGGCCGCCGAAGTGCCATCAGCGTCCCCTGCTGCCGCCCCCGACACCGTCCTGGTCGTCGACTTCGGCGCGCAGTACGCCCAGCTCATCGCCCGCCGGGTCCGCGAAGCCCGCGTCTACAGCGAGATCGTGCCGTCCACCATGCCGGTGGCGGAGATGCTCGCCAGGAACCCGAAGGCGATCATCCTGTCCGGCGGGCCGTCGTCGGTCTACGCCGAGGGCGCGCCCAGCGTCGACAGCTCGCTCTTCGAGGCCGGGATCCCGGTCTTCGGTATGTGCTACGGCTTCCAGCTGATGGCCATCGCGCTCGGCGGCACCGTCGACAACACCGGCGCCCGGGAGTACGGCCGTACCCCGCTGACCGTCAGCAAGCCCGGCTCCACGCTCTTCGCGGGCACCCCCGAGGAGCAGTCCGTGTGGATGTCGCACGGTGACGCCTGCTCGGCCGCCCCGGCGGGCTTCGCGGTCACCGCGTCCACCGATGTGGTGCCGGTCGCCGCCTTCGAATGCGACGAGCGGAAGCTCTACGGCGTACAGCACCACCCCGAGGTGATGCACTCCACCCACGGCCAGCAGGTGCTGGAGCACTTCCTCTACCGGGGCGCCGGCCTGGAGCCCACCTGGACCACCACCAATGTGGTCGAGGAGTCCGTCGCGGCCATCCGCGAGCAGGTCGGCACCAAGCGCGCGATCTGCGGGCTGTCCGGCGGGGTGGACTCCGCCGTCGCCGCCGCCCTCGTCCAGAAGGCCATCGGCGACCAGCTGACCTGCGTGTACGTGGACCACGGCCTGATGCGCAAGGGTGAGTCCGAGCAGGTCGAGAAGGACTTCGTGGCGGCCACCGGTGTGCAGCTGAAGGTCGTCGACGCCGAGGAGCGGTTCCTGGCCGCGCTCGCCGGGGTCGCCGACCCCGAGGAGAAGCGGAAGATCATCGGCCGGGAGTTCATCCGGGTCTTCGAGCAGGCCCAGGCCGAGCTGGTGGCCGAGGCGGGAGCCGCGGGCGAGGCCGTGGAGTTCCTGGTGCAGGGCACCCTCTACCCCGATGTGGTGGAGTCCGGCGGCGGCACCGGCACGGCCAACATCAAGTCCCACCACAATGTCGGCGGCCTCCCCGAGGACCTGGAGTTCAAGCTCGTCGAGCCGCTGCGCCGGCTGTTCAAGGACGAGGTGCGCAACGTCGGCCAGGAGCTGGGCCTGCCGGACGAGATCGTCCACCGCCAGCCCTTCCCGGGCCCCGGCCTCGGCATCCGCATCGTCGGCGATGTCACCAAGGAGCGGCTGGACCTGCTCCGCGAGGCCGACGCCATCGCCCGCGAGGAGCTGACCGCGGCCGGACTGGACCGCGATATCTGGCAGTGCCCGGTCGTGCTGCTCGCCGATGTCCGTTCGGTCGGCGTCCAGGGCGACGGCCGCACCTACGGCCACCCCATCGTGCTCCGTCCGGTCTCCTCCGAGGACGCCATGACGGCCGACTGGTCGCGGCTGCCGTACGACGTGCTGTCGCGGATCTCCACCCGGATCACCAACGAGGTGGACGAGGTGAACCGGGTCGTCCTGGACATCACCAGCAAGCCGCCCGGCACCATCGAGTGGGAGTGACCCGCTCCCCCTCCCGATCGTCATGCCGACGCCGTCGCCCGACCTTCCGGGCGGCGGCGTCGCCGTTTCCGCCCACCGCGCACACAACCTGTCGGTCACGGCTCTGGCCTCCCGCTCTACCCGGAGGTAGCTTCCGCTGCGAGCCCCCAGGAGCGCGAGGAGTGAGCGAGCCGCCGATGAACAGCCCCCTGCCGATGCCCCGGCCGACGCCCGAGCCGATACCCACCGACCAGCTGCACATCACCATGCCGCCGCAGCACACCTCCCTCGCCGATGAGCGGCGCCATCGCAAGGAGCGGCTCGCCGCCGCGCTGCGGCTCTTCGGGCGCTACGGATACGAGGAGGGGGTGTCGGGCCATATCACCGTCCGCGACCCGGAGTTGACCGAATGCTTCTGGGTGAACCCCTTCGGAATGCCGTTCGGCCATATCACCGCGAGCGATCTGATCCTGGTCAATCAGGCGGGCCAGGTGGTCGAGGGCCGCTATCACGTCAACCAGGCGGCGTTCGTCGTTCACTCCCACGTGCACCGGGCTCGGCCGGACGCCGTCGCCGTCGCGCACAGCCGCTCGGTGCACAGCCGGGCACTGGCCTCGCTCGGTGAGCCGCTGGAGCCGATCAACCAGGAGGTGTGCGCGTTCTTCGGCGACCACGCGCTCTACGACGCCCCCACCGGGGTGGTCGTGGACGACGACGAGGGGCGCGGGATCGCCGCCGCGCTCGGCGGCCACAAGGCCCTCATCCTGCGCAATCGCGGTCTGCTGACCGTCGGCGACTCGGTCGACGCGGCGGCGTGGTGGTTCATCACCATGGAGCGCGCGTGCCAGGCGCAGCTCGCCGCGAAGGCCGCGGGCAAACCGGTGCCCATCGGTGACGAGGACGCGACGCGGCTCCATGAGCAGCTTGGGAACGATCTTGTGGCGTGGATCAACTATCAGCCGCTGTATCTCCAGATCACCCGTGCCGAGCCGGACCTGTTGTCCTGACGCCCGCCTCGGGTGCGGCACAATTCCCTCTCACCACATGACAGTTGGCGCCGTCCGGCCCGGTCCGGAATCCGAACGGCGGTGCCGAAACAGTACGAGCGAACGACGGAGCGACCCGCGTGGCGGTGGAGACGGCGGAGAACGCCACGACGGTGGAGGGGCCCTCGCACGGGACCGGCCACACCGGCTGTGAATGCCCCCAGGGCGCCCGTGAGGGCCATCGCAGGGCGGTGGCCGCCTTCGTGGCCATGCGGGAGCGCTACGCGGCCGGAGAGGGCCTTCCGGCGGCGCTCGCGCACTCCGCCGGGGCCTCCCGGCAGTGGGTCTCGGACGAACTCGCCCAGGCCGCCCGCACGGTCGTCGACAGCGGCCGCGCCGAGTGCACCGCGTGGCGCGACGCGGTGTGGCGGCGGACCCTGCTGGTGGTGTGGGGAGGGGTGGCGGCGCTGCTGATCGGGCAGTTGGCCACCGCGCTCGGCACCGGCTGGTCGGTGGCCAGGACCGCCGGGATCGCGGCCGCCGGTGTCACCGCCGTCCTGCTGACCCTCGCCGCCCGGCTGCACCGCGCCTCCGGCGGACCGCTCGCCCCGCTGGTCGGCGAGGACAACCGGCTCTCCACCTCCCGTACGGTCGCCGCCGGCTGGCTGGCGTTCGCCGTGTTCGCGGTGCTCGTCCTCGGCGGTGAACTCGCCCTGGACCCGGGCGACCGGCCCCGGCTGACCGACGGGCTCGCGCTCGGCGGTGTCGCCGGACTGCTCACCGTCACCGCGGTCACCTGTCTGGCCGCGGTGATGGCCCGGCTGGTGGTGGCCGCCCGGGTACGGGCGCAGCGGCTCCAGAAGGTGCGCGCGGTCCGGCCGCGCGCCGCCGATCTGCTCACCGACGACGCGGGGCGCGGCAGCTTCGCGGACGCGCAGTACGTCGTGGTCCACACCGCCGCGCTGGCCTTCACCGCCGTCCGGCTGGCGCGCGAACCGTGGCGGCTGCCCGATCTGCCGTGGGGGCTGGCCCTGCTGGCGATCGTCTCCGCCCTGATGTACCTGGCCGGGAAGTACGCGGAGGGCGGACGGCCCACCGTGCTGTCGGTGGTGCGGGTCCGCCCCGAGGAGGGCGGCTTCGACCGCGACGCCCCGATCCGCACCGGCGACGACATCGAGATCCGCGGCAACGGCTTTGTGCCGCCGGGCGCCCAGGACCCGGACCGGCTGGCCCGGATGGTGGTCCGGATCGGCGCGGTCCACGTCCATGTGCCGTTGGTGCCGGTGGCGGGTGGCTTCGGCAATCCGACGGACACCGCGCTGACCGTGCCGGTGCCGGTGGACGTGGAGCCGGGCCGGGTGGAGGTGCAGGTGGTCACGGCGGCGGGCGCCGAGACCAACCGCTATCTGATCGACGTACTCGACTGACCGACCGGGTTCCGCCGGGCTCCGGGTGACCGTCCGGATTCCGGCCGGGCTCCGGGTGACCGTCCGGGAATCCGCATGACCGTCCGCATGACCGTCCGCGGTCCCGATCCTGTCTGAGTCATATCGTCCTTCCTCTCCGTATGGAATCGTTGAGTCGTCAACGGGAGAGGCAGTCGTCATGAGGCATGCGGATCGTGCGGTCGGAAGCGGCACCGCGGGCAGCGCGGGCAGTGTGAACGGCGTCGGCGACATGGGCGGGCTGGGCGGGCGGCCGGTGGGGGTGCGCGCCACGGCAGCCCACTACGCGCTGCTGCCCCTGCGGCTCTTCCTCGGCGTCACCTTCGTCTACGCCGGGATCGACAAGCTCACCGATCCGACCTTCCTGGCCGACAGCGGGAACGGCTCGATCGGTGCGCTGATGAGCCAGGTCCGCGACACTTCGGCGCTGCCCTGGCTGATCGACCAGAGTCTCAAGGACCCCTCCGCCTTCGGCTATGCCATCGCCTATGGCGAACTGGCCGTCGGCCTCGGCGTCCTGGTCGGGCTGCTGTCCCGGCTGGCCGCGTTCGGCGGGGCCATGATCTCGCTCAGCCTGTGGCTGACGGTCAGCTGGCAGACCGAGCCGTACTACTACGGCAACGACCTGGCGTATCTGATGGCCTGGCTGCCGCTGGTGCTGGCCGGTGCGCCCTATCTGTCACTGGATGTGGCGATCGCCAAACGCCGCCGCAGGCAGGGCTCGCAGATCTTCATGTAGCGGCGCCCGCCGGGACCACCGGCCCGCGTCCGGGGCCAGGTCCGCGTCCGTCCCGGGTGCGGTCAGGGCGTCTCGCCCTCGGCCGTTCGCCGTCCCCGCCTGCGCACCCCGTACGTCAGGGCCGACACCACCCCGGCCAGACAGAGCCCGAACCCGGCCAGCGGCAGCAGCACCAGCGGCCGTACGTCCCATTTCCCGGCCGCGTCCATCGCGTAGGCGAGCGTCACTCCGAGCATCACCAGCCCGGCGACCAGCTTGCCCGGTTCGAACGGATGCTTCCTCATGACCGCGTCACCTCCACATTCCCCAGGCCGATTTCCAGCGTCAGCCTCAGCGTGCCGTGCGGCTTCCCGCCTCCGGCCGGGGTCAGCGTCACCCGACGGTCCCGGTTCGGCTCGATGTCCACGTCCTTCTTGCCCTCGCCCGGCAGCCGGATGTCCCCGAGGCCGACATGGATGCTGAGCTCCACGCGGGCGTCCCGCGGCACCGTGACCGCCAGCTTGCCCGCGCCGACTTCGGCCCTGGTGGTCACCGTGGTGCCTTCCCTCAGCGACAGCCGGTGCAGCTTCAGCTCACCGACTCCGCCGCCCACCTCATAGCCGTCCCGCACGGCGGCGGCCGAGGCGGGCGCCCAGGTCCGGCGCGACCAGTCCGCGGTCACCGACTTGGGGAGCACCGCCGCCCCGGCCAGCAGCCCGCAGGTGATCACCGCGAGCAGCACCGTGCCGGAACCGGTCCTGCCATACCGCGAGCCGATCACCATCGCGAGCCCGAAGACCCCCAGCGCGGCGGCGAATCCGACCTCCAGGCTGGTGCCGAGCGGATGGCCGGACCACATCAGCCGCGCGCCCAGCACCCCGGCGGCGACCGCGACCACGAAGGTCCGGCCGCCGATCGAGCCCCGCTCGCGCATTCTGCGGGCGCGGTCGGCCATCGCGTCCTTGACCCGGTCGTACGCACTGGCCTCGTCCGGACCGTCCGCCGGGCCCCACAGATAGCCCGAGGTGGCGCCCACCGGTCCGGTGGTGCCGTCCTTGACGATCGGATCCCGCCACCAAGAGGGCCCCGGGCCGCCCCGGGTGGGCGGGGCCAGGGTCTCGGGCGGCGCGTCCGCGACCGCCTGCGCCGTGGCCGGGTCGACCGCGCCCACGCTCTCCGCCTGACGCCGGTGGTGCGACCAGTACGCCCCGCCCGACGCCGCGAGGCTCAGCATGATCGCGAAATACATCACGCTGCCCTCGTTGAGCATGGACAGGAACAGCCCACAGCCGACCAGCGCGACCAGCACCGCCGTGAGCCCCGGCCCCTCCACCCGGCCGGAGAGCAGCTTGCGCCCCTCGTTCTCCTCCTCGCCGTGGAGCGGGACCAGCAGCCAGCAGAAGCCGTACACGATCAGACCGAGACCGCCCGCGACGGCGAGCACCGACAGCACCACACGGAAGATCACCGGGTCCAGATCGCAGAACCGGCCGAGCCCGCCGCATACCCCGGAGATCACTTTGTGGTCACGACTGCGCCTCAGGGGTGGCTGCGTGCGCGTGTCGCGGGGGCCGGGCATGCCATCCCCCGCCACGGTGGGTGTATCGGTCATATGGCCATGGTGACAAGACGGCCCGCGCGACGGTATCCGGCACAACCCTGGGGCTTCCCTGAGATCGACCCGGAGGCCGCTGCGGCTATCGTGGCCCATCGAACATATGCGGGAAACGCGGTAGCGGCTGCCGGGCCGGGTAAGCGGGAGGGGAACGCGTGTCGGAGGAAGGGCGGCTGATAGCCGGTCGCTACCGGCTGGTCGAGAAGGTCGGCCGTGGCGGCATGGGCACGGTGTGGCGCGCCGAGGACGAACTGCTGGGCCGGCAGGTCGCGGTCAAGCAGCTGCATGTCTCGATGCACCTGAGCGACGACGAACTGACGACGCTGCACGAGCGCACCCGCCGCGAGGCACGCAGCGCGGCCCGTATCACCCACCCCAATGTGGTGGTGGTCCATGACGTCGTGGACCACGAGGGGTTGCCGTGCATCGTGATGGAGTACGTGCCCTCCACCACCCTCGCCGATGTGCTCAAGGACGGCGGAAGTGTCTCCCCTGCCGATGCCGCCCGCATCGGCCGCGGCATGATCGCCGCGCTGCGCGCCGCGCACGCGGCGGGCGTCCTGCACCGCGACGTCAAACCCGGCAATGTGCTGCTCGGCCCCGAAGGCCGGGTCGTGCTCACCGACTTCGGCATAGCGATGGCCACCGGCACCTCCACCCTCACCAAGACCGGTGAGGTCGTGGGCTCCATCGACTACATCGCCCCCGAGCGGGTGCGCGGCCGCACCCCCGGTCCCGCCTCCGACCTGTGGGCGCTGGGCGCGACGCTCTATCAGGCGGTCGAGGGGCGAACTCCGTTCCGCAAGGCCACCGCCATCGAGACCGGTTACGCCATCGCCGTCGACCCGCTGGACCCGCCGACCCAGGCCGGGCCGCTGACCGCGCTCATCGAGGCGCTGCTCGCGAAGGAGCCCGGGGAGCGGCCGACTGCCGAGGACACCGAGCGGGCGCTGCGGATCCCGGCCTCGGAGGCCGAGACGAGCGCGCTGTCGCTGCCGGGATTCGGCCTGGGGCCGGGTGAGACGCCGTCAGGGTCCACCACCCATGTGACGGCGACGCCCGGTACGCCCGGTACGCCGTCGGTACCTCATACGCCGCCCGCGTCCTACACGCCGCATACGCCGCCCACGCCGCACGCGTCCCACACGCCGCCCAACTCCGCCCTCGCGCCCGCCCCGGGAGCGCCGTTCGCGCCCCCCGGTCCCGGACATCCGGACTCCGGCCCGGCACACGGCGATTCCGGGTCCACGCCCCTGCCGAAGAAGAGCCGCAGGTCGCGGTGGATCGCGGTGGGTTCCGCGCTGTCCGTCGTGGCGGTCGCGGCCGGTGTCTACGTCTTCGGACTGGACAAGGAGTTGCCCGGCGGTTCGGGGGACGACACCACCGTCTCCTCGGCGCCCCACAACACCCCGCAGCCCGCCTACACCCCGCCGCCGACCCCCGAGGGCTACCACGTGGTGAAGGAGGACCAGCTCGGCGTCTCCTTCCCGGTGCCCGACGGCTGGAACCGGAGGAGCGAGACCGACCCCGACGGCCCGGTCGACGGCACCCAGGAGGTCATCTACCTGGACTCCCAGAAGCGGGCCCGGTTGCAGATCGACGTCCTGGACCTCGCGCCCAAGGACCAGGTCTCACACTTCGAGGAGCTCGAAGGCAAGTTCCAGGAGACATTCGCGCAATACTCCCGCCTGCGCCTCCAGTCGACGAAGTTCCGGGGCGAGCGGGCCGCCGTATGGGAGATGAGGTTCCTGGGCCAGACCTCCCCCCAGCTCTACCGCGCGATCGACCTCGGCTTCGGCAAGGAGGGCGACAAGCAGTACGCGATCTATCTGAGCGCACCGGACGCTGAGTGGGCGAAGTACCGCCCGATTTTCGACGTGGTCCGCGAGGGCTTCGTCCACAAGTGACCCTCCGGTCATTGGGGGAATGATCAGGGGCGACCCTGATACCGCCGCCGCCCCGGCCGTGTGACGATCGGGGCATGACCGCCGCGCCCCCGACCACTCCGGCCGAGCCGCCCCCGCGCAAGCTGTACCGCAGCGCCGAGGGCCGTCTGCTCGGCGGTGTGGCGCGCGGGCTCGCCGGGCACATGGGGCTGCCGGTCGCCTGGGTGCGGATCGTCTTCGTGGCGCTGTTCATGGCCGAGGGCTTCGGCGCCCTGGTTTACGCCCTCTTCTGGTTCGTCGTCCCGCTCGGCGTCGGCGGGGTGGAGACCACCACCCGCCCGCTGATCACCCAGGGCCCGGACGGCCGCCGCCGGATCACGGCACGCAGACCCGACAAGGGCCAGATCCTCGCGCTGCTCGCCCTCCTCGTCGGGATGGCGATCTTCGTCCAGGGGTTCCATCTGGGCCGTGCCAACACCTACATCTGGCCGCTGCTGCTGATCGGCGCCGGTGTCGCCCTCTTCTGGCGGCAGGCGGACAACGCCCGGCGGGCCCAGTGGGTCGAGCTCAGCCGCAGCAAGCGGGTCCTGCCGCTGGCCCGGGGCGCGGCCGGGGTGCTGCTGGTCGGGGCCGGGGTGACCGGCATCGTGGTGCTCCAGGGATCGGCGAAACACCTGGGGGCGGTGCTCCAGGCCGCCCTGGCCGTGCTCGTCGGCATCGCGCTGCTGGTCGGCCCGTATGTGATCCGGATGACCCAGGACCTCTCCGAGGAGCGGCTGATGCGCATCCGCGCCCAGGAGCGGGCCGAGGTGGCCGCCCATGTGCACGACTCGGTGCTGCACACCCTCACCCTGATCCAGCGGAACGCGGAGGACTCCCGCGAGGTGGCCAGGCTGGCCCGCGCCCAGGAGCGCGAGCTGCGCGCCTGGCTCTACAAACCCGAGGGCACCGGCAAGGACGAGGACGAGGAGCCGGACACCCTGGCCGAGGCGGTGAAGAAGACGGCGGCCGAGGTCGAGGACTACCACGGCGTTCCGATCGAGGTCGTGGTCGTCGGCGACTGCCCGCTGGACGAGCGGCTGGGCGCGCAGATCCAGGCCGCCCGCGAGGCGATGGTCAACGCCGCCAAGTACGGTGGCGAGGGCGGGGCCGTCCAGGTCTACGCCGAGGTCGAGGAGACCAAGGTCTTCATTTCCGTGCGCGACCGTGGCCCCGGCTTCGATCCGGACGCGGTGCCGGAGGACCGGATGGGCGTCCGTGAGTCGATCATCGGCCGGATGCAGCGGCACGGCGGCACGGCCAGGCTGAGGTCCGCGCCCGACGGGGGCACGGAAGTGGAGCTGGAGATGGAGAGGGCGACGACATGACCGAGGCGACGGGCGGCACCCACGACAGCGGCGCGACGGGCGCGACCGGCGCCACGGGCGCCTCGGGTGCCGACGGGAGCGCACCGGCCCGCCGCGTCCGTGTGGTGCTCGTCGACGACCACCGGATGTTCCGCACCGGCGTCCAGGCCGAGATCGGTGAGACCGAGCGCACCGGCGTCGAGGTGGTCGGCGAGGCCGCCGATGTCGACCAGGCCGTCACCGTGATCGGTGCGACCCGCCCCGAGGTGGTCCTGCTCGATGTCCATCTCCCCGGCGGCGGAGGCGTGGAGGTGCTGCGCCGCAGCGCCGCCCTGATGAGCGACCCGGAGCGCCCGGTACGCTTCCTCGCCCTGTCCGTCTCGGACGCCGCCGAGGACGTCATCGGTGTCATCCGAGGCGGCGCCCGCGGCTATGTCACCAAGACGATCACCGGCACCGACCTGGTCGACGCGATCTTCCGGGTCTCCGACGGTGACGCGGTCTTCTCGCCCCGTCTCGCGGGCTTCGTCCTCGACGCCTTCGCCTCCACCGATGCCCCGCCCGTGGACGAGGACCTGGACCGCCTCACCCAGCGCGAGCGCGAGGTGCTGCGCCTGATCGCCCGTGGCTACGCCTACAAGGAGATCGCCAAGCAGCTGTTCATCTCGGTGAAGACGGTCGAGAGCCATGTCTCCGCGGTCCTCCGCAAGCTCCAGCTCTCCAACCGCCACGAGCTGACCCGCTGGGCGACGGCCCGCCGTCTGGTCTGAGCGCCCGCCGTCCGGTCCGAGGGGCCGCCATCCGGTCCGAGGGGCCGGGCGGGCGGGCCGTCGCGGGCCCGTCAGCCCGTCTTCTCCAGGGTCTTCTTCGCCAACCGGAAGGCGGGCAGCATCGCCTTGTGCTCCTCGGCGTCGATGCCGCCGAGCTCGATGACCACACCGCCGCGCTCGGTCATCACCGCGAGGGCGCGTTGGGGCAGGACCGCTCCGGCGGACAGGTCGGTGACGGAGTAGCTGGCCTCGGTGGCGGGCAGATCACCGGCCTTGACCTCGCGGAGCCTGACCTTGCTCTCGAAGTTCTCGTCGGCCACGAACTCCTTCATCAGGGCCCGCGAGGTGCCGCCGGGGGCGGCGGTGCCCTTGGTGCCGGTCATGATGCGCATAAAGCCGATGTGCCCTGCGGGCTTTGCGTCGATCTCGCAGACGAGGGTCACCGAGCCCTGCTTGGCGAGCGGGCCGATCTGCTTCTGGACCGCCTCGTCCACCGCCTTGGCCTTCCAGGACTTCTCCAGGCTGAACCGCACCGGCAGTTCACATGCGGTGCCCTTGTCGCCCAGCTTCGGGCCCTTTGGGGCCTTGGCCTCGCCGTCCTTGTCCGTCTCGAAGAGACAGCCGGTCAGCGCCCCCGCCAGGACCATGGCGCCGACCGCCCCCGCCACCAACCGCCACGCATGCCGCATTTCGGTATATCCCCACCTGAGTGCACGATCGTTCGAAAATTCGCCGCAGCGTATCCGATGTCGTGCGCCATGTGCTCGCCCTTATGCGCCGAGCGCTCCGCCCAGGAGCGAGGCGAGGGCGGTGGGCAGTTCCGCACGGCAGGTCTCGGCGTCGCCGGCGGCCCAACAGACATAGCCGTCCGGGCGGATGAGCAGGGCGGCCGCCGCCGGTGCAGTAGCGAGAGTCCGCGCCCGGACCAGGTCCACCCGCTCCGGGAGCCGCGTCTCCGCCGGGACCACCCCGGCCAGGTCCAGCAGCACCGCGTGCCCCGCCCCGAACAGCTCCGACAGCCGTATCTCCTCGCCCGAGACCGACAGTTCGGCGTCCGGCAGCCGTGCGCCGGTGAGCGGATGTGTGCCCGGCAGCTCATAGCGCAGGGACAGCCCCGACATCAGCCCCGCCATCTGGCGGTTGGCGTCCGGCAGCCGCAGCAGCTCGGTCAGGATCTCGCGCAGCGCCGTCACATCCGGGCTCGGGGACGGGTTGGACAGGGCCCGCTGGGCCGAGGTGTGGTGCAGTACCCGGGCCGCCACCGGATGCCGCTCGGCGTGGTACGTGTCCAGCAGCCCGTCCGGCGCCTCGCCCCGCACCGCCGCCGCCAGCTTCCAGCCCAGGTTGAACGCGTCCTGCACGCCGAGATTCAGCCCCTGTCCGCCCAGCGGCGGATGGATATGCGCCGCGTCCCCGGCGAACAGCACCCGGCCCGCGCGGTAGCTCTCGACCTGCCGGGTGGCGTCCGTGAACCGTGAGGAGTTGTCCACCCCGGCGAGCACCGTCTCCTCGCCGAAGACCGCCCGCAGCGCCTCGGCGACCTCCTGCTCGGTGACCGGCGTGTCCCGGTCGGTCTCCGGCGCCGTCAGGTGCCCGAAGGTGAACCGGTACTTGCCCTCGCCCAGCGGGACCATCATCGTCCAGTACTCGTCCGTCTGCCGGGTCAGCGTGCTGATGTGCCCCAGCGTGGCGGGCACCAACGCGGAGACCGACGACAGCCGGATGTCGGTCAGAACGGCCGTATACGTCCCCGGGCGGCCCGGGAACGCCGCGCCCAGCAGCTTGCGCACGGTGCTGCGGCCGCCGTCGCACGCCACCGCGTACCGCGCCCGGACGCTCCGGCCGTCCGCCGACGTCACCGTCACCCCGGTGTCGTCCCGCTCCACCGCCGTGACCTCCACACCGCGCCGCACCTGTGCGCCCAGCGCGGTGGCCCGCTCCTCCAGCACCTCTTCGATCTCCCACTGCGGGAGCCCGATCGGGCGCGGGTGGGCGGTGTCCCAGGGGGTGCAGTCCAGCTCCACCGGCAGCATCGCGAAGTGCCCGGTCGCCGAATCATCCCGGGGGGAGGCCCGCTTCAGCATCGGCTCCAACAGCCCCCGCAGCTCCAGCATCTCCGCCGTACGCGGCTGGATCGTCCCGCCCTTCACCTGCTTCAACCGCTCCGCCAGCCGCTCCAGCACCACGGCCCGGACCCCGCCCAGCGCCAGCTCATGCGCCAGCGCCAGCCCGGTCGGGCCCGCGCCCACGATCACGACATCCGTCTCGATCTTCGCCATCACGCTCTCCTTCGCTCTTCACTCGGTAGAAAAATATACCAGGTGCAGAAATCTACCAAGTGCAGTGTGCCTGATACTGTGGATAACGTGAATGACCAGCTCGGACTCCGTGAGCGCAAGAAGCAGCGGACCCGTACGACGATCTCCGAAGCCGCGATCGCCCTCTTCCTCGAGCACGGCTTCGGCCAGGTCTCGGTGGCCCAGGTCGCCGAGGCCGCCGAGGTCTCCAAGCGCACGCTCTTCGCCTACTTCCCGGCCAAGGAAGACCTTGTGGTGCACCGGCTGGCCGACCACGAGACCGAGCCCGCGCGGGTGGTCCGCGCCCGCCCGCCGCACACCACCCCGCCGGCCGCCCTCCGCGCGCACTTCCTCGACGGACTGCGCCGCCAAGACCCCATCACCGGCCTCAGCGACCACCCCGACATCCGCGCGCTCACCGGGCTGATCTTCGAGACCCCGGCCCTGGTCGACCGCATGCAGCGCTTCAGGACGACCAGTGAACGAACCCTCGCGGAGGCTCTGCGTGACACCACGGAAGCGCCGGACCTCGTCGCCCGCGTGGCCGCCGTCCAGCTCGTCGCCGTCCAATGGACGCTGTCCATGGACAACTTCGAGCGCGTGACCTCCGGCACGACCGCCGACGCGCGTTACCCGGACGCCGTCCGCGACGCCGAGCGCGCCTTCGCACTCCTGGAGAACGGCCTCGCGACCGCGTTCACGCCCCCACCGGCGCGTCCCGCCGGGCGGTGACCAGCGTCGGCGGGGCGAACTCCGACCTCGGCGGCAGCCCGTTGGTGCCCGGCGTCGTCGTTCGCCCCAACTCGTCGATCTCCCAGCACCTCGCCTACGTTGTGCGGCCGTTGGCCATCGCCCGGGCTCTTCCGCTGCGGCGCAGTGGAGGCGGGCGCCGCCGCCGGTGAGCCACCGCTGCACTGGCACACCGACCATCTGCGCCATCTGCCGCCGCTGGACGTGGCGGAGGCGGGGCCGGAGGGCGCGTCCGCCACGCGCCATCCGGGGCAGTACGAGGAGAGCGCGGCGCGCGGCGAGGCGCTGTCCCGTCTGCGGCAGCCGTCCGCCGAGCCGACGACGGGGTGGTTCCTGGACGCGCTGACGGCCGCGCCGCTGCCGGACGGTGTCCACCGGACGGCGCGTGGCGCCGACCCGCTGATGACGCTGTGTACGGCGGTGGCCGATCTGACCGGTGACCGGGTCACCCTCCGGTCGGCCGGAGGTGCCGAACAGAGCACCCGGCTGTCGTCGTTCGCCCGTGGCGAGGCACCCCCGGGCCTGCCGTCCGGCCCGCCCCACAGCGCCACGGGCACCAGCGCCATGGGCGACACGGTCCGCCGCTGACCCGCCGCGCGGGCCCTGGCCGGCGGCGCCGGGTGGCCACGGCGGGCCCCGCTGCCGTTGGCTTCGCCCCCGCGGGGGTGGGGCCGGTCGCGCGGGCGGGCGGCCCGCGTGCCCGCGTGCCCGCGTGCCCGCGAGGCGACGTACCCCCGGGGCCGGGCCCGGCGCGCAGCTGCGCGGGCGACCGGGCGGAGCCCGGGGCGGTGGGGCTTGGTGGGGAGGGAGCCCGAGGGGGAGCCGGGAGCCCGCACGGGGGGAGTGGATCAGCCGAGGCCGAGGCCGAGACCGAAGCCGAAACCCTTCGGTACGGCGACGTCGAGGGTGTCCTTGACCATGGCGAGGGCCGCCCCCAGCGGGCTCGAGGCGCCGCCGCTGACCGTGATGTCGCCCGCCTCGCAGCCGTAGACCACGGCCTTCTCCGGACCGTTCAGCGCGTACAGGGGGTCGCCGGGGGCGGTCTCCTCCAGCCCGACCCGGACCAGGAGCGGTTCATCGGCCGAGGCGGTCGCGACCGCCCGCAGCCGGTGGCCCCGCGCGGCGGCCGCGCGGGCCGCCTCCGCCGTGCTCTCGCCGATCCCCGCGCCGCCGGTGTAGGTCCGCACGGCCGCCGCGTCCCAGCCCCACAGCAGGGCCGCCAGCAGCCGCGCCTTGGTGGCGGCGTCCGCGCCGGAGAGGTCGGCCGACAGATCGGCCTCGGCGATCCCGCGCCGCCGGGCCTCGGCCACGGCGGCGGGGAACGGATCACCGCTGGTCAGCCGGTCCAGGACGAAGGTGGCGGTGCCGGTGGGGCAGGCGCGGAGGGTGTGGCAGCCGAGGCCGCGTACCCCGGTCCTGGCCATGTCCGCTGCGGGCAGCGCGGCCCCGGTGGCCCCCGAGATCCGGATCAGCGCCCCGCCCTCGGCCGCCGCCCGGCCCAACTCGGCCCAGTGGCTGAGCAGATGGCTCTTGGTGGCGGAGACGACATGGACCCCACGGTGCAGTGCGAGCAGCGCGTCGGCGGCGGCCTGTTCGCGTACCGCCGGGGAGGACGGCACCGCCTGCGCCAGCACCACCGCCCCCGTACGCTCCAGGGTTTCGGCGAGCGGCGGCAGCGGGCCCGGGGGCAGCTCCGGCGCGGTGCGCTCGGCCGCGCTGGTGCGGATGGCGGCGAGCCGGGGCGAGGTGTCGCCGGACGCGGTCAGGAGGCGGTCGGCGTAGGCCCGGCCCACCGGGCCGTAGCCCGAGAGCACCACCGTGGCTTGGTTGGACATGGCCCCAGTCTCCACCGGGCGGATCCGGTCCACCTGGCGGCTCCGGGCCGCGTTCGGCTCAAGCGGCCGTCAGCTGAAGAGCAGGCGGCTGGTCAGCTCCGTGACCTGGTTGAAGATGGAGCGGCGCTCGCTCATCAGGGCGCGGATCTTCCGGTCGGCGTTGAGGACCGCACTGGGGTCGCGGCCGCCGAGGAAAGCGGCGATCGTCGGCACGGAGTACTCCGTCAGCTCGCGGCACAGATACATCGCGATCTGCCGGGAGATGACGAGGACACGCGCCCTCTCGGGGCCGCGCAGTTCCTCGACGGTCAGCCCGAAGTACTCGGCGGTGGTACGGATGATGTCCTCACCGGTGATCTCCGCCCCCAGACCACGGGCCTTCTCGTCGAGCACGATCCGGGCGAGGGTGAGCTCCACCGGGGTCCGGTTGAGATTGGCGAAGGCGGTCACCCTGACCAGGGCGCCTTCCAGCTCCCGGATATTCCGGCCGGCGGCGGTGGCGATCAGCTCCATGACGTCCGGAGGGACGTCGAGCCGCTCCCGCTCCGCCTTCGTACGGAGCACCGCGAGGCGGGTCTCGAGGTCGGGCACGCCCATGCCGACGGGCAGCGCGCCCGCCAGCAGGTCACGCAGATCCGGATCCAGCCGCAACGACCGCAGCGGGCGGGAGGAGGCGAGGACCACCTGTTTCTCGGCGGCCAGCAGGGATTCCAGGAGGTGCTTCAGCCACTGACGCCGTACGGAACCGGGCTCGAGACCTCCGTCCAGCGTCTGGATGTCGTCGAGCAGCAGCATGTCCATCTCGGGGAGGTCGAGCGTCCCGTCCGGCCGAGAGGCGTCGAGGTACAGCGGCCGGGTGCGCGGATAGAGGCTGCGCGTGTAGTGGCCGATGGCGTGCAGCAGATGGGTCTTGCCCAGCCCGTGGTCACCGTGGAGGAAGAGGGGGTTGTAGTTCTGGGCGGGCACCTCGGCCACGGCCACGGCGAGATCGTGGGCGAAGCGGTTGGCGGGCTCGACGGCGAAGTTCTCGAACGCGTAGCGGCGGTCCAGCCCGCCCGCCGTCACCGTGCCGGGCCGGTTCGGGCGGCTCGGGTACGCCGGCACCGGGGCCCAGTCCTCGGTCTGCTCCTCGAGTTGGTCCTCCAGACCCTCCATCTGGCGGCGGAGCCGCCGCAGCTCATCTTCCAGCGCTTCGGTGAGGGCCGTCTGCGCCTGTTCCTCCTGCTGCGCCTCGCGCGCGGCCTCGGCGCGGGCCTCCTCCTCCGCCGTGACGAGCTGCCGCTCCAGGTCGTTGCAGCGCTGCTCGGCCCGTATCCGGCGGGTGTGCGCCTCCTTCAGCTCCTCGCTCAACACCTCCACCTGGTCCTTGAGCTGGTCCCGCTCCTTGCGCAGCGCGGCGAGCGGGTCCTCGTAGGCGCGCAGCGCGGCCTCGGCGTCCGCGCGGGCCCAGTCGCGGTCGTCGGCGGCGGCCTGTAACTGGCGGAACCGGGTCTCCAGATCCGCCGCGCGGTGTTGCGCGTCCAGCAACGCGTTCTCCAGGGCCTGCTCGCGGACGGCGGACCGCCGGGCCATCCGGTCGGCCTCCGCCAACCGCTGCTCCAGCAGCTCCACACGGTGCTGCGGGGATCCGCTGGCGGCCAGCGCGCGCCGGTGCAGGCCGCGCAGGTGCTCCATGGTCTCGGGGGTCGCCGCGCCGCCCCGGTGCTCGGCCACATCGGTGAGCAGGTCCGCGATGAACTCCCAGGCGGGGATGCGGGTTCCGTTGAGGAAGCGGGATATCGAACCGGCGTCCCGATGGCGGCGCGCGGCGTACCGGCGCACGCTCACGTCCAGTCCGGTGAACAGCCGTCGCAGCTCCGCCGCCAACTCGAGTGCCCCGTCCGGCAGATCGCCGCCGAGAGGCTCAAGGCTCCCCATGTCCCGTCCCCTTCGGGTGTTGCGGACGATCGGCAACTGTGCCGACTCCCGCAACGGGCCCGGTCCGTTCCAGAGTGGAGTCAGCCTCGTACGAGGCGTGACAGGAAAGGGCAATCCTAGTGAACAGCGTTCCTCGGCGATCCGATCTCGCCGCATTCCTCGCGGTCCTGGTGACCGGCATCGTGCTCGTCCACGCCGGGGTCCGGCCCGGGGCGGTTCTGCCGGTCGCCGTCGGACTGTCGGTGCTCCACGCCGCCTGGCGGCGGCCCGGCGGGTTCCACGCGCCCTGCGCCGGGTTCTCGTACGCGGGGTTCCCTTACGCCGCGTTCCGTTACGCCGGGCGGCTCGCACCCGCGAAGGGCATCTGGTCGATCGGGGCCACCCGGACCGGGGCGCCGGGATGGGGGGCGTGGATCATGCGGCCGTCACCGATGTAGATCCCGACGTGGCTGATGCCCGAGTAGAAGAAGACGAGGTCGCCGGGGGCCAGTTGGGAGCGGCTGACCCGGCGGCCCGCGTTGATCTGGGTGTAGGTGGTGCGCGGCAGGGAGACCCCGGCGGCGCGCCAGGCGGCCTGGGTGAGCCCGGAGCAGTCGTAGCCGTGGGGGCCGGTGGCGCCCCAGACGTACGGCTTGCCGAGGGCTCCATGCGCGAAGGCGATGGCGCGGGCGGCCCGGCCGGTGGCGGCGGGGGCCGTCGTGGCGGCGCTGGAGCCGGTGGTGGTCCGGTCGGCGGGCCGTTCCCGGTCCGCCAGGCGGCGGCGCTGCTCGGCGGTCAGCCGGTCGAGGAGCCGGTCGGCGGCGGCGAGCTTCTTCTCGACGGCCTGTTTATGGCGGGAGAGCGCCTCCTGCGAGGCGCGTAACTCGGCCAGCCGGTTCGCCGCCGTGCCGCGTACGCGGCGCAGCGCCTTCTCCTGGCGGACGATCCCGGTGACCGTCGCGGCCCGGCGCCCGGCCGCGCGCTCGGCGAGCGAGGCCCGCTGGAGGTACTGGTCGGGGGAGGAGGACAGGGCGAGCTGGAGGGTGGGGGCGATGGTCCCGGCACGGTACTGGGCGGTGGCGTACGCGCCCAGGGCGTTGCGCGCGGTGTTCAGCCGGGCGGTTCTGCGGGCGGCCTCGTCCTGGAGGTCGCCCAGCACGCGCCGGGCCCGGTCGGCCTTCTCCCGGGCGCCGTTGTACTTCTCGGCGGCCTCCTCGGCCTCCAGCCGGTACTGGTCGACCCTGGCCTTCACCTGAGCGGTGGTGAGGTGGGGATCGGCGTGCCCGGTGCCCTCGAGGGCGGTCGCGGAGGCGGCGCCGGTGAGGGCGAGGAGCGCGGCCGTCCGGGCGGTGCTGCTGACGAGCGAGCGCTTGGGCCCGCTGCGCGACTTCCTGTGCGACGCCACGGCGGCGGTACACCTTCCTCGCTGAGCTGATGGTTCGGGGACTGACGGTTCGGGACTGGTCGTTCGGGGACTGGCTGATGGTTCGGGGGCTGGTCGTTCGGGCAGATGGCGGCCCACCCATGAGGCGGGGACCCTCGCTGACGGGGGGCGGACCGCCATCTGGAGGGGAAGCTAGGCCGGGGAACGGGGGCGGTGCCGGGTGATGCGCGGGAATGGACGGATTTCATCGTTCCTGTGCCGCTGACTGATCACGGTGCGCGCGGGGTGAGTGGCACTGCGTGGTGGCCTTGACCGAAGCCGTGATCAGGGCCCACCCGAGTGAAAGGCGGTGCTATGCGCGGCGCTAATGTCCGTGCGTATGGACGTACTCATCAACGCCTTTGTCGGTCTGCACATCGTCGGTATCGCCGCGCTGCTGGGCGGTTTTCTCTCCCAGATGAAGCAGATGAGTGCGGGCGCCGCGCGGATGACCCCCGGAATGCTGCACGGGGCCCTGACCATGCTGGTGACCGGTGTGGCGCTGGTCGGGCTGAACCAGGCCGACGGCGGTGCCGTGAACAACATCAAGATCGGGATCAAGCTGGCGCTGTTGATCGTGATCCTGTGTCTGGTCTATGTGAAACGGGACGAGGAGAAGGTGGAGTCGGCCGCGTTCGGCGCGGTGGGTGCACTCACCACGGTGAACATCTTCATCGCCGTGCTGTGGACCTGATCCTTTCCCTGCACCGTGCCCCCTGTTCGATAACGGCTTGATACGCACATCAATTCGCGGGCAACCGTTTGCACTCGCGAGCTGTCTTAAGAGCACAAGACGGCCGGAGGGAGCGGGCAATGGGGGTTGTGGAGGCCAACAGAGGTCTCAAGGAGAACAAGGGCCCTGGGTTTTTCAGGGGGTTGGGGTCCAGGCGGATCCGGCGTGCGGGAGTCACGCTGGGCCTCGCGGGCATGGTGATGCCGCTCGCGGTCGCCCTCGCCACTCCGGCCCAGGCCGCTTCGTCGTGTACGACGGACACCGGGCCGTACCAGAAGAAGGTCGAGAAGTACCTCGGCCGCCCGGTGGACGGGCGGCAGTCGCGCACCGACTGTCTGGCGATCCAGAAGTTCCAGATCAACCACGGCATCAGCCCGACCATCGGCTACGCCGGGCCCGTCACCTGGGGTGTGATGAGCCTGAAGAACGCGCAGAAGGCGGCGGGCCACAACCCCAACGCGGCGGGCAAGTGCCCCACCAACAAGGGCCGGATCGCCTGTGTCGACCTCACCCGCCAGCTGAGCTGGGTGCAGGACGGCTCCCGGCTGGTCTACGGACCGGTGCCGGTGCGCACCGGGCGTAACGGCTACGAGACCAGGACCGGTCTGAAGAAGATCTACTGGCGGAACATCGACCACTGGTCGACGATCTACAACGTGGCCATGCCGTACAGCCAGTTCTTCGACGGCGGTCAGGCGTTCCACTCGATCGCGGGCAGTGTGTGGTCCCCGCCCGGCTCCCACGGCTGCGTCAACATGAACAAGTCCGACGCGAAGAAGTACTGGAGCCTGCTGAAGAACGGCGACGACGTCTACGTCTACGGCCGCAAGCCCGGCACGTAAACCGTCACCCCCCCACCGCGCCCCCGCCCCGGCTCCGGCCGGGGCGGGGGCGCGGTCTTCTGCGACGGCCTCGGGTACCGCTGTCACCGGTCGCGGTCCGGCACGGCGACACGGGGTCGGCCGGGGGCCGTTGGCGGCCCCCGGCCTCGCGTCGGCGGCGCCCCGCCTGATCCGGCTTCGCCGGGTCAGGCGGGGCGGACGCTGCCATAGACCGGCATCTCGGTGATCGGCGCCTTCTTCACCGCGTCACCCGGCTTCGGCGCGTGGATCATCATCCCGTCGCCGATGTAGAGCCCGACATGGCTGATGTCGTCGTAGAAGAAGACCAGATCGCCCGGTTCGAGATCGGAGGTCGATACCCGCGTCCCGACCTTCACCTGGTCCCAGGTGGTGCGCGGCAGGGAGACCCCGGCGGACTTCCAGGCGGCCTGGGTGAGTCCCGAGCAGTCGAAGGAGTTGGGGCCGGTGGCACCCCAGACGTACGGCTTGCCGACCTGGGCCTGCGCGAAGGCGATGGCCTTCGCCGCCTTGGTGCTGTTGGAGGGCGCGGGGCTGGACGGGGTGGACGAGCCGGAGCCGTCGTTCCCGTCCTGCTGCCGCTGACGCTCGGCCTCCGCCTTGCGCTGCTTCTCGGCCAGCTCGGCGGCCTTGCGCCGGGCCTCCTCCTGCTTCTTCTTCTCGAGCGCCGCGAGACGTGCCTTCTCCTTGGCGGTCAGATTCGACAGCAGCCGCCGGGCCTCGGAGAGCTTGCTCTGGACGGACTTCTTCTTCGCCTTGAGGGTCTGCTGCGAGGAGGTCAGCGAGGCGAGGCTCTTGGTGGCGGAGCCGCGCTCCCTGGCCGCCTCCGTCCGCTGCGTCCGGAACTCCTCGACGGCCTTCTTCTGGTGGCCGGAGAGCCGGTCCATCAGGTGTGACTGGTCGAAGACGTCCTGCGGATCGGAGGAGAAGAGCATGGCGGCGGTGCTGCTGGCCATACCGCCGCTGCGGTACTGGGCGGCGGCCAGGGAGCCGAGGGTCCGCCGGGCCTCATTGAGCTTCTCGGTGCGCTTGGCGACCGTGTCCAGCAGCTTGTCGACCTTGGCGCGCTGGGTCTCGGTCCGCTCCTTGGCGGCGTTGTAGCCCTGGGTGGCGCTCTCCGCCTGGTGGTACAGGCTGTCGACCTTCTTCTTGACCTCTTCGATCGACTGGGTGGCGGGCTTGGGATCGCCCGGCGCGGCGTTCGCCGTCTGGGAGAGCAGGGTGGCCGAGGCCAGGGCGGCCGTGGTGAGCCCGACGGCGGTCCGCCGGCTCTGACCGGCGGCCGGTATCCGGGCCCGCGGTTTGCGGTGCGACGCCAAGGGAGGCGACTCCTTCCGTGGACCGCCTACCGGGTTAGCTGTCGGGTTCGGGCGGACGGAAGGCTGCCCTACGGCCCGTCCGGGCGGCACACGAGGTGCCGTCTCCCGGGCCGATTCACCCCGGTGGAACGTGTGGGTCCCCGGCTCCGGCTGCCGTGGGGCGGGACCGGACTCGGCGGCGGCCGCCCGTGCCGACGCTGTTCGCCGACGGGTGTCCGGACTGCCTGACGCAGGACGGTAGCCAACTCGTGGGGCTCCTGTGAAGGCTGGTGGGTGATTTGCCCGAAACCGTTTCGTGATGTTCGTACGTGGGCTGTCAGTGGCGCGGCCTAGACTCGGTCAGCGATGAGCAGCCTCTTTGACGACAGCTTCCTGGCGGACCTCGGGCCCTCGGGCGAGGAGCACCCGCCGCCCGAGGACCACGAGGGCCATGAGGTCCCCGAGCACCATGGCTCCGGCGGTGGCGAGGACGTACCGCACCACCTCTTCAGCGGTGCGCACGACGAGCCGGTGCCGAGCGTGCCCCGGGAGGCGTATTACCGGGACGGCGCGGCGCGGCCCCCCGTGGATCCGGCCGCCCTGCTCGAGGGGCTGAACGAGCAGCAGAGGGCCGCGGTCGAGCACACCGGCACCCCCCTGCTGATCGTCGCGGGCGCCGGTTCCGGCAAGACCCGGGTGCTCACCCACCGCATCGCGTATCTGCTCGGCGCGCGCGGAGTGCACCCCGGCCAGATCCTCGCCATCACCTTCACCAACAAGGCGGCGGGCGAGATGAAGGAGCGGGTGGAGGAGCTGGTGGGCCCGCGGGCCCATGCCATGTGGGTCTCCACCTTCCACAGCGCCTGTGTCCGGATCCTGCGCCGCGAGTCCAAGAAGCTGGGCTTCACCTCATCGTTCTCGATCTATGACGCGGCCGACTCCAAGCGGCTGATGGCGCTGGTCTGCCGTGATCTCGACCTGGACCCCAAGCGGTTCCCGCCCAAGTCGTTCAGCGCCAAGGTCTCCAACCTGAAGAACGAGCTGATCGACGAGGAGACCTTCGCCGGGCAGGCGTCGGACGGCTTGGAGAAGACCCTCGCCGAGGCGTACGCGATGTACCAGTCGAGGCTGCGCGAGGCCAACGCGCTGGACTTCGACGACATCATCATGACCACGGTCAATCTGCTCCAGGCGTTCCCCGATGTCGCCGAGCACTACCGCCGCCGGTTCCGCCATGTGCTGGTCGACGAGTACCAGGACACCAACCACGCGCAGTACACCCTGGTGCGCGAGCTGGTGGGCACGGACACCGAGGAGACCGCGGCCGGTGAGCTGTGTGTGGTGGGCGACGCCGACCAGTCCATCTACGCCTTCCGCGGCGCCACCATCCGTAACATCCTCCAGTTCGAGGAGGACTACCCGCAGGCGCGGACCATCCTGCTCGAGCAGAACTACCGCTCCACACAGACCATCCTCAGCGCGGCCAACGCGGTGATCGAGCGCAATGAGAACCGCCGCCCGAAGAACCTGTGGACCGAGGCCGGGGCCGGGGCGACCATCACCGGCTATGTCGCCGACACCGAGCACGACGAGGCCCAGTTCGTCGCCGACGAGATCGACCGGCTGACGGACGCGGGCGACGCCAAGGCCGGTGATGTCGCCGTCTTCTACCGCACCAACGCCCAGTCCCGTGTCTTCGAGGAAGTCTTCATCCGGGTCGGGCTGCCCTACAAGGTCGTCGGCGGAGTGCGCTTCTACGAGCGCAAGGAGGTCCGGGACGTCCTCGCCTATCTGCGGGTGCTGGCCAACCCCGAGGACACCGTCCCGCTGCGCCGCATCCTGAACGTGCCCAAGCGCGGTATCGGCGATCGCGCCGAAGCGATGATCGACGCGCTGGCGCTCCGCGAGAAGATCACCTTCCCGCAGGCGCTGCGCCGGGTCGACGAGGCGTACGGCATGGCGGCCCGCTCGGCGAACGCGGTGAAGCGGTTCAACACGCTGATGGAGGAGTTGCGGACGATCGTGGAGTCGGGCGCGGGCCCGGCCACGGTGCTGGAGGCGGTGCTCGAGCGCACCGGCTATCTCGCCGAGCTCCAGGCGTCCACGGACCCGCAGGACGAGACCCGGATCGAGAACCTCCAGGAGCTGGCCGCCGTGGCCCTGGAGTTCGAGCAGGACCGGGGCGAGGAGAATCCCGGCACACTCGCGGACTTCCTGGAGCAGGTCGCGCTGGTCGCCGACTCCGACCAGATCCCGGACGAGGATGAGGACGGCAGCGGGGTCATCACGCTGATGACGCTGCACACGGCCAAGGGGCTCGAGTTCCCGGTCGTCTTCCTCAGCGGTCTGGAGGACGGCGTCTTCCCGCATATGCGGGCGCTCGGCCAGACCAAGGAGCTGGAGGAGGAGCGGCGGCTCGCCTATGTGGGGATCACACGGGCGCGTGAGCGGCTGTATCTGACGCGCTCCACGATGCGGAGCGCATGGGGACAGCCCGCGTACAACCCGCCGTCCCGCTTCCTGGAGGAGATCCCGGACCAGTATGTGCGGTGGCGCCGGACCGGTCCGGCCACCCCGTCGGCGTCCATGGGCGCCATCGCGGGCGGCGGCGGGTTCTCCGGGCTCTCCGGTGGCGGATCGTCGCGGTCGCGGGCGGGGGCGAGCGGTTTCGCCACCCGGCGGGCGAAGGAACGGCCCGCGGTTTCGCTGGCCGTGGGCGACCGGGTCACCCATGACACCTTCGGGCTCGGCACCGTTGTGGCGGTGAAGGGCAGCGGGGACAACGCGGAGGCCACGATCGACTTCGGTGACGAGAAGCCGAAGCGGCTGCTGCTGCGGTACGCGCCGGTCGAGAAGTTGTGAAGGGGCCGGGTCCGGGCTCGAGTACGAGTCCGGACCCGGTTCCGGATCTGCGACCGGCTCCGGTTCCGGTTACGACGGGTCGAGGCCGTGGCCGCGCAGCCAGGGCAGCGGGTCGATGGCCTCCCCGCCCCCGGGGTGCACCTCGAAGTGCAGATGCGGGCCGGTGGAGTTGCCCGAGTTCCCGGAGAAGGCGATGGTGTCGCCCGCCTTGACGGACCCGGAGCGGACCTTGGCGCTGCTGAGGTGGCAGTACCAGGTCTCCGTACCGTCCGGACCGGTCACTATGACCATGTTTCCGTAGGCGTCGTTCCACTGGGTGCGCACGGTGCCGTCGGTCGCGGCCATGACGGGGGTGCCGTAGCTGACCGGGAAGTCGATACCGGTGTGCACGGACATCCAGTTGATACCCGCCTGACCGAAGGTGGCGCTCAGACCGTGTTGGGTGACGGGGAGCGCGAACTTGGGGCGCAGCGCCTCCTTGCGCGCGGCCTCCTGGGCCTTGCGCTTCTTCTCGGCGGCCTGGCGCTCCTTGAGGTCGATGCGCTCCTGGGTGCGGCTGGCGCGGTCGCGGAAGTCGTCGGCGCCCTCGCGGACTTCGGCGAGCTGGGTGTCCAGCTTGCTGTTGACGGCGGCGGCCTTGACGGGCGGCGCGGCGTCGGGGGCGGCCTGGGTGGTCGCACCGTCACTCTTGTCGTTGCTCATCCCGACGGAGGCGGCGGCCACCGCGCTGACGCCGAGGGCGCAGACGGACGGGACGGCGACGGTGAGGAGCGCGGAGCGCTTGGGGCGGGAGGAGACGGTCCGGCGGCGGGCCCTTCCGTTGCCGCTGCCGTTCCCACGGCGGGCGGACGGAGCGGGCGGCGACGGCGGGGACAGGAGCGACGCGTCGGCATCGGGCGCGGGCTCATGTTCGGCCGCCGCCCCGGGTTCCGGTTCCGCCTCGGGGGCCTCGGGGGCATCGGGGTGGATGTCGTGCGGCGTCTCGCCGACGGTGGCGAAGGCGGTGGTGTCCCAGAACTGGGTCTGTCCGGTGTCGACGCCCGAGTTCAGATCCGAGCCGTCGAAGGAGTCGTAGGTCTCGTACGCGCCGGTGTCGTAGCCGTTGTGGTCGAGAGCGGCGGCGTCGAACGTGGTGGTGTCATACGCGGTGGAGTCATACGCCGCGCCGGAGTTGTCCCACTGCGCGGGGATCTGCATAGGGCCGGTGGCAGTCGAGTCGAACTGTCCGGTGAGGTCCGTCTGTCCCGCGAGATCCGTCTGTCCCATGGTGTCGGCGCCGCCCCAGGCACCGAGGTCCCACTGGCCGCCGGTCTCGGCGGTCGGCTGGGCCGGGATGTCGGTCGGCAGCTGATAGCCGGAGGCGGCCCACATCGCGGTGGTGTCGTACGCGCCGGTCTCATGGGCGCCGGTCTCGTACGGGGCGGAGTGGCCCATGTTGTACGTACCGGTGTGCTGGCCCGTGGCGCCCCACTGGGAGCCGTCGTACTGGCCGCTGTGGCCGGAGGCGTAGCCGTCATAACTGTCGTAGCCGCCGTCGCTGCCGGGGAGCGCGCCGAAGAGCGGGTCCCCGTCGCCGTACGCGGCGCCGAGCTGGTCGTAGCTGCCGGTGGAGTAGCCGTCGTACCCGGCGTGGCCGTGCGCTGTGTCCTGCTGCTGCCCGTATGCCCCGTAGTGGGGATATGAGGCGTCAGGAGCGGGGTCGGGTGAGCCGGAGCCCACCGACGGGTGACGGTCGTTCACCACCAACTTCTCTTTCGCCTCGGCTGCACGAGAATTAGCGGCGACTGTACCCGGCGGTACGCGGCAGCGACAATCTTCGGCAAGTTTTGAGCATCTCGGGAAAGGGCATTTGGTCGCCTTTCGGCGGACTGTACGCGGTTCCTTGGCCGGGTGTTCGATCGGTGTTCGGCAATTTCCGTCCCCGCGAGGCCCTTGTATGACCGTCCCGGTGTCCTCTTCGGGCCCTCTTTGGATCTTCGCCCGACCGTTCTGGGGTCTCGGCCGGACCTCGGTCGGATCTGGGTCGGGCCTTCGCCCAGGCCCTCGCCCAGGCCCTCGCTCAGGCCACCGAGAAGGTGTCCGGTGCCTCCACCGGGGCCTCGTCGGCGGTGTCCAGGGCCTCCAGGATCCCGGCGGCGACCGCCGAACGCACAGGTAGGGCCAGATGTCCGACTCCGCTGACGCGAATGTTCCGGGAGATCACATCCGGATGGTCTATCCGGGCCGTCTCCGCCGGGAACATCAACTGATCCGCATCGCTCCAAAAAGAGATCATGCGGGTACGGCATTCGGGGGCAGGCTGCCGCAATTCCGCGATCACATCGGAGTCCGGGCACATCTGACGCACGAGCGGATGTGCGGACAACAAGGGCGCCACCCGCGTTCCCGCGTGGGGGGTGCCGAGCGTCACCAGGGAGTGGACGCGGAGATCGCCGCCGAGCCGCTGGACGTAGTAGCGGGCGATCAGCCCGCCCAGACTGTGGCCGACCACATCCACCTGGCGGTGGCCGGTGCGGGCGCAGACCTCTTCCACATGGCGGGCGAGGAGCGCGGCGGCGGTGCGCAGGTCGCAGGTGAGCGGTGAGTAGTTGAGCGCTTCGACATGCTGTCGGCCGTGACGGCGCAGGGCGCGGCGCAGCAGGACGAAGACGGAGCGGTTGTCGATGAAGCCGTGGAGCAGCACCACCGGGCGGCGGGCCCGGCCCTCGGTGGGGAGACGGGCGGCGGCGTCGGGTGGCGGCGGCGCGGATGGCCGCTCCGGCAGGACGCCGGTGGGGTAGAGCATCAGATGTCCGGCGAGTATCGCCAGGTCGAGGGCGATGGCGCGAAAGCGAATGAGGCCCATGGCGGCCGACCTCCCGGTGTGCCCGACCGGGCAGCCGTGGCCGTGACCATGGGTGAGGTCATGCCGGTGACCGCGCCGCCGCACCGGCTGCGCCATGCCCATGCCAATTGCTGCCGATGGGCGATGGGCGGCGCTGCACGGTGCGGCGGTCCCCGCTGCGGCTCCCCTGGTGTGGCCGACCCGGCGTCCGAAGCGTCTGCGGCTGATGCGATCGCGGATCCGGGTGCGGCCTTCAGTGAACGTGTCCCACGTGTGATTTCCCCCTCGCTGCGCGCCGCGAAACTGCCGGGTAGGGGATGCTGGAGATAACGTTCGTTCACATGGGTGCGTTCTGCGTTCACGGGGAAGCGCGCCAGATCGCGGATGCGCGCTAGGTCTTGGAGGCTGTGATGGGTGTGACCGGTCCGATCCGTGTGGTGGTGGCCAAGCCGGGACTGGACGGCCATGACCGCGGGGCCAAGGTGATCGCGCGGGCGCTGCGCGACGCGGGTATGGAGGTCATCTACACCGGGCTCCACCAGACCCCCGAGCAGATCGTCGACACCGCGATCCAGGAGGACGCCGACGCGATCGGGCTCTCGATCCTCTCCGGCGCCCATATGACGCTCTTCGCCAAGGTGCTGGAGCTGCTGCGGGAGCGCGAGGCGGAGGACATCAAGGTCTTCGGCGGCGGCATCATCCCCGAGGACGACATCGCCCCGCTGAAGGAGCAGGGCGTCGCGGAGATCTTCACCCCGGGTGCGACGACGACGTCCATCGTGGAGTGGGTCCAGAAGAACGTCCGCCCCGTAGCCGCCTGAGCCCCCCGCGCGGCGGGTGCGGCCTCGCGCCCCGCGCGTGGCGGCCCGGCGCCGCGCCGGGCCTGCGGCCCGGTCGACCAGGGCGTCGCGTGGCGTGGCGGAACCACATTGTCCGGTGCCGCACCAGGTCTGGCAGCCCTGTCTCGCGCCCTCGCCGCGTTGCCGAGCGTCGCGTGGCCGCACGGCCGGGGCGGCTTCGCGGCCCCGCGCGACGCGGCGGCGACAGGCCGACGGGGCCTGCGGCCCGGGCGTCCGGCCGAGGGCTTTGCGTCGCGTGGCGGGAACCGCCCTGCCCGGTGCCGGACCGGTCCTGTGACCCAGTCCCGCACGGTGCGGCGCCCCTCCGGCTCGGCAGCGGACCGCCGGGGGCCGGGCCCCAGCGGTCGGGGGCCGCACGATACGGCCGCATCGGCGGCCGAACGGGCGGGGTGCGGGGGCGGGTTCAGTCCGTGGGCGGGGCGAGTTCGGTGCGGATGGTCTCCCTCAGCCGTAGCGTCCCCACCAGCCGCTGGAACGCCTCCGACCAGTAGCCACCGGCTCCCGGCGCGGTGTCCTCGTCCTCGGCCGGTATCGCCGTCAGCACCTCCAGGCGGTCCGCCTGGCCCGGGTCGAGGCACCGCTCGGCCAGCCCCATGACCCCGCTGAAACTCCACGGGTAGCTGCCCGCGTCCCGGGCGATGTCGAGCGCGTCCACCACCGCCCGGCCGAGCGGTTGGGCCCACGGCACCGCGCAGACCCCGAGCAGCCGGAAGGCGTCCGACAGCCCGTGGGAGGCGATGAACTCGGCCACCCACCCGGCCCGTTCCTCCGGGGGCAGCGCGGACAGCAGCTTCGCCGGGTCGCGCCAGGCGGCGGGGGCGGCGTCGCCCGAGTAGGGCGGCAGGGCGGGGGCGCCCAGCAGGGCGCGGGACCACTCCGCGCTGCGCTGCCGCACGGCGGCCCGGCACCAGGCCGCGTGCAGATCCGGCTGCCAGCCGTCCGCCACCGGCAGCGCCACGATCCCGGCGGGGCCGAGCCCGCCGAACCACTGTGTCCAGCGGTCCAGCGGTGTCGCCTCCACCAGCTGACCCAGCCACCATGAGCGCTCCCCGCGCCCGGAGGGCGGATTGGGCACGATGCCGTCGCGCTGCATCGCGCTGTCGCATCCGGCCGGGGCCTCGACGGCGATCCCTCCCGCGCCGGTCAGCGACACACAGTCCCGCGCCCGCTCGGCCATGCGGGAGGCCAGCGCCGAACCGGGCAGGGCGGAGAGCAGCTCGGCGGCGGTCGCCCGGACGTTCCGGCTGCGGTCGGAGAGGGCCTGTTCGAGGAAGGGCTCGTCGGACGGGGAGAGCTCGTCCCGCAGCGAGTCCAGGAACATCAGCCGGTCCTCGGCCCGCTCCGTCGCCCAGGTGCCGCCGAGGAGCGCCAGCCCGGCCGCCGGATCGCGGTGACGGACCGCGGACAGCAGGGACACCCGCTCGGCGAACAGCCCCTCCTCCCAGAGCCGCTGGGCATCCGAGCGCCCGTCGGCCTCCGGTCCCGCCGCCCCGGCGGAGGGATCGACGGGCGGTACGGCGGGGGCGGCGCCCTCCGGCGGCAGGATGGCCCGGAACGTGCCGCCGCGCAGCGCGAATCTCCACTCCGCGTTGAGCCGGGCCAGCCACAGCGCACGCGGTCCGCCGAGGGTGAGCGCCTCGGGCCGCAGATCGGTACGGGCGCGGGCCGCGTCGAGCAGCGCCGGGAGCAGGGCGTCCGGCGCGCGGTAGCCGTGGTGGTTGGCCAGGGTGAGCCACTGCGGCAGCAGTTCGGCGAGATCGGGCGCCGATCGCGGGCTGCCACGCCCGGCCGCCGAGCGGTCGGCGAGCAGCAGCGCCAGCCGGGCGCGGGCGGCGGACGGCAGGGCCGGGCGGGGGTCGGACGGCGCGGGCGGCACCGCGGGCCGCGCGGGCGCGGGCCGCAGCCCGGCCCGCCGCCGCACGGTGCTGAGCGCGGCGGCGTCCAGCAGCGCGGCGGCGGTGTCCTGGCCCGGCCGCGGGGTGACGGGCGGCGTACGGCGCTCGGTGCCGAGCAGCGCGGCGGCGACGAGCTCGTCCCAGGAGGCGCCGGAGGTGGTGGCCGGGCATGCGGTGCGGGTCGTCAACGTCGGCCTCCCGGCGCGGTGGTGGCGGTGAGCGGGACCGGCTCCGGATCCCAGGTGGTGATCGGCGCGAAGCCGCGGTGGCCGCACTCCCCGAAGACGGTGACCGGGCCGCCGCCCGCTATCGCCAGCAGCTGCCACAGATCGGTGCGCCCGGCGCAGCGGGGATCGACGGGCAGGGCGAGCCCGGTCGTGGTGTCGGCGAGCTGCCAGCCCTCGTCACCCGCCCCCGGGACCGGGGTGACCCCGGACAGCACCACCGGCCAGCCCTCCAGCCAGGGGTCCTGCCCCAACGCCTCGCCGTACGCGGTGAGGGCCGTCACCACATCGCCGCCTGGCGGCGCGTCCGGGACGGTCCCGGACGCTCCCCACGACGCGGAGTCCGACGCGGTGTGCGGCGGTGCGCCACGGCGCTCGGCGAGGGCCGCGCGGAGGGGGCGGGTGGACGGGTAGTACACGAGGTCGGCATCCAGCCGCAGCCCGGTGGGCGGCGCCGGCTCCGGGGACTGGCCGCCCGCGCCGAAGGACAGCAGCAGCGCCATCCGGCCCGTGCGCTCCCCGCGCAGCCAGACGCGGCGGGTGGTCAGACGGCCGTCGGCGCTGTCCTGGCGGCCCAGGACCAGCCATCGGTCCCGGACCGGCTCGGCGGAGGCCAGCAGCTCGGCCACCGGGAGGGTGACCCCGATCCGCGCGCGGGTGGTGGCGGCCAACTCCTCCGGGAGCGCGTCGATATGGAGGAAGCCTTGGCCGAGGAGATGCGCCAGCGCGCACTCCTCCAGCAGCCGCGCGGGCCAGCCCGGTCCGGAGCCGGGGACGGCGGCCAGCTCCCGCACCCGCGCCTCAAGGCCCGGGGCCTGGGCGTCGACCATCCGGGCCGCCGTCTCGTCCCACGCCCCGTAACCCGCGCGGTCGGCGGCGGCCAGCCCGTCGCGCAGCAGATCGGCGAGGCGCCGCTCCAACTCCGAGGCGCCCGCGGCGATGCGCCGGCCGCGCCGCTCCGCGCGGCGCCGGGCCGCCTCCGGATCGGCGGGGCCGCCCCCGCCCCGCCCCTGACGCCCGGGGCCCGCGCCCCCACCGGCCCCGGCCTCCGGTCCGGCCCCGGCGAACCGCCCCGCTCCGTCCGCCGCGCGCTCGCGCCGCCCGCTCAGCCAGCCCGCGGCCCACTCCGGCGGCTCACCGCCCTCCGGCACCTCGCCGCCCCCCGACGCCCACCGCAGCAACAGCCCCAGCGCGTGCTTGCACGGGAACTTCCGGCTCGGACAACTGCACCGGTATCCCGGCCCGTTGAGATCCACCACCGTCCGGTACGGCGTGCCTCCGCTGCCCGTGCACTGCCCCCACACGCCTCCGTCGCCCGCCCCCGCGCCCGACCACGGCCCGGCCGCGGCCAGCTTGCCGCCCGCCGTGCGCGAAGCGGTGTCGGGAGCGAGCGCGAGCACCCGCTCCGCCGTCCAGCGTTCCCCCTGCGGATTCATGTCTCCGACCGTACGAGCACCCACTGACAACTCCCGTGACCTGCGGCTTCGTTGGGGCCGGGGGGATTGTCAGTGGGGTGGTGCAGGGTGGAACAAGCGTCCGGAACACGCGTCCGGCGACGGAGCGAGGAACGAATCTGTGGGGGAGCTGTGACCGTCACTGTGTCCGGGACCGAAGCCACCGAAGCCACTGTGCCCAACGAGTCCACTGTGCCCAACGAGTCCACGGAAGTCCTTCGTCCGCACGCCGAGCACGCCTTCGCGGCCGAGCTGCGCGCACTCGCCGCCGCCGACGACCGGCCCCGCCCGGCCCGTTGGCGGCTGTCCCCGTGGGCGGTCGCCACGTATCTCCTCGGCGGCACCCTGCCCGACGGCACCGTGATCACACCCAAGTACGTGGGCCCGCGCCGCCTCGTCGAGGTCGCCGTCACCACGCTCGCCACCGACCGCGCGCTGCTCCTGCTGGGCGTGCCCGGCACCGCCAAGACCTGGGTCTCGGAGCATCTGGCGGCGGCCGTCAGCGGCGATTCCACCCTTCTGGTCCAGGGCACCGCGGGCACGCCGGAGGAGGCCATCCGCTACGGCTGGAACTACGCCCAGCTGCTGGCCCACGGCCCGAGCCGGGAAGCGCTGGTGCCCAGCCCGGTGATGCGGGCGATGGCCGAGGGCATGACCGCGCGGGTGGAGGAGCTGACCCGGATCCCGGCCGATGTGCAGGACACGCTGATCACCGTCCTGTCGGAGAAGACGCTGCCGATACCGGAGCTGGGGGAGGAGGTCCAGGCGGTCCGCGGGTTCAACCTCATCGCCACCGCCAACGACCGCGACCGCGGCGTCAACGAGCTGTCCAGTGCCCTGCGCCGCCGCTTCAACACGGTGGTGCTGCCGCTGCCCGCGACCCCGGAGGACGAGGTCGATATCGTCGCGCGGCGCGTGGCCCAGCTCGGCCGCTCGCTGGAGCTCCCCGGGATCCCCGAGGGCGTCGACGAGATCCGCCGGGTGGTCACCGTCTTCCGCGAGCTGCGCCAGGGGGTGACGGCCGACGGCCGTACGAAGCTCAAGTCGCCCTCGGGCACGCTGTCCACGGCCGAGGCCATCTCCGTCGTCACCAACGGGCTCGCCCTCGCGGCCCACTTCGGTGACGGAGTGCTGCGCGCCGGTGATGTGGCCGCGGGCATCCTGGGCGCGGTCGTCCGCGATCCGGCGGCCGACCGGGTCATCTGGCAGGAGTACCTGGAGGCGGTCGTCCGGGAGCGGGACGGCTGGAAGGACTTCTACCGCGCCTGCCGCGAGGTGAGCGCATGACGGGAAGCGGTGGCGCCGGGGGCGCCGTATGGCCGCTGCTGCTGGGGGTGCGGCACCACGGGCCCGGTTCGGCGCGGGCGGTCCGGGCGGCGCTCGACGCGTACGAGCCCGGCGCGGTGCTGATCGAAGGCCCCCCGGAGGCGGACGCGATCGTCCGGCTCGCCGCCGACGAGGGCATGCGGCCGCCCGTCGCGCTGCTCGCCCACGCCGCCGACGACCCCGGGCGCGCGGGCTTCTGGCCGCTGGCCGGGTTCTCACCGGAGTGGGCCGCGATCCGGTGGGCGCTGGCCCGCGATGTCCCGGTGCGGTTCATCGACCTCCCGGCGGCGAACTCGCTTGCCATGGCGGCCACGGAGCGCGCGGACCCGGAACGGGTTCCGGGTCCGGACCCGGGCCCGGCCGGGCGGGTGCGTCTCGACCCGCTCGCGGCCCTCGCGGAGGCCGCCGGTTACGACGATCCGGAGCGCTGGTGGGAGGATGTCGTCGAGCACCGGGGCGGCGGGTCCGGCCCGGATCCGATCGCGCCCCTCGCTCCGTTCGCCGCCGTCGGCGAGGCCATGGCCGCGCTCCGGGCCGAGTACGGCGACGGAGGCCATGAGGACGACGCCGTCCGCGAGGCCCATATGCGGCTTCGACTGCGCGACGCGCGCCGGGAGTTCGGGGACGAGGTCGCCGTCGTCTGCGGGGCCTGGCATGTGCCCGCGCTCTCCCGGCGCACCACGGTGACCGCCGACCGCGCGCTCCTCAGGGGGCTGCCCAAGGTCAAGGCCGAGCTCAGCTGGGTGCCGTGGACCCACCGCAGGCTGGCCCGGCACAGCGGCTATGGCGCCGGGATCACCTCCCCCGGCTGGTACGGCCATCTCTTCCACGCCCCCGACCGGCCGTTGGAGCGCTGGCTGACCAAGGTCGCCCGGCTGCTGCGGGACGAGGACATGGCCGTCTCGTCGGCCCACGTCATCGAGGCGGTGCGGCTCGCCGAAACCCTCGCCGCGATGCGCGGCCGCCCGCTCGCCGGGCTCGCCGAGACCATGGACGCCGTCCAGGCGGTGATGTGCGAGGGCTCCGAGGTGCCGCTCGCGCTGGTGCGGGACCGGCTGATCGTCGGGGACGCGCTCGGCGAGGTGCCCGATACGGCCCCGGCCGTACCGCTCCAGCGCGATCTGACGCGCGCCCAGCGTTCGCTGCGCCTCAAGCCGGAGGTCCAGGACCGCGAACTGGAGCTGGACCTGCGCAAGGAGACCGACACCGCGCGCAGCCGTCTGCTGCACCGGCTGCGGCTGCTCGGCGTCGACTGGGGCACCCCGGCCGCCTCCCGGGGCAGCACCGGCACCTTCCGCGAGACCTGGCGGCTGCGCTGGGAGCCAGAGTTGGCGGTCCGGGTGGCCGAGGCGGGTGTCTGGGGCACCACGGTGCTGTCCGCGGCCACGGCCAAGGCGGAGTCGGAGGCCGTCGGCGCCACGGCGCTCGCCGAGGTCACCGAGTTGGCGGAGCGCTGTCTGCTCGCCGGGCTGCCGGGGGCGCTGCCCGTGGTGATGCGCGCGCTCGCCGACCGCGCGGCGCTCGACGCCGACGTCGGCCATCTCGCCCAGGCGCTGCCGTCGCTGGTGCGGTCGGTGCGCTACGGCGATGTGCGCGCCACCGACACCGCCGCCCTCACCGAGGTCGCGGCCGGTCTCGCCGAGCGCATCCTCGTCGGCCTCCCACCCGCCTGCGTGGGGCTCGACCCCGACGGCGCGGCCGAGATGCGCGCCCACCTGGAATCCGTCCACCGCGCGCTCGCCCTCCTGGCGGAAACCCCGCGCCCGTCGGCCGACGTTCCACCGGGACGCGGGCCCGCCACGGCGGGGGCCGGTGTGGGGGCACCGGGGCCGGTGGGCGCGGTGGTACCGCCGCCGGTGTCCGCGCCGGGTCCGGCAGAGGTGCCGGTGCCGGAGCGGGGGGCGCCCGCCATGGCGCAGGCCGCATCGGGTGCCGACGGTGGAGCGGCGGGTCCGGCGGAGGTATCGGCCGGTTGCGCACCGGCGTCGGGGCCGGTTGAGGGCCAGGCGGTGGCGGGTGTCACCGCGGCGGGGGCCGGTGGCGCACGGTCGTCGGGGGAGCCGGGCGGGTTGCGGGGGCGGTGGGCCGGGATGTTGCGGGGGCTCGCGGGGCGGGACGCGGAGCCCGCGGTTCCAGGGGTGATCCGGGGGCGGGCCGCCCGGTTGCTGCTGGACGACGGGCGGCTCGCCGAGGACGAGGCCGCCCGGCTGATGGGACTCGCCCTCTCGCCCGGCACCGCGCCCGCCGAAGCCGCCGCCTGGATCGAGGGGTTCCTCGGCGGCGAGGCGGGCGGCGGGATGCTGCTCGTCCACGACGAACGGCTGCTCGGGTTCGTCGACCGCTGGCTGACCGGCGTGCCCGCCGAGGCGTTCACGGATGTGCTGCCGCTGCTGCGGCGTACCTTCTCCGCGTACGAGACGGGCGTCCGCCGCACCCTCGGCGAGCTGGTGCGCCGCGGCCCGGCCGGGGCGCACCACGGCGGCACCGGCGGGCCGACCGCCCAAACCGCGGCCGCGGCGCCCGGGTTCGGGCCCGGGCTGGACGCGGGCCGCGCGGCGGCCGCCGAGCCGACGGTGCGGCTGCTGCTGGGCCTCGGCCCAGCCCCCGTCCCCGTCCACCACCACACGCTGGAGGCAGCCGGATGAGCACCCACACACCCGACACCGAAGAGCGGCTGCGGCGCTGGCGGCTGGTGCTGGGCGGGGAGGGGGCCGACGGCACCGGCTGTTCGCTCAGCGGGGCCGACGCCGCCATGGACCGCACCCTCGAAGCGCTCTACGGGGCCCCGGGCGGCGACGGCCCGGGCACCACCGGCGGTGCCGCCGCGTCCGGTCCGCGCTCCGCCGGGCTCGGCGGCTCCGCACCCCGGATGGCCCGCTGGCTGGGCGACATCCGCCGGTACTTCCCCACCTCGGTGGTTCAGGTGATGCAGCGGGACGCCATCGACCGGCTCGGTCTGTCCGCGCTGCTGCTGGAGCCGGAGATGCTGGAGGCCGTCGAGGCGGACGTCCATCTCGTGGGCACCTTGCTCACGCTCAACAAGGCGATGCCGGAGACCACCAGGAACACCGCGCGCGCCGTCGTCCGTAAGGTCGTCGAGGACCTGGAGAGGCGGCTGGCGACCCGCACCCGCGCCACGCTCACCGGCGCCCTGGACCGCTCCGCCCGGATCAGCCGCCCGCGTCACCGGGACATCGACTGGGACCGCACCATCCGGGCCAATCTCGCCCACTACCTCCCCGAGCACGGGACGGTCGTCCCCGAGCGGCTGATCGGTCACGGGCGTGCGGCGCGCGGGGTGAAGAAGGACGTGGTGCTGTGCGTCGACCAGTCCGGGTCGATGGCCGCGTCCGTCGTCCACGCCTCCGTGTTCGGCGCGGTGCTCGCCTCGATGCGTTCGCTGGCCACCCGGCTCGTCGTCTTCGACACCTCCGTCGTGGACCTCACCGATCAGCTCGACGACCCGGTGGACGTCCTCTTCGGCACCCGGCTCGGCGGCGGTACCGACATCAACCGGGCGCTGGCGTACTGCCAGTCGAGGATCACCCGGCCCGCCGACACCGTCGTGGTGCTCATCAGCGACCTCTACGAGGGCGGTATCCGGGACGAGATGCTGGGGCGGGTGGCGGCGATGAAGGCGTCCGGGGTGCAGTTCGTGGCGCTGCTCGCGCTGTCCGACGAAGGGGCGCCGAGTTACGACCGCGAACACGCGGCGGCGCTCGCCGCACTCGGCGCACCCGCCTTCGCCTGCACCCCCGATCTCTTCCCGGAGGTGATGGCGGCGGCGCTCGAGCGGCGCCAACTGCCGATACCGGACATGGCGCTGCATCAGTGACCGGGGGCTTGCGCGGCCCCCTGTCCGTCGTGCAAGGATCAACCCCGTCGCCCCGGACGTGAATCCGACCGTCCGGTTGGCAGGTCCGTCCTGTCTGCGCGTCGGTGCGTCGATACGTTCGCGCTCCCGTAATTCGTCCTCATGTCCAGGGAAGGCCCGCTCTTGTCCGCTGTGTTCGCCCTGCCTGCCGCTGTGCGCCCGCCGCGCACCGTGGCCGTGCGGCGAGCGCTGCTGGCGGCGTTCTTCCTCGGCGGTTTCCTGGCCCTGGCGTTCCTCTTCGGCGGTACCGCTCACGCCGCCGGGCAGGACCAGCCGGTCGCCACGACCGGTCAGGCCAAGGGGTCCGGCGCCTCCGGGGTGCTCGACCCCGCCAAGGCCGACGCCGCCAGGGCGGATGCCGCCAAGGCCAGCCATCCCCGGGCCGATTCCGCGAAGGCCGGTGCCGTCCGGGACCACGCCGAGCGGGCCGGACAGGCCGGTGAGCACACCCGGGACCGGGCCGCCGAGGCGGCCGACGACACCGGGGACGCGGTCGCCGAGGCCGTACGCCCGGTCCGGGAGCCGATCGGGCGTCAGGCGGGGCAGGTCACCGACCCGGTCGGTGACCTGGTGCGGAACACCGGCGACGAGCTGCCCGTCGACCTGCCCGGCCTCGGTGTCGGCGGTGGCGGCGGCGCGGGCTCCGACGGCTCCGCAGCGGGCCAGGGCCCGGCCCATGACCGTGCGGCGCACGGGGAGTGGGCCCCTGGCGTCCACCAGTCCACGCACACCACGAGCCCGGCGGGCCCCGTGGCGGCATCGCCCGTCACCACCCCGTCGCGCACCGCCGACGACGCCGGGCACGGCACCGTCGTCCGGGCGGTCGGGGGCGCGGCCCAGGACGGTGGCGCCCCGGCGCCGCTGCCGCTTCCACGGTCCCCCCTCGGGACCGTCTCCCAGTACACCGGCGACAGCGGCGCTCCCCGTGGCGGGGACACCCATGCCGCGCTGCCGCCGTCCGACGCGGACCACTTCGGGCTGCGGCCCGGTGCGATCCGCGCGGAGAGCTCGGCGCCGACGCGCGAGCGGTTCAACGAAGTCCTCGAATTCCCCGGCTAGGGCAGACCTCACCCCCGTCTGCACAAGACCTGCCGCGCGGGGGCGGGTCAGGTCTGCCCGTCCGACAACTCCCTTGAATTCGAAGGACTTCCACGCCATGCGCAAGAACATCCGCCGTTCCCTCCTCGTCGCCGCCGCCGCTACCGGCATATGGGCCCTGGGCACCGCCGCCGCGAGCGCCGACGAGCTGCCCGCCGTTCCCTCCACCGACAGCGTCACCAGCACGGTGGACGGGGTCGGTGAGACCGCCAAGGACACCGCCTCGACCGGTGGCCTCACCGACACCTCCGGGGTCACCGACACCGCGAAGAAGACCGTGGGCGGCGCGCCCTCGACCGTCGCCGACACGGTCAAGGGCGGATTGCCCGCCACCGACGGCCTGCCGGGTGTGCCGGACGCCTCCGGCACCGTGGACGGTGTGACCGGCGGCGCCACCGCTGACGCCGACGCGGACAAGGTCGCCAAGAAGGCCGCCAAGAAGGCCGACAAGGCCGTGCAGAAGGCCAAGAAGGCCACCGACCTCGACCTGCCCACCGGTGAGGTCCCCGGTGTGGTGCCGCAGATCCCGGCCCTCGGCTCGCTGCCCACCGTCCCCGACACCTCCGCGCTGCCCGCCGCGGGCTCCGTGCCGTCCGTCGACGGCACCGTCCCGGCCGAGCTGCCCGCCGAGCTTCCCGCGACCCCGAAGCCGCCCGCCGTCCCCGGCTCGGCCGATGACTTGCTGGGCGCCCTCGGTGGCGCGGGCGTCCGCCCCGAGCAGCTGACCGGCAAGGCGCAGGCCGCCGCCGACACCGCCCGCCCGGCCGTGGACGGAGCCGCCTCCGACGTGCTGCCGCCCGCCGCCCACCGCATCGTGGTCAAGGTCGTCCCGGTCGCGCAGCTCGCCGTCGGTGACGCCGGTGTGCTGGCCGGTGACGCGGTGGACCACACCACCCCGTACGCGGGCTACGTGACCGGCAGCGCCCAGGGCCACGTCCTCGGCACCGCCTCGAACGTCGTGCCGTTCGCGCGGGACACCGCCGCCGGTGCGGTTCCGGTGGCCCGGAGCGTGGTCGTCACCACCGTGCCGTTCGCGCGGGACCTGGCCACCGGCACGGTGCCGTTCGCCCAGGGCCTCGGCACCTCGGTGGCCGCCGACGCCCAGGTCACCGTGGGTAACGCCGCGGACGGCGCGAAGAGCCTGCTCCCGGCCGTGCCGACCGACCTGACGGAGGCAGCCAACATCCCGGCGCTCCCGGTCCTCCCGGCCGTCCCGGCCGACGTTCCGACCGTCCCGGCGGACGTTCCGACCGTCCCGGCCGACCTGCCGGCCGTCTGATACCCGCCGCGGCCGTCCGGCCGTACGGATAGCTGTGCCGAACGGCAGTCCTCTTTGGGGAGCGGACTGCCGCTGACCGGGCGGCCCTCTTTGGGGAGAGGGCTGCCCGGTCGCGGCGTTTCCGGTGAGTACACCCGCGGCACACGTGCGGAACACCCACGGGACCGCCGCGACACAACCGCGTCGGGCGAGGCACCATCGAGATAGATACCCATGGCAGCGATCTGTGACCGTAATCACCGCTCGAGTGTGATCTGCGATTTAGGGTCATCCGGTCCACAGGGATAACCTGCGTGGCGGACATGCCGCGTACCCGGCGCACGTGTGCCGCCCTCGTCAAAGATCGCGTCCTCACGCTGCCACCGCGGCACGCCCGCGCAGACAACGACCGCGATATCCAGGGAAAAGGGACGGACGCGCGTGGACCTGTTCGAGTACCAGGCGAGGGACCTCTTCGCCAAGCACGGTGTACCGGTGCTGGCCGGTGAAGTCATCGACACGCCTGAGGCGGCGCGCGAGGTGGCCGAGCGACTGGGCGGCCGCGCGGTCGTCAAGGCGCAGGTCAAGGTCGGTGGCCGCGGCAAGGCCGGCGGCGTCAAGCTGGCCTCCGACCCGGCCGACGCCGTGGAGAAGGCGGGCCAGATCCTGGGCATGGACATCAAGGGCCACACGGTCCACAAGGTGATGCTCGCCCAGACCGCGGACATCAAGGAGGAGTACTACGTCTCCTTCCTGCTGGACCGCACCAACCGCACCTTCCTCGCCATGGCCTCCGTCGAGGGCGGCGTGGAGATCGAGGTCGTCGCGGAGCAGAACCCCGAGGCGCTCGCCAAGATCCCGGTGGACGCCATCGAGGGTGTGACCGCGGAGAAGGCCGCCGAGATCGTCGCCGCCGCCAAGTTCCCGGCCGACATCGCGGGCCAGGTCGCGGACGTCCTCCAGCAGCTGTGGACCGTCTTCATCAAGGAAGACGCCCTGCTCGTCGAGGTCAACCCGCTGGTCAAGACCGGCGACGGCCAGATCATCGCGCTGGACGGCAAGGTGTCCCTGGACGCCAACGCCGAGTTCCGCCAGCCGGAGCACGAGGCGCTCGAGGACAAGGCCGCCGCCAACCCGCTGGAGGCCGCGGCCAAGGCCAAGGGCCTCAACTACGTCAAGCTCGACGGCGAGGTCGGCATCATCGGCAACGGCGCGGGTCTGGTCATGTCGACCCTCGACGTCGTCGCCTACGCCGGTGAGAACCACGGCAGTGTGAAGCCCGCCAACTTCCTCGACATCGGTGGTGGCGCCTCCGCCGAGGTGATGGCCAACGGTCTCGAGATCATCCTCGGCGACCCGGACGTCAAGTCGGTCTTCGTCAACGTCTTCGGTGGCATCACCGCCTGCGACGCGGTGGCCAACGGCATCGTCCAGGCCCTGGAGCTGCTGAAGTCCAAGGGCGAGGACGTCACCAAGCCGCTGGTCGTGCGGCTCGACGGCAACAACGCGGAGCTGGGTCGCAAGATCCTCACCGACGCCAACCACCCGCTGGTGCAGCAGGTGGACACCATGGACGGCGCGGCTGAGCGTGCCGCCGAGCTGGCTGCGAAGTAAGGGACGAGGAACCAGAAACCATGGCTATCTTCCTCACCAAGGAAAGCAAGGTCATCGTCCAGGGGATGACCGGGTCCGAGGGCCAGAAGCACACCCGTCGGATGCTCGCCTCGGGCACCAACATCGTCGGTGGCGTGAACCCGCGCAAGGCCGGCACCACCGTTGACTTCGACGGCAACGAGGTCCCGGTCTTCGGCTCCGTCAAGGACGCCATCGACGCCACCGGCGCCGATGTCACGGTCATCTTCGTCCCGGAGAAGTTCACCAAGGACGCGGTCATCGAGGCGATCGACGCCGAGATCCCGCTCGCCGTCGTGATCACCGAGGGCATCGCCGTCCACGACTCGGCCAACTTCTGGGCCTACGCGGGCAAGAAGGGCAACAAGACCCGCATCATCGGCCCGAACTGCCCGGGTCTGATCACGCCGGGTCAGTCGAACGCGGGCATCATCCCGTCCGACATCACCAAGCCCGGCCGTATCGGTCTGGTGTCGAAGTCCGGCACGCTGACCTACCAGATGATGTACGAGCTGCGGGACATCGGCTTCTCGTCCTGCGTCGGCATCGGCGGTGACCCGATCATCGGCACCACCCACATCGACGCCCTGGCCGCCTTCGAGGCCGACCCCGACACCGACCTGATCGTGATGATCGGCGAGATCGGCGGCGACGCCGAGGAGCGGGCCGCGGACTTCATCAAGGCCAACGTCACCAAGCCGGTCGTCGGCTATGTGGCGGGTTTCACCGCCCCCGAGGGCAAGACCATGGGCCACGCGGGCGCGATCGTGTCGGGTTCCTCCGGCACCGCGCAGGCGAAGAAGGAGGCCCTGGAGGCCGCGGGCGTGAAGGTCGGCAAGACCCCGTCCGAGACCGCGCGTCTCGCTCGCGCCGCGCTGGCCGGCTGACGTCGGCGCAGCACCGGTTCCACGGCTCACAGGCGCGGGCCCGCACCCCCATGGGTGGTGCGGGCCCGCGCCTGTGCCGTTGTCCTGCGGGAGCGGTCGGCCGCCTGGCCGTGCCACCCATCCGGCCGTAAGTGAATAAAAGACGCATAAACGGACTAAGCGCGACACGGCGACTAATCGCTTGATGTAGGGATGAAACGGCTGTTATTGGCAGCATGGTCGTCGTGACCCAGACGACCGATCGCAGCCCGACGTTGTCCTCACGCGGCCGTGCCGCGCTCCAGCGTCCCTCCGCCGCCCGGGAGGCATTCCTCGGCGGTGTGGTGGCCGCGGGGCTCGGCCTGGGCGCGTTCTCCGTGGCCGTACTCCTGTTGTGGATCACCTCTCCGTCCCCGGCGAGCAGCCCTGACGGGGCCCTGCATGTCGCCGCCGACCTGTGGCTGCTCGGCCACGGCGCGGAACTCGTCCGCACCGAATCGCTCTCCGGGCATTCGGTGCCCGTCGGACTGCTCCCGCTGCTGATCGGCCTGGTGCCGTGCTGGCTGCTCTACCGGGCCGCCCAGCACGCCGTCTACCAGCAGGAGACCGCCGAGGGCGACGGACAGTGGGTGGCCGAGGGGCCCGCCGGGGATCCGCGTACCGCCTTCGCCTGGGTGACCGGCGGTTATCTGCTGGTCGGCCTGGCGGCCGCGCTCTACGCCGCCTCCGGCCCCTTGCACGTCCACGTGGTCAGCGCGGTGCTGCACCTGCCGTTCGTCGTCGGAGCGGTCGCGGCCCTCGGGGTGTGGGTGGCCGACGGACGGTTCCCGGTGCGGCTCCCGGCCCGGCTGAGGGCCCCGCTCCGGCGGGTCCGGGGCGCCGACCGGGCCGTACGCGCCCTGCGGTGGGTGCGTGGGCGCGGCTGGTGCCGACGCCGTCCGCTGATGGCCGCGCTCCGGGCCGCCGCGAGCTCCCTGGTGGTGCTGCTGGGCTGTGGCGCACTGCTCACCGCCACCTCGATGCTCAGTCACTCCGGCGCCGTCCAGCTGGCGTTCCTCCAGCTCAGCGATGTGTGGACGGGCCGGTTCGCGGTACTGCTGGTCAGCCTGGCCCTGCTGCCGAACGCGATCGTCTGGGGCGCCGCGTACGGCGTCGGTGCCGGATTCGCGGTCGGCGGGGGCAGCGTGATCGCTCCGCTCGGGGTCACCTCGACGCCCAAGCTGCCGGACTTCCCCCTGGTCGCGGCGCTGCCCGACAGCGGGTCGGGCGCCCCGCTGGTGTGGCTGACGGGGATCGCGGCCGGGATGTCGCTGGCCCTCTTCATCGGGATCGCGGCGGCCCGGCGGCTGGGCCGTGGTGACCGCCCCTCCTGGACGCTGGCCGAGACCACGCTGCTGGCCGGGCTGGCGGCGCTGGGCTGTTCCGCCGCGATGGCACTGCTGGCCGCCGTCTCGGGCGGTCCGCTGGGGGTGGGCATCCTCGCCGACCTGGGCCCGAGTTGGTGGCGTACGGGCGGGGCCACGCTCGGCTGGACCGTGCTGATCGGGGTGCCGGGCGCGGTGGTCGTGCGCTGGTTCCGGCTGTACGTCCCGACCCGGGCGACCTGGGGCGAGTGGAAGACGGCCCGGGTGAGGGGCGCGGAGCTGCGTACGCGGAAGCGGCAGGCGCGCGCCTCGGAACGGGCCGCCCGGAAGGCGGAGCGGGAGGCCGTACAGGCGGAGGCGGTCGCCAAGGCGGTGGCGCGGCCGAAGCCCGCGTCGCCCATGGACGACCTCGATCTGCGCAAGGCCATGTCCGAGCCCTGGTGGCAGTGGCTCCGGCCACGCGCCCGGTCCGGGGCGGGCGGAAAGCGGAAGCGGGGGGCGCACCGCCGGGGCGGGGGCGCGGGCCTGGACACGGGTGCGCGCGCCGTGCAGGACGCTGCCCAAGGCGCGGCCCGGGAGCCCGTGAACGGCGTCGGCGGCCCCGCCGACGGCGACCGCGCCGGTCTGAACGGCACGCACGGTGGGAGCGGAGCGAACGGTAAGAACGGCACCGCCGGTAAGAACGGCGCTCCCGCCACGAACGGCGCGGCCGGTAAGAACGGCGTCGCCGGTAACAACAGCACTACGGGCGCGAAGGGCGCTGCCGGTAGGAACGGCGCATCCGCCGCCAACGGCGCTGCTGGTAAGAACGGCACCGCCGGTAGGAACGGCACCCCCGCCACGAATGGCGCGGCCGGTAAGAACGGCGCATCCGCCGCCAACGGCGCCACCGGTAAGAACGGCGCTACGGGCGCCAACGGCGCCCAGGGCGCCAAGGGCGGGCATGGGCGGAACGGGGACGGCGGTGCGGCGGGCGACCGGCCCGGGGCCGCCGCCGAGGCGACGGCCCCGCAGCCCACCCTCGGCACGGCCCCGCACCCGCGCCGTCGGCTGGCCTCCTGGCGTAAGCCCACGGCGTCCGTGGCGGCCGAGCCGTCCACCGCACCGGCGGAGTCGGGCGCGTCCGGTGCCGCCTCCCAGGGCGAGCCCGCGGTGTCGGCGGAGCCCTCGTCAGGCGGCGACGCCCGCCCCGCGGCGGCGGCCAAGGAGGACGGCGCCCGGGACGCGTAGGGCCCCGGGACGCGTAGGGCCCCGGGACACGGCACGGCCCGGCAGGCGGTCGACGCGCCTGCCGGGCCGTGCCGTGTCTCGTCCCGCCCGGTCAGTCCTCGGTGCTGAGCAGCGGCCGCAGCTGCTCGGGCAGCAGGCTCTCGCACTGCTGGCGGGAGGTCTGGGTCAGGGCGTCGTCCACGCAGGTGTAGTAGTCCTGATAGACGAACTGGAGGCTGAAGGTCGCGGCCACGATGCCGAGTGCGAGCGCACCCGTCACCAGACCGCTGATCGCCGCCGTGGACTGCGGCTTCGACCCGGTGGAGCCGGGTGCGGGCAGCCGGGCCGGAGTGGCGCCGGGCGGCGGTGGCGGCGCGTTCAGCGCGGCCTGGGCCGGTGCCGGGGACGGCGCCGGGCGGCGCGGCTTGGCGCGCAGCGAGCTGATGCCCCAGTACAGGGCGAGGGCGCCGAGCAGCAGGGCGATCTCCGGCAGGCTGAACAGCGCGAAGAAGAATCCCCACATGCCCGAGAGCAGGGCGTACCGGGCGCGGCGCTGGGCCGGATCGGTCGGGTCCCAGCGCGGTCCGCTCTGGGTGGGGCCGTTCGGGCGGTTGGCGCCGGGGAGGCCGCCGAAGCCGCCGCTCTGGCGGCCGGGCTGGCGGCTGCTCCACTGGCTGCCCCAGGCCGGGGGCTGCTGTCCGTCCTGGCCGCCGTTCTGCCCGTCCTGTCCGTTCTGGCCGCCCTCGGAGTCGTCCCGGTCGCTGCCGCCGTCCGGGTGCTGACGGGGCTGCCACGGCTGGTCCGGCCTGCCCTCGGGGGGCGGCGCGAACGGATTGTCCTCCGGCCCGCTGCCTCCGGGACCACCGGACGGGGCCCCGGAGGACCCGCCGGGGGAGCCCCCGGGAGCGTCCTCGGACGGGCCGGGGGAGGAGGCGGAGGGCGAGGAGGACGGCGACTGCTGCTCATGCATCAGCGGCGTCGTACGCGACGGGCGGGCGTGCCTCATCGCCGCCCCCCGGTCGAGGCGGGAGTCGGAGTGAGGCGATGAGCCGCGCGGCGGCGTCGGTCCGGCATCTGGAGTGTGTCTTCCCCTTGTGTCGTCGTCCTGCACACCGGGTCCGCGGTCGGCTGGTGCCGGGCGGTTCGGCGGCGCGGGCGCGAGGGTCGTTCCCACGGCGTCAGTTGGATTCGCAGTCCAGACGCTACCTCCCGTGCCCGCCCCCGTCCCCCGGGGGCCGCTTCGTGTGCCGGTATCGTTGCTGACGGTCGGCGGCTTCGTAGAGTTCCCCGGAAATCTCGAACCCACCGCCTTGTACGACCACACAAATGGCAGCACCGCCCGCGAGAAAGATCCACGCCGTGGCCTCCCCGCCTTCCTCCGCCCGCTCCGGGCGCCCCGCCCGCCTCGTCGTACTCGTCTCCGGTTCCGGTACGAACCTTCAGGCGCTGCTCGACGCCATCGCCGCGGAGGGGGTGGCCGGCTACGGCGCCGAGGTGGTGGCCGTCGGCGCCGACCGCGAGGGCATCGCGGGGCTGGAGCGCGCCGAGCGCGCCGGGATCCCCACCTTCGTGTGCCGGGTCAAGGACCACGGCAGCCGGGACGAGTGGGACGCCGCGCTGGCCGAGGCCACCGCCGGGTACGAGCCCGACCTCGTGGTCTCGGCGGGGTTCATGAAGATCCTGGGCAAGGAGTTCCTCGCCCGGTTCGGCGGCCGCTGCGTCAACACCCATCCCGCGCTGCTGCCCAGCTTTCCCGGTGCCCACGGCGTGCGCGACGCGCTCGCGCACGGTGTGCGGGTGACCGGCTGCACCGTCCACTTCGTCGACGACGGCGTCGACACCGGCCCGATCATCGCCCAGGGCGTGGTCGAGGTCCGGGACGAGGACGACGAGTCCGCTCTGCACGAGCGGATCAAGGAAGTCGAGCGTTCGCTGCTCGTCGAGGTCGTGGGGCGCCTGGCGCGTCACGGCTACCGCATTGAGGGACGAAAGGTAAGGATCCCGTGACCGCCGAAGGTACGAAGCGGCCCATCCGCCGCGCGCTGGTCAGCGTCTACGACAAGACGGGGCTCGAGGAGCTGGCCCGCGGGCTGCACACGGCGGGTGTCCAGCTCGTCTCCACCGGCTCGACCGCCGCGAAGATCGCCGCCGCGGGCGTCCCGGTCACCAAGGTCGAGGAGCTGACCGGCTTCCCCGAGTGTCTCGACGGCCGCGTCAAGACGCTGCATCCGCGGGTCCACGCGGGCATCCTCGCCGACCAGCGACTGGAGGCGCACCGCGAGCAGCTGGCCGAGCTGGGCGTCGAGCCGTTCGAGCTGGTGATCGTCAACCTCTATCCGTTCCGCGAGACCGTCGCCTCGGGCGCCTCGCCCGACGAGTGCGTCGAGCAGATCGACATCGGCGGGCCGTCCATGGTCCGCGCCGCCGCCAAGAACCACCCGTCCGTGGCCGTGGTCGTCAACCCCGGGCGTTACGACGAGGTGCTGAAGGCCGTCGGCGACGGCGGTTTCGACCTCGAGCGGCGCAAGCGGCTGGCGGCCGAGGCGTTCCAGCACACCGCCGCGTACGACGTGGCGGTGGCCAACTGGTTCGCCCGGGACTACGCCACGGCCGACGACTCCGGCTTCCCCGAGTTCCTGGGCGCGACCGTCACCCGCGCCGATGTGCTGCGCTACGGCGAGAACCCGCACCAGGCCGCCGCGCTCTACTCCGACGGCTCGGGCAAGGGCCTGGCGCACGCGGAGCAGCTGCACGGCAAGGAGATGTCGTACAACAACTACGTCGACACCGAGGCCGCCCGGCGCGCCGCCCATGACCACGCCGCCCCGTGCGTCGCGATCATCAAGCACGCCAACCCCTGCGGGATCGCGGTCGGCGCGGATGTCGCCGAGGCGCACCGTAAGGCGCACGCGTGCGACCCGCTGTCGGCCTTCGGCGGGGTCATCGCCGTGAACCGCCCGGTCTCGGTCGCCATGGCCGAGCAGGTCGCCGAGATCTTCACCGAGGTCATCGTGGCGCCGGACTACGAGGACGGCGCGGTCGAGGTGCTGGCCCGTAAGAAGAACATCCGCGTGCTGCGCTGCGCCGACGCCCCCGAGGCGACCGTCGAGGAGCGCCCGATCGAGGGCGGCGCGCTGGTCCAGGCCAAGGACCGGTTCCAGGCCGAGGGCGACAACCCGGCGCACTGGACCCTGGCCACCGGGGAGGCACTGGACGCCGACGGCCTCGCCGAGCTGTCCTTCGCCTGGCGCGCCTGCCGCGCGGTGAAGTCCAACGCGATCCTGCTGGCCAAGGACGGTGCCACGGTCGGCGTCGGCATGGGCCAGGTCAACCGCGTCGACTCGGCCAAGCTGGCCGTGGAGCGGGCGGGCGAGGAGCGGGCGAGCGGTGCGTACGCCGCCTCCGACGCCTTCTTCCCCTTCCCGGACGGTTTCGAGGTACTGGCCCGCGCCGGGGTCACCGCCGTGGTGCAGCCGGGCGGCTCGGTCCGTGACGAGCAGGTCGTGGAGGCCGCGCGGACGGCGGGCGTGACGATGTACTTCACCGGTACCCGCCACTTCTTCCACTGAGCGGTCTCGCGGCACCGTCCCCGTCACCAGGGCCGCACCCCCGGGCCGGGGGTGCGGCCTTTGCGCGGCCCGCGGCCCGTCCGCGCCCGGGCCTTTGCGCGGCCCGTCCGCACCTGATTGGATCCGACGTCCCCGCATCCGGGAGGATGAAAGACATGACCGCCCAGATTCTCGATGGCAAGGCAACCGCAGCCGCGATCAAGTCCGACCTCGTCAAGCGTGTGGAGGCGCTGAAGGCGCAGGGCATCCACCCCGGTCTGGGGACGGTGCTGGTCGGCGAGGACCCCGGCAGCAAGTGGTACGTGGCGGGCAAGCACCGCGACTGCGCCGAGGTGGGCATCGCCTCCATCCGGCGCGATCTGCCGGAGACCGCCACCCAGGAGGAGATCGAGGCGGCGGTCCGCGAGCTCAACGAGGACCCGGAGTGCACCGGGTACATCGTCCAGCTGCCGCTGCCCAAGGGCATCGACACCAACCGCGTGCTGGAGCTGATGGACCCCGCCAAGGACGCCGACGGGCTGCACCCGATGAACCTCGGGCGGCTGGTGCTGAACGAGGCCGGTCCGCTGCCGTGCACCCCCCAGGGCGTCATCCAGCTGCTGCGCCACCACGGTGTGGAGATCAAGGGCGCGCATGTGGTGGTCGTGGGCCGCGGGATCACGGTCGGCCGCTCGATCGGGCTGCTGCTGACCCGGCGCTCCGAGAACGCCACGGTCACCCTGTGCCACACCGGCACCCGCGATCTGCCCTCGGTGCTGCGCCAGGCCGACATCATCGTGGCGGCGGCCGGGGTGCGGCACCTGGTCAAGCCGGAGGACGTCAAGCCGGGCGCCGCGGTGCTGGACGTGGGCGTCAGCCGGGACGAGCACGGCAAGATCGCCGGGGATGTGCACCCGGGGGTGGCCGAGGTCGCGGCGTGGATCTCGCCGAACCCCGGTGGGGTGGGCCCGATGACCCGTGCCCAGCTGCTGGTCAACGTGGTGGAGGCCGCCGAGGGCGCGGCGGCGGACGGCGGTGGTGGTCGTCATGACGGCTGAGGCGAGCGAACCGGCGGCGGCCGAGCCGCAGACCGGGCCGCCCGCGCGGAAGTCGCGGCGCTTCCCGCTGATCACCCGGGACACCGCGCGTCCGGAGGGCGGTGGCCGGGCGGCGTCCGGCGGCGCCCCCGCGCCGGTGCGCCAGTGGCCGCTGCTCGTGGTGATGGGCGGAGTCGGGATCGGGCTGATGATCGTCGCCCTGGACGCGTTCCGGGCTGGCACGGTGGTGATCGGGCTCTCGCTGCTGGCGGGCGCGGTGCTGCGGTGGGCGCTGCCGGAGGTCGGGATGCTCGCGGTGCGGTCGCGCTTCACCGACATGCTGACGTACGGACTGCTGGGCGCGTTGATCGTGCTGCTGTCCCTGATGGCCCAGCCGGATCCCTGGTTGACGATTCCGTTCCTGGAGGATCTGGTGCACTTCACGGTGCGTTAGCGGAACGGTTCCCGGACGAGCGGTGTCCAGGACGAACGTTGTCCCGGACGAACGGCGGTCCGTCCTCTCCCCCGTGGGAGGACGGGCCGCCGTTCGTCGTGGGCGGGTCTTCCTGACCCGGCGACGGTCCGTCCTCTCCCCCGAGGAAGGACGGACCGTCCGGTCCTCAGGGTTGTGTGTCGGCTGTGCGGGATCAATGGACGTCGGCGGCCTGTGGCGCGGAAGTGACCATTCCGGTACGAGTTCTCGGCTGCGCAACGATGAGCTGGGGCGCAAGAGTGCGTACGGCGTATGTCCAGAGCCACAATGCGCCCCCGGTGGAGGAACTGACATCCTGGACCACGGCATCCTCCTGAGTGGGGAATTCGGATCCCCGGGGTGCCAATCGCAGGACCAGCACAGGAGATTCACCGGAACCACACGGGGGGAACAGGGGGAGGCAATGCCTCGCTGGAGGGAGCTGCCGGAAGAACTCGACCCGCAGGTGCGGGAGTTCACCGGTCAGCTGCGCAGGATCGTCGACCGCAGCGGCATGAGCGTGGTGGCCATCGCCGACCGCACCGGCTACAGCAAGACCTCATGGGAGCGGTACCTCAACGGGCGGCTGCTGCCGCCGCAGCGCGCGGTGGAGACCTTCGCCGAGGCGACCGGCGCCGGGGCACATCACCTCATCACCCTGTGGGACCTGGCGGAGCGGGCCTGGAGCCGCTCCGAGAACCGGCATGACGTGACGATGGAGGCCATCAGCGTCGCCCAGGCGCGGGCCGCCATCGAGGAGTTCGCCCCGGAGCGGGAGACGGGACGGGGCAGGAAGACCGCCCAGCGGGCCGAGAAGGCCGAGAAGGCAGCCGAGAAGGCTGACACGGCCGAGGAACCGGCGCGGACGGAGCGGAAGCGACGGGCCGTCACCCCGCCCGGACCCGAGCAGCCGCTGTTGCCCACCGCCCCGGCCGCCCCGGCCGCGTTCACCGCCCCGGCCGCCGCCGCGCCGACGGCGCCGTACCCGGGCACCGCCCCCGCCGCCCCCGCCGCCCCCGCCGCGCCCCCGGTTCCGGATCCGCCCGCGGGCGAAGCGGACGCGAAGGGCGGCCGCCGCCGGATCGCGCTGTTCGCCGGGGGCGCCGTGGGCTCGCTGCTGCTCGTCGCCGGGGCCGTGTTCCTGGTCGGCACGGGCGACGGCGACGGCAAACCGGCCGCGGCCCCGAAGACCGCCCCGGCCACCACCGCGCCCAGCCTGCCCCGCGGTGTGAAGTGCGCGGGGGAGGGCTGCGCCGGCAAGGACCCGGAGGCCATGGGCTGCGGCGGCGCGAAGGCGACCAGCTCCGCCAACCTCACCGTGGGCACCGCCTACGTCGAGGTCCGCTACAGCGAGACCTGTGGCGCGGCCTGGGCCCGGATCACCCGGGCCGCCCCGGGCGGCGAGATACGGGTCACCGCTCCGGGCGGGGGCGGCGGTGCGGGGGCCAGCCAGCGCGGCGAGGTCAACGCCGACGGGGAGGCGTACACCCGGATGGTTCCGGTGAAGGCCACCGCGCAGGCCACCGCCTGCGCCACGCTCGCCAGCGGGGAGCGCGGCTGTACGGACCCTGCCGCGAACGGGTGAAGGGGGCTTTCGGAACCCGTCCGGACGATTTTGGATTCGGGGGGAATGAGCCCGGGGAATCGGGGCAGACGCAGGCCGACCCCCCCACGGGTGCGGCTATGGGCGGCCGCCTGCACTCCCCCTCCTGGCAGGCGGCCGCCCAAGCGTTGTGCGGTGAGCTCCAGGCGCTCTGCGGTGAGCAGGGACACAGTGGCCCGGGAGACCGGGCTCGCGATGCCGTCGGATAGCCTGGCGCAGGTATCTCGACACCAAGAGATCTTGACAGTAAACACAGCGCAGGAGACCGCCATGACCCGCACTCCCGTCAATGTCACCGTCACCGGCGCGGCAGGCCAGATCGGCTACGCGCTGCTCTTCCGCATCGCCTCCGGTCAGCTGCTCGGCCCGGACGTGCCGGTCGCGCTGCGTCTCCTGGAGATCCCACAGGGACTGAAGGCCGCCGAGGGCACCGCGATGGAGCTCGACGACTGTGCCTTCCCGCTGCTGCACGGCATCGACATCTCCGACGACCCGAACGTGGCCTTCGCCGGTGCCAATGTGGCGCTGCTCGTCGGTGCCCGTCCGCGCACCAAGGGCATGGAGCGGGGCGACCTGCTCGAGGCCAACGGCGGCATCTTCAAGCCGCAGGGCAAGGCCATCAACGACCACGCCGCGGACGACATCAAGGTCCTCGTGGTCGGCAACCCGGCCAACACCAACGCGCTCATCGCGCAGGCCGCCGCCCCGGACGTACCGGCCGAGCGCTTCACCGCGATGACCCGGCTGGACCACAACCGCGCCCTGTCGCAGCTGTCGAAGAAGACCGGTGTCCCGGTCTCCGAGATCACGAAGCTGACGATCTGGGGCAACCACTCCGCCACCCAGTACCCGGACGTCTTCCACGCCGAGGTCGCGGGCAAGAACGCCGCCGAGGTCGTCAACGACGAGCAGTGGCTGGCCGACACCTTCATCCCGACCGTCGCCAAGCGCGGTGCGGCGATCATCGAGGCGCGCGGAGCGTCCTCGGCCGCCTCCGCCGCCAACGCGGCCATCGACCACGTCCACACCTGGGTGAACGGCACCGGCGCCGGTGACTGGACCTCCGCCGGTGTGGTCTCCGACGGCTCCTACGGGGTGCCGGAGGGTCTGATCTCGTCCTTCCCGGTCACCGCGAAGGACGGCAAGTTCGAGATCGTCCAGGGCCTGGACATCAACGAGTTCTCGCGCACCCGGATCGACTCCTCCGTCAAGGAGCTCGAGGAGGAGCGCGAGGCGGTTCGCGGTCTCGGCCTCATCTGACGCCTGAGCCCCGCCTGTTCTCCGTCGGGCAGCCATCCGAAGGGTCACACTCCGGTATTCACTCCGGAGTGTGACCCTTCGGCCATTCCCTGTGATCGCGGCGCATTCTCCCCTACCGTGGGAGGAGTTGACGCCGGCCTCGGGGGGAGAGCATGGCCAGGGACGGTCGCGCCGATCACGCCGTACGTCTGCCGCGTTCGCGGCCGGATCCCGCGCACCCAGTCTCTCCCTCCCCTGCATCACCCTCACCCCACACCAGCGGCGAGGCGACCCGGCTGCTGTGCGCGGGCACCTATCTCGACGACGACTTCCGGGACGCCGTGGTGGACGAGTTGTTCGTCCACGAGGAGCGCTCCGTGGCGCCGTCCCTCGGGATCGACGCGGCCCGGGTGCTCGCCCACGCATTGCGCGCCCGCCGTCTGGAGGCCGGGTGGACGGCGCTGCTGGCGGCGTTATGGCTGCTGGACTTCCTGCTCGCCAAGGGCTTCTGCTATGCCTTTCTGCTGTCCAGCGCGCTGCTGCTGCTGTCCAGCTGGGCCAGGGGCGGCGCCGCCGGTCCCTTCCGCGCCGACTATCCCGGGGCCGACCGGGTCCGGCTCTACCGGCGGCGGCTGGCCGCGGTGCTGCGGCTGGCCGGTTGGCTGACGCTGATCGCCTATCTGGCCAGCGCCCTTGAGCTGGCCCTCGCCGACGATCCGGATCCCGGCGGGCTGCCTGTCGCGCTGCCGATGGAGCTGCTGGCCGGGGCGGATTCCACCGCCGCCTGGTTCGCCCTGCTGATCCCCGCCGCGATGGCCGGTGCGGTCGCCCTGCACCGGGAGCATGTGGCCCGGGTGCTGGCCACCGAGTTGGAGCCGGTCACCTTCGCCGACTCCGGCGCGGATCCGGCCGAGCGGTATGACGGCACACGCTTCCAGCGGGTGCGCGCCCTGATCCGGCGTGAGCAGCACGCACCGGTGATCCTCTACCACGATCAGCACCCCTTCCTCGGCGCGGGCACCGCCCATGCCACCTGGACCCTGGCGGTGGAGCTGCGCCCGCGGGAGGGCGCCACCGCCGTACCGCTCGACAATCGCGTGATCCTGGAGCGGATCCGCCCGCTGGTGGAGGCGTTGCGCGCGCCCTCCGCCGGGCGGTCCGCCGAGGGCGCCGTCCGGGACCGGCTGCGCGGTCTTGAGCTGGACGAGTGCGTGTTCCTCAAGGTCACCGGATTACGCAGCCGCTCCTTCGTGCCGTACGGCGAGGCGGACTTCGCCCGGGAGCGGGCCGAAGCCGTCGAGGAGGGCGGGGAGATCCGCCGCCACTTCCTGCGGATCCGCGTCGGGGCGTGGCGGGAAGAGGTCGTGGTCACCGTCTTCGTCCGGGTGCACACCCAAGGCGGCATGCTGATGCTGGAGTTCGCGCCCCATGTGCTGCGCCCGATCCGGCCGGAGTTCCGCGCGGTCGACCGGCTCTCCGATACCCACCGCCGGGGCGGGCTGCCGGGCAAGGCGGTCTGGGCGCTGGGCCGCACCCCGACGGCGGCGGGGTGGGCGCTGATCCATCTCTTCCGGTCGGCCGCCTTCCTCTGGCGGATGTACGCGGGCGGTTATGACGCCGCGATCCCCGACGGCCCCTGGGCGTCGGTGCGTGAGCTGGGCAGTGACAGCGGGGCCTCGCTGTTCCAGGAGATGGACGTCAGCCGCTATCTGAAGAGCGTCGAGGACCGGGTGGCCAATGGCGTCCGGCAGGCGCTGGCCGAAGCCGGTTGGGAGACCGGCGAGTTCGAGCAGAAGGTCATCAACGTCAGCGGCGGCGGCATCTTCATCGAGTCCGCCGAGAACAGCGCCTTCGGCTTCGGCGACCACAACACGATCAGCAATACCCCACGCAAGAGAGCGGGAGGCAGCCATGACGACGGCTGACACGGACGGCGAGCAGGGTACGGCGGGCGGCGGGTTCACGGATGGCGGGGCCGCAGGCGGCGGCTCCACGGGCGGCGGTGGCGGCGGGCGGCAGTTCGGGGATATCCGCATCGGCAGTGTGCGCGGCAGCGCGGTCGGCTTCGGCGACCACAATCATGTGGTGAACGCGCCGGGGGGCGAGGCGCCCTGCGATCCGGCGTATGAGGAGCTGCTGGAGGCGGTCCGGCAGCTGGCCGCCGATCTGGAGCGGATGGTCCCCGGGCCGGAGGTCCAGGCGCTCTCCAATGAACTGGCCACCGCCCAGGAGGAGATCCTGCGCACCGGCCGGGCCGGGGTCGGGCGGCTGGCCCGGATGCGCGCCCTGCTCCAGGACGCCAGCGTCAGCATCGGCATGCTGGCCTCGGGCGTCGCCGTGGGGCAGGCGGTCGGCGCGCTGCTGGGCGGCTGAGATGACCACCCCGGGCGGCGGGCACGGCCCCCGCTGGGACGAGGAGGCGCAGCACTGGATGGGGGAAGGCACGGAGCCACCGGCTCCGGGCGGCGGAGCGCCCTGGCCTTATCAGGGTGTGGTGCTGCTGTCCGTGCTCGCCGTGCTGCTGGTCGGCGGAATCGGCTTCGGCGTCTGGAAGCTGGTGGACGGGGACGGCGGCGATGACCCGGTCCGGAGCGGTTCCACCGCGAGCGCGGAATGGCCCGGTGGGGACGGTGTGCCCGTTCCATCGGCCTCCCCGTCGTTCGTCCCCTCGTCCGAACCCTCGTCGGCGCCCTCGTCCGTATCGCCGTCGGTCTCCTCGGACGGGGGCCCGGACGCGGGCGGTGCGCCACCGGCGGGTTATGCGCGCACCAGGGATCCGGAGGGGTTCACCCTCGATGTCCCGGTGGGCTGGCAGCGTGTGAAGCGCGATACGGGCGTGTTCTACGAGTCGTCCGACGCCAGCAGTCTGATCCAGGTGTTCGCGCTGACCGAGCCGGAGGTCACTCCGTACGAGGCGCTGCGGAAGGCGGAGACGGGGCTGAAGCAGAGCCCCGGCTACCACCGTTACCGGCTGGAGCGGCTCGGTCCCGGCGCGGGGGCGGACGCCGAGCTCGAATACGGCTACCGCAGTGAGAAGTTCGGCAAGCGCCGCATCCTCGACCGCGCCTTCTCCGGCCGGAACGGAGTGCAGTACGCGGTGCTGGTGGCGGGCCCGGCCGAGGACTGGCCGGACCAGCGGAAGCGGCAGGGGATCGTGCTCAACGCCTTCTGCCCCACCGCGTACTGCCCGGCGGGGTCGGACACCCCCTAGGGCATCCGGCGAAGTATCCGGTATCGAGACGGTGGCAGAGCGGGCGATGTCCCTCATACTGGGTTCTCCGTATGTCGGCTAACTCGCCTTATCGGCAGAAGAGTTCCGCTATGGGGGGCGTTCATGGAGCACGGGGGGCCGGGGGACCGGCAGCAGGGGCCGGACGGTGAGGGACAGCGGCCGGACGCCGCATGGCAGTGGGAGGAGCCCCCGCCGGCCGGTGCGCCGCAGTGGGAGCCGCCACCGCCTCCGCCGGTGGCGGGTGCCGACGCCCGTCGGGTCCTCCAGGCGCTGGCCGTCGCGGTCTTCCTGTCCGTGGGGGCCGCGTTCTCCGGCTGGGTGGCGTTCGGGGATGACGGGGACACCGGATACCGGGCCGGTCCGCTGCCGGGGGTGACCGAGAGCCCCTCGCCGACCGCGGCCCCGGACGTCCCGTCGCCGGACAGCCTGCCCACACCCGCCCCCGAGACCGGGGCGCCCACGGATGTGCCCACGGATCTGCCGGGGGTGCCCTCGCCGTCGGCCACCCCGTTCGGGACGCCGTCCTCCCCGTCCTCCTCCTCGCCGTCGTTCACCGGAGGCGATCCGCCCGCGGGGTACAGCACCCAGAGCGATCCGGCCGGGTTCCACCTCGCTGTCCCGGACGGCTGGGAGCGCACCGTCGAGGGCCCCAGCGTCTTCTACACCTCGTCCGACGGCAGCACCAAGATCCAGGTCTTCGAGCTGCACGGCCCCGAGGCCACCCCGTACGAGTCGGCCCGGGAGGCCGAGCGGCTGGCCTCCCGCCACCGCGACTATGAGCAGGTCACCCTGGCTCCGCTCGGCACCGCCGCGATGGACCCCGCCGAGCTGGAGTACACGTACCGGAGCACCAGCGACGGCCACCGCCGGATCATGGACCGGCGCTTCTCCGCACCCGGCGGCACGATGTACGCGGTGCTGGTCATCGGTGCTTCCGGGGACCGGGCGAGTGAGCAGGAGGTCCACCAGGCGGCCCTGGACACCTTCTGCCCCACGGCCTACTGCACAGCTTCGTGACCGGACCGCAACCCCCCGTGACGTGAGCCCGGCCACTTTTCCTGATGAAGTACGCATACGTTCGCCCCTTTGGGTTAGGGGTCCTTGTTGCTGGCGTGGCCAGTGGGAAAGACCGCAGAACCGGAAGGCAGAACGACGTGTCGGCAGTCGAGACCATTCATGTGGACGGGGTGTGGCGGGCGGCCGCATCCGGCGCGCAGCGGGAGGTCCTCGACCCCGCGGACGCCAAGACCCTCGCCGTGGTAGCCGAGGGTGGCGCCGAAGACACCGACGCGGCCATCGCCGCCGCGCGGCGCGCCTTCGACCAGGGCCCCTGGCCCGGTACCCCGGTGGCCGAGCGGGCCGCGCTGCTGCGACGCGTGGCCGATCTGCTCCAGCGCGACCGGGAGACCATCGCGCTCATCGAGAGCCGGGACACCGGTAAGACCCTGGAGGAGGGCCGGGTCGACGTCGATGACGTGACCAACGCCTTCCGCTACTTCGCCGAGCTGGTCATGGGCGAATCCGCCGGGCGTGTGGTGGACGCGGGCACCCCCGATGTGCACAGCGTCGTGGTCCATGAGCCGGTCGGCGTCTGCGCGATGATCACCCCCTGGAACTATCCGCTGCTCCAGGCCAGCTGGAAGGTGGCCCCCGCGCTGGCGGCGGGCAACACCTTCGTGATCAAGCCCAGTGAAGTGACCCCGCTGTCCACCGTCCACCTGGTGAAGCTGCTGGCCGAGGCCGGGCTTCCGGACGGTGTGGCCAATGTGGTGACCGGTGCGGGCGACCCCGTCGGCGCCCGGATGTCCGAGCACCCGGATGTGGACCTGGTGTCCTTCACCGGTGGCCTGGTCAGCGGGACCAAGGTGGCCCAGGCCGCCGCGCCGACCGTGAAGAAGGTCGCCCTCGAGCTCGGGGGCAAGAACCCCAATGTGGTCTTCGCCGATGCCTGCGCCACCGCCGAGGGCTTTGACACCGCCGTCGACCAGGCGCTGAACGCCGCGTTCATCCACAGCGGCCAGGTCTGCTCCGCCGGTGCCCGCCTGATCATCGAGGAGTCGGTGCGGGAGCGCTTCGTGGCCGAGCTGGCCCGTCGCGCCGAGAAGATCAAGCTGGGCCGCGGCACCGAGGAGGGCGTCGAATGCGGCCCCCTGGTCTCCGCCCAGCAGCTGGACAAGACCGAGGCGTATGTCGCCTCCGCGCTGGAGGAGGGCGCGCTGCTGCGCTGCGGCGGCAAGCAGCCCGAGGCGTCCTCGGTCCGTCCCGCCACCGGCTACTTCTACCTGCCGACCATCCTCGATCAGTGCCACCGCGAGATGCGGGTGGTGCGCGAGGAGACGTTTGGGCCGATTTTGACGGTCGAGTCCTTCCAGACCGAGGACGAGGCCGTCACACTCGCCAATGACACGGAGTACGGACTCGCCGGCGCCGTCTGGTCCGCCGACACCGCACGGGCCCGCCGCGTCGCCGCGCGGCTGCGGCACGGCACCGTGTGGATCAACGATTACCACCCGTATCTGCCGCAGGCCGAATGGGGCGGATTCGGTAAGTCCGGGGTGGGGCGTGAGCTCGGCCCGTCCGGGCTGGCCGAATACCGGGAGTCCAAGCATGTCTACGAGAACCTGCGGCCCAGCCCGGTGCGCTGGTTCGGCGGCTGACACGTCATCGCCGACGCCCCTTCCGGGCAGCGCCGGGCCCGGTCCGCCCCGAGGACCAGGGTCCGGCCGCGTCCGGTGAGGGCGTCCGGCGGTTCCGCACCGAGATCCACCCCCACCCCCAGGGGCGTCGGCCCCACGGCCCGCGCTGTCGCGGGCCCCTGCAAGACCGCGAGGAGTAACCCCCACCATGTCCGTACCTGAAGGCTACGACTACGTCGTGATCGGCGGCGGCACCGCCGGGTCGGTGATCGCCTCCCGGCTCACGGAGGACCCGGACATCCGCGTCGCCGTCATCGAGGGTGGGCCGACCGACACGGACCGCCCCGATGTCCTCACCCTGCGCCGCTGGCTCGGTCTGCTCGGTGGCGACCTGGATTACGACTACCCCACCACCGAGCAGCCGCGCGGCAACTCCCACATCCGGCACAGCCGGGCGCGGGTGCTCGGCGGATGCTCCTCGCACAACACCCTGATCTCCTTCAAGCCGCTGCCGGGCGACTGGGACGAGTGGGCCGAGGCCGGTGCCGAAGGCTGGGACGCCACGGCCATGGACCCGTACTTCGACCGGCTGCGCAACAACATCGTGGCGGTCGACGAGAAGGACCGGAACGCCATCGCGCGTGACTTCGTCGAGGCCGCCCAGGTCGCCGCCGGGGTGCCGCGGGTGGAGGGCTTCAACAAGAAGCCGTTCCACGAGGGCGTCGGCTTCTTCGACCTCGCCTACCACCCGGAGGACAACAAGCGCTCCTCGGCGTCGGTCGCCTATCTCCACCCCTTCCTGGACCGGCCCAATCTCCATCTGATGCTGGAGACCTGGGCGTACCGGCTGGAGCTGGACGAGACCGGCCGTGCCACCGGGGTGCGGGTGCGCACCAAGGACGGCGAGGAACTCCTGGTCGAGGCGGCGCGCGAAGTGCTGGTCTGCGCGGGCGCGGTGGACACCCCGCGGCTGCTGATGCACTCCGGTATCGGCCCCAAGGCCGATCTGGAGGCGCTGGGCATCCCGGTCGTCCACGATCTGCCGGGCGTCGGCGAGAATCTGCTCGACCACCCCGAGTCGGTGATCGTGTGGGAGACGGACGGCCCGATCCCGGACAACTCCGCGATGGATTCCGACGCGGGTCTGTTCATCCGGCGCGACCCCGAATCCCGGGGTCCGGACCTGATGTTCCACTTCTACCAGATCCCGTTCACCGACAACCCCGAGCGGCTGGGCTACGAGAAGCCCGAGCACGGTGTGTCGATGACCCCCAACATCCCCAAGCCGCGCAGCCGCGGCCGGCTCTACCTCACCAGCGCCGACCCGGCCGTGAAGCCCGCCCTGGACTTCCGCTACTTCACGGACGAGGAGGACTACGACGGCCGCACCCTGGTCGACGGCATCCGGATCGCCCGGGAGATCGCCAAGGCCGAACCGCTCGCGGGCTGGCTGAAGCGCGAAGTGTGCCCCGGGCCGGAGATCACCTCGGACGAGGAGATCAGCGAGTACGCCCGTAAGGTCGCGCACACCGTGTACCACCCGGCGGGCACCTGCCGGATGGGCGCCACCACGGACGAGCAGGCCGTGGTCGGCCCCGACCTGAGGATTCGCGGACTGGACGGCGTACGTATCGCCGACGCGTCCGTGTTCCCCACCATGCCCGCGGTGAACCCGATGATCGGCGTTCTGATGGTGGGCGAGAAGTGCGCAGAACTGCTCACCCAGGACCGGCACCGATCCCGGGACCGAGCCCCGCAACCCGCTCCCGGAGGTGACGCCTGATGTCCGCGACCCTGGTCCCCGAGACCCCCGAAACCCCTGAGAAGTCCGAGAACAACGGCAAGCCCGTGTTCTCCGTCCGTGGCCTGTGGAAGGTCTTCGGACCCAAGGCCGACCGGATACCCGGCTCGGCGGAGGCCGAGCTTTCCGCGGCGGAGCTGCGTGACCGCACCGGCTGCACCGCCGCCGTCCGGGACGTCTCCTTCGACGTCCAGCCGGGCGAGGTCTTCGTGGTCATGGGGCTGTCCGGCTCCGGTAAGTCCACCCTGGTGCGCTGTCTGACCCGGCTGATCGAGCCCACCGCCGGTGAGCTGAGCATCGACGGCGAGGATGTGCTCGCCATGGACAAGAACCGGCTGCGCGATCTGCGCCGCCACCGGGCCGCCATGGTCTTCCAGCACTTCGGACTGCTGCCGCACCGCTCGGTGCTGGACAACGTCGCCTACGGTCTGGAGATCCAGGGCGTGGGCAAGGCCGAACGCCGCGCCAAGGCCGCCGAGGTGGTGGAGAAGGTCGGTCTCACCGGTCTCGAGCGGCGCCGCCCCGGCCAGCTCTCCGGCGGTCAGCAGCAGCGTGTCGGACTCGCCCGCGCCCTCGCGGTCGACCCCGAGGTGCTGCTGTTCGACGAGCCGTTCAGCGCGCTGGACCCGCTCATCCGCCGGGATATGCAGGAAGAGGTCATCCGCCTGCACCACGAAGAGGGCCGCACGATGGTCTTCATCACCCACGACCTCAGCGAGGCGCTGCGGCTCGGCGACCGGATCGCGCTGATGCGCGACGGCGGGATCGTCCAGCTCGGCACCCCCGAGGAGATCGTCGGCTCCCCGGCCGACGACTACGTACGGGACTTCGTCCGCGATGTGCCGCGTGAGCAGGTGCTGACCGTGCGACGGGCGATGCGCCCCGCGGTCGGCGGGGAGGCCGAGGACGGCCCCGCGCTGGCGCCCACCACCACCGTGGCCGACGCGATCGAGGCCGTGGCCAGGACCGGCGGACCGGCCCGCGTCGTCGAGGACGGCCGCTGCCTGGGCGTCGTCGACCACGCCTGTCTGCTCGACGTGGTCGCCGGACTGGACCGCGAGGACGGCCGTGCCAAGGCGGGTGCCGCATGAGAAGAGCGCATCGGGCCGCCGGGGGGCGTGCTGACACCGGGAGGTGTGTATGACCGCCACGACCACGTCCCCGGCCGCCGAGAAGACCGCGGCCCCGCAGACCCCTGAGACCGAGGAGCGGCCGAGCCTGTGGCGGTTGGCCGCCGGTCATCACGCCGTCCGCAAGCTGGCGCTGCTGCTGGTGCTGGCCGCCGTGCTGGTGCCGCTCGCACACGCCACGTGGCACAGCGGAAGCTGGCCGGGCGCGCTGACCGTCGATGTCTCCGGTCCGCTGGAGAAGGCCAGCGACTGGATCCTCGACAACCGCGACAGCCACTGGATCTTCCTCTACTTCTTCGGCCACATCAGCCAGGCCATCATCATCGGCGTCCGCGCCGTCTACGTCGCCCTGCTGGCCCTCGGCTGGGCCGGTGTCACCGCCGGTCTGACCCTGGTCGCCTGGCGGGTCGCCGGGGTGCGGGTCGCGGTGACGACCCTCGTGTCCTTCGCCGTCTGCGGACTGCTGGGCATGTGGGTGCCGACGATGCAGACGCTCGCGCTGATGGCCGTCGCCGTCACCGCGTCCGTCGTCATCGGCGGGCTGCTGGGCCTGGCCGGCGGCCTCTCGGAATGGGCGTACCGGGCGCAACGGCCGGTGCTCGACACCATGCAGGTGCTGCCCGCGTTCGCGTATCTGCTGCCGGTCGTGATGATCTTCGGCAACGGTGTGCCCGGCGCGGTGCTGGCCACCGTGATCTACGCGGCTCCGCCCATGGCCCGGCTCACCGCCCTCGGCCTGCGCGGCGCGGACGCCGGGGTGCTGGAGGCCGTGGCCTCGCTCGGCGCGACCTGGCGGCAGCGACTGATGTCGGCCCGGCTACCGCTGGCCCGCAAGGAACTGCTGCTGGGCGTCAACCAGACGATCATGATGGCGCTGTCCATGGCCGTGATCGCGTCCGTGATCGGTGGTGGCGGTCTCGGTGACCGCGTCTACCAGGCGCTGTCGACCGTCGATGTCGGAAAGGCGCTCGCCGCCGGCATCCCGATCGTCCTGCTCGCCGTCGTGATGGACCGCACCGTCGGATCGGCTGGCGAGCGGCTCGGCGCGCCCCCGGCCGAGGGCGGACCCCGGCTGCTGCGCGGCTGGCCCGCGTGGGCGGGCGTCGCGGTGATCACCGCTGTCATCACCGTCGCCGGACGGCTGATCGGCTCCCAGACCTGGCCGGGCGGCTGGACCGTCGCCATCGAGGAGCCCGTCAACCGGTTCAAGGAATGGATAGTCGACCACCTCTACACCGGAGTGCCGGTCATCGGCGGCACCGCCGACTGGGCCGGGGACTACCTCAAGTGGGTCCTCAACCCGCTGCGCGAGGGGCTTCAGGGCATCCCGTGGTACGGAGTCCTGCTGATCGTCGCGGCACTGGCCTGGCTGGTCGGCACCTGGGCCACCGCGCTGACCGCCACCGGCGCCATGGCCGCGATCGGCGTGCTCGGCGTGTGGCAGTCGTCCTTGGACACCCTGTCCCAGGTGCTGGCGGCCGTCGTCGTCACGCTGATCCTCGGTTTCGCGATCGGCATCTGGGCCGCGCGCAGCGCGCGGCTGGAGCGGCTGCTGCGACCGGTGTTGGACGTGTGCCAGACGATGCCGCAGTTTGTGTATCTGATCCCCGTGGTCGCGCTGTTCGACGTCGGCCGCGCCCCGGCGGCGGCAGCGGCCATCGTCTACGCGCTGCCCGCCGTCATCCGCATCACCACCCAGGGGCTCCGGAACGTCGACCCGGCCGCGCTGGAGGCGGCGCGCTCGCTCGGCGCCACCCGGGGGCAGCAGTTGCGCCAGGTCCAGTTGCCGCTGGCCCGCCCGGCACTGCTGCTCGCCGTCAACCAGGGTGTGGTGCTGGTGCTGGCCGTGGTCGTCATCGGCAGCCTGGTCGGCTCGGGCGCGCTCGGCTACGACGTGCTGTTCGGCCTGGCGCAGGGCGATCTGGCCACCGGTCTGGTCGCGGGTGCGGCGATCGTCTGCCTCGGTCTGATGCTGGACCGGGTGACACAGCCGACCTCCCGGCGTGAGAAGAAGGGGTCCTGACATGGCACGCACACGGAACAAGGTGCTGATGGCCGCCCTCGGGACCTCGGTCCTGCTCACCGCGACCGGCTGCGGCGCGGCGGACATGAGCAAGCAGTCCTCGCCGTACGCCAATGTGGGCGGCGCGAAGAGCGTGACGCTCTCCGTCCAGTCCTGGGTCGGGGCACAGGCCAACGTGGCCGTCGCCCAGTATCTGCTGGAGCATGAGCTGGGCTACCACGTCGACACCGTCCAGGTGGACGAGATTCCGGCGTGGGACGCGCTGAGCCAGGGCCGGGTGGACGCCATCCTGGAGGACTGGGGCCACCCGGAGCAGGAACAGCGCTACGTCAAGGACAAGAAGACGATCGCGAAGGGCAGAGGTCTCGGTGTCACCGGCCATATCGGCTGGTTCGTGCCGAAGTACTTCGCCGACAAGCATCCGGACGTCCTGGACTGGAGGAACCTCAACAAGTACGCGAAGACCTTCCGCACCGCGGAGAGCGGCGGCAAGGGCCAGCTCCTGGACGGTTCGCCGTCCTATGTCACCAATGACAAGGCGCTGGTGGAGAACCTGAAGCTGAACTACCAGGTGATCTTCGCGGGTTCGGAAGCGGCGCAGATCACCCAGATAAAGCAGTTCGCCAAGGCGAAGAAGCCGTTCCTGACCTACTGGTACGAGCCGCAGTGGCTGTTCAACCAGGTGCCGATGGTCGAGGTGAAGCTGCCGAAGTACACGGACAAGTGCGCCGAGAAGGGCGCCGAGGATCCGAAGAGCTTCGACTGCGCGTACCCGACCACGCCGCTTCAGAAGTACCTCAACGCTGACTTCGCGAAGGAGGGCGGCAAGGCGGCGGCGTTCCTGAAGAAGTTCCACTGGACGAAGGACGACCAGAACGAGGTCTCGGAGATGGTGGCTTCGGACGGTCTCTCCGCGCAGGACGCGGCCGAGAAGTGGGTCAAGAAACACCCGGAGGTGTGGAAGAAGTGGCTGCCGTGACGCAGTCGCGGTGACCCGGTTTCCATGCTGCGCGCCCCCGCCGGTCGATGACCGGCGGGGGCGCCGCGCTCTCCCCGGTCAGTCCGTCAGTCCGGTCGGCTCCGCAGGGATCGGGCCAACCGCGCGGTGTGGGCCATCGTTTCGCGGAGGAGCCGGGGGCCGAAGGTGACACGGGTCGCGCCGAGCCGGCCCAGCTCCGCGGGGGAGGGGCCGTCCGGGCGGAACGCCGCCGCGTTGAGCGGGACATCGATCGCGGCGGCCAGCCGGGGCAGCAGCTCCGGCGGCGCCATGATCGGGTAGATACCGTCCGCGCCCGCCTCGACGTAGAGCCGGGCGCGGGCGAGGGCGTCGTCGATGTCGCCCCGGCCGTGGACGAAGGTGTCGACGCGGGCGTTGAGGAACAACTCCGGTCCCGCCGCGGCCCGTACCGCCGCCAGCCGGTCCGCCTGGTACACCGGATCGAGGAGCTGGCCCGCCTCGGAGTCCTCCAGATTGCAGCCCACGGCGCCCGTCTCCAGGAGCCGTTCGACCAGTTCGGGCGGGGCGAGCCGATAGCCGCTCTCGATATCCGCCGAGACCGGTACGTCCACGGCGCGCACGATACGGGCCACCGCGTCGAACATCTCCTGCGGTGGGGTGCCGCCGTCGTCATGGCCGAGGGCCGCCGAGACCCCCGCGCTCGGCGTCGCCAGGGCGGGGAAGCCCGTGTCGGCGAAGACGCGGGCCGAGGCGGCGTCCCACGGGCCCGGGAGGACCAGCGGTGCTTCGGTGGTCGCATGGTGGTGGAGCGTGCGGAAGTCCATTGTCATCCGGGTGTGTAGGCGCCGGGGGCCATGCGGGTGGTCACGCCGATCCGGTTCCAGGCGTTGATGGTGAGGATCATCGCGATCAGCTGGGCCAGCTCCTGGCCCTCGAAGTGGGTGGCGGCGGGGTCATAGACCTCGTCCGGGACGAAGCCGTCGGTCAGGACGGTGACCGCCTCGGTCAGGGCGAGCGCCGCCCGCTCCTTGGGGGTGTAGGTCTCCCCGGCCTCCTCCCAGGCGTTGAGCAGATAGATCCGCTCCTCGGACTCCCCCGCGGCGCGGGCGTCCTTGATGTGCATATCGATGCAGAACGCGCAGTGGTTGATCTGGGAGGCACGGATCTTGACCAGCTCGACCAGCTCCGGGTCCAGGCCCTTACGCGCCGCCGCGTCGAGCTGGACCATGGCCTTGTAGACCTCGGGCGCGGCCTGCGCGAAGTGCATCCGGGGTGTGCTTTCGGTGCTTTTGTGCGTCGTCATGACCTCCACGCTAGAGCTCCAGTAGCCCAGCGGTATGGTCCATTCCCATGGAGGATTCCTGGGCCAATCGCTCCTCGGCACCTGCGAGGGGCGCCCATGTGGCGGGCGCGGATCTGCATCTGGAACTGGACCGGGGCGGCGGAGCGGGGGTGCGGGCGGCGCTGGTCCGCTCGCTGCGCGATGCGGTACGCGAGGGGCGGCTCGCGCCCGGCACCCGGCTGCCCTCCTCCCGCTCGCTCGCGGTGGACCTCGGCATCGCCCGCAACACGGTGGCCGACGCCTACGGGGAACTGGTGGCCGAGGGCTGGCTGACCGCCCGCCAGGGCTCGGGCACCCGGGTGGCACGGCGGGTGGTGCCGGCGGAGCCCGCACCGCCGCGCACACCCCGGGCCGCCGCCCGGCCCCGCTACGACCTGACGCCCGGGTCGCCGGATGTCGCCTCCTTCCCCCGGTCGGCCTGGCTCTCCGCCGCCCGGCGCGCGCTCACCGCCGCGCCGAGCGAGGCCTTCGGCTACGGGCAGCCGCGCGGCCGGATCGAGCTGCGCCGGGTACTGGCCGACTATCTGGCGCGGGCCCGTGGGGTACGGGCCGCGCCCGAACGGATCGTGGTCTGCGCGGGGTTCATCCAGGGGCTCGCGGTGCTCAGCCGGGTGCTGCGGCAGGCCGGACACCGGGCGGTGGCGGTCGAGTCGTACGGGCTGGACCTCCACTGGAACGTGATGCGCCGGGCCGGACTGGACACCGTGCCGCTGCCGGTGGACGGCCACGGCGCGGACGTGGCGGAGCTGGACCGGCGGAGCGGGGTACGGGCCGCGCTGCTGACCCCGGCGCACCAGTTCCCCACCGGGGTCTCGCTCGACCCCGACCGCCGGGCGGCGGTGGTGGACTGGGCCGCGCGGACCGGCGGACTGGTGCTGGAGGACGACTACGACGGGGAGTTCCGCTACGACCGCCAGCCGGTCGGGGCGCTCCAGGGGCTCGACCCGGAGCGGGTGGTCTATCTGGGCACGGCGAGCAAGAGCCTGGCGCCCGGGCTGCGGATCGCCTGGATGGTGGTGCCCGACCATCTCATGGACGCGCTGCTGGCGCTGAAGGGGACGGGGGAGTGGCAGTCGGGCGCCCTGGACCAGCTGACCCTCGCGGAGTTCATGGACTCCGGCGGCTACGACCGCCATCTGCGCGGGATGCGGCTGCGCTACCGGCGCCGCCGCGACCAGTTGGTGGCGGCGCTTGCCGACCGGGCCCCGGAGGTGGAGGTCACCGGGATCGCGGCCGGGCTGCACGCGGTGCTCGAACTCCCGCCGGGCACCGAGCGATCGGTCGTCCAGGGCGCGGCCTGGCAGGGGCTGGCCCTGCACGGTCTGGCCCGCTTCCGGCATCCGGAGGCCGGAGAGGAGCTGCGGGACGCGCTGGTCTTCGCCTACGGAACCCCTCCTGACCACGCCTTCTCGGGTGCGATCGAGGCGCTGTGCCGGGTCCTGCCCTGAGCGACCCCGGCGCACGGATGGATGATCAACCCCTCTAGGGTGGACGGTCCACACCACGGGGGAGGACATTCGATGGCGCGCGCAATTCCACGCCGACTGCGGTCGAGCACGGTGATCCTGGGCAGTATGGGCGCGCTGGCGGCGGCCCTGACCTCCTGCGGCTCCGAACCGGACAAACGCTGTGTGGACCGCGACAGTTACGACGCGCTGAACGGCTACCGCATCGTGGACTCCAGCGCCTGCAAGGGCTCCTCGACCGCCACGAAGCGCGGCAAGAAGGGCATCGACGGCGACTGGTACTACGACGCCGATGTGACCGGCCGCTGGGCCGACTACGGCACCTTCGACAAGAGCCAGGCCGCCGACCGGGGCGGCTTCGGCTGCTCCGGCTCGGGCGGCGGCTGAGCCATGAAGCGCCATACGATCGACCCCCGCCCCGGCTGGCAGGCCACGGTCGAGGAACAGGGGGTCATCTATCCGCTGACCCGCTACCCGGACGGCTCGCTGCGCCCCTACTGGGACGAGAGCGCCTACTACTCCTTCTCGCTGTCCGAGGTCGAGGCGCTGGAGGAGGTGGTGGAGGAGCTGCACCGAATGTGTCTGGCGGCCGCCGGGCACATCGTGGAGCGCGACCGCTTCGGGGAGCTGGGCATCGACGATCCCCGGCTGGCCGGACTGATCGCCGAGTCCTGGTACCGCCGGGCCGAACAGCCCAGCGTCTACGGCCGGTTCGACCTCCGCTACGACGGTGGTTCCGCCCCCAAACTGCTGGAGTACAACGCCGACACCCCGACCTCGCTGGTGGAGGCGGCCAGTGCGCAGTGGTTCTGGATGGAGGACCGCTTCCCCGGCGCCGACCAGTGGAACTCGCTGCACGAACGGCTGGTGGACGCCTGGCGCGGACAGGCCGCGCTGCTGCCGCCCGGCACCCCCCTGTACTTCGCGCACTCGGCCGGGGATGAACTGGGCGAGGACCTGATGACGGTCGCCTATCTGCGGGAGACGGCCGAACAGGCGGGGCTGGCCACCGAGGCGATCTCCGTGGAGGACATCGGCTGGCAGGGGCTCTCCGGCCGCTTCGTGGACCGCAAACTCGGCTTCATCCGCGCCTGTTTCAAGCTCTACCCCTGGGAGTGGCTGGTCACCGACCGCTTCGGCTCGCATGTGCTGGACACGCTGGACAACGGCGGCGGCACCGGATCCACCCTGTGGATCGAACCCGCCTGGAAGATGCTGCTCTCCAACAAGGCCCTGCTGGCCGTGGTCTGGGAGCTCTACCCCGGTCATCCGAATCTGCTGCCCTCCTATCTCGACGGCCCCCGTGAACTGGCCCGGACGACGGGCTATGTGGCCAAGCCGCTGCTCGGCCGGGAGGGCGCGGGGGTCACCGTGCACCGGCCGGGGGAGGAGCCCGTGGTCCGCGAGGAGCCGTGCTGCTACCAGGAGTTGGCCCCGCTGCCGGATATCGACGGCAACCGGGTGGTGCTCGGCGCCTGGGTCGTGGAGGACGAGGCGGCCGGGCTCGGCATCCGGGAGTCGGCGGGGCTGATCACCGATGAGTACGCGCGCTTCCTGCCGCATGTGATCCTCTGATCCGCGTCCTCTCACGCCGACAGCACCGCCCTGAGCTGCTCCAGACCCCACAGCAGATCCTCCTCGTCGATCACCAGCGGCGGGGCGATCCGGATCGTGGCGCCACGGGTGTCCTTGACCAGAACGCCGCGCTCCATCAGCCGCTCGGAAACCTGCCGCCCGGTGCCCAGGGCGGCGGGGATGTCCACCCCCGCCCACAGCCCCCGGCCGCGCACCTCGTCCACCCGCCCCGCCGCCTTCAGCAGCCCCAGCTCGTGGTGGAGCCGCTCACCCAGCTCCGCCGACCGCCGCTGGATCTCCCCGGTCCGCAGCAGGGCGATCACCTCCAGGGCGACCGCGCAGGCCAGCGGATTGCCGCCGAAGGTCGAACCGTGCTCCCCGGGCCGGTGGACCCCGAGCACCTCGGCGGAGGACACCACCGCCGACACCGGCACCACCCCGCCGCCCAGCGCCTTGCCCAGCACATAGACATCCGGGACCACCCCCTCCTGCTCACAGGCGAAGGTCGCCCCGGTGCGCCCCAGCCCGGACTGGATCTCGTCCGCGATGAACAGCACCTTCCGCGACCGGGTCAGCTCCCGGACCCCGGCCAGATAGCCGGGCGGCGGCACCAGCACCCCCGCCTCGCCCTGGATGGGCTCCAGCAGCACGGCCACGGTGTCCGCCGGGGCCATGTCGATCGCGGCCTCCATCGCCGTCAGATCGCCGTACGGAACGATCTCGAAGCCGGGGGTGTAGGGGCCGTAGCCGGCCCGGGCCTCCGGATCGGTGGAGAAGCTGATGAGGGTGGTCGTCCGGCCGTGGAAGTTGTTCTCCGCGACGATGATCCTTGCCCGGCCGTCCTGGACGCCCTTGATCCGGTAACCCCACTTCCGGGCGGTCTTCACCGCCGTCTCGACCGCCTCCGCCCCGGTGTTCATCGGCAGTACCATCTCCATCCCGCACAGCCGCGCCAGCTCCGCGCAGAACGCCCCGAAGCGGTCGTGATGGAAGGCGCGCGAGGTGAGCGTGACCCGCTCCAGCTGCGCCTTGGCCGCCTCGATCAACCGGTGGTTGCCATGCCCGAAGTTGAGCGCGGAGTACCCGGCGAGCAGATCGAGATAGCGGCGGCCCTCGATATCGGTCATCCACGCGCCCTCCGCCGACGCGATCACCACCGGCAGCGGGTGGTAGTTGTGCGCGCTATGGGCCTCCGCCGCCGCCAGGGCGCGCCGGGTGCGCGGGGTGATGCGGGCGGTGCCGGGCGTGCGGGGGGTGCTGGGGTCGGGGCTGGACAACGCGTACTCCCTTCGGGGCCGGGCCATGTCTCGGCCGGGACGGCGGGTCGGCTCGGGCCGGCAGTCCGCGAGGGAGGGGCTGCCTACTAGAGTGGGGGTGCGCACCGTGACTGGCGAGCCGAGCGTGGAAGCGACCACGAGGAAGCGGTGTGCGGCCCCAGCGCCACGAGGTGCCGCCCGCCTGGGCACCCCGGGAGCACGACCGGATCACCACCGATCGCCCCGGAGGATCGCCATGAGCCTGCCCCTTTCCCATCCCGCCCTCTCCGCGTCCGACCCCGAACTCGCCGCCCTCGTCGGCGCCGAGGAACTGCTCCAGTCCGAGACCCTGCGGCTGATCCCCAGCGAGAACTACGTCTCCGGGGCCGTACTTGAGGCGTCGGGCACGGTGCTCCAGAACAAGTACAGCGAGGGCTACCCTGGCCGCCGCTACTACGAGGGCCAGCAGGTCATCGACCAGGTGGAGACCCTGGCGGTCGACCGCGCCAAGGCCGTCTTCGGCGCGGACCACGCCAACGTCCAGCCCTACTCCGGCTCACCCGCCAACCTCGCCGTCTATCTCGCCTTCGCCGAGCCCGGCGACACCGTGATGGGTATGTCCCTGCCGATGGGCGGCCATCTCACCCATGGCTGGGGCGTCTCCGCCACCGGCTCCTGGTTCCGCGGTGTCCAGTACGGGGTGCGCCAGGACACCGGCATGATCGACTTCGATGAGGTGCGGGATCTGGCCCGCAAGGAGCGGCCCAAGCTGATCTTCTGCGGTGGCACCGCCGTGCCCCGCACGATCGACTTCGCCGCCTTCGCGGAGATCGCCCGCGAGGTGGACGCCGTGCTGGTGGCCGATATCGCGCATATCGCCGGACTGGTCGCGGGTGGGGCCCACCCCTCCCCGGTGCCGCATGTCGACGTCGTCTCCACCACCACCCACAAGACCCTGCGCGGCCCGCGCGGCGCGATGCTGATGGCCCGCGAGACCCATGCCAAGGCCATCGACAAGGCCGTCTTCCCAGGGCTCCAGGGCGGTCCGCACAACCAGACCACCGCCGCCATCGCCGTGGCCCTCCACGAGGCCGCCCAGCCCGCCTTCCGGGACTACGCCCACGCCGTGGTCGCCAACGCCAAGGCCCTGGCCGAGGCGCTGCTCGCCCGCGGATTCGACCTGGTCTCCGGTGGCACCGACAACCATCTGATCCTGATGGACCTCACCCCCAAGGAGGTGCCGGGCAAGGTGGCGGCCAAGGCCCTGGACGAGGCCGGGATCGTGGTGAACTACAACACCGTGCCCTTCGACCCGCGCAAGCCCTTCGACCCGTCCGGGATCCGCATCGGCACCCCCTCCCTGACCTCTCGCGGACTGGGCACCGCGCAGATGACCGCCGTGGCCGACTGGATCGACCGCGGGGTGACCGCCGCCAGGAGCGGTGACACGGCCGGTCTCGCCAAGATCAGGAGCGAGGTCGCCGAGCTGATGGCGGCCCACCCGGCCCCGGGTCTGCCGACCGACTGACCTCGCCCCCTGAGTCACCCGCTGACCCACCGGAGCCCAGGGAGCTCGCAGAGCCGCCGGAGCTCCCAGGGCTCCCAGGGCTCCCAGGGCTCCGAGGGTCGCCGGAACTCCCGGGGCTGCTGGGGCCGCCGGAGCTCCCGGGGCCGCCAGGGCTCCCGGAAGTCCCGGAACCGCTCACGGAGCTCACAGCGTTGACGGTGCCCTGCCCGGCCGACAGGCCGGGTATGGCCCGCCACCACTGCTCCTCCCGGATCCGCCCGCGATCCGGCGGCACCGGCACCGGCAGGCCCATGATCCGGGCCATCACCCGCTCCACCACCGTCTCGCCCCCATGCGATTCACCCGGCCCGTCCGGCTCATCCGGCTCGCCCCGGGGCGACACGCCCGGCGGCCCGTCCAGCGCGCGCCCCAGCGCCCGCAACTCCTCCGGCAGCCCGGCCGGGCCGCCGCCCGGCCCCGCCTCCCGTATTCCGGCCATATGGTCCGCCTCCCCGCGCGGCACGGGCATCCCGCCCGCCCCGCGCACTCCGCCCGGCACGCGCACCACACGCGCCCTGGTCGCTCCGGTCCCGCTCCGACTCCTCCGTCTCCGGACCGAGCAGCAACTCCAGCCGTCTCAGCGCACGGCTCAGCCGGGACTTCACCGTGCCCCGCGGCCAGCCCAGCGCCTCCGCCGTCTCCGCCTCGTCCAGATCCAGCAGATAGCGGTAGATCACCACCCGCCGCTGTGGCGCGCTCAGCTGGTCCAGGGCGGCCATCAGCCGGGTCCGCCGCTCACCCGCCATCGCCATCGCGGCCGGGTCGTCCGATTCCGGTATGGTCGCGGCCCCGGCCAGCGCCCCCTCCCGGTCGACCGCCGACCGCAGCCGACGCGCCGAGCGGATCGCATTGCTGGTCTCCCGGGCGACGATCCGCAGCAGCCACGGCCGGAACGCCGCCCCGCCGCGGAAGCCGCCCAGCGCCAGATACGCCTTCACAAAGGCGTCCTGCACCACGTCCTCGGCATCGGCACCCGCCCCGAGCAGCACCGCCGTGCGATGCGCCACCGGTGCGTACGCCCGCATCAGCTCCGCGTACGCCTCGGTCTCCCCGGCGCGCACCCGCGCGATGATCCCCGCTTCGTCCCGCGCGACGAGGTCCCCCTCCCGCGCCCTCCGTGTCGTCCTCACACCTTTCATACACCGGCGGACGGAGTCGGGTTCCACACCTGAGAGAATGGGTGCCATGGTCCTCGATCGTCCCCGTGCGCTCTCCGGTATCCAGCCCACCGCAGGCTCCTTCCACCTCGGGAACTACCTCGGTGCGATCCGGCAGTACGTCGCGCTCCAGGAGACCCACGACGCGTTCTACACCGTGGTCGACCTGCACGCGATCACCGTCCCCCAGGATCCGGCCGAACTGCGCGCCAACTCGCGTCTCGCCGCCGCCCAGCTGCTGGCCTCCGGTCTCGACCCGGACCGCTGCACCCTCTTCATCCAGAGCCATGTGCCCGAGCACGCGCAGCTCGGATGGGTGATGAACTGTCTCACCGGCTTCGGCGAGGCGTCGCGGATGACCCAGTTCAAGGACAAGTCGGCCAAGCAGGGCGCCGACCGGGCGACCGTCGGCCTGTTCACGTACCCGATCCTCCAGGTCGCCGACATCCTGCTCTACCAGGCCAACCACGTCCCCGTCGGCGAGGACCAGCGTCAGCACATCGAGCTCACCCGCGACCTCGCCGACCGGTTCAACGGCCGCTTCGGGGAGACCTTCACCGTCCCGGCGCCGTACATCGTCAAGGAGACCGGGAAGATCTACGACCTCCAGGACCCGACGATCAAGATGAGCAAGTCGGCGTCCACCCCGAAGGGCATCGTCAACCTCCTCGACGAGCCCAAGGTCTCCGCGAAGAAGATCAAGAGCGCGGTCACCGACCTGGAGACCGAGATCCGCTTCGACGAGGAGAAGAAGCCCGGCGTCAGCAATCTGCTGACCATCTACTCGACCCTGACCGGCGCCGCCATCCCGGAGTTGGAGCGGCGTTACGAGGGCAAGGGCTACGGCGCGCTCAAGACCGACCTCGCCGAGGTCCTGGTCGAGTGGGTGACACCGTTCCGCGAGCGGACGCAGGAATACCTGGCGGACCCCGGGACGTTGGACAAGATCCTTGCCAAGGGGGCGGAGAAGGCCCGGGCCGTCGCCGCCGAGACGCTGGCCGTCACCTACGACAAGGTGGGCTTCCTGCCCGCCAGGCACTGACAGCGGGTACGAGGCACCGGCAGCCTGCGCGAGACGAGCGCGAACACCCGGGGCCGGGCCCCCACCAGGGGGTCCTAGGACCCGTGTGCCGAAGGACCGAGGCACCTAGCCGCGAAGGCGGCACAGCCGCCACACTGACACCGGTGCAGCGGCATCGAGCCCAGCAGCCCGGGAGGGCCAGGAGGGAGAACGCAGTGGGGACCGTAACGCTCGGCGTTTCGATCGCGGTCCCGGAGCCGTACGGCAGCTACCTCCAGGGGCGGCGCGCAGGCTTCGGGGACCCTGCCGCCCATGGCATCCCCACTCATGTCACCCTGCTGCCGCCCACCGAGGTGGACGCCGCGGCACTCCCCGCCATCGAGGACCATCTGGCCGGAGTGGCCGCCGAGGGGCGGCCCTTCCCGATGCGGCTGGACGGGACGGGCACCTTCCGGCCGCTCTCACCGGTCGTCTTCGTCAAGATCGTGGAGGGTGTGGAGGAGTGCGCCGCGCTCCAGGAGCGGATCCGGGCGGCGTCCGGACCGTGCGCCCGTGAGCTCCAGTTCCCGTACCATCCGCATGTCACGGTCGCCCACGGCATCGACGAGGAGGCCATGGACCGGGCGTTCGCGGAGCTCAAGGAGTACGAGGCGGCCTGGACGATCACCGGCTTCGCCCTCTACGAGCAGGGTGCCGACGGGGTGTGGCGGCTGGACCGTGAGTACCCCTTCGGGGCGGGTGAGCCGACGGACGGAGATACGCCGATGGTGCCCCGTCAGGCCGCTCTCTCCCGCCCGGCCGCCCCTTCGCGCTAGGCCCCTTCGCGCCGGGCCCTCTTCCGTACGCCCCCCAGGCACGTACGCCCCCCAGGCTCGTACGCCCCCCCCAGGCAGGTACGCCCCCGCGCACATACGCCTACGCCCACGGCCCGACACCGCGTCAGGCACGTTCACCGGAACGAGTGATGGGCGGTGTGTTGGAAGCCCGTGTGCCCGCTGACGTCCCGTCGGCGGCGAGAGTCATGATCAGACGGGCCTGCCGCGCTATGCGTACGCGTTCCGGGGAACCCGGACTCCGGCCTTCCGTGCAGCTCACCGTGTGCCGGGGGGTGAAACCGCGCAGAAGGGTACTTGCTGATCATGGAATGGTTGACCCGGCTGCCAGTCGTCGGCCCCGCGATCACCCAGCTGATGCGCACCCACGCCTGGCGTTCCTACGAGCGGCTGGACCGCGTCCACTGGACCCGGCTCGCCGCCGCGATCACCTTCATCAGCTTTCTCGCCTTCTTCCCGCTCATCGCCGTCGGTGCGGCGATCGGCGCCGCGACGCTCAGCGAGTCCCGGATGCACCAGCTCCAGACGAAGCTGGCCCAGCAGATCCCCGGTATCTCCGGTCAGCTCGACCTGGGCGGTCTGGTCGAGAACGCGGGCACGATCGGGGTCGTCGCGGGCGCGCTGCTGCTGTTCACCGGTATCGGCTGGGTGGGTTCGCTGCGCGAGTGCCTGCGCGCCGTCTGGGAGCTGGAGGAGGACCCCGGCAATCCGGTGGTCCGCAAGCTCAAGGACGCGGTCGTCCTGGTCGGCCTCGGCGGCGTCGCCCTCGTCTCGCTCGCCGTCTCGACGCTCGCGGGCACCGCCGTCGGCGGGATCGCGCGGGCGCTCGGCATCCCCGAGGACGGCATCGGCGGCTGGCTGCTGTGGATCGCCGCCTTCGCGGTCGCCGTCGCCGCCGACCTGCTGTTGCTGTGCTACGTACTGACCTGGCTGCCCGGGGTCGAACCGCCGCGCCGCCGCGTCGTGGTCGCCGCGCTCATCGGCGCGATCGGCTTCGAACTGCTCAAGCTGCTGCTGAGCAGCTACTTGCGGGACGTGGCGGCCAAGAGCATGTACGGCGCGTTCGGCGTCCCCATCGCACTGCTGCTGTGGATCAACTTCACCGCCAAGCTGACGCTGTACTGCGCCTCCTGGACCGCCACCGGGTCCGCCGGGGAGAGCGTGGAGAACGTCGAGGAGGGCGGGACGGGCGGCGCGGGCGGGAGCGGCGGGTCCGACGCGACGCCCAAGCCGAAGCCCAAGCCCGAAGCCGCCGGTCCCGCCAATCCCTTCGACTGAGCCCTCGACTGAGCTCTGGTCCTGTTCGGTGGAGCGGAGGGGGCCGGGCTCAGCCCCGGCCGCCGCGCCGCCGCACCAGCTCCGGCAGCGGCCAGCGGCGGTGCACCGCGTAGGCCACCGCGGCCAGCAGCGCCAGCGTGCCGCCCGTGATGCCGATCGCCGTCCACTTGCCCGAACCGTCGTCATCCGACGAGACCGACGCCTGGGTGTGCTCGTCCGTACCCTTGCCGTGCGCGGTCGTCCGGTTCTGGTTGGCGCCCGCCGCGCCCGGCCGGACGAGGGTGCCGACCGGGTTCACCGAGCCGGATGCCTTGAAGCCCCAGTCGAAGAGCTTCGCGGTCTCCTTGTAGACCTCGTTCGGCTCGGACTTCTGCGGGTTCATCACGGTGACCAGCAACACCCGCTTACCGCGCTGGGCGACCCCGGTGAAGGTGGAGCCCGCGTTGGTCGTGTAGCCGTTCTTGACCCCGGCGATGCCCTTGTAAGTCGGGATGCCGAAACCGGTCAGCAGCCGGTTGGTGTTCTGGATCTCGAAGCTCTCGCGGGTCTTCTTGCCGTCCTTGCCCTTCTTGAACTCCCCGGGGAACTTCGCGTTCGCCGTCGAGGCGTACTCCCGGAAGTCCGCCTTCTGGAGTCCGGAGCGGGCGAAGAGCGTGAGGTCGTACGCGCTGCTGACCTGGCCCTTCTCGTCGTAACCGTCCGGGGTGACCACATGGGTGTCGTGGGCGTTCAGCTGGCGGGCGTGCGCCTGCATCTCCTGCACGGTCTTCGGCTTGCCGCCGTTCATCGCGGAGAGCACATGCACCGCGTCGTTGCCGGAGCGCAGGAAGACTCCGAGCCAGAGGTCGTGGACCGAGTAGCTGTAGTTCTCCTTGACCCCGACCAGGCTGCTGCCCTCGCCCATTCCCGCGAGGTCCGACGGCAGCACCTTGTGCATCTGGTCCTTGGGCAGCTTGGGCAGCACGGTGTCGGCGAACAGCATCTTCAGGGTGCTCGCGGGCGGCAGCTGCCAGTGGGCGTTGTGCGACGCCAGCACCTCGCCCGACTCGGCGTCCGACACCAGCCACGACCGTCCGCTGAGCCCCTTCGGCAGCCGCGGCGCGCCCGCCTTCGGGTCCACCTGGGTGCCGGGGCGGCCGAGCCGCTTCCCGCCGATCGTGGACATCTGGGCCGGGGGCTGCACGGCGTCGGGGCCGTCCTTGCTGCCGGACACGTCATCGGCGAACGCGGGGGCGGCGGGCAGCAGGCCGGACAGCACCATGACGGCCGTGGCGGTCAGCGATACGGCGATATGGCGGCGGGTGGCGGTCGCGGCCCGGGGGGCCGTGGCGTCCGGGGCGCCGGTGGTGCCAGTGGAGGCCGTGGCGTCCGTGGCATCCGTGGGGGCATATGAACATGTCAGCACGTTGGCGAACGTACCCGTCGTTGCTGTGGTCGGCGACAGGACCGCCGTCGTATGGGCGTCAGACCCCCGCGTGGAGGTACCCGAGGCTGCGCCCATACTGGAGACCATGAAGCTCAGCCGCCCCGTGTCCTGGTTCCTGCTCGCCTTCGGGGTCTGGAGCTGGGTCATCTGGTTCACCTTTGTCAAAAACCTGTGGAAGGACAGCAGCGGTCTGGCCTTCGACGACTCCGGCGACCCCACCGCGTACTTTTGGGTGCATCTGCTGCTCGCGATCACCTCGTTTCTCTTGGGGACGGCGATTGGGGCGATCGGGTTGCGTGGTCTGCGCGCTCTGCGCAGGAATGACACCTCCGAGTAGTCGTTTCGCTAGTCGTTCCGGACGGATAACGGGCGGACAAAAGGGGAGAGACCGGGGATGGTCGTGCTTTTCGTGCTGATCGCACTGGCCGTTGTCGGGCTGCTCGCGGGGGTGCACCGGTACCTGTGGCTGCGGCTGATCCGCGATACGACGGCCCCCGGCGGCCTCGCCCGCCGCGCGGGCACGGTGGCGGCCTTCGTACTACCACTGACCACGGTCGGGGCGCTGGTCGCGGGCCGCGCCGGAGCGCCCTTCGCGCTCCAGCGCGTATTGGCCTGGCCCGGCTACCTCTGGCTGGCGCTGCTCCTGTATCTGACCCTCGCCCTCCTCCTGGGCGAAGCCCTGCGCCCCCTACTGCTCCGGCTCGGCGCCTCGCGGGATGGGCGTACCGCCTCCGACGTCCCGCTCGCGCCGCAAGCGCCCGCCGCCGCCGAGGGCTCCTCCGGGCTCCCGGTCGCACCGGAAGCGCCCGGTGGGCCCGGCAGCCCGGAAGGCCCCGGAGTTCCGGCCGCAACGGCCGGTGCCCCCGGTGACTCCGGTGCCGACGTCGCCCCGGCGGCGTCCGGGGCGTCCGGTGGGGCCGGGGATCTTGGCCAGCTGGCGGCTGCCGGAGTCTCCGGCGATTCCGGCGGCCCGCAGAGCACCGCCGAGCCTGGTGGGCCGGGGGTGCCCCGCGCCGCTGGTGCCGACATCGCCCCGGCGGCGTCCGGGGCTGCCGGTGGGGCCGGGGATCTTGGTCCGCTGGCGGCGGCTGCGGGTCCTGGCGATTCGGGCGCCTCGCAGAGTGCCGGTACGCCCGTGGCCCCGGCGGCGTCCGGGGCGTCCGGCGAGCCCGGGGAACTTGGCCAGCTGGCGGCTGCCGGAGTCTCCGGCGATTCCGGCGGCCCGCAGAGCCCCGGTGCGCCCGGGGGGCCGGGGGTGCCCCGCGCCGCCGGTGACTCCGGCGCCTCGGCGATGTCGGGTGGGCCCGGGGCCCCTGGCCCGCTGGCGGCTGCCGGAGTCTCCAGTGACTCCGGTGGGCCGCAGAGCACCCGCACCCCCGGTGGCCCGGAAGCGCCCGGCACGGCCGACGCGCCCGGTGGCGCCGATGGTTCGCGGGGGTCCGGGGGGCGCCCCGGGCGGCGGGTGGTTGTTGCGCGGGGGATCGCCTTGGGGGCCACGGCCGTGGCGGCGGGGACCGTGGGGTACGGGACGGCCACCGTGCTGCGGGGGCCACGGGTGAAACGGGTGACCGTGCCGCTGGCCAAGTTGCCACGCGGCGCGCACGGGTTCCGGATCGCGGTCGTCAGCGATATTCACCTCGGGCCGATCCTGGGGCGCGCCCACACCCGGCGGATCGTCGCGACGATCAACCGCACCAACCCCGACCTCATCGCCGTCGTCGGCGATCTGGTGGACGGCAGCGTGGCGGATCTGGGGCCCGCCGCCGAGCCGTTGCGAGGGCTGCGGGCCCGTCATGGCTCGTTCTTCGTCACCGGTAACCACGAGTACTTCTCCGGTGCCCGCCAATGGGTCGATCACGTACGGGAGCTGGGGCTGCGGCCGTTGGAGAACGAGCGGACCGAGCTGCCCGGCTTCGATCTCGCCGGGGTGAACGACGTGGCGGGGGAGGACGAGGGCGAGGGGCCGGACTTCGGGCGGGCGCTCGGCGACCGCGACCGGTCGCGTGCGTCGGTGCTGCTCGCGCATCAGCCCGTGGTGATCCATGACGCGGTGGACCACGGGGTGGATCTCCAGCTCTCCGGCCATACCCACGGCGGGCAGATGTGGCCCGGCAATCTGGTCGCGGCGCTGGCCAATCCGACCGTCGCCGGGCTCGAGCGGTACGGCGACACCCAGTTGTATGTCACCCGCGGTGCCGGGGCCTGGGGGCCGCCGGTACGGGTCGGGGCGCCGCCGGACGTCACAGTCGTGGAACTGGCATCGCTCCGGGCCTGACGGGGAGGGGGCGGCGGGGCGACGGCCCCGCGGATGCCTTCGCCCCCACCGCCCGCGTATGCGGCAGCGCCGTCGTCCGCACCCCCGAAAGCCGCTCGTGCGGGGCCAGTCCCCGCGGATGCCGCAGGGTGCGCAGACCGTAGCGCAGGGCCAGGGCGAGCGTCGTCAGGGGGATCAGGAGGTCGCTCGGGGGGATGGTGAGGGCCGTAAGGGCCGCGTCGCGGCCGGCCGACGGGTCGACACCGGCGAACAGGCCGGTCAGCGCGGCCACTTCAGGAGCCGAGGACAGCGACGGCACCACCGCGGCGGCCACCGCCATCGCCGCCAGCAGTGGCAGCGCCGCCGCGGTGAGGATCACCGCGCGGAGGGCCAGGCGTCCGGGGTTGAGCGGGCCGCCGTCGGCGGATTCCAGCCGCAGCAGCAACAGCCGCTTCCCCGGTGTCGCGCCGGTCCGCAGCGGGAGGACGACGAACCACAGCAGGAACACCCCCGCAGGCACCCACAGTCCGCCTTCCGTATCCCCGTCGGCGAGTGCCCCGCCCGCCGCGCCCGCGACCACCAGGAACCCGGCCAGATCGACGATCAGTGCCACCAGCCGCCGCCCGAACGGCACCGGGCGCGCCGCCAGCGCCCGGCCATCCAGGGTCTCCAGGGTGGGCAGTACGCGGACCAGCGGCCCGGCGAGCAGCCAACCGGCGGCCGCGCCCGCCGTGTTGATGAGCAGGTCGTCCACGTCGAAGAGCCGGTACGGGCAGTCGTAGAGCCCCCACACCCCGGACCACTGGGTCAGCTCGAAGAAGAGCGAGGACACCAGTCCGACGGCGGTGGCGGCCCGCAGTCCACAGCGGACGTGGTAGCGCAGGAAGACGCCGAGCGGCACCAGGAGCAGCAGATTGAGCAGCGCTCCGGCGACGGCGGGGTTCTGGAGGACCAGCGCCCCGGGGGTGACCTTGTGGTGGGCCTCCTTCCAGATGTCGCCGAAGGTGTTGCCCGGGATCGCCTGGGGCCGGGCGAAGGCGCTGAACCCCGTGCACATGTTGGCCGTCCGCCGCGGCAGCGGAACGACCGTCATGCAGAACGCGGTCAGCGCGTAGTACAGGAAGCCGCACAGCGACAGCGTTCTGCCGTGGGACATGACGCCGTGACGCCGGTAGAGGACAACGGCGGTCGGCAGCAGGAGCACCAGGGCGAGCAGCGGGAAGACAGCGGCGGCCGTGGTGATCGGCATGAGGTGCGCTTGTGGCATGCGCGGCACTATACGCGATGTGTATACACCGCGTGTATAGCGGCCCATGGCTCATCGCCGCGGTACGGCGGTGGGGCTCAGTCCTCGGTCTCCTCGAAGGACGTGAGGAAGGTATTGAGCGCCTTCTGGTTCTCCGGGGAGGCCGTGTCGTCCGCCGGGACCGTCCAGCGGATGGAGAAGCCCCGGCCGCCGCCGACGAGGAAGCCGCGGCCGAAGGTGAGGAAGGAGTCGTCGCCGACGGCCGAGGACCAGATCATGTCCGCCGCCTTCCAGTCGCGGTACTCGACTCTGCGGATGTCGTCGACCCGCTGGAAGCCCGGCGAGTACTTCTCCAGCGACGGCACCAGGCTCTCCCAGACCTCCACGGGGTCGTCGTCCTCGGAGCCCTGGCCGAAGGTGACGACCAGATTCCGGTCGTCGTCCTCGTCCGTGGGGGCGAACTTCACATGGAAGGGCGAACCGCTCTCCACCCGCTTCCAGCCCTTGGGCACATCGATGGAGAACCCCTCCTTCTCGGCGGTGAAGCGGACGAAGTCCCCGGCCTCGTCGTCGCCGCCCCCGCCGCTCCCGCCGCTGCTGGGCGGATCGGAGGGGGTGGCCGACGCGGGCGGGCCGGACGGATCGGAGGGTGCGGCGGGCGAGGAGGGGGAGGGGGGCGGTGTGGTCTTCGAGGGGGTGGGCTCGCGCGGCAGGCTCGGCTGCGCCACATCCGGCGGGCGCGCGGTACGGGTGGGGGCGGAGCCGGCGCTGTTGCCCCCGGACAGGGCGCCGGTCGAGGCGAGCGCCACCATCGAGGCGACCGTCGCCAGGGCGATTCCGGCCGCTACCACCACCCCGCGCCGGACGTTCCGCCCCTCGCGCCGATGGCCCCTCGGCCACAGCGCCTCACAGGTGCCGTGCAGCCAGGGGAGCCGCGCCGTGGGCCGCGTCTCCTCGGGCGGGGGCTGGTAGAGGACCCGCTCCAGGGCCTGGCGGACCAGGGGTTCGGTCAGCCGCGAGGTGGACTCGGGGCGCAGCAGCCCATGGATCACCTGGGTGAGCGGCCCGGCCTTGGTCGTGTCGAGCCCGCTCCAGTCGGGGTGCGGCGGATGGCCCTCGACCATGGCGAAGAGGATCGCGCCCAGGGACCACAGATCGGACGCCGGAGTCGCGGGACCTCCCCGCACCTGCTCGGGGGCGGCGAACGCGGGGTCGGTGACCCGGGAGTGATCCGTACCGGTGGTGCCGAAGCCGCTGAGAACGATCTCACCGTCAGACAGCAGCATGAGCCGCGCCGGATTGAGATCGCCATGGGTGATGCCCTTGACGTGGGCGGCGTTGAGGACGTCGAGCAGCCGCAGACCGATCCCGGCCGCCCGGTGGATCTCCAAACGGCCCTCGCGGTCCAGCAGTTCACTGAGCGGACGGCGGTCGGTATCGGGCCGGACGGCCTGCGCCCCCTGAGCGGGCTGGTTCGCGCCGGTCATGGTCTCACCCCTTGCTCCACACGCCCAACGGCTTTCCCCTAGGAGGTACGCCTGGAGATCGGCATGTGCTCAATGGGGCGCGGGAGAAATGGGGTTGGTGCCCGAAAGCGGGGCACTCGTCCCCGCCCGAACGCTGCTCAAACCTTCCCTCAGAACTGGGGTACGACTGGGGAAGAACACTGAAGCCCCGGCACCCACCCCGCTCCTGGCGTGTGAGGCGCGGTCGCGTTCGACCGTGCACACCGATGGAGTGCACTTCCCCTTGAGCCAGCAGCCGACAGGGCCGTACGCCCAGCAGCCCGGCCCCTACGGCTACGGGCAGCCCGGACCGTACGCGGCCGCCGCACCGCCCCGGATATCCCACGGGCCCCGCACCGCCCGGTGGCCATCCGCCCAACCCCCATGCCCCGTACGGCTACGACCCCTACGGCCGTCCGTACTCGGATAAGTCGAAGATCGCCGCAGGAGCGTTCCAGCTGGTCCTGGGGCCCTTCGGCGTCGGGCGCTTCTACATCGGCCATGTCGGTATGGGGCTCGCGCAGCTCTTCACCTGCGGCGGTCTGGGCATCTGGGCCCTGATCGACGGGATCATCCTGCTGGTGGGCAACAACACCACCGACGGGCAAGGGCGCATCCTGCGTGACTGAGCCCCGGTTAGCGCGGCTGCCCGTCCAGAAGCTCTCACGGCGGCCACGGCTCCCACAGCTCCTATGGCACCCGGCGACGGCACCCCTGACAGTGCTGGTCGCAGGGCTGGCCGGTGCGGCATACGTCTATGCCACGGATCCGCACCAGCCCGGCCGGCTGCTGCCCCGCTGTCCGTTCCACCTGGTCACGGGGTTGCTCTGCCCGGCCTGCGGCGGCACTCGCATGGTGTACGACCTGATGCACGGTCATCTCGCCATGGCCTGGTCCGACAACCGGGCCCTGCTGCTCGCCGCCCCCTTCGCGCTGGCCCTGCTGGCGCGCTGGTTACTGGAGGGCCTGCGCGGGCGCCGCTGGCGCCCTTCGTTCAGCGCGCGGTCCCGGGCGCTGATGCTGCTCGCGGCCGTGGGCTGGACCGTGCTCCGCAATCTGGTGTGAGCACGGTCCGCCCCCTCCGGTGACCGGGGTGACCCACCCCGGCCTCCGCTCCGGCGGTATGTCACCTCCCTCTCTGACACCCCCGACGGGGGCACTCCGCACCCCGCTGTCCGGCAGGAGAAACATCCATGTCCGTCCCTACCCCTGACGCTCCCTACGGCTTCGATCCGCAGGGCCGTCCGTACTCCGACAAGTCCAAGATCGTCGCGGGCGTGCTCCAGCTCTTCCTGGGCTTCATCGGCCTCGGCCGCTTCTACACCGGCTCCACCGGTGTGGCCGTCGCCCAGCTCCTCACCTGCGGCGGTCTGGGCATCTGGGCCCTGATCGACGACATCCTGTTCCTGACGAGCAACGACCGCACCGACAGCCGGGGCCGCGTCCTCCGCGGCTGACGTTTCCCGGCCTCCCGGGACGGCGAGGGCCCCGCGCTCCTTGTCGGAGTGCGGGGCCCTCGCCGTAAGGGTGGTGCGCGACCGCTGAGGTCAGAAGCGACGCGTGATCAGCGCGCGCTTCACCTCCTGGATGGCCTTGGTGACCTCGATGCCACGCGGGCAGGCCTCCGTGCAGTTGAAGGTGGTGCGGCAGCGCCAGACACCGTCCTTGTCGTTGAGGATCTCCAGCCGCTGCTCACCGCCCTCGTCGCGCGAGTCGAAGATGAAGCGGTGCGCGTTGACGATCGCCGCCGGGCCGAAGTACTGGCCGTCGTTCCAGAACACCGGGCACGAGGAGGTGCACGCGGCGCACAGGATGCACTTGGTGGTGTCGTCGAACCGCTCGCGGTCCTCGGCGGACTGACGGCGCTCCCGCGTCGGCTCATTGCCCGTCGTGATCAGGAAGGGCATCACATCGCGGTACGCCTGGAAGAACGGCTCCATGTCCACGACCAGGTCCTTGAGGACCGTCAGGCCCTTGATGGCCTCGATCGTGATGGGCTTCTCCGGGCTGATGTCCTTGATCAGCGTCTTACAGGCCAGCCGGTTACGGCCGTTGATCCGCATGGCGTCGGAGCCACAGATGCCGTGGGCGCAGGAACGGCGGAACGTCAGCGTGCCGTCCATGTCCCACTTGATCTTGTGGAGGCCGTCGAGGACGCGCTCCTTGGGATCGATCTCGAACCGGAAGTCCTCCCAGACCGCCTGGTCCGAGATCTCCGGGTTGAAGCGCCGGATCCGGAAGGTGACCGTGACCAGGTGCGAGGCGGTGGCGTCGGTCGCCTCCGGGGACTCCGGGTTCTTCTCCAGCGTGGGGGTGCTCATCAGTACTTACGCTCCATCGGCTGGTAGCGGGTCTGCACGACCGGCTTGTAGTCGAGGCGGATGGACTCCGAACCGTCCGCGCCCACCTCGCGGTAGGCCATGGTGTGACGCATGAAGTTGACGTCGTCGCGGTTCGGGTAGTCCTCGCGGTAGTGACCGCCGCGCGACTCCTTGCGGGCCAGTGCGGAGATCGCCATGACCTCGGCCAGGTCGAGCAGGTTGCCCAGCTCGATGGCCTCCAGCAGGTCGGTGTTGAACCGCTTGCCCTTGTCCTGGACGCTGCAATTCTTGTAGCGCTCGCGGAGGTGGCCGATCTCCTCGACGGCCTCCTTGAGCGTCTGCTCGGTGCGGAAGACCATGACGTTCTTGTCCATGGTCTCCTGGAGCGCCTTGCGGATCTCGGTGATCCGCTCGGTGCCGGTGGCGTCGCGCAGATTCTCCACCTGGTCGCGGACCAGCTCGGCCGGGTTCTCCGGCAGCTCGACGAAGTCGGCCTTGGCGGCGTACTCCGCGGCGGCGATGCCCGCGCGGCGGCCGAAGACGTTGATGTCGAGCAGCGAGTTGGTGCCCAGACGGTTGGCGCCGTGCACGGAGACGCAGGCCACCTCGCCCGCGGCGTAGAGACCGGGGACGACGGTGTCGTTGTCCGACAGCACCTCGCCCTCGACGTTGGTGGGGATGCCGCCCATCGTGTAGTGCGCGGTCGGCTGGATCGGGATCGGGTCGGTGTACGGCTCGATGCCCAGGTAGGTGCGCGCGAACTCGGTGATGTCCGGCAGCTTGGCGTCCAGCTGCTCCGGCGGCAGGTGGGTGAGGTCCAGATAGACGTGGTCACCCTCGGGACCGCAGCCGCGGCCCTCACGGATCTCGGTGTAGATGGAGCGCGAGACCACGTCACGCGAGGCGAGGTCCTTCATGACCGGCGCGTACTTCTCCATGAAGCGCTCGCCGTCCTTGTTGCGGAGGATGCCGCCCTCACCGCGGGCGCCCTCCGTCAGCAGGATGCCCATCCGCCAGATGCCGGTCGGGTGGAACTGGAAGAACTCCATGTCCTCCAGCGGCAGCCCGCGCCGGTAGGCGACCGCCTGGCCGTCACCGGTGAGGGTGTGGGCGTTGGAGGTCACCTTGAAGAACTTGCCGCAGCCGCCGGAGGCGAAGACCACGGCCTTGGCCTGGAAGACGTGCAGCTCGCCGGTGGCCAGCTCGTAGGCGACCACACCGGCGGTGCGCTTGACCCCGTCGACCTCGGTCATCAGCAGGTCCAGGACGTAGAACTCGTTGAAGAACTCCACGCCCTCCTTGACGCAGTTCTGGTACAGCGTCTGGAGGATCATGTGGCCGGTGCGGTCCGAGGCGTAGCAGGACCGGCGGACCGGGGCCTCGCCGTGGTTACGGCTGTGGCCGCCGAAGCGGCGCTGGTCGATGGTGCCGTCCGGGGTCCGGTTGAACGGCAGCCCCATCTTCTCCAGGTCCAGGACCGAGTCGATGGCCTCCTTCGCCAGGATCTCGGCGGCGTCCTGGTCGACCAGGTAGTCACCGCCCTTGATCGTGTCGAAGGTGTGCCACTCCCAGTTGTCCTCCTCGACGTTGGCGAGGGCGGCTGCCATACCGCCCTGGGCGGCGCCGGTGTGGGAGCGGGTCGGGTACAGCTTGGTGAGCACCGCCGTACGGCTGCGCTTCGTCGACTCGATGGCCGCGCGCATACCGGCGCCACCGGCGCCCACGATGACGGTGTCGTACTTGTGGATCTTCATGAGTGGATACCTCAGCCCCGTGGCCTAGCGGATGTTCGGGTCGAAGGTGAAGATCACCAGAGTGCCGAGCACGATGGTGAATCCTGCCGCCGTGTAGAGCAGCGCCTTCAGCCACAGGCGGGTGTTGTCCCGCTCGGCGTAGTCGTTGATGACCGTGCGCAGACCGTTCGCGCCGTGCAGCGTGGCGAGCCAGAGCATGATCAGGTCCCATGCCTGCCAGAACGGCGAGGCCCAGCGGCCCGCCACGAAGGCGAAGCCGATCTTGGAGACACCGCCGTCGAGGACCAGCTGGATCAGCAGATGGCCCAGGACCAGGACGACCAGCACGATGCCGGACAGGCGCATGAAGAGCCAGCCGTACATCTCGAAGTTGGTGCGGGTCGCCTTGGGCGTCTTACGGGTACGGGCCCTCGGCGGCTCGATGACCGGCGCGGGGTGGTCCACGTCGTACGCGCTGACCGCGTCCTTGGCGGGGGTGGTGGTCTCGGCGGACATGCGTCAGCTCCCGAACAGTTCGCGCAGCGTGTGCTGGAGGATCGGGTAGAAGGCCCCGGCCATCAGCACGACCCAGATACCGACGACGGACCAGAGCATCTGACGCTGGTACTTCGGGCCCTTCGACCAGAAGTCCACGGCGATGACGCGCAGACCGTTGAGGGCGTGGAACAGGATGGCGGCGACGAGGCCGTACTCCATCAGGTTCACGATGGGATTCTTGTACGTCGCGACCACATCGTCGTAGGCCTCGGGGGAGACGCGGACGAGCGAGGTGTCCAGGACGTGTACGAACAGGAAGAAGAAGATGAGGACGCCGGTGACTCGATGAGCCACCCAGGACCACATACCTTCCCGGCCGCGATACAGCGTTCCAGCCGGCACGGAAAACCCTCCGGAAGCGGGGATTGGGGCCTGCCGGCTTGACTGTCGGTCTGGCCCGGCCGGGTACGGTCCACCGGCCCTGGCCATCGTAGCGACGTGTTGTCGGTTCCTCCGCCCGGGGGTGGTCAGGTGTGATCAAAGAGGCACGTACGGCCGATCAGGGGGGCCGGAACCGCATGATTCACGGCAAACCGGGTCATTCCGGGTCAACCGGGCCAGCCGTCCACGGGCGATCCGCCGGAGCTCCTCCGCCGCGTTCGTCCGCTCCTCCTCCTGCTCATTGCCGAGCCGGGTGCGGATGCCGGTGAGCAGCTGGTCCAGCATCGCGTCCGGGCCGAGGCCGTCCAGACAGATCACGAAGGCATGGCCGAACTGGCGCTCATACTCCGCGTGCGCGGCCCGTAGCGCGGTGTGAGCGGCGAGGGCGCCCAGGCTGTCGGCGGCAGGGAGGGGGTGGCCGACCATCGACTCGTCGGCCAGCGCCTCGTCCAGGTCGGCGGCGGTCAGGTCGTAGCTGGCCTCGTCCCCGGCGGCGAGCAGCGCCTCCAGGTCGGGGTACGGGCGGTGGGCCACGATCAGCCGTGCCCAGCGGCGGCTGCCGCAGCACCCGAGCAGTGCCTCCTCGGCCGCCGCGGCGGTGGCGGCGTTGAGCCGGTCGAGGCTCTGGACTGCGTCGCGGGACCGGGACCTGGACAGGGTGGGCTCCTTGGACGCGCATCGCGGGGGCGCGTCGGGGCGTGAGTGATACACGTTAACGATGTGAACAGGCCGGTGTGGCGCAGAGAGCGTAAATTCACCCGTACGGGGACGTTTTGTTGTGAGGAGTGGACGGCATGTCGAGGCGCGGGGCGGATTTCGCCTGAAACTGGAGGTTTGCGCCATGGGAATGCCCCGGAGAGTGAACAGGGCCGCATGCGTCCGCGGCACCGTCGCCGGTGCCGCCGCGACCTTCGTCCTGATAGCGCTCGGCTGTCAGCAGCCCACGGAGTCCTCCCCGGGCGATACCCCGGCCACATCCCCCTCGGCGTCCCCCTCGGCCTCGGCGCCCGCCAAGGCGCCGGCCACCCCGCCCCGCACCATCCCCTCGGTCCGCTCCTTCGAGCCCGGGACCGGATCCAGCTGGCGGCCCGGCGACAACAGCCGGGTGGTGGCCGACCTCAAGGGCCCGCTGGCCGACGAGGCCCGGATGATCGCCGACGAGCTCGGGATCAAGGCCGTCTCCGGCAAGGCCCACGGCGGTGATCTCTCCCTGGCGCTGAAACCCGGGCAGAGCGGTGGCCGCGAGGGCTATGCCCTGACCGTCAAGGACGGCCGGGCCCGGATCACCGGCGCCACCGACACCGGTGTGTTCTACGGCACCCGCACCGTCAAGCAGGCGCTGCGCTCCGGCGGCCGGGTCCCCGCGGGTGTGATCCACGACCGGCCCGCCCGCGCCCAGCGCGGCCTCAACCTCGACATCGCCCGCAAGTTCTACACGGCCTCCTGGATCGAGGCACGGCTGCGCGAGATGGCCGACCTCAAGCTCAACCAGCTCGGTCTGCACTTCTCGGACGACCAGGGGTTCCGCATCCAGAGCAGCAGCCACCCCGAGATCGTCTCCCAGCAGCACCTCACCAAGTCCGAGGTCCGGCGGATCGTCGCCCTCGCCCAGCGGCTGCACATCACCGTCATCCCCGAGATCGACTCACCCGGCCACCTCGGCGCGGTGATCGACGCCCACCCCGGGCTCCAGCTGCGCAACGCCTCCGGGACCCGGTTCATCGGGGCGGTGGACATCTCCGATCCGGCCGCGGCGCGGATCGTGGACGAGCTGATGCGCGAGTACGCACCGCTGTTCCCCGGCCGCTACTGGCATCTGGGCGCCGATGAGTATCTGGCACTCACCGTGAAGGACCCCCAGGCGTCGTTCCCGCAGCTGGCCGCCGCCGCCAAGCGGAAGTACGGATCCCGGGCGACGGTCCAGGACCTGGCCACCGGCTGGCTGAACGACCGGGCGGCGGTCGCCCGGGAGCTGGGCAAGCAGCCCAAGGCGTGGAACGACGGCTTCCTCCCCGGGGGTGTGGTCACCCCCGACCGCAACATTCAGGTCGAATACTGGACGGGCAGGCTGAAGGAGGCCGCCCGGCCACCGGAGCCGTATCTGCGCGAGGGCCGCGACCTGGTCAATCTCAACTCCGAGTACCTCTATTACGTACTCGGCGAGCCCAACGGCTTCCGCTACCCGACGGGCGAACGTATCTACGAACAGTGGACGCCCGGCACTCTGCGCGGCACCAAGCCGGTCGCCGACAAGAATCTGACCGGTCCCGGCCGGGTGCTCGGCGCGCGCTTCGCGATCTGGTCCGACCATCCGGAGGCCCAGACACAGGCCCAGGTCGCCCGGGGCGTCCGGCTGCCGCTCGCGGCGCTCGCCCAACGGCTGTGGGATCCCGGGAAGCCCACGCTGAGCTGGGCCGACTTCCGCGCGCTCGCGGACCGGCTGGGCGTCTGATGGCGCGGGAAAAGGCGGGAAGAGGAAGGACGGCCGGGGCCGCCACCCCCCACAGGAGAGGCCCCGGCCGCCGTCCAGCGTGGGCCCGCGTGGAGCCCTTACTCCCTACAGCGTCGCATGCCTCGAATACGTCACACCCGTGACCGGGATGAAACCTGCGGGACCCGGAGCGCGTCCGGGGGCCCATTCGGCTCTGGACGCGACCGGGCGGATGCCCGTAACGTGCAGGTCCGCGCTGTGGGCGCGGTCAATTGCTTATCTTCACGCGTGGCCTGGTGCGGGCCACGTCCCCAGGGGGACTCAAAATGTATCCGTGCGGGAACTGCCGCGCTGTCGCCGTCGGGCCCGACGGGCGCTGTGCCGCATGCGGAACGTTCCAGCAGCAGTATCAGCAGCCGCAGGCGCCCGGAGGGTATCCCGTCGCACCGTCGATGGGAATGCCGACCGGAGGCGTGGATCTGCGCCGCGGGCTCGCGACCACGCTCACCGTGCTGTTCGCCGTGGCCCTTCCCGCGCTGATCCTGGTGCTGGTGGGCCGGGCCGGTCAATGGGACGTCATCGGCGACATGCTCGACGACCCCACCTCGGTCACCCAGCAGGACCTGGACGACGCGGACGACTTCTTCCTCGGCGCCTGGGTGATCTACCTGCTGCTCACCGCCGCGATCGCGACGGTCTGGGCGGTCTGGTTCCGGAAGCTGCGGCTGAACGCCGAGGTCTTCGCCCCCGGCAGCCACCGCATGAGCAGCGGCTGGGCCGCGGGTGCCTGGTTCACCCCGGTGGTGAGCCTGTGGTTCCCCAAGCAGATCGCCAATGACATCTGGCGCGCCAGCTCCCCGCAGGGCCCCCACGCGGCCAACCGCGGGATGCTCAACGCCTGGTGGGTCATCTGGATCGTCGCCATGGCCACCAACTTCATCGGCAGCCTCCGCTACAGCACGCTCCGCGGCAAGATGGAGAGCGACAGCTACCGCCCTTCGCTGTCCGAGGTGAGGGAGGACATCGAAAGCCTCCATGACATCCTCGCCTTCGACATGTTCGCCATCGTGGTCCTGATGGCGGCGGCGATCCTGGCCCTGCTGCTGGTCCGCCAGATCACCACCATGCAGGAGCAGCGCGCGGCGCTGCCCCCGCAGGCGGCGCCGATGGGCGGTCCGGCACCCTATGGGACGGGCGCCCCGTCGTATGGGACGGGTGCTCCGTCGCCGTATGGTGTCCCGCCACAGGGGCAGCCGCCGTACGGTGCCCCGCAGATGCCGCCGGCCCCGCCCGGTCAGCCCGGCCAGCAGTACCCGCCCTACGGCCACGGCTAGTCCATCGCGGGCCATCGCGGACCTCAGAACCTCCGAGGGCAGGAAGAGAGCGTGCAGCAGGGGGACGACGCGGAACTGACCGCCGCGGTGCGTGCGGCGCAGGACGGGGACGAGACCGCCTTCCGGGCCGTGTACCGGTCCGTGCACCCTCGTCTCCTCGGCTACGTACGCACCCTGGTCGGGGAGGCCGACGCGGAGGACATCACCTCGGAGGCGTGGCTCCAGATAGCTCGTGACCTGCAACGCTTCAGTGGAGACGCGGACCGGTTCCGGGGCTGGGCGGCCCGGATAGCCCGTAATCGCGCACTGGACCACATACGGATGCGCGGTCGGCGCCCGGCCATCGGCGGCGACGAGACGGAGCTGGAGACCCGGGCCTCGGAGGCGGACACCGCGGGCGAGGCGCTGGAGGCCCTGGGCACCGGCCGCGCGCTCGGGCTGATCGCACAGCTGCCGCAGGACCAGGCCGAGGCCGTGGTGTTGCGGGTGGTCCTCGGCCTCGACGCGAAGAGCGCGGCCACGGTGCTCGGCAAGCGGCCCGGCGCGGTACGCACCGCCGCCCACCGCGGACTGCGGCGGCTGGCCGATCTGATCGACCCCCGGGTGGGGGGTGATCCGGCCGTCCTGGACGGGGTTCCCGTGCAACGTGAGTCGTCTGGGAACGCAACCAACTCGGGGGTGGCGAAGTCTGCGGGTGTGACGGATTCGTGCGCGCCAACGCAGAAGGACATGTGATGGCCGAAGACCACCGCTACAGCTGGCTGGATGACAGTGCCGCGGAACGGTTGCTTCGCGGTGAACCGGTCGAGGGGCAGCACGGTGTCCCCGATGACCGGTACGACCAGTCGTGTGCCGAAGCGGAACGGTTGGCCGCCGTGCTCTCCGCCGTCGCCGAGGCGACCCGCCCGGCGGCCGGACCCACGGATGCCGCAGCTCCGCTTCCTGGTGAGGAGGCGGCCGTGTCCGCCTTCATGGCGGCCCGCGAGGAGTTCACCGCGCTGGCCGTCGACTCCGCGCTGCCCGCCACCGGGCCGACCGCCCGGGGCGGTGGGGTCGTGCGCGCGCTGCGCGGCGGCCGGTTCGCCGTCCGGCGGCAGCTGCGCGTGGGCATGGTGGCCGCGCTGGCGGGCTGTGCGCTCAGCGGGTTCGCGGTCGCGGCCGCGGCGGGTGTGCTGCCCACCCCGTTCGGCGAGAGCGGCGGCCCGGCGCCCTCGGTGAGCATGCCGGGTGACGGCCACTCGGACGGCGATCCGGTCCGTCCGGAGATCTCCCGGGAGGGCACTCCTCCGGAGCCCGGCCCCAGCGCCTCCACGGACAACGATGCCAGCGATCCGCCCACCAAGGGCGGGGACGGGCCTTCCGCGCCGGACGACAAGAACAACGGCCATGGCAAGGGCCGGGACAAGGGTGACAAGGACCACCCCTCGACCGGCTCCCACGGCGACGGACGGCGCGGCGGACCGTGGGCGCTGGGCGCCTGCCGCCGCTATCTGGCCGCGGAGTACGGCGGTGGCAGCGGACTGGACCGCGGGGCGCTGTACAAGCTGAAGCGGTCCGCGGGCCGGACCACCCTCCATGGGTACTGCGCCCAGCTCCTCCTGGCGAACGGGGTGGATCTGCCGCGCCCCGGTTCCGACGGCGGCAAGGGCGACGACGGTTCGGACGACGGCGACCACGGCGGAGATCACGACGGCGGCCAGGACGGCGACCACGGCGGCGGCCATGACGACGGTGGCTCCGGTGGCTCGGACGGGAACGGCGGTTCGGGTGGGGACGGCGACGGCGACCACCAGCCGCCCCCGGCCCCGTCCACACCGGCCGATGACCCGGCGCCGACCGTCGATCCGGCCGCAGGTTGAGCGCTCAAGGTCTTAGGTGTGACGTTTTTTTCAGGGGTGACGCTGTAAGAAACGGGCCGACTGGTCATCGGCCGCGCGAGAGCCGAGGTTCCCCCCGTACCGACGGCTCCGCGCATCCGGCGCGGGCAGGGCACGTTCCCCCGGCCCTGCCCGCGCCGCTCTCTTCCCGCTGTCTTCGTCTTCGCAGCACCTTCGCCGGATGTCTTCCGCGGAGGCCCGCGACCTCAGAAGCCGCGATAGAGACGACGACCTCAGAAGACCACCACCTTGTCCCCGGCCCGCACCTTGCCGAACACCGAGGCGATCTTCTTCTTGTCCCGGACGTTGACACAGCCGTGCGAGGCACCGGCATAGCCGCGGGCCGCGAAGTCCGCCGAGTAGTGCACCGCCTGGCCGCCGCTGAAGAACATCGCGTACGGCATCGGGGTGTGGTAGATCGTCGAGACATGGTCCCGGCTCTTGAAGTTGACCTGGAACAGACCCTCCCGGGTCGGGGTGTACTGCGAGCCGAAGCGCACATCCATCGCCGAGACCACCCGCCCGCCCACCATCCAGGCCAGGGTGCGGCTGCTCTTGCTGATGCACAGCACCCGCCCGGTCAGACAGCGCCGGTCGGGCTTGGCCAGCGGCAGGGTGGTCGGCGGATACAGCTCGTCCCGCGCGGGCGGCCGGCTGCGGGAGCGCAGCGAGCTCCAGGTGCGCCGGTCCACCGAACCGGTGGCCACCAGGCCATGGCCGCGCTGGTAGGAGAGGACCGACGCCCGGGTGACCGAGCCGTAATACCCGGTGGGATTGCGGCCGAACAGACCCAGCTGGCGCAGCCGCGCCTGTAACTCGCGCACCCGCTCACCGCTGGTGCCCACCGCGATCACCGCCGGGGCGGTCCGGGGCGCGGTGCCGCGCCGCGGCACCTGAGCTCTGGGCCGCGCCGGACGGGCCCGGGTGTGCTCGGCCCGGGGCCGGGGCGTGTGGGTGAAGGTGCGGTGCGGCCGTGGCGCGTCCCGCGCGGGGGCGCTCGTACTCGTCCGCGCCTGCGGTCTGTCCTGGCTCCGTCCGTCCGTGGTCACCGACCCCGCCCGGCATCCCGCGATGAGCGCCGCGGCCGTGGCCGTGGCGAGCGCGGCGCGGATCACCGGCATCCGGTGCATCTCATCCCCCCAGTCCACCCGGTCCACTGATATTTCGCCCTGGATGTTTCCCGGGGCTGCCGTTCGGCGAACATCGACGCATGCTGTGAGAGAGGCCCCGTACCAGGACAACAGCCGGTATCAGCCACCAGGAAGGCGTGGACCCATGGCGCGCGAGTCGGAGTCGGGCTTCCCCGTCGAGCCGGTGTACGGGCCCGGCGCGCTCACCGGCCGCGACCCGGGCGCGCTGCTGGGCGAGCCCGGGGCGTACCCGTTCACCCGCGGGGTCTATCCGACGATGTACACCGGCCGCCCCTGGACGATGCGCCAGTACGCGGGGTTCGGCACCGCCACCGAGTCCAACGCCCGCTACCGGCAGTTGATCGACCACGGCACCACCGGGCTCTCGGTCGCCTTCGACCTGCCGACCCAGATGGGCTACGACTCGGACGCGGAGCTGGCCCACGGCGAGGTCGGCAAGGTGGGCGTGGCCATCGACTCGGTCGAGGACATGCGGGTGCTGTTCGACGGCATCCCGCTGGACCGGGTCTCGACCTCCATGACCATCAACGCGCCCGCCGCGCTGCTGCTGCTCCTCTACCAACTCGTGGCCGAGGAACAGGGGGTGCCGGGCGACCGGCTGACCGGCACCATCCAGAACGACGTCCTGAAGGAGTACATCGCGCGCGGCACCTATATCTTCCCGCCGGTGCCCTCGCTGCGGCTGGTCGCCGATACGTTCAAGTACTGCGGGGCCGAGCTGCCGAGGTGGAACACGATCTCGATCTCCGGCTACCACATGGCGGAGGCCGGGGCCTCACCCGCGCAGGAGATCGCCTTCACCCTGGCCGACGGCATCGCCTACGTACGGACGGCGGTCGCGGCGGGCATGGACATCGACGACTTCGCGCCGCGACTGTCGTTCTTCTTCGTCTCCCGCACCACCCTGCTGGAGGAGGTCGCCAAGTTCCGCGCCGCGCGCCGGATCTGGGCCCGGGTGATGCGTGAGGAGTTCGGCGCCCGTGACCCCAAGTCGCAGATGCTGCGCTTCCACACCCAGACCGCGGGCGTCCAACTCACCGCCCAGCAGCCCGAGGTCAATCTGGTGCGGGTGGCGGTGCAGGGGCTCGCGGCCGTCCTCGGCGGCACCCAGTCGCTGCACACCAACGCCTTCGACGAGGCCATCGCACTGCCCACCGACAAGTCCGCCCGGCTGGCGCTGCGCACCCAGCAGGTGCTGGCGTACGAGACGGATGTGACGGCCACCGTCGATCCGTTCGCGGGCTCGTACGCCGTCGAGTCGCTGACCGACGCCGTCGAGGCCGCGGCCCTGGACCTGATGCGGCGGGTGGAGGACCGCGGCGGCGCCGTGGCCGCCATCGAACAGGGCTTCCAGAAGGAGGAGATCGAGCGCAACGCCTATCGCATCGCCCAGGAGCAGGACGCGGGTGAGCGGGTGGTGGTCGGCGTCAACCGCTTCCGGCTGGAGGAGGAAGAGCCCTACCAGCCGCTGCGGGTGGACCCGGCCATCGAGGACCGCCAGCGGGAGCGGCTGGCCGCGCTGCGCGCCGGGCGCGACGGACAGGCGGTCCGTACGGCGCTGGCGGCGCTGAGGAAGGCGGCCGGGAGCGAGCCGGGCACGGCCAATGTGCTCTACCCGATGAAGGACGCGCTGGCGGCGCGGGCCACGGTGGGCGAGGTGTGCGACGCGTTGCGCGAGGTGTGGGGCACGTATGTGCCCGCTGATGCATTCTGAGCGGGCGGGAAGTCCAGGGGACAGCAGGACGACAAGGGGGCGGGCCGATGAGGGCCGGACGGGTACGGGTACGGATACGGGGCACGGCGGCCGTGGGGCTGGCGCTGGTGATGGCGGCGCTCGCGGGGTGCGGCGGCGACGGGGACGGCGGGGGAAGCGGGGGTGGTGAGGATTCGCGCGGCGGCTCCGTGCCCGGTGTGAGCGCCCCGCCGAGCACGCTCGCGTCCCGCGCGCCCACTCCGCTGACGAAGCCGCTGCGGCTGCTGCCCGTGGTGACCTCGGCCCCCGGGACCTGCCCCACCGCGCCGTCCACCAAGGACCCGGAGGCGTACGCGACGTACCGGGACCGGGAGGGGGTCTGCTACGTCGTCCGGCCGGACGACGGGATGAGCGTCGTCGAGCCCCGCTCCGCCAAGGCCGGTGACGACGCCGCGAACGGCGGGGGCCATATCGTCACCGTCACCTTCAACAGCCGTGACGCCGCCCGGTTCGCGCGGCTCACCCGGGAACTGGCCACCCGGCAGCCCCCGGAGAACGGGCTCGCGATCGTGCGCGACGGCCGGGTGCTGTCCGCGCCCTCGGTGGCCACCGCCATCACCGGGGGCACGGTCGTCATCTCCGGGAGCTTCACCCGGGACTCCGCGCGACAGCTCGCCCACGACCTCGGCGGCGGTTGAGCGACACTGGAGCCATGTCTGCTCCCCGCCGCGCCTGTCCGGTCTGTACCCGAGAGATCGCGGTCGTGGGCGGGAGGTTCGCCCGCCACGATCCGCCGGGCCGCCGCTCGGACTATGAACTGGTCTCCTGCCCCGGGTCGCGGCGGATCGCGCCGCTGCTCGGCACTCCGCCGAAGCTGTTCGGCGAGGACGAGCCACCGTCATCGGGCCAGCAGGCCCTGTTCTGAGCAGGTGCGCGCGCCGGAGCGCGGTCAGCCGCCCGTGACCAGCCGGGAGGCGAGCCGCACCCCGGGGCTGCTCTCGGCCAGCGCCCCGGTCAGCTGGTCACCCGCGGCCTTCAGCGCGATGTCGTCCAGCGGACCGAGCGCGTCCAGGACGAAGAAGGCGCGGGTGGTGGTGTGGGTGAGCCGGGTGCGGGTGCACTGGCGCCAGTTCCAGCGGCGGCAGGTGACGCCCGCGTCGTCCCGCCACACCACCTCGCCCGGCGCCGGGTGTTCCACGGCGGCCTCGCCCCCGGCCGAGGTCTCGAAGGTCTCCTCGCCGGTGGCCCGGACCAGCCGCGCGGGACCGCTGTAGTGGTCGAGGTCCTCACCGCCCAGCGGGAGCGCGTGGGCGACCGAGACCGCGTTGTAGAGGTCGGTCAGCCGGTCCACCCGCGGCAGTCCGGCGCCCACCCGCCGCAGCAGGGCCTCCGCGCTGGGCCGGGTGCGCTGCGGTTTGGCCCCGAAGCCGCGGAACGCCTCCCGCCAGGCGGCCAGATGCGGATCCTCCTCCACCGGCCGGTCCCCGAACCGCTCGCGGGCGGCCGACTCGGCCGCCGCCAGCAGCTGTTCGCTGAGCGCGTCGCTCGGCCCGGGGCGCAGTCCCTCCGCGGTGATGAGCAGCGCGCGGTAGTCGGGGCGCAGCGCGTGGACGGCCGGGTCGATGGCGGCGGAGGCCAGCCAGCCCGCTACGTCGGTGATCATGGACTCTCCCTGCGGTGGTGCTGTCGCGCGATGTCGGCCGGTCCACTATGGCATACGGCGCGGTGCAGCGTGCTGGACCGCAGGGGGTGCCAGGGGGCAGGCCCCACCCCCGGGACGGTGGATGGCCCGATGGTGCCGCGGCCGGTGCGGACGGAAGTCTCTGCGTATGGACGCACACCACTCCGGCCGCGTGCCGGATCGCAGGGGAGTACTGGCCGCGGCGGCGTTCGCCGCTCTGGGGGCGGCGATGGCCACGCCCGCCGCGACGGCCTCACCGCGTGGCCCGCGCGGGCGGGCCAGGCTGACGCTGCCCACCCCCACCGGGCCGTACCCCGTCGGCACGGTCTCCCACCATCTCGTCGATCACGACCGGCCCGACCCCTGGGTGGCGTCCGGGCCGTCACGCGAACTGATGGTCAGCGTCCGCTATCCCGCCCGGGACGTCGAGGGGTATCCGCGCGCACCGCAGCTTCTGCCGGGCGAGGCGGCCGGATTCGACCGGCTGAACAACCTCGGGGACCTGCCGAAGGGGCGCGTGGACTGGGCGGCGACCCGGACCTTCGCGCACCGGGGCGCCCCGGCCGCGCGGTGCGGCGCCGCCCGGCGCCCCGTGGTGCTCTACTCGCCCGGCGTCGGCGATCCGCGCTCCATGGGCACCACCCTCACCGACGAGCTGGCCTCGTACGGATACGTCGTGGTCTGCGTCGACCACACCTTCGACACCTCGGCGGTCGAGTTCCCGGACGGCCGGGTGGAGACCAGCCGACTGCCGGAGGAGTACGAACGGGCCGAGCGGGAGGGGACGTTCGTCGAGCTGCTGAGGAAGACCTGCGCCGTGCGGGTGGCCGATACCCGCTTCGTCCTCGACCGGCTGGAGGCGCTGGTTCCGATGGGCTCCGACCTGTCGGGGGTCGGGATGTTCGGACAGTCCGCGGGCGGCTTCGCGGCCGTCCAGGGCATGCATGACGACCGGCGGATCGCGGCGGCCGCGAATCTGGACGGAGTGCTGGCCTACGTCAGGCAGGACCATGAGCCGGGCCATTTCTCGACGGTCGCCGAGGACGGGGTGGACCGGCCGGTGCTGCTGATGGGCATGGAGGGCAACGATCACCGCACGGTGCCGTCGTGGGGGGCGCTGTGGGACCACAGCACGGGCCCCCGGCGCGACCTGACGCTGCGCGGTTCGCGCCATGGGGCGTACACCGACGCCATCGCGCTGCTGCCGCGGATCGCCCGGCGGCTCGGACTGCCGGAGAAGACCGTCACCGATGTGGTGGGCACGGTCGCCCCGCACCGGGCGATCACCACCCAGCGGACCCGCGTCCGCGCCTTCTTCGACACCCACCTGCGCGGCCGCGACAGCCGCCCCGGCGGGGGTGGTGACGATAGGTGGTGACTAGAAGAAGAGCCCGAGTTGGACGGTGAGCATCGCGATCACGATCGCGAGGGCCCAGCCCGCGATGTGCTCCTTGAACTGGTCGTCGTCCTTGGGGCCGCCGGTGCGGGCTCGGAGGCCGATGCGGCGCGCCGCGATGTCGGTCATGCGGGTGTCCTCGGTGCTCGGAGATGATCGTGACGAACGGGGTGAAATCGGTCCCCCCACGCCACCCAAGGGTGCGGGACGACCCACCCGGGGTAAAGGGGGAGTGGCCGAACTCACCCGTAGGCCGTGTACCGTCACGCCGTTCACCGTGCGAATCCGTGCGAATCGAGGAGGTCCAGGGTGACCAGCGTCATTCCCAAGGGTCTGGGCGAACAGGCCCGAGCGCTGGCCGGTGGTGAGGTGACCTCCCGCGCCCTGGTCGAAGAGGCGCTGGAGCGCATCGCCGGGACGCAGAGCACCCTCAACGCCTTCCGCCGGATCCGGGCCGAGGCCGCGCTGCTGGAGGCCGAGGAGGCGGACCGGCGGCTGGCGGCCGGGGAGCGCGCGCCGCTGCTGGGCGTGCCGATCGCGATCAAGGACGATACGGACGTGGCGGGCGAGCCGACCGCGTTCGGCTGCCCCGGGGAGTTCCCGGTCAAGACCGAGGACGGCGAGGTCGTACGGCGGCTGCGGACCGCCGGGGCGGTGATCGTCGGCAAGACCAACACCCCCGAGCTGGGCCAGTGGCCCTTCACCGAGGGCCCGGCCTTCGGCGAGACCCGCAACCCCTGGAACCCCGCGCACACCCCCGGCGGCTCCTCCGGCGGGGCCGCGGCCGCCGTCGCCGCCGGGCTGGTCTCCGGCGCGCTGGGCTCGGACGGCGCGGGCTCGGTGCGCATCCCCGCCGCGTGGACCCACCTGGTGGGCATCAAACCGCAGCGCGGGCGGATCTCCACCTGGCCGGACGCCGAGGCGTTCAACGGCATCACCTGCAACGGCCCGCTGGCCCGTACCGTCGCGGACGCCGCGCTGCTGCTGCACGCCGCCAGCGGCAACCACGAGAGCGATCTCCACCGGCCCGAGCCGGTGGACGTGCTGGCCGCGGTGGGCCGTGACCCGGGGCGGCTGCGGATCGCGCTCTCGCTCAGGCCCGCGTTCACCGGTACGCCCAAGGAGCTGGACCCGGTGGTCAAGGCCGCGGTGCTGCGGCTCGCGGAGCGGCTGGCCGCTCTCGGCCATGATGTGGTGGAGGCCGAGCCGCGCTACGGGATGGTGGGGCTGGCCTTCCTGCCCCGCGCCACCGCCGGGATCCGCGAATGGGCCGCCCGCGTTCCGGACCAGACGCTGCTGGATGTGCGCACCCGTGCCGCCGCCCGCCACGGCCAGCTGCTGGGCGGCGGTCCGCTGCGCTGGGCGCGCGCCGCCGAGCTGCGGCTGCACCGCCGGGTCGGCGCCATCTTCCACCAGCGCGGCTTCGATGTGGTGCTGGCCCCCACGACCGCCACCCCGCCGCTGCGGATCGGCGCGATGTCCGGTCTCTCCGGCTGGCGCACCGACCGGGCGATGATCGCGGCCTGCCCGTACGCCTGGCCGTGGAACGTGCTGGGCTGGCCCGGGGTGAACGTACCGGCCGGGTTCGCCGACGCCGACCGCACCCTGCCGCTGGGGGCCCAGCTGCTCGGCCCGGCCAGCAGTGAGCCCCGTCTCATTTCACTGGCCGCTCAGCTCGAGGCCGACACCCGTTGGTACGAGCACTGGCCCCGCATGGCCGGGACATTCACCGCACCCGAGGACCCCGCGGCCCCTTGTACGTAACGGAGCGATCTCCTCCGTTGTGGTCACGGCCGCGGTAGATCATCACTACACTCCCGCCACATGGTGAAGACGGTGGCCGGACGGCGGCGCAGAAGGAAGAGCGGGCAGATATTCGTCAACGCCTCCGGCGGTCGGCGGCAGCTGCTCAGACTCGCCGCGCTGGCTGTCGGCTGCGTCTGCCTCGGCTATCTGCTGCTGCTGGTCGCGGCCCTGTCCGGGGTGATCTGGCAGGACGAGCAGGAGCCGCCCCGGACCACCGAGCTGTCCACCACCGGCAGCGCCCCGCCCGCCGGGTCCTGGGTCGGCACCGACTACAAGGGCTACGGCTACGGGGTGACCGCGCCCCTTGCCGCGGACTCATCCGGCGGAGGCAGCCCCTGGTGAGCCCGCGCCACGCACTCCGCCCGGAGCCGCGCGGCCACTGGCTGCTGCTGATCATCGTCGTCTCCGCGGTCGCCGCCGCGCTGGTCTTCGAAGGCTGGACCACCCACGAGGTCGCCTCCGAACCGACGCGAACGCCCTGCACCCAACCCATACCGAAGGCGGCCGACACCGGCCGACCGGTGCTCCGCATCGCCGGCGACACGGTGAAGACCGCCGGTATGCCGCCCCGCACCGTCGCCCTCACCTTCGACGGCGGCCCCGACCCGGTGTGGACCCCACGCCTGCTGCATCTGTTGCGCGAGCACCGCGCACACGCCACCTTCTTCGTCTCCGGAGCCCAGGCCGTCCGCCACCCGGAGCTGGTCCGGCGGATCCGCGCCGAGGGACATGAGCTCGGCTCGCTCACCTACACCGGATCCGACCTCGGCGCGGCCTCCGGGCCGCGCACCCGGCTGGAGCTCTCGCTGACCCAGACCGCGCTGGCGGGCTCCTCCGGTGTCACCACCAAACTGCTGCGGCTGCCGCTCACCACCCAGGCGGACACCCTCTGCGGCGGCGAGTGGACGGCCGCCCGGCGCGCCGCCGCCCAGGGCTACCTGGTGGTCGCGGCCGACCGGCCGCTGCGCAAACCGGAGCGGGGCGTCGTCCGCCAGTACAGCCAGACCGACACCGCCTACGGCCAGGTGAAGAAGCTCCTCGGGAACCGGAAGATCGAGAGGTTCGCCACGGTCTCCGAGGGACTCGGCCAGCCCACGGCCAACCCTCCGGCGTCCACCCTCGGCCACTGGCAGGGCCAGGCGCTGACGCAGGTCCAGGGCATCGGGCACACTTTCGTCACCGCCATGACCTGGGTGCTCGGCCTCGCCGGGGTGCTGGCCCTGCTGCGGCTGGTGATCCTCCTCTTCCTCGCCAGGACCCACGTCCGGCGGCTGAACCGCTTCCGGCCCGGCTCGCCCTGGCTGCGCGAGGTCAACGAGCCGGTGACGGTGCTGGTCCCCGCGTACAACGAGGAAGCGGGCATCGAGTCCACCGTGCGGTCGCTGCTCGCCTCCACCCACCGGCAGCTCCAGATCATCGTGATCGACGACGGTTCCACCGACCGCACCGCCGACCTCGTCACCTCCATCGACGACCCCCGGGTGATGCTGCTCCGCCAGCCCAACGAGGGCAAGGCGGCCGCCCTCAACACCGGTCTGGTCCACGCCCACCACGACATCGTGGTCATGATCGACGGTGACACCGTCTTCGAACCGGAGGCCATCCACCAGCTCATCCAGCCGCTCGCCCACCCGGCCATCGGCGCCGTCAGCGGCAACACCAAGGTCGGCAACCGCCGTCGGCTGCTCGGCCGTTGGCAGCATCTGGAGTACGTCTTCGGGTTCAACCTCGACCGCCGGATGTACGAGGTGCTGGAGTGCATGCCCACCGTCCCCGGCGCGATCGGCGCCTTCCGGCGGGACGCGCTGCTGGGTGTCGGCGGCGTCAGCGAGGACACCCTCGCCGAGGACACCGACCTCACCATGGCCCTGTGGCGGGCCGGTTGGCGGGTGGTCTACGAGGAGTCCGCCATCGCCTGGACCGAGGTCCCCACCTCGATGCGTCAGCTGTGGCGGCAGCGCTACCGCTGGTGCTACGGCACCCTCCAGTCCATGTGGAAACACCGGCGCGCACTGACCGAGGTCGGCCCCGCCGGCCGCTTCGCCCGCCGTGCGCTGCCCTATCTCTTCCTCTTCCAGGTCGCACTGCCGCTGATGGCGCCCATCGTGGACGTCTTCGCGCTGTACGGCGTGCTGTTCGCCGATCCGCTGGAGTCGATCGGCGTGTGGTTCGCCTTCCTCATCGTGCAGCTCCTCGGCGCCGCGTACGCGCTGCGGCTGGACAAGGAGCGGCTGACGGGGCTGTGGGCGATGCCCTTCCAGCTCTTCGTCTACCGGCAGTTGATGTATCTGGTGATCATCCAGTCCGTGGTCAGCGCCCTGTTCGGCACCCGGCTGCGCTGGCACCGCATCCAGCGCTCCGGGTCGGCGGGCGACGAGCTGACGGCCGACCCGGCCGCGCGCAAGGAAAGCCTGCCATCCCGATGAGCGGGGCGAGGAGATCCATGTCGAACCAGTGGCCGGAGCAGGGACCGCACCACCAGTGGCCGCAGCAGGGACCGCACCACCAGTGGCCGCAGCAGGGACCGCACCCCTCGCCGCAGCAGTGGCCGCATCAATGGCCGGTCCAGGGGCCGCACCAAGCGCCACAGCAGTGGCCGGACCAAGCGCCACAGCAGTGGCCGGACCAAGCGCCACAGCAGTGGCCGGACCAAGCGCCGCAGCAGTGGCCGGACCAGTGGTCGTACGACGGAACCGACCCCGGGCGGACGCCCCACCAGGAGATGCCCCTTCCGCAGCCGGAACCGGTGCCGGAACCGGTTCCGCTGCGGCAGATACCGCCGGACCCGTACCGGCCGCGTACGGAGAACAGGGGCGACGGGGCCGACGGGGCCGCTCCCCGCCGCCGCTGGCCCCGGCGGCTGCGGCGGACGGCCGCCGTCGTGCTCGCGCTCGCCCTCGTCGGCGCCGGGAGCGCCTACGGCTGGGCCACGTCCAAGCTCAACACCGAGGTCGATCTGAGCCGGGTCGAGGACCGCCCCGCCGAGGGCAAGGGCACCAACTACCTCATCGTGGGCTCCGACAGCCGTGACGGTCTCTCCGGCAAGGACAAGAAGGACCTGCACACCGGCTCGGCCGAGGGCCGCCGCACCGACTCGATGATGGTGCTGCACACCGGGGCCCACGGCACCACGCTGATGAGCCTGCCGCGCGACTCCTGGGTGACCCTCCCGCCGTTCACCTACCCCATGACCGGCAAACGCCCCCCGGCGTCGAAGAACAAGCTCAACGCCGCGTTCTCGCTGGGCGGTCCGGAGCTGCTGGTACGGACCGTCGAGCACAACACCGGGCTGCGGATCGACCACTACGCGGAGATCGGCTTCGCGGGGTTCGTGAACGTCGTCAACTCGGTCGGCGGGGTCCCGATGTGCCTCGACCGGCCCGTCAAGGACAAGAAGTCGGGCGCCGATCTGAAGGCGGGATGCCAGACCCTGAACGGCGCCCAGGCGCTGGCCTTCGTCCGCCAGCGCCACCAGGAGGCCAAGGGCGACCTCGGCCGGAGCGAGAACCAGCAGAAGTTCCTGTCCGCCCTCGCGAAGAAGGCCGCGGAGCCGGGTCAGGCCCTGGTGCCGTGGAAGGTCTTCCCGACCGTGGGCGCCGGTCTGGACACCCTCATCGTGGACAAGGACATGGACCTGCCGACGCTCAAGTCGATGTTCCAGGCGATGCAGGGTGTCGCGGGCGGCGGTGGCAAGCGGCTGAACGTGCCGGTGGCGAGCCTCGGTTTCCCGACGTCCAAGGGCAGCGCGGTGAAATGGGACGACGCGCGGGCCAAGCGGCTGTTCGAGCAGTTGCGGAACGACCGGCCAGTGGGATGAGGCCCACCGGCCGAGCGCTCCTCACTGGGTGAAGAAGGACGGCGGGTGGGTGGGGTCGCCCGAGCAGACGAACAGCCCGGCGTGGCTGCCCCGCCCCACCGTCATCCCGGTCGGCTCGCGGTCCTCGCCGTCCGCGTCGTCCTCGTAGGTGTCGAACTGGAGGAACAGCGCGAGTGGTTGCCCGCAGACCCCGCACTCCAGTGACGACGGCATGTCCGTGGTCGCCCAACCCATGCTGCCGCCCAGCTTGCAGCCGGTGAGTACGGAGTTCTCGCGGTAGTGGTCCTCGTCCAGTCGCTCCCGGAGCGCGTCGGGCAGCTCCTCCACCCAGGGGTACTCGACCGCGCGCTCCGGCCGCAGCACACATGGCCGGGGAAGCATGTCCTCGTCGTACGCCCAGTGGTCCTCGGGGTCGGGCTGTCCGACGAGGGGTTCGGTGATGTCCGAGGCCCGCCGCCAGACCAGTTGGCACGCCTGACCCCATCCCTCGGGGTGGGGTTGGTCATGCCAATCGGGACACCAGAGGAGCTGGACGAGGTCCGTCCCGGCGGGGAACGGGGCCTCGGGGAAGTCGGCGGCGGTCAACTGCGCCACCGCGACCAGGGGGTACGGCCCCTGGGGCGTGCCGTTGATGTCCTTGTGCTCGGCGCAGTCCGGCCAGGGCTCATCGGCGGGCCACCACAGAGGCCCGCCGATGTGGCTCTCCCGGATGCCCGGGAGGCCCCGGCGCGGATGCAGCCGGGCGGTGCTCTGTGCGTAGGGGGCGAGGTCAGGCAATGGTCGAGGCGTATGAGACGAAGGCGGTCCAGGCGACCGGGGCGACGGCGAGTTGGGGGCCGTCGGGGACCTTTGAGTCGCGGATGTGGATGGTGCCGCAGGGGTCGGCGGCGACCTCGACGCACTCGGGGCCATCGTTGGTGCTGTAGCTGCTCTTGGCCCAGCCGACCTCGACGCACGAGGGGCCGTCAGCGGTGCTGTAGCTGCTCTTGGTCCACGCGACCTCGACGCAGGCGGGGCCGTCGTCTGTGCTGTAGCTGCTCTTTATCCACTCCGGTGCGGAATCAGAGGGCTTGAGGGTCATGTCTCTCCCAGCACTTTCTTGATGAGGTCAAGTGACTCGCATGGCGTCAGAGCTTGTGCCCGAATGATTCCATAGCGCATCTCAAGGGTCTGGATCTCTTTGATGTCGACGGTCAGGCGGCTGAAGAGTTGGACCTCGGCGTGCGCGACCGTGGTGCCGTCCTTGAGCTTCCGCAGCCGGAACGAGCCGCCAAGACCCGAGTTGTGCTGTCGGGCCAGCGGCAGGACCTGGAGGTCCACATTGCGCAACTGGCTTACCTCCAAAAGGCGTTCGAGCTGCTTCCGCATCACCATTCTGCCCCCGAGGGGGCGGCGCAGTGTCGCTTCGCACTGGACGAAGTTGAAGAGCGGCTGTGCCTTCGTGGGGTCGATCAGACCCTGACGAGCCATGCGACCGGCTACCCGTCGCTCCACCTCTTCCTCGGTGAAGGCCGGACGGCGTTCACTGAAGACAGCTCGTGCGTAGTCCTCGGTCTGCAACAACCCATCGATCACAGAGTTGTCATACGCGGACAGTTCGACCGCCTCGTCCTCCAACTTCTTGAGATCCCGGACCTTCTTGGGATACCGCGCCTCCGCGACATCCGTCTTCATCGCCGAGATCTTGCCGCTCGCCCCCAGAACCTCGTCCGCCTTGTCCAGGAACTCAACACTCGGAATCCGCCGTGCCCGCTCGACGGCCGAGACCTGTTCCTCCCCGTAGCCGATCGCGGCCCCCAACTCCGCCTGCTTCAGACCCGCCGCCTCCCGCCAGAGCTTGATCTGACGGCCGACGGCCCTCAATACGGCAGCGCTCTCCTCATCTTCCATACCGGAACAGCCTAGACACAGACGGCCACGCTGAGTGACCTGAGCCAGCAAATCACCCGAACCAGCACTTCCGTTTCATCTACGGGGCCAGGATGTCCAGTTCGCGCAGCGCGCCCACGGTGATCTCGCGGGTGTACGCCTCCGCCCGTACCGCGTCCCGCTCCCGGACCGCCTCGGCGACCCGTACATGGAGCGTGACCGCCGCCGGATCGGGGTCGGTGAACATCACCTGGTGCTCGGTGCGGCCGGTCAGCACCTCGGCCACCACATCGCCGAGCCGCGCGAACATCTCGTTGCCCGAGGCGCGCAGGATCACCCGGTGGAACGCGATGTCGTGCACCAGGTAGCCGGGGAGCTGCTGGCCCCGTGACGTGGCCACCATGCCGAGGGCGTGCTCGGTCAGCTCGGCGCACTGCTCGGGGGTGGCGTGCTCGGCGGCCAGCGCCGCCGCGGCCGGTTCGATGGCCGAGCGCAGTGCGGTGAGGGAGCGGAGCTGGCGGGGGCGGTCGGGACCGGCCAGCCGCCAGCGGATGACCTGGGGATCGAAGACGTCCCAGTCCTCGGCGGCGCGCACCGTCACCCCGACCCGGCGGCGGGACTCCACCAGGTGCATGGACTCCAGGACCCGTACGGCCTCCCGGACCACCGTGCGGGACACCTCGAACCGCTGCTCCAGCTCATCGGTGCGCAGCACCGTCCCCGGTGGATAGTCACCCGCGGTGATCGCGGGACCGAGGCTCTGCAACACCCGGGCGTGCGGCCCCCGCCCCTTGGACCCCTGATCGTCCGGCCCCTGGTTGTCCATGGGATCAGCCTACGTGCCACGCCTGGAGCAAATAAGTATGACTTTTGAGTCACGGACTCTTGAATACGTCGTATCTGTGAGGTTGAGTGTGCCGCGGCGCCGAGGTCGACGAGGACAGCGAGGTTTCACCGCGATGCACAGCCCCCCGGTAGTTGTCGTCATGGGAGTGTCCGGAACGGGCAAGACCACGGTCGGGCCGTTGCTGGCCGACCTGCTCGGCGTGGCCTACGCCGAGGCCGACGACTTCCACCCGCCCGCCAACATCGCCAAGATGTCGGCCGGGATCCCGCTGGACGACGCGGACCGCGCGCCCTGGCTCGACGCCATCGGGGCGTGGGCCCGGGACCACGCGGACCACGGTGGTGTGGTCAGCTGCTCGGCCCTCAAGCGGGACTACCGGGACCGGCTGCGCGCGGCCAACCCCGAGGCCGTCTTCGTTCATCTGACCGGCGATCGCGCACGGATCGCCGAGCGGATGAAGGCCCGTAAGGGCCACTTCTTCTCCGGCGAGCTGCTGGAATCCCAGCTCGCCACGCTCGAACCGCTCGAGCCGGATGAGAACGGCGTGGCCGTGGACATCTCCCCGGATCCCGCGGCCATCGCCGCGCGGGCCGCCGCCGAGCTGCGGCGGCGTATCGCGCAGAACTGACACCGCTACGTAAGGAACCACCCGTGACCAGACTCAGCGTCGAGCTGCTGGCAGCGGACACCGTCGACCCGATCACGTCGGCAGGTCACGCGCAGCTGGGGATAGCCGTCCTCCTCGGTATCGCCGTCATCGTCCTGCTCATCACCACGTTCAAGCTGCACGCCTTTCTGGCGCTGACCATCGGCTCGCTGGCGCTGGGCGCCGCCGCCGGGGCGCCGATGGACGCGGCGATCGCCAGTTTCACGGCCGGGCTCGGGACCACGGTCGCGGGCGTCGGGGTGCTGATCGCGCTGGGCGCGATATTGGGGAGGCTGCTCGCCGACTCGGGCGGCGCCGACCAGATCGTGGACACCATCCTGGCCAGGGCCAGCGGCCGGACGATGCCCTGGGCGATGGCGCTGATCGCCGGGCTGATCGGACTTCCGCTGTTCTTCGAGGTCGGCATCGTGCTGCTGATCCCGGTGGTGCTGCTGGTCGCCAAGCGCGGCAACTACTCGCTGATGCGCATCGGTATTCCGGCGCTCGCGGGGCTGTCGGTGATGCACGGTCTGGTGCCGCCGCACCCCGGCCCGCTGGCCGCGATCGACGCCGTCCACGCCAACCTGGGCGTCACCCTGGCGCTCGGGGTGCTGATCGCGCTGCCCACCGTGGTCATCGCCGGACCGCTGTTCGCCCGGTACGCCGCCCGCTGGGTGGACATCACCCCGCCGGACCGGATGATTCCGCAGCGCCCCTCGGAGGATCTGAAGCGGCGGCCGGGCTTCGGCGCCACCGTGGCCACCGTGCTGCTGCCGGTGGTGCTGATGCTGGGCAAGGCGCTCACGGACATCGTGGTGGACGACCCGGAGGCCGGGGTCCAGCGGGCCATGGACGTCATCGGCTCGCCGCTGATCGCGCTGCTGGCGGCGGTCATCGTCGGGATGTTCACGCTCGGCCGGGCCGCGGGCTTCACCCGGGGCCGGATCACCTCGACCGTGGAGAGCTCGCTCGCCCCGATCGCCGGGATCCTGCTGATCGTCGGCGCGGGCGGCGGCTTCAAGCAGACCCTCGTCGACATCGGCGTCGGTCAGATGATCATGGACTTCTCCAAGGACTGGAACATCTCCGCGCTGTTGCTGGCCTGGCTGATCGCGGTCGCCATCCGGCTGGCGACCGGTTCGGCGACGGTGGCCACCATCTCCGCGGCGGGGCTTGTCGCGCCGCTGGCCGCCGATATGTCGACCACCCATACGGCCCTGCTCGTCCTGGCCATCGGCGCCGGTTCGCTGTTCTTCAGCCATGTCAACGACGCGGGGTTCTGGCTGGTCAAGGAGTACTTCGGGATGAGCGTGGGGCAGACCCTGCGGACCTGGTCGGTGATGGAGACGATCATCTCGGTGACCGGGCTCGGCTTTGTGCTGCTGCTCTCACTGGTGCTCTGAGGCGCCGGGGCGTTCGGAAGGTTCTGAAAAAATATCCGCACGGAGCACATCCAATGGCCCCTGTCGCGCGTCATCAAGTGGAGCGGCATTGTTATGCCGCCGTACGGCAGGGGCATTTGGAGTATATATCTTGAAAACCGGCATGAAGAGCGTACGTCGCGTCTCCGCGGCGGTCGTCACCGCGGGAGCCGTGCTGGCGGCGGGGGCGTTCTCCGCCACCGCGCAGGCAGCCGCGGTCGCCACGCCCTCGATCGCCGCCAAGGGCGGCTATGTGATGAACAACGGCACGGGGAAGAGCCTTTACACCAAGGCCGCGGACACCCGTCGTTCCACCGGCTCCACCACCAAGATCATGACGGCTCGGGTGGTGCTCGCCCAGCCGAACCTCAACCTTGACGCCAAGGTCACGGTCCAGAAGGCGTACAGCGACTACATCGTCGACAACAACTACGCCTCCTCGGCGCGGCTGATCGTCGGTGACAAGGTCACCGTCCGCCAGCTGCTGTACGGGCTGATGCTGCCGTCCGGCTGCGACGCCGCGTACGCGCTCGCGGACAAGTTCGGCAGCGGATCCACCCGGTCCGCCCGGGTGAAGTCGTTCATCGGCAAGATGAACAGCACCGCCAAGAGCCTGGGGCTGTCCAACACCCACTTCGACTCGTTCGACGGCATCGGGCACGGGGCGAACTACTCCACTCCGCGTGATCTGACCAAGCTGGCCAGTAACGCGATGAAGTACTCGACGTTCCGGTCGGTCGTGAAGACCAAGTCGACCAAGCAGAAGGTGTCCACGAAGAGCGGTGGCTACCGCTACATGTCGTGGAGCAACACCAACAACCTGCTCAGCGGCTACTCGGGCACGATCGGCGTCAAGACCGGCTCCGGTCCGGAGGCCAAGTACTGCCTGGTCTTCGCCGCCACCCGGAACGGCAAGACGATGATCGGCACCGTGCTCGCCTCCACCTCGGTGGACGCCCGCACCTCCGACGCCAAGAAGCTGATGGACTACGGCTTCAAGAAGTAGTCCCTCCGCCGTACGGGCCCGGGGCCCGCTCGCCGACCGCACCGGTCGGCGGGCGGGCCCCGGGCCTTCGTCACATCCGGCCGCCGCATGGACGCGATCTCCCCGGCGCAGAATCAGCCCATGGACGACGTGCAGACCGATCCCGCGACCGATCCCGCGACCGCGCACGCCTGGGCCGCCCTCGGCGGAGCGCCGGAGCCGGCCGCCACGGTGACGTACGCGCCGTCGGCCGGGGTGCTGCCCGCCCGGCTGCCGGTGCGGGAGTTCGCGCGGGCCACCGTGGGGGTGTGTTCGCTGGCCGCCGCCGAACTGGCCGCCCGGCGCTCGGGCCGTCCGGTGGCCGAGTGGGGCGGGATCCGGGTGGCCGAGGCCGCGGTGGGCACCGCCTTCCACAGCGAGCGGGAGCTGCGCATCGCCGGACGGCAGCCGACGGCGTTCGCCCCGCTGTCCGGCTTCTGGCGCACGGCCGACGGCTGGGTCCGCACCCACGCCAACTATCCGCACCACCGCGCCCGGCTGCTGGCCGCCCTCGGCATCCCCGCCCGCGGCACCCCGGAGCAGCTGGTGGAGCGGGTGCGGACCGAGCTGGCGGCCCGTCCGGCGCGCGAGGTGCAGGAGACGGCGTACGCGAGGGGCGCCCTGGCCGTGGCCATGGCGGAGCCCGGCGCCACCGATATGCCGCTGGACGGGCTGCCGCTGGTCGAGTCCCGGCCGGGACCGGAGGCCGGACCGCGTCCGCTGTCCGCCGCGCCGCTGCCTGCCGAGGGGGTGCGGGTGCTCGATCTGACCCGGGTCCTCGCCGGGCCGGTGGCCACCCGCACCCTCGCCGCGCTGGGCGCCGACGTCCTGCGCGTCGACGCACCACAGCTGCCCGAGGACCAGGACACCCATACGGACACCGGGTTCGGCAAGCGGTCCACCCGGCTGGACCTCACCGACCCGGCGGACCGTCGGACCGTCGGCGAACTCCTCGACCGCGCCGATGTGGTGGTGAGCGGCTACCGCCCCGGTGCGCTGGACCGCTTCGGACTCGGCCCGGACGCACTGGCCGAGCGCCACCCCGGGCTGATCACCGCCCAGCTGTGCGCCTGGGGCTGGTCCGGGCCGTGGTCCGGGCGCCGTGGCTTCGACAGCCTGGTCCAGGCGGGGACCGGGATCGCCGCGCTCGAGGCCGGGCCGGACGGCCGACCGGGGGTGCTGCCCGCACAGGCGCTGGACCACGGCACCGGCTATCTGATCGCGGCGGCGGTGCTGCGCGCGCTGACCGTACGCCAGGACACCGGTGCCGGACGGCGCTTGCGCTTCTCGCTCGCGGGCACCGCGTCCTGGCTGCTGCACGGGATCGCCCCGGTTCCCGAGGGCGGGCCAGGCCATGACCCGGCGCCATGGCTGGCCGAGACGGAGTCCCCGTACGGGACGCTGCGGTACGCGCGGTCACCGCTCGCCCGGCCGGGTGGCGGCGGGTTCAACTGGACGCGTCCGCCCGGTCGTTGGGGCGCCGACGCACCGGTCTGGCGCTGACCTCGGACGATCCGTCAGATGGCCGGAATGCGTCCCGGGGGAATCCCTCGACCTCCTAGGGAATTCCACAGTTTTGGTCCGTACCAGGGCGAGCAGGCGGGGTGGGGAGAAGTGCCCATGACACCCAGTCAGGAGGTGTTCGCATGACGATCCAGACCACCCGCGCCCGGTTCGCCGGAGCGGCCGTCGCCGTCGTCACCGGTGTCGTCTGCGTCCCCTGGACGCAGACCGCCACCGCCGCCGAACCCGCCCCGCAGCACTGCGTGGTGGACGCCCGCTCCGGACAGCAGAGTTGCTTCGCGACCTTCACCGCGGCCGTCGACAGAGCCACCCACGGGCAGATCACCGACGCCCCCGCCACACCGCGACAGGCCGTGGCGTCGAAGTCCTTCCGGGCCGAGCTGTCCGGCGTCCGGGCCGCGGCGGCATCCGGAGCCACGTCCAAGGCCGCGGCCGAGGGCGATGTCATCCAGGGGACGTTCTTCGACGAGAAGAACTTCACCGGCTCCTCGCTCACCATCACCGGGGCGGGGCTGTGCCCGAAGGACGGCTGGATCAACTACCAGACCGACCTGGCCGACGACTGGAAGAACCGCATCTCCTCGGCGCAGCCGTGGGGCAACTGCGCGATCTGGCTCTACCCGGAGCCCGGCCTCGGCGGTGACCGCGACGGTCCGTTCGACGAGAACACCGCCGACGTCGGCCAGATGATGAACGACCGCACCCAGTCGATCGGTTTCAGCTGAGCGCCACCGGGCTGATCCGGTCCCCGGTTCCCTCAAGGGTTCCCCCTCTCATTGCACACCCCCCACGGGAGAGCTGCACATGATGAACCGCATACGCACCAGCACCGGCGGCAGCAGCCGCAGGGTCCGCCGCACCCGTGCCGCCGTTCTGCTGTCCGCGGTGGCAGTCCTGGGCGGCGTCGCCATGGCCCCCGGCGCGCAGGCCGAGGAGACGCCGACCATGCGCGAACTGCTCGACAAGTGCGACAACGGCACCGACTCCTGCGTCTTCCACCCCGAGGCCGCCCCCACCGACTCCACGGGCGAGGCGCACCAGGTCGGTGACTCCGCCTACAACTGCACCCAGGACCTCCAGCGCTCGAGCATCGCATGGGCCGACACCACCGGGGAGAGCAACAGCCTCGGTGTCTCGCTCAGCGCCGAGTACGGCTTCTCCGAGGTCTTCAAGGTGAGCATCGAGACCAGCTACGGACACACCTGGGAGACCTCGCACACCGAGACCGACACCACCAACGTCGATGTGCGCCCGGGTGAGGTGGGCTGGGTGACCCGCGAGCCCACCATGGAGAAGGTCAAGGGCACCTACGAACTGCACTTCCCCGACCGGTTCTACGGCCACTACATCTGGTACGTGCCGTTCGAGTCGACCGCGCCCAAGAAGGACGCGTCCAGCACCAAGACCCAGCACACCCGCCCCATGACGGAGGAGGAGAAGGCCCAGCACTGCGGCTGAGCGACTCCGCTTTCGCGATCTGGCAGCGGGCCCGGCTGGAAAGGGGTCGGCCACCGCGTGATCATCGGGGTTGTCGGGACTCCTGAAGGTCGTGCGGTGGCCGCGGGCCATGCCGTGTTGCGGTGACGCGGCCGGATGTGTGCCTCGCGTGGTGTTCACGCAGTAGGTTGCGCCGCGTGAATGATGCGATCCGACACTCGAACCCCTTCCGTCTGATCGTCACGGGAGGCGGGACCGGCGGTCACACTTACCCCGCCCTCACTGCTATCCGTACGTTGCAGGCTCGGTTGGCAGCCGGAGGTGGCACGCTCGAGGTGCTCTGGATCGGGACTCCCGACGGGTTGGAAGCCCGAGTCGCACCTGCGGAGGGGGTCCCCTTCACCACGGTGGCCACTGGGAAGATCCGGCGCTCCGCCAACCCGCTCAAGATGGTGTCACCGGCCAACATCCGGGACATGGCCCGTGTGCCGCTTGGGGTGGTGCAGGCCCGTAAGGTGATGGGTGATTTCCGGCCGGATGTCGTTCTCGCGACGGGTGGGTACGTTGCGGTCCCGGCCGGGCTCGCGGCGCGGATGTGCCGGATTCCGCTGGTGCTGCACGAGCAGACCGTCCGGCTCGGGCTCGCCAACCGCAAGCTAGCCGGGTCGGCGACCCGGATCGCGGTCTCCTCGGAGTCGACGCTGCCACTACTGCCAGAGGCTGTGCGGTCTGTGGCCGTGGTGACCGGCAATCCGGTGCGGCCGGAGATCTTGACCGGACACCCGGATAAGGCGGTCACCGCGCTGAGGCTGAGCGGCTTCGACCGGCGTCTTCCGACCTTGTACGTCACCGGCGGGGCGCAGGGCTCGCAGCAGATCAATGACGTGGTTCGGGATTCGCTTCCCTGGTTGCTGGAGCGTGCAAACGTGGTGCACCAGTGCGGGGCGGCGAACCACGAGGCCCTGCGTACGAACGCGGCGGGCCTGCCTCCCGCGCTCGCTGCCCGGTATCACCTCACCCCGTTCGTGGGGCCGGAGTTGCCGGACGTCCTGGCGCTCGCCGATGTCGTCCTCTCCCGCAGCGGCGCTGGGACCCTTACTGAGCTGACCGCGCTGGGTAAACCGGCCCTGTTCATCCCGCTCGCTTCCTCGGCAGGGAATGAGCAGGCGCATAACGCCCGGCATCTGGAGGCGGCTGGTGCGGCCGTCGCGATCGTCGGCGAGGTTACGGCGGACCGGCTGCGCTCGGCGATCGACCCGCTTCTGACCGATCCGGCAGGACGGGAGGCCATGGCGGTGGCGGCGCGGGCGCATGGGCGGCCGGATGCGGCAGAGCGGCTGGTTGACGTCATCTTGTCGGCCAGCCGCTCTGCCAGCGGGGGGCGAGGCTGATCTCTACGGCATGTTGGAGGCTGTCCGCGTCCAGTCGGTGCGGTCTCCGAGCTGATCACTGTCACGGAGGTAGTGGGTCACCGCCTTGGTCTCGCCCTGCGGCCGGGGCGTGATGTGGCCCAGGCGCGGGAGGACGTCGGACAGGAGGTGCTGAGCGTGGCGCATGGACCGGTCCCACACGTCCCGCACCTCGTCCACTTCGGGCCAGATCGAGAACTGCACCTCACCGAGGATCGGGCCGGAGTCGATACCGGCGTCGATGACATGGACGGTGACGCCGTGCAGATACTCGCCGTTGTGCAGCGCCCAGTTGACCGGCCGTGCCCCGCGGTATTGCGGCAGGCGGCCGGGGTGGCAGTTGATGATCTTGTCGGTGGCGTCGATCAGGGACGAGCCGATGATCTTGTTGTAGAGGGCGCTGACGATCAGGTGGCATCGGCCGGGCTCCAGCTCGCGCCAGTCACCGGAGCGAAGGAGACGGGTGTCCGGCCAGCACTCGGCGACGCAGTCGGCCAGGGAGACGTCCCACTCGGGTTCGGGGGCGTTCGGAATGACGGTGTCGAGCACCGTGTCCGGCAGGGCCGCGATCGTCCGGCACGCGTGGACAGCGAGCCGCCCCTTGCCGAGTACCGCTGCGCGTCTCATCGGAGAGCCTCCCGGAGGGCTGTGGTGACCAACCGCGCGTCCTGAGAGGTCATCTTCTGATGGAACGGGAGGGTCAGGATCTCCTTACCGATCTGCTCCGTGGCGATCAGCGGTCGCCACCAACGGTGGAAGGCCGGTTGCAGGTGATTGGGCGGGTAGTGGGTGCCCACACCGATGCCGTGGGCACGTAGGGCGGCGAACACCCGGTCGCGTTCGGGGACCCGTACGGCGCACAGGGTAGGGACCGAGCGGTGCACGTCCACGTCGACCAGGCGTACCTCGCGCACATCGTCCAGAGCTGCCACGTAGGTGCGCCACAGCTCTTTGCGCTGGGCCTCCAGGGCGGGGAAGTGGGCGATTTGCGCGAGGCCGATCGCGGCGTTGATCTGGGACAGATGCGCCCGGAGCCCGACTCCCTCGACGTGGTAGGTGGTGCTGCACGCTCGCTCGGCTGACGACTCGGCCATCCCCAGCAGGCGTATGCGCCGGGCCTGAGCGGCCTGCTCGGGGTTGCGGGGGACGAGTGCCCCACCCTGCCCGCATGTGAGGGTCTTGACGGGACCGAAGCTGAAACAGGTCAGCGCGTCACCGGTAGCCCCAACCCGGACCGTGCCACGGTGCGAGCCGAAGGCGTGAGCCGCATCCTCGACAATGGCGATCTTCCTCTGCTCCAACTCATTGCGGATGTCGGAGAGGTCCACGGCCCGGCCGCCGTAGAGGACTGGCAGGACGGCGCGGGTGTGGGGGGTGAGCGCTTCCATCACATCCTGCGGACGCAGGCACAGGGTGTCCGGGTCGACTTCGGCGAACCGCGGCCGGGCGCCGCAGGCGCGGATCGCCTGCACTGTGGCACAGAACGTCATGGAAGGGACGATCACCTCGTCGCCGCGGCCGATCCCAGCGACGGCGAGGGCGATGTGCAGGGCGGCCGTGCCGGAGGCCACCGCCACCACGTCTTCGACACCGAGGAAGCCGGTCAGGGCCCGCTCGAACCGCTCGGTGACGTCGCCGTGCCCGTACTGACCGCTGGCCAACACTTGGGCGATGCCCTCCAGTTCGCCGCCGTAGAGGAACGGCCGCCCGTTCTGTGCGTAGGGAGCGGTGGCCATGGGGTTCAGGTCAGACATGGACCGCGCTCCGCTCCACAGTCCTCCGGGGCAGGGTGGCCACAAGCGGGGCCCACCGGTCCGGATTGCGGCGGTACCAGTCCGCGGTCTCCGCCAGGGCCTCGTGAAAGTCGCGTTCAGGCCGGTAGCCGAGTTGGCTGGCGATCTTGTCCCAGACCATCGAATACCGGATGTCGTTGGCCTGCCGGTCGGGGATGTAGGTGACGGCATCCCAATCCGCCCCGCACACGGCCAGGATGTGACTGGTCAACTCGCTGCTGGTGAGGTCGGTACCGCCGCCTATGTTGTAGATCTCGCCCGGCGTCCCACCGCGCAGGACGCGCTCGATGCCCTGGCAGTGGTCCTCCACGTGCAACCAGTTGCGCACGTGCTGCCCGCGGCCATGGAGGGTGACCGGTTCCCTGCTCAGCAGACGGGTGACGAACAACGGGATGATCTTTTCGGGGTGCTGATAGGGCCCGAAGTTGTTGGATGAGCGCGTGACACACACCGGCACGCCGTGGGTCTGACAGGCGCTCAGGGCTACCAGGTCGCTGGCCGCCTTCGCGGCGGCGTAGGGAACGGAGGGGCGTAGCGGGGAGTCCTCGGTCGCCGACCCTTCCGGTAGAGATCCGTACACCTCGTCGGTGGAGATGTGGACTAATCGTTCGACGTTGTGGCGGCGGGCGGCGTCCAGGAGGTTCTGGGTGCCCAGGACATTGCTGGAAAGGAAAGCGTCGGCGGCGGCGTACGAGCGGTCGACATGGGACTCGGCTGCGAAGTGCACGACCGCGGTCTGGCCAGAGGTCACTTCGTCGACGAGGGCTGCGTCCCTGATGTCACCGTGGACGAACCGAAGCTTCTTGCTGAGGAAGGCGACGCCGAGGTTCTCGATGTGGCCGGCGTAGGTGAGTGCGTCGAGGACCGTCACACGGGCGACGTCATCGGCATGGATGAGCCGCTTCACGAAGTGCGAGCCGATGAATCCGGCGCCGCCGGTGACAAGCACGTGCCTCATGTATGCCTCCATGGAGTGAAGGAACGGCCCGGCAACGCCGTTGGGCGGCGCACCTGATGCCGTCGAGGGCCCGCCCGTTGCTGGTCGCCGGGCGTGTTCTCACTCTGGGCCTCTGCATGTGCCGCCTGGGAGGAGCCCAGGGCGTCTACGCACATCCTGTGCCGACCCCGCACAGGATGTGCGGCCCCCACCACGACCGAGTTGGCCCTCCCAGCGTGGTCGAGTTGGCGCTAGCGTCGTCTCTCCTGCCGGTCCGTAGAAGGAACCCTATGGATACCCCAACCGCCAAAGACGTCGGCGCGCTGATCCGCGGTGCTCGCTGCGCCCGCCGCCTCACTCAGGCTCAGGTCGGCGCGGCGTGTGGGTACTCCGCGTCGGCCGTTTCCCGGATCGAGTCCGGCCGCCTTCACCTCGACTACACCCGGTTCATGCAGTTCGCCGCCTTCCTGGAGATCAACCCCGACCGGCTTGCCCCAGCTCCTGTGCCGACCGGGGTGCTGGTCGCTACGGTGAAGGATCAAGCGGACGAGGAGGATGCGGTGCGACGCAGAGAACTGCTCACCGGGGCGTTAGCGGCCGGTGCCACGGCCGCGCTTGGCACATCTACGGCCAGCGCCGCCTCCGCTCCAGCCAACCCGGCCGCCGGTCTTGAAGAGGTCCTGTTCCGACTCCCGTCGGCCGCGCCCGTGCCGCTGAGGCGTCTCACGCAGGAGACTGTCCGGGCCCGGTCAGCCTTCCGCGCCACCCAATACACCATGCTTGGCCGGTCACTGCCCGCGCTTCTGGCCGCCGCGTCGGCGACACGGGACGCGGCGACGGGGCACGAGCGGGAGACAACGAACGTTGCACTCGCCCGTTGCTATGTGCTCGCCGCCGAGCTGGCTCTCAAACAGCACGACGACACCGCTTGGGTGGCTGCTGATCGTGCGCTCGCCGCCGCTCGGGCGAGTGGTCACCCTGTGCCGATCGGTGAAGCCTCCCGCGTGCTGGCGATCACGATGCGGCGCTCCGGCCGCTGCCCAGCCGCGGTGCGGTTCCTCACGGACGAGGCGCGCGACCTCGACGCTGGAGAGGCCCGGACCGGGGCGGTGCGGACCACACTGATGCTGACGGCCGCCTACACCGCGGCCAACGGCGGCGACCGGACAGCCGCGATGGACCTTCTCGATGCTGCCGATGAAGAGATCGACCGCTGGCGGGCAGCGACACCATCAGGACTGTTCACCGTGGACGCGACTCGGGCCCAGGCCGACGTTTACCGTCTCGGCGTCCACAATGCACTCGGTACGCCGGACGAGGGCGTCGCGATCGCTGCGGGCCTGGACATCGACCGATTGCCGACCGCAGAGCGCCGAGCACGGGCCTGGACAGACACCGCCCGCATGTGGCACGCGCTGGGCGAGGACCGGAGGACCTTCTCCGCTCTGAGGAACGTCGAGCAAGAGGCGCCGCAGGAAGTGCGCCGACCAGCGCTCCGAGCCCTGACATCGGACCTGCTGTACTCCTCGGCTCGCGTCCAGGGCGTCCGCGAATTCGCTGCGCGCACCGGGGCGCTGTCCGCCTGATGGCGTCGGCACCCCGCAGACGTGCTGCCACCTGAATGGGCCTGGGCCGCCGCGAAAGGCCGAGCCCCGGCCAACTGGCGCAGACGCCACGAGCGCCCCTCCCGTACCCCTCTGCCCGGGAGGGGCGCTCGACGTACGCGGCGCGGGGGCTACGGCAACCGGACGGTGGACAGTGACCGTTTGAGCACCGGGGCCAGCCGCTGTTCCACGAAGTGGTACAGCAGCCAGGCCAGCGTCAGCATCAGGGCGACGGTCAGTGCGAGGGTGGCGTACGAGGGCAGGCCCAGCGTGCGGTGCAGGACACCGACCACCACCCAGCCCAGATGCTCATGGACCAGGTAGAAGGGGTAGGTCAGTGCCCCGGCCACGGTCAGCCAGCGCCAGTTCGCCCAGTGCAGCTTGCCGAGGGCGATCAGCGCGACGGCCAGATAGCCGAAGGCCACCACGGCGATGATGCCCGTGGACGAGCGGTAGGAGAAGGCGTCCACGTGCGCCGGGTGCCAGAGTCCGGCGATCGCGTAGTGCTGGCCGATCAGAAAGCTGATCGCGACGATGCCCCAGGCGAGGGCGTCATGGCCGTAGCGGTGGATCAGATAGAGGCCGATGCCGCCGATGAAGTACGAGGCGTACTCGGGCATCAGCACCACGTCCAGCAGCGGCAGGTTCGCCGCCTCGGCCACGGCCGCGCCCAGGGTCCAGACGGCGCAGAACAGCACCACGCGGCGGCGGTTGGCGCCGGGGAGGACGACGAACAGCGCGAAGAGGGCGTAGAAGCGCAGCTCGGCCCAGAGGGTCCAGCACACACCCAGCACCCGGTCCACGCCGAGCGGCTGTTGCAGCATGGTCAGGTTGACCAGGGCGTCGCTGGGCGAGACCGCCTCGTAGGCGACCCAGGGCAGCGCGAAGACCGCCGTCACCAGGATGATCGCGGCCCAGTAGGCGGGGAAGAGCCGGGAGACGCGGGAGGCGAAGAACGAGCGCAGCGGGCGCCCCCAGCCGCTCATGCAGATGACGAACCCGCTGATGATGAAGAAGACCTGGACGCCGAGGCAGCCGTAGGCGAAGAAGGACGAGGCGGAGGGGAACTGCTCACGGGGCGAGGTGCCCCACGCCTGGCCGATCTCGCCGGTACGGCCGCCGTAGTGGTACGCGGCGACCATGAGCGCGGCGAGCAGCCGCAGTCCGTCCAGCGCGCGCAGCCGCGGCGGCCGGGGGGTGCGCGCGGGGCGCGCCTCCGCTCCGGGCGCGGGCGCGGGGGAGTGCGAGAGGGATATCGGGCCCGCGTCGGGGGCGGCGGTCGTGGTCATCCGCCCGCCCCCTGACGCGGGCACCGTATGCGGGACGTCGGGCTCATCCCGTGGCCGTCCGCTTCAGCGCGGCCCGCTTCAGGGCGCGGGCGCGGCGGGCGACCCGGCGCACCGCCTCGTTGCGCGGGATGAACGCGAGCTGGGACGGGACCGAGCCGGGCAGGGCGAGCGCGGTGAGCCTGCGGCGCTTGAAGTAGCGCCAGGTGTGGGCGTCCAGATGGGCCGACAGATAGCGCTCGGCGGCCGGGCGCAGCCCGGGGTAGATCTTGGACTGCATCGCGAAGCCCACCGCGGAGACCAGTCCGGTCAGCCGCCGTCCGGCACGCTCGTCGACCGGCGAGGCGCCCGCGGCCACCGCGCGGTGGTCCTCCAGATCGGGCAGCAGCGCGTCCACGATGGTCACCGGCATCCGGTTGCTGTTCTGGTACGGCGTGAGCCGCTCCAGCAGTACATCGGTGCCGATCCGGGCGACGGGCAGCCGGTAGAAGACGCTCGCGGTGAGCAGCGCGGTGGAGAAGCAGCCGACCACCAGGGCCGGGCGCATCCGCTGGTACAGCACCTCGGCGAGGACCGGGGTGTCCAGGACGGTCAGCTCCGCGCCCAGCTCCGCCGCCTTCTTCTCCAGCAGCCGCGACCAGCGGGCGGGGGCGGTGGGGTGCGGTTTGAAGACCACCGTGCGGTGGCCGAGGGCCACCATGCCGCGCAACATCCGCACATGCAGCTCTTCCTCCTCCTGCGGAGTGAGGATGTCCAGTGCGGACAGGTACTGGCCGAGCATCAGCGCCGGTCCGGCGCCGGTGGCGATCCGCTCACTGGCGGAGGCCACCTCGCGCGGTGCGGCGTCGGCGACCTCGGCCAGCACCTTGGTGAACACCTCGGTGGGCAGGATCTCCGGCTCGACGTCGAACTCGGTGAGCAGCAGCGGCCGCAGACCCGGGACGAGGTCGAGGTGGATCAGCCGCCGGATCCGGGTGCCGATCAGCGGATCCAGTTTGTTGCGGGTCGGGCCGTAGCTCATCAGACCGTCGGCGTAGACGTCGATGGGCGCGCCCTGGAAGACGCCTGCCACCGCCATCGCCGGATTGACCTGGATGGACTCCAGGACCAGTTCGATGTCGTCGTCGCCGAGGTCCCACAGCAGCCGCAGATGGCGCTCCCACAGCGGGGCGTCGTCGGGGCGCGGGGACCAGCCGCCGGGGTGGAACGGGCTGATCGTCTCGTTCCAGGACAGCACCCGGTCGAAGCGGCCGCTCAGCCGCTCGAAGCCGGGCATGTCGTCCACGGCCGGGGTGGTCTCCGGGGTCGCCGCGTTGTTGCAGATGAGCAGCAGCCGGCGGTCGGCCGGTCCGATGCTCTCCGCGTCGATGGCGGCCGCGAGGGTCGCCGCCCCGTAGAGGGTCGAGGCGAGGAAGATCTGGGTGCGCTCGCGCGTGGCGCGGGGGGTGTAGCCGGACATCAGGCCGCCACCTCCGGCGCCGGGCGGCGCTTGACTCGCCGCAGCCGTGCGGCGCGCTCGTAGTCCATGGAATCCAGCGCGTCCTTCAGTACGTCCTGGGGCATGCGTTTCATCGCGGCCGCCGACAGGGAACGGAGTTTCCTGGCCACTTGGGGTTCGAATCTCTCGATGTTTCCGAGGTGATGGGAAATGATCGCGCAATAGGTGCGCACGGCCTTCGGGAGCAGGGCGTCGGCGTCCCGGTCCTTGGCGGTTTCCTCGATGACTTGATCGAATGCGCGAATGAAGTCGAGCTGCCGCACATCGCCGATCTGGGTGAGCGACGAGGAAACGCCGCGCCGGTAGAACACCCCGTGCAGACCGAGCACGGCGAAGGTGCGCGCCTCACGGTGCAGCCGCCAGATCCAGGGCCGGTCCTCGGCGGTCCGCAGCCCATGGGTGAAGTGCAGCAGTCCCTCGTCCAGCAGCCGCCGGTGATACATGCCCGCCCAGGCGTAGGGATAGTCCACGGAGGTGGAGCGGTCGGCGGGCAGGATCGCCTGCCGCGGGTCCATCACCACCCCGCGCCGGCCGTGCGGCGCGCGGGCGATGGTGCGCGCGCGGGCCGTGCACTGGACGTGGTCGGTACGGACGAAGTCGCACCCCAGGTCCTCCATGGCGGCCAGGAGTTCGGCGTAGTAGCCGGGGGCGAGCCAGTCGTCGCCGTCGAGGAACGTCAGATACTCGCCGCGGGCAGCGTCCAGCCCGGTGTTGCGCGCGGTGGCGAGCCCGCCGTTCTTCTCGTGCCGTACGTAGACGGCCCCCGGCAGCTCGCGCTCGGCGCGCGCCAGGATCTCCGGCGTCCCATCGGTGGCACAGTCGTCGACGAGAATGAATTCGAAGTCCTCGCGTGCGTTCGCACGGAGGCTTCTGAGCGTGTCAGGGGCATAGGTCTGCACGTTGTAAAACGGCACGATGACGGAGAGCTTAACCACGCGGGTGACGCTAGGTCGCCGTCCGGCATTCGTCTTGACCAGAGGAATACCTGAAGGTGAACGAAGGACGTCGGAACGGTTAACCCGCCCTTCCCGCCAGCCGATTCGCCAATCGTCGACGCGCTGTTAACCCATTGTTGCTCTTGCGTTGGGCCGTGAATCGACATGGCTTCCTAGCGTCTCCGGCGTGTCCTCACCTATCCCTGCACCCCAGCGAGTGGCCGTGCTCGCCGACTCCGACACCCGGTGGAAATGGGGCGCGCTCACCGCACAGCGCCTCGTCCCGGATGAAGCGGAGACGGGCCGCCGTCTGGACGGCTTCCTGCTGCGCGGCCGGGCGACGCCGACCGTCCGGCAGCTCGCCGAGGTGGGGGTGCGCGCCGACGCGCTGCGCGAGGTGACCGGCACCGAATTCGTCCGCGCGATGGACCGTGAACGCTACGACGTGATCGTGCTCTCCCTCGTCGGGGGCGCCGTCCAGGCCATGGTGCACGGACTGGCCCACGCCTGGCGCGGCGCGGCCCGCCGCCCCGTGGTCGTCACCGGCTATGTCGGCGTGGTCTACGAGAAGCTGGCCGACGGTCTGCTGCTGCGGCACGGCGCCGATGTGGTGCTCGCCAACTCCCGCCATGACGCGGAGCGGTTCCGCGAGGTCTACCGGGGCGTGGGGGCCCCGGCGGACAGCGTCGTGGAGTGCGCGCTGCCGTTCCTCGGCGGCGCCCGCTACGACGAGAAGGCCCGGCTCGGCCGCGCCCACCCCGGCGGCACCGTGGTCTTCGCCGTCCAGCCGTCCGTCCCCGACAACCGCGCCGACCGCACCTATCTGCTGCGCCGCGCGGTGGAGCACGCCCGCCGCCATCCCGACCGCGAGGTCGTGGTCAAGCTGCGCAGCAAGCCGGGCGAGCACACCACCCATATCGAGGAGCTCCCCTACCAGAAGCTGATCGACCGGCTCGGTGACGCGCTCCCCGCCAACTTCCGCCTGGCGTACGGGAACATGGGCGAGGTCCTGGACACCGCCGACCTGCTGGTCACGGTCAGCTCCACGGCCGCCCTGGAGTCCCTGCACCGGGGCGTCCCCACCGCCGTCCTCACCGACCTGGGGATCCGCGAGGCGCTGGGCAACCACCACTTCCTCGGCTCCGGCTGCCTCGCCTCCTGGGACCAGCTGGACGCCGGACACCGGCCCGAGGCCGACCCCGGATGGCTGGCCCGCCAGGGCGTCGCCGCCGACGGGCCCTATGAGACCTGGTTCGACGCCGCCCGCGAGCGGGTCGCCGAACTGGCCGCCGCGGACACCCTGCCGCCGCTCGACCCGTACTACACCCGCGCCACCGCCCCCGGCTATCTGCCCGGACGGCTCGCCCGCTACGGCTTCGAACCGGACGGACGGCCCCGCCCCGGCGCCACCCCCGAGGACGGGGACCGGCCCGGGGGGCTGCGCCGGGTGGTGCGCAACACCATGCGCGAGGCGGCCCGCGGCGCCTACCGCCACGGCGTACAGCGCGTGGCTCCCGTCATCCGGCGGATGGGGGAGCTGTGACCACCGCCGCGACCACCTCGACACGCACCGAAGGAGCCGCGATGCCCACCTCCTCCTCACGGCGAGTACTCGCCGTGATCCCCGCCCGCGGCGGATCGAAGGGCGTCCCCGCCAAGAACCTCGCCGCCGTGGGAGGAGTGCCGCTGGTGGCGCGCGCCGTCCGGGAGTGCCGGGCCAGCCGCCTGGTGACGGACGTGGTCGTCTCCACCGACGACTCCGGGATCGCCGCCGCGGCCCGCGGCGCGGGCGCCGAGGTCGTCCAGCGGCCCCCGGCCATCGCGGGCGACACCGCCACCAGCGAGGCCGCGGTGATCCACGCCATGGACGCCTGCGAAGCGCTCGGCGGCGGCCCGGTGGACGTGGTGCTGCTGGTCCAGTGCACCAGCCCGTTCCTGGTCCGCGAGGACATCGACGGGGTCGCCGCGGCGGTGGTCGAGAAGGGCGCCGACAGCGCCCTGACCGTCGCCCCCTTCCACGGCTTCGTCTGGCGCGAGGGCGAACTGCCGGAGGCCGACGGCGGCGACGGCGTCAACCACGACAAGGCGTACCGTCCGCGCCGTCAGGACCGCCCCCAGGACTTCCTGGAGACCGGCGCCGCCTACGCGATGGACGCCCGCGGCTTCCGCGAGGCCGGACACCGCTTCTTCGGCCGCACCGAGCTGGTGCGCACCGACGCCGCCCGGGTGCTGGAGGTCGACGATCCGCACGACCTGGCCCGCGCCCGCGCGCTGGCGCCGCTGCTCGACGCGGACCGGCCGGGCTCCCTCCCCACCCGCGAGGACATCGACGCGGTGGTACTCGACTTCGACGGCACCCAGACCGACGACAGGGTGCTGATCGACTCCGAAGGACGCGAACTCGTCGCCGTGCACCGCGGCGACGGGCTCGGGATCGCCGCCCTGCGCCGAGCGGAGCTGGCGCTGCTGATCCTGTCCACGGAAAAGAACCCGGTCGTCGCCGCACGGGCCCGCAAACTCCGGGTCCCCGTGCTCCACGGCATCGACCGAAAAGATCTCGCACTGAAGCAGTGGTGCGAGGAGCAGGGCATCGCGCCGGAGCGCGTGCTCTACGTCGGCAACGACGTCAACGACCTCCCGTGCTTCGGCCTCGTCGGCTGGCCCGTGGCGGTCGCAGGTGCGCACGACGTCGTGCGCGGCGCCGCACGTGCGGTCACCTCCACCCCCGGTGGTGACGGCGCGATCCGCGAGATCGCCTCGTGGATTCTCGGAAAGGAACTGTCTTAAGTGAGCTCCATCTCCCGCCTCCGCACCCTCGGTGACAAGACCGCCGGGCCCGGCCAGCCGGTCTACGTCACCGGTGAGATCGGCATCAACCACAACGGCGACCTGGAGAACGCGTTCAAGCTGATCGACGCGGCCGCCGACGCGGGCTGTGACGCGGTCAAGTTCCAGAAGCGAACCCCGGAGATCTGCACCCCGCGCGACCAGTGGGACATCGAGCGCGACACCCCCTGGGGCCGGATGACCTACATCGACTACCGCCACCGCGTGGAGTTCGGTGAGGACGAGTACCGCGCCATCGACGAGCACTGCAAGAAGCGCGGTATCGCCTGGTTCGCCTCCCCGTGGGACACCGAGGCCGTCGCCTTCCTGGAGAAGTTCGACGTCCCGGCGCACAAGGTGGCCTCCGCCTCGCTGACCGACGACGAGCTGCTGCGCGCCCTGCGGGCGACCGGCCGCACGATCATCCTGTCGACGGGCATGTCCACCCCCAAGCAGATCCGCCACGCGGTCGAGGTGCTGGGCAGCGACAACATCCTGCTCTGCCACGCCACCTCCACCTACCCGGCCAAGGCCGAGGAGCTCAACCTGCGCGTGATCAACACGCTCCAGGCCGAGTTCCCCAACGTGCCGATCGGCTACTCCGGCCACGAGACCGGTCTCCAGACCACGCTGGCCGCCGTCGCGCTGGGCGCGACCTTCATCGAGCGCCACATCACCCTGGACCGCGCCATGTGGGGCTCGGACCAGGCCGCCTCGGTGGAGCCGCAGGGTCTGACGCGCCTCGTCCGTGACATCCGCGTGGTCGAGGAGTCGCTGGGCGACGGCGTCAAGAAGGTCTACGAGAGCGAGCTCGGCCCGATGAAGAAGCTGCGCCGGGTCGCGGGCGTCATCGCCGAGGGCGAGACCGCCGAGCGCGAGCCGGTCGCGGTCTGAGGCCCTGCGACGTGAACCCACCGGCCGGTGAGACCGGCCCGCGCCCGGAGACGGCGGGCAGCCCCGAGCACTCGGGGGCTGCCCGCCGGATCCGGGCCTTGCCCTTGGACGGTGCGATGCCCTCCGTGGACGGTGCCATGCCTTCAACACCCCCGAGCACCCTCGCCTTCGTGGAGAGCCCGGTCCAGCTGCTGAACGTGCTGGAGTGGGCGTCCATGGACGCGCTGCGCGGTGCGCCACCGGCCGCGGCCGCCGCCCCCGGGGCGCCGTCCGGCGCCGACCCGGACCGCCTGCCGCCGCTGGGCGCGGCCCTGGACCTCACCGTGGTGGTGCTCGCCCCGCACGATCCGATGACCCGCGGCCAGCTGCGCCGGATGGCCGAACTCGCCCGCGACGAGGGGATCACGGTCCGCTGGGAGGACGCGCGCGGCGGGGCGAGCGCCCCGCTGAAGACGATCGGCGGACTGCGCGGACCGCTGCGCCGCGCCGGGCGGATCGTCATCGGCGATCCCTTCTCGCGCTACGTCCAGCTGCTGCTGACCCTCACCCGCGCCCGGGATCTGGTCGTGGTGGACGACGGCACGGCCACCATGGAGTTCATCTCTCAGCTCGCGGGCGGGGAGCGGCTGGAGCGCTGGCACCGCCGCGGCAGTGGCCGAGGGGCGCGCGACATGGTCTTCGCACCGGTGTCGGCCACCGCACGCCGTCGGCTCACCCCGGGCGCCAAGCGCCGGGTCGAGGTCTTCAGCTCCATGCCGGTCGAACCGCCTCCCGGGGTGACCGTCACCGCCAACGACTTCGCCTGGACCCGGGCCCGCTTCGGCCCGCCCCGGATCACCCGCGGCACCGACCTGGTGGGCACCTCCCTGGTGGAGACCGGGGTGGTGGACCTGGAGCGCTATCTGGAGGCGGTCGCCGCGCTGGCCCGTACCCACGGCGCCACCCGCTACTTCGCCCACCGCCGGGAGAGCGCCGAGAAGCTGCACCGGGTCTCGGCCGAGGTGGGGCTGGAGATCGTACGGCCCGATCTGCCGCTGGAGCTGATAGCGCGCCGGGGCCCGATCGGCCACACCATCGTGAGCTTCCCCTCGACCGTGGTGCACACCCTGCCGCTGGCGCTGGTGGGCACCGGGGTGCAGGTCGCCGTCTGCGATGTGGACCCGGCCTGGCTGACGAGCGACGCCTCGCCGCGCGCCCAGGGGTTCCTGTCGGGCGTCACCGGGACCGCCCGGGACGTACGGCGGCTGAGCCCGGTGGCACCGGCCGCCGCGCCCGGCCCGTCACCGGCGCCCGGGCCGCAGACGCCGCCCACGTCGCCCGCGCCGCCCACGTCGCCCGCGCCGCCCACGTCGTCCTCAGGGAGACCCGCGGCCCCCGGGACCGCCATGGCAGCTTCCTGACAGCGTCGCTCGGACGGCCGTGTGGCCCTTCTCACGACAAAGCGGACTGTTATACCCCCTGACTAGGGAGATCATGCGCCGGGAGGGGGAGTTTTCTCTCCCCGATCCGGTTGAAGTTTTGTTGATCGACATTCGGACGGCCGGGTCGCCGTTCTACGCTTCTTCAGGTGAAGCAATTGATGTCCCTCGATGAGACCGACGCCACATTCACCGCCGACGCGGCCCTGCCCGGCGCGCTCCCCGATGCGCTCCGCGCCGAACTGATCTCCTTCCGGCGCGATTTGCATATGCACCCGGAGCTCGGCAACTGCGAGTTCCGCACCACCGCCGCGATCAAGGCCCGGCTGGAGAAGGCGGGCCTCGCCCCGCGCGTACTCCCCTCCGGCACCGGTCTCATCTGTGACATCGGCCCCCGGGAGAGCCTGTCGACGGCACTGCCGCTGCTGGCGCTGCGCGCCGATATCGACGGACTGCCCATCCCGGACACCAAGACCGTCCCGTACCGCTCGACCTTCGCCGACCGCGCCCACGCCTGCGGCCATGACGTCCACACCACCGTCGTGCTCGGCGCCGGTCTGGTCCTGGCCGAGCTGGCCCGGGAGGGGCGGCTGCACCGTCCGGTGCGGCTGCTGTTCCAGCCCGCCGAGGAGGTGCTGCCCGGCGGCGCGGCCGACGCGATCGAGGCGGGCGTACTGGACGGCGTCGGCCGGATCCTGGCCCTGCACTGCGACCCCAAGGTCGAGGTCGGCCGGATCGGGCTGCGCGCCGGGCCGATCACCTCGGCCTGCGACCGGCTGGAGATCTCCCTCGACGGACCGGGCGGCCACACCGCGCGTCCGCATCTGACCACCGACCTGGTGACCGCCGCCGCCAAGGTGATCACGGAGGTGCCCGCGCTGCTGGCCCGCCGGGTCGACGCCCGCTCCGGGCTCGCCCTGACCTGGGGCCGGGTGGAGTCCGGGCACGCCTGCAACGTCATCCCACAGCACGCCGAGCTGTCCGGCACGGTGCGCTGCCTGGACCTGCCCGCCTGGCGGGAGGCTCCGGACCTGGTGCACGCCGCGATCGACGAGATCGCCACCCTGCACCGGGCCAAGTCGGAGATCAACTACATCCGCGGGGTGCCGCCGGTGGTCAACGAGGCCGGCTCCACCGGGCTGCTGCGGGACGCCATGGTCGCCCGCGGTGGCTCCGCCGCGGTCGAGGGCACCGAGCAGAGCCTCGGCGGCGAGGACTTCTCCTGGTACCTGGAGCGGGTGCCGGGCGCGATGGCCCGGCTGGGCGTGCGCCGCCCCGGTGACACCACCCGGCGCGATCTGCACCGCGGCGACTTCGACGTCGACGAGGGCGCCATCCAGGTCGGTGTGGAGCTGTTCACCGCGGCCGCCCTGCTTGACCGAAACCTTCTGTAGACTCCTCGCCACCTCCTCGTCATCCTCTCGGTCACGGCACGTTCGCGACGATCCGATAACAGCTTCCGAGGGGGGCTTTATCTGGCATCTACGCGCGTTACGATGCGGCGGAGCCAGCGCCAAAGGAGGCGCTTCGAGTCAGAGGGGACCCTCGTGCGCCGGGTATCCAAGATAGTTGTCGCGGGGCTTGCCACCGCGGCCCTCGCATTCTCCGCCACCGCCTGTGGCAGCAGTTCCGAAGAAGGAAGCAAGGACAAGGGCATCGGCCTGGCCTATGACGTGGGCGGCCGTGGTGACCACTCCTTCAACGACTCCGCCGCCAAGGGCTTCGACAAGGCCAAGAAGGACTTCAAGGTCGGTGGCACGGAGCTGACCGCCAAGGACGGCGACACCGACGCCGACCGCTACGACAAGCTGGCCAGCCTCGCCGAGGAGGGCTACAACCCGGTCGTCGGCGTCGGCTACGCGTGGACCCCCTCGCTCACCAAGGCCGCCAAGAAGTACAAGGACACCGACTTCGCGATCGTCGACTCGGTCGTCGACCTCAAGAACGTCGCCAGCCTGGTCTCCGCCGAGCACGAGGGCTCCTACCTCGCCGGTGTGGCCGCGGGTCTGAAGACCAAGTCGAACAAGGTCGGCTTCATCGGCGGCACCGACAGCGCGCTGATCAAGAAGTTCGCGGGCGGCTTCCAGCAGGGCCTCAAGGACACCAACCCCAAGGCGTCGCTGGACGTCCAGTGGGTCCAGGTCGGTTCGGCCAAGGGCTTCGGCATGCCCGACCGCGGCAAGGACATCGCCGAGGGCATGCTCTCCAACAAGGTCGACGTGATCTACTCGGCGGCCGGCGGCTCCGGCGCGGGCGCCATCGAGGCCACCGCCAAGAAGAAGGGCACCTGGTCGATAGGTGTCGACGGCGACCAGTACTACGACAAGGGCCTGGCCCAGTACAAGCACACGATCCTGACCTCCATGATCAAGACCGTGGACGGTTCGGTCTACGACTTCATCAAGAGCGTGACCAAGGACAAGAAGGCCGAGAGCGGCATCCAGTCCTACGACCTGAAGCGCGGCGGCGTCTCCCTCTCGTACTCCGGCGGATTCATCAACGACATCAAGCCGAAGATCGAGGAAGCCAAGAAGAAGATCATCGACGGCAAGATCAAGGTGGCTGACACCTACAAGGACTGATCACCGTCCGCCACGGACCCGGGGGGACCCGCCGTCCGCCCGGGTCCGTGGCACTTCCCCGGCCAGCCCCACCGCTCTCGCCCCTCAGGAGTGCGCCATCAAAGCCTCCAGCCCGCCCCAGGGCGCCCCCGCCGGCGACGTCCACGACATCGCCGTAGAGCTCCGCGGAATCACCAAGCGGTTCCCCGGAGTCGTCGCCAACCACGACATCGACATCACCGTGCGCCGCGGTACCGTCCACGCCCTCGTCGGCGAGAACGGCGCGGGCAAGTCGACCCTGATGAAGATCCTCTACGGGATGCAGCGCCCGGACGAGGGCACCATCGCGCTCGATGGCGCCACGGTCGAACTGCACTCGCCCGGCGACGCGATATCCCGCGGCGTGGGCATGGTGCACCAGCACTTCATGCTGGCCGACAACTTCACCGTGCTGGAGAACGTCGTCCTCGGCGCGGAGAAGCTGCACGGTATCGGCGCCAAGGCGCGGGCCAGGATCAAGGAGATATCCGACGCCTACGGCCTGGCGGTGCGCCCCGACGTCCTCGTGGAGGACCTCGGTGTGGCCGACCGCCAGCGGGTGGAGATCCTCAAGGTCCTCTACCGCGGCGCCCGTACGCTGATCCTCGACGAGCCGACCGCGGTCCTCGTCCCGCAGGAGGTCGACGCGCTCTTCGACAACCTCCGCGAGCTCAAGTCCGAGGGTCTCACCGTCCTGTTCATCTCCCACAAGCTGGGTGAGGTCCTCTCGGTGGCCGATGACATCACCGTCATCCGGCGCGGCACCACGGTGGCCTCCGTCGTCCCCTCCGAGACCAGCCCCCGGCAGCTCGCCGAGCTGATGGTCGGCAGCGAACTGCCCTCCCCGGAGACCCGCGAGTCCACCGTCACCGACGAGAAGATGCTGACCGTCGACGGACTGCGGCTGACCGCCACCGATGTGGACGGCGTGCAGCGCGCGGTGCTCGACGGAATCGACCTCACCATCCACAAGGGCGAGGTCCTGGGCATCGCCGGAGTGGAGGGCAACGGCCAGGCCGAACTGGTCGAGGCCATCATGGGCATCCGCGACCCCGACACCGGCGTGATCGCCCTCGACGGCTCCGACATCTCGCACGCCCCCACCCGCAAGCGGCGGGAGGACGGCATCGGTTACATCCCCGAGGACCGCCACCGGCACGGCCTGCTGCTGGAGGCCCCGCTGTGGGAGAACCGCATCCTCGGCCATGTCACCGAGGAGCCCAACAGCAAGGGCGGACTGCTCAACCCGGGCGCCGCGCGCCGTGACACCGAGCGGATCGTCGCCGCGTACGACGTGCGCACCCCCGGTATCGAGGTCACCGCGGCCTCCCTGTCCGGCGGCAACCAGCAGAAGCTGATCATCGGCCGGGAGATGAGCCACCACCCCAAGCTGCTGATCGCCGCGCACCCCACCCGCGGGGTGGACGTCGGCGCCCAGGCGCAGATCTGGGACCAGATCCGCGCCGCCCGGCGGGAGGGCCTGGCCGTACTGCTGATCTCGGCCGACCTGGACGAGCTGATCGGCCTGTCCGACACCCTGCGGGTGATGTACCGCGGCCGGCTGGTCGCCGACGCCGACCCCTGCACGATCACCCCGGAGGAGCTGGGCTCCGCCATGACCGGCGCGGCCTCCGGCCGCCTCGAGGGCACGGCCGACGCCGACGCCGACGCCGTCCCGGCGGCCGCCGCACCGGCCGACGCCACCCCGGCTGGGGGAGAGGACCGATGAAGAAGTTCGACAAGGAGCGGGTGCTCCTCGCGGTCGCGGCCCCGGCGCTCGCGATCGTCAGCGCGTTCCTGCTGACCGCACTGGTGCTGGCGGCGACCGGCAAGGCGCCGTTCGACGCCTTCGGCGTGATGTTCGAGTACGGGGTGAAGTCCGACAGCCAGGTCTACATCCTCAACAAGGCGACGACGTACTACCTGGCGGGTCTCGCGGTGGCCATCGGCTTCCGGATGAACCTGTTCAACATCGGTGTCGACGGCCAGTACCGGCTGGGCGCCTTCTTCGGCGCCGCCGCCGGTGGCGCGATGGGGCTGCCGGGTCTGGTGCAGATCCCGCTGATCATCCTGGTCGCCATGCTCGTCGGCGCGATGTGGGCGTCCATCGCCGGTCTGCTCAAGGTCTACCGCGGCGTCAGCGAGGTGATCAGCACCATCATGCTGAACTCGCTCGCGGGCATCCTCATCAGCTATCTGCTGGTGGACGGCCGACTGGGCGTACTGGACAAGCAGACCAACATCGTGGCCACCAAGGCGCTGCCGGAGTCCAGCCACTTCTTCACCATCCCGGCCGGTGGCGACCTGGACCCGATCTGGGGCTTCATCGTCGTCGCCGTCCTCGCCGGGGTCGGCTTCTGGTTCCTGCTGGGCCGCACCCGGTTCGGCTTCGACCTGCGCGCGGTGGGCCGCTCCGAGTCCGCCGCCGAGGCCAGCGGTGTCAACGTCAAGCGCATGATCCTCACCAGCATGCTGCTCTCCGGCGCGATGGCCGGTCTGATCGGCATGCCCACCGTGCTGAACGACACCCACCAGTTCACCGCCGACTTCCCGGTGAACGTGGGCTTCACCGGTATCGCCATCGCCCTGCTCGGCCGCAACAACCCGGTCGGCATCGGCCTGGCCGCCGTGCTGTGGGGCTTCCTGGAGCGCGGTGCCAACCGTCTGGAGCTCCAGGGCTACGACAAGGAGATCGTCGGCGTGATGCAGGGCGTGATCGTCCTCTGCGTCGTCATCGCATATGAACTGGTGCGCCGCTACGGCCTCAAGCGCCAGCAGCAGAAGGTCGGTGCGGAGCTCGCCGCCCAGGCCAAGGCCGCCAAGAGTGACAAGCAGGAGGTGCCGGCATGAGTGCCACGGTGACCACCACCAAGAGCACGACCACGCCGGGCAAGGCCGACAAGCCCGCCTCCCGGATGTCCCTGGCCAAGGTGCTGCTGATCGTGGCCGGCGGTCTGATCGCGCTGTCGGTGCTGCGGACCTTCGTCGACGCCGCCCAGCAGGCGGACTTCGACCGGGTCACCTCCGCCGGGCAGATCGGCGCCGCGCTGTCCATGGCCGTGCCGATCGGGCTCGCGGGCCTCGGTGGTCTGTGGGCCGAGCGGGCCGGTGTGGTCAATATCGGTCTCGAGGGCATGATGATCCTCGGCACCTTCTTCGGTGCCTGGGCCGGTTACCAGTCCAGCCCCTGGGTGGGTGTGCTCGCGGGCGTCCTCGGCGGCGCCGTCGGCGGTCTGCTCCATGCCGTCGCCACCGTCACCTTCGGGGTGGACCACATCATCTCCGGTGTGGCGATCAACATCCTCGCGCTCGGGGCCACCACCTATCTGGCCAAGCGCTGGTTCGAGCCGCTGAGCGACATCGGCGGCTCGCCCAAGAACTCCCCGCAGGTCGACGACCTCCCGACGTTCACCGTGCCCGGTCTGTCCGACGGGCTGTCCACCCTGGAGAACCACCACTGGTTCCTGGTCTCGGACGTCGCCGGGATCGTCGGCGGTCTGGTCACCGACATCTCGGCGCTGACCGTGCTGACCATCGTGCTGGTCATCGGCAGCTTCTTCGTGCTGTGGAAGACCTCGTTCGGACTGCGGCTGCGGTCCTGCGGTGAGAACCCGACGGCGGCCGAGTCCCTCGGCGTCAACGTCTACCTGTACAAGTACGCGGCCGTGGTCACCTCCGGCGCGCTGGCCGGACTCGGCGGTGTCTTCCTCGCCCTGGTCCGCTCGCACATCTACAACGAGGGCCAGACCGGTGGCCGCGGCTATATCGGTCTCGCCGCGATGCTCTTCGGCAACTGGCGGCCCGGCGGGCTGGCGATGGGCGCGGGTCTGTTCGGCTACTCCGACGCCCTCCAGCTGCGCAACGGCGGTGCCACCGTGCACGCGCTGCTCTTGCTGGTGGCACTCGGCCTCGCTCTGCTGGCGGGCTGGCGGCTGTTCCGCAAGAGTTATGTCGCGGGCGCGGTGGCCGCTGCCGGTGCGGTGCTGCTGATGGTCTGGTACCTGGTGACCGACACCGTTCCCAACGACCTGGTCGCCGGCACCCCGTACATCGTCACCATGCTGGTGATGGCGCTGGCCTCACAACGGCTGCGGATGCCCAAGGCCAACAACCGGCCCTACCGGAAGGGACAGGGCACATGACCCCACCCGCTGCGGCGGCTCCCGACTGGGAGTCGCTGCGTGCGGCGGCCCGGGACGCGATGTCCCGGGCCTACGCCCCGTACTCCCGCTTCCCGGTGGGCGCCGCGGCCCTCGTCGACGACGGCCGCACGGTCACCGGGTGCAATGTGGAGAACGCGGCCTACGGCGTCGCCCTGTGCGCCGAATGCGGACTCGTCTCGGCGCTCTTCGCCTCCGGCGGCGGTCGGCTGACCGCCTTCACCTGCTGCGACGGCGAGGGTGCCGTCCTGATGCCCTGCGGCCGCTGCCGCCAGCTGCTGTGGGAGCACGGCGGCCCCGGGCTCCAGATCGACACCGCCTCCGGCGTCCGCCCGCTGGCCGAGCTGCTGCCGGACGCCTTCGGCCCCGCCGACCTCGAACGCCTCGGCGCTTGACGCCCGGGGTGCGGCCCGGCCGCCACCGGGCCGCACCCCCTCCTTCCCCGGCGCCCTGACCTCCGGCGCCCGCACCACGCGAGAAAGGGCCCGCACCCCACCATGGACGCCATCTCCGTCATCCGCGCCAAGCGCGACGGCGGCCGCCTCACCGACGGCCAGATCGACTGGATCATCGACGCCTACACCCGTGGCGAGGTGGACCCCGAGCAGATGTCCGCGCTCGCGATGGCGATCTTCCTCAACGGGATGGACCGCGCGGAGATCGCCCGCTGGACCGCCGCCATGATCGCGTCCGGTGAGCGGATGGACTTCTCCTCCCTGCCGCGCCCCACCGCCGACAAGCACTCCACCGGTGGTGTCGGCGACAAGATCACCCTGCCGCTGGCGCCCCTGGTGGCCGCCTGCGGCGCCGCCGTACCGCAGCTCTCCGGCCGCGGCCTCGGCCACACCGGAGGCACCCTCGACAAGCTGGAGTCCGTCCCCGGCTGGCGGGCGCTGCTGTCCAACGACGAGATGATGGACGTGCTGCGGGACGTCGGCTCGGTCATCTGCGCGGCGGGCGACGGTCTCGCCCCCGCCGACAAGAAGCTCTACGCGCTGCGCGATGTCACCGGCACGGTCGAGTCCATCCCGCTCATCGCCTCGTCGATCATGTCCAAGAAGATCGCGGAGGGCACCGGCTCGCTGGTGCTGGACGTGAAGGTCGGCTCCGGCGCCTTCATGAAGCACATCGACGCCGCCCGGGAGCTGGCCTCCACCATGGTGGGCCTCGGCACCGACCACGGGGTGCGCACCGTCGCCCTGCTCACCGACATGTCCACCCCGCTCGGCCGCACCGCGGGCAACGCCCTGGAGGTGCGCGAGTCCGTCGAGGTGCTGGCGGGCGGCGGCCCGGCCGATGTCGTCGAACTCACCCTCGCGCTGGCCCGGGAGATGCTCGACGCGGCGGGTCTGCCGGACGCCGACCCGGCCAAGGCCCTCGCGGACGGCTCCGCGATGGACCACTGGCGCCGGATGATCGCCGCCCAGGGCGGGGACCCGGACGCGGAGCTCCCGGTAGCCCGGGAGCGGCAGGTGATCCCGGCCGCCGCGGACGGGGTGCTCACCCGCCTCGACGCCTACGCGGTCGGGGTGGCCGCCTGGCGGCTGGGCGCCGGCCGCGCCCGCAAGGAGGACCCGGTGCAGGCGGGCGCCGGTATCGAGCTGCACGCCAAGCCGGGGGAGCGGGTCACCGCCGGTCAGCCGCTGCTGACCCTGCACACCGACACCCCCGAGAAGTTCGACTACGCCCTCCAGGCCCTGGACGGCGCGGTGGACTACGCCCCGGCGGACACGGAGTTCAGCGCGTCCCCGATCGTGCTGGAGCGCATCGCGTAACGCACGGCGCGCCAAGAGGGAGGGCCGGAGGGGCTGTTGCCCGTCCGGCCCTCCCGCTGTGTACGCGCTACTTCGGGGCGACCCACGGTGCTGTCGGCGGTGGAACCGCCGGCTCTTCTTTGCCCGCCCGCACCCCACAGTGGGCACGGGTACCGTTCTGAGGGACAGACCCGAACGGATGGAGCCCCGATGCCTTGCCCACAGCTTGAGCACAGCAGGCCCGCCGCACGTTGGGGGGTGTGCTGATGTTGGAGGAAGCCGAAGAGATCGGCCGCCGCGTACGGCGGGCGCGCCTGCGCCTCAGGATGCCGCAGGCGGATCTCGCCTCAGCCCTGGGGAAGTCTCAGGGCTGGGTGTCCAAGATGGAGCGCGGACAGATCGAGATAGACCGCGTGGGGTTGCTCAACGCGATTGCCGCCGAGCTGCACGTACACCCCAATGACCTGATCGGGCGCCCGTACACGAGCAGTCCGGCCGACAACCAATGGCAGGTCGCCGCAGCGTCGATCCTGCGGGAGCTGCGCCGCTATGACCTCACGCCCGTGTTCGATGGCGCGCCCCGGCCGTCCGGTGAACTGTGGCGGGACATGGCCCGCCTGCACCGCCTACGGGACGCGGCGGCCAACGTCGCGATCCTGCGTGTCCTGCCGGACTTGCTGCGCGAGGCCCGGGCGCTCGCCAATGTCGCCACCGGGCACGAGCAGGAAGAGGCGTACGCGGTGTACGCGGTCGCCTGCAAGTTCGCCCACACCGCCGCGCACGCGCTCGGGCACCCCGAGCTGATCGCCATGGCTGCCGAGCGGGCCGCGTGGTCCGCCCGCCTGTCCGGCGACCCCGTCATGCCCTCGCTCGCCGACTGGATGCGGGTCTGGGACATGTGGGCGACGGCCGATTGGGCCGACTCCCTCGCCTTGTCGGACAAGGCCCTCACCGGCATCCAGGATGACTACGACCGCGGCGATCCGCTCGCAGTGCGCATGTGGGGCTCGCTCCAACTCCGGGCCGCCGTATCCGCCGCGCGCGGGGGACGACCGTCCGAAGCTGAGGACCGCATCGGCTACGCGCGCAGCGCCGCCGACCGCATGTGCGATCACCAAGGGCCTCCGGCCTACGATCGGCACTCGGTGACCTTCTCCCCCGGCAACGTGCAGATTCACGCGATCAGCGTGGCTCTGGAGACCGGTGAGCAGACCAAGGCCCTTGCCATCAATCGCCGTACAAGCCCCGAGCTGGTCGCCGCGTTGCCCAACTCCCGGCGGGGGCACCATCACATGGACCTCGCGCGGGCGTGGCTGTGGGACGGCAACCGGGTAAAGGCAGTCGCCGAGCTGGAGACGGCCGAACGGATCGCCCCGCAGCTCGTACGTAACCACCCGATTGCCCGCTCGACGCTGCGGAGCATCGTCTACGCCGAGCGCACTGCGACGCGCGAGAAGCTGCGCCGCATGTCGGACCGCTTCCACCTCGACGGGTGAGGGTCGTATTCCGCTGAGTCATATTGAGCCCCTGGCGCCCTTCTAACGTCAGGGGCATGACGCGACGACCAGCCCCTCACCTCCCTTCCCAGTGTGCCGAGTTAGGCACCGCGGCGCCGTTCTATCCGAACCTCGGCGATCTCGCCCGAGACACCGTCCGAGAGGGGCGGATCGGTGTCGTCGTCGCCCTGCCGGGCGAGGGAAGGCGGACCTACCACTTGTGTCCGCCCGGCGGCGGCGACGAATGGTCCGCCCCCGCCGACGGCACCACGCTCAGGCCGGTGCCTGCGCAGGTCACACTTGTCACGCCCCAGAAACGGGATGTGGTCTACGACCGCCGGGCGCAGCACGGCGCCCTGCCCGTTCAGGTCCATTACGAGGACGGTGGCACCAGCGAGTCCCTGCTCGTCCTCACGCCCGATCAGTTGGAGCTGTACGCCTACCAGATCGGGCGCATCATCGAACTGCGTCAGCATGCACGCGAGGGGGCCCGGTGAGCGCCCGCTACGCGTCCGCCCGTGCATCGCGAATCCCCGATCCTCTGGGACTCGTCCTGGGATGGCTTTGGGTCCTGGGTACGGCTGTCGGGTTCGTCTGCCTCGGCTCGCTCGTCAGCAGCGACCTCGACGGCCAGGACCCGAACGGGCCCCTGCTGGCCGGTCCCGACTCCGCCCCTTTGGCGGCGTAGGACTTCCCGCCCGCCCGGATGGCCGGACAGGTGGGGTGCACCACGCACGTTTCCGAAGCATCACCGAAGCAAGGAGGAAAGGACCGTGACCGTCGTACAAGAACGTCCCGCGACCGACGCGCGGACGCTGCTCAGGGCCGATCTGCGGGCAACACTCGCAGCCAATTTACTCGCCAGGTTCCCCGACATGACCGAGGACCAGGCGGACCGCGGGATCAGTCAGATGCTTGCCTTCCTCGCAGCTGGTGCCCGCAGCGACGTACCGCTCAGCCCGTCGCCGCTGGTCGATGACTTCTGGCACGCCTTCCTGCTTCACACCAAGGCGTATCAGGAGTTCTGCGCGGAAACGCTCGGGAAGTTCGTCCATCATCAGCCCGGCTTCCTCGACAAGGAGGAACACGGCGGCGGCAAGGCGCTGCGCGCCCGGACGGTGGAGGCCATCGCCGCTGCCGGATACATCGTCGACCTGGAGTTCTGGCCCGAAGTGGACATCGCAGACTGCTCGCAGTGCCACGCCAACTGCCATAACAGCCCGAAGCACGTCTGACGCCCCCTGCGGCCGGTCCCCATCTCGTGCCACGCTGTGGCCGAGCCGGGGACCGGCTTCGTTCTGTACGAGGAGAGACGAGGGTGGAACGCACCGCATGGCATGAACTACCGCCCGCAGCCCGAGATGCCGTGGAGAAGCACGCGGGGCTCGTAGACGACGCGGAGACCGCGGGAAACGGTGTGATGTCCCGCCTCGCCTGCACGCTGCACACCGCCTCGGGGCGCGTGTTCGTCAAAGGAACCCGCGTGGACGACGAGACAGCATGGGTGTACGACTACGAGGCGCGGGTCACGAGGCGCGCGCCGTGCGCTCCTCGCTTGCTATGGCGGGTAAAGGCGGGGGGTTGGCTGCTCATCGGGTACGAGTACGTCGACGGCGACCACCCCGATCTCACCCCCGGCTCGGCCGACCTTGCCCCGCTGGTCGACACGCTTACCGCCGTGTCGGCGGCTCGATGGCCCGAGGCTGTGCGTAAGAAGCCGCTGCATGTGAGGTGGGGCGGCTTCTTCCCCGCCGATCGCACACCCGACCTTGCGGGCAACGCACTGATTCATACGGATGTGTCCGCGCTGAACATGCTCGCTACCGCAGACGGCATCCTGCTCCTCGACTGGGCACTTGCCTGCCCTGGCCCGGACTGGGCCGACACCGCGTTCGCCGTCGTGCGGCTCATCCATGCCGGACACACCCCCGAGCAAGCCGAAGAGGTCGCCCACGAGGTTCCGGCCTACCGAGCTGCCGCCCCCGCTGCGGTCAGTACCTTCGCGCATGCCCTGCGCGCAGTCTGGGAGAGGAGAGAGAAGGCGGACCCGCTACCGCACCGGGCCGCCCTTACGGCCGCCGCCCTGTCCTGGGCCGCGTATCGCGGGACGAACAGGGCGTGAGGTGGGGCGTGCCGTGCCTCACGCGCGGAGCGGCGTGGGCCGCAACGGTCGCTCACGGCCGTGCTCACCCGCGTGGTCGCGCAGCCGCACCCCGGACAGGACACCGACGCCCCAGGCCAGCAGGGACAGGGTCAGTTGGGCACCGGACAGGGCCTAGTCGAGCAGCTGACCCCGCCTGCTCAGCAGGAACCGCTTGAAGGCCGCCACCGGTGGGGTGTCCGGATGGCCGTCCAGCCAGGCGACGCCGATCTCGCGCACCGCGCGCGGTGCGGTGACCGTCAGCTCGGCCACCCCGGGGCGCGGCACCGCCGGGGGCGGCAGCAGTGCCACCCCCAGTCCGGCGGCCACCAGACCGCGGATGGTCTCCGCCTCCTCGCCCTCGAACGCGATCTTCGGGGTGAACCCCGCCTCGGCGCACAGCGCGTCGGTGATCCGGCGCAGCCCGTAGCCCGGTTCGAGGGTGACGAACACCTCGGCGGCGGCCTCGGCCAGCCGGATCCGGCGGCGGCCCGCCAGCCGGTGGTCGTCCGGCACCACCAGCCGCAGCCGCTGTTCGTCCAGGCGGCGGGCGACAAGATCGGGGGCGTCGGGCACCGGGGAGGTCAGACAGAGGTCGAGTCCGCCCGCGCGCATCCGCTCGATCATCGCCTCGCCGTAGTTCTGGACCAGTTGGAAGCGGATCCGCGGATGGTCCACCCGGAAGGCGCGGAGCAGTCCGGGCACCGTCTCCGAGCCCAGGGTGTGCAGAAAGCCGAACGAGACCCGGCCGGCCGCGGGGTCGGCGTCGGCCCGTACCGACTCGGCGGCGCGGTCCACCTCGGCGAGGGCCCGTTCGACCGAGCGCAGGAACGTCCGGCCCGCCGGGGTGAGCGCCACGGTGCGGCCGCGCCGGGCGAACAGCGCGACGCCGAGGTCCTCCTCGAGCCGCACCATCGCCCGGCTGAGCGTCGACTGCGGCACCCCGAGCTCCTGGGCGGCCCGGGTGACATGTTCGTGGCGGGCGACGGCGGCGAACTGGGCGAGCCGCGGGGTGAGCGCCACCGCCCAGGACTCCTCCTCCTCCATTCCCGCTGTCACCGGAATGTCGTGTTCGTAACTGATGCGTGACACGTACGCCCCTGACCTCGGCTCATGCTGTGGTGGATCGATTATCTCGATTCCGTGCATTGGACGCATCAGCCATGGGTACATACGGTCGAACCATGCCTCCCGTTGATACCGGGGCGTCCACCGGGAACCACCGGCTGGACGCCTCCCGCGCGCTGTCCTCCGCACCCTCTGCACCCACCTCCGCGTCCGGCGCCTCCGTGCCCGCTCCCGCTGCTGAGCGGATGAGCCCGGGCCGTCCCGGCTACGTCCGGATGCGGTTCGCCCTCTTCACCGCCGGGCTCGCGACGTTCGCCCTGCTCTACTCGACCCAGGCGCTGCTGCCCGCGATCTCCGACGATCTCCATGTCCAGGCCGACCAGGCCAGCTGGACCGTCTCCGCGGCCACCGCGGCCCTGGCGCTCGCGGTGCTGCCGCTGAGCGCCCTGTCCGAGCGGTTCGGCCGCCGCGCGATGATGACCGGCTCGCTCACGGTCGCGGTGGCGCTCGCCCTGCTGGTGCCGTACGCCCCGGATCTGGGCTGGCTGATCGGACTGCGCGCGGTCCAGGGCGCGGCCCTGGCCGGGATCCCGGCCTCGGCGATGGCGTATCTCTCGGAGGAGGTGCAGCCCAAGGCGCTGGTCGGCGCGATCGGGCTGTTCGTGGCGGGCAACAGCATCGGCGGTATGAGCGGCCGGATCCTCACCGGCTGGGTGGCCGACGGCTGGGGCTGGCGGGCCGCGCTGGCCGCGGTCGGTGTCATGGCGCTGCTGTGCGCGGTCGCCTTCCGGCTCCTGCTGCCCCCGGCCCGGCACTTCACGCCGACCACGGTGAGCCCGCGGGCCCTGGCCCGTACCGTCGCCGGACACCTCGCCGACCCGCTGCTGTGCCGTCTGTACGCGATCGGCGCGCTGTTCATGACCGTCTTCGGCGCCGTCTACACGGTGATCGGCTACCGGCTGGTGGCCGAGCCGTTCGGTCTCTCGCAGTCCCTGATCGGCTCGATCTTCCTGATCTACCTGGTCGGTACGGTCTCCTCGGCCGCGACCGGCAAGCTGGTCGGGCGCCTCGGTCGCCGCGGCGCCCTGTACGTGGCCGTGACCACCACCGCGGCCGGACTGCTGCTGTCCCTGCTGGACTCGATCGCCGCGGTGCTGCTCGGTCTGGTGCTGATCACCGCGGGCTTCTTCGCGGGCCACGCGGCGGCGTCCTCGGCCGTCAGCCGCACCGCCAAGACGGGCCGCGCGCAGGCCGCGGCGCTCTACCAGGCCTCGTACTACCTGGGCAGCAGCGCGGGCGGCGCCCTGGGCGCCCTCGCCTTCCACGCGGCCGGCTGGGCGGGCGTGGTCGTACTCGGCCTGGTGGCCGTGACGGGCGCGGCGGGGATCACCCTCTACGGGACCCGCATGGCCCAGGCCGAACGCCGCGCGGAGGTGGCCCGCCGCGCCGTCCGCGGCCTCCCGGCCCGCGCCTAGCGGCCCCCCAGGCCCGGAGGGGCCGCCCGCCCCTGTCCAGCGAGCGACCCCTCCGCCCCTCCCGCCCCCCGCCCACCCCGGGTGTTTCGTGGACCCCGATCCTGGTGGCGCATGGCTGCCCCGAGCCCCGCTGCCAGCGGTATGCGCAGGGGCGGTGGATGCACGTGGCGAAGCGCACCCCATCCCGCGCGCCCGCAACCAACGGCACGCGGAGGCCCGGTGGGCGCCGCCCGGCGGTACGTGCCCGGTGCTGGTGGCGCAGGGCTGACTGAGGCCCGCTGTCAGCGGTAGGCGCAAGGCGGTTGGGGCCGCCCGGCGATACGTGCCGGGCGGCGCACCCCACCCGCCCGTGGCCCCGCGCCAGCAGCATGCGTGGGGGCGCGCCGGGTGGCACACCGCGTCTGGCCGCCGGGTGTCCCGTGGACCCCGATCCTGATGGCGCAGGGCTGACTGAGGCCCGCTGTCAGCGGTAGGCGCAAGGCGGTTGGGGCCGCCCGGCGGCCCCGATGCCAGCGGTAGGGGCAGGGGCGGTGGGTGCGCGCCGCGTGGCGCACCCCATCCCCCGCCCGCGGCCAACGGCACACGGGGCCGTAGGCCGCCTGGTGGCCGACCACATCCGCCCGCCCCCGGGCGCCCCGTAGACCCCGGTCCCGGTGGCGCAGGGGTGAGCCGAGGCCCGCTGTCAGCGGTGGGCGCAGGGCGGTTGGGGGCCGCCTGGCGATACGCGCCAAGCGGCGCAGCACAACCCGCCCGCCGCACGGTGGTACGCGCCGCGTGGCGCGACACCCCGCTCGCCCCGGTCCGGGCCTGCGCGGGGTGGCGCGTCAACGCCACTGCGCGTCGGCGGGGCTAGTGGCGGAGGGTTGAGCCGAAGCCGACGGCCAGCGGCATGCGCAGGCCCAGGGGTGGTGGGGCGGCGAGGGCGTCGGCCACGGGGCGGGAGTAGCCGGTGGCGAAGAGGGAGCCGAGGAGGAAGTCCGCGGTGAGGGCCTGGACTTCGGAGCGGTGCTGGTGCAGACCGTGGCCGTCGGTGTGCACCTCGAAGCGGCACACATTCCGGTTGATCTTCTTGGCCCGCTCCGCCAGCCGGTAGGAGAGGTCGGGGTCGGTGCGCTCGTCGTTGGTGCCGTGGGCGATCAACACCTGCCGTCCGGCGAGCTGTTTCACCGGATCGGGTGCCAGGGCCGCCTTCGCTTCCGGAAGCCAGGGGGCGAGGGCGACCACCGAGCTGACGGCCGGGTGCCCGGCGGCGCGCAGCGCGGCGCGGCCGCCCATACCGTGGCCGGTGAGACACACCGGCACATCGCCGTAGAGCCGCCCCACCTCGTCCGCCGCCCACTCGGCATCCGCGGCCGGGTCCGCGGCGGAGCCGTTCCAGCCGCGGCGGCGGTAGTGGACGACATGGGCGGCCAGACCCTCGTCCTGGCCGGCCCGCACCAGTCTTCGGGCCAGTGGCAGCACGGCCGCCGCCGACATCCGGGTGGGGCGCCGCGTCCCCGCGGCGTCGCCGCCCGGGAGCAGCAGCACCACACCGTGTACGGTCCTCCGCGCGGCGGCCGCGCCCATCGGCCGCCCCAGCCGTGCGCCCCGTTCGGGCAACGCTTGCTGAACCATGCCGACACGATCGCAGAAGGCCGGGTGCACTCCACTACCCGTGCGGGTCACTGTTCCGTATCTATCCGTGCCGTTCTACGCGCGTAGGGGCTAGGCTTCGCAGATGACGAGCGAGTACACCCACCAACCCGCCCCCGAACAGATCCGCCGCGCCCCCAAGGTGCTGCTGCACGACCATCTCGACGGCGGGCTGCGCCCCGGCACCGTCATCGACCTCGCCCGCGAGACGGGGTACGACGGGCTGCCCGAGACCGAGCCGGACAAGCTGGGCGTCTGGTTCCGCGAGGCCGCCGACTCCGGTTCGCTGGAGCGCTATCTCGAGACCTTCTCGCACACCTGCGCCGTCATGCAGACCAGGGACGCGCTGGTGCGGGTCGCCGCCGAGTGCGCCGAGGACCTCGCCGCCGACGGCGTCGTCTACGCCGAGGTGCGCTACGCCCCCGAGCAGCACCTCGAGCGGGGGCTGAGCCTGGAGGAGGTCGTCGAGGCGGTCAACGAGGGCTTCCGCGAAGGCGAGCGGCGGGCCCGCGAGAACGGCAACCGGATCCGCGTCGGCGCGCTGCTGACCGCGATGCGGCACGCGGCCCGCGCCCTGGAGATCGCCGAACTCGCCAACCGCTACCGCGACCTCGGCGTCGTCGGGTTCGACATCGCGGGCGCGGAGGCGGGCTTCCCGCCCACCCGCCACCTGGACGCCTTCGAGTATCTGAAGCGGGAGAACAACCACTTCACCATCCACGCGGGCGAGGCGTTCGGCCTGCCGTCCATCTGGCAGGCGCTCCAGTGGTGCGGTGCCGACCGGCTCGGCCACGGCGTCCGCATCATCGACGACATCGAGGTGGCGGACGACGGCGGCATCACCCTCGGCCGCCTCGCCTCCTACGTCCGGGACAAGCGCATCCCGCTGGAGCTGTGCCCGACCTCCAACCTCCAGACGGGCGCGGCCACTTCGTACGCCGAGCACCCCATCGGGCTGCTGCGCCGACTGCATTTCCGTGCCACCGTGAACACGGATAATCGTCTTATGAGTGGGACGAGTATGAGTGCTGAATTCCAGCATCTCGTATCAACATTCCACTACACGCTGGACGACATGCAGTGGTTCACGGTCAATGCCATGAAATCGGCCTTCATTCCTTTTGGTGAACGTCTGGCGATGATCAATGACGTGATCAAGCCTGGGTACGCTGAATTGAAGTCCGAATGGCTGTTCCGTCAGGTGGCTTCGACCTCCGCTGTGACCAGGGATTCTGCGGACGAGAGCAGCTGATCCGGCGGACGGGGGTAAAGCGCTGGGCCGATGCTGCCGTAAGTCGTGGAGCCGATTTCTGGTGTTTGCGGGCAGGCGAAATCCATGACTACGTTCTTGTGTCGGTCAAGCCCCCGTCTCAAGGACAGAATTTCTGATGAAGCAGGGAACCCTCAAGACCCTCGGCGTTGTCGCCCTCGGTACTGTCGCCATCATCGCCGGCGGCAGCACCGCGTCCGCCGTCTCGCACGCCCCGGTGCCCGGGGGCGGCGCGGCCACCCCGCAGGTGCCCGGCCAGGGCCTCGCCAAGCCCGGGGCCGGCAAGGCCGCGCCCGAGCAGGGGCTGCTCGGCAAGCTCCCGGTCGGCGGCATGCTGGGCAACGGCCTGCACCTGGGCTGATCCTCCGTCTCGGCACCCGGCCGGGCCGCGCATCCGACAGGGGTGTGTGGCCCGGCCGCGTCATATGCCAGGATCGTGGCGACATGCCGCGACACACCGGCAGCCGAGTACGGGGAGTTTCCGATGGGGAGCATGACGCGCAGACCGGCGGGGCGGACCGGACGGACCCGGGCGACCGCTCTGACGGCCCTTTGGGCCTGCCCCCTCTTCGTCCTCACCGCGACGGCGTGCAGCGGCGGTTCGGACGACGGCGACGCCAAGGCCACCCCGTCCGCCGACCGCAGCCGGTCGGCCCCGGCCCCGACCCGGCTGGAGAAGGCCGCCCTGGCACCGGGCGACCTCAAGGGCTATCGGGTCACCACCCGCAAGGCCGAGAACTGGTCCAGCGGTCAGCCGAAGTCCCGTACCCGCGCCTGTCAGCCGCTCGCCGACGCCACCGGTGACAAGCCCAGCCCCGAGGCCAAGGAGACCGTGCGGCGCGGGGTGAACGGTGACAAGGCGCCGTACAAGGGCGTCACGGCGGGGATCAGCAGCTACAGCGCGGCGGGCGCCAAGTCCTTTATGCGTGAGCTGAAGGCCGCGCTCGCCGACTGCTCCGGCGGGTTCACCACGACCCTCAGCGGACAGAGTGTGCGCTACACCGAGGTGCGCTCCCGGCCCGCCAAGGCGGCCGGTGACGATGCCCTCGGCTACGGGATGACCGCCTCCGCCCAGGGGACGAAGATCCCGATGCGGGTTGTCGCGGTGCGCTCCGGTTCGACCGTCGCCCTCTTCATGGGCGTGGACTTCAAGGGGCTCACCGAGTTCCCGGTGCCGCGGACCATCGTCGACAAGCAGCTGGCGAAGCTGGAGAAGGCGGGTCTGTAGACCCGGTACGGCCTCCTCCGGGCCCCGCGTCACCGGACCTCACGTCACCGGGCCCCGCGTCACCACGCCTCGCGGTAGCCGTCCTCCGCCGGGAGCAGGATCCACAGCGCGATATAGAGCAGGAACTGCGGCCCCGGCAGCAGACAGGAGACCAGGAAGATCACCCGCATCGTGGTCGGCGTGGTGCCGAAGCGGCGGGCCAGACCCGCGCAGACTCCGGCGATCATCTTCTGGTTGCGGGGGCGGGAAAGTGCGGCGGCCATGATGCGACTCCTCGTCGTCTCGTCGGACTCTCGAAACCGGTGCGGTCCGTCAAGGACCGATGGCCGAGGTACCCGGGAAGCTCTTCCCGATGCCCTCAACGCTAGGGTCGCGAGCCCGACGAGACGTCGCTCCACGGTGCGATCCCGACCCTGTGAATCGTCGGGGTCGGCGTCGGCGCCTCCTCCTCCCGGGGGAGGGCGGCGGACCGCGCCCGGTCCGCCCGGCGGCGGAGCCCGCCCCTGACCGCCGGAACCACCAGGACATGCGCGAGCACCACCCCGGCGGTGTTCAGCAGCACCGAGTCCACGTTCATGATCTGGCCGGTCACCTCGCTGCGCAGCAGCGCGACCGCCAGGGCCGCCATCGCCCCGGTGAAGGCCGTCCGTACCAGTGAGACCAGCGGATACGCCGCCACCCGGCCCCCGGCCAGCGGCAGCAGCACCCCCAGCGGCGCGAGCAGCAGCAGTCCGCCGCCGATCGTGCGGAACGCCCCCCACGGGCTGAGCGCCAGATCGGAGCGGATGGTGGCCAGCGGCTCCAGGGTTTCGGCGGACACCCACGGCACGGTGAGCGGGCGCAGGGTCAGCCAGCACACGAACGTCAGGTGTGCGACGAGGAGTACGACGCCCGCGGCGCGGTAGCGGAAGGCGGCCCTGCGGCCGGAACGACCCTGCACGCCTCACAGGACGCGCTGTGCGGGGGTGCTGGTTCCGCCTGGCCGCCGCTGGTCAGCAGCTTGTTACCGAGACGACCGCCACCAGGGGTGACCGAACCGGGAAACGTAACGGAACATCACGCGATCAAGAGCGGTCACCGGCGGGACGTACCCGGCGCGGCGGGCGGATCAGGACAGCAGGACCCCGGAGTTGACCGCGATCTCGGGATGGCGGCGCATCTCCTCGCTACAGGTGTAGCGCTTGAGCGGATCGCGGTCGCTCTCCGGCCCGCCCAGCACCACCCGGTGGTGCTCGTCCGCCACCGTGGACTCCCCGAGGGTGCACACGATCTGGGCCAGCGCCATCGACTGGAGCTCCTCGGGCGGCCGGTTGAGCCGCAGCGCCCGGTCCGGATCGTCCTCGGCGGGCCCGGACACCTGCACCCAGTCCTCCACCGCGGTGGAGAACCCGGCCGCGGTCTCGGCCGCCGACGGCGGCTGCCGCAACTGCTCCAGCAGCGCGCGCCCGATCTGCACCGGCTCCGGAGGCGGCTGTTCGTCCTGCGTCCGTACGGCGCGGCTCACCGACAGCACCCGGGAACCGCACAGCAGGTAGATCCGCACCGAGACCCGGCCCGTCCCCTCGGCGGACCGGTCCGGATCCGGGGCCTCGCACGACGCACGCGAGGGCGCCGCCCCCGCGTCCACCGGCACCGACGTACCCCGGATCCCGCACCCGGTGGCCAGCAGCGCGACCGCCACGCTCAGCACCGCGGCCGCCGGACGGATCCGGCGGCGGTTCACCGCCCGCCTCATGGGGCGCCCCCTTCGTCCTTGCGCTCCTCCTCGCCCGAGGCGAGCCGCGAGGCGTCCATCGGCAGCCGGAGCGTGAAAACCGCCCCGCCCTCGGCGGAGTTGGCCGCGCTGATGTCACCGCCGTGGATATGCGCGTTCTCCATGGCGATCGACAGCCCGAGCCCGCTCCCCTCCGACCGTGGCCGGGAGGCGCTCGCCTTGTAGAAGCGGTCGAAGACATGCGGCAGAACGTCCTCGGGGATGCCCGGACCGTGGTCCCGCACCCTGATCAGCAGCTCGTCGCCCTCGGTGCGCACCGAGACCCGCACCGGCGAACCGCCGTGCTTGAGCGCGTTCCCGATCAGGTTGGCGAGGATCACATCGAGCCGCCGGGGATCGAGCCGGGCCATGATCCCGCGCTCCGCGTCCAGCTCCACCGCGTCCAGCCAGGCGCGGGCGTCGATGCACGCCGTCACCTGGTCCGCCACATCCACATGGTCCAGCACCAGACGGGCCGTGCCCGCGTCGAAGCGGGTCACCTCCATCAGGTTCTCCACCAGGTCGTTCAGCCGCCGGGTCTCGCTCACCACCAGCTGCACCGCGGGGGCGATCATCGGGTCGAGCGAATCGGCCTCGTCCTCCAGCACCTCGGTGACGGCCGTGATCGCGGTGAGCGGGGTCCGCAGCTCGTGCGACATATCGGCGACGAAGCGGCGGCTGGACGCCTCCCGGGCGCTCAGCTCCGCCACCCGCTTCTCCAGCCGCTCCGCGGTCCGGTTGAAGGTGCGGGAGAGGTTGGCCAGCTCATCGGAGCCCGACACCTGGAGCCGGGTGTCCAGCTGCCCCTCGCCCAGCCGGTGCGCCGCCTCGCCGAGCCGCTGCACCGGCCGCAGCACCGTGGCCGCGGCCGCCTGGGCCAGCAGCGCGGAACCGATCAGCGCGAGGGCGGTGGCGATCCCCAGTGACCAGGCCAGCGAGTTGAGGTCCTGGCGCTCGGGGTCGAGTGACTTGAGCATGTAGCCGGTCGGACCGCCCCCGTTCACCGTCGCCCCGCCGACCAGGTACGGCGTGCCGTCCAGCGTGATCCGCTGCCAGTAGAGGTGGTACGGCGACTCGTTCGAACCGTCCACCGCGCGCTTCTCGTCCACCGCGTGGCGCAGCGACCGGGGCACCGCCTTCAGGGTGAACAGCGCCTCGTCCGAGGCCACCACGCTGGTGCCGCCGCCGCGGGTGCGGGAGATCAGCAGCACCTCGAACTTCTGAGTGTTGTCCGACATACGGTCCGCCGCGTCCTGGAGGTCGGAACGCGTGGGTATGGCGGGCAGCGGGTCGGTGTCCTCCTTGAGCGTCTTGCGGAATTCGTCCAGCGCTGCGTCCTGGGTACGGGTCAGCACCGCGTCCCGGTTCAGCCAGTACGCGATGGCCGACGCGGATACGGCGGCGGCCAGCGCCACCAGACCGAAGACCAGCATCAGCCGCAGTCGCAGGCTCAGCCACCGCAGCAGACCCGCGGCCCAGCCTCGCGCGCGACCGGGCTCCTCGCTCACCGCGCTCAATTCCTTACGTCTCCGCCCCGGTCATGGCGTCCCCGCCGGCGGACCCCGCGTCCGCTCACTGCGGTGCGTCCAGCCGGTAACCCACACCACGCACCGTACGGATCAGGGTCGGCGACGACGGGACGTCCTCCACCTTGGCGCGCAGCCGCTGCACACAGGCGTCGACCAGCCGGGAATCCCCGAGGTAGTCGTGCTCCCAGACCAGCCGCAGCAGCTGCTGGCGGGAGAGCGCCTGCCCCGGCCGACGGCTCAGCTCCAGCAGGAGCCGCAGCTCAGTGGGGGTGAGCTGGAGATCCTCACCGTTCTTGGTCACCGTCATGGCGGCCCGGTCGATCACCAGGCTGCCGAAGGCCGCGGCGTCGTTCGCCTCCCGCTCGCCCCGGCGCAGCACCGCGCGGATCCGGGCGTCGAGCACCCGGCCCTGCACGGGCTTGACCACATAGTCGTCGGCTCCCGACTCCAGCCCGACCACCACATCGATGTCATCGTTGCGCGCGGTCAGCAGGATGATCGGCAACTGGTCGGTACGGCGGATCCGGCGGCACACCTCGAAGCCGTCGATCCCGGGCAGCATCACATCCAGCACGATCAGATCCGGCCGCTGCTCGCGCAGCAGTTTCAGGCCATCCTCGCCCGTCGCCGCCGTCGCCACACGGTGGCCCTGGCGGGACAGTGAGAGCTCGAGGGCCGTGCGGATGGCGTCGTCGTCCTCGATCAGCAAAAGGAAAGGCACGTTGGTCATTCTGGCCTACAAGGGGCCTGGAGTTCGACCGCCGGGGGTTTATCAGTCCGATCCCCTGTGACGAGCCTGTGACAGTCGACAGACAGCGCGATGAAACTGGCCCGGCAGAGTCTTCTGTGCACCGGGCGGAACACCGGCCGGAGCAGCCAGGATCGGAAGAACCAGACCGGACGGACCGGCTCCACCGACGGGGGGCGCGAGATGAACACACTGCACTTCACCAACACCAGCGCAGTTCGCACGCGCCTTCACGACACCGGCCGGAGCCACGAGAAGTCCGGTGCCGTGAGCGGGCGGGGGTGCGCTCGCGGCGCCGGGCGTCAGCGGCCTCCTTACATGGTGGCCATTGACGCGCACACGGAGGCCGAGGGGGGCGCCGGCGGCCTCGGGGGGCACGGGGGAAACGGGGGCGGCTCGTACAGGGAGGCAGCGGGGGAGCGGCGCACCGCGTCGGAGGCGGAGTTCACCGCCTACGTCCAGGAGCGCCGCGCCTCCCTGTACGCCACCGCCTACCACCTGACCGGTGACCGGTACGAGGCCGAGGACCTGCTCCAGAGCGCGCTGTTCTCGACCTACCGGGCCTGGGACCGGATCAGCGACAAGGCGGCGGTCGGCGGCTATCTGCGGCGGACCATGACCAATCTGCACATCAGCGCCTGGCGCCGGCGCAAGCTCAACGAGTATCCGACCGAGGAGCTGCCGGAGACGGCGGGCGACCACGACGCGATGCGCGGCACTGAGCTGCGCGCCGTGCTGTGGCAGGCCCTGGCCCGGCTCCCCGAGCTCCAGCGCACGATGCTCGTACTGCGGTACTACGAGGGCCGTACGGACCCGGAGATCGCGGACATACTCAACATAAGTGTCGGAACGGTCAAGAGCAGCATCTGGCGCTCACTGCGGCGGCTGCGCGAGGACGAGGCCCTCAGCTTCGGCCGGGACGAAGAGGAGTCCTTCGGCGAACTGGTCGCCTGACGGCGGCGGGAGAGCGAAGGCGGGGGGAAACACGGGGGAAAGTACGGGGGATCGGGGGGAATCGGGGGGAACGGGGGAAACCCGGGGATCGGGGGATCCGCGGGATGCAACGGGGGATACGGGGGAATCGGGGGAAACACAGTGCGGGACCGGAGGGCCGGGGGGTCCATCCGGTCCCGCTCGCATGTGCGCGCGCGGGCCCTGGCTCAGGTGCTCACGCCCGCGGGGCGTCGGCCCGCCGCGGCCGCCGTCGCTATCCGGCCCAGGGCCGCGTCCCGGCCGCAGGCGTACGCGCCCAGCGCCGTCTGCCGCTCCACGATGCCGCGCTCCGACCGCATCAGCCGCCAGCCCCTCCGCAGCAGATACGCCGCCGACTTACGGCCCTCCCGCAGATCGCGCAGCAGCCGCCGCCGGAAGGTGGTCGAGGGACGGCCCCGCAGACAGATCGCGTCCGCCAGCAGCCCCGACGCCCGGCACCGGTCGATGATGTCCGCGGCGAAGATCCCCTCGGCCACGAACAGCGGTGTCCGCCCGATGTCCACCGGCTCCTCGCCCACCCGGGCGCTGGCGGCGATGTCGTACACCGGCACGGTCGTCCGCGACGTACGGCACAGCTCCTCGACGGCGGCCACCGCCGCGTCCGCGTCCCATGACAACGGCGAGTCCCAGTCGGTGCTTCCGTCCTCCGCCAGCTTGGGGAGGGTCGGGTCGTCGCCCTCCTTGTAGAAGTCGTCGAGGTTCAGCACGGGCAGCCCGGTGCGGGCCGCGAGCGACGACTTTCCGGAGCCGGAGGGACCGGTCAGCAGGACGACGCGGGCGGGAGAGGGATGGAAGGTCACGGAAGACCAGTGTGGCGTATGGCGCCGCCGCTGTGACCTCCCGGGTCCGGACAAATGCGGCGGGGCCGATGTGAGGTGCACCGGCCCCCGCCACCTCGGACGGAAGGGGGCGGGGGCCGGTGGTCGGTGTGGTGCCGCGGTGACCGATCCGGGAGGGCCGGGACTCAGGGAGGGCCGGACCCAGGGAGGGCCGGGACGGGTCAGACGCCCATCGGGTGCCAGACCGTCTTGGTCTCCAGGAACGAGAGCATCCGGCCGGTGCCGGGGTCGGCGGACCAGTCCACAGCCTGTGGACGGACGACCCGCTTCAGATTCTCCGCGGCGGCGGTCTCGAGCTCGGTGGCGAGCTCGGGGCCCGCACCGGTGAGGTCGATCGCGTTCACGTCCTGGTGCGCGGCGAGCGGGGCCGCGATCTCCGCGGTCCGGCCCGAGAGCACATTGACCACACCGCCCGGCAGATCGGAGGTGGCGAGCACCTCGCCCAGGGAGAGGGCGGGCAGCGGATGGTCCTCGCTGGTGACGACCACGGCCGTGTTGCCGGTGACGATCGCGGGCGCGATGACCGAGACCAGGCCCAGGAAGGACGAGTCCTGCGGGGCCAGGACCGCGACGACACCGGTGGGTTCGGGACTGGAGACGTTGAAGAACGGCCCCGCGACCGGGTTGGCGGACCCGGCGATCTGGGCGACCTTGTCGGACCAGCCCGCGTACCAGACCCAGCGGTCCACCGCGGCGTCCACCTGGGCGCCCGCCTTGGACTTGGACAGCCCCTCGGCGTCGGCCACCTCACGGACGAACTGGTCGCGGCGGCCCTCCAGCATCTCGGCGACGCGGTAGAGGATCTGGCCGCGGTTGTAGGCCGTCGCCCCCGACCAGCCGCCGAACGCCTTGCGGGCGGCGACGACGGCGTCCCGGGCGTCCTTGCGGGACGCCTGCGGGGCGTTGGCCAGCCAGCGGTCCTTTGCGTCGGTCACCTCGTACACCCGCCCGCTCTCGGACCGGGGGAACGTGCCCCCGACGAACAGCTTGTAGGTCTTGAGCACGGACAGTCGCTCATCGCGATCAGACATCGAGGTACGCCTCCAGGCCGTGGCGGCCGCCCTCGCGGCCGTAGCCCGACTCCTTGTAGCCGCCGAACGGCGAGGTGGGGTCGAACTTGTTGAACGTGTTGGACCACACCACCCCGGCCCGGAGCTTGTTCGCCATCCACAGGATCCGCGAACCCTTCTCCGTCCAGATCCCGGCGGAGAGGCCGTAGGGGGTGTTGTTGGCCTTGGCGACGGCCTCTTCGGGGGTGCGGAAGGTCAGCACGGACAGCACCGGGCCGAAGACCTCCTCGCGGGCGATCCGGTGCGCCTGGGTCACGCCGGTGAACAGCGTGGGCGCGAACCAGAAGCCGGAGCTGGGCAGTTCGCAGGCCGGGGCCCAGCGCTCGGCGCCCTCGGCCTCGCCCGCCTCGGCGAGGGTACGGATACGGGCCAGCTGCTCGGCCGAGTTGATCGCGCCGACGTCGGTGTTCTTGTCCAGCGGATCGCCCACGCGCAGCGTCCCCATGCGGCGCTTCAGGGCGTCCAGCAGCTCGTCCTGGACCGACTCCTGGACCAGCAGCCGGGAGCCCGCGCAGCAGACATGGCCCTGGTTGAAGAAGATCCCGTTGACGATGCCCTCGACCGCCTGGTCGATCGGCGCGTCGTCGAAGACGATGTTGGCCGCCTTGCCGCCCAGTTCGAGGGTGACCTTCTTCGGCGTACCGGCGACGGTGCGGGCGATGGCCTTGCCGACCTCGGTGGAGCCGGTGAAGGCCACCTTGTCGATTCCCGGGTGGCCGACCAGTTCGGCGCCGGCGCTTCCGTCGCCGGTGATGATGTTGACCACGCCCTTGGGCAGCCCGGCCTGACGGCAGATGTCCGCGAAGAACAGCGCGGACAGCGGGGTGGTCTCGGCGGGCTTGAGCACCACCGTGTTGCCCGCGGCGAGAGCCGGGGCGATCTTCCACGCCAGCATCAGCAGCGGGAAGTTCCACGGGATGACCTGACCGGCCACGCCCAGCGGCCGGGGGTCGGGGCCGTGACCGGCGTGGGCCAGCTTGTCGGCCCAGCCCGCGTAGTAGAAGAAGTGCGCCGCGACGAGCGGGAGATCGGCGTCCCGGGACTCGCGGATCGGCTTGCCGTTGTCCAGCGACTCCAGGACGGCCAGTTCGCGCGAGCGCTCCTGGACGATCCGGGCGATCCGGAACAGATACTTGGCCCGCTCCGAGCCCGGCAGGGCGGACCAGCTCTGGAACGCCTTGCGGGCGGCCTTGACGGCTCGGTCGACATCCTCGGCGGTGGCCTGGGCGACCTCGGAGAGCACCTCCTCGGAGGAGGGCGAGATGGTCTTGAAGACCTTGCCGTCGGCGGCCTCGGTGAACTCACCGTTGATGAACAGCCCGTAGGACGGGGCGATGTCGACGACGGCGCGGGACTCGGGCGCCGGTGCGTAATCGAAGGTCATAGGTGCCATGGGTTTCTCAGTCCACCGTCACGTAGTCGGGACCGGAGTAGTGGCCGGTGCGGAGCTTCTGGCGCTGCATCAGCAGATCGTTGAGCAGGCTGGAGGCGCCGAAGCGGAACCAGTCGGCCGAGAGCCACTCGTCGCCCAGCGTCTCGTTGACCATCACCAGGTACTTGATCGCGTCCTTGGAGGTGCGGATGCCGCCCGCGGGCTTGACCCCGACCTGGACGCCGGTCGTGGCACGGAAGTCGCGCACCGCCTCCAGCATGAGGAGGGTCACCGGCGGAGTCGCGTTCACCGCCACCTTGCCGGTGGACGTCTTGATGAAGTCGGCCCCGGCCAGCATCGCCAGCCAGGACGCCCGGCGGACGTTGTCGTAGGTCTGGAGCTCACCGGTCTCGAAGATGACCTTGAGGTGGGCGGCGCCGCCGTCCGGGCGGACGCACGCCTCCTTCACCTGCTTGATCTCCTCGAAGACGGACAGGTAGCGGCCGGACAGGAAGGCGCCGCGGTCGATCACCATGTCGATCTCGTCCGCCCCGGCGGCCACCGCGTCCCGGGTGTCGGCCAGCTTCACCGGCATCGCGGCGCGGCCGGAGGGGAAGGCGGTGGCGACGGCGGCGACGTGGATATCGCTCCCGCCCGCGGAGGCCAGCGCCTCCTTGGCGGTCGCCACCATGTCGCCGTAGACGCAGATCGCCGCGACCTTCGGGACCGTACGGTCCGTGGGGTCGGGGCTGGCCCCCTTCGCGCACAGCGCCCGGACCTTGCCCGGGGTGTCCGCGCCCTCCAGGGTCGTCAGATCGATCATCGAGATCGCCAGGTCGATGGCGTACGCCTTCGCCGTGGTCTTGATCGAGCGGGTGCCGAGGGTCGCGGCGCGCGCCTGGAGGCCGACCGCGTCGACGCCCGGCAGGCCGTGCAGGAAGCGGCGCAGCGCGGCGTCCGAGGCGGTCACGTCCGCCATGGACGCGAGTCGCTCCGCGGCCTCTTTGCCGTATGCGGGAACTGTGCTGGGCATGGTCACCAGGGGAGCATATCTACGCGCGTAGCAGATGTCACCCCCGGGGTGGAGGGTTCTTCGGCCCGCGGGACCCGGCCTTCCCGCCCGGCCCGGCCGGGGGTGGCTTTGGCTCCGGGGTTCGGGTGTATTCGGGTGTGGTGCAGAATCGGCCCCATGACGAGCCCGGATGATTCCGCCCCCGACTCAGGTCCAGACTCAGCCTCTGACCCGGGTCCCGACTCAGCCTCGCACTCCGCTGACGACGGCCAGGAGAGCACCTTCGCCGACCGCGTCTACCGGTCCCCGGCCGGTATCGCGGGTGGGGTGCTGCTGCTCGCCGTCGGCGCCTGGCTCGGCATCGACGCGATGATCCGGGGGGAGGGGCGCACCCCGTGGCTGGCGCTCGCCGGGCTGCTGTTCGCGGTGCCGGTCGTCATCGCCTTCACCGTCCGCCCCGCGGTGTACGCGGGCGCGGACCGGCTGTTGGTCCGCAACCCCTTCCGCACCATCACGCTGCCGTGGGCCTCGGTCGACGGGCTGCGCGCGGGCTACACCAGCGAGGTGCTGGCCGCCGGGGCCAAGTACCAGCTGTGGGCGATCCCCGTCTCGCTGCGCCAGCGCAAGCGGGCCGCGCGGCGGCAGACCCGGTCCGCCGCCGAGGACCCCTTCAGCCGTACCTCCGCCCACGTCGCCGTCGACACCGGCGAGGACCGCCGCGCGCCCTCCGACGTGGCGATCGGCGACCTGCGCGAGATGGCCGAGCTGAACGCGGCACGGGACGGTGCGCAGGGCGCTCCCGAGGTCCGCTGGGCGGTCGAGGTCATCGCCCCGGCGGTGGCGGGCGCCGTGCTGCTGGTGATCATGCTGGTCAGCGTCTGAGCGTCTGAGCGTCTGAGCGTCTGAGCGTCTGAGCGGCTGGTGGGGCGGCGGCTGGTTCGGCGAGTGGGGCCCGCCCGGGATCCGTCCTGGGCTCCCGGGCAGGCCCACCGCTCGGGGCGCGCTGTCAGTTGACGCAGCCGGTGGGGACGGGGGCGTGACCGGCGCAGTTGGTGGGGGTGTTGCCGACGATGGCGGATCCGACGGCGCTGAAGGGGACGGTGGTGTAGACGCCACCGGGTGCGGCAAGGGACGAGTTGCCGGAGATGCTGCTGCCGGAGAGCGTGACGGTGCCGCCGTCGTTGTAGAGGCCGCCCGTTACGGAACCGGCGCCGGTGGCGCGGTTGGTGAGGATCGAGGCTCCGGTGATGCCCAGTGTGCCGGTGTTGTAGACGGCGGCCCCGGTCGCCCCGGCGCCGGTCAGGATGTTCTGGCCCACGGAGACCCGGGTGAGGGTGAGTTGGCCGGTGTTGAAGAGACCGGCGCCCGCGTCGACGGCCGTGTTGCCGGTGACCGCGCCGCTGGTCAGGGACATGGTGCCCGTTTCGTTGTACACGCCGCCGCCGCTATCGGCGCTGTTGCCGCTGATCACGGTGGAGCTGAAGGTCGCCTGGTCGCCGGCGTCGTCGCCGGCCACCCCGCCGCCGGGGCCCGCGCTGGTGTTGTCCGTGATCCGGGAGCTCCTGGAGATGAGAGTGCCGGTGTCGAGTTCGATGCCACCGCCCAGTCCCGAAGCACTGGTGGACTCGTTGTCGCTGACGGTGCTGCTCTGTAGCGTCAGGGTTCCGCCGCCGATGTACATACCTCCCCCGCCTTCCGCACCGGTGACGGTGTTGCCGGTGATGGAGACGCCGGTGAAGGTCGCCGTTCCGTCGACCTCGAGGCCGCCGCCCTCGAAACCGGCGGTGTTGTCGCGCACGGTGGTGCCCGTCATCGTCAGACTGCCGCTGAGGGAGTTCACTCCGCCGCCGAAGAGGGCTTGGTTGCCGGTCACGAGGGAGTTGGAGAGGACGACGGTGCTGTTCTGGAAGGCTGTCATCCCTCCGCCGTTGCGCTCGGCGGAGTTGTCGGAGAGGGTCACCGAGCTGCCTCTGAGCGTTCCGCTGTTCCGCACCAGGATCCCGCCGCCGAACTCGGAAGCGCCGGTGACCGAGCCGTTGTCGACGGTGAGGTTGCTGAGGGTCAGGCTGCCGCCGTTGACGTCGAAGATACGGAAGGGGTCGGCTGAACTGCGGGTGATCGTGGCGCCGTTGCCCTGGATGGTGACCGCGCCGGTGATCGGAGCGAGGCCGTCCTGGTCGGTCTGGGCCGTGGTGAGGGTGTAGGTGCAGTTGGGGGCCAGACTGAGCGTGCCGCCGGTGTTGGCGACGGCGGCGACGGCGGAGACGAGCTGGGCGTCGTTGCACGGGACCGAGGCCGCGTAGGCCGGTGTGGCGGCGGGAACGGCGATCACGGCCGCCGCCATCGCCGCGGCGACGGCCAGGGACCGCGTCAGCCGGGGCATAGGGGTCTTGTTCATGGACATGGCTGTGCTCCTTCAGGGTGGTGGGAGGCCGCCCCGTGGCCCGGCCGCGCTGCCGGGGCGGAGTCCCTGCACCGGCGAGCGCGGTGCCGCCGACCACGCGCATGCCAGTGGAGGCGTGGTCCGGGCAAGGGAGTGCTGACGCTCCGGGGCCGCGCGTCGCCACACCGAACAAGGCTTCAGGCGTCGATCGGTGTGCCCCGAAGAGGATGGGCGGCCCAACGGGTTACGACCCCAGTAACGCCTTACCCGACGCCGTCGTCCAGAGAGGTGAAACACGTTCACCCGAATGCGCCATTAATCGGATGAGCCGTCCTTTCCGGGCGTGTGGTGGTCGTGGGGGCGGTGGGGGTGGCGGGGGCGGGGGACGACGACGGGCCCGGGGCGCCCCCTTCGGGAGGTGCCCCGGGCCCGTCGCTGAATGTGCGTGAGATGTGCCCCGTTCAGATGCCTGCCGCCGCCGCGAGGTCCGTCTTGAGCGACGCCAGCGTCGTCTCCGCCGTCGTACGGGCCGTGGCCGGCGCGTCCGCCCCGGGGACCGCCACGACCACCTCCAGGTAGCACTTCAGCTTCGGCTCGGTGCCGCTCGGGCGGACGATCACCCGGGCCGAGCGGACGGTTCCGCTACCGGCCAGGTAGTAGCGCAGACCGTCCGTCGGCGGCAGCGTCTCCGTGCCCTGGGACAGGTCGTCCGTCGTGGTCACGGCCAGACCCGCCAGTTCGGTCGGCGGCTGGTCGCGCAGCCGCTTCATCGCCGTGGCGATCAGGGAAAGGTCCTCCACGCGCACCGACAGCTGATCGGTCGCGTGCAGACCGTGTGCGAGCGCGATCTCGTCCAGGAGGTCGGAGAGGGTGCGGCCCTGCTCCTTCAGCTCCGACGTCAGCTCGGCGATCAGCAGCGCGGCCGTGATGCCGTCCTTGTCGCGCACGCCGTCCGGGTCCACGCAGTAGCCGAGCGCCTCCTCGAAGGCGTAACGCAGCCCGTCCACGCGGGCGAGCCACTTGAAGCCGGTCAGCGTCTCGGTGTACGGCAGGTCCGCGGCGGCCGCGATCCGGGAGAGGAGGGAGGACGAGACGATCGTCGTCGCGAGGGTGCCGTGGGCGCCCTTCCGCACCAGGTGCGCGGCGAGCAGCGCGCCGACCTCGTCGCCGCGCAGCATCCGCCAGTCGCCCGCGGCGGTCGGTACGGCCACCGCGCAGCGGTCGGCGTCCGGGTCGTTGGCGATGACGATGTCGAGGGAGTCGCCTGCGGCGAGGCGTTCGCGGGCGGTGGCGAACGCCAGGTCCATCGCACCCGGCTCCTCCGGGTTCGGGAACGCGACGGTCGGGAACGCCGGATCGGGGTCGGCCTGTGCGGCGACCACGGCCGGGGCCGGGAAGCCCGCGCGGGCGAACGCGGCGGTGAGGGTGTCGCGGCCGACGCCGTGCATCGGGGTGTAGACGACGCGGGCGGTGCGGGGTGAGCCGGGGGTGAGAACGGCGTCGGTGCGGGTGAGGTACGCGTCCAGGACGTCGTCGCCCAGCGTCTCCCAGCCGCTGTCCGGGCGGGGGACGTCGTCGAGGCTGCCGATCGCGGCGATCTCGGCGGCGATCTCGGCGTCGGCGGGCGGCACGATCTGGGAGCCGTCGCCGAGGTAGACCTTGTAGCCGTTGTCGCGCGGCGGGTTGTGGCTCGCGGTGACCTCGATGCCCGCGACGGCGCCGAGGTGGCGGATGGCGAAGGCCAGGACGGGGGTGGGGAGGGGACGCGGGAGCAGGGCGGCGCGGAAACCGGCGCCGGTCATGACGGCGGCGGTGTCGCGGGCGAAGTCGGCGCTCTTGTAGCGGGCGTCGTACCCGATGACGACGAGGGGGGCGGCGTGGTGGCCGCCGGCCGTCTTCTGGGCGGTGAGGTACGCCGCGAGGCCCGCGGCGGCGCGGATGACGACGGCGCGGTTCATCCGCATGGGGCCCGCGCCGAGTTCCCCGCGGAGACCGGCCGTGCCGAACTGGAGGGTGCCGGAGAAGCGGTCGGCGATCTCGTCGACCGCGTCGGTGCGGAGGAGTTCGCTGAGCTCGGCCCGGGTGTCGGGGTCGGGGTCCTCGGCGAGCCAGGTGCGGGCCTGGGTGAGGAGGTCGGGCTCCATGAGGTCTCCTGGGTGGGTGGGTGGGTGCGGGTTGTGGTGGGTGCGCTTGGGGTGCGGGTGCGGGTGCGGGTGCGGGTCCGGGGCCTCCGGGGCGGGGTCCTGGACCGTTTATTTAGGCGCCGGCAGCCGGAGAAGTGGGGTGGGCCGGAGATTGGCGCCACAAATACACGACAGCGTCCAGGACCCCGCCCCTGCGACCCCGTCCCCTCCCGTCTCGTCGGCGGCCCCCCGCCGGTGGCCCCTGTCCGTCCGCGTCACCCGGTGACCGAGGCTGACCGGGCCGCCGGTGGCGTACGACCCGTCGGCGCCCGTGCCCCGGGGGTTGGTCTGCCTGGGGTTCCCAGGTGTTGCCCCCGGGCGCGATCCGGGTGTGGCCGGATGGCCGCGGTGCCATGCTGCGCAGTCGGGCACCGGACCGGGCGCACCACGGGGTTGGCCAGCCGGGTGCGCCCAGGCGTTGCCGTCCGCGCGGGACGTGGTCCGATGTGGCCGGACTGAGCGCGGTGCCGTGCTGCCCGGCTGGGCGCCGGACGGGTGTGCCCTGGAGGCGCCCCAGGCGTTGCCAACTGCCGGGACGCGACCCGGTGTGGCCGGATGCCGTCCGTTGGCGGCGGCCCGGTGTGGCCGGACGGCCGCGGTGCCGTCCTGCACGGTCGGGCCTTTGCCCCGGGTTGGCTTGCCTGGGGCGTCCCAAGCGTTGGCCCGGTGCGGCCAGCGGGCCGCGTGGTCGGGCACCGGGCCGGGCGTGCCCCCGGGCGGTGCCGTGGCGCGGCCGGGTGGCATCCCTCGGCGGGCCGTGGGGGCGGGCCCCGCGGGGTGGCGGCCCGGCTGGGGTGGGTTGTCCGGTTGCCCGACCGGCGAGGTCACAGGCGGTTGAGGACCTGGGCCAGGAGGCTGCCCATGCGGGCGGCCGAGTCGCGGCCCGCCTGGAGGACCTCCTCGTGGTTGAGGGGTTCGCCCGTCATGCCCGCGGCGAGGTTGGTGACCAGGGAGATGCCCAGGACCTCCGCGCCCGCCTCGCGGGCGGCGATCGCCTCGAGGGTGGTGGACATGCCGACGAGGTCCGCCCCGATGGTGCGGGCCATGCGGATCTCGGCCGGGGTCTCGTAGTGCGGGCCGGGGAACTGCGCGTAGACGCCCTCTTCGAGGGTGGAGTCGATCTGCTGGCACAGGGCGCGCAGCCGGGGGGAGTAGAGGTCCGTGAGGTCGACGAAGTTGGCGCCGACGATCGGGGAGGTGGCGGTGAGGTTGATGTGGTCGCTGATCAGTACCGGCTGACCGGGGCGCATGCCCTCGCGGAGGCCGCCGCAGCCGTTGGTGAGGACGATGGTCTTGCAGCCGGCGGCGACGGCGGTGCGGACGCCGTGCGCGACGGCGGCGACACCGCGGCCCTCGTAGAAGTGCGTACGGCCGAGGAAGACCAGAACCCGCTTGTTGTCGATCTTGTAAGAGCGGATCGTGCCCGCGTGGCCCTCGACGGCGGGCGGCGGAAAGGCGGGCAGCTCGGTGACGGGGAACTCGCGCTCCGGCGTTCCGAGCGCGTCGGTGGCGGGGACCCAGCCGGAGCCCAGGACCAGGGCGACGTCATGGGTCTCCGCGCCGGTCAGCTCGCGCAGGCGCGCGGCGGCGGCGTCGGCGGCGGCGTGGGGGTCGCCCTGGCTGTCCCAAGTAACTGATGCGTTCACGCGGTCGAGAGTAGCCGCTTACTGCCTACGCGCGTAGACGTAATCGGCCGCGGTGTTCGGATTGTGATTCGCGGGCGGTGCTAGCAGGGGCGCTTGCGCAGCTCCATGACGTAGTCGTGGGGCGCTCCGGCGGATTCGGCGGCGTCGGCGATCTCGCCGAGGTAGCGGGCCGAGGGGAGGCCGCCCTCGTAGCCGTTGAGGACGTAGAGCCAGACGGGCTCCTCGCCGTCCAGGGTGTGGACGCGCATCCGCATCCGGCGGTAGATGTCGAGCCCCACGCCCTCCCAGCGGTCCATGGAGTCCTCGTCCATGGGGGCGATGTCGTAGAGGGCGACGAAGACCTGGGACCGCGGGGCCTCCACGATGGTCGCGAGAGCGCCCTCCCAGCCCATCTGCTCGCCCCCGAAGGTGAGGCGCCAGCCGGTGATCCAGCCGGTGCCGCGCAGCGGCGAGTGCGGTGCGCGGCGGGACATCAGCCGCGCGTCGAGGTTGCCGGCGTACGCGGCGTAGAGCGACATGGTCCGAGGGTACGGGAGAGGGGTGGACTACCCCCTGGGCGGCCGGGCGAGCGGGTGCGGGACAATGGGGCATGTGACTCGGATCGTGATCATCGGTGGCGGACCCGGCGGCTATGAGGCGGCGCTGGTCGCCGCGCAGCTCGGCGCGGAGGTGACGGTCGTCGACTGCGACGGCCTGGGCGGGGCGTCGGTGCTCACCGACTGCGTACCGTCGAAGACGCTCATCGCCACCGCGGAGGTGATGACCACGTTCGACTCTTCGTACGAGGAGTTGGGGATCATCGTGGCCGATGACACCCCACCGCTGGAGCAGGCGGCCCGGGTGGTCGGTGTGGACCTGGGCAAGGTCAACCGCCGGGTGAAGCGGCTCGCGCTGGCGCAGTCGCACGACATCACCGCGTCGGTGACGCGCGCCGGCGGGCGGGTGATGCGCGGGCGCGGGCGGCTGGAGCCGTCGCAGGCGCCGGACGGATCGCGCCGGGTGGTGGTGCGCGCCGCGGACGGGTCCGAGGAGACGCTGGTCGCGGACGCGGTGCTGATCTCGACCGGTGCCCATCCGCGGGAGATCCCGGACGCGCAGCCGGACGGTGAGCGGATCCTGAACTGGACGCAGGTGTACGACCTGGACGAGCTCCCGGAGGAGCTGATCGTGGTCGGCTCCGGTGTCACGGGTGCCGAGTTCGCCGGGGCGTACCAGGCGCTGGGCTCGAAGGTCACGCTGGTCTCCAGCCGGGACCGGGTGCTGCCGGGTGAGGACCCGGACGCGGCCGCGGTGCTGGAGGACGTCTTCCGCCGCCGGGGGATGAATGTGATGTCCCGCTCGCGGGCGGCGGCGGTGAAGCGTGTGGGGGACCGGGTGGAGGTCACGCTCGCGGACGGGCGGGTCATCACCGGATCCCACTGTCTGATGGCGGTGGGATCCATTCCGAACACGGCGGACATGGGTCTCGAGGAGGCCGGGGTCCGGCTCCGGGAGTCCGGCCACATCAAGACCGACAAGGTGTCGCGGACCAGCGCTCCGGGCGTCTACGCGGCCGGTGACTGCACCGGGGTGTTCGCGCTGGCGTCGGTGGCGGCCATGCAGGGCCGGATCGCGATGTACCACTTCCTCGGGGACGCGGTCACCCCGCTGAACCTGAAGACGGTCTCGGCCAATGTCTTCACCGACCCCGAGATCGCCACGGTCGGCTACTCCCAGGCGGATGTGGACGGCGGGAAGATCGACGCCCGGGTGGTGAAGCTGCCGCTGCTGCGGAACCCGCGGGCGAAGATGCAGGGCATCCGGGACGGCTTCGTGAAGATCTTCTGCCGTCCGGGCACCGGCATCGTGGTCGGCGGGGTGGTGGTCTCGCCGCGGGCGAGCGAGCTGATCCACCCGATCTCGCTGGCGGTGGACAACAATCTGACGGTCGAGCAGATCGCCAAGGCGTTCACCGTCTACCCGTCGCTGTCGGGCTCGATCGCCGAGGTGGCACGGCAGTTGCACACCCGCAAGGCGCAGGGCGAGGCGTAGTCGGCTCCTTATAGCAGCTCTTGGCCGAGCAGATGAACAACTTCTGCTAATTGGTGCAAGCTGCTGAAAACAGACGGTCGTTGGCGTTACTGTCAGTTTCGTGTTCGCTGCAGAACGTCGCCAATTGATCCTTGAAATGGTGCGTGCGAACGGAGCCGTGTCGCTCCGGGAGCTCGCCCGCGTCGTCCAGACCTCCGAAGTGACCGTCCGGCGTGATGTGCGGGCACTCGAGGCAGAAGGACTGCTCGACCGCCGGCACGGCGGTGCGGTGCTGCCGGGCGGTTTCACCAGGGAGTCCGGCTTCCCGCAGAAATCCCATCTAGCGACCGCGGAGAAGACGGCGATCGCCGATCTCGCGGCCGGTTTCGTCGACGAGGGCGAGGCCGTCGTGGTCGGCGCCGGGACGACCACGCAGGAGCTGGCCCGCCGGCTCGCGCGGGTCCCCGGGCTGACCGTGGTCACCAATTCCCTGCTGGTCGCACAGGCGTTGGCGCATGCCAACCGGGTCGAGGTCGTGATGACCGGCGGCACCCTGCGCGGCTCCAACTACGCCCTGGTCGGCAGCGGTGCCGAGCAGTCCCTGCAAGGGCTGAGGGTCTCGCGTGCCTTCCTCTCCGGCAGCGGGCTGACCGCCGAGCGCGGGCTGTCCACCTCCAATATGCTCTCGGCCAGTGTGGACCGGGCGCTGGTCCAGGCCGCGGCGGAGGTGGTGGTGCTCGCCGACCACACCAAGCTGGGCACCGACACCATGTTCCAGACCGTGCCCACCGATGTGATCACGCGGCTGGTCACCGATGAGCCGCCCGGCCATGACGACCGGGCGCTCACCGAGCTCCAGGCCCTGGCCGACCAGGGGGTGCAGATCTCCGTGGCCGGACCGGGCGCGGCCGCGGGCGGCGAGGGAGGTGGCCCGGGCCGCCCGGGGCGGCTGGGCCCTCCTCCCAGGGCCGGTGAGGACGGGCTGCCGCTGCCCGGTCCGCGCCGCAACCATCCGCATCCGCCCAGCCCCCCGCTGCGCAGCGCGGTGCCGCTGTCGGAGCAGGGCCGGGTGGCGGATCTGGCGCCGCGCCGCCGCTGAGGGTCAGCGGGCCTTGAGACCGGTGAAGGTGAGTGCCAGCAGCCGGTCGGCCAGCTCGGGGTCGTCGGGAGACTGTTCCACGGCGAGGGCGATCGCGTTGGTCAGCTGCATCAGATCCGCGATCACCACATCGGGCCGTACGGCCCCGGCCCGCTGGGCGCGGGCGAGCAGTTCGCTGCCCGCCTCGCGCAGCGGCAGGTGGCAGCCGCGGGACAGCTCCGAGCTCTCGTCCGCCGAGCAGGCCATCAGGGCCCGGGCCAGTCCGCGGTAGGTGCTGGCGTGGTCGATGATCGCCCGCAGCCAGTCGACCAGGGCGTGACAGGGCCTGGGGGCCTCGGCCAGCTGCCGGGAGCGGGCCAGCAGGGCGCACATCTCGCCCTGGAAGACCGCTCCCATCAGCGCGGTGCGGTGGGGGAAGTGGCGGTAGAGGGTGCCGATCCCGACGCCCGCGCGGCGTGCGATGTCCTCCAGCGAGGCATCGGTGCCGTGCTGGGTGAAGGCCGTACGGGCCTCGGCGAGCAGCCGCTCGTAGTTGCGCCGCGCGTCGGCGCGCATGGGGCGTGGTGGCGTCTGCGCCGGGGCCGTCTCGATCGCCATCGCGGTCCTCCCTGCCGTGGCCGTAGCTGCCCGTGGGTCAAGCATGCCACCACGGGCCGAGCGGGCGGACCGGCATCGTCCGGATGTCGGGCCGGTGGCCGGGCGGCCAACGGAGGATGCGCAGCAGAGAACGGAGCGGAAACAACTCCCGTACCGGGCAACGCCGTTCGGCGCACCGGCCGTCAAACACGGAAAAGGCACTGTGCGTCGCGGTGCGCGGGAGTGGAAGAACGTATGGAACTGACCAGTCGAACGCTCGAGTACCTGACGATCGCCGTCGCCCTGCTCTGCGTCGTGCTCACGTCCTGGCTGTGGCCGCGGTTCGCGGGCCGGAGCGTAGGGGCCTGGCTGGGCAGACTCGGCTCGATCGCGGTGACCCAGGGAGCGATCGTGGCGGCGCTGGCGCTCGCGGTCAACGCCAACTTCCAGTTCTACGGCTCCTGGTCGGAGCTGCTGGGCGAGGAGGACACGGCGCCCGCGGCCCTCTCGGAGCTGGAGGGCGGCGGCGCACAGGGCGCCGGTCTCTCCGGCGGACTGGTGCGGCCCGCACCGCCGCAGGGGCTCGACCGGGTGCACGGGCTGCCCGAGGGGCGGCCGGACCGGGTGGGCAAGGTCGAGTCCGTGCGGCTGCTGGGCCGCCGCAGCCAGGTGGCCAACCCGGCCTATGTCTATCTGCCGCCGCAGTACTTCCAGCGCGCCTACGACCGGCAGCGCTTTCCGGTGGTGGTGACGATCAGCGGCTATCCCGGTGGGTCCTTCCTGCTGGCGCAGCATCTGCGGGTGCCGCAGACGGCGGGCGGGCTGATCCGCACCGGGGCGATGCAGCCCGCGATCATCGTGATGGTCCGGCCCACCATCGCCCCGCCGCGCGACACCGAGTGCGTGGACGTGCCCGGTGGGCCGAGGGCCGAGACCTTCTTCGCCAAGGATCTGCCCGAGGCGCTGCGGGGGCACTACCGGATCGGCCATGACCCCAGCGCCTGGGGGGTGCTGGGCTACTCCTCGGGCGGCACCTGCGCGCTCCAGCTGGCCATGCGCCATCCGCGGGTCTACTCCGCGGCGGCCGCCCTCTCGCCGGACTACCGGGTGGTCAACGACCCCACCACCGGTGATCTCTTCGGGGGCGGTGCGGCGGGCGAGCGGCGCGAGCGGGAGCACGATCTGCTGTGGCGGCTGCGGCATCTGCCCCGGCCGCAGGTGTCGGTGCTGGTCACCTCGAGCCGCGAGGGCGAGCCGAACTACCGGCAGACCCGGGAGTTCCTGGGGGCGGTCAAGACCCCGACGCGGGCGGAGTCGATCATCCTGGACAAGGGCAGCCATAACTTCCGCACCTGGCGGCGGGAGTTGCCCACCGCGCTGCGCTGGATGAGCGGTGAACTCACCTTCCCGCAGGACGTGGTGCGCTGACCGCGAAACGCGGAGCGCCGCGGACCCGGGCAGCGGGTCCGCGGCGCTCAGTGTGTTCCGCGGGGCGTCAGTCCTTGATCTCGCAGATGACCGCGCCCGAGGTGATGGAGGCGCCGACCTCGGCGCTCAGGCCCTTGACGGTGCCCGCCCGGTGGGCGTTGAGGGGCTGTTCCATCTTCATGGCCTCGAGGACGACGACGAGGTCGCCCTCGGCCACCGTGTCGCCCTCGGCGACGGCCACCTTGACGATGGTGCCCTGCATCGGGGAGGCCAGTGCGTCACCCGAGGCCGCGGAGCCGGCCTTCTTGGACGCCTTGCGCTTCGGCTTCTTCGCCCCCGCCGCGGCCGGGGCCGAGGCCATGCTCAGGGACGCGGGCAGCGACACCTCCAGCCGCTTGCCGCCCACCTCGACGACGACGGTTTCGCGGGGGGTGGTGTCGTCGTTTTCGTCGGTGCCGGTGGGGGTGTAGGGGGTGATGGTGTTGTTGAACTGGGTTTCGATCCAGCGGGTGTGGATGGTGAAGGGGTCGCTGGTGAAGGC